>NZ_NBXD01000013.1 GCF_003399645.1 Subtercola boreus
GCTGGTACAACGCCCGCCGACGCCACTCCGGCATCGGCTACCTCAGTCCATTAGAGTACGAACGCCGCCAGCTCACACTGGCAGCCTGACCAACCAACCACCTGTCCGGGAAACGGGGTCAGCCTCACAACCGTTGTAGCCCCTTTTGCTTGTATTTAAGCTTTCTATATCTGAATGTAATCGCGCCCCAATTTCGCTGGCGCTCCTAAATATCATCGTTGTTCAATGCCGACGGGCTGAGACCGCGTCATTGGGCTTGATCGACAATGTCTGTCACGGTTGGATTGTCCTAAACGAGATGATGGCTGCCTCGCCTACCAGCTATATGGAAATTCGAAGGTGATCGAGGAACCGAATGGGTGAAGGCACTATGGCGCGCGCACCTGATCTCGCCGCCCTCTATCTGGAGCATCGGGAGGCGCTTTTGCGTGCGGCCAAACATCAGCTGGTTAGGTTCAGTGCTGTGCATCGAGCTGAGGATGCGGTACACGAAGTCTTCGCCCATCTCATGAAGACGCTTCCGGAGCACAAAGTCGAAAACTCGGCCTTCTATCTCAGTAGTGCGGTCCGGAATCGGGCTGTCGATATTAAACTTCAGGAGGCTGGCCACGACCGACGAGGCGATAACGCAATCGCGGTCTCCGTCGACATTGCCGGGGTGAAGACCTTTGAAGCAGAATTCGACCGTGGTCGCGCCGCGAACTTAGTGAACCGCGCGCTCGCTGAAGTTCCTGAGGACGAACGATTGCTCGTCCTGACTCTGTATCGGGACGGGCGGAAGAACAAAGACATGGCTGAAGAGCTCGGAGTGACGGCGGGGCGGATTAGCCAGCTGCACAAACAGGCCCTCCAGAATACCCGTCAGGCGCGCGAAGGTACGGCGGCCCCTCGCCAAGTACGACTGTCCGCCTTACCAGGAGGACAAGGCGGTCGAGTTCGTTCTCGAACAGGCCGAACTGTTTGCGAACGGTACGGTCGGCGCGTAGGTCTGAATGTCTAGGCCGAGCGCATTCATGGACGAAAGGGAGCAGCGGATTCTCGCTGCTTTGGAGGGCAAGCGATTGGAGCTCGCCAACTTCTACCGAACGGCGCTGATGTTGCTCGGTGGCGAGCTCGAAGTGCTGGATCGCCGAACGCGCGTAGCGTTCATCGGGCACTGCATGCGTGAACTGATGAACAGGGTACTTGGGGCACTGGGTCGTCCGACTGCGCCGAGATTCAAGCCTTCCTCTGGTGACCAGGTCAAGGCGCTTCCCGATTTGCTCTCTCGGTTCCCAGAGCTTGAGCTGGACGGCGAGGGTGGGTCCGTCCCGGTTCCCCAGGAAGTAGCAGCTGCGATGGACAAGCTATTCAAGGCCTCGATCCACGAGAAGCGTCGGGTTCGAGACGACGTTGCTGCGCTGATCACGGACGACGGCAACGCAAGCCATGCGGCGGTTTCGAGTTGGATCGAGTCTCGCGACTACTTCGTGAAGTGGGCGCATCTACACGAACGCGATGTCGCGGAGTCTGACTTGCCTAGCGATGACGAAATCCGTGAGCGTGTCGGCATCGTTGAAGAGCTGCTAGACGGCGTGATCACTGCGTTCTTCACTAGCAGGCATTCCATTGATGACTTGCTCGCGGAAATCAACGCCATGGAGGACGAAGCCGATGCCTAACTACCGCACGCCAAGTCCCGATCAGGTGCACGCGACCCTCCTGAAGATTCCGACTTTCCAACTCCGTCGGATTTTCTACGAGGGACTCGAGAACCCGCTCTGGGTTCGTCCACTACTGGAGGCTGGAGCGTTCACGAACCCGCCGGAGCCGGAGCCGACTGGAGACGGGTTCATCCGCGACACCTACTGGCCTGAGCTTTCGTATCTGACTCGTATCGCGCCACAAGCGCCCGACGAGGTCGTCGATGTATTGCTACAGCTGCAGGACAGTAACAACGCCTGGGTCCGTCGCGCCGTGTTCGATATTGGATCTCAGATTCCTGCCGAATCGAGTGTTCGACTGGAACCACTGCTCAAGAAGTGGGTGACGACTGGGCTCGGGTGGAGGACAGACCCTCGTTCGCCCGTTTCGCTCGCGGTCAACTTGCTCGCTGGCGGGCAGCCGCGTCTCGGTCGCTGGCTCGCGAACGCCCTCTTCCAGGCTCGTCCGGGTGACGAAACCACGGCAATTCGCATGCCCGAACTTCTGCTGGAGGAGTATTGGTACGGGGAGGAATTGCCCCGGATAGTCCCAGCCCTGGGGGAGAACGCGCTTAAGGCGCTGGTTGGGTGGTTGACGTCATACGTCCACTCGTCCGGTCACGCCGCGGGTGAGCATGACTTCAGTGCAATGGACAGGTCTTCTATTGACTCGCGCGGTGACTCAACCGATCGCCCAGAGGACGCGCTCATAGACGCAGTCCGCGATGTGGCAATTCCGGCGATGCTCGCAGATCCAGTCGAGACGGTGAATGTCTTGTTGCGCAGCGGCGTGAAGCTGTTACGGAAGATTGCTATCTACGTATTGGCCGAGACAATTCGTCAGGAGATCGACGCAGGTAATGTCAGCGCGACCCTCCTGGGCTCCGCGAAGCAAGTGCTTGGCGATGCGGAATCCGACGATGAGTACCTCCGTGTCGAATACGCACGGCTGGCGCAAGCTGCCGCGCGCGCGGACAACTCAGCAACCTCGGTGGTGACGCCGTTTCTCGCGAAAGCATTCGAGACAGACCTTGCCTGGATGCGAGAGCGACTCGTCCGCCCGGAAGGGCTCGAAGACGAGCAATGGGAAGAGAGCATTCAGGCCAAAGCCCAGCGCTACAGGCACAGTTGGCTCTCGGCAATCGGCCGTGACGCGCTCCCAGCGGAATTGCGTGAAGATCTCGCGAAGCTCAATGTGGCCAACGGCGTGATCGACGACCCCCTCGAACCGATGGGTCGAGTCACAAGCTGGACTGGCCCTAACCCACACACGGGCCAGGATGAAATGGCGGCGATGGCACCGGCCGAGCTCGTTGTTCACCTCGCCAACTGGCACGACAAGGGCGATGGATGGGGCCCCGAACCATCCCACGAGGGCCAAGGCAGGGCGCTCTCGGGTCTGTTGACAACCCACCCGCTCGCCCTGAGCGGAGTGCCGAACTTGGGAAACCAACTTCGTCCCACCTACTTGCGCGCGATCTTGCAGGGATGGGAGGCAGCGTTAAAGGCGGATCTCGAGCTCGATTGGCCGCAATCCGCAGAGCTACTGGAGTTTGTCCTCGATCACTCGTTGGCTTCTCCCTTCCCGGTCGAAGGCGGTGACTTCGATGACGACAAGGACTACGGCGGGGCAAAGGACGCGGCTATCGGACTGCTTGACGAGCTACTAAAGCAACGAGGCCCGGTTGTGGTCCCGGAGGACTATGAGGAACGCTTCGCACAGCTCCTGATCGATCGCTCCGATAGTGAAGACGCATGGGTCAACTACGACAGCTACAAACACGAAGGTTCCGGTTGGGACCCGCTCAACATGTCGCTCAACTGGCAGTGGCCCAGCAGGGTTCGAGCCTTGATAGTCGCCGCGACACGCTCGGAGGGTGCATCCTGGCAGCGCGATGCGCTCAAAGCTATCGAGTCTGAGATGTCACGCGTCGACCAGCACGGTGCGGGCCGCGCGGCTCTCGGCGAAGGCTTGGGTCGTCTGTTGACGAGCGCACCCGACTGGCTTGGCACCCACCTAGAAGACCTAGTCGGTACTAGGAACTCCATCTCGGTCGAACAGCAGATCGTGCTGACAACGGCTATGGCGACGCACCGCTACAATCAGGCCATCTATGAGCTCCTGACACCGGCGATGCTTGCGGCCATCGATGTCGGCGAGTCGCTTGTGGCGGGCTGGAAGGGTGAGTCCGATCCTCTACCTCGGATCGGTGAGTGGGCAATCGACGCTCTGGTGTTGGGACACATCACCAAAGAGGACACGGTCTTCCAGGCGTTCTTCGCGCATACGACTCCGGCGGTCCGAGGCAATGCCCTGGGCAAGATCGCTTGGTCGTTCTTTCACGCCACGACAGTTGAAGACGCGATTCGCGATCGGTTCGGAGGGCTCTGGGACGACCGGATCAGTCACGTTCGAGAGCATCCGGAAGATAGCAAGGAACTCGAGGGCATCTACTGGCTCGCCAAGAGTGAATCCTTCTCTGCGGAGTGGTGGCTTCCACGCCTTGGTGACGCGCTAGAACTTGAGCCGGGTATTGCGACCGAGCGGTACATGATCGGGAAGGAACTCGCTCAGGCATCGGCCACCGATCCTGCCAGTGCGCTCGCGGTATTGAAGCTTCTGCTGGGCGGTCGCGCCGAAGGCGGGCGTGTGGCATTTGACCTGAGCCGGCACGCGATTCCCTTGGTCATTGCGAATGCGATCAGGTCTGGTGACGACGAGTTGAAGCGGGTCGCCGAGGCATACATGAATGAACTCGGTGCGCAAGGGAACCTCAGCCTTGAGTCTGAAGTACTTGCAGTACTTGAGGGCAAGGTCGGTATGGAAGATGTTGACGACTAGCAACGGGAAGAATCGATAGGAGGCCCAGCCGTTGTCGATCGAACAGCTCAAAGAACTACTCCAGCGTCAGACGAATGTCATCGTCACGACAGGAACCGGTGGACCGCGCATTCAGGATGTTGACAACGACTACCAGGTGAACGATCGTGTCCTCGTCGCCAATTTCCGGCGACCCCAGTTAGACCCGCCGTTCCATTGGCGGGCGCTCTGGGAGTGGCATGGTTACTATTCGCAGAACTTGGGACCGTTTTCGCGAAGGTAGTCCAATCTGGACTTTGAGGGTGGGTCTTAGCCGAGTTGATCTCTTACGAACTCAAGTCGGTGTCTCACCTTTTGAATTATCTGGCCCAGGTCACCGAGAGAATTTTTACGCGGTAGCCATCCTCTTCGTATTGATCGGAAATGTCTGGCGGCTCGTTGCTCTGACCGAGTTAGTGTTTGACGGTGTCGGAGATCTCGTTGCCGACAATCCAGCACTCCCACGTCGTGTCCAACGGCTTGAAGCGGGTATCCATTGACCAACTTCGGAACTAAGGCGACAGTTCCAAATTGCAGTCGCGCTTCTTGAGGCAGACGCGAAACCGCTGATCAGAATGGGGTCTCCGTGATCAGCCGTCTGAGTTCTGGGGGCAAGTTTGAAATCCTTCGCGTTAGGTCCACCACCAAAGGGCCCGCGCACTGCGCGGGCCCTTCTTCTCTGCCGACCAGGCAATGTGCGCTAGAATTGTGTACATGACGACTCTCTCCGTAGCGGATGCCCGGGCCAACTTCTCGAAGCTCGTGGAGTCCGCCTCGATGACCCACGAGCGCTTCGAAGTCACGCGCAACGGAAGCCGATCGGCTGTGTTACTGGGCGCCGACGACTACGATTCCCTTGTCGAGACGGTGGCAGTCCTGAGCGACTCCGAGCTCATGCGCGACATTCGTCAGGGCCTCGACGACCTTGCTGCCGGTGACTCCGTGAGCTCAGACGAGATGCGGGCGATCATGGTCGAGGCGGGGCGCGCCGATCGGTGAGTGAAGGCTACGACGTTCGGTTCTCGAAAGCAGCACGTCGGGCACTGTCGAAGCAACTGCCCGAGAAGGTGGCGGCTGCAGCCTTCGAATTCATCATGGGTGCGCTCGCCGGCAACCCGAAGCGTCTTGGCAAGCAGCTGGAAGCTCCTCTGTGGCCTCTGTATTCCGCACGGCGCGGCGAGTATCGCGTCATCTACCGGGTCGAAGATCGGCACCTGGTCGTAGAGATCGTGTCGATCGCACACCGCTGGGATGCCCACAGGCTCTAGCGGATGATCTGGCGGGCGACCCTCCTCCGTGGGCGTCACCGGTGTCGACACGAGGAGCGTGTGTTGAGCAGGGTGGCGCGGCTTTGAAACCGACTTAGGCTGGAGGAGGCGAAGGGTGCCCTCCGCCAGACAGGAGAGTTTGCGATGACGTCGACCACCCCCTCTACGTTGCAGTCCGCCGGGCCGCTGCTGTTGGTTGCAGGGGTGTCGCCGGGGGGCGGGGCGGTGCTGTTCGCCGCCGATGTGACGCGGGCCCGGGTACTGGCGTTCGAGGTGCGGAGCGAAGACACCGCCGAAGCGGGCGCGCCCGGCGCAGCGGGCACCACGGAGGTGCGCGTCGACCACCTCGACGCGAAACTCGCCTCCTTGCTGGGGGTCGAGCAGACGGACGTTCTCGTCAAGGGGTTGGCCGTGCATCCGGTGTCGCACGAGACGTACCTGAGTGTCGCCCGCGGGTCGGGGGCCGAGGGTCGGGTCGCCATCGTCCGGGCGGATGCAGCGGGGCAGCTCAGCGTGGTCGAGCTCGACGAGCTACCCTTCACGGCGGTCGACCTCGACGATGCGCCCGACGCCGACGATGAACGGCAGGACGTGTGGCTCGACGGCATGGAGGCGAGTTCGAAGCCCCGCGAGATCCACGGTGTGACGCTCAACATCGCGCAGGTTCCGCTCTACCGGTCGACGATCACCGACCTGGCGTGGGTCGACGGGGCGCTGTTCGTGGCGGGGCTCAGCAACGAGGAGTTCACGTCGCGGCTGCGGCGGATACCGTTCCCCTTCGACGGGTCGACCGTTGCCACCTCGGTCGAGATCTTCCATGTCGACCACGGAAAGTATGAGACGCAGTCGCCGATCCGGGCGCTGACATCATTCGACGGGGGCGCGAGCATCCTCGCGACCTACACCTGCACACCGGTTGCGGTCTTCTCGGTCGCCGACCTACGCGGGGAGGGTCTGGTGCGGGGACGCACCGTGGCCGAGCTCGGTCCGATGAACCAGCCGTTCAGCCTGGTGTCGTACGAACGGGACGGTGAGGAGTTTCTGCTGGTCTCGAACACGCGGCACCCGCTGCTGAAGATCCCGGCGGCGTCGATCGGCGGGCAGTCGGGGCTCACGCTGGGACTGTCGGCGGAGGGTGCCTCGATGGGGGTTCCGCGGGAGAGCCTCGACCACCCCGGTGTCACGTGGATGGCGAACCTTGACCGCCGCAGCATCGTGGTGGTGCAGGAGGAGGGCGGCGAGCTTCACCTGCGCACGCTGACGGCGGAGGTGCTCTGAGCGGGCGGGGCGCAGACGGCCTGGCGATGGCAGGGAGGTGTGGTGGCGGTGAGCGACGCAGCACAGGGCGTCGGGACGGTGCGCGCGGAATGGGCCGACAGCGTTGTCGTCGTCTCCGGATGCGACCTGCCCGTCGCGCTGACCGTCGTTCCGCTCGGGGCGCTGCAGCTCGGTGCCGACCTCGTCGCGACCGCCGGTTCCTGGCTGCGGGAGGGCGGCACGGCTCGGTTCACTCCCCGGTTCGGTGCCGCACCCGGCAGCGCCTGGGTGGTGCTCGAGCGGCGCGAGCCGGATGGCGCGGCGGCGCCCGACGCCGCTGCCGAGGAACCCTGGCGCGAGCTCGCCCGCCTGACCGTGCCTCGCCCAGATTCGATCGCCGGCCCAGCTTCGACCGCCGGCCCAGCTTCGACCGCCGGGCCAGCCTCGTCCGCCGCGCCAGGCGGGGGCGCTCCCGCCGCCGCGGCCGTCGAATCCATCGACCCGGGGGGCGCCCGGGTGCCGGCGAACCTTTTCCGGTTCAGGGTGACGTTCTCGCGCGAGATGGCGGAGGGTTCGGCAGCCGGCCACGTGCACCTGCGCGATGCGAGCGGTGCGATCATCCCCGGAGCCCTGCTCGTGATGCCGCCCGAGCTGTGGGATCGGGCGCGCCGCCATCTGACGGTGCTGCTCGAGCCGGGACGCATCAAGCGCGGGCTGCAGCCCAATGTGCAGGCCGGGCCGCCGCTGGTCGAGGGATCGACGGTGACTCTCGTCGTCGACCGGGCGTTCCGCGATGCGATGGGCGCCGAGCTGGGCGCGGGTGCCCAGCGCACGTTCGTCGTGGGGCCGGCGGAGCGCTCCCGTGTCGATCCTGACCGGTGGCGGGTGAGCTGGCCCGAGACAGTCGGGGCGCCGCTGGTGGTGCGGTTCGACAGGCCGCTCGACCGGATGCTCGTCGAGCGATGCCTGCATGTGGTCGATGGGTCGGGGCATCCGGTGTCTGGAGACAGCTCGATTAACGTCGACGCGAGCGAGTGGGTGTTCGTTCCGCGGGCATCCCGCACCCGGGAAGCGCCCGGCGACTGGCGCCTCATCATTCAGTCCCGCCTGGAGGATCTCGCCGGCAATTCGGTGCGGCGGGTCTTCGACCGCGATCTGGGCGACCGGGACGACGACGGGCCCCCTAGCGAGGCCATCGTCTTGTCGAGTGCCAGCCCTCCACTAGGGTCTCTTCCCTGAGTCTGTCGGCAAAGGCAAAGATGGTGGCGATCGAACAGTTCGGTCGAAAACGCGACCCGAGGATGCTCCCGTGACGATGCCACCTGTCCCGCTTCTTCAGCCCCCGTCGTCGTCGTCCGCGCCCGGTGGGCCGGCGCCGCTCTAGGCGCCTTATTACAACGCTCCGCTCGGGGTGGCCGTTCGCCGGTTCTTCTCGAAACAGAATGATGTCGCTGGCTCGCCGTCTGCACGACACGAACCGGTCCGGTTACTGGATCTTCATCGGTTTGGTTCCTCTGGTGGGCGCCATTGTGCTGATCGTCTTCGCGGCGTCCGGACCGAACCCGGCTGGCGCGCGCTTCGACAAGCCCAAGAACTAGAGGTTCGCCGCGAGGAACCGCACCATCGCCTCGGCGAGGCGCTGGCGGGAGTCGGCGCGCCGGTACTCGTGGCCCTCCCCGGCGAGTTCGAGGTACTCGACCGCGCGGCCGATCTCACCCAGCGCAGCGACCACCTGGTGGGCCTCGTTCACGGGCACGTTCGTGTCGAGCTCCCCGTGCGCCACCAGGAGGGGAACGTCGATCGCCGACACCGCAGTGAGCGGCGACAGCCGGCGCAGCAGCTTGCGATCGTGTTCGGGGTGCCCGTACTTCGTCACGGCAGCGGCGGCGATCCACGGCTCGGTGTCGCGGTAGAAGGTGAGCAGGTGCGACATGCCGCAGATGTCGATCCCTGCCGCGAAGACGCCGGGCGAGAAGGCCAGCGCCGCGAGCGTGAGGTAACCGCCGTACGATCGGCCGGTCACGGCGATCCGTCTCCTGTCGGCCACCCCGAGGGTGACGAGATGGCCCGCGGTGGCGAGAACATCGTCGAAGGCGCCCTGGCGTCCCCGCACGTCGTCGAGGTGGCCGAACTCCCGGCCGAATCCGGATGACCCGCGCACGTTGGGTGCGAACACCGCGATTCCGGCGGCGAGCATGGCCTGGTACTGCGGGTTGAACGTCGGGCGTTCCTGCGACTCGGGACCGCCGTGCAGGCTCAGCATGGCAGAGCCCCGGGCGGGGTCGGGTTCGCCCGAGACGGAACCCCGGGCATCCTGAACCCGGTAGAGCCAGCCGGTCAACGGCAACCCGTCGAGTCCCGCGTATGATTCGAGGGTCGGCTCGACGAGGTCGACCGGTGGCAGATCGGGCACCTGCGTGACGCGGTGCCAGGTGAGCGCCCGGGTGTCGAGGCGCCAGAGTTCACGGGGATGCGTCGGCCCCTCCACGCTCAGGATGACCGTGGAGCCGTCACGACTGAGTACCGGCGATGACGCGACCAGTCCCGGCAGGTCGGGCACGGCGGTGCGTTCGCCCGTCGTCGTGTCGAGCAGCTCGAGCTCACTGCAGCCGGCGTGGTTCCAGACGAGCAGCAGCAGTCGGCCCGCGTCGTCGGCGTCGAGCGCCTCGAGTTCGGCGTCGCCGCGTTCGGCGAGCACCCGGGCAGCGCCGCGGAGTCCCGCGGGGCCGAGGGGGAGCGCGACGAGGCGGTGACGGGGAGCATCCACCTCTGTGGCGAGGTAGGCGACGAGCGGGGCTCCGGTGCCGGTGGGGGCCGGACGCAGCAGGGCGACCGCGGTCGACCCGGTGGAGGGGTGCGGCAGCAGCGGATGGTCCGCGTCGTTCACCCGGTCGACGACCACGCAGAACTCGTGGCCGCGGCGTCCGTCGCGAAGTACGGCGAGCTCTTCCCCCACGGAGAGGTCGAGCACGTGGATGAGCTCGCCGACAGCGAGGGGCTCGGTGCGTCCCGTCGCCGGGTCGACGAGGAAGGTGCGGGTGGGCTCGCCGACCTCGACGCTCGGCACGGTGACGACGACGCGGTGGCCGCTGCGGCTCCACGGCCCGAGTTCGGCGTGCTGATCGCGGCTGCCGGCAATGCGGCGGGCGTCGGTTCCGTCGGGCCTCACCACCCAGACCTGGCTGCGCACTCCGCCGTCGGTCGCGACTGAGCACGCGAGCCAGGCACTGTCGGCCGACCAGGTCACCGCGATCACCGGGTCGTCGCTGAGGTGGATCGGCGAGGCGCTGGGCAACACGTCGTCTGGGGCGTCAGTGAGGGCCGCGACATCCTGAACCCAGAGTTCGGGCAGCCCGCGGCGGTCGCTGACGAACGCCATGCGGCGGGCATCCGGAGTCATGGTGGGGTTCCAGCTGCCCCACGCGTCGACGAGCCGGTGGGCGAGAGCGACCGCCCGATCGACCTGCCGGGTCGTCTGTCGCTTCGTCACCTGATGTTCTGCGTCTGTAGCCACATCTCCAGTAAACCCAATTGCCAGAGCGCATTCGAACCGAGGGTTGTTCGGGTCTCGTTCGGATTCGCGAGCAGACGGTCGATCTCGGCCCTGTTGAAGATGTCACGCGACATCGCGGCGGGGTCGGTGAGCGCATCGCGCACGCGCTGCAGGTAGGGCCCCTCGAGTTGCCTGATGGCCGGCACCGGGAAGTACCCCTTGGTGCGGTCGATCACCGCGTCGGGCACGATGCCACGGCTGGCGCGCTTCAGGATGCCCTTGCCGCCGTCGCTCAGCTTGAGATCGGGCGGGATGCTGCCCACCAGCTCCACGAATTCGTGGTCGAGAAACGGCACCCGGGCTTCCAGGCCCCACGCCATCGTCATGTTGTCCACCCGCTTCACCGGGTCGTCGACGAGGTTGATCGTGGTGTCGTTGCGGAGCGCCGCGTCGACGGCCGTGTCGGCGCCCGGGCGGGCGAACTGCCGCGTGACGAACCCGGTGGGGGCGTCATGGTCGAGCATCCATTCGGCGTTCAAGAGCGACGGGAGTGCGGGCCAGCGGCGGTCGAAGAAGACCTTCGAGTACTCTTCGACGGCGTCGCCGCGCGGGATGCCCGCGAGCGGCGGATACCAGTCGTAGCCGCCGAGCACCTCGTCGGCGCCCTGGCCCGACTGCACCACCTTGACGTGCTGCGAGACGTCTTCGCTGAGCAGGTAGAACGCCACGCAGTCGTGGCTCACCATCGGTTCGCTCATGGCGGCCACCGCGGCGTCGATGCCGGGCAAAAGGCGTGAGCTGTCGATCGCGATGCGGTGGTGATCGGTGCCGAACTCGTTCGCGACGAGGGTGGAGTACTCGAACTCGTCGCCCGACTCGCCGCCCGCCGAATCGAACCCGATGCTGAATGTTGCGAGATCGGTCTGGCCCAGCTCGGCGAGCAGGGCGACAACGAGGCTGGAGTCGATCCCGCCCGACAGCAGCACCCCCACGGGGACATCGGCGACCATCCGCCGCTCGACGGCGGTGCGGAGACTGGCGATGAGCGCATCCTGCCAGTCGTCGTCAGACCAACCCGCGCGATCGCTGCGCCGGCTGAAGTCGGCCTGCCAGTAGACCGTGTCGGTGAAACTGCCGTCGGTTTCGACGACCCTGACGGTGGCTGGCGGGAGTTTCTTCACGCCGTTCAGGATGGTGAGCGGTGCCGGCACGACGGAGTGGAACGTCATGTAGTACGACAGCGCCTCACGGTCGATCGACGTGTCGGTGCCGCCGCCCTCGAGCAGGGCCGGAAGTGTGGAGGCGAACCTCAGCCGCTCACGCGTGTGGTCGAGGTAGAGCGGCTTGATGCCGAGGCGGTCGCGGGCGAGCACGAGGCGGCCGCTGGCGTGCTCGACGATCGCGAAGGCGAACATGCCCAGCAGATGGTCGACGACGTGTGTGCCCCACTCGGCATATCCCTTGGCGATGACTTCGGTGTCGGAGGTCGAGAAGAACCGGTGGCCCCTGGCCTCGAGTTCTTCTTTCAGCTGGCGGTAGTTGTAGATGCAGCCGTTGAAGGCCAGCGTGAGCCCCAGCTGGGTGTCCACCATCGGCTGGGAGCCGGCCGGGCTCAGGTCGATGATCGACAGACGCCGATGACCCAGCGCGACCGGGCCGTGCGACCAGAGTCCGTCGCCGTCGGGACCGCGGTGCACCATGCAGTGCGTCATGCGGGAAAGGTCGCCCACGTCGGCACTCGGACCGTCGAATCGCAGTTCACCGGCCAGACCGCACATGCGTGCTCCTCTCGTCTCGGGCGTCGCCCGGCGTCTCGTCGGGGCCGATGATCCAGGTGTCCTTCGCGCCGCCGCCTTGGGTCGAGTTGACCACGAGGCTGCCCGTCGGCGCGACGCGGGTGAGGGCGAGGTCGGCCAGCTCGAAGTTCTCGGGCTTGGTGCCGGTGACGTAGACGAAGGCGCGCAGGTCGACATGCCGCGGCTCGAGCGTGGCCCCGGTGTACGCGGGCAGGGAGCTCAGCGCCACGACCTCCTGGGCCACCCAGGCGGCCGGGTCGCCGGCGATCTCCGAGCGGCGCTTCGCGACCTGGGAGGCGGTGGCGGCAGGGCCGATCATCACGCCGTGGCCACCCTCGCCGTCGACCGGCTTCGTGACGAGTTCGCCGACCCGCTCCAAGACGCTGCGGCGCTCGCTGTCGTCGCTGGTGCGATAGGTGGGCACTGACTCGAGAAGCGGACGCTCGTCGAGGTAGTACGCGATGAGATCGGGAATGGTGCAGTACATCGCCTTGTCGTCGGCCACGCCGTTCCCGGGCGCATTCGCCAGGAAGACGTTGCCGTTGGCGGCGACATCCATCACCTCGGCACCGATTCTGCGGCCGTCTGTGGTGGCCAGGTCGACAAGTTCGGGGTCGATGCGCACGTAGAGCGAACGGATGACCGTGCGATTGTCGCCCGTGACGACACGGCCCGCGTGAATGTCGAGGTCGTCGGCCGTGACGAGCAGCAGCCCGGCGTCGGCGGCCAGCCGACTGTGCTCGAACCAGGCCGAACTGTGCGGGCCGCTGGAGAGCAGGGCGAGGGCGCCGAGTCCGGTCTTGCGGGGGCCGCCGAGACTCTCGCGCAGGGCACCGAGCGCCGAATGCGGATCGAGCAGACCGGGTGGGCGGGGGAGGTCGGGCACGACCGCATCCATCAACCGGCGCGCGGCCATGGCATAGGCGGCGCCGCTCGGAGCGCGCACGTTGTCTTCGAGAACGCGCCAGCCGCCGAACTCGTTGCGCACGAGATCGAAGCCCATGATGGGGGCGCGAACGGTGTCACGGGGAAGGCGGGCCGCCTCGGCGCGCCAGCCCTGGGCATCCAGAACACTGGCGGGCAGCACCCCGTCGGCCACCGCGCGCTGGTCGCCGTAGATGTCGCGGAGGAACGCATCGATGGCCCGGGCCCTCTGGCGGAGCCCGGCGCCGAGTTCGGCCCACTCGAAGGCGCTGATCACGCGGGGCACCAGGTCGACCTCGAAGGGCGAGAACGCGCCGCGCACCCCGAAGTTCAGCTGGGCCTCGTCGGTGAACCGGGCCCGTTCGGCGCTGCGCTCTTCGAGAGCCTCCGGGGTAAGCGTGCGGTAGAAGTCGATGATCTCGCGGTAGGCGGGGCGGGGCGCCGCACTCGGACCGACGGCTTCATCACCGGCTCGGGTGCGGTAGTTGCGCAACGCCGATGCCGCGGGTTCAAGCCCCTCGGCCGGCCCGTGCGTCTCGGCGACGACAAGATCGACCACGTCAGTGAGATTGCCCCGCTCGGCGAAGGCAGCGCGCTGGCGGTCGGCCGAATTTCCCCGCGCGAGCGCGGTCTGGGCCAGGCGACGCACTTCGTCGAAGTCGTCGAGCTCCTCGAGCTGCGGTCGCAGCCGCTTGACGAGACCGCGCACCGCCTGCGCGGCGACGACGGGTTTCGGGTGCTCGGTCGGTTCGAGCAGGTGGCCTGACAGCCCGCCGCGCGCGGCCTGCCACATCGCGGCCCGGTGCAGGGGAGCCCGGATGCCCAGCGGCGGTCTGCCGTCTTCGATCTCCAGCTCAGCCGCCCGCACCGAGGCGCGGAACAGGCCCGCGATCAGCACAGCGTCGTCGACGATGGGGCACGCGTCGCACACCCGCAGCTCGAGCGTCGGTTCGTGGGAGGAGGGTCGAACGTCGAAGTAGGCCATCTTCGCGTCGGCGATCACGCCACTCGAGATGAGGTCGGCCAGCATCTCGTCGTATTCGGCCGCACTCGCCAGGTACCCCGTCGCCCCCGCGCTCGGCCAGCGCTGCCAGATGGTGGTGCGGATGCTCGCATAGCCCGTGTCATGACCGTTCAGGAACGGTGAGCTGGCCGACAGCGCGAGCAGGATCGGGATGTCGCGGGAGACCCGCTGCGCGACCTGCACCGCCATGTCGCGGTCGGAGACGCCGACGTGGATCTGGAGCCCGCAGATCAGCTGCTCATCGACGAGGAGACGGTACTGTTCCTGCATGCGCCGGTACCGGCCGGTCGCGGTGAGCTCGAAGTCGGCGAACTCGGAGTGCGGGGCGGTGCCGACGGCCGCGACCCCGAGCCCGAACTCGGCGGCGGCGTCGATGAGGCCGCCGCGCAGGCGGAGCAGCTCGGCGCGGAGGCCACTGAGCGTCGATGTGACGGCGGTGTTCGTCTCGACCGTCGTGCGCTGGATCTCGGCCGAATAGTTGTCAGACGGCAGGCGGGAGAGGAGTTGTGGTGCTCTGGCCGAAAGTTTGCCGCTTTCGAGATCGATCAGGTGCAGCTCTTCTTCTGCACCGAGGGTCAGCTCCGCACTCATGCCGACAACTTACTGGGGTCGCGCCCCGCGTGCCGGGTCTCAGGACGAATTACCGGGGAGTTGACAAGATTTCACGCGACACGCTAGGTGTTGTAGCTGTAGGTCGACCCGACGCCAACCGCGCCGACGATCACGACGATGAAGATGATGTAGGCGATGACCGCGAGGACGACCAGAGCCGTGTACGCGTAACCGATGATCATGCCGGCCAGGGCGAGCCCGTGCCCCGCCTCGCCGGTGCGCTTGATCTGGCTCAGCGCGATGTGCCCGGTCACGATGCCACCGATGGGAACGGTCAGCGAGAGCACCAGGGCGACGATCGCGAGGGTGTTGGTGCGCTGCGCGGCCGGTTGGGCGTAGCTCCCGTAGGGGTCGGGCTGGGCGGCGTAGGCCTGGGTGGCGTAGGCCGCAGGGGGTGCGGCGGGCCGGCCGTAGGGGTCGACCTGCGAGTAGGCGGGCTGCGCCGCGTACTGCGGCTGCGTGCCGGGCTGCTGCTGCCGAAAGTCGGGCTGTGACTGGGGCTGGGGTTGCGGCTGGCCGTAGGGCTGCGTCTCGGCGGTCGGCTGGTGCTGGCCGGGCTGCTGCGGGGGGTAGGGGTTCTGATCGCTCACCGTGCGCCAACTTTCGAGGAGGAGGGTCGTTCGTTCTCCAACCCTAGAGGACGGGCGTGCGGCGCCGCTGGGAACGGCTCGCCCCCGCGGCTCGATTACGCTAGCCAGAGGGAGGGGAGGAACGATGGTTCGACGCTCCACCCTCACGCCCCTGCGGGAGAACCTCCCCCCGACCATGCTCGATCTGCCCGACGGCCGCCGCCTGGCCTACCACGAGTACGGCGACCCGGCCGGAACGGTCATCCTGAACTGCCACGGCGGTCTGGTGAGCGGCATCGATGTGGAGTATTCCGACGAGCCCGCCCGGACGCTGGGGCTGCGCATCATCTCGCCGAACAGGCCCGGCGTCGGTGGCACCTCGCGCCTGCCCGGGCACCAGATGCTCGACTGGGCCCGCACAGATGTCACCGCTCTGCTGGCATCCCTCGGCGTCGAGCGGTTCTCCGTGCTCGGCTGGTCGGAGGGTGGCCAGTTCGCGCTCGCGGTGGCGCACGAGTTTGCGACCCGGGTGGATCGCGTGGCGATCGTCGCCGGCGCCCTCCCGCTCGCCGAGCGCGCGGGCGCGGGTGCGGGTGGCCCGGGTGCGGATCCCGTCGGCGCGGGGGTCGGCGACCGGCTGAGGGAGCTCAATGCGACCGACCGGCGGCTGATCGGGCTCGCCCGACGCGCGCCGGAGTTGGCGCGGATCTATTTCCGGGGCACGCGGGTACTCGCCCGGCTGTCACCGCCGCTTCTCGCCTGGGTGGCAGCGGGGCAGCTCGGCGAGACCGATTCGGCGCTGCTCCTGAAGTACTCGAACTGGTTCGCCCGCACGGTGGGGGAATCGGTCGTCGACACGCGCGGCTCCGTTGACGAGTACGTGGCCTTCGGGGCGCCCTGGGGGTTCGCGCCCGAAGACGTACGCACCCCCGTGGTGCTGTTTCAGGGCGATACCGACCGGGTCATCCCGGCGCACTGGTCGCGCACTCTCGCCGAGCGACTCCCGAACGCCACCCTGCACGAATACCCCGGCGAGGGTCACTTCATCGCCCTCACCCGCCGCGCCGAAGTGCTCACGCACCTCGCCCCCTCACCCCCCGCCTGACTGCCCTACCACCAGACGAACGGGCGCGGTTGCCGCGCACGGACAGGTCGTTCAGGTGCCGCAGGTGCCGCGCGTGCCGCACGTGGCGCGGAGGGCACGGCACGTCTCGCCCGAGCCCCCGCCCCGTCACCGCCCGCCCGTCCTGTCCGGCCTCACGACTTTGCGCAAAAGCACGCAAACGCGCGGGCTTGGGTGCTTTTGCGCAAAATGCGCGGGCGCACGCGGGCGCGGGCGGGGGCGCGCAGGGGCGGGCGCGAGCCCGCGGGTCAGGCCGGGCGCTCGACCGTCTCGAAGGCCTCCCACATGGTGGCGTAGCGGCCGCCGGCGGCGAGGAGGTCGTCGTGGGTGCCGAGTTCGGCGATCGATCCGTTGTGGAGCACCGCGATGCGGTCGGCGGCGCGTGCGGTCTGCAGGCGGTGGGCGATGACCACGGTGGTGCGGCCGGCCGAGACACGTTCCATGGCGGCCGTCACGCGGGCCTCGGTGGCCAGGTCGAGGTTCGAGGTCGCCTCATCGAGCAGCAGGATGGCCGGGTCGACGAGCTGCGCGCGCGCGAGGGCGATCAGCTGGCGCTGCCCTGCCGAGAGCGAGCGTCCGCGCTCACTGAGCACGTGCGCATACCCGCCCGGGAGCGACACCACGAGATCGTGCGCGCCGACGGCGCGGGCTGCGGCCTCGACACGATCATCCGTCGCCGAAGGGTCACCGAAGGCGATGTTGTCGCGCACCGACCCGGTGAAGAGAAAGGCCTCCTGCGGCACGTAGCCGAGCTGCGTGCGGAAGGCGACGAGGTCGAGGCTCCGAACGTCGAGCCCGTCGACCAACACGGCGCCCGAGTCGACGTCGTAGAAGCGGGCCAGCAGTTTCATGATCGTCGACTTTCCGGCGCCGGTCTCGCCGACGAGGGCGATCGTCTCGCGCGGCCGGATGTGCAGGTCGATATGGCGAAGGGCCTCCGCGGGCTTCTTCAGCAGCGCGTCGGGGCTGAGGGCGAGCCGGGCATCCGAGGGCCCGCGGCGGCGTGCCACGCCGAGCGAGACGGGGTCGGGGGCGACGGGGTAGGCGAAATCGACTCCCACGAGCGACAGGGCTCCGCGAAGCCGCGGCGGCGTGACTGCGGTGCCCACGGGCGGCTCAGGCGTGAGCGTCTCGAGCTGCATGAGCTCCGAGATGCGCCCGACCGACACCCTCGTCTGCTGCCAGGAGTCGAACACCTGCGACAGCTGCTGGATGGGCGAGAAGAACATCGAGATGTACAGGATGAACGCGATCAGCTCACCCGAACTGAGCTGCCCCGACGCGATGAGGCCGGCGCCGACGCCGAGCACGATCGCGTCAGCCACCCCCGAGAGGAACTGCACGAACGGGAAGTACAGCGCGACCAGCCTCTGAGCGGCGACCCGCGACTCGAGGAAGGACCGCCCCAGGCCGTGGAAGCGCGTCACCGTCGCAGTCTCGTGCACGAACGCCTGCGACTCACGAACCCCCGACAGGCTCTCCTGGAAGTCGGCGTTCACCACGGCGATGCGGTCACGCGCCTGGTCGTAGAGCGCCGACGACCTGTTGCGGAACCAGATCGTCGCGATCACCAGCGGCACGACGACGGCCAGCGTGCAGAGGCCGAGCTCGAGGTTGATGGTCAGCAGTGCCACCCCCACGCCGACGAACGTGACGATCGAGACCAGCGCCGAGAGCAGCCCGTTCTGGATGAGCGACTCGAACTGGTCGACATCGGTGGTCATGCGCGTCATCACCCGCCCGGCCATTTCGCGCTCGTAGTAGTCGAGTGACAGGCGTTGCAGCTGAGACCAGATTCGGATGCGCAGCGACAGCATCACGCGCTGGGCGATCCGCCCGGTGACGAAGGTCGACGCGATGCCGTTCAGCAGGTTGGCGAGGGTCACTACGAGATAGAGCGCGGAGGCAGCGAAGAGCACCATCGCCGACCCCGCCTGCACACCGCTGTCGATGCCCGTCTTGACCAGCACGGGGCCGAGCAGCCCGGCGGCCGCGTCGAGCACCACGAGCACCAGCCCGAGCAGCAGGGGCCTTCGAAACTCCGTCAGCAGCCGACCGAGACTGAACTGCGGATCATGCGCGGTCTCGTGCTCGAGGTCGATGCTCGGGATGTCGCGCACGGGCTCCAGCCCCGCGACAGCCTCGAGCAGCTCGGCGTCTGCCGCAAGCATCCCGTTCCGACCGGATCCGGCACCGCCGGCCGGAGCCCCGCCGGAAGTGCGCGCCGCCGCGTCTGCGTCATCCTGCCGGCCCTCGACGAGGGTGCCGTGCGCGGTCAGGTCGGCCAGCACCTCGATGCGGCCCGAGGCCGCGGCCGCCTGCGTCGCCTCGTCGAGCCCGGAGAGCAGTTCGCGGTAGGTGGCGCTGCGGTCGAGCAGTTCAGCGTGGGTTCCCGAGTCGCTGACCCGACCGTGTTCGAGCACCACGATGCGGTCGGCGAGGTGCAGCGTCGACTCCCGGTGTGCGATCAGCAGCACCGTGCGCCGCCCGAGCGCTTCGTCGAGGCCGGCGTGGATGAGCTGCTCGGTACTCGAGTCGATCGCGCTCGTGGCGTCGTCGAGGATGAGGATGCGCGGGTCGTACAGTATGGCTCGGGCCAGCGCGATGCGCTGCCGCTGACCCCCCGAGAGGCTCAACCCACGCTCACCGACCACGGTGTCGTACCCGCGGGGAAGGCGCTCGATGAAGTCGTGCGCCTGGGCCACACGCGCGGCACGCTCGATCTCGTCGGCGGTGGCGTCTGGCCGACCGTAGGCGATGTTCGCGCGGATCGAGGAGCTGAACAGAAAGCTCTCTTCGAACACGACGCCGACCTCGCGGCGGAGCGAGGCCAGAGTGAGCTGCCGGGCATCCACCCCGTCGACCCGCACCGACCCTGCGGTCGGGTCGTAGAAGCGCGACACCAGGGCCGCGACCGTCGACTTTCCGCTGCCGCTCGGCCCCACGATCGCGACACGCTCGCCGGCCCGCACGTGCAGCTCGAACCCGTCGAGCACCCGAGAACCGCCGTCGCCGTAGCCGAACCGCACTCCCTCGAAGTCGATCGCCCCGCCGCCCGACGGCAGGGGCACGGCGGCCTGGGCATCCTCGATCGTCGGGGTGGTGTCGAGCAGCTGGAAGATGCGCTCGATGCCCACCCGGGCCTGCTGCCCCACGGTCAGGATGCCGGCCAGCTGCCGAGCGGGCGCCATCAGCTGCGAGACATACGCCGAGAACGCCAGGAACGTACCGATCGTCAGCTGGTTGTTCAGTGCCAGCCACCCGCCGAAGGCCAGCACGGCGACCTGGCCGAGGGTGGGCACCGCCTCGAGCAGCGGTTGGAAACGGGACTGGATGCGCACCGCCCGCATCTGGGAGGAGTAGAGCGCGGTCGACACCCCGACCATGCGGTCGATCTCGTGCTTCTCGCGCCCGAACGCCTTCACCACGCGCACACCGGTGACGTCTTCGTCGACCATCTGGGCGACCTCGCCCTCGCGCTGCTGGGCATCCCAGGTCGCCGGCAGCACCCGGGCGCGCATGCGGTACGAGATGAGCACCAGCAGTGGCGTGACCACGAGTGCGACGAGCGCGAGCAGCGGTGACAGCACGAACATCACGACGAGCGACAACACCATGAGGATGACGTTGCCGCTCATGATCGGCAGCATCATCAGCAGACCCTGCACCAGCGTCGCATCGGAGTTCGCCCGCGACACCAGCTGGCCCGTCGACATGCGGCCGAGGCTGGTAAAGTCCATCGTCTGCAGGTGGTCGTGCATCCCATTGCGGAGATCGGTCTGCACCTCGAGGGCGACCTGCCCGCCGTGGTAGCGCCGAACGTAGGTGAACGCGAACGTCACGGCCGCCAGCGCGATGAGCAGCCCGAGCCAGGGCAGCAGGGGAGCATCCGGCACCAGGATGACGTTGTCGACGATCTGCCGGGCGACCAGCGGCACCACTACCTGGCAGGCGCTGCCGAGAAGTGCCGCGCCGAGCGAGAGGTACAGGCTGCGGCGATGGCGGAGCATGTAGGCCGAGAGTCGGCGGATCCACCCGGGCTGGTGGGGGGAATCACTGACTTTCGGCACTGATCGAGTCTACGTTCACCCACCGACCCCGGGGCCCCTCGGGGTCGGTGACTGAGGGGGAGTGCGCCGGGCGGGGCGATGTGCCTAGGCTGTCAGGCACAGCGCGCCCCGGGTCGCGCCAGACAAGGGAGGCGCACATGGCTGAGCTCGAATCCGGCAGGCTGCTGTTCATTCTCGCGGCCGACCACCGGGACAGCCTCGAACGCGACCTCTACCGGCTGACTGCTCCGCCGACGCCCGACCAGGCCGCGCGCATCGTCGCCGACAAGCTGCTGATCTATCGGGCGGTTCTGGATGCCGCAGCCGAGCTGCCCGCCGAGGTTCAGCCGGGCATCCTCATCGACGAGCAGTACGGGGCATCTGCGGCCGAGCTCGCCGCGTCGTCGGGCGGTGCCGTCGACCTCACGATGCCGCTGGAGGCCAGCGGGCATCCGTTCTTCGAGTTCGCCTACGGCGACGCGTGGAAGGCGCACGCCGAATTCTTCGCCACCGACCACAGCAAGGTGCTCGTGCGTGACAACCCGGGGTTCGCCGTGCACGACCGAGAGAAGCAGGCGGCAACCCTCGCCGAGGTCTCGGCGTGGGCGCGGGAGGTCGGGCGTCCGCTCATTCTCGAGCTGCTGGTGCCGGCGACGGATGCCGACAAGGCGGCCACCGGCGGTGACACCGACCGGTACGACAGCGAGAGAAGGCCGGGTCTCACCGTCGAGGTGATGGAGTACCTGCAGGACGCAGGCGTGAGCCCGTCGTTCTGGAAGATCGAGGGACTCGAGACGACCTCGGCCGCGGAGTCCGTGGCGCGAACGGCTGTGCGCGGCGGGCGGGATGCCCGGTGCATCGTGCTCGGACGGCACGCCCCGACCCAGAGACTCGACCGCTGGCTCGACATCGCCGCGCCCGTGGACGGGTTCGCGGGGTTCGCCATCGGGCGCAGCATCTGGTGGGATGCGCTGCTCGACCACCTCGACGGCCGGGCCACGGAGGGCGAAGCGCGGGCTCGCATCCGCGATGCGTACCTCGGTTTCGCCAAGGACTACCTGAAAGCGTCGGAGCGCTAGCCAGGGGTCGCCGCGTCCGACATTTCACACGTCGGAAACACGTTCGTTCGCGCCGGGGAGGGTGTGGGGTGAAAACCTGTAGCCATGAAGCAACTCCTCCTCGGTATCTTCCAGTTCATCGGCCCGAACGGCACTGTGGGCTCGGCCTGGCAGCACCCCGACGACACGTCGACCGACTTTCTGAAGATCAGCCACTGGACGAAGCTCGCGACGAAGTTCGAAGACGCCGGGCTCGATTTTCTCTTCCTGGCCGACAGCTACGGTTTTCCTGCCCTCGATGGCGAACTCATCGAGGCCTCGGTGCGGGAGGGGCGCGGCATTCCGCAGGGCGACCCCATGCCCATCGTCACCGCGATGGCGGCGGTCACCGAGAAACTCGGCTTCATTCTGACGACGTCGACCACTGTCGAGCCGCCGGCTGCGAACGCTCGCCGCTTCGCCACCCTCGACCACTTCACAGACGGCCGCATCGGGTGGAACATCGTCACCGGCTCCTCGGGCGCCACCGCGGCCGCCCTGATGGGCAAGGATCTCATCTCGCACGATCTCCGCTACGACATGGCCGACGACTATGTCGATGTGAGCCTCAAGCTGTGGGAGGGCTCGTGGGCCGATGACGCGCTGGTTCTCGACAGGCAGAGCGGTGTGTACGCAGACCCTGCGGGGGTGCGGATGATCGATCATGACGGCCCGTATTTTCGGGCCCATGGCATCCTGACCCTGCCGCCTTCGCCGCAGCGCACCCCCGTGCTGGTGCAGGCCGGGGCGTCGGGCCGCGGGCGGGAGTTCGCGGGCCGCAACGCCGAGGCGGTCTTTCTCGCGGGCGGGGAGCCGGCCACGGTCGCGGCCAACGCGGCCGGTGTGCGGGCCAGTGCCGTCGCGGCCGGGCGCGCGGCCGATTCAGTGAAACTGCTGGTCGGAGCCTTGTTCATCACCGCTGCCACGCATGACGAGGCGGTGGCGAAGCACACCGAGATGCTCGCCATGTCGACAAATGAGGGTGCCGCCGCCATCTATGCGGGCAACACCGGCATCGACCTACTGGCGCTCGACCCCGACAAGCCCCTTGCTCAGACGAAGACCGAGATGGGGCAGTCGAACCTCGAGCGCTACCTCGGCACAGACGGCCGGCCGGCACCGCTGGTGCGCGACATCCTCGAGAACTTCCGTCGCACGGGTATCAACGGGAGTGTGTTCATCGGTACACCGGTGGAGGTCGTCGACCAGCTCGAGGAGTTCGTGGCCGCGACAGACGTCGATGGCTTCCTGATCCAACCGCACATGACCCCGGCAACCTACAACGATCTCATCGAGCTGGTGCTGCCGGAGCTGCGCCGACGCGGCCTCATGGGTGACGCTCCGGCGGGCTCGACGCTCCGCGAGCACCTCTTCGGCGAGGGCAACAACCGCCTCCCCGCCTCCCACCGGGGGCACGCGTTCGCCCATCCCGGCGCGGTGCTCCGCTCCTAGGGGTGGTTCCGTGAGGTTCGTTTCGGGCGGGACGGTTCGCGAGGGTGAGTTCGGGAGGGTCAGTTCGGGAGGGCCAGGGCCCGGGCGCGCTCGCGGCGGATGCGCCTGGCCTTGCCCGCCGTGAGCACGAGGGCGAGAAGCACCCCGAGGGTGGCGCCGGTGGTGTTCGAGACCACGTCGCGGAGGTCGCTGACGCGACCGGGGAGATACAACTGCGCCACTTCGATCGACACGGTCATCACGAACCCGATGACGATGGCGAGCCACCACTGGCGCCGCCCGAGCAACAGCAGCAGAAAGAGCCCGATCGGCAGGAACATCGCCACGTTGGCGCCGAACTCGACGCGGTCGTACGTGATCCAGTCGGTCGAGGCGTGGCGGCCGAGCACCCGCAGGGCCCGGTAGAGCACGCCCTGCGCCTGGGTGTCGAGCGGCTGCGGCCCGAGTGTGACCCAGGCGACCACCCCGAGGTACACCACCGTGAAGGCGGTGAGCGCGGGGTGTCGTCGGAACATGTCAACACTCTGCCCGACAAGCCTCTGTGAACCTTGGACGTTCGCTGTGAAGCGCCGAGCCGGGCACCCGCCGCACCGGGTACCCGCCGCACCGGGTACCCGTCCCATCTGGTCGGCGCCGCGTCCCTACGGCGTCGGAGCGGGCGTCGGTGTCGGCGTCGCGGTGCTCTGCGGCACCGCCGCCTGGTAGGTGCTGGTCACGAACGCCTCGAACGCCGTCGCATCGCTGTTCGAACCGGTGTAGACCTTCCCGTCGACCACCACGGTGGGTGATGTCGTCAACGAGCTCACGTCGGAGTTCGGCAGTGCCGCCTTCGCGCGGTTCGTGGCATCCACCACCCAGTTGTCGAACTCACCCGACGTGATGCACGTCGAGACCCCGGCGTCTGTCACGCCCGCCTTCGTCACCAGGGCGACGAGCTCATCGGTGCTGAGGCCGGCCCCGGCGATGGTGGCCTGGTCGGCGATGAGGGCGTTGTGCACCGCGAGAACACTCGACGGCACGGCGTTCGCCACGCAGGCGATGGCATTCGCGGTGCGCATGGACTGGCTGTTCGAATCCGTGCTCGCGAGCGCCACGGGGTGCAGCTCGAGCGTCGCATACCCCTGGGTGACCCAGCCCTGCACGGTGCTGCCGTTCGTCGTCTCGAACTGGGCGGCATCCGCACTCGAGTAGTCGACGTAGAGGTCGACGATGAGCACGCCGTTGGAGGGGGCGAAGCTCGAGGCCGCCGGGGTGTCGCCGACCTGCAGCGCCGCTGTCGTCGACGGCGTCACGGTGGTGCCGTCACCCGTGAACAGCACACCGTCGCTCGCCATGTTGGCGGGGCCGATGAGCGAGGCGCGCACGGTGTTGGCAATCACCAGGCCTGCCACGGCAAGCAGCGCGACACCGATCGTGATGAGGCTGGTGCGCCGGATGATGCGGTTGCGCCTCTGTCGCCGTCGTTCCTCTTCGCGCTGGAGCCTCGCGAACTCGCGCTGCAGCGCCTGGCGCTCCTTCTTGGGAAGGCCCCTGAGCTCGAGGTCGTAACTGTTCGCTGGCACGCGTGCTCCTCCTCTGGACGACCCGCCTCATCCGGTCGACCCGACCCATCCGGTCGACCCGAGAGTAGGGACGAACCCTATGAATCGGCTTTCGACGCGCTGACAACTCTGCGAAAGCTCACACCACGCGCTCCACCGACCGACGGCGACGCACGATGACGACGATCGAACCGGCCACGAGAAAGGCCCCGGCGACGAGGTAGAGCAGTTGGGCCATCCGCACCGAGGTGAAGCAGGCTGCGACGATGAGGGCGTAGTCGCCCACCAGCAGCACCGCCCAGACCACGAGCAGTCGGTCGAGCCGAGGGATGCTGCGTACGAAGCGCCCGAATCGCCTCCCCGCTGCTCGTCGGAGCTGCACGATGTAGACCCCCACGAAGATGCCCGACACGGCGGCCGTCGCGATCAGGAAGTCCTGCCAGACCAGGCCGTAGACGGGGGAGTCGCTCGGTTGCGAAGCCCCGCTGAAGGCGACCGTGACGATGGCGAAGGCGATCCACAGGATGAAGTGGATGCGCCGGAGCGCCACTGCCGCCACGGCCCGCAGGTTGCGAAGCGCCACCTCAGACGCGGGATCGGTCACGAGGATGTCGATGAACCCGGCCGCCGCGCTTCCCGCACGCCCCTGCCGCAGCAGCACGAGCGAGAGGTTGTTGCGGGCTGCCGGATGATCGGGCTGCAGCCGGAGCGACGCCCGGAACGCCGCCTCGGCCGCTGCCCAGTCCTGCTGGGCGAGGGCGACGTTGCCGACGGTGAGATGGGCATCCGGCTCCATCGGCGCCAGCCGCACCGCCTCCCGGGCGGCCTCGACCGCGTCACCGGTGATGCGCTTTGCCGCGATGTCGACCTGCGCCACCTGGGCGTGCGTCACCCAGAGCCCGGGAGCGATCGCCTGCGCGGTCGACGCGGCGGCCTTCGCCTCGGCCACGTTTCCGAGTTTGGAGTACGCAAGCGCAACGAGGCGCCATGCCCACTCGTTGTCGGGGGTCAAGGCGATGGCCTGCCGCGCGGAACCGAGCGCCTGTGCGGCCTGGCCCGCGCTGAGGTGGGCCTGGCTGGCAAGGCACAGGCCGCGGTCGTCGTCGGGGTTCGACGCCAGGTGCGGGGCGAGCGCGCGCAGGGCGTCGGCGGGCTTGCCGAGCGACAGGTAGGTGCGGGCGTTGACCAGCGCTGAGTCTTCGTGCGTCACAGCCTGCGCGCCTTCTTCAGGTAGGCCTTGAGCTCGGTGTAGGTTCCGTCGTCGTCGCCGAACAGCACCACGTTGCGGGCGCTGTCGAGCCAGCTCGACGTGGAGGGGCTCACCTCGGCCAGAGCGTCGGTGACGTCGGTCATGCCGATGAGCCGCAGGCTGCCGGTGGTGGCGCTGTCCATCAGCGCCCGTTCTGCCGCGACCTCGCAGACGTAGGCGATGTCGGCACCCGACAGGCCCGCGGATGCCCGTGCCAGCGGTTTGAGCTCGATGCCCTCCACCGGGCGGTGCTGGAGGTGGTAGCGAAAGATCGACTCCCTCGCCTCTTCATCCGGCGGCAGCACCAGCACGGTGCGGTCGAAGCGACCCGGGCGACGCAGCGCCGGATCGACATCCCACGGCTGGTTCGTGGCGGCGAGCACGAACACGCCCTCGTTCTGGTCGGCCACGCCGTCGAGCTCGGTGAGCAACTGGTTGACCGTGCCCCGCAGTGCGCTGTTGCGGGTCTGGCTGCGGCGCTGGCCGAGGGCGTCGATCTCGTCGAAGAAGATCACGCAGGGCGCCTCACGCCGTGCCAGCTCGAACGCCTCGTGCACGTTCTGCTCGCTGTTGCCGAGCATCGGGTCGAGGATGTCGGCGAGCCCCACGGTGAGAAAACGGGCACCGAGCTCACCGGCGATCGCGCGGGCGATGAAGGTCTTGCCGCAACCGGGCGGCCCGTACATCAGCAGCCCGCCTTTGAGGCTCTTCGCGTAGAGCTTTCGGAGTTCCGGGTTCGACAGCGGGGCGAGGAATGCCGCGTTCAGCCGGTTCTTGACCGCCGTCATGCCGCCCACGTCGGCCAGGGTGATCACCGAGCGCTCGATGTCGAAGCCCGACCCCGGGGCGACGGTGGGAGTCGCGTCGACGAACATGGGCTGCGCGAGCTCGTGCACGTCGTTCTCGGCGGCGCTCCAGTCGAACTCGGTCGGGTCGGTGTCGGCTGCCGCATCGACCCCGGTGGCGACGTCGTTCTCGGGTTCCGACGTCTCGGCGGTGGCCTCATCGGTCGGCTCCGGCCCGGCCGGCGCCCGCGCGGCCGGCGCCTCGGCGACCCACTGTTCCGTGACCGACGGTTCCGTGACCGGCGCCCGAACGTGCTCGGCGGGCAGGCCGGTGAGCGCGTCGGTCATGAGCTGCCGAGCATCGGTGTTGCCAGGCTCCCGCTGCAGAACCCCGGCGGCCAGCGAGACGGCTTCCGCCGAAGAGCCGGCCGTGAACAACAGCCGGCCGAGCAGCAGCTGCAGGGGAATGTCGTCAGGGGAAGAGGCGAGGGCCCGGCGCAGCGAGCTGATGAGTGGCTCTTCCATGGGCTGAGTTTAGACCGGGCATCCTGATGGCTGGCTCGGTATTTCTACAGTGCTCTGACGCGGTTGTTCCGGGCGTCGTGGGTGAGTTCTGCGAGGCCGAGAGCTTCGAGCAGGGGCGGAAGGTACATGCCGAACCGCCCGCGAAAGCCTCGGCGGAGCCCATACCAGCCGCCCAGCGGATTCTCCGGGGAGCGCCCGAACTCCTCGACGCTGCCTGCCGCTGCGGGCTTCGACTCATCGGCGGCGCCGAGCGGGACCCAGTCGCCCCGGGCGACGAGAAAGGCGTGCAGGTCGTCGAGGGCACGGGCATCGTACGAGAGCTTCGTGCTGCCGACCCGGCAGACGAGCGACGGCGGCGATGTCGTGTCGTCGCGGTACATCGTGTAGGCCGACGACCCCGGGGCCGTCACCAGGTTCCAGGGGTCTGACGCCGTGCCGCTGCCCGGGGCCTCGCCCGTCGGTTCTCTGTCGCCCATGATGCGTCCTCGCCTCTGCCGGGTCTTCTCTCTCGCAGTATGGCACTCTGGAACGGTGCAGCACAGGGTCGCGGTCTCCGTGGTGCGTCTGGATTCCCTGCTGCCTGCCCCGGATGATCGAGGGCACCTTCAGGCCCTCGAGAACCTGCTCACCCCGCACGAGCGCGCTGTCGCTGTCGCGGTGCTCCCTGTTGCGGCGGGATCGGTCGAACAGGTCGGCGTCGACCTCGAACCCGTCTCACCCGCGACATCAGCGTCGCTGCGGGAGCCGAGCGCGAGCCCGGAGTGCCCTGGGCCGACGTCGTTGTCGACCCCAGCCTCCGGGTCTCGCCGTCTGCGGGCGGCTACGCCGCAGCGGTCGCCGTGGGCGGAGTCAGCGACCCGCTGGCCGAGCTGACGACCACCGTCGTCGACGCGACTCAGATCGTTCGGCTCGCCGCCGCCACCGGCGCGTTCGACGAGAAGCTCTCGACGGCGTGCTCGAGGTCGGTGTAGTACAGCAGGTTGCGCGGAGCCTGCAGTTTCATCACTTCGAAGAACGACCCCGTCTTCTCGATGTAGCCGAGCACGCACTCGGCGTTGGACTCGGGAATGCGACGATCGCAGATCCGCCATTCGTGGTCGGAGAGAATTGAGATACGGATGTCTGCAGCCTGAGGCGCAGCACTCAATTGGTCGGTCACATCAAACCTCCTTTGGTTTAGTGCTTGTAGCCATACAAGCAATTCCCCCACCCTCCCTCAAGGGATTGACACCCGGCTGTGAATCCACATCGAGAGGGTGAAGATCACGAGATACTGGGTCTGTGGATACCGTAGATGCGATCGTCGTGGGGGCGGGCCCGAACGGCCTCGCTGCGGCCGTCACCCTCGCCCGGGCCGGGCTCTCGGTGCGGGTCTATGAGCGCGCGGCGACGATCGGCGGGGGAGCGCGCACAGCCGAACTCACGCTGCCGGGCTTTCTGCACGACGTGTGCTCTGCCGTGCATCCGCTCGGCATCGCGTCGAAGTTCTTTCGCGACTTCGAACTCGACTCGCGCATCCGGCTCGTGCAACCGGAGGTGGCGTACGGGCATCCGCTCGACGGCGGCCGAGCCGGCATCGCGTACCCCAGTCTCGACCAGACGGCGCAGGGCCTCGGCATCGACGGGCCCGCCTGGCGGCGGATGCTGCATCCGCTCGCCTCGCGCTGGAGCGAGCTGGTGTCGTACACGGGTGGATCGCTGCTGCGGGTTCCCGAGAGCCCGTTCGCCGTGGCGGCATTCGGCTTGCGCGTGCTGGAGCAGGGCAGCCCGCTGTGGTCGCAGCGCTTCGAGAGCGATGTGGCGCCGGCCATGATGAGCGGGGTCGCGGCGCACTCCATCCTGCCGCTGCCCGGGCTCGCACCGGCCGCCGCCGGGCTGTTGCTCGCCACGCTCGCGCACGGGGTGGGCTGGCCGATTCCGGTCGGCGGCAGCCAGTCGATCGTGCAGTCGATGGCAGATGATCTGCTCGCCCGCGGCGGCGAGATCGTGACCCAGACCGAGATCACGAGCCTTGACGAGCTGCCGCCGAGCCGGGCGGTGCTGCTCGACGTGTCACCGAAGGCGTTGCTGTCGATCGCGGGTGATCGGGTTCCGAGGCGGTACGCACGGGCCCTCAGCCGGTTCCGCTACGGGAACGCGGTCGCCAAGCTCGACCTCGCGCTGTCGCAGCCGGTGCCGTGGACGAATGTCGAGTTGCGACGGGCAGGCACGGTGCATGTCGGCGGAACGCACGCCCAGATCGCCCGTGCCGAGGCGATCGTCGCGTCGGGCAAGCACTCCTCCAAGCCCTATGTGCTGGTCTCGCAGCCCTCCGTGGTGGATGATTCCCGGGCACCCGAGGGCAAGCACGTGCTCTGGGCCTACACGCACGTGCCGCGCGGCTCCGACGTCGACCAGACCGAGACGATCATCGGCCAGGTCGAACGCTTCGCCCCGGGCTTTCGCGACACGATCCTCTCCCACGCGGGTCGCACAGCCGTCGGGGAGGAGCAGATGAACCCCAACTACGTCGGCGGCGACATCAGCTCGGGCGCGGCGACGCTCGGCCAGCTCGTGCGGCGACCCACCCTGTCGCTGTACCCCTGGCAGACGCCGATGACGGGCGTGTACCTGTGCTCGCAGTCGACCCCGCCCGGCCCCGGCGTGAACGGATCCGCCGGCTGGCACGCCGCTCGCCGCGCACTCGCGGTGGAGTTCGGCATTCGCAAGGCGCCGTACCTGGGGCTGTAGTCCTTCGTAGACTGGCTCCATGACCCAGAACGCCGTACCCGCCAGGGTCCGCCCACCCGTTTCGCCCCGCCGAGTCGTCACGGCCCTCGTGCTCGACGTGGTGCTGGTGCTGGCGTTCGTGCTGATCGGGCGCAGCAGCCACGACGAGGGGTTCAGCATCGTCGGAACCCTCATGACGTGGTGGCCGTTCCTGCTCGGGCTGGCGGTGGGGTGGCTGGCCACCCGCGCCTGGCGCTACCCGTTCGCTCCGGTGCTGCCGGGCATCCCGATCTGGCTGTTCACCGTCGTCGTGGGGATGCTGTTCCGGGTGCTGAGCGGGCAAGACGTGGCGGTGAGTTTCGTCATCGTGACCATCATCGTGCTGGGGGTGTTCCTGCTCGGCTGGCGGCTCATCGCCGGGCTGGTGCTGCGGCGGCGCCGGTGAACCAGCCGGTGATTCACCAGTTCTCCGTGGTGAATGCGTTGATGGCGGGGCTCTACGACGGGTCGTTCCCGGCGCGTGAGGTGCTGGCGGCAGGCGACTTCGGGGTCGGCTGCGGGAACGCGCTGAACGGTGAGCTTGTTGTGATCGACGGCCAGATCTTTCGCTGCACCGACGACGGGAATGTGACCCGGGGCGATCCCGACGAGCTGCTGCCGTTCGCCGAGGTGGTCGCCTTCGCGCCGACTGCATCCCACGAGTTCTCCGCCCGACTCGATCGAACCGGGCTCGAAGCGTGGATCACGGCGCTCGCAGGCAACCCCAACCAGTTCTACGCCATCCGGGTCGACGGTGAATTCGAGCACATGCTGGTGCGCGAACCGGTGCGTCAGCATCATCCGTACCGCCCTCTCGCCGAGGTCATGTCGACGCAGCGCGAGATGACGCTGCCGACCACGACCGGCTCGCTGGTCGGATTCTGGGCGCCCCCCATTTTCCAGGGCATCAGCGTGGCCGGCTACCACCTGCACTACCTCGACGATGCCCGCACCCACGGCGGCCACACGCTCGACTACACCCTGTCCCGGGGAACCCTGCACCTCCAGCCTCTCGCGGGCATCACCCTGCGCCTGCCCACCACCCCCGCCTACGCGGCTGCAACCCTCATCTCTCCCACGTCAGACGCCGACATCCGCCGCGTGGAGTCCCGCTCCGCCCGCTGAGTCACGCAAGATCACCAGGGGGAGGGCGCGTAGTCCTTGAGGAACACGCCGGTCAGGTCTTCGCCGGCCTCGCCGCGCACGATGGGGTCGTAGACGCGGGCGGCGCCGTCGACGAGGTCGAGCGGAGCGTGGAAGCCCTCTTCTGCGAGCCGCACCTTGGTGGGGTGGGGGCGTTCGTCGGTGATCCAGCCGGTGTCGACACTGGTCATCAGGATGCCGTCGGTCAGCATCTCTTTGCCGCTGGTGCGGGTGAGCATGTTGAGCGCCGCTTTCGCCATGTTGGTGTGCGGATGCCCGGGGCCCTTGTATCCGCGCGCGAACACGCCCTCCATGGCCGACACGTTCACGATGTACGCGCGCCCCGACTCGGCGGTCGATGCCGCCGCAGCCAACGACGGACGCAGGCGCGACACCAGCAGGAACGGAGCCGTGGTGTTGCAAAGCTGCACTTCGAGCATCTCGAGAGGGTCGACATCCTGGACCGCCTGCGTCCAGCTGTTCTCGTGGTGGGTGTCGGGCACCAGCCCGCCCGCGTCGATCGCGGTGCCCGCGGCGAGCCGATCGAGCGACGACGACCCGGCGGCCAGCGCCATGGCAGCGAGCTGTTCGCCGCTGAGCTGATCGGGTGAGAGAAGTGCGGCGCCGAGCGCTTCGCCGGGCACCAGCAGCGCCGGGTCGAGCAGCTCGCCGCCGGGTGTCCCGGTCGATGCGGCGACCCCCGCGACCGACGCCCGCTGCAGCAGCGGATGCGCCGCAACCGATGCCGCCAGCGCCTGCGGATGCGCGTCGTTCGTGTGCCCGAACGTGATCATCTCGGGCAGCGGCCCGTCAGGCAGCGGTGCCAGCTCGGCCTCGGCCAGGGGAGCGTACGATCCGGGTGAGCGCTTCACCGTCTGCGCGGCATTGTTGATGAGAATGTCGAGCGGCCCGGCCGCAGCGACCGTCTCGGCGAGCCCGATCACCTGCGACGGGTCGCGCAGGTCGATGCCCACGATGCGCAGGCGGTGCAGCCAGTCGGCCGAATCCGGCAGGCTCGAGAACCGCCGCACGGCATCCCTCGGGAAGCGCGTGGTGATCGTGGTGTGCGCCCCATCGCGCAGCAGTCGCAGGGCGATGTACATACCGATCTTGGCGCGACCGCCGGTGAGCAGCGCACGCTTTCCGCTGAGGTCGGTACGGGCATCCCGCTTCTGGTGGCTCATCGCCGCACAGGTTGGGCAGAGCTGGTGGTAGAACGCATCGACCTGGGTGTAGTGCTGCTTGCAGATGTAGCAGGGCCGGGACTTCAGCAGGGTACCGGCGGTCGGTGCGCTGCTGAGGGCGGCGAGCTGGATGCCCCGCGTCTCATCGTCGATGCGATCGGCCGCCCCGGTGGCGGTATTGGCGATGACGCTGCGGTCGGCGCTCGCGATGGCGTCGCGTTTCTCGTCGCGACGGTTCTTCTTGACCGACTTGAACATCTTGGCGGTGGCCCGGCGTACAGCGACGAAATCCGGATGCTCGTCGTCGATCTCGTGCAGGCTCGCGAGCACGCGCAGGGCCACTTCGAGCTCCGCGGGGTCGATGCCGGGCGGGGGAGAGGGCGAGGGGTTCTGATCCATGGGCACAGAGAATCCTACGCTGAGCCGAGTAGGGCATGATCGAAGCATCATGGATGTCTCGCTGACCACCTACCTGCCTGACCTCCCCGAACCCGACCAGATGGCCGACCCGGACGACCTCTTCGAACGGTTCACCGAGTACACCGCCTCACGCGGCCTCACGCTGTACCCGGCACAGGAGGAGGCGATCATCGAGATCGTCTCGGGCCAGAACGTCATCCTGAGTACACCGACCGGTACCGGAAAGTCGCTGGTGGCGGTCGCTGCGCACTTCGCCGCAATCGCCGACGGCCGCCGTACGTTCTACACCGCTCCGATCAAAGCCCTGGTCAGCGAGAAGTTCTTCGCCCTCGTCGAGATCTTCGGCGCGGCGAACGTCGGCATGGTCACCGGCGATTCGAGTGTGAACGGCGACGCGCCGATCATCTGCTGCACGGCCGAGATCCTCGCGAACATCGCCCTGCGGCACGGCGCCGATGCCCCGGTCGACCAGGTCGTGATGGACGAGTTCCACTTCTACAGCGACCCCGAGCGGGGCTGGGCGTGGCAGGTTCCACTGCTGACGCTGCCGCGAGTGCAGTTCATCCTCATGTCGGCCACGCTCGGCGATGTGTCGTGGCTGACGAAGGATCTGACGCGCCGCACCAACCGCGGAACGGCCGTGGTCACCGGGGTGGAGCGGCCGGTTCCGCTCAACTACTACTACGCGACGACTCCCGTGCACGAGACGGTCGAAGACCTGCTGAAGACCGGGCAGGCCCCGGTGTACATCGTGCACTTCTCCCAGCTCGCGGCCCTGGAACGCGCGCAGGCTCTGTCGAGCATCCGCATCGTCAGCAGGGAACAGCGGGATGAGATCGCCGACGCGATCGGCGACTTCCGGTTCACCACGAACTTCGGCCGCACCCTGTCGCGGCTGATCAGGGCCGGGATCGGGGTGCACCACGCGGGCATGCTGCCGAAGTACCGGCGCCTCGTCGAGCAGCTCGCCCAGCGCGGCCTGTTGCGGGTGATCTGCGGCACCGACACCCTCGGGGTCGGTATCAACGTGCCGATCAGAACCGTGTTGCTGACGGCTCTCACGAAATTCGACGGCACGCGGATGCGCCAGCTGACCGCGCGAGAGTTCCACCAGATAGCGGGTCGCGCCGGCCGGGCCGGCTACGACACTGCAGGAACCGTCGTGTCGCAGGCGCCCGAGCACGAGACCGAGAATGCGCGGCTGATCGCGAAGGCGGGCGACGACCCGAAGAAGCTGAAGAAGGTCGTGAAGAAGCGCGCGCCCGAGGGATTCGTGTCGTGGGGTGAACCGAGCTTCAACAGGCTGATCAACGCCGAACCCGAGACGCTCACCAGCAGCATGCAGATCAACCACGCGATGCTGCTGAACATCATCGGCCGGCCGGCCGGCGAGGGCGGGTTCAGCGACGCGTTCTCCGCCACTCGCGCACTGCTCGAAGACAACCACGAGCCCCGCCACCGAAAGCTCGAACTCGAGCGCCAGGCGCTGGCGATCTACCGCACCCTGCGCACCGCAGAGATCGTCGAGCAGCTGCCGCCCGACGCGACCGGCAGGGTGGGCATCCGTCTGACCGTCGACCTGCAGCCGAACTTCGCTCTCAACCAGCCATTGTCACCGTTTGCGCTCGCGGCGTTCGAACTGATCAACCTCGACGCTCCGACCTACGCGCTCGACCTCATCTCGGTGATCGAGGCCACACTCGACGACCCTCGTCCCGTGCTCAGCGCGCAGCAGTTCCAGGCGAAGGGCGAGGCCGTCGCGAGCATGAAGGCCGAGGGAATCGAATACGACCAGCGCATGGAGCTGCTCGAGCAGATCACGCATCCGAAGCCGCTGGAGGAGCTGCTGGATGCCGCGTTCGAGATCTACAGGGCGTCACAGCCGTGGGTGGGCGATTTCGAGCTGAGCCCGAAGACCGTCGTCCGCGACATGTACGAGCGCGCGATGACCTTCAACGACTACATCGGGTACTACAAACTGAACCGTTCGGAAGGTCTCGTCCTCCGCTACTTCTCGGATGCGTTCAAGGCCGCACGCTCGACGATCCCCGACGAGGCGAAGAGTGAAGACCTCATCGATCTCATCGAATGGCTCGGCGAACTCGTGCGGCAGGTCGACTCGAGCCTGCTCGACGAGTGGGAGGAGCTGACGAACCCCACCGAGGTGCAGGGCGAAGCCGACGACATCGCGGCGCAGGGCCGGGGCGTCACGGCGGTGCTGCCGCCGGCGCCGCACAGCGTCGTGTCGAATCCGCGGGCGTTCCGCATCCTGGTGCGCAACGAGCTGTTCAAGCGCGTGCAGCTCGCGGCGCTCGACAGGGTCGACGACCTGGGCGAACTGGATGCTCCGCTCGGCTTCTCGCGCACCGCCTGGGCCGAGGCGCTCGACGGCTACTACGGCGAGTACGACTCCATCGGTACGGGGGGAGCGGCACGCAGTGCATCCCTTCTCACGATCGACGAGCGCCGCGACGTGTGGGTGGTGCGCCAGACCTTCGACGACCCCGACGGCGACCACGACTGGGGTATCGATGCGGAAGTCGACCTGACCGCATCCACCGCTGAGGGCGTAGCGATCATCCACGTCACCGGCGTGAACCGCCTCTAGCCGCGCGCCCCGTCTCGCCCCCGCCCGGCGTCCATTTTGCGCAAAAGCACCCAAACCGATTCCGTTGGGTGCTTTTGCGCAAAACGTGGCGACGGCGAATCGCGCTCAGACCTTGAGCTGCGACCCCGGCAGGGCGAGTAGCACCACGTCGATCAGTGCGCTGGCGATGATCAGCTGGAACAGCACCCGCCCCGGCGGTCGCGTGAGCACGAGTCGTACGCCGAGCGCCGCCACCAGCACCCCGAGCACCATGCCGGTGATCGTCAGGAGGCTCGGGCCAGCGCCGATGAGAATGGCGAGGGAGGCGAGCAGCAGCGCGACGAACGCCGCGATGCCCGACGGGATGCGCCCAAGGCGGTGCGGCAGTCCCCGGATGCCCGTCTGCCGGTCTGCGTCGAGATCGGGCAGCACGTTGGCGAAGTGTGCGGCGAGCCCCAGCAGTGAGCCGGTGGCGATGACCCACCACGCGGCTTCTGCGGGAGGCTGGCCGGCGAGCGTCACGACCTGGGGCAGCAGTCCGAAGCTCAGCATGTAGGGGAGCCATGAATAGGCCGTCTTCTTGATGCCGAGGTTGTAGGCGACGCCCGAGACGACGAGCACGAGGTGCGCGATGGCGGCCGAGACACCGAGCACGAACGAGAGCGGGATCGTCAGTAGTGCGACCACGATGAAGGCGTTCCGCACGGCCGCAGCCGAGATCTCGCCCGCGGCGATGGGTTTGTCGCTTCGTCCGATCTCGGAATCGCGTCGCGCGTCGATCCAGTCGTTCGACCAGCCGATCGCGAGTTGGCCGGCAAGGATGGCGACGCCGACGGCGAGAACCCACGGTGCGCTGAGCCCAGTGGCGAACCCCAGGATGACCGAGAGAGCGGTGACGGCGACGGTCGGCCCGGGGTGCGAGGCGCCGATCAGTGCCCTGACGCGACCTCCGGGCACGGGGAAGTGCCCCTGCGCGTCATCTCGAGTTGCGTCGTCAGGAGGATTGCTCATCATTCCTCTCCCAGCCGCTACGGTGAACGCGTGCAGCGCCGTCTCTTCCTCACCCTAGCCGCAGCTGGGGTCGCATCTTCGGTGACGGCGTGTAATGCCCTCGAGGAACAACCCGGGCCGACAGCCACCCTGATCGATGACCAGGCCATGACACCCACACCGACGCCCACGTTCACGCGAACACCGGCGCCCACCCCGATCCCCACGTCGACCCCCACGCCCACCGCGCCGGCCCGACCGGATCTCGTGAAGGTCGCCATTCCCGACGGGGTGATCACCGAGCTGCCCGGCACGGGCAACCTGCTCGCCTGGACGGTCGACGACGGCTCGAGCAGCGAGGTCATCAGAAAGTACGCCGAGTTCGCCCGGGACACGGGTACCCGCCTCACCCTCTTCGCGAACGGCGCCTACGAGGGCTGGGCTGAGAACGCCGACCTGCTCCGCCCTCTCGTGGCGACGGGCCAGATCCAGCTCGGCAATCACACCTTCGACCATGTCGACCTCACCGAAGCCTCCGACGACGAGGTCATCGAGCAGCTGCAGAAGAACCACGACTTTCTCGTCGACACCTTCGGGGTGGATGTTCGGCCCGACTTCCGGCCGCCGTACGGGTTCCACAACCACCGCACCGACCATCTCGCGGCGAGCATCGGCTATACGGCGCCGGTGCTCTGGTACGGATCGCTCTCCGACTCCGGCCTCATCACCTCTGAGCAGCTCGTGGGGTTCGCCGAGACGTGGTTCCTGCCCCAGCACATCGTCATCGGGCACCTCAACTTCACCCCGGTGACCGAGGTGTTCCCTCAGCTGCTGGAGATCATCCGGAGCCGCGGGCTTCAGACGGTGACACTCGACGACGTCTTCCTGAAGCCCTGAGGGCAGGATGCCCGGGGCAGACCCTCTGTGCTCAGTACCAGTGCGGGCTGGTGTTCTGAGAGTGCGCCCAGGCCCCGCACGGATTGCCGTAGCGGCCCGTGATGTAGGCGAGGCCCCAGTTGATCTGCGTCGCGGCGTTGGTGCGATAGTCGGCGCCGGCGGAGGCCATCTTGCTCGCCGGTAGAGACTGCGGGATGCCGTAGGCGCCGCTCGACTCGTTCAGGGCGTTCGCACGCCAGCCGGACTCGCGATTCCAGAGGTTGAGCAGGCACTGGAACTGGTCGGAACCCCAGCCGCGCGCACTCACCTGGCCCTGCGCGTAGTTCTTCGCGGCCTGCGGATCGGAGACGGCCACGCTCGTGCCACCCGACCCGCCGCCGACCTCGGCGCTGCTGTCGTTTCCGTTTCCGTCACCGGCGTTCGCGGCGGCCTCCTTGGCGGCGGCAAGTTCGGCGGCCTGGCGGGCTGCCTCCACTCCGAGCTGGTACTGCTGCTCGACGGCGGCTGTGGTGTCCTTGAGACTCGCGAGCTGGGCGAACAGCACATCGCTCTGCGCCTGCTGGGTTGCGACCTCAGCGTCGGCGGCCTGCTGGGCGGCGGTCGCATCCGCGGCGGCCTGCTCGGCGGCGTCATTCAGCTGGGCCCTCGCGGACTCGGCGACGCCGGCCTGCGAGTTCAGCGTGTCTGCGAGGTTCTGCGTCGATGTGGCGAGAGCGCTCAGGCGGGCGGACTGCTGGGTGAGCTTGCTGAGGGTTCCGAGCTGGTCGAGCAGGGTGTCGGCCTGCGCGCCGCTCAGAAAGAGGTTGGCGGTCTGGTTGCCACCGGAGCGATAGAGCTCCACCGTGAGCTGGGCGAACTGCTTCTTCGCCTCGGCGGCTTTGGTGCTCGCGTCGTCTGCGCGCTGTCGGGCGGTGTCGGCGACCTGGGTCGCGGACTGCAGCGCAGCAGTCGCCTTCAGGTACTCGTTACCCTTCTGGATGGCGACGTCACCGAGTTCGGCCGCCTGCTGCTGCAGATCGCCGATGAGAGACGTGATGTTCTGCACCTCGGCGGCCTTCGTGGCCTCGTTCGCCTTGGCCGCGTTCACGTCGTCCCAGCTGGGGTAGTCGGTGCGCACGGCGATGCTGGCCGAGGCCGTCAGGGGCGCCACAGCGCTCGTCGCGACACCCGCCGACAGCACCAGCGCAGCCGCGACGAAGAGGCGCACCGAACGTTTCATAGCCCTACGCTAAGCGACGCCGGGCCCAAACGGCGTAAACCCACGCTGCCGATCAGCTGAAGATCGGGTCGCGGGTGCGGCTGCGCTTCAGCTCGAAGAACCCGTCGAAGCTCGCCGCGGCGACGATTCCGTCCCACAGCGTGAGTGCGACCTCCCCTGTGGGAGCAGGAGAGATGACCGGCCCGAAGAAGGCGATCCCATCGACAGCGAGGATGGGCGTGCCGACATCCTGGCCCACCAGGTCGATGCCGCTGCGGTGCGATTCCCGCAATTCGCTCTCGAAACGGTAGGGGTTGGCCTCTGGATCATCCGGAGCATCGTTCGACAGTTCGGCGGGGAGTCCCACCTCTTCGAGAGCCTCGGCGATCACCGCGTCGGTGTCGGTGCGCTGGCCGAGGTGGATGCGCGTGCCGAGCGCGTCGTAGAGCGGCTTCACGAACTGCTGGCCGTGCAGCTCCTTCACTGCAGTGACGAGCTGGGTGTAGCGGAGGGCGCGGGGCAGGAAGGCTCGCATCCCCTCCGTCATCTCGTTGTTCTCGTTGAGGATCGCGAGGCTCATGACATGCCAGGTGACATCGAGATCGCGGTGAGTACTCACCTCGTCGACCCATCGGCTGGTCATCCAGGCCCAGGGGCACGAGGGGTCGAACCAGAAATCGACACGCGTTGTTTCATCAGTCATAGGTCAACTCTGTCACTCTCGCGGAATAATGAAGTGAACGATACGTTTGTATCTACAAGTATTGTCGATGTGTTCCTTCACTTCGACGTTTCACCCAGATCAGGAAGAAGACATCATGAGCGACACGTACACGATCCCCGGACACAAAGCCGGCACCTGGACCATCGACCCCTCGCACAGCGAGGTCTCTTTCAGCGTTCGCCACCTGCTCATCAGCAAGGTCAAGGGCAAGTTCGAGAAGTTCGACGCCACCTTCGTCACTGGTGAGAGCCCCCTCGACACCAAGCTGACCGCAACGGCCGAGGTCGCCTCGATCAACACCGGCGACGAGAACCGCGACGGACACCTCCGCACCAACGACTTCTTCAACGCCCCGGAGTTTCCGACGATCTCGTTCGTCTCGAACAGCGTCGTCGCCGAGAAGGACGACCTCAAGGTGACCGGCGACCTGACCATCAAGGGCGTCACCAAGCCCGTCACGTTCGACGTCGAGTTCGGTGGCTTCGGCAACGACCTCTACGGCAACTACAAGCTCGGTCTGACGGCGAAGACCGTCATCAACCGCAACGACTTCGGTGTCAGCTGGAACGCGCCGCTCGAGGCCGGCGGAGTGCTCGTCGGCGACGACGTCACCATCACGATCGACCTGCAGGCCGCGCTTCAGGCGTAGGTTTTCACGCTTCAGGATGCCGTCGGCCCCCTCCCGGGGTCGGCGGCATTCTTCGATTTCCAAGCTGCGAAAACTCTCAGAAACTATTTTCGGGGTTGGTCTGTTTTGGGGTGTTTTTGCTGAGGTAATGTCAGTGGTTGGTGTTTGACTGGAGTCATGAAACCACCGCCCACACCACCCGAAGTCGACACGGCGTCGGCGATTGTGGGGTGCGTGGATGCGCTCATCGGGTTGGGCGTACTCGACCCCGGATCGGGTGCCGTTCCTGCCGCGCCCACGGGGCTTGCCACTGGTGAGTTGATGGCTGGTGTGGTGCAGGTCGAGTACCTGGAACGGTTGGTCACATCGTTGCGCCTGCAATTGGCTGGGGAGGTGGCTGACCGGTGCAGACCCGAACTCGGCGAAGAGGGGTTGTCGAAGGCTTCCAACTTCTCCAACCCTGCCCGGTTCCTGATCGCCCATACCGGCACCAGCGAACAGACCGCTAAAAGGCTGATGGATGTCGGGGGGAAGCTCCGGATCACGATGTCGCTGTGTGGTCTGCCGAACCTGCCCGCGTTCTCCCACGTCGCGGAGGCGGTGGGGTTGGGTGCGATCGGTCTTGACGCGGCGGCCGTGATCACGACCCGGCTCGGCCGGTTGGCGAAACGGACGGGGTTCACGGATGCTCTGATCGAGGCTGAGGCGGAACTGGTGTCTCTGGCGCAGAACTCTGCGGGTGCCCAGTGCTTCTCAGCCGATGACATCGACGGGTTTGCAGTACGGATGATCGCACACCTCGACCCCGACGGCACCGAGCCCACCGAAGCCCAACTGCACGACAGACGCCACCTGACCCTGGTCACGGAGAAGACCGGCATGACAAAACTCACCGGCCTCCTCCCCCCGACCGCCGCCGGTCACCTCCGGGCAGCGTTGGAGCCGTTCACGAGCCCCCGCATCCCCACCTTCACAGACACCACCGGCACCGGCACCGGCACCGGCGATCTGACCGCCCCCGACGACGACTCGGTCGACCCGCTACTCCGCGACACCCGCACTCGGGGTCAGAAACTCGCCGACGGCCTCCTCCAACTCGTCACCACCGCAGCAGGCCTGCCGTCGATGCCGCGCCTGAACGGGGCAGCCCCCACCGTGAACGTGCACGCCACCCTCGACGACATCACCTCCGGTCGCGGTATCGGCTGGATCGACGGCCTCACCGAACCCGTTCCCGCGAGCACGATCGAAACCCTGCTCTGCCACTCCGATGTCATCACCACCCTGTTCGGTGAGCACGGGCAGGTGTTACAGCACGGCAAAACGAAGCGTCTCTTTACCGCCGCGCAAAACCGTGCGTTGGCCGCCCGCGACGGCGGATGCGTCTGGCCCTCCTGCGAAGCACCACCATCCTGGTGCGAATCACACCACGTCGAAGGCTGGCAAACGAAAGACCACCAACCCGGCCGCACCGACCTCGACAACGGCGCACTCCTCTGCCACTTCCACCACTCCCATGTACACAAAACAAAATGGAAACTGGTCATGCAAAACGGCACCCCGCACCTCATCCCACCCGACTGGCTCGACTGGACCCAAACCCCCAGACCCTGCCAACAAAACCGCGCCCGCCCACTCCCACAAACCGGCTAACCCGGCGCGCGCAGCGAGCCCACACCCACAGCACGCCCGAGCATCGCGTCGCGTGCTCCCGGCCATCCGGCCCAGCCATCCGCGCACCGTACTGTGCTCATATCCAGCCGTTTACCCCACCATCCGCCCACCCCACCCCATCCATCCCCGGCAAGCCCGCAGGGCGCGGCAGCCCGACCAAGCCCACCGCCGCAAGTGCGCCCACCCCTGCCACCTGACCTGTCCCCGCGGGTCGCGGCTCGAGGCGCCTCAGCGCGCCTCTACGGTGCGAGGGGCACGCCGAGATAGGCCGCGTAGCGGTCAGCCGCACGCGCAGCACCCCGCTGTTGCGCCGCCGACAGAGGCTCGAAGGGCTGCGGCAGCACTGCGACCCGTTTCGGCGACGCCCTGCGGGACCAGGTTCCGACGATGCGGCCGCCGGCCACAATGGTCGGCATGAACATACCGTTGTTGCCCGGAACGATCCGCTCCCAGTACTCCGGAGCAAGCACCGCGGTGCGGTTCGCATAACCCAGCAGGTATTCGTCGAAGCCCGGCAGCAGCTGCACTACCGCTCGCAGTGGGGGCTGCGCGAGCGTGCCGGCGGGCATCCAGTACTCCGCACCGTCGACGACCAGCGATTCGAGGTTGTCGCGGGCGGCGTCCAGCCCCAACCGGGCGTCGCCCGTGAGCAGGTTCGACCACCACAGAAAGTCCCTCAGCGTTGCCGGACCGTGGCTGGTGAAGTACCGCAGGGTGAGCTCCCGCGCGCCCTCGTCGTGCGAGAGGCGACGCGGATGCTCGACCCACTCCTCGAGCAGCACCAGAGCCTGCGCCCCGCCCACCATGGGCCCGAAGCACAGCGTCTTGGTGTGGCTGAGGTACCACAGCAGGTGCGAGCCGCGGTTGCTCGTCGTATCGATTCCGTGCACCCGGAACTCGGCGAAGAGCGCGTCGCGAACCAGCGACCGACCGCCCTCCAGGCTAGCGATTGCCACGGCGCGGGCCTTTTCGAACGTGTCGGAGTCCAGTCCGAGCTGCCGGTGACGGGTGGCCGCGCCGGTCACCGTGCGCGTGGCGGTGAGGTCGAGCATCCATTCGAGGTCTTCGGCGACGACGAAGTGCAGGGTTCCGCGGAAGGGCCACGAACGCACGACCGCGCCGGAGTTCAACTCGTCGTCGACGGTGGCGAGCGTGGCGCCGGGGGAGCGCAGGGCGATCGACCTTTTCGCTCCGGGAAGGTCTTGCGCCTGCATCGCGGTCATGAACCGCACGACACCGGTCGGGTCGAGGGCGGGTGGCTGTTGGATGTGCTGGTTAGCCAGCCTCAGCCGGGCTAGTTGTACTGCCTGCTGCTTGTTCATGTGGCCACTCCGGCGCAGCGACTACAGCAGGTCGGCCGCGTGGAGCTGTTTCGCCAGCCCCGAACCGTCGGGGGCGTACACCCAGAGCGCGTCGGACTTCTCGCTCATCGACTCAGACTTCGAACGACCACCGGCGAGCACCGCCTCGCTCGGGGAGAGCTGCCGGATGGCGATCGCCGCGACGTTCTCGGGGTGCTGCTCTTCGAACTCCCCGTAGATCTCCTCGTCGTGCTGCCCGTCGTCGCCGATGAGCAGCCACTGCATCGTGGGGAACTCCTCGGCGAGCCGATGCAGGTTGTCGCGCTTGTGTTCGCGACCGCTGCGGAAGAGCCGGTCGTGGGTGGGCCCCCAATCGGTGAGCAGCAGGGGCCCCGACGGGTACAGGTTGCGCGACAGAAAGCGGCTGAGGGTCGGCGCCACGTTCCATGCGCCCGTGGAGAGGTAGATGGTGGGCGACCCGGGATGACCCGATGCCAGCCGGTCGAGCAGCACCGCCATGCCCGGCGTGGGCATGCGCGCGTGCTCGTCGAGTACGAAGGTGTTCCATGCCGCGAGCAGGGGGCGGGGGAGGGCCGTCACCATGACGGTGTCGTCGATGTCGCTCACCACGCCGAACTGTGTCTCGGGCGCGATGATGAAGACCTTCGATTCGACGATCGGGGAGTCTTCGGCGCGCAGTGAGATCGTGTGCCAGCCCGGTTCGAGTGTCGCGGGGATGACCGCATCGACCACGCCGCCCCGGTCGGCCTTGACCTGGTGTTCGACGCCGCCGACGGTCACGCTCACATCGACTTCGTTGATGGGCACCGAGGTGAAGCTGCGCCAGCCGCGCACCATCTCCTCGCGCCGACCGATGATCGGCAGGCGCCGGCGCGGTTTGCGGTCGTGGGTGAGCAGCACGCGACCGAGCACCCGGATCCACGCCGTCGAGCCGTAGCCGGTGTAGGGGATGACCGTGGTGTCGTAACCGCGTTTACGAGCCCTGTTCTCGCGGAACTCGTGCAGCGCATCCTCGATGCGGGCCGCGCGGTGCAGAATGCGCTCCGGCGTGATGCGCTCAGGAATGGCCCAGGGCGTCGCGGCCGGAAGGGGGGATCGTACCGTTTCGTCTGCCACGTGATCAGTCTGTCAGACGTCCCTGCAGAGCGTCTGACCCGGCGTGAGGTTGGCCACGAGCATCCATTCGACAGAAAGTCTTACGTTCGCGACACCATCAGCACAGTTTTCTGACAGATGGTGGAGAACTTCTCAAGAACCTGCGCCCATTGTCACTGGTCACGCAGACACGGCGAGTAACATGAGACTTACTTGTTACACAAGAACATTCCGAGCAGAAGGTGATGCCCGCCAGCGGCCACCGCTCATAGTGAAGGGGCCGGCCAGAAAAGTGTCACTCAGTAAGCTCATCGATGAAACCCTGCTCGAAATGGTCAACGTACGCAACGAACCCGTGCAGGTGCGCAGTTCCACCCGAATTTCGGCGCTGGTCGACGCTGCTGCCGAGGTGGTCGAAGAGGTCGGCGTCGAGCGCATGACCACGGCCATGGTCGCCGAGCGGGCGGGCGCCTCGATCGGCACGGTGTACCGGTACTTCCCCGACCGGATCGCCGTGCTGTCGGCCCTCAGCCTGCGCAGCATGGACCGCTTCCTGCGGCAGACGCGCGAGAACATCCTGCGCGAGAAGCCCGCCACCTGGATCGACATGATGATGATCGCCTTCGAGACGTCGGTCGCCATGCACCGCACCGAGGTCGGCTTCACCTCGATCCGTCTCGGCGACCTCGTGTCATACCCCGATGTCGAGCCGGCGGGCATCCGGTCGGTGCGCATCGCCAACGCGTTCGCCGCCATCATCAGCCAGGACTTCGGCCTCGACTCGACGGCCGAACTCACCCTGCACCTCGAGATGACCGTCAACATGATGGATGCGCTCCTGGTGCGCGCCTTCGTGAGCGAGAAAGACGGCGACGACAGGATCATCACCGAGGCACGCTCGATCGTCTCGACCTACCTCGCATCGTTCAGCGAGAAGCCGGCCAAGGCCGCCTCGAAGAAGTAGGTCTGCTCCGCCTGTCGGAGGGTTGCGTCACACTGTGTCAAGCGCAACGGCGTGCTTTGCCAATTCACGGTTTCGGTGTTTGGCTTAGCTCTCAACCTCACGACTGGAGATCTGCGTGATCGAATTCCGCACGGTGACGAAGCAGTTCCCCGACGGAACGGTGGCGGTCGACGCACTCGATCTGGTCATCCCTGCGCGTCAGACCACGGTTCTCGTCGGATCGTCGGGGTCGGGCAAGACGACGATCCTCCGCATGATCAACCGGATGGTCGACAAGACGTCGGGCGACATCGAGATCGATGGCGAGGACATCTACTCTCTCAACCCCGTGAAACTGCGGCGCAGCATCGGTTACGTCATGCAGAACTCGGGCCTGCTGCCGCATCGCAAAGTGGTCGACAACGTCGCCACCGTCCCGATGCTGAACGGGGTGAAGAAGGCCGACGCCCGTGAGGCGGCGCTCACGCTGCTCGACACCGTGGGGCTCGACCGGCAACTGGCCGAGCGGTACCCCAGCCAGCTGTCAGGGGGTCAGCAGCAGCGCGTCGGTGTGGCCCGCGGCCTCGCGGCCGATCCGAACATCCTCCTGATGGACGAACCCTTCGGCGCCGTCGACCCGATCGTGCGGGCCGAGCTGCAGCAGGAGCTGGTGCGCATCCAGCGCGAACTCGGCAAGACCATCGTGTTCGTGACGCACGACATCGACGAGGCGTTTCTCCTGGGCGACCAGGTCGTGCTGCTTGAGAAGGGCGGCCGCATCGCGCAGGCGGGCACGCCCGCCGACATCCTCTCGAAGCCGGCCAGTGACTTCGTCGCGACGTTCATCGGCGCAGATCGCGGTCGACGCGCCCTGCGGGTCGAGGTCGTCAACGGCCGCAGCGTCGTGGTCGACGAAGACGGTCGCCCGACCGGGGTGCTGCAGTCGTGACCGCCAGTGCCGCGAACGGCCTCGTGCAGAACTGGGCCGCGCTGAAGAGGTCACTCGCATGAATTGGGTCGTCAACAACCTCGGGCTCATCTGGAGCCTCACGCTCGACCACATCGCCCTGGCCGTGCCCCCGATCATCCTGGGTTTCCTGATCTCGATCCCCATCGGCTGGGTCGCCAACCGCTACCACGCCTCCCGTGGCGTTCTGCTCACGATCAGCGGGCTGCTCTACACGGTGCCCTCGCTGCCGTTGTTCATCGCGCTTCCCGCGATTCTCGGCACCGGCATCCTCGACCCCGTCAATGTCGTCGTCGGCCTCACCATCTACGCCGTTGCGCTCATGGTGCGTTCGGTGGCGGATGCTCTGGCCGCCGTCGATTCCGGTGTACGCCAGGCGGCCACCGCCATGGGCTACTCGGGGTGGCAGGGGTTCTGGCAGGTGGAGTTCCCTCTCGCCGGTCCTGTGCTGCTCGCCGGTCTCCGCGTGGTCTCGGTGAGTACGGTGAGCCTGGTGAGCATCGGTTCGGTGATCGGCGTCTCGAGCCTCGGCTACCTGTTCCTGAACGGGCTTCAGCGCAACATCGTCGCAGAGGTCATCAGCGGCATCGTCGCGACCCTCGTCATCGCCATCGTGTTCGACCTGATCCTCGTGGCGGTCGGCCGTATCCTGCTGCCGTGGGCGAAGGCCGATCCGTCGGCCCGCCAGACCAGGCGCCGCACAGCCGAGCGCGCCCTCACGGGGACGGTGACCTCGTGAACCTCTTTCTCGACGGGATCGCGTGGATCTTCGATCCTGCCCACCTGAACGGCCCCGGCGGCATCTGGGTGCGCATCGGCGAGCAGCTCTCGTACACCTTCGGCGCGGTGGCGCTGGCCGCGATCATCGCCATTCCGCTCGGCCTGTGGATCGGCCACACCGGCCGCGGCCGCGACGTGGCCGTGCTCACCTCGGGCGGATTGCGCGCGCTGCCGAGCCTCGGCCTGCTGATCATCTTCGCGCTGGCGATCGGGATCGGGTTCAAGGCGCCGCTGCTCGCGTTCGTCATCCTCGCCATCCCCTCCCTGCTCTCGGGCGCCTACGCCGGGGTCGAGGCCGTCGACAGGCGCACCGTCGACGCTGCTCGCGCGCAGGGGATGACCGAATGGCAGGTGCTCACGAAGGTGGAGCTTCCACTCGGCCTGCCCCTGTTGATCGGCGGAATCCGTTCGGGTGTGCTGCAGGTCGTCGCGACGGCGACACTCGCCTACTTCGCCAGTGGCGGCGCACTCGGCGTGTTCATCAACGACGGCCTCAAGACCCGCGATTACGCCGAGCTCATCGGCGCCTCGATCATCGTCACCGTGCTCGCACTGCTGCTGGAGGGCATATTCGCCCTGCTGCAGCGGTTGTTCGTGCCACGCGGTGTCACCGCGGGTCGAATATCAGACGTCCGCTCTCGGCCACTCCGGCCGCGCGCGGTGGTGGGATCCCCCATCCAAGAAGGGAAATAGCATGTTCACAGCATTGAAGAAAGGCCGTATCGCCGCCCTCGGCGTTATCGCGGTCAGTGCGGCAGTCGCACTGGCAGGGTGTTCGTCAGGGAGCAGTCCGCTCGACGCGGGCTCGACCTCGACCGGCTCGGCCGCGGCGGGCACCATCGTCATCGGCTCGCAGTCGTACTACTCGAATGAGATCATTGCGGAGATCTACGCTCAGGCACTTGAGGCCAATGGCCAGACCGTGACCCGCAAGTTCAACATCGGCCAGCGCGACGCGTACCTGCCCGCTCTCGCCAGCGGAGAGGTCACCCTCTTCCCGGAGTACTCCGGAAACCTGCTGCAGTTCTATGACAAGTCCACCGCCGCGGTCTCGGCCGACGATGTCTATGCCGCACTGAAGACGGCCGTGCCCGCGAACCTCGAAGTTCTCGAGCAGTCCGCCGCAGCCGACCAGGACTCCTACAACGTCACCAAGGCGTTCGCCGACGCCAACGGCGTGACGAGCATCGCCGATCTGGCCAAAGTGTCGAACGTCACACTCGGCGGTAACGCCGAACTCGCGACCCGCCCCTACGGCCCTCCCGGGCTGCTCAGCACCTACAACGTCACGGTCGGCTTCACGCCGATCGATGACTCCGCCGGCCCGCTCACGCTGAAGGCCCTGCTCGACAACACCATCCAGGTCGCGAACATCTACAGCGCCGACCCGAGCATCGGCGAGAACAACCTCGTGACGCTCACCGACCCGAAGAACCTGTTCCTCGCGTCGAACGTCGTACCGCTGATCAACAAAGACGCCGCGACCCCCGAGGTGACCGACGTGATCAACAAGGTCGACGCCGCGCTGACCACTGAAGATCTCGTGAAGATGAACGGTGAGAGCACGACCGACCAGAAGTCTTCGGCCGACATCGCGAAGGAATGGCTCGACGGCAAGAAGCTCTTCTAGAGCATCCTGTGACGGCGGTTTCCGGTCGTGCTACGACGTGAAGAGCAGCACGACCGGAAACGCCAGCAGGAGCGCAGCGAGGCCCAGGATGCCCGTGCGGGCGGCGAGCGTCAGCTGCGGCTCCGGGTTGGTGAGTCGTCGCATGCGCACCAGAACCGCGGGGGGTGCCGGATCGGTCACCGCGACCGCGGAGGAACCGCGGCGCACGATGTTCTGCGTTTCGGCCGAACCGACCAGCGCGATCGCTTCGGCGAGGGTCGTGTTGTCGGTGGAACGACGGCTCTGGTCATCCGCCAGCATCTCGATCAGCAGTGAGACGGCGACCTGTGCGAGCGTCGCGATCGGGAACCACGGTAATGAGCCGCGCCACGACTCGAAGGCGACGAGCAGAATGTGGTGCTGCTGCTGCAGGTGAGCGCGTTCATGCGCGATGACCGCCTCGAGCTGGTCGGCGTCGAGCAGCGAGACCAGGCCTTCAGAGAGCACCGTGACGGTGCGGGCGCCCGGCAGGCAGTAGGCCACCGGCGCGGGTGAATCGAGGATGAGCGTACCGGGCCGGCCGACCAGGGGCGTACTCAGCAGGTCGACAAGCGAACGGTGTCGGCGGCGCTGGCGTTCCGTGCGCACGATCGTGACGATGAGGTTCAGCACGAGATGAGCCGCGAGGAGGGCAGCGCTCGACAGAGCGAAAACGTGGATGAGGCCGACCCCGGGGGGTAGTGCGCCGGCGAAGAGCAGGGGCGGCAGGTCGAGCAGCCCGCTGATGATGCTGCCGCCGAACGGGATGAGCCCGAACGTCACGAGTGACCCGATCATCGACAGGCCACCGGTGAGGGCGATGGACTGCCAGAGCAGCAGCGCAACACCGGGGGAGCGCGATGGCCAGTGCGCCCTGGCGAGCAGAACGGGAACCGGCCACGCCAGAATGACCGCGAGCGCGGCAAGGGTCAGAGAGGCGAAAAGCACGCGCCCAGCGTAGCTGTCGCGGCCGTCAGTTGGCCGGGGTGGCGCGGATCGCCGACGTCGACGAGCTCTCGTCGCCGGGTGTCGCAGCCCGCTGTTCGAGCAGCTGGCGCAAAGTGTCGGCCTCCTGCGGACTGACCTGACCCACGAACCGCGCCAGCGCGGCCGCGCGGTCGGGCTCGCTGCCCAGCACCTGCTGGAGGAGCTCGGCGGTGTGATCGGCGCGGGTGGTCACGGCGAAGTAGAGGTGCGGGCGCACCTTGCGGTCGCGGTCGACGAAACCCTTGCGCTCGAGGCGCGAGAGAACGGTGAGCATGGTTGTCAGTGCGAGGTCTTTGCCGGCACTGGTCTTGTGCGCCAGCTCGTCACGCAGCTCGGCGGCCGTCACGGGTGCGTCGCTCTGCCAGAGCCGTTCCATGATCGAGCGCTCAAGATCGCCAAGTGTTGCCATGACCACTACATTAGCGGGTTTTTCCTGCGCGTTCTACGAGAGGTAGAAAGCTGTTCTACACTAGGTAGAAGTCAACTTCTACAAACTGTAGAACAAGACGCGTGGAGGAATCGTGAACGACCTGCTCGACCCGCTGCTGCTGTCGCGCTGGCAGTTCGGGCTCACGACCATCTACCACTTTCTCTTCGTGCCGCTCACCATCGGCATGGCCCTCACCGTCGCCATCTTCCAGACGGCGTGGGTTCGCACAGGGCAGGCGAAGTACCTGCAGCTGACGAAGTTCTTCGGCAAGATCTTCCTGATCAACTTCGCCATGGGTGTGGTGACCGGCATCGTGCAGGAGTTCCAGTTCGGTATGAACTGGTCGGACTACTCCCGCTTCGTCGGCGACGTCTTCGGTGCGCCGCTGGCGCTCGAGGGGCTGCTGGCGTTCTTCCTCGAAGCGACCTTCATCGGCCTCTGGATCTTCGGCTGGGACCGCCTGCCGAAGAAGCTCCATCTCGCGACCATCTGGGTCACCGCGCTGGCGAGCATCCTGAGCGCGTATTTCATCATCGCGGCGAACTCCTTCATGCAGAACCCGGTCGGCTACCGGATCAACGAGGCGAAGGGTCGCGCCGAACTCACCGACATCTGGGCGCTTCTGACGAACAAGGTCGCCCTGGCTGCCTTCCCGCACACGATCTTCGCCTGCTTCATGGTGTCTGCCGCTCTGATCGTGTGCGCCGCCACCTGGCACCTTTCACGCAACCAGCACCTCGAGACGATGCGCCCGGCGCTGAGGTTCGGGCTCTGGATGATGGTGGTCGCCGGGACGCTCACCGTGCTCTCGGGAGACCAGCTCGGGCTCGCCATGGTGTCGACGCAGCCGATGAAGATGGCAGCGGCCGAGGCGCTCTACAACACCTCGACGGGCGCGAACGCATCGTTCTCGGTGTTCACGCTCGGTACACCCGACGGGGTGAGCGAGCTGTTCTCGATCCGCATTCCGTACCTGCTGTCGTTCCTGTCGACCCACACCTTCGACGGCACTGTAGAGGGCATCAACGATCTTCAGGCCCAGTACACGCAGTTGTACGGCCCGGGCGACTACACACCGACCATCTGGGTCACCTACTGGGCGTTCCGGTACATGATCGCGTTCGGGGTTCTCGCCATCCTGATCTCGGTCGGCGGCCTCTGGTTCACCCGCAAGGGGCGGATGCCCACCAAGCGCTGGATCTGGCGGGTCGCCATCTGGTCGATGCCGCTTCCGCTCGCGGCGATGATCATGGGTTGGGTCTTCACCGAGATGGGCCGGCAGCCGTGGATCGTGTTCAGTCTGCTCAAAACGTCTGACGCCGTCTCGCCCAACACGACCGGTCTCGAGGTGCTCATCTCCCTGGTCGCCTTCACGCTGATCTACGGCACGCTCGCCGTGGTCGAGTTCCGGCTGATCAAGAAGGCCGTTCAGAAGGGGCCCGACGACGCGCCGGTGCCGGATGCCGAGTCGGGCGAGATCAGGCACGAAGCGACGGTGTACTAGACATGGACCTCCCCACCCTCTGGTTCGGCCTGCTGGCCTTCTTCTTCATCGGCTACTTCGTGCTCGACGGCTTCGACTTCGGTGTCGGCATGTCGCTGCCCTTCCTCGGCCGCGACTCGCGCGGGCCGAATGACGTCGACCGGCGTGTGCTGATCAACACCATCGGACCGATCTGGGACCTCAACGAGACCTGGGTCATCGTCGCGGGCGCCGCCATGTTCGCGGCCTTCCCGGAGTGGTACGCAACGCTGTTCAGCGGCTTCTACCTGGTGTTCCTCGCCATTCTCCTGGCGCTCATCCTGCGCGGCGTCTCCTTCGAGTACCGGCACCAGCGCCCGGAGCTGGTCTGGAAGAGACGCTTCGACCGGATGATCGTGGTCGGCTCGGCCGTGCCCGCCTTCCTCTGGGGCCTGGTGTTCGCGAACGTCGTACGGGGCGTGCCCCTCGACGCCGGGTTCAACTTCACCGGCAGTGTGGTGGACCTCTTCTCGCCCTACGCCGTGCTCGGTGGGCTCACCACTCTGCTGCTCTTCTTCACCCACGGCGTCGTGTTCGTGTCGCTGAAGACGACAGGTCCGATCCGGGAACGGGCGCGGTTGCTGGCGGGCCGTGCGGGGCTTGTCACGATCGTGGTCGCCGCCGGGTTCCTCGTCTGGACGACGGTGTCGTTCGGGTCGGTGCTCTCGGGCATCCTGTCGGCCGTCGCAGCGGTCACACTCGTGGGCGCCTGGCTCGCGAACCAGCGCAAAGCGGAGGGCTGGGCCTTCACGCTCATGGCTGCAACGATCGCCGTCGCTGTCGCGTCGCTGTTCCTGTCGCTGTTCCCCGATGTGATGCCTGCGACGAACGACCCCGCCCACAGCCTGACGATCGCGAACTCGTCGTCGTCGGGGTACACGCTCACACTGATGAGCTGGGTGGCACTGGTGTTCGTGCCGCTGATTCTGGCGTACCAGGCGTTCACATACTGGGTCTTCCGCAGGCGCGTCAGTCGGTCGACGATCACCGGTGAAGCTCCGGATGTCGCGGCTGACGCAAGTGCGCCCGGGCCGGTCTCAGCGTGAAACCCGTCGATGCGAGGCTGCGGTACGCGGCATCCGCCCGCCTGTTCTTCGGGCTCGGAGGGGTTCTCGCCGCCCTGCAGACCGCCTGCATCGTGGGATTCGCCTGGCTCGTGAGTTCGACCGTCGTGGCCGCGATCGGTGGGGCGTCTCTTTCGATGCTGGTGCCGTCGCTCGCCGCGCTGGTCGGAGTGATCGTGCTGCGCTCGGCGATCGTCTGGCTGATGGAGGTCAACGCGGCGCGCGGTTCGGCGATCGTCAAGAGCGAGCTGCGGCGGAAGGTGCTGGCCTCGGTGGCGCGGCTCGGGCCCGGGTGGCTGGCCGGTCGGAGCAGCGTGCGGGTCAGCACGATGGTGACGACGGGGCTGGATGCTCTGGACACCTACTTCGCCAAGTACCTGCCGCAGCTCATTCTCACCGCGATCGCGACTCCCGTTCTGGTGGTGGTGATGCTGGTCGCCGACCTCACCAGCGGCGTCATCGTCGTACTGACGCTTCCGCTCATCCCGGTGTTCATGGTGCTGATCGGCTGGGCGACCCAGGCGCTGCAGGCCGCGCAGTGGGAGAAGCTCGGGGCGTTGTCGTCAGGGTTCCTCGACGTCGTGGAGGGGCTGTCGACGCTTAAGGTGTTCGGGCGCGAGAAGCGCCAGGTGGGGCGCATCCGGGCCGTGACCGATCAGTACCGCGTCAGCACCATGAAGGTGCTGCGGCTGTCCTTTCTCAGCGGATTCGCGCTGGAGCTGGCCGCGAGCCTGTCGGTTGCGCTGGTGGCGGTGTCGATCGGGTTGCGGTTGGTGGGAGGAGACCTGGGGCTCGGTGTGGGGCTGTTCGTGCTGATGCTGGCGCCCGAGGCGTTCCTGCCGCTGCGGCAGGTGGGGGCGGCGTTCCACGCGGCTGCGGACGGGGTGGCGGCGACGGATGCGGTCTTCGAGGTACTTTCCGCGGACCCCGCTGCCGCGGATCCCGCCCCCGCGGCTGCCCGCGTCGCCTCCGCGCTCGGCGAGAGGACGCACGGTGCTGCGATTACGCGTCTGTGGGTCAGTCATGGTCCTCTCGATGATGCGCGGTTCGCCGTGCAGGACTTCTCAGCGGAGTTGCGGCCGGGAACGCTCACCGTGCTCGCGGGCCCGAGCGGCGCGGGGAAGTCGAGCATCGTCGGCGCCATGCTCGGGTTCGTGCCCTTCTCGGGCACCATCGACGCGGCGCCGATCGCGTGGGCGGGGCAGCGTCCGTCACTCCTGGCAGGCACCGTGTTCGACAATCTGACGCTCGGCAGCGAAGATCCATCGCGGGCTCTCGTCGAGCGCGCCCTCGCGCTGGCGGCCGCCGACGACATCGATTCGGCGATCGTGCTCGGTGTGAACGGCGCCGGACTCTCGGTCGGACAGGCCCAGCGAGTCGCTGTGGCGCGCGCCGTGTACCGCCTGCTCGAGCGGGACTGCGGTGTGCTCCTCCTCGACGAACCCAGCTCGGCGCTCGATGCGGCGACCGAGGCCCGGCTCATCGCGGGCGTGCGCGCGCTCGCGGCGGGCGGGGTTGCCGTGCTCGTCGTGTCGCACCGCGACGCGTTCCGGCTCGCGGCCGACCAGCTGCTCGAGCTCGCGGCGCCCGCGCTCGCCGCCGAGCCCAGCTCCGCCACCGCCGCCCTGTCCGCCATCCGCTCCACCGGGGCGGTTCGCTGATGCGGGCCACGGAGGTACTGCGTCTGGCGCAGCCGTCGCCTCGGGCGTTCGCGCCGGCACTCGCGTTCGGGCTGCTCAGCGCGCTGTCGACCGTGGCGCTCCTCGGCACCTCTGCGTATCTCATCGCGCGCGCGGCGGAACAGCCGCCCATCCTGTACCTGTCGATCGCCGTCGTGGGTGTGCGCGCATTCGCCCTGGCCCGCGCCACGTTCCGCTATCTTGATCGACTCGCCGGTCACGGTGCAGCCTTCCGCGCCCTCGCGTCGCTCCGGGTCGCGATCTACGAACGCATCATCCCGCTCGCCCCCGACGGACTCGCCGCCACCCGCCGCGGCGACCTGCTCGCCCGCCTCGTCGGTGACGTGGATGATCTGCAGAACCTCTCGCTCAAAGTCGTGCAGCCGCTGCTGACCTCGCTGCTCGTGGCGGTTCTCGCCGTCGTCGGTGTCTGGCTGCTCCTGCCCGCCGCCGCGATCGCGCTGGCTGCGACCCTGGTGATCGCACTCGTGCTCGGCACGTGGATCGACACACGCATCGCCGCCCGCGCTGAGCGCGAACTCGCTCCGTTGCGCGGGTCGTTCGCCGACGAGACGCTCGACTTCGTGCAGAACCTCGATGTTCTGGCGGCCTTCGGGGCGACGGATGCCCGGCTCCTCCACCTCGCCGAAACCGATGCGCGGCTCACCCGGTCTGCGTCCCGCCGTGCTGCCGGAGCGGGGGCCACGGCTGCCGTGGTCTCGCTGCTCGCGGGCCTGGCGACGGTCGCAGCGCTGGTGGCAGGCGTGCCTGCGCTAGGCACTGCGCTCGGCACCGCCCTCGGCGGGCAGCCTCTCGGCGCGACGGCTTTCTCGGGGCCGCTTCTTGCGGGGCACACGTTCTCCGGGCCGCTCCTCGCGATCGTGGTGCTCGTGCCGATAGCCGTGTTCGAGGTGTTCGCGGCGGTTCCGCTCGCCGCGGGTGCCTGGCGCCAGGTGTACGCGAGCGCCTCGCGGGTGGCTTCGGCGCTCCCCGATGCGCTGCCGCCGCAGCTCCCTGCCTCGGGGGTGCTCGACGCGCTGACAGCCTCGGCTCCACCTGTCTGGGCGTCGCCCGGCGGCGTACCTCCGATCATCCGTCTCGTCGATGTATCGGCCACGTGGCCGGTTCTGCACGGCCCGCATGACAGACAGGGGCTCGCCGAGGCACTGCTGCCGGCGCCGGAGCCTGCGCTGCGGTCGGTCAGCGTCACCGTTCGGCCCGGGGAGCGGCTGCTCGTCGAGGGGCCGAGCGGGAGTGGCAAGACGACGCTCGCGCACGTTCTGGTGCGGTTTCTGGAGCACGAGGGCTCGGTGACGATCGGCGGCGTCGACGTGCGCGAGCTCGCGCCGGAGGAGGTTCGCACGGTGATCGGGCTCTGCGAACAGGTTCCGTACCTGTTCGACGCCAATCTGCGGCAGAACCTGCTATTCGCCCGCGAAACCGCCACTGATGACGAGCTTCTGGCAGTGCTGGCCCGGGTCGGGCTGGCAGAGTGGTCGGCCGCACGCGGCGGGCTTTCTGCGCGGCTCGGCGAGCGCGGGGCCCTCGTCTCCGGCGGTGAGGCCCAGCGCATAGCGCTCGCGCGGGTGCTGCTCGCCGACTTCCCGGTCGTGGTCTTCGACGAACCGACCGCGAACGTGGATTCGGGTCGCGCCGACACGCTGCTGCGCGACCTCCTAGAGGCGGCGGGCCCCGACCGGAGCGTGGTGCTGATCTCGCACACCCCCGTTCCGCCCGAACTGGTCACCCAGCGGCTCCGCCTCGGCTGAGTATCCGCTCGCCCGCGCAGTCGCTCGCCCGCGCATCCGCCCGCCCCGCGCATCCGCCTGCCCGTCAGGGCGCGAGGGGGCGCGCCAGCGCCCCGAGCCGCCTCTGCCACAGCGCCTGGCGACCGGGTTCGGCCACCACAGCCGGCCCGCCCCGCCACGCGCTCACCACACGGATGCCGTGCAGCGCGTTCACCGCCCACACCTCCGTACCGCCGAGGTCGGCTGGCCGCACGCGTTCCGACCCGGCCCGCACTCCGAGCGCAGCAGCCAGCACCAGAACCGAGCGCGCGGTGACGCTGTCGACGCGTTCGAGGTCGGGTGGCGGCATCCGCAGCTCGTCGCCGCGCCACCAGAGCAGTGCGGTCGTGGTTCCGTCGGCGACAGCGCCGTCCGGCCCGAGCAGCACGAGCTCGTCGACCCCATCGATGCGGGCCTCGTCGCGAAGGCTCGCCAGGGTGAGCAGGTCGGGGCCCTTGCGGTTCCGGATGCTGCGGGGGTCGGGCCCGGCATGGGTACGCAGCACGACCGACGCTGAAAGCGGGGGAGCCAGCCGCATCAGAATCGACAGCTCCCACCGCCCGGAGCGCGTGCGGCTCAGTTCCGCGCGGGGAAACCAGCGGTGGATGGGTGGAATGGCGGAGACCGCCGCCGCCCAGAAGTCCGCGAGCGCCGTCTCGTCGTCGAATCCTGCCGCCTCTGCCGAGCGCATGAACCGCTGCCTGTGCAGGTCGATGGCGCGCACCCGGCCCGAGTCGACCAGCCAGGAGTCAGCGACCTCGAGCCCCTGCCGGTCATCCGGAGCCAGTGCCACCCCCACGAGCGACCCGTCACGGTAGACGAAACGGCGCGCGTCGGGCGAGGGGGAGTCGGTCATGATGAGTTCACGGTAGCAACAGCCCCGCCTGAGCATCGTTTAGTACCATTGATCGCTGGAGACCGCGAGCACCGGGCGGTCACCTGCTGGCCGCCACTTTGCGTCCGTAACCGACGATTGAGAATTACGTGACTATCGAAAGCGATTCCGCCCTGCGCGGCGCCGAAGACGACGCTTCTGTCGACCCCACCCGTTACAGTTTCGAGGCCCTGCAAGACAAGTGGCTTCCCGTGTGGGACAGACTCGAGCCTTTCAAGACCGATCTCGAGAACGACAAACGGCCGCGCAAATACATTCTCGACATGTTCCCGTACCCCTCGGGCGACCTGCACATGGGTCACGCCGAGGCCTATGCCCTGGGCGATGTCATCTCGCGTTACTGGCGCCACCAGGGTTTCAATGTGCTGCACCCCATCGGCTGGGACTCGTTCGGCCTGCCCGCCGAGAATGCCGCCATCAAGCGCCAGATCGATCCGCGCGAGTGGACCTACGACAACATCGCGCAGCAGAAGGCGAGTTTTCGCCGCTACGCCGGTTCGTTCGACTGGTCGAGGGAACTGCACACCAGCGACCCCGAGTACTACAAATGGAACCAGTGGCTGTTCCTGAAGCTGTACGAGAAGGGCCTCGCCTACCGCAAATCGAGCTGGGTGAACTGGGACCCGGTCGACCAGACTGTTCTCGCGAACGAGCAGGTGCTGCCCGACGGCACCTCTGAGCGCAGCGGCGCCATCGTGGTCAAGAAGAAGCTGACCCAGTGGTACTTCAAGATCACCGACTACGCCGACCGCCTGCTCGACGACCTCAAGCAGCTCGAGGGCACCTGGCCGGCCAAGGTCATCGCGATGCAGCGCAACTGGATCGGCCGATCCATCGGCGCCGACGTCGACTTCGCGATCGAGGGCCGCGAGGCGCCCGTCACCGTCTTCACGACCCGGCCCGACACCCTCCACGGCGCGACGTTCATGGTCATCGCCCCCGAGAGCGAGCTGGCGGCCGAGCTGATCGGCGATCCGTCGGTTCCGGATGCTGCGCGCGAACGTTTCACGGAATACCTCACCGAGGTGCAGAAGAGCACCGAACTCGAGCGCCAGGCGACCGACCGACCGAAGACCGGCGTCTTCATGGAGCGCTACGCGGTCAACCCGCTGACCGGCGAACGCCTGCCGATCTGGGCGGCCGACTACGTGCTCGCCGACTATGGAACCGGCGCGGTGATGGCCGTTCCCGCGCACGACCAGCGCGACCTCGACTTCGCCCGCGCCTTCGGCCTGCCCGTTCGCGTCGTGCTCGACACGAACCAGCCGGTCACGGGCGCGATTCCGGTGTTCGTCGACGGTGAGATCCCGGATGATCTGCCTCCGCTCGACCCGGCGTCCACCGGCAAGGCGCTGACCGGTGACGGGCGTCTCATCAACTCAGGGCCGCTCGACGGACTCAGCAAGGGCAAAGCCATCACGCGGGTGATCGAGCAACTCGAGGCCGCCGGAACCGGGCGGGCCGCCAAGAACTACCGGCTGAGGGATTGGCTGATCTCCCGCCAGCGCTACTGGGGAACGCCGATCCCGATCATCCACGGGTCTGACGGCGCCGAGGTTCCGGTTCCCGAAGACCAGCTGCCCGTGCTGCTGCCCCCGACCGAAGGTCTCAACCTGCAGCCGAAGGGCACATCGCCGCTCGGTGCGGCTGCGGACTGGGTGAATGTGCCCGACCCGCGCGACGGCTCGCCGGCCCTCCGCGACGCCGACACGATGGACACGTTCGTCGACAGCTCGTGGTACTTCCTGCGCTTCCTGTCGCCGAACGACGAGACTCGCGCTTTCGATCCCCGCGAGGTCGACAAATGGGCGCCCGTCGACCAGTACGTCGGTGGAGTGACACACGCGATCCTGCATCTGCTTTACGCGCGGTTCATCACCAAGGTGCTGTTCGACCTCGGCTACGTCTCCTTCACCGAGCCCTTCAGCGCGCTGCTGAACCAGGGCATGGTGCAGATGGACGGCTCGGCGATGTCGAAGTCCAAGGGCAACCTCGTGCGCCTCAGCGACCAGCTCGACGAGCACGGGGTCGACGCGGTGCGCCTGACGATGGCGTTCGCCGGCCCGCCCGAAGACGACATCGACTGGGCGGATGTCTCGCCCGCCGGCTCCGCGAAGTTCCTGGCCCGCGCGTGGCGGCTGTCGGGCGACGTCACCTCGCTGCCCTCGGTGAACTGGCGGGACGGGGACGTCGCGCTCCGACGCATCACGCACCGGTTCCTCGCTGAGGCCCCCGGTCTCGTCGAGGCGTTCAAGTTCAACGTGGTCGTCGCCCGGATCATGGAGCTCGTCAACGCTGCCCGCAAGACGGTCGACAACGGCCCCGGTGGCGGCGACCCCGCCGTGCGCGAGGCCGTCGAGACGATCGCGCTCGGCCTCTCCCTCTTCGCGCCCTACACCGCCGAAGACATGTGGGAGCGGCTCGGCTACCCGGCGTCGATCTCGAGCTACGGCTGGCGCGGAGCCGACCCGACCCTCCTCACCGAGGAGTCTGTGACGGCCGTCGTGCAGGTCGACGGCAAGGTGCGTGCGCGTCTGGAGGTATCGCCGAAGATCTCGGCAGGCGACCTCGAAGCTCAGGCGCGGGCATCCGAAGCCGTGGTGCGGTTCCTCGGCGATCGCGAGATCGTGAACGTGATCGTTCGCGCGCCGAAGATCGTCAACATTGCCACAAAGGCGCGTTCGTAGAAGTTCTCCACAGATCGGGCCGGGCAGGGATGCTCGGCCCTCTGCGGTTCGTACCGTTTCGGTATGCCCGCTGAACTGCCTCCCGCTGCCGACCCTGCCCGGGTCCGCGCGCGCCCTCTGCGGGCGTCGCCGCGCCTGCCGTGGGAGATCGAGGAGCCCCCTCGAGCACCGTCTTCGTTCCCGGCGGTTGCGGTTGCTGATGCGGATGCGGATGCGGATGCGGATGCGGATCCGGCTGCGGATGCTGTTGCGGAGGCGGAGGATTCGGTCGGCGCCGACGGGACTGAAGCCGGCCTCTCTCCAGCCGGTGAGGTTGCGGCTCGGGCGCCTTCCTCGCGGTTCCGTGTCGGGGTGGGCGCTGCGGTGGTGCTGGTTCTTGTGGCGCTGGTGTGTTCGGTTCTCGTCTCGATGTTCTCGGGGCGCGGGCAGACAGAGGTGGTGGCATTGCCGGGCGGGGGTCGACCTGCGGGGAGTGCCACGGTTTCGCCCGCGCCGGGGGCCGGGCCCTCCACGTCTTCCGGATCGGACTCGTCTGCTGGGTCTGCTGGGTCTGCCGGGTCTGCTGCGTCCTCCGGTCCTGCTGGTCCTGCCTCGTCCTCTGGGCCGGCAGCGGCTCCCGGGTCGACGACGGCTCCCGCTCAGGCCGTCAGCGCACCCATACTGCTGCACGTTCTCGGCGCCGTCGCGCATCCGGGACTCTACGAACTGCACGTCGGTGACCGTGTGGTCGATGCGGTCGCCGCGGCCGGCGGCTTCGCAGCGAACGCCGACCAGGGGCAGCAGAACCTCGCACGGGTGGTGGTCGACGGCGAACAGCTCGTGATCCCGGAGCAGGGGGTCGCGCCGCCGCTCGGGTCTGCGGCCGCGGGTGGGGGTGCCGGGGTGGGCTGGGGGCAGGGTGCGGGCGGGGCGGCAGGCTCCGGCGGGGCGTCGGGTGCGGGCGGGGCTGGCGGTGGTGCCGTGCCGCTGGTGAACGTGAACACCGCCGACCAGGCCGCTCTGGAGACGCTGCCGCAGGTGGGCCCGGCGCTCGCCCAGCGCATCATCGCCTGGCGCACCGCCAACGGTCGCTTCACCCAACTCGACGACCTCAAGAACGTCACCGGCATCGGCGACAAGACCTTCGAGGCACTGAAACCCCTGGTGACGATATGAGAGCGCGTGCTGTGCGTGCTGTGCGTGCTGGGCTTGCTGCTTCTGCGGCCTCTGCTACCCCTGCTGCGCGCGCGACCCATGCTGCGCGTGCGCGTGCTACCCCTGCTATCCCCGCAGCTCCGACCGCTCCGACCGCTCCGACCGCTCCGACCGCTCCCGCTGCTTTCGCGGCCACCGCCGGTTCCTCTCTCGCGGCTGCCGCCGGTTCTGCCGCCCGGGCGGTCCGCGTGGAGCGGCTGGCGGCTGGGGCGCGTCTGGACCTGCGGCTCATACTGCCGGCTGTGGCGTGCTGGGTCGTCGCGGGCGCGCTTGTCGGCCTGCCGCGAGAGGTGGTGGCGCTCGTTTCGGGCGGGATCGCGATCGGCCTGCTCGCGTTGGCGGTGATGCTCGTCACTGTGCTGCTGGGAGCGGGTCAGAAGCGCTGGCGGGGGCGGAGGCGAGGGCGGCGGTGGGCGCCGGCGCTGGCCGTCCTCGCGATGACCTGCGCCGCTGGCGGGCTGGTGGCGACGTGCGTCGGTGCGCAGCTGCCCGAACGGCAACCCGCAGCGCTCTCGCCGCTGCTCGCCCACACCCTCACGCTGCACCTCACTGTAGGTTCGTCAGCGATTCCGACCGCGGGGGCCGGATTCGACCGGACCGAAACGAGCCTGCGGTTCACAGCGACAGCCTCTTCTGTCGCATCCGGAGACACCACGGTCGCTGCGCACACGCCGGTGCTGGTGTTCCTGCGCCCCGACTCGCATCGACACCCGTTCGAGATCGGAGACGAGCTCGAGGTGCGCGGCAGGCTGAGAGCGACAGATCCCGGTGAGGGCGTGGCCTACCTCTTCTTCGCCGACGCACCGCCGGTACTGCTGTGCTCCGCCCCCTGGTACCTGGCGTGGGCAAACCAGCTGCGCTCATCATTCCGCGACAGCGCCACCGACCTGCCCGGAGACGGTGCCCAGCTCGTTCCCGGGCTCGCCATCGGCGACGTCAGTCTCGTGGGTGATGAGCTCAACCAGCAGATGATTGGCAGCGGACTCAGCCACCTCACCGCCGTGTCCGGCGCCAACTGTGCGATCGTGGTCGCCGCGATCATGCTCCTCGGCGGGCTGCTCCGTCTCTCGCGCCGGGGCCGCATCGCGCTGTCACTCGTCGTGATGATCGGATTCGTGGTGCTGGTCACCCCCTCATCATCCGTGGTCCGCGCAGCGGTGATGGCAACGATCGTGCTCGTGACGCTGGCCTCCGGTCGGTCGCCGAAGGGTCTGCCGGCGCTCGCGCTTGCCACGATCATCCTGCTCGCCTGTGGTCCGTGGCTCGCCCGCAACTACGGGCTGGCCCTCTCGGTACTTGCGACGGGCGGGCTCCTCGTGCTGGCAAGACCGCTTCAGCACGCTCTGCAGAGATGGGTGCCCGGCTGGCTCGCACTCGTCATTGCGGTTCCTCTGGCAGCCCAACTGGCCTGCCAACCCGTTCTGCTGCTGCTCTCGCCGACCATTTCGACGTACAGCGTCGTCGCCAATCTCCTCGCCGAGCCGGCCGCACCCGTTGCGACGGTGGCCGGGCTGGTGTCCTGCGTCATCGGAGCCCTGCTGCCGGCGCTCGCCCCCGCAGGAGCCTGGCTCACGTGGGTTCCCGCATCGTGGATCGCCGGCGTCGCCCGCTTCTTCGCCACCGCACCCGGGTCGAGCCTGCCCTGGCTCGGAGGGGCACCGGGAGTCGCGCTCGTGCTGCTGCTGACCGGCGCAGCCCTCGTGGTTCTGCTGTTGCGCTCCCCGCCGGCCGATCGTGGCAGCCCCCTACCGGCAGTCGCCGGCGCCGGCCACGGGGGTCCGCGGGCCGTAACCGAAGTCGCCGGTCGCGGGACCCGTCGTCCCGCAGCCAGCCCCGAAGCCGCCGGCGCCGACCGCGGGACTCGTCGATCCGTAGCAACCCCCGCAGCCGACCGCGCCCCGGCAGCCACCACCGTCGCTTCCGCCGCTTTCCCTGCGAGGCGGTCCAGGCGCGATGCCCGTGCTGTCGTACGGGCCGTTGCGGGAGGAGTGCTCCTCCTGGCTGCGGCCGGTTACCTCGGAACGACAGTCGGCCCGGCGGTTCTCGCCGGGCACGCGTGGCCCGAGAACTGGCAGATCGCGGCCTGCGACATCGGCCAGGGTGACGCCGTCGTCGTGCGCAGTCACGTCGCGCCCGGCATTCCACAGCCTCTGCCACCCGCTCCGGCTGGGGCCGCCCCTGGCGCCACGCCCGACCCAGCCGCCCCGACACCGGCCCGGGACCCGGCCGCCACCGCCCCCGACCCCGCACGCGACCCAGCCGCCCCGGTACCCGCACCGCCGCCCGACGCCATCGCAGTCATCGATGTGGGCCCCGATCCTGCGCTCCTCACGACGTGCCTCGACCGGCTCGGCATCACCACGATCGATCTGCTCGTGCTCACGCACTACGACCTCGACCACGTGGGCGGTCTCAGTGCCGTGGTCGGCCGTGTGCGAACGGTTCTGATCGGTCCGCCGCAGGATGCGCGCGACGAGCGCATGGCCCAGACTCTCGCAGCGGGTGGTGCCGAGGTGCGCCAGGCCCGCCGCGGCGACACGGGAGCGCTCGGCACCATCGGCTGGAGCATCCTGTGGCCCGAGCGGGGCACCACGTTGCGCGGCAATGACGCGAGCGTGACGGTGCAGTTCGCGGGAGCGTTCCGGTCGCTGTTCCTGGGCGACCTCGGTGAAGACGCGCAGCGTCAGGTCGCCCGCGCCAACACCCTCACTGATGAAGACGTCGTGAAGGTGGCGCACCACGGGAGTGCAGACCAGAGCGAAGCGTTCTACCAGGCGATCACCGCAGAGGTGGGCATTGTCTCGGTCGGCACCGACAACCGCTACGGGCATCCGACCGACCGGCTTCTGGGCATTCTCGCCCGAACGGGTACGGTGGCCTATCGCACCGACCGGCTGGGGATGATCGTGCTCGCTCCCTCCGCACAGGGGATCGTGGTGTGGTCAGAGGGTCAGGCTAGGGTTGAGAGCAACAGGAAGTGAGGGTGTCGTGGCGGCTGTTCGGGGTTCGCGGGCGGGTTCCGCGGGCGGCGCATCGCGAGGTGGCGCGGCAGCGAAGGGCTCGTCGAAGAGCTCCGCCCCGGTCATCCCGCAGCTCTCCTGGGAACAGATCCGCCCGGCAGCCGTGGTGCTCGTCTCGGGCACCGAGACGTTCCTCGCCGAGCGCGCCATTCGCCAGCTGCGCGAGTTGCTCAAGGTCGAAGATCCGAGCCTCGAGATCAGCGACATCGACGCCGCGAGCTATGCGCCGGGCGAGCTTCTCACCATGGCCAGCCCGTCACTGTTCGGAGAGCCGCGCATGATCAGGGTCTCCTCCGTCGAGAAGTGCACCGACGCTTTTCTCACCGAGGCAGTCGAGTACCTGGGGTATCCCGCAGATGACACGTACGTCGTTCTGAGGCACGGCGGGGGAGTTCGCGGCAAACGTCTTCTCGACGCGGTACGGGCCAGCACGGGCGACGTCGTCGAAGTGGTCTGTGGTGAGCTGAAGAAAGACTCGGAACGCTACGACTTCGCGGTTGCCGAATTTCGGGCTGCGGGGCGACGCGTGACGCCCAGTGCGGTGCGGGCGCTCGTCTCGGCCTTCACCGACGACCTCGCCGAGCTCTCGAGCGCGTGCATGCAGCTGATCGCCGACACCAGTGATGAGATCACCGAGGTCACGGTCGAGAAGTACTACTCGGGCCGGGTCGAGACGAATGCGTTCGCCGTGGCCGACAGTGCCATCGCGGGGCGGTACGGTGAGGCGCTGACGCTGCTGAGGCACGCGCTCGCGACGGGGGCTGATCCGGTACCGATGGTCGCCGCCTTCGCGATGAAGCTCCGCACGATGGCGAAGGTGCTGGGCTCTCGCGGGGGCGGGGGGCAGCTCGCCGGGCAACTCGGGATGGCCCCGTGGCAGATCGACCGCGCCCGCCGCGACCTGCAGGGCTGGACGGGCGAGGGCCTCGGCCGCAGCATCCAGGTACTCGCGGAGACCGACGAGAACATCAAGGGCGGCAGTCGCGATCCCGTCTACTCCCTCGAGCGCATGATCGCCACGATCGCCAGCCGCGGCGAGCGCTGACCCGCCCGCCCCGACCGGGATGCGTGTCTCGAGGTGCGCAATTCAGGCTTAGGGAACCGCCGCGGCTAGATGCTCCGCGCCCCCTTCACCCGCCTGAATTGCGCGCAGAAGGAATCCACGCGGCCCGGGAGCGCAGAAAAGCCCCGCCGAAGCGGGGCTTTTCGAAACCGGATCAGCTTCGCGCGAGAAGCGCGCGCGAAGCAAAAAAACTCAGAGTGCGGCGACCGACTTGCTGATCGACGACTTACAGTTCGCAGCCTGGTTCTTGTGGATGACGCCCTTGCTGGCAGCCTTGTCGAGCTTCTTGCTCGCGAGGGTCAGCGCGGTGGCGGCCTTCTCCTTGTCGCCGGCGGCGACGCTCGCCTTGACGGCGCGGATGGCGGTCTTCAGCTCACTCTTGACGGCCTTGTTGCGCTCGTTCGCCTTGGCGTTGGTGCCGATACGCTTGATCTGGGACTTGATGTTTGCCACTGGATTACCCTCTGTATCTGTTGATCTGTACGCACTCTGTGCGCAGCAATTCGGAAAATGATTCGCAGCCCGCGCAGACGAAGAAGCGATCCACTGAATGAAACGCAGGCGTCTCGGGCGCGGCTACGGAAGCCAACAGGCAACATTACCAGTTGCGGGCGGTAACGACAATCTCGTTCAGCAACTACCGTTGAGACATGCCCAGCCTCGCCGCCCACATGGACTCGGTTCCGCCCTCCGGTATCCGCCGCATCTTCGAGCTGGCACAATCGCTCGACGATGTCGTCTTCCTGGCCGTCGGTGAGCCCGACGTGGCGGTCGCTCCGCACATCCTCGCAGAGGCCGAACGTGCCTGGCAGGCCGACGAGACCGACTACACGCCGAATGGCGGACTTCCCGAGCTCAGGGAAGCCATCGTGGCAAAGCTCGAGGCCCAGAACGGCATCACGGTCGACACCGAACAGGTCTGGGTGACGAATGGCGGCATGCACGCCCTCTACCTGGCGATGACCCTTGCCCTGGGCCCCGGCGACGAGGTGCTGCTGCCCGACCCGGGGTATTCGACCTTCCCGATGAACGCCCGGATGATCTCTGCCGTGCCGGTTCCCTATACCCTCCGCCAGTCGAACGACTTTCTGCCCGATCTCGAGGAGCTCGAGCGTCTGGTGACGGATCGCACCCGCATGCTCATCATCAATTCCCCCTCGAACCCCCTCGGCGCGATCTTTCCAAAACCTGTGATCGAGTCGTTGCTCGCCTTTGGCAGGAAGCACGACCTCTGGATTCTCAGCGACGAGGTCTACGAATGCTTCACCTACGGTGCCCTGCACACCAGTGTTGCTTCCCTCGACACCGACGACCGGGTGTTCTCGGTCTTCTCCCTCTCGAAGACCTACGCACTCACCGGTGCGCGCATCGGGTACCTCGTCACCCCGCCCGGAATGGCCGCACTGATGCGTTCGGCGCAGGAGGCGATGATCAGCTGCATCAACACGCCCACCCAGCGCGCCGCCATCGCCGCGATCACGGGCCCGCAGGAGCACGTCGCGAGCGCCGCCGCGCACTACCGCGAGAATCTCGGGGTGGCGACGCGTCTGCTCGATGAGCTCGGCATCCATTACCTCGAGCCTTCAGGAGCGTTCTACCTCTGGGTCGACGTGTCGTACGCGACCCATGGGGATGTCGCGGAGTGGGCCGAGCGCTTTCTGCTCGAACAGCGGGTGGCCGTCGCTCCGGGCAGCGCGTTCGGCCGACACGGCGAGGGGTGGATCCGGTTGTGCGTGGCGGCGGATCCGCGGGACATCGAGACGGGCATCCGCCGCCTGCCGCGGCCCCCGGTCGCGCACACCGCATAGCCGCGCACACCGCATAGCCGCGCACACCGCATAGCCGCGCACACCGCACAGCCGCTCGCACCGCACAGCCGCTCGCACCGCACAGCACGGCGGCGAGGCCGGGCCGGAGTCAGCCGGCGTACGACCCCGTGCGCAGCTCGTCGAGCAGGCTGGGACCGTTCGGCTCCCAGCCGAGGTCGATGCGCGCCGCCGAACCGGCGGCCTGCTGATCGAGCAGCAGCGCCTCACCGAACGGCTGGCCCAGCAGCTCGTAGGTCTCGTCGTCGGTCGAGGGCGAAACGCGCCCATCGAGTCCGGCGGCTGTGGATGCTGCCTGCCCGAGCTCCTCGACGGTCGGGCTGTCTCCGCCCACACCGAGATAGGAGCTGCCTGCCGCCGCGAGGTCGAACGCGAGGATGTACAGCTCGGCCAGATCGTCGACGTGCACCGTCGTCCAGTGCTGCTCGCCGCTGCCGATCAGTTTGAGCGACGACTCCCCGGCCGCCCCGGTCTCGCCGGAGACCACGGTCGTCCGCGGCGCCTGCACAATGCTGTTCGGGATGCCCTGGCCGTATCCGTAGACGATGCCGGGCATGATCAGGGTGGTCTTGACGCCTTCGGCGCCGAGCACGCGCTGCTCGATGGCACCGCGCCAGGCGGTGATCGCCGGTGGATTCTGGGGCGAGCGCTCGGTGAGATCGCTCCCGTTGCCGAGCACCCACACGCCGCCCGTGTGAACGTATGGCTTGTCGCTGCCCTCCAGACCGGCCAAGACAGCAGTGACGAGGGCGTCATCGATGGCAGCGCTCGTCTCGTCGCCGGGGGAGGCGACGTGGATGACCCCGTCGCTCTGCCGGGCCTGCTCTTCGAGCAACGGGGTGTCGGTGATGTCGCCGACGACGGCCTTCGCGCCGAGTCCGGCCACGATCGCGGCCTTCTCGCCCGAGCGCACGAGCGCGGTGACCTCACGCCCCTGGTCGAGCAGGTGACGGAGAATGGCTGATCCTACGAATCCGGTCGCGCCGGTCAGAAAAATACTCATACCTGTTCTAACTCCTCCACAGGCCAGAGATTCCCGCCCGTTCTCCACAGAATCCGGGCGCGGAGCCGCGCGGAGCATCTGTCTCGTAAACTTCTCTGAGCACACCGCCCGGTTTCCCGGCGGGTACCGCACAACACCAGAAGGAACGCGTGAGCCCCAGAGCAGTACAGGCACTCCAGCCGGCGTCGACCGAGCCCGCGTCGATCCGCAACTTCTGCATCATCGCGCACATCGACCACGGCAAGTCGACCCTGGCAGACCGGATGCTGCAGATCACCGGCGTGGTCAGCGACCGCGACATGCGCGCCCAGTACCTCGATCGCATGGACATCGAGCGTGAGCGCGGCATCACCATCAAGAGCCAGGCCGTGCGCATGCCCTGGGCGCTCGACGGCAAGACCTACGCGCTCAACATGATCGACACCCCCGGCCACGTCGACTTCACCTACGAGGTGAGCCGGTCGCTGGCCGCCTGCGAGGGCGCCATCCTGCTGGTGGATGCCGCGCAGGGCATCGAAGCGCAGACGCTCGCCAATCTCTACCTTGCTCTCGACAACGACCTGAAGATCATCCCCGTACTCAACAAGATCGACCTTCCCGCGGCCGACCCCGACAAGTACGCCGAAGAACTCGCCGGCCTGATCGGCGGGAAGGCCGAAGACGTGCTCCGCGTCAGCGGCAAGACCGGTATGGGCGTCGAGGAGCTGCTCGACCTCGTGGTGCAGACCATCCCCGCACCCGTCGGCGACATCGATGCCCCGCCCCGCGCGATGATCTTCGACTCGGTCTACGACGCCTACCGCGGTGTCGTGACCTATGTGCGCATGATCGACGGCAAGCTCACGCCGCGCGAGAAGATCATGATGATGAGCACCAAGTCGACGCACGAGGTGCTCGAGATCGGTGTGTCGAGCCCGGAGCCGACTCCCAGCAAGGGTCTGGCCGTCGGCGAGGTGGGGTACCTGATCACCGGCGTCAAAGACGTGCGGCTGAGCAAGGTCGGCGACACCGTCACCACGTCGCTCCGGCCCGCGACCGTCGCGCTGAAGGGGTACTCCGAGCCCAAGCCGATGGTGTTCTCGGGGCTCTACCCGATCGACGGCTCCGACTACCCGAACCTCCGCGAGGCCCTCGACAAGCTGAAGCTCAGCGATGCCGCCCTCGTCTACGAGCCCGAGACATCCGTCGCCCTCGGTTTCGGGTTCCGCTGCGGGTTCCTCGGCCTGCTCCACCTCGAGATCATCACCGAGCGCCTCGAACGCGAGTTCAACCTCGACCTCATCGCCACCGCGCCCAGTGTGATCTACGAGGTGATGACCGACGACAAGAAGACGGTCACGGTCACCAACCCGAGCGAATTCCCCGGCGGGAAGATCTCCACCGTGAGCGAGCCCATGGTGAAGGCGTCGATCCTGGCGCCGAAAGACTACGTCGGCACGATCATGGAGCTCTGCCAGGGCCGCCGCGGCACCCTGAACGGGATGGAGTACGTCGGTACCGACCGCGTCGAGCTGCACTACAACATGCCGCTCGGCGAGATCGTGTTCGACTTCTTCGATCACCTGAAGAGTCGCACGCAGGGCTACGCGAGCCTCGACTACGAACCGATCGGCGAACAGGTGGCCGACCTCGTGAAGGTCGACATCCTGCTGCAGGGCGAGGCCGTCGACGCGTTCAGCGCCATCGTTCACAAAGACAAGGCCTACGCCTACGGTGTGCTGATGACCGAGCGGCTGAAGAAGCTCATTCCGCGCCAGCAGTTCGAGGTGCCGATCCAGGCCGCCATCGGTGCGCGCATCATCGCCCGCGAGTCGATCAGTGCGATTCGCAAAGACGTTCTCGCGAAGTGCTATGGCGGTGACATCACCCGGAAGCGCAAACTGCTGGAGAAGCAGAAAGAGGGCAAGAAGCGCATGAAGATGGTCGGCCGCGTCGAGGTGCCCCAGGAGGCGTTCATCGCCGCGCTGAGCGGCGAGACCGAGACGAAAAAAGAGAAGTAGGTCCCATGTCGACCGACGAGCCCCGCACGAGGGCGACGCACAGCGGGCAGGCGCTCACCTATGCCGCCATCGGGGCGAGCCAGGCCGACGACCTGATGTACTATCCGCCGAAGGGGTTCAAACCCTTCCAGGCGCGGGCGCGGCTGGGTTCGGGCGACGACCGGTTCGCTTCGGCCGCCGAGTCCATCCTCACCTGGGGTGTACAGCGCGGCAGCGGAATGGCCATCGAGAACATCGAGCTCCCGGTGTCGAGCGACTCCGACTACGTCGGGCTCGTCTATGACGCCAACGGTGTGCCCACGGGTCCCCGCCAGCTCGACGAGGGGCATGTCTACACCGAAGACGGCACGCCGCATGTGGCCCCCGGCGTCACCGCCGAGCTGGTGGTGCACGTTCTCGGCGTGCGGTTCGTGGCACCGGTGCGGGTCGTGTCTGTGACGACGGATGCCCATCGGGTCGGTTTCGCCTACGGAACGCTGCCCGGGCATCCGCAGATCGGCGAAGAGAGCTTCATGGTGGAGCAGCACGACGACGGGTCGGTGTGGATCGTCATCCGCAGCTTCTCGCGGCCCAGCACGTGGTACTACCGGCTCGCGACACCACTCGTGCGGTGGCAGCAGCGCACGGCGACCAAGCAGTACCTGCGGGCGCTGCTGCCCGCGCGCACGCCGTGACGAGAGCGGGGTTCTCCCGTGGGTAGCGCGCTGCCGCTCGGCGATCCGGCGCCGCTCGACGGGTTGCTGCCGGGCACCGCCGCAGAACGCAGCCACGGGCATCCGTTCGGCGTGTACCTGCACGTGCCGTTCTGCCGCGTGCGGTGCGGCTACTGCGACTTCAACACCTACACCTCGAGCGAGTTGCGCGGAGTGAAGCAGGTCGACTACGCCGGCCAGGCCGAGCTCGAGGTCGGCCTCGCCAAACGGGTTCTTGCGACATCCGGAGTCGAAGACCGCCCCGTCTCGACCGTCTTCTTCGGCGGAGGCACCCCCACCCTGCTGCCCAGCAGCCAGCTGATCGGGATGCTGCGAGCCACCGCCGATGCGTGGGGGCTCGCCGACGACGCCGAGGTCACCACCGAGGCGAACCCCGATTCGGTCGACGCGCAGTACCTGGCCGAGCTCGCCGCCGCCGGCTTCACGCGGGTGAGCTTCGGCATGCAGTCCGCCGTGCCGCACGTGTTGGCGACCCTCGACCGCACGCACGACCCCGAGCGCGTGCCCGAGGTGGTGCGCTGGGCCCGTGACGCCGGGCTGCAGGTCAGCCTCGACCTCATCTACGGCACGCCCGGTGAGACGATCGGCGACTGGGAGAGATCACTCGACGCCGCGCTCGCCATGGCGCCCGACCACCTCTCGGCCTACGCCCTCATCGTGGAGCAGGGCACCAAACTGGCCCGCCAGATTCGCTCGGGCGTCTACCCGCAGCCCGACGACGACCTCGAGGCCGACATGTACGAGCTCGCGGATGCCCGGCTCGCCTCGAGCGGGTACGAATGGTACGAGGTGAGCAACTGGTCGCGGAGCGGCGCCGCGGTGCAGCCCGGAGCAGACGCGATGACCGGGCCGGTGACCCCGGCGAGCGAGTTCCGCTCCCGGCACAACCTCGCGTACTGGCAGGGACACGACTGGTGGGGGATCGGCCCGGGGGCGCACAGTCACATCGGCGGCACCCGCTGGTGGAACGTGAAGCACCCGGCGGCCTACGCGGATCGCATTCTCGCCGGCCACTCGCCGGCAGCCGGCCGGGAGACGCCCGACCCCGACTCGCAGGAGATCGAACGCATTCTGCTGCTCGCGCGCATCCGGTCGGGCCTCACGACAGCAAGCCTCGCTCCGGATGCCCGCCGGGAGGTCGCGTCGCTCATCGCCGACGGGCTCGTGAACGCGAAAGCCGCCCTCGCTGGATCGATCGAGTTGACCCTGCGGGGGCGGCTTCTCGCCGATGCGGTGGTCAGAAGACTGACCTGACACCGGCCGGTGGTGCTGCGTTCACTGCTCTGAGTGGTGCTGTGGCTACTTGATGAGCTGGATCGCGCACCACTTGGGGTACACGTAACCCTCGCCCTTGTTGGCGGCGATCGCGGCGATGATCGCGAAGACCAGGCCGATGATGGCCACCGCGGCGTACGTGACGAAACCGATGATGACGACCGTCAGGATGCTCGACACGACGTACCCGATGAGAAGCGTGAGCTGGAAGTTCAGCGCCGTCTTCGTGTGCTCGCGGATGAACTCGCCGCGGTCCTTCAGCACCAGGTAGCCGATCAGCGGGGCGACGAACCCGATGATGATGCCGCCGACGTGGATGAGCGTGGCCCAGAGGCGCTGGTCTTCGGGCCGCATGGGCGGCGCCACCGGGTAACCCGCAGGCGGCTGCACGTAGCCCTCTGAGGGCGGCACGCTGCCACCGGTCGGCGGCAGTTTGTCGCCGGGGGGAGGGGTCGATCCGGGCGTGTAGTCGCTGGACATGGACGATCCTTTCGTAGGGGTTGAGCCTGGGAAACCGAGTGGAAGGGGGATCCGAGTGGAAGGGGGATCCGAGTGGAAGGGGGATCCGAGTGGAAGGGTGCTTACTTGATCCACCGGTAGTTGATGGGGTACCGGTACGCCCCGCCGCCGTTGACCCGTACGCCGCCGATGATGGCGAAGACGAGGTTGACGATGACGACCAGCCAGATGACGAGCCCGATCAGCAGCGCGATGATGCCGCCGACGAAGGGGATGTACGTGAGGATCGCCGACAGGATGTTGCCTGCGACGACGATGCCGGTGACGTTGATCGTCCAGTTGAGTGCCTCAGTGCTCTCCTGACGCACCAGCCGGCCGCGGTCTTTGAAGACCAGGTGGATGACGAGCGCAGGAACCAGCAGGATGATGTTGCCGAAGTGGGCGAGGCTCGCCCACAGTTTGTCGTCTTGTGCGGAGAGCGGTGCCGCCGGCTTGGCGGCCATCGGGTCGGACATCGTGAGGAGCCCCTTTCTGGGCGCAGGATACCCACAAGATAGTGGCAGTCAAGGGTGTTCGGCAATGATTTTTACTCAGTGTGTCGACAATGTGCGGGAATGTTCACCCACGCGCAAGGCGGCGCACGACAGGGGTGAGTTCCGAACCTCGCGTTATATGATTGGCACTCGGAATACAGGAGTGCCAGCCGACACGACGAGGAGGGCGGGGAAGACATGGTCTCTGAACGCAGCCTCGAGGTTCTGCGGGTCATCGTGCACGACTATGTCGAATCGCGCGAGCCCGTCGGCTCGAAGTCGATCGTCGACCGCCACTCCTTCGGTGTCTCTGCCGCGACGATCCGCAACGACATGGCCCTTCTCGAAGAGGAGGAGCTGATCACGGCTCCCCACACCTCATCGGGTCGTATTCCGACCGACAAGGGGTACCGGCTCTTCGTCGACCACCTCTCCGATCTCAAACCCCTCTCGCCCGCGCAGCGACAGGCCATCGAGACATTCCTCGGGTCATCCGTCGACCTCGACGACGTACTCGCCCGAACCGTGCGCCTGCTCTCGCAGCTGACGCAGCAGGTTGCGATGGTGCAGTACCCCTCGCTGTCGAAGGCTCGGGTCAGACATATCGAGATCGTCGCCCTCACCCCCCTCCGCATGCTCACCGTCGTCATCACCGACACCGGTCACGTCGAGCAGCGCATCGTCGAGGTGCCTGCTGCGGTCGACGACCTCTTTCTCGCCGAGATCCGTTCGAAGGTGAACGCCCTCGCTGCAGGGCTCGGGCTCGATGCCGCCGCAGAGAGGCTCGCCGAATTCCGTGACCAGTTCGAGCCGGAGCGCCGGGCATCCATCGGCCTGCTCAGCCAGGCGCTCATCGAGCAGGTCACGGCGAACCGGCAGGAGAAGCTGATCATCGCCGGGGCCGCCAACCTCGTGCGTACCGAGGGTGACTTCGCCGGCAGCATCCTGCCTGTGCTCGAGGCCGTCGAGGAGCAGGTGGTGCTGCTGCGCCTGTTCAGCGAGATGCAGGCCGATGCACACGGGATGACGGTGCGCATCGGGCGGGAGAACGCTCCGTTCGGCCTGGCCGAGACCTCCGTTCTCGCGAGCGGGTACAGCGGAGCGGGCGGCGCCGTCGCCCGGCTCGGTGTGCTCGGGCCGACCCGCATGGACTACTCCACGAACATCCAGGCGGTGCGCGCCGTCGCCCGCTACCTCTCCAAGAGCCTGGGCGAGAACTAGCGCCCGTCCCGCCCGTCCCCTTCATTCACAACACACTGCATTCACCAAACAAAAGGAGAAGCCCTTCGTGGCTGACCACTACGACGTTCTCGGTGTCGAACGAACCGCCACCCCCGAGGAGATCAAGAAGGCCTACCGTCGGTTGGCCCGCGAGCTGCACCCCGATGTGAACTCGAGCCCGGATGCCGAGGAGAAGTTCAAAGCCGTCACTCACGCCTACGACGTGCTGAGCGACCCGGGCCAGCGCCAGAGCTACGACCGTGGGCCGCAGGCCGGCTTCGGCGGCGGGGCCGGAGGCGCCCAGGGGTTCGGCGGATTCGGCGACATCTTCGAGACGTTCTTCGGCGGGCAGCAGGGCGGCCAGCGCGGCCCCCGCGACCGCGCCGAACGGGGGCAGGATGCACTGCTCCGAGTTGAAGTCGACCTCAGCGAGGTCATCTTCGGCACGCACCGCGACCTCGAGGTCGACACGGCCATCCTCTGCGAGACGTGCAACGGTTCGTGCGCCCAGCCCGGTACGCACGAGGTCACCTGCGACATCTGCCATGGCACCGGCCAGATCTCGCGCACGGTGCGCTCCCTGCTCGGCAACGTGATGACGAGCTCACCGTGCGGCACCTGCCGCGGCTACGGAACGATCATCCCGGCCCCCTGCGTCACCTGCCAGGGGCAGGGCCGCATCCGCGCGCGCCGCACGATTCCCGTCGACATTCCGGCCGGCGTCGACACCGGCCTCCGGCTACAGATGCCGTCGCAGGGTGAGGTCGGCCCGGCCGGCGGCCCCCAGGGCGACCTGTACCTCGAGGTCAAGGTGCGCCACAACGACATCTTCAGCCGCAACGGGGATGACCTGCTGTGCACTCTCGAAGTGCAGATGTGGGACGCGGTGCTCGGCACGACAACCACCCTGAACGCGCTCGACGGCGACGTGGAGGTCGAACTGCGGCCGGGCATCCAGAGCTCGGAGGTGCTGACCATCAAGTCGCGCGGCGTGACGAAGCTGCGGGGCGGCGGTCGGGGTGACCTGAAGGTCGGCATCCAGGTCGTCACACCCACCAAGCTCGACCACAAGCAGAAGGAGCTCATGAAGCAGCTCGCCTCGGCGCACAAGTATCCGGCCCCGTCGCTCGGGCAGTTCCAGCAGGGGCTGTTCTCGAAGCTGCGCGACCGCTTCCTGAACGTCTGAGGCGGATGGCCCGCCGATGAGTTCGCTGTTCATCCGCGAGGATCTTGCCGTAATCCCGCACGGGATCCGCGATGTGGTGTCGCTGCACGGTGACGAGCAGAAGCATGCCGTGACGGTGAACCGCATCCGGGTCGGCGAAGAGACCTCGATCGGTGATGGGCGCGGACTCGTCGTGAGCGGCCCGGTCATCGCGGTGTCGTCGACGGTACTGAGCATCGCCGTGACCTCCCTCGTTCAGCAACCTGCGCCGGTACGGCAGATCTGGCTCGTGCAGGCGCTCGCCAAGGGCGACCGCGACGAGCTCGCCGTGCAGGCCGCGACCGAACTCGGGGTGGCCCGGGTGCTGCCGTGGGCGGCCGAGAGGTCTGTGTCGCGCTGGGTCGGCCCGAAGATCGCCAAGGGTCTCGAGCGCTGGCGCACCATCGTGCGGGAGGCCACGAAGCAGTCCATCCGGGCCTGGGTGCCCGAGGTGGGGGAGCTCCAAGCGACGAAAGACCTCCTGGAACTGGCCCGGGGTTCACGGATGCTCGTGCTCGACCCGACCGCAGCGATCTCCCTGACGGCGGCAGAGCCGGGCGCCGCAGACGAGCCCGTGGTGCTCGTGGTCGGGCCGGAGGGTGGCCTCACGACGAACGAGCTGACCGTTCTGGCGGCGGCGGGAGCGACTCGCGTGTCGCTCGGAACGGGCATCCTGCGCACCTCCACGGCGGGGCCGGCGGCGATCGCGGCGCTGAACGTGACGCTCGGGCTCTGGTGAGAGCGCGTCGGAGTACGCCCTGAGCGCAAGGCCCGGCTGAGTGTCAGGGGCTCCACTTAAGATGGGGGTATGTCAGAAACGCCCGAACCGTCGATCTTCACCCGCATTGTGCGGCGCGAGATCCCGGCGACCATCGTCGCCGAAACCGAACGCGTGATCGCGTTCAACGACGTCGCCCCGAAAGCTCCCGTGCACATCCTCGTCGTGCCGAAGACCGAGCAGTATGCCACTGTCGTCGAGCTCGCCGCCGGTGATCCCGGCCTGCTCGCCGAGGTCGTCGAGGTCGCCCAGAAGCTCGCGATCGAGCACGCCGACGGTGACTTCCGTCTGGTCTTCAACACCGGCGAGGGCGCAGGCCAGACCGTTTTTCATGTTCATGCCCACGTTCTCGCGGGCGATCTCAAAGAAGGTTCACTTGCCACGTTCTGACACCGGTTCCAGAGGCACCAACAGCATCACCTCCGATGCGGTCATCCACGTCGACGGCCTCGCCATGGTCCGCCTGCTCGGCCCGCAAGACCGACTGGTCACCCTGGTCGAGAAGCAGTACCCGCAGGTGAGCATCCACGTCCGCGGCAACGAGATCACACTGCAGGGTCCGAACGGCGACGTCGAAGCGGCCAGGAGGCTCATCGAAGAGCTGGTCGAGATGGTGAAGAACGGCAACGACGACCTGACCGAGATCGAGGTGACCGCTTCGGCGCGCATGCTCGATGCGGGCAGCACCCTCTCGCCGTCGGCAGCGCTCGGCGAGCCGATCGTGTCGAGCCGCGGCAAGACGGTGCGCGCCAAGACACTGGGCCAGAAGAAGTACGTCGACGCGATCGACGAGAACACGATCGTGTTCGGTATCGGTCCCGCCGGTACCGGCAAGACGTACCTCGCGATGGCGAAGGCCGTGCAGGCGCTGCAGCGCAAAGAGGTCAACCGCATCATCCTGACCCGCCCGGCGGTCGAAGCGGGCGAGCGACTCGGGTACCTGCCCGGCTCGCTGACCGACAAGATCGATCCCTATCTGCGACCACTCTTCGATGCGCTCAATGAGATGCTCGACCCTGAGATCGTGCCGAAACTGCTGGCAACCGGCACCATCGAGGTCGCACCTCTCGCCTATATGCGCGGCCGTACGCTGAACGACTCCTTCATCGTTCTCGACGAGGCCCAGAACACCACGCCCGAGCAGATGAAGATGTTCCTCACCCGGCTGGGCTTCGGCTCGCGGATGGTCGTCACCGGCGACATCACGCAGATCGACCTGCCGCTCGGAACCAGCGGTCTCCAGGTGGTGCGCGGCGTGCTCGACGAGATCGACGACATCCACTTCGCTACGCTGACCAGTGACGATGTCGTGCGCCACACGCTCGTGGGGCAGATCGTCGACGCCTACACGAAGTACGACCAGATCCAGCAGGCCAATCGAGCAAGCGCCGCAGCCCGGCGAGGAGAACGCGCATGAGCATCGAAGTGAACAACGAGTCGGCGATCCCCGTCGACGAGAAAGCGTTGTTGCGGCTCGCGACCTACGCGCTCGACCAGATGCACGTGCATCCCGACGCCGAGCTGGCGATCGTGCTGGTCGACGAGGCAGCCATGGAGCAGTTGCACGTGCAGTGGATGGACGAACCCGGCCCCACCGACGTGCTGAGCTTCCCGATGGACGAACTGCGCCCCGGTACCGAGGAGGCACCGACGCCCGCCGGGCTGCTCGGCGATGTCGTGCTCTGCCCGCAGGTCGCCGAGGGCCAGGCTCAGACCGCCGGTCACTCCACCCTCGAAGAACTGCTGCTGCTGACGACCCACGGAATACTGCACCTACTCGGTTTCGACCACGCAGAACCCGCCGAAGAGAAAGAGATGTTCGGCATCCAGGGTGACATTCTCGTCGGTTTCGCCATGAAGGAGCGCCGCCGCCGCACATGACCGATCTCCCTCCCGTCGGCCCGTTCATCGCAATCGCCCTCGTTCTCATCGCCCTCGGTGGGCTCTTCGCCGCCGCGGATTCGGCGATGGCCTCCCTCTCCCGGGCCGACATCCTGGAGCTCGCCGACCGGTCCCGCGCGAAGCGTTCCCTGCGGGCGATCGCCGAAGACACCGGCCCGCACCAGAACGTGGTCAACTTCGTGCGCATCGTCGCCGAGACCTCCGCGGCGGTGCTGGTCACGATCGTGCTCGCCTTCAGCATCGACCAGATCTGGCTCGCGCTGCTGCTGTCGATCCTCATCATGACCGGTGTCTCGTTCGTGCTCGTCGGTTCGAGCCCGCGCAGCGTCGGTCGCGTGCACGCCCGCGGCGTGGTCATCGTGAGCGCCGTGCCGGTGCACCTGCTGCGCGTACTCCTCGGGCCGGTGGCGAACGCCCTGGTGGCGATCGGCAACCGGGTGACCCCCGGTCGCGTGCGTTCGGCATCCTTCTCCTCAGAAGAGCAACTGCTCAGCATGGTCGACGAGGCCACGGAGCTCGATGTGCTCGAAGAAGACGATCGCGAGCTCATCCACTCCATCATCGAGTTCAACGACACCGTGGTGCGAGAGGTGATGCTGCCCCGCACCGACATGGTGACGGTCGAGCACGACGCGACGGTCGGCCAGAGCATGGGTCTCTTCCTGAGCCGGGGGGTGAGCCGGATGCCCGTGGTGCAGGGCAGCGTCGACGAGATCGTCGGCGTGCTGTACCTCCGCGACGCCGCCCGGCTGACGTATGAGAAGCCCAAGCAGGTCGACGTGGTCACCGCAGACAGTCTCTCCCGGCCGGCCCTGTTCATCCCGGAGTCCAAGAAGGTCGACGACACTCTCCGCCAGATGCAGCTGGAGTCGAACCACCTGGCGATGGTGGTCGACGAATACGGCGGCATCGCCGGTCTCGTGACGATGGAAGACCTGATCGAAGAACTCGTGGGCGACATCTCCGACGAATACGACCGTGAGATCGTCGAGGTCGAGGAGCTCTCGTTCGGTGAGTACCGGGTGAGCGCCCGCCTCGCTGTCGACGAACTCGGCGAGCTGTTCGGCCTCGAGCTCGATGACGACGATGTCGACTCCGTCGGCGGTCTGCTCGGCAAAGCTCTGGGGCGACTGCCCGTTCCCGGCTCGGTGGCGCACGTCGCCGGGCTCACCCTGACCGCCGAGCGCACCGACCGGCGCCGGCGCATCAGCACCGTTCTCGTCACCCGAGCCGTCGCGGCGGCGGCCGTCGCCGTTACGTCTGACCGTTCCGACTCCACCACCACCGCAAAGGACCCCCGATGATCGGCTCAGAGAGCGTCACCGACCCCGACTTCCGCGCGGGATTCGTCTCCTTCGTGGGGCGCCCCAACGTGGGCAAATCCACCCTCACCAACGCTCTGGTCGGTGAGAAGGTGGCGATCACCAGCTCGAAGCCGCAGACCACCCGCCGCGCCATCCGGGGCGTCGTGCACCGCCCGACGGGCCAGCTCATCCTGGTCGACACCCCGGGAATGCACCGCCCGCGCACCCTGCTCGGCGAACGCTTGAACGCCGTCGTGCAGTCGACCCTCGGCGATGTCGACGTGATCGGGTTCTGCATCCCCGCCGACGAGAAGCTCGGTCCCGGCGACCGGTTCATCAATGAGCAGCTCGACGCGTTCCCGGGGGCGAAGAAGGTGGCGATCGTGACGAAGATCGACGCGGCATCCCGCCCGGCCGTCGCTGAGCAGCTGCTGGCCATCTCCCAACTGCGCAACTGGGAGGCGATCATCCCGATCTCCTCGACCAGCAACCTGCAGCTCGACATTCTGACGGCCGAGCTCATCAAGCTGCTGCCGCGCTCCGACAAGCTGTACCCCGACGACGCGAGAACCGATGAGGGGCTCGAGTCCCGCATCTCGGAACTGATTCGGGAGGCAGCGCTCGAAGGGGTGCAGGACGAACTGCCGCACTCGATCGCCGTCACCATCGACGACATGATCGAGCGCGACGACCGCGACCTCGTCGAGATCTATGCGAACCTGTTCGTCGAGCGCGACAGCCAGAAGGGCATCATCATCGGCAAGTCGGGCAGCCGGCTGGGCGATGTCGGCGCCCGGGCCCGGGCCTCGATCGAGCCCTTGGTGGGCAAACAGGTCTTCCTGAGCATCCGTGTCAAGGTGGCGAAAGACTGGCAGCGCGACGCCAAGCAGCTGGGCAGGCTCGGGTTCTGACCGAGCGCCCACGCAATGACCGCTACCCTGTAAGCGTGGCTGTAGCGAACTCCCAGAACCCGTTCGGCCAGGTGCTCGTTGCCCTGGTCACTCCGTTCACCGCCGACGGCGAAGTCGACTGGGCCAGCGTCGAGAAGCACATCGACAGCGTGATCACCGACGGTGCCGATGGCATTGTCGTCACCGGCACGACCGGTGAGACCTCCACCCTCACCGACCCGGAGAAGATCCGGCTGGTCGAGGTGGGCAAGTCCGTGTCAGGCGGCCGCGCCAAGATCATCACCGGCGGCGGCTCCAACGAGACGGCGCACGCGATGCAGCTCGCGAAGCAGAGCGAGAAGGCGGGCGCAGACGGCAACCTCGTCGTGACCCCCTACTACAACAAGCCCACGCAGGCAGGGGTGCTCACGCACTTTCGGATGATCGCCGACGCGACCGATCTGCCGGTCATCCTGTACGACATTCCCGGTCGCACCGGCATTCCGATCAGCTACGACACCATTCTGCGTGCGGCGAAGCATCCGAACATCCTGGCCATCAAAGACGCCAAGGGCGACTTCAGCGAGGTCAGCCGGGTACTGAACCAGACCGACCTGCTCTACTTCTCGGGCGACGACGCGAACGTGCTGCCGGCCCTCTCGATCGGCGCGACCGGCCTCATCGGGGTCACGAACAACATCGCGGCGCGCCCCTACCGCATCATGATCGACGCGGTGAATGCAGGCGACCTCGCCACGGCCACCGCCATGCACCAGGCGCTCGAGCCCCTGGTTCGCGCGACCATGACCCACGTGCCCGGCACGGTGGCGGCGAAGTACATCCTGCACGGCCTGGGGCGCATCTCGAGCCCGCGCGTGCGCCTGCCCCTCGTCGGCCCCGAAGAGTGGGAAGCGGCAAAGATCGAAGACGAGATCGATCTCGTGCGGAGCATCCCCGGGGTCAGCTTCACCAACTTCCGCCCCGACAGAAACGCAGCCGCCGGTGGCGCGCTGCCCAAGATTCCTGGCACGACCCGCTAGAACGCGGCACATCTTCACAACTACACACACTCAAGGAGGGCATATGCCCAACGCTTCATACGAACCCCGTCCCCTCGAAAAAGACACCCTGCGCGTCATTCCGATCGGTGGCCTCGGCGAGATCGGTCGAAACATGACCGTCTTCGAGATCAACGGCAAGCTGCTCATCGTCGACTGCGGCGTGCTCTTCCCCGAAGAGACGCAGCCCGGTGTCGACCTGATCCTGCCCGACTTCAGTCTGGTGAAGGACCGCCTGAAGGATGTCGTCGGAATCGTTCTCACCCACGGCCACGAAGACCACATCGGGGCCGTGCCGTACCTGCTCCGGCTGAAGAACGACATCCCGCTCATCGGATCGGGCCTCACCCTCGCTCTCGTCGAGGCGAAGCTCAAGGAGCACCGCATCAAGCCCTACACCTTCCAGGTGGAGGAGGGCCAGATCGAGAAGATGGGCCCGTTCGAACTCGAGTTCGTGGCCGTGAACCACTCGATCCCCGACGCTCTGGCCGTCGCCATCAAGACCGTCGCCGGTGTCGTTCTGCACACCGGTGACTTCAAGATGGACCAGCTGCCGCTCGACAACCGCATCACCGACCTCCGCGCCTTCGCCCGCCTCGGCGAGGCTGGCGTCGACCTCTTCCTCCCCGACTCGACCAACGCCGACGTTCCCGGGTTCACCCCGTCGGAACGCACGATCGGCCCGGTGCTCGAGAGCGTCATCGCGAAGGCCCCGCGCCGCGTGATCGTTGCCAGCTTCTCCTCGCACGTGCACCGGGTGCAGCAGGTTCTGGATGCTGCCCACGCCAACGGGCGGCGTGTGGCGCTGCTCGGCCGCTCGATGGTCCGCAACATGGGCATCGCGGAGGAGCTGGGCTACCTCAAGGTTCCCGAGGGTGTTCTCGTCGACTTCAAGAAGGCCGGCGACATCCCCGACGACAAGATCGTGTACATGTCGACCGGTTCGCAGGGAGAGCCGATGGCCGTGCTCTCGCGCATGGCCAACCTCGAGCACCAGATCGAGGTCGGGCCCGGTGACACGGTCATCCTGGCCTCCTCGCTCATCCCCGGCAACGAGAACGCGGTGTACCGCGTCATCAACGGCCTCACCAAGCTCGGTGCGACCGTGGTGCACAAGGGCAACGCGAAGGTGCACGTCTCCGGTCACGCCTCGGCGGGCGAGCTGCTGTACTGCTACAACATCCTGAAGCCCAAGAACGTGATGCCGGTGCACGGCGAGTACCGTCATCTCGTCGCCAACGCGCAGCTCGCCATCGAGACCGGCGTGCCGGCGCGCAACACCATCCTCGCCGACGACGGCACCGTCATCGACCTGCGCGACGGCATCGCGACCGTCGTCGGCCAGTACGACCTCGGCTTCGTGTACGTCGACGGCCAGAGTGTCGGCGAGGTCACCGACGACGACCTCAAGGACCGCCTCGTGCTGAGCGAGGAAGGGTTCATCTCGATCATCGTCGTCATCGAGGCCGGAACGGGCCGCATCGTGGTGGGCCCCGAGATCCATGCGAAGGGTTTCGCCGAAGACGACTCGGTCTTCGACAAGGTCAAGCCGAAGATCGCGTCCGCCCTGGCCGAGGCCGTCGGCAACGGCAGCCGCGACATCCCCGCCCTGCAGCAGGTCGTGCGCCGCACGGTCGGCCGCTGGGTCAACACGTCGTACCGCCGCCGCCCGATGATCGTCCCGGTCGTGATCGAGGCCTAGGTGAGCGCGGCCGGCGGCCTGAACGGCCGCCGGCTCCCAGCGCAGCACGGTTCTCCGGCAGCAATCTGGCCCGTTCGCGTAATGCGAGCGGGCCTTCGGCGTCTCTACGGGTACCACCCACCGAAAGGACTCCTATGTCGTCTGTCACCATTTCTTCTCCACCCGCTCGCCGCGCCTGTGGCCTCATGATCGCCGGTGCGGCATCCGTTGCGCTCGTTCTCGGCGGGGCGGGGGCGGCGCAAGCCGGGCCGGTGGCCCCGCCGGTGGTGGGGTACACCTACGCCGGCTTCGTCGTGCCGACCGCGGCGCAGAATGGGGGAGCGGCGTACGTTCCGGTGCAGGGGCTCGTGAGCGGTGCGGGCGCAACGTTCTCTCTGTCGAGCTACGGGACGCGGATGCTCTGCGGAGGCACGACGTTCTACCCGCTCGACCTGACGACCTACGGGGGAGGCTCGTTCTCCTTCTCGGGGCTGGTGCCGGTCAGCGAGAGCGGTCACACCTGCGTGGTGAACGTGTACTCGGCAGTGTCGAACCAGACCATCGACTTCCAGCCGGGCCAGGTGTCGTACGCGGGCGACCTGCTGCCGACGGCCGTCGTCAACATCTACTGCGAGATCGTGAACCACTCGAATCGCACCGGCGGCCTGTGAGCGAATGTCAGCCGGATGCGGTGCGCCGCCGGGGCTTTGCCGGCGGCCCCGACTAGCGTGATCGCATGGCTACGAGTACCAGAGCGAACTCCCGCGCGCGCGGCGCGGCGGGCGCCGGAGCGGGTAACGGCGGGCGCAAGGCGCCAGCAAAGGCACCCGTGAAGCCGGCCCAGACCGCGACGCAGAAGACCCTGAAGTACCCGGTCGAGCATGACGGCACCGGTATCTTCACCACGGTGTGGCTCGGCCTCGCGCACCTTGTCGGCGGCGCCGCGCGCGCGTTCGGGCACGAGAAGCTCGCGAAAGAGGAGCGCCGCGACGGGTTTCCGTTCCTGCTCTTCCTGCTCGCCGTCGCGGGCGCCGTCATCGAATGGTTCCTGGTCGCGAGTCCGGTGGCCAATCTGCTCGACGCCTACACCTTCGGCGGTCTGTTCGGCCGGGTCGCCTACGCTCTTCCGGTGGTGATGCTGCTTCTCGCCATCTGGCTGTTCCGGCATCCGAACTCCGTCAACGACAACGGGCGCATCGGAATCGGGCTGGGCATCCTGCTGCTCACCGTCTCGGGTCTCTGTCACATCTTCAGCGGGCAGCCGTCGCCCGCCGCGGGCATGGAGGCGCTCGCGACAGCGGGCGGCGTTCTCGGCTGGGTGATAGCGGCCCCCCTCGTGCTGGTGATCACGCCGGTCGGTGCCACGATCGTCGTCTGCGCTCTGCTGCTGCTCTCCCTGTTCATCATCACCAAGACCCCGCCGAACAAGATCGCCTCGCGTTCGCGCGAGCTCTACGCCTACCTCTTCGGCGCCGCCTTCGGTGAAGCCCCCGAGGCACGCGACCCCAAGGCGGTGGAGGCGGCGAAGGCGGCCAGGGCCGCGAAGCGCGGCGGCGCACAGACCGGCGACCTCGAACTCGACTTCGACCACGTGAACGACGAGTCGCTGCCCTGGTGGCGGCGCAACAAGAGCGGCCGCGAAGAAGACCCCGCCTTCGATTCTCCGATCATCCCCACCACGGCCGTGTCACCGACGAAGGCTGACCGAGGGCCGATCCACATCGAGGACCGCACCCCGCCGGCCGAGGTCATCGATCGCACGATCGATGAGAGCCGCGGGTTCGACGCCGCGCTGCTCGGCGACATGGAGGCAGCCGAGCAGGCTGTCAAGCGTTTCACGGGCGAGATCCTGCCCGGCTCGAAGTCGGCGACGGGCATCCGCGACGATGCCGCGATGGACGCCTCGTTCACCGGCGTGCTGTTCGGCGAGACGGCCGCTCCGTCGGCGGGCGCCCCCGCCACGAAGCCGATGTCGGCCGCTCCGTCGGCGACGGCTCCGGATGCCCTTCCGGGCCTGGCACCCGACGACACGTTCATCCCTCTCGCCGAGGTCAAGGAGCTCGAGGCGCTGAACTATTCGCTGCCGCCCGTCGGCAGCCTCGCCCTGGGGGAGCCCTCGAAGGCCCGCTCGCAGGCGAACGACGACATCGTGCACGCGCTCACCGACGTGCTCTCGCAATTCCAGGTCGACGCGAAGGTCACCGGGTTCTCCCGAGGCCCGACCGTCACGCGGTACGAGATCGAGCTCGGCCCGGGCGTCAAGGTCGAGCGCGTCACGGCGCTCAGCAAGAACCTCTCCTACGCGGTCGCGAGCAACGAGGTCCGCATCCTGTCACCGATCCCGGGGCGGAGCGCGATCGGCATCGAGATCCCGAACACCGACCGTGAGATCGTCGTGCTCGGCGACGTTCTGCGCTCGGCGAAGGCCACGAACGACACGCACCCGATGACGATCGGAGTCGGTAAAGACGTCGAGGGCAAGTTCATCATCGCGAACCTCGCGAAGATGCCCCACCTCCTCGTCGCCGGCTCGACCGGGTCGGGCAAGTCGAGCTTTGTGAACTCGATGGTCACGAGCATCCTGATGCGGGCCACGCCCGCCGAGGTGCGCATGGTGCTCATCGACCCGAAGCGTGTCGAGCTCACGGCGTACCAGGGTGTTCCGCACCTCATCACGCCCATCATCACGAACCCGAAGAAGGCCGCCGAAGCGCTGGCCTGGGTCGTGAAGGAGATGGACATGCGGTACGACGACCTCGAGAGCTTCGGGTTCCGTCACATCGACGACTTCAACAGGGCGGTCGTGAACAAGGAGCTCGTGCTGCCGGTCGGCAGCAGTCGCGTACTGAAGCCGTACCCCTACCTGCTCATCGTCGTCGACGAGCTCGCGGACCTCATGATGGTGGCCCCGAGGGATGTGGAAGACTCGATCGTTCGCATCACCCAGCTGGCACGGGCATCCGGAATCCACCTCGTTCTCGCCACCCAGCGCCCGAGCGTCGATGTGGTGACGGGCCTGATCAAGGCCAACGTGCCGTCGCGCCTCGCCTTCGCGGTGACCAGCGTCACCGACTCCCGCGTCATCCTCGACCAGCCCGGCGCCGACAAGCTCATCGGGCAGGGCGACGCGCTCTTCCTCCCGATGGGCGCGTCGAAGTCGATCCGCGTGCAGGGTGCGTGGGTGAGCGAGTCCGAGATCGCGAAGGTGGTCGAGCACGTCACCCGCCAGGCCCGCCCGGAGTACCGCAACGACGTCACGGTCGCTGCCGTCTCGAAGCAGATCGACTCCGACATCGGCGACGACCTCGAGGTCTTGTTGCAGGCCGCCGAGCTCATCGTCAACACCCAGTTCGGTTCGACGTCGATGCTTCAGCGCAAGCTCAAGGTCGGTTTCGCAAAGGCCGGCCGCCTGATGGACCTCCTCGAGTCCCGCGAGATCGTCGGCCCGTCGGAGGGCTCGAAGGCCCGCGACGTGCTGGTGACGGCCGAGCAACTCCCCGAAGTGCTGGCGATGCTGCGGGGAGCCGACGCCGCGTCTGTTCCGGGTCGCTCGCCGGCGGCGGCTCCGGATGTTGCGGCCACCCCCTCGGCGTCGGCCGAGTACGGGCGCGAACCCGACGAGATGTCGTACAGCGATCCTCTCGCGGAGCCCGGCCCCGGCTATCCTGAGGTGGAGGCCCCGTCTGACGACGACGCGTGGGGTCTCACCGGCAGAGAGTAGCAACATGAGCATTTCGCCCGACGCACCGGCGGCAGCCGCGCCCAGGTCCAGCAACTGGAACCTGCCGAACGGCATCACCATCGTGCGCATCATTCTCGCGCCGGTGTTCTTCTGGATGCTGCTCGCCGACAACGGTGCAGACGGTGTGGTTCGCTATCTGGCTGCCATACTCTTCATCCTCGCTATCGCGACCGACGGGGTCGATGGGCACCTCGCACGGAAGAACAACCAGGTCACCGACCTCGGCAAGATCCTCGATCCGATCGCCGACAAGGTTCTGACGGGTGCCGCACTGGTGGGGCTGTCGATCCTGGCCGAGCTGCCGTGGTGGGTCACGATCATCATCCTCATCCGCGAGGTGGGCATCACCGTGTTCCGCTTCGCGGTGCTGAGCCGCCGGGTCATCCCGGCCTCGCGCGGCGGCAAGCTGAAGACGCTGGCGCAGTCGATCGCGATCTCGCTGGCACTCCTGCCGCTCTGGGTGCCGTTCGGCGACGGGATGTTCGTGGTCAACACGATCTTCATGGCCATCGCCTTCGTGCTCACGGTGATCACCGGTCTCGACTACCTCTACCAGGACTACCGGTTGAACCGTGCCGCCAAGACCGGCTCGGCCGGGAGTGCCTCCGCGTGACGGATGACGGCGTCGACGTGACGGATGACGGCGTCGACCTCACCGCGCGGTTGATCGCCGACCTGACGCGCCTCGGTGAGACCGTTGCGGTTGCCGAGTCGTTGACCGGTGGCCTGCTCGTCGCTGAACTGATCCGCCCGGCGGGCGCCTCTGGTGTGGTCTACGGCGGGATCGTGGCGTACAACACTGCGATCAAGGCGTCGGTGCTCGGGGTCGACGGTGATCTGCTGCGAAAGTTCGGCCCCGTGCATCCGGAGGTCGCGGAACAGATGGCCGAGGGCGCACGCCACGTCCTGGCCGTTGACGGCTCACCGGCCTCGATGGGCATCGCCACAACGGGTGTCGCGGGCCCGGGCCCCCAGGACGGACACCCCGAGGGAATCGTCTTCATCGGTCTCTCCCGCGATGGGCGCACCCGCAGCGTGGCGTTGCACCTCAGCGGAGACCGGGGTCAGATCAGAGCCGCAGCGGTGAGTGAGGCCGTGCGCATTCTGAGAGCCCAGATCTGAGATGGTTGCGCGGGAATGACTCAGGTTTCGATCTCGTTACACCTGTTGTCATTAACGACGAAACACCAGTCTGGGTCGTTTAGAGTTTGTGGTACGCGATTCGGGTTTCGACCCACCTGATATCGGCAGCACCACGAATACACACCGTCAGCGGGCAGAGAACAGCTAAGGAGGCTCCGATGATTTTAGTTCGTCAGGAAATCGGCGACGTACTGCGGGACTTCCGTCTTCAGAAGGGTAGAACCCTTCGGCAGGTCGCCAGCAAGGCGAGCGTGGCGCTCGGGTACCTCAGCGAGGTCGAGCGTGGTCAGAAAGAAGCCTCCAGCGAGATTCTCGCCTCGGTCGCTGACGCCCTCGACACCCCCATCTCGGTGATCATGCGCGAGGTCGGTGACCGTCTGGCTGTCATCGAGGGCATCGACACCATCCCCGACACCGTTCCCGATGAGTTCGTGGCCGGCTTCGACGCGTCCCTGGCGGCCCGCTAAGCGGTGCGGGTCAGCGAATTCCGCCAGGCCGTCCTCGACGAGTTCGGTGCGGGTTACGGTCGTGTGGTGACAGGCGACCTCGTCTTGCACGAGTTCGACGGGCTCACGGCCGAGCAGGCGATCAGTGCCGGTGAAGACACCCGCGAGGTCTGGCTGGCGCTCTGCCGGGCCGCCGATGTGCCCCAGAGCCGGTGGTACGGCGTCGGGTTGCCTCAGCCCCGCTAGACGTATGTTCGAATACTGCGACACACCGACGGTGTCTGTCGAAGATGTGTTCGAATCCGTTAGTCTCCTTCACAGCAGACGTTTTCTCCCTGTTATCCACAGAATGGAAGCTGGCGCCCGACAGTGTCAGTGGCTCTCCATACCGTGGTGAGGGTAAGAAACGAAACGCGAATAAAGCCTTGTCGTCAGCTTGAGGTGTCGCCCGAGAGGGGCGTCGTCACTCCGGCGCGACAGCCTATAGGCGCACCGTACCGCGGCGCAGATCCGGGAGACATCCCGGGTTCGGCGAGCACCTGATTCAAGGAGACGTAACAATGCCCTCAGACGCCACTCGTGAAAAAGCTCTCGAGACAGCACTCGCCCAGATCGACCGCCAGTTCGGCAAAGGCTCTGTCATGCGCCTGGGCAGCGACGACCGCGCGCCCGTCGAGGTGATCCCCACCGGTTCGATCGCGCTCGACGTCGCCCTCGGCATCGGTGGCCTGCCCCGCGGCCGCATCGTCGAGATCTACGGCCCGGAGTCCTCGGGTAAGACCACGCTGACGCTGCACGCCATCGCGAACGCCCAGCGCGACGGTGGTATCGCCGCCTTCATCGACGCCGAACACGCCCTCGACCCCGAGTATGCCAAGAAGCTCGGCGTCGACATCGACGCCCTGCTGGTGTCGCAGCCCGACACCGGAGAGCAGGCGCTCGAAATCGCAGACATGCTCGTGCGCTCCGGGTCGATCGACCTGATCGTCATCGACTCCGTCGCGGCTCTCGTGCCGCGCGCCGAGATCGAGGGCGAGATGGGTGACTCCCACGTCGGGCTGCAGGCCCGCCTGATGTCGCAGGCCCTCCGCAAGCTCACCGGTGGCCTCAACCAGACCAACACCACCATGATCTTCATCAACCAGCTGCGCGAGAAGATCGGCGTCTTCTTCGGCAGCCCCGAGACCACGGCCGGCGGCAAGGCGTTGAAGTTCTATGCGTCGATCCGTCTCGACATCCGCCGCATCGAAACCCTCAAGGAGGGGACGGAGGCCGTCGGTAACCGCACCCGGGTGAAGGTCGTGAAGAACAAAATGGCCCCGCCATTCAAGCAGGCCGAGTTTGACATCATCTACGGCATCGGCATCTCCCGTGAGGGCAGCCTCATCGACTTCGGGGTCGAGCACGAGATCGTTCGCAAGTCCGGTGCCTGGTACACCTACGACGGCGAGCAGCTCGGCCAGGGCAAGGAGAACTCGCGTCGGTTCCTCAAAGAGAACCCCGACGTGGCGAACGAGATCGAGACCAAGATCAAGATCAAGCTCGGGCTGCTCGAAGACCCCAAGGCTCCCAAGGCGGTTGTCGCCGACGCCAAGGGTGCCGGTGCGACCGGTTCAGCGCCGGTGGAGGCGATTGCCCCCAAGATCGCCGCGCGCAAGGGAGCCTAGGCGTGACCGCCAGGGTTTCGTATCTCCCCGGCGCCTTTCCTCCGAAGGAGGAAGAGGTCGCGGCAGCATCGACTGTGCCCGAGACCGCGCCGCCGGTGTCGGAGCCCGCGCTGCCGACGGTCTGGTGGACGGACGACGACGACTCCGAAACCGAACTCGAAGAGGAGCCGATGAGCGAGGGCGAGCGCGCCGCGTTCCTCGAGAACATCGTCGTGAAGGCTCTGGCCCGCAAAGGTCTCTCCGAGTGGGAGGTCACGCGGCTCCTCTCGACGAACGGGGTGCAGCTGCACGAGCTCGAGCCGTTCCTCGAGCGGTATCGCGAGAACCGCTACATCGACGACTTCGAGCTCGCCCAGAACCTGGTGGAGTCGCTTCACCGTCGCACAGGGCTCGGCCGCTCGCAGATCAAGGCAGAGCTGTCGGCACGCCACATCCAGGCCGAGATCATCTCTGCGGCGATCGAGGCGCTCGACGACGATGACGAACTGCAGCGCGCTGTCGAGCTGGCCCAGAAGCGGGCGCCGTCGTTGGCCCGTCTCGACTCAGCGACAGCCGAGCGCCGGCTCACGTCGTTCCTCATGCGCAAGGGGTACCCGTCCGCCATCATCAGGGCGGCCGTCGCTGCGGCGCTCACGCCGCAGCCTCGCGGGGTTCGCTTCCGCTAGTCGAACGTAGACTGGGGTCACTATGAGCAGTGTGACTGAAGCCCCGACGATCATCCTGCCGTCGTCCGCGGCGACTGAAGATTCCGGGCGGGTGCGCACCTACGAGGTGCGCACCTACGGCTGCCAGATGAACGTGCACGACTCCGAACGACTGAGTGGTTCGCTTGAAGCGGCGGGTTACATTCGTGACGAGAGCGGCGAGGCTGACGTGGTGGTCATCAACACCTGCGCCGTGCGCGAGAACGCCGACAACAAGCTCTACGGCAACCTCGGCTACCTCGCCTCGGTCAAGAAGCGCCACGAGGGAATGCAGATCGCCGTGGGTGGCTGTCTTGCCCAGAAAGACAAGTCGACCATCCTCGCGAAAGCTCCCTGGGTCGACGTGGTCTTCGGCACGCACAACATGGGGGCGTTGCCGAGCCTGCTCGAGCGGGCGCGCCACAACGGCGAAGCGCAACTCGAGATCCTCGACGCACTCGAGACGTTCCCCTCGACACTTCCGACCAAACGAGACTCGAGCTACAGCGGCTGGGTCTCCATCTCGGTGGGCTGCAACAACACCTGCACGTTCTGCATCGTTCCCTCTCTCCGCGGCAAGGAGAAAGACCGCCGGCCCGGTGAGGTGCTGCGGGAGATCCAGTCCCTCGTCGACGATGGCGCCATCGAGGTCACCCTGCTCGGTCAGAACGTGAACTCCTACGGCGTCGAGTTCGGCGACCGGCAGGCGTTCGGCAAACTGCTGCGGGCGGCGGGTACGATTCCGGGCCTCGAGCGCATCCGCTTCACCAGCCCCCACCCGGCCGCGTTCACCGATGATGTCATCGATGCGATGGCCGAGACCCCGGCCGTCATGCCGCAGCTGCACATGCCGCTGCAGTCGGGTTCCGATCGCATCCTCAAAGCCATGAAGCGCTCCTATCGGTCGGAGAAGTTCTTGGGCATCCTCGACCGGGTGCGCGCCCAGATGCCGCACGCGGCGATCAGCACCGACATCATCGTGGGCTTCCCCGGCGAGACCGAGGAAGACTTCCAGGAGACGCTTCGTGTGGTCGAGCTGGCACGTTTCGCGACGGCCTTCACCTTCCAGTACTCGATCCGGCCGGGCACTCCCGCCGCCACAATGGCCGACCAGGTTCCGAAGCAGATCGTGCAGGAGCGGTACGAGCGTCTGATGGCGCTGCAGGACCGCATCAGCTGGGAGGAGAACCAGCGCGTCGTCGGCCGTCGTGTCGAGCTGCTGGTCGCCGCCGGTGAAGGTCGCAAAGACGCCGACACGAAACGTCTCAGCGGTCGTGCAGAGGACAGCCGGCTGGTGCATTTCGACGTGCCGGAGGGTTCGCCCATCCCGCGGCCCGGTGACATGGTCAGCGTCGAGGTGACGGGCGCCAAGCCGTACTATCTCATCGCCGACTCGCCCGACGGTGCGCCGCTCGCGGTGCGCCGTACCCGCGCCGGTGACGCGTGGGAACGTGACCAGGCCGACTCGTGTGCGGTTCCGGCGCACGCGGGCGAGGCCTCGGGCGACGCGACCGGAGGCGGTCGTGTCTCCCTCGGTCTGCCCACCATGCGGGTCTCGACGACTCCCATCTACGATCTTCTCGACGAACAGCGCTGAGCGGGCGGTGACCGGCTCACCCGATCTGGTCGCCGTCGTCGGAGCGACCGGCACCGGCAAGTCCGAGCTGTCGCTGGCCATCGCCGAGCAGAGTGCGGCGGCGGGCCGCCCGGTCGAGATCGTCAACGCCGACGCGATGCAGCTCTACCGCGGCATGGACATCGGCACGGCGAAGCTCTCGGTCGACGAACGGAGGGGCATTCCCCATCATCTCCTCGACGTGCTCGATGTGACCGCCGACGGTTCGGTGGCCGACTACCAGCGTGACGCGCGGGCCGCCGTCAACGACATCATCGCCCGCGGTGCCCTGCCCGTGTTGGTGGGGGGCTCGGGCCTCTACGTCTCGTCGGTGATCTACGATTTTCAGTTTCCGGTTCGGGATGAAGCGGTGCGCCGGTCGCTCGAGGCTGAACTCGAGCGGCAGGGGCTCCCCGTGTTGTTCGCCCGATTGGCTGACGCTGATGCCGGAGCCGCGGCATCCATCGGCCCCCACAACGCGCGGCGGATCATCCGAGCTCTCGAAGTGATCGAACTGACCGGCCGACCCGTGTCCGGCCAACTTCCCGAGGAACCGGTGTGGTGGCGCCCGACCTCGATCGTCGCGCTGCGACACCCGCGTGAACTGCTGGTCGGGCGGCTCGACCGCCGTGTCGAAGCGATGTGGCAGAACGGGCTGCTGGCGGAGGTCGAGGCGCTCCTCCCGCTGGGGATCGAGCGCGGCACGACCGCCCAGCGCGCCATCGGCTACGCGCAGGCGCTCGGCGAGCTGCGGGGCACCATGACCCAGACGGATGCCATCGCCGAGGCCCAGTCACTCACCCGGCGGTATGCGAGGCGGCAGGTGAGCTGGTTTCGGCGCTACCGCGAAGCGCGCTGGTTCGATGCCGACGATCCGGGGCTGGTGGCCGAGGTGGTCGCGCAGGTTCTGCCGAGCCCGAGCCCCTAGGCTTGGCGCATGGGCATCGATCTGCATTTCACCAAGGGCCAGGGCACGGGAAACGATTTTGTACTCTTCACCGATGCCGATGGTGAGATCGACCTCACGCCCACCCAGATCGCCTCGCTCTGCGACCGGCACTTCGGCATCGGTGCCGACGGGCTGATCAGGGCCGTGAAGTCGACGATGATCGCCGAGGGCGCGCGTTCGCTCGACGAGGATGCTGCCGCCGAGTGGTTCATGGACTACCACAATGCCGACGGGTCGCCGGCCGAGATGTGCGGCAACGGAATCCGGGTCTACGCGAAGTACCTGCTCGAGAACGGTCTGGCCGAACTCGAACAGGGTGACACCCTGGTCATCGGAACCCGGTCTGGCGTGGTCGATGTGCAGCGCAACCTCACCGGCTTCCAGGCCGACCTCGGCCGGTGGCGCCTCGATGGCGGGGAGCCGCTCGTTCGGGCCAAGAACCTGCAGGTCGCCCGCCCCGGGCTCGGCATCAACGTCGGGAACCCTCACGTGGTCGTGGCGCTGGCCGACGAGGCCGAGCTGGAGACGGCCGACCTCACGTTCATCCCGCATGTCGAGCCCGAGCCCGTGGAGGGCGCTAACGTCGAATTCGTCGTTCCGCTCGAGCCGCTCGTGCGCAATGGGGTCGGTCACATCCGCATGCGCGTGCACGAGCGGGGCAGCGGTGAGACGCTCTCCTGCGGCACAGGTGCCGTGGCTGCTGCCCTCGCCATCCGCTACTGGGCCGGAGCCGGTGCACCGAACCAGTGGCGCGTGGAGGTTCCCGGTGGTGCGGTGGGCGTTCGCATGTACGCCACCGAAGACGGCGAGCACGTGGCCCTGTCGGGGCCCGCCGAGCTGGTCTTCCAGGGCGACGTCACACTCGACTGAGGCGATGCGCGGCCCCGTGCGCCGGATGGCAGTGCATCCACAGCGCCGGTTGAACCGGCGACCGTGCCGTCACCCCTGAAGCCGTGCCCGCAGCACGCGGTATCCCTTGTCGGTCGCCTGGCGCGTCACCTCGAACTCCGGCGCCAGCGAGCTCTCGAGCCAGCGGTGCAGCGAGTCCGAACCGAGGTTGCGCTGAACGACCAGCCACGCATCTGAGCCGGGTTCGAGGCGGGGGAGCCAGCGCAGCAGCAGACCGTGCAGCTCATCTTTTCCGACCCGGATCGGCGGGTTCGACCAGATCGTCGCGAAACGCATCCCCTCGGGAACATCGTCGGGCAGTACCGCGTTGACGTTACCGAGGCCGAGATGGGCAGCGTTCGTCCTCACCAGATCGAGAGCCCGCTCGTTGACGTCAACGGCCCACACGGTGGCGTCGGGCGACAGCAGAGCGAGGGCGAGCGAGATCGGGCCCCACCCGCAGCCGACATCGAGCAGGTCCCCGCCGGAGGGCGGGGGAGGCGTCTTCGCCAGCAGAACCTGAGTTCCGGCGTCGACCTGGTTGGGGCTGAACACACCGCCGGCTGTCGTGGCGACGATGTCACGGCCGGCCAGGTTGACCGAGATCTCCTTCAACCGGAGTTCCGTCGCCGGGCGTGCAGAGAAGTAGTGCCCGCTGTCGGTAGCCATAGAGGGAATGTAGCAAACGAGAGGTCTATCCTTGAATCCAATGACTGAACACGATTCATCTTTCCCCGACGGGGTTCCTGCCGCCACTGAGCAGGCCGGTGACTCCCCAGAGGGCACCACGAACACAGTGACCCAGGATGCCGTGGGCCGCGTTCTCGCGCGTTCGGAGAGCCGGTCATCCGGTTACGCCCTGTTCACCCCCGGCAGCGCGCAGGCCCTGCAGCGCGGCACGGCAGATCGCCCTGACGCCGGCGATCACGACGGCGACCAGTTCGACCGCGCCGACCGGCAGGCGCTCCGCCGCGTGGCCGGGCTGTCGACCGAGCTCGAAGACGTCACTGAAGTCGAGTACCGGCAGCTGCGGCTCGAGAACGTGGTGCTGATCGGTGTCTACACCCAGGGCACGCTCGAAGACGCCGAGAATTCACTGCACGAGCTCGCCGCCCTCGCCGAGACAGCGGGTGCCGCGGTGCTCGACGGACTGCTGCAGCGGCGCGCGACGCCCGACCCCAGCACCTACTTCGGGAAGGGTAAGGCGGAGGAGCTCGCGGGAGTGGTCAAGGCGCTGGGCGCCGACACCGTCATCGCCGACAGCGAGCTCGCGCCCAGCCAGCGGCGTGCGCTCGAAGATGTGGTGAAGGTCAAGGTCATCGACCGCACGGCGGTCATCCTCGACATCTTCAGCCAGCACGCCAAAAGCCGCGAAGGCAAGGCGCAGGTCGAACTCGCCCAGCTCGAGTACCTGCTGCCGCGGCTCCGCGGCTGGGGTGACTCGATGTCGCGCCAGGCCGGTGGCCAGGTCGGTGGGGCGGGAGCCGGTATGGGGTCACGTGGGCCGGGTGAGACGAAGATCGAGCTCGACCGTCGCCGCATCCACACCCGCATGGCGAGGCTGCGTAAGCAGATCGCCGCAATGAAGCCCGCCCGTGAGGCCAAGCGAGCGAACCGCAAGCGCAACACGGTACCGTCTGTGGCTATCGCCGGCTACACGAACGCGGGCAAGTCATCTCTTCTGAACCGCATCACGGGTGCCGGGCTCCTCGTCGAGAACGCGCTCTTCGCGACCCTCGACGCGACCGTGCGCCGCACCCAGACGAACGACGGCCGGGAGTACACCTTCGTCGACACCGTCGGGTTCGTGCGCAGCCTGCCGACGCAGCTCGTCGAGGCGTTCCGGTCCACGCTCGAAGAGGTCGCCGACGCGGATGTCATCGTGCACGTCGTCGACGGATCGCACCCCGACCCCGCGAGCCAGCTCGCCACGGTGCGCGATGTCATCGGCGACGCCGGAGCCCGCGACATCCCCGAGCTCGTGGTCTTCAACAAGAGCGACCTCGTCTCGGAGAGCGACCGCATCGTGCTGCGCGGCCTCGAACCGCGCTCCGTCTTCGTGTCGGCGCGAACCGGAGAGGGCATCGACGAACTCCTGGCGATGCTCGACCGGATGCTCCCCACGCCGACGATCGAGGTCGACGTGCTCGTGCCCTACGACCGCGGCGATCTCGTCTCGCAGATGCACGAGCACAGCACGGTGCTGAGCACCCAGTACGAGGAGGGCGGCACCCATGTGCACGCCCTCGTGACCCCCGAGATCGAGTCGCAGCTGGCCGGGTTCAGCACCCGCTGAGCGAGCTTCGGATGCAACGACGAGAGGCGCCACACCCTGCCGGGTGCGGCGCCTCTCGTCATTGTGACGCGGTCGAGGACTACACCGAGCGGAGAACCGCGACGACCTTGCCGAGAACGGTCGCGTAGTCGCCGAGGATCGGCTCGAAGTTCGAGTTGCGGGGAAGCAGCCACGTGTGCCCGTCGCGCTGGCGGAACACTTTGACGGTCGCCTCGTCGTCGAGCATGGCCGCCACGATGTCACCGTTCTCGGCCGTCTGCTGCGTGCGCACGACGACCCAGTCGCCGTCACAGATGGCCGCGTCGATCATCGATTCGCCCACCACCTTCAGCATGAACAGTTCGCCCTTGCCGACGAGCTGGCGGGGGAGCGGGAAGATCTCCTCCACCTGCTGCTCGGCGGTGATCGGGATGCCCGCGGCGATGCGACCGACGAGCGGCACCAGGGCGACGTCGCCGTGCGGTGTCGGTGAGTCGATGTTCGCGCTGTCGCTCTTCGGGATGTCGATCAGCACCTCGAGGGCGCGGGGACGGTTCGGGTCTCGCCGCAGGTACCCGCTCAGTTCGAGCTGGTTGAGCTGGTGGGTGACGCTGGAGAGGGATGCGAGCCCCACCGCATCGCCGATCTCCCGCATGCTCGGCGGGTAGCCCTGGGTGGTCACGGCCTCGGAAATGACCTCGAGGATGGCCAGCTGCTTCTCGCTGAGCGACTTGCGTCGCCGTGTTCCGCCGCGTTCACTCGGCAGGCGTTCACTCGCCATCGGGCTCTCATCTCTCTTCGAAAACCCAGTGTCAGTGGTTGGTTGTTCACTGAGGGTGGGTGTTGGTTCCGGTGCGGTCAGACAATCGAAACTGTATCGAACACCCCCTGCATTGCAAACACATGTTCGAGTGTGTCGCGAAATCTGCGACAGATTCGGTCTTGTTTATTCGAACATTCGAAGATATATTCGGAACACAGGTTCGTATGCGCGGGCTCCCGGCCGAGTCTCGCATACGAATCCTGCGCCGAGGAGTCACCAGAGGCACAGAAATCCCGGAGGTCATCATGACTGCAGTACACCTGATCGGTACGCCACGCACCGAAGCACGCCGCCCGAGGCTCCACCTCACCCGCCGTGGCCGTGCCGTGGTCGGCGCGATCGCGTCGCTGCCACTGGCAGCGGCCCTCGTCGCGTTCGCGATCTTCGGCGGGTCTGCGGCCGTCGCAACGTCGAGCGCGCAGCAGGCCGACTTCAGCTACGTCACGGTGCACTCCGGTGAGAGCCTCTGGTCCATCGCTTCCGGGCTGAGCTCGTCGGCCGACACCCGCGACGTCATTGCCGACATCGTGAACCTCAACCAGCTTCCGACCTCCGAGGTTCAGCCCGGCCAGCGCCTGGCCATTCCGACCAAGTACGAGAAGTAGCCCGAAGAAGGGCTCCCGGTGCACGTGGCCCAGAGGAGTGGGTGAGAAGCTCGGCCGCTACAGTTGTTCGGGTGACTTCTCTCGCCGATCTGCCCATCCGTGACGACCTGAGGGGGCTGTCGCCGTACGGTGCTCCCGAGCTCAAGGTGAAGGTTGCCTTGAACGTGAACGAGAACACGCACCCGATCCCCGAAGACGTCGCCCGTTCCATCATCGAGGCGGTGGCTCTCGAGTTGCGCACCGTGAACCGCTACCCCGACCGCGAGTTCCTCCGGCTCCGCGACAGTCTGGCGGGCTACCTCAACCTGGCCCTGGTTGCCGAATCGGCTTCCGAGGGGCTGCCCGTGACCGAGTTCACGCGCGACAACATCTGGGCGGCGAACGGTTCGAACGAAATCCTGCAGCAGATCCTGCAGGCATTCGGCGGGCCCGGGCGTTCGGTCCTGGGCTTCCCGCCCACGTACTCGATGCACCCGATCATCGCCGCGGGCACCGGAACCCGGTGGATTCCCGGCGTTCGCGACGACGGCTTCGAAATCTCACCGGCCACCGCCGTCGAGTGGGTCGAACGCACCAACCCCGACCTGGTCTTCTTCTGCGCGCCGAACAACCCGACCGGCACACCGCTCTCGCTCGAGACGATCGCTTCGGCCTATGACGCCACCGACAAGATCGTGGTGGTCGACGAGGCCTACGCGGAGTTCGGCCCGGCGGGCGAACCCACTGCGCTCTCCCTGCTGGAGGGACGACCTCGCCTCATCGTCTCCCGCACCATGAGCAAGGCTTTCGCCTTCGCCGGCGCACGCCTCGGCTACCTCGCCGCCGACCCGGCCATCAGCGATGCGCTGAGACTGGTGCGCCTGCCCTACCACCTCTCTGCCCTGACCCAGGCCGCGGCGACGGCGGCCCTCGCTCACGCGCCCGAGATGCTCGCCATGGTCGACGACATCAAGAGCCAGCGCGACCGCATGGTGACCAGGCTCACCGCGTTGGGGTACCACCCCTACCCGAGCACCTCGAACTTCGTCCTGTTCGGCGGCGTGGCCGACCCGCACCGGTTGTTCGAGCAGCTGCTCGAGCGCGAGGTGATCATCCGTGACCTGGGCATTCCCGGCCACCTGCGGGTCAGCGCCGGAACCGAGGCCGAGACGACGGCGTTTCTCGACGCTCTCGAGCTCATCACCGGTGAGGGCTCGACGCTTCAGGCCCCCCGGTAGACTTTTCGGCATGTCGACCGAACCGAGAACCGCCCACCTGACGCGTGAGACCAGCGAATCGAGTATCGAACTCTCGCTGAACCTCGACGGCACCGGCGTATCGAGCATCGACACGAGCGTTCCGTTCTACGATCACCTGCTGACCGCCTTTGCCAAGCACTCGCTCACCGACCTCACGGTGAAGGCCACGGGCGACATCGACATCGATGTGCACCACACGGTCGAAGACGTGGGAATCGTGCTGGGCCAGGCCATCCGCCAGGCGCTGGGCGACAAGAGTGGAATCTCACGGTTCGGCGACGCGCTCGTTCCGCTCGATGAAGCGCTGGTGCAGGCCGTCGTCGACATCTCCGGCCGACCTTTCCTCGTGCACACCGGCGAGCCTGCCGGTTTCGAGTATCACCTCATCGGCGGGCACTTCACCGGGTCGATGGTGCGCCACGTCTTCGAGGCGATCACGTTCGCTGCCGGGCTCACGGTGCACGTCACCGTGCTTGGCGGCCGCGACCCGCACCACATCGCCGAGGCGGAGTTCAAAGCCTTCGCCCGGGCGTTCCGGTTCGCCAAGCAGCTCGACCCGGCGGTCTCCGGCATCCCGTCGACCAAGGGCGCGCTGTGACGGCGAAGAGCGTGGTCGTGCTCGACTACGGCAGCGGCAATGTGCACTCGGCGGTGAAGGCGCTCGAGAAGGTGGGGGCATCCGTCGAGCTCACCGCCGACCGCACCCGTGTCGGCGAGGCCGACGGTCTGCTGGTCCCCGGGGTCGGTGCCTTCAGTGCGGTCATCGAGGCCCTCGACCGGGTTCGGGGCGGTGACCTCATCGACAAACGGCTCGCCGGCGGGCGACCGGTGCTCGGCATCTGCGTGGGCATGCAGGTGCTCTTCGGTCGGGGCATCGAGCGAGGGGTCGATCGCGAGGGGCTCGGTGAGTGGCCGGGCACCGTCGACGAACTGCCGTCGGATGTTCTGCCGCACATGGGCTGGAACACCGTTCGACCGCCGGTGGCGTCGCGCCTCTTCGCGGGGCTGGCCGACGAGCGCTTCTACTTCGTGCACTCCAACGCGGCCCAGAAGTGGGAGCTCGAGGTACAACCACCCCTGCCCGCCGCGTCTGTCACCTGGGCGACTCACGGTGGCGATTTCATCGCGGCCGTCGAGAACGGGCCGCTCGCAGCCACCCAGTTCCACCCCGAGAAGTCGGGCGACGCCGGAATGCAGCTCCTCGAGAACTGGCTTGCCACCCTGTAGCCCGCGCCCGACAACCGCTGCCCGTCACCACTCCGAAAGACCCCGAGGAACCCGCATGACCGAAACCATCACCGCCCCCGCGCTCGAGCTGCTGCCCGCCGTCGACATCGCGGACGGCCAGGCGGTGCGCCTGACCCAGGGCCAGGCCGGCACCGAGACGAACCACGGTGACCCCGCCGACGCGGCCGCCGACTGGGTGGCGCAGGGCGCCGAGTGGATCCACCTCGTCGATCTCGACGCCGCCTTCGGGCGTGGCAGCAATGTCGACGTCATCCGCCGGGTGATCGCCGAGGCGAGGGGTATCAAGATCGAGCTCTCCGGGGGCATCCGCGACGACGCCTCTCTCGAGAACGCACTGGCGAGCGGTGCCACCCGAATCAACCTCGGAACGGCTGCCCTCGAGAACCCGGAGTGGGCGGCGAAGGCGATCGCCCGCCACGGAGACGCCATCGCGGTGGGCCTCGACGTTCGCGGGACGACGCTCGCTGCCCGCGGCTGGACCGAGGACGGCGGTGACCTCTGGGAGGTTCTCGCCCGCCTCGAAGACGCCGGGTGCGCCCGCTACGTCGTCACCGACGTCACGAAAGACGGCACCCTGAAGGGTCCGAACGTCGACCTGCTCAAGCAGGTGATGCAGCGTACCGACAAGCCCGTTGTCGCCTCCGGCGGCATCTCGAGCCTCGACGACCTCGTCGAGCTGCGCGCCCTGGTGCCCGCGGGCCTCGAGGGAGCCATCGTCGGCCGCGCCCTCTACGCCGGCGCCTTCACGCTCGTCGAGGCGCTGGCGGTCGCCTCCGAGTGACGGATGCCCGGAGACAACCGCCGCACGGGGGGCACGGCACCGACTCGGCCGGGCAGCCCTGGGCGGGCCGCACGTTCGACGCGCACCCAAGCGCCTTCGCCGCTGACGACGGAGCCGCTCCCGAGTTGCTCATCACGGCCCTTACTCGATTCCGCGAGCTCGCTGATGCCGTCCCGCACACATCGGCACCTCCTGCGAATGGCACCGCGCGCGCGGGCGGCGCGGCCGCAACCGCCGCCGCACTCCACGAGGCGCATGCTGCCGTCGTCGACGCCGTACGCGACGCCCGCCTCCTCGTTCCGCTGATCGCGCGCGCCGGCGAGACCGGCGTAGACGACCATGGCCGCACAGTCGACAAAACGCAAGAACTCTCGCTCGTCACCGTGCGTGCCCCCGACGGCCGCACCGCTCTGCCCGCCTTCACGTCCACCGAGGCGATGTCTCGCTGGAACCCGGATGCTCGTCCCATCCCGACTCCGGCCCGCCGTGTCGCGCTGGCGGCGGCCGGCGAGGGCACCGACCTCGTGGTGCTCGACCCCACCTCGCCGACCGAGTTCGCGATCCGCCGCCCCGCGCTCTGGGCGATCGCCGAGGCTCAACCGTGGATGACCGCGCTCGCCGACGAGGCCGTGCACGAGGCGTTCGCGGTGTCTGCGGGAGGGGAGCGGTCGATCTCTAGGCTGCAGTTATTCGGCGGGGACCCCCACGCCCGCCTAGCCGGAACTGAGGTCGTGGTTGTGCTCACCCTCGCGTCCGGCCTCGACCGCGTCGCTCTCGACGCGCTGGTCGGTCGTCTCCAGCAACGCTGGGCCGAGAGCGACGTGATCGGCCGCGCCGTCGATTCGATCTCGGTGAGGCTTGTCGCAGGCGCGTAGGCGGAGACTGTAAAGTGAGAATAGGTCGGTTTGACCTATTGTTGACGGATGGCCGACTCATCAAGTAACAGGGTTCTCGCAGCCTCGTCACGGTTCGAGGTCGTTTCCGAGAGCCAGACGGCGTGGCTGCACGGGACTGACGGAATGACGCGATGGATCGCCTTGTTCGACGACGAACCGTCTGCTGCGGTCATCGATTCTGACGAGCGCTGGTGTGCCGTGGCTGGTGTGGGGCTGATCGTCTACTTTCTGAGCGATCCTTTCGCCACCTATGCGCCGCACCAACTCTCTGAGCAATGGACCGAGGTCGGTCTCGGCGCGTGGCGAATTGACTCACTGCGGCAGATTGCGCCGAGCCGACTCGAGGTGCTCTCGTCGGGTTCACGCCGATGGGTCACGATAACGTCGGATAGCCGTTTGGTCGTCAGCGGATGAGGGCAGCGGCGAGTGCTTCGGCGCCCAGCCTCCGGGCCGCGCGCTAGAGGCCCTCGCGCTCGCGCTCCTGCGCCACCACGGCCCCACGGTCCGAGAGGCGGCGGAGGCCCGCCATCGGCTGCTTCATGCGGAAGTTCGATGCCAGCACCGGCTCGGTGCGGTCGAGGAACGCCCAGTATCCGGCGGTGAAGGGGCAGGCATCCGGCCCCAACCGCACCTTGGGGTTGTAGCGGCATCCGCCGCAGTAGTCGGTCATCGTGTTGATGTAGGCGCCGCCCGACGAGTACGGCTTCGTTGCCACGATGCCCCCGTCGGCGTGCTGCGACATACCGATCACGTTCGCTGGCATCACCCACGGTGTGCCGTCGACGAACATGTCGATGAACCAGTTGTTGAGCGCCACCGGGTCGTAGCCGCGCTGTAGCGCCCAGTTGCCGATGATCATCAGCCGCTGGATGTGGTGCGCCCAGCCGTGGTTCTTCACCCCGTCGATGCTGTGACTGAGGCAGTTGGCCGAGATCGCGGCCGAGTCGAGGGTGCGGAACTCGTCGGGCAGGGGAGCGGTCGCCCCGAGTGCGTTGTGCGAATCGGTGTACTCCTCGCCGAGGTGCCAGTAGAGGTGCCACACGTAGTCGCGCCAGCCCATGACCTGTCGAACGAACCCTTCGACCGACGAGAGCGGCGCACGCCCGGCGTCGTACTCCGCCTCGACTCGCGACACCACCTCCAGGGGGTCGAGCAGTCCGAGATTCAGGGGAGCGCTCAGCAGCGAGTGAGCCATGGTCCAGTCGCCGGTCAGGGTCGCATCCTCGAAGGGTCCGAAATCGTTCAAGCGGGTCTCGATGAAGCTGTCGAGGGCGAGGTTCGCTTCACGTTCGGTCACCGCGAAGCGCCGGGGAGCATCCTGACCCACCAGCTCGACGAGACCGTCGGCCTGCCAGCGGTCGAGATCCTGCCGCACCGACGCGTCGATCTCATCCTCTTCAGGCCACCAGGGGTCGGGCAGACCCAGCGACACGGCACCCTTCGGCGGTGACTGGCGGTTGTCGATGTCGTAGTTCCACTGCCCTCCGGCCGGGGTCTCACCCTGCATCAGGATGCCCGTACGCTGCCTGACCGTGCGATAGAAGTCCTCCAGCAGCAGCCTCTTGCCGCCCCGGCTGGCCGCCCAGAGCGCGAAGTCGGCCTCGCTCGTCACGAACCCGCGACTCGGCAGGATGCGCGCACCGATTCGTCTGACGTACCGCCTGGCGCGGTAGGAGGTCGGATCGATCACCTCGAGGTCGGTGCGACCCTCAACGACGTCGCTGTACTTCTCGACCTGGTGGAATTCGACGCGGTCGCCGAGTTCGGCTGCGCGGTGACGGATGCCCGACAGGTACAGGTGCGCCTTCGCCCGGTGCATCGGCCGCCGCCCGAAGACCGAGCGTGCCTCGATGAGCAGCATTCGGCCGCCGTCGTCGAACGGTGAACCGAGCTGGCCGCCGAAGATCCAGCGCACCCGGTCGTCGTCAGCGCGGGATGGGCCTGGGGTCATATCCCCTAGTTAACGGGTCCGGTCAGCTTCTCGCCAGGCCCTTGACCGATGGGGTCGGGGAACGGTGAGGCTTCACGGAAGGCGAGCTGCAGCGAACGCAGCCCGTCGCGGAGGCTCCGCGCGTGCATGTCACCGATCTCGGGGGCCCCGGCGGTGACCAGACCCGCGAGGGCGGTGATGAGCTTGCGGGCCTCATCGAGGTCGAGCTGGGTGCCGGGGTCGTCGGCGAGGCCGACCTTGACGGCTGCGGCACTCATCAGGTGCACGGCTGTGGTGGTGATGACCTCCACTGCCTGTACATCGGCGATATCGCGCGCTTCGTCACTCATGTGCATCCGTTCTTCCATGGGGCCGGAGTCTCTGCTAGACTTCTACGCGGCTCTGACACCGAGAGGTGCCAGATCGAAAGTGGAGAATCTCCCACCCGCATGACCACTCAATAGGTTATCGGGTTGATTGCACTCCGCCGGCGTCGTCACCGACGCAGGTAGACAGGGTGCGGTGCGTTTGTAACAGGTGTGTCTTTTTCCTGTTTTGCGTGGTGACGTTCAGTTTCGCGTGCCCTCGGCTCATGCCGTAGGCCCGGCCGACACCCACGCAGACCCAAGGAGCAACGCATCAGCGATCCCCGTACAAACGACCGTATACGAGTACCCGAGGTTCGCCTCGTGGGTCCGGCCGGTGAGCAGGTTGGCGTCGTCAGTATCGACGTGGCCCTCAGACTCGCGCAAGAGGCAGACCTTGACCTGGTCGAGGTGGCCCCGAACTCCAAGCCGCCCGTCGCCAAGATCATGGACTACGGAAAGTTCAAGTACGAAGCGGCGCAGAAGGCGAAAGAGGCCCGGCGCAACCAGGCGAACACGATCCTCAAAGAGGTTCGGTTCCGCCTGAAGATCGATGTGCACGACTACGAGACGAAGCGCAAGCGCGCCGAGGGCTTCCTCAAGGCCGGTGACAAGGTGAAAGCGATGATCCTGTTCCGTGGCCGCGAGCAGTCCCGCCCCGACCAGGGCGTGCGCCTCCTGCAGAGATTTGCCGAAGACGTTTCGGAGTTCGGCTCCGTCGAATCGAGCCCGACCATCGACGGTCGCAACATGGTCATGGTGATCGGTCCCCTGAAGAACAAGTCAGAGGCCAAAGCCGAAGCCAATGCACAACGAGCAGCAGCGAAGCCGCCGCGTGAGGCCCCTGCGGCACCAGAACCCGCCGCAGCAGAATCCGCCGTGGCTGCTCCCGCCGCAGAGCCCGCCGCAGCTGCCCCCGCAGCAGCCGAATAGCCTTCCACTCAACACAGACTTTCTACGCAACCCACGAGGAGACAAAAAATGCCCAAGCAGAAGACCCATTCCGGGGCCAAGAAGCGCTTCAAGGTCACCGGCAGCGGCAAGATCATGAAGCAGCAGGCCGGCATGCGCCACAACCTGGAAGTGAAGTCGGGCCAGCGCAAGCGCCGCCTGAACACCGACCAGGTTCTTGCCCCGCAGGATGCCAAGGTCATCAAGAAGCTCCTCGGCCTCTAGACCACGACGACGACGAAAAAGGACAGATAGATAATGGCAAGAGTAAAAAGGGCGGTAAACGCCCACAAGAAGCGTCGCGTCATCCTGGAGCGTGCCGAGGGCTACCGCGGCCAGCGTTCACGCCTGTACCGCAAGGCCAAGGAGCAGGTCACCCACTCCCTCGTCTACTCGTACCGTGACCGCCGCGCGCGCAAGGGTGACTTCCGTCGCCTGTGGATCCAGCGCATCAACGCCGCCGCCCGCCTGAACGGCATGACCTACAACCGCCTCATCCAGGGCCTGAACCTGGCCGGCATCGAGGTCGACCGCCGTATCCTCGCCGACCTCGCGGTCACCGAGCCCGCCACGTTCGCGGCCCTGGTCGAGAGCGCGAAGGCCGCGCTGCCCGCCGACACGTCTGCCCCGAAGGTCGACGCTGCAGCATAGTTCTGCAGAGATCTGCTTGACTTGGCACATGCTTGATAACCCGCGTTCACCGCGTGTTCGGGCCGTCGCCAAGCTCGCCAAGAAGGGAGCCCGGTCTGAGACCGGGCTCTTTCTCTTGGAGGGGCCGCAGGCGGTCTCGGAGGCGCTGCTCTTCAGCCCCCAGCTCGTGGTGGAGCTCTACGCCACGCCGACTGCGCTCGAGCGCTACACCGACATCGCCCAGACGGCCGTCGATGCCGGCGTCGATGTGGAGTTCGTCTCCGAGCACGTTCTCGAGGTGATGAGCGACACCGTCACCCCGCAGGGCTTCATCGCCGTCTGCCATCAGTTTCCGACCGCCGTCAAAGACATCTTCGCGGCCGGCCCGAAGCTCATCGCCATCCTCGAAGAGGTTCGCGACCCGGGCAACGCCGGAACGATCATCCGTGCCGCCGACGCCGCCGGGGCCGACGCCGTGATCCTCACCGGTCGCTCGGTCGATCTCTACAACCCCAAGGTCGTCCGGTCGACGACCGGCTCGCTGTTCCACCTGCCGGTGGCCGTCGAAGCGACGCTGGACGATGTGAAGCGCCGCGCCGTGGAGGCGGGCCTGCAGATCCTGGCCGCCGACATCAAGGGCGACGACCTCCTCGCAGTGCGGTCCACCGGGCTTCTCACGGCCCCCACCGCCTGGCTCTTCGGCAACGAGGCCCGCGGTCTCACCGACGACGACCTGAAGCTGGCCGACCGGGCCATCTCGGTGCCGATCTACGGTAAGGCCGAGTCGATGAATCTGGCGACCGCCGCATCCGTCTGTCTCTACGAGAGCGCCTTCGCCCAGCGTTCATGACGAAAACGGCCTCGAAGCCGTGTCACTTGATCGTTTTCTGTGTTGATTCTCAGACAAATGTGCTGCTGAGCCCAGTTGTTTCCCATGTTACGGGTGAGTAACTTTTGAGCCGGTAATTCGTGACCCTCTGACGCGGTGTGGTTGGGTGGGGGCCATGAACGCACCCGGAACACCACTCGTCGTTCTCGACCACGTGAACAAGCACTACGGCGAGCTGCACGTTCTCAACGACATCGACCTCACCATCGCCCGGGGCGAAGTTGTGGTCGTCATCGGGCCGAGTGGATCGGGTAAATCGACCCTCTGCCGCGCGATCAACCGCCTCGAGACCATCGACGCCGGCACCATCACGATCGACGGCCAGCCGCTGCCGAGCGAGGGCGCTGCGCTGGCGCAGTTGCGCGCGCGGGTCGGGATGGTCTTCCAGTCGTTCAACCTCTTCTCGCACAAGACGGTGCTGCAGAACGTCACCCTCGGCCCGATGAAGGTCGCGAAGCAGTCGAAGGCCGAGGCGGAGGCCCAGGCGATGAAGCTGCTCCAACGGGTCGGTGTGGCCAACCAGGCGAGCAAGATGCCCGCCCAACTCTCCGGTGGGCAGCAGCAGCGGGTGGCCATCGCTCGCGCGCTGGCGATGCGGCCGACCGTGATGCTGTTCGACGAGCCCACCTCGGCGCTCGACCCCGAAATGATCAACGAAGTGCTCGAGGTGATGGTCGGGCTGGCGAAAGACGGCATGACGATGATCGTCGTGACGCACGAGATGGGCTTTGCGCGAAAGGCCGCCGACCGGGTCATCTTCATGGCCGACGGTCGCATCGTCGAAGACGCCACTCCCGCCGAGTTCTTCGATCACCCGAAGAGCGACCGGGCGAAAGACTTCCTCTCTAAGATCCTCGCCCATTAGTTCCTCACCTTCTGGGCACGGTTCGCCTGCGGGCGATCCGCAACATCCACAGCATCACCATGAAAAGAGGAAAATCATGAAAACCAGGAAGACCCTGATCGGCACGGCGGCGTTCGCCGTTGCCGTTGCACTCACCGCCTGCGGCGCCCCCGGCAGCGCGACCACCGGCGGCAGCACGTCGACGTCGGCCGCCGGCGCAGGTCCCTACGACCTCGCGGTCGTCGAGTCCCCGACCTTCGAAGCCGGAACCACCATGGCGAAGCTCGCCGAAGCCGGAACCATCACGATCGGCACCAAGTTCGACCAGCCGCTGTTCGGCCTCCGCGGCCTCGATGGCAAGCCCGTCGGCTTCGACGCCGCCATGGGCTCCCTCGTGGCAGCCAAGCTCGGCATCCCGTTCGACAGGATCGAGTGGACGGAGACGGTGTCGGCGAACCGCGAACCGTTCCTGCAGAGCGGCCAGGTCGACGCGGTGATCGCCACCTACACGATCAACGACAAGCGAAAACAGGTCGTCGACTTCGCGGGCCCGTACTTCGTTGCCGGCCAGAGCATCCTGGTGCTCGACGGCAACACCGAGATCACCAAGCCCGAAGACCTCGCGGGCAAGCCGGTCTGTTCGGTCGAGGGGTCGACGCCGGCGGCGAACATCGTCGAGAAGTACGGCGCAGTGCTGCAGCCGACCGATGTCTACAGCAAGTGCCTCGACCCGTTGAAGAACGGCCAGGTCGTCGCGATGACCACAGACAACGTCATCCTCTCGGGCTTCGTCGACCAGAACCCGGGCGTCTTCAAGCTCGTCGGCGACACCTTCACCGAAGAGCCCTACGGCATCGGTCTTCCCAAAGACGACACCGCCATGCGCACGTTCGTGAACGAGACGCTGCAGGCTGCGTACGACGACGGAACGTGGGCGCGGCTCTTCGAGCAGACGGCCGGTACGGTCATCCCGGTGCCGACGCCGCCCACCATCGAGCAGTACTAGACCCTACGGAAGGGAGGCCCCGTGGTCATCTTCGACAATCTGCCGCTGTACTTCGAGGCCTTTCTCCAGACGCTCTCCCTGCTGCTGCTCGCCACGCTGTTCGCGTTGCCCCTCGGTGTCGTGATCGCCGCGATGCGCATCTCACCGGTGGGCAGCCTGCGGGCGACGGCGACGGTCTACACCGAGATCCTGCGCAACACCCCGCTCGTTCTGGTCTTCATCTTCTGTTTCGTGGTGCTGCCGATCCTCGGCGTGGTGCTGCCTTTCATGTTCTCGGCGGTGCTGGCGCTCACGCTGTACACCGCTCCGTTCTTCGCTGAGGCGATCCGGTCGGGTGTCAACGGTGTGCCGGTCGGTCAGGCAGAGGCTGCGCGGAGCGTCGGCATGACGTTCGGGCAGACCGTCACCCTCGTCGTGCTTCCGCAGGCCATCCGGAGCGTCGTTCCGCCCCTCATCAACGTGATGATCGCCCTGACGAAGAACACCTCGATCGCGGGCGGCTTCTTCATCTTCGAGCTGTTCGGCTCGGGCCGCCGACTCATCAATGCGAATGGCGACCAGGTCATCGCCGTTCTGGTCGGAGTGGCCATCTTCTATCTCCTCATCACCATTCCCCTCGGCCAGCTGGCCGACGCTCTCGAACGACGGGTGGCGATCAAGCGATGACCAGTGTTCTGTACGACGTTCCCGGCCCCCGCGCCAGGGTGCGGGCACGCATCACCTCGTGGGTCACCGGGCTGATCGTGGTCGGCGCACTCGCCTACGCCGCACTGACCCTGGGCGAGAAGGGCATGTGGGATGCCTCCCGCTGGATGATCTTCAACGATCCCCTGGTCTGGGCAGCGCTGCTCCGGGGCCTGCTGGTGGTCGTTCAGTCCGCCCTGGTGGCGACCGTTCTCGCGCTGCTGCTCGGAATGGTGTTCTCCCTGCTGCGCATGTCGTCGCACCGCATCATCCGCATTCCGACGACGGTCGTGCTGGAATTCTTCCGCGGCATGCCCGTGCTGCTGATGATGCTCTTCATTCTGCTCGCGTTTCCCGGCATCAGCGCCTTCTGGGCCGTCGTCAGCGCGCTCGCCGTCTACAACGGGGCCATCATCGGCGAGGCACTTCGATCCGGTGTGGTCGCCCTCCCGAAGGGCCAGCGCGAGGCCGGGCTGGCGATCGGGATGCGGCCACTCCAGACCCGCCTGCAGATCGAGTTCCCGCAGGCCTTCCGCAACATGCTGCCGATCATCGTGGCGCAGATCGTGGTGCTCACCAAAGACACCGCCCTCGGCTACATCGTCGGTGCCGTCTCGCTCATTCGCGAGGGAGAGCTGCTGGGCGAGTTCCTCGGGCGCCAGCAGTACTTCTTTCCGATCTTCCTCGTGATGGTCGCGATGTACCTGGCGCTCAACCTCACGATCTCGACCGTCGCCAGGCAGCTCGCGAAGCGCCGGGGTGTGAAAGTGGCGTCCGTCGTACAGGACGAATCGCTGAGTGCACTGACCTAGCTAAACTTGGGTCCCGTGTCCGATCCAACTACTCCCGTCATCTCCGAAGAGTCCGTCGCCGCTGCAGTGACCGCCGCGCTGGCCGCGATCGAGGCGGTCAGCGATACGGCGTCGTTCCGCGCTGCCCGCTCCGAGCATGCCGGTGAAGCGTCGCCGCTCGCCCGCCTGAACGGGCAGCTGCGCAGCCTGCCGAACGACCGGAAGGCCTCAGCGGGCAAGCTGGTCGGCCAGGCGCGGGCGCGGGTGAACCAGGCCCTCGCCGCGAAGGAGGCCGACGTCACGGCCTTCGAGAACGAGGCGCAACTCGCGGCGGAGGCGGTCGACGTGACGGCGCTCCCGGTGAAGAAGCGGCTGGGGGCTCGCCATCCGCTCTCCCTGCTGCAGGAGAAGATCGGCGACATTTTCATCGGCATGGGCTGGGAGGTGGCGGAGGGCCCCGAGCTCGAGAACGAGTGGTTCAACTTCGACGCCCTGAACTTCGACCCCGATCATCCCGCCCGCGCCATGCAGGACACCTTCTTCGTCGAGCCGGTGTCGTCGCACCTGTTGCTGCGCACGCACACCTCGCCCGTGCAGGTGCGGTCGCTGCTCAGCCGCGAGCTGCCGGTGTACGTCATCGCGCCCGGACGCACATACCGCACTGATGAGCTCGATGCGACCCACACCCCCGTCTTCAGCCAAGTGGAGGGCATCGCCGTCGACAAGGGGCTGACCATGGCGCACCTGCGCGGCACCCTGGAGTTCTTCGCGCGCCAGATGTTCGGCGACGAGGCGAAGATCCGGTTGCGCCCCAACTACTTTCCCTTCACCGAACCGAGCGCCGAGATGGATGTCTGGCAGCCGAACGCCAAAGGCGGGGCGCGCTGGGTGGAGTGGGGTGGCTGCGGCATGGTGAACCCGAACGTGCTTCTGTCGGCCGGAATCGACCCCGACGTCTATTCGGGCTTCGCGTTCGGCGTCGGAATCGAACGAACCCTCCAGTTTCGCAACAACCTCAACGACATGCGCGACATGGTCGAGGGCGATGTGCGATTCAGCAAGCAGTTCGGAATGGTGGTCTAGTCATGAGAATCCCCGTGAGTTGGCTCGCCGAGTTCGTCGACGTGCCCGCGGGCACCACAATCGACGAGGTCCACGCCGCGCTGGTGAGCGTCGGGCTCGAAGAAGAGGGTTCGCACCACTTCGACATCGACGGCCCCGTCGTCGTCGGCGAGGTGCTCGAGTTCGGCGAAGAACCGCAGACCAACGGCAAGACCATCCGCTGGTGCAGCGTTCGCGTGGCGGCTCCCGGGCTCGCTGCCGCCGATGGCGGGGCGGATGTTCGGGGCATCGTCTGCGGTGCCGGCAACTTCTTCGTGGGCGACAAGGTCGTCGTGACACTGCCCGGTGCAGTGCTGCCCGGAAACTTCGCGATCGCCGCGCGGAAGACGTACGGCCACGTCTCCGACGGCATGATCGCCTCGGCCCGCGAGCTCGGGCTGGGCGACGAGCACGACGGCATCCTGCGCCTGGTGACGCTCGGGCTCGACCCGGCGGTCGGCGCAGACGCGCTTGCACTGCTCGGCCTGACCGATGCCGCTGTCGAAGTGAACGTCACGCCCGACCGCGGGTACGCCTTCTCCATCCGCGGTATAGCGAGGGAGTACGCCCACGCCACCGGCGCCGCATTCCGCGACCCCGCGCTGGCACTGCCGCTCGGTCTCGACGCGGGCGAACCCGCTGACGGGGTGACGGTCTCCATCGACGACCGGGCGCCGATCCGCGGCCGCGTCGGCGCGACCGTGTTCGTCACGCGGGTGGTGCGGCAGGTCGACCCGACCGTTCCGACGCCGGCGTGGATGGTGTCGCGACTGAAGCTGGCGGGCATCCGTTCGATCTCGATCGTGGTCGACGTGACGAACTACGTGATGCTCGAGCTGGGCCAGCCCCTGCACGGGTACGACCTCGACGCACTGCAGGGCGGTATCGTCGTGCGTCGCGCTCAGCCCGGCGAGACCCTGAAGACGCTCGATGCCCAGATGCGCACGCTCGACACCGAAGACCTGGTGATCGCCGACGACAGCGGGGCCATCGGCCTGGCGGGCGTCATGGGAGGGTTCTCGACGGAGATCTCCGGCGAGACCACGGCGGTGCTGATCGAGGCGGCGAACTTCGACCCGGTGACGATCGCCCGAACGGCCCGGCGCCACAAGCTGCCGAGCGAGGCCTCGAAGCGGTTCGAGCGCGGCGTCGACCCGCAGGTCGCCGTCGCTGCGGCCGCCCGCGCGGTGCAGCTGCTCGAGGAGCTGGCCGGTGGCAGGGCCGACGGTTCGGGATCGGGTCACCACGAACATGACGCCCTGGCGCCGATCTTCCTGCCCGACCGCTACATCTCCGAGCTCGTGGGGGTCGACTACACCGACGAGGAGGTGACCTCCTCACTCATCGAGATCGGGGCCTGGCTGGAGCATGCCAGCAATGGGCTGCTCGTGTCGCCTCCCTCCTGGCGGCCCGACCTCACGCACAAGTCGACACTGGCCGAAGAGGTCGCGCGCATCGTCGGCTACTCGCGAATCCCCTCCGTGATCCCGACGGCGCCGCCCGGGCGCGGATTCACCCGCGAGCAGCAGCTTCGCCGCCTGGCGGCCGAGACGCTGGCGGCGAGCGGTTCGACCGAGGTGCTGGCGTACCCGTTCGTCTCAGCGGCCTCCAACGCGACATTCGGGTCGCCGGACGACACCGTCGCCCCGGCGGTCGAGCTCGCCAATCCTCTCGACGCCGAGGCCCCACTGCTGCGCACGACGCTCCTGCCGGGGCTCATCGATGTGGCGCGTCGCAATCTGTCGCGCGGTCTGACCGACCTCTCGCTCTACGAGATCGGTGCGGTCTTCCAGCCTGTGCCCGATGCGTCGTACGGTGTCGGCGAGGTTCCGCCGGGCGCCACCCTGCCCACAGCCGAGACCCTCGCTGACCTCGACGCCAGCATTCCGCCACAGCCCTGGCATGTGGCAATGCTGCTCCTCGGCAATGCTGTCGACAAGCAGCCCGGGCAGGCTGCGGTGCCCTTCGGTGTTGCCGACGCCCTCGACGCGGTTCGCCTGCTGGCATCGGCGCTCGATGTTCCCCTCACCGTGCGCCAGGGATCGCACACGGCACTGCACCCGGGCCGCACCGCCGAGGTTCTCGTGCCGGTCGGCACCGGTGTCGATGTCGTCAGCGTGGGATACGTCGGCGAGCTGCTGCCGGCGCTCGCTGCCGAACTCGACCTGCCGCGGGTGGTGGCGGTGGCCGAACTCGATCTCTCCGCGCTCATCGAACTCGCCGCCCGAAGCGTGCAGGCGACTCCACTGGCCGGGTACCCGGCCGCGACCCAGGATGTCTCGCTCGTGGTTCCGGCGTCGGTGGCGGCCGGTGACGTGCTCGATGCCATCGCTGCCGGGGCAGGTGTACTGCTGGAGAGCATCCACCTCGTCGACGACTACCGCGGAGCGGGCATCGACGTGGGTCAGAAGTCGCTGACGTTCGCGCTGCGGTTCCGGGCGACGGACCGCACACTGACAGCTGCCGAGGCGAGTGAGGCGCGCATCGCGGGCGCGGCCGAGGCGGGCCGGCGGTTCGGTGCCGTGCCGCGGGACTGAGCTCCGCGGCTTCTCTGCCTCTTCCTGTTCTCCACAGCGGCCTCCCGGGCTGGGCTCTGCACAGCCCGGGTCCCGCGCGTCGGGGCGTCAGTGAGCAAGGGCTACATTTGACGTATGTCTTTTTCGGTGGCCGTCGCAGGTGCAAGTGGGTACGCGGGTGGTGAACTTCTGCGCCTGCTTGCGGGTCATCCCGAGTTCGACGTACGCACGGTCACGGCCAACAGCAACGCCGGCCAGCCGCTCCTCACGGTTCATCCGCACCTGCGCTCCTACGGCGACCTGGTGCTCAGCGAGACGACGGGTGAGGTGCTGAACGGCCACGACGTGGTGTTCCTCGCTCTGCCCCACGGAAAGTCGGGGGCCATCACCGAAGAGCTCGACGAGAAGACACTCGTCGTCGACTGCGGCGCTGACCACCGGCTCACGAACGAGGCCGACTGGGCGAGGTTCTACGGTGGCGACTTCTTCGGTGCGTGGCCGTACGGGCTGCCCGAGCTGCTCATCGGCGGGCACCAGAAACAGCGCTCGAAACTGGCGGGTGTGAAGCGCATCGCCGTTCCGGGGTGCAACGTCACGGCGATCAGTCTCGCCCTCGCGCCGGGGCTGCAGGCGGGTGTCATCCAGCCCGTCGACCTCGTGGCGGTACTCGCCGTCGGGCCCTCGGGTGCCGGCAAGAGCCTCCGCACGAACCTGCTCGCGAGCGAGATCCTCGGCTCGGCCAGTGCCTACGGCATCGCCGGGGCTCACCGGCACAATCCTGAGATCGTGCAGAACCTCACCCTCTCGGCGGGGGGGCGGGTCACCGTCTCGTTCACACCGGTGCTCATTCCGAGTGCCCGCGGTATCCTCGCCACCTCGACCGCCCGGCTGGCGGCGGGCATGAGCGCGCACGACGTGCGGTCGGCCTGGGTCAACGCCTACGCCGACGAGCCATTCGTGCACGTTCTGCCCGAGGGCCAATTGCCGAGCCTCTCCGACGTGGTCGGTGCGAACACCGCTCTCATCGGTGTTGCTGTCGACGAGGCCGCCGACCGCGTGATCACCGTCACCGCCATCGACAACCTCGTCAAGGGCACGGCTGGCGCGGCCATCCAGTCGGCCAACATCGCGCTCGGCCTCCCCGAGGCCCTGGGGCTACCGATCAACGGGGTCGCCCCGTGATCGTTCCGGCCCGCCCCCGCCCACCCGTCACCCCCATCGCCCCTGGAGCACACTCGTGAGCGTCACCGCCCCGGCCGGATTCGAAGCGGCCGGAATCGCCCGTGGCCTCAAGTCGACCGGTGCGAGAGACCTCGCTCTTGTCGTGAACCGCGGCCCGAGCACCGCTGCAGCGGCGGTCTTCACGTCGAACCGCTGCCAGGCCAACCCGGTGATCTGGTCGAGGAAGGTCGTCGAAGACGGCCGGGTCTCGGCGATCATCCTGAACTCCGGCGGCGCCAACTGCTACACCGGGTCGTTCGGGTTCCAGACCACGCACGCGACGGCCGAAGCTGTCGCCGAACACCTCGACGTGTCTGCGGGCGACGTTGTGGTGTGCTCCACCGGGCTCATCGGCGTCGGCGACCAGCTTTTTCGCGACAGGGTGGTCGGCGGGGTCGCCGTGGCCGTCGAGGCACTCTCTGCACGCGGCGGCACCGATGCTGCCCTCGCCATCATGACCACCGACACCCGTGCCAAAGAAGCGGTGTTCCATGGCGACGGCTGGTCGATCGGCGGAATGGCAAAGGGGGCGGGAATGCTCGCTCCGGGCCTGGCGACGATGCTTGTCGTCATCACCACCGACGCCGACCTCCCTTCTGCGGCGCTCGATGCCGCACTCCGTTCGGCCACGAGGGTCACGTTCGACAGGGTCGACTCCGACGGGTGCATGTCGACGAACGACACCGTTGCGCTGATGGCGAGTGGGGCATCCACTATCGCCCCCGACCCGGCCCAATTCACCGCCGGGCTCACCGCGCTCTGCCACGACCTCGCGCTGCAGCTGCAGGGCGACGCCGAGGGCGCGAGCCACGACATCACGATCACCGTGGTCGACGCCGAGTCGGAGGATGACGCGGTGACGGTCGCCCGGGCCGTGTCGCGCAGCAACCTCTTCAAGGCAGCCATCTTCGGCAACGACCCGAACTGGGGTCGCGTTCTGGCCGCGGTCGGAACGACGGATGCCGCGTTCGACCCCTACAACATCGATGTGACGATCAACGGCGTCAAGATCTGCAGGGCGGGGGAGCCGTTCGAAGACCGCGACCTGATCGACCTCACTCCGCGGGCCGTCAGCGTGCTGATCGACCTGCACGTGGGCGACGAGACCGCCTCGATCTACACGAACGACCTCACGCACGAGTACGTGCATGAGAACAGCGCCTACGCGAGCTGAGCCCGATCATGACGACTCTCGCGCAAGACCATGACCTGGCAGCCGTCAAGGCCGCGACCCTCATCGAGTCGCTGCCGTGGCTGAAATCGTTCCACGACCAGATCATGGTCATCAAGTTCGGCGGCAATGCCATGGTCGACCCCGACCTGCAGCGCACCTTCGCCGAAGACATCGTGTACCTGCGCTATGCCGGCATCCGCCCGGTCGTCGTGCACGGCGGCGGGCCGCAGATCTCCCGCATGCTCGACCGTCTCGGTATCGAGAGCGAGTTCCGCGGCGGTTACCGGGTGACCAGCCCCGAGGCGATGGATGTGGTGCGCATGGTGCTCACCGGCCAGATCAGCCGCGACATCGTGAGCCACATCAACGAGCACGGCCCGCTCGCCTCCGCCATGTCAGGTGAAGACGCAGGGCTGTTCGAGGGGCAGCGACGCATGATCGAGGTCGACGGCGAGACGGTCGACCTCGGGCTGGTGGGAGATGTCGTGGGGGTGAACCCCGTGACGGTCTTCGAGCAGCTCGCGGCCGGCCGCATCCCGGTCATCTCCTCCATCGCACCCGACCGAGACGAACCCGGCCAGGTACTCAACATCAACGCCGACGCTGCTGCGGCCGCGCTCGCTGTGGCGCTCGGGGCGGCGAAGCTCGTCATCCTCACCGACGTCGCCGGGCTCTACTCCGACTGGCCCAACCGCGACTCCCTCGTGCCGGCCATCTCCGCCGAGACGCTCCGCGAGCTGTTGCCGACGCTCGAGGCGGGCATGATCCCGAAGATGGCGGCCTGCCTCGAAGCGGTCGACGGGGGAGTGCCGAAGGCCGCGATCATCGACGGTCGCATCCCGCACTCGATTCTGCTCGAGGTCTTCACCCAGAGCGGTATCGGCACCGAAGTCACGAACCACCACGACCCAGACGAAAGCGAACACCTGTGACCATCGAAACCACCACCAGCTGGGTCGATACCTTCAACGAGTCGCTGATGCGCACGATGGGGCAGCCGCTCGCCCTGCTCACCCACGGGCGCGGTGCCTTCGTGTGGGACGAGAACGAGAAGGAGTACCTCGACTTCCTGGCCGGCATTGCGGTCAATTCGCTCGGCCACGCGCATCCGGTGCTCATCGATGCGCTCACCCGCCAGGTGAGCACGCTCGCCCACGTCTCGAACTACTTCTCGACCCGCCCCCAGCTGCAGCTCGCCGAACGGCTCAAACGAATCACGGGTGCGGGGCCGGCGGGGCGCGCGTACTTCTGCAACTCGGGCGCTGAGGCGAACGAGGCCGCGTTCAAGCTCGCGCGGCTCAATTCGTCGCCCGCGCGACCCACCATCGTCTCGCTCAAGAACTCGTTCCACGGAAGAACGATGGGTGCCCTGGCGCTCACCGGCAAGCCCGACATGCAGGCACCGTTCGAGCCGCTGCCCGGTGGGGTCATCCACATCGACTCGACGATCGAGGCGCTGGAGGCGACGATCGACGACACCGTCGCGGCTCTCTTCCTGGAGCCCATCAAGGGTGAGGCCGGCGTGATCAACCTGCCGGAGGGCTACCTGGCGAGGGCACGGCAACTCACCGAAGAGCACGGTGTTCTGCTCATCCTCGACGAGATCCAGACCGGCGTCGGTCGCACGGGCCGCTGGTTCAACTACGAGTACGCCGGCATCCTGCCCGACGCCGTGACCATTGCGAAGGGTATGGCCGGGGGCGTGCCCATCGGCTCGCTGGTCACGTTCGGCTGGGCCTCCGACCTCTTCCAGCGCGGGATGCACGGCAGCACCTTCGGCGGAAACCCCCTCGCCACGGCCGCCGCCAACGCGGTGCTGGGTGAGATCGAGGAGCGCGACCTGGTCGGCAACGCCGAACGCCGCGGGATCCAGCTGCGCGACCGCATCGCGGCGCTGAACTCCCCGCTGATCGGCGAGATCCGCGGGCAGGGGCTGCTGATGGGCCTCGGGCTCACCGAACCGATTGCGCTGAAGCTGGCCGCCGCGGCGATGGATGCCGGGCTCATCATCAACGCGGCGAACGAGTCGAGCATCCGCATGGCGCCGCCCCTGATCATCCGCGACCTGGAGGTCGACGCGTTCATCGCGCGATTCACCGTGGCGCTCGCGGCGGTCGGGTTCCCGGCCGCACCGACCCCTGCCAGCACCCCGACCACAGCCCCGACCACCGAAGGCCCCGCATGACCCGCCACTTCCTCCGCGACGACGATCTCTCACCGGCCGAGCAGGCCGAGATCCTCGACCTTGCCGCCGAACTGAAGCGCGACCGGTTCCAGGCCAAGCCTCTCGCCGGCCCGCAGACGGTCGCCGTCATCTTCGACAAGTCGTCCACCCGCACCCGGGTCTCCTTCGCCGTAGGAATCGCCGATCTCGGCGGCAGTCCGCTCATCATCAGCACGGCCAACAGCCAGCTGAGCGGAAAGGAGACGGCCTCAGACACCGCCCGCGTTCTCGAACGCCAGGTCGCCGCCATCGTCTGGCGCACCTACGCGCAGACCGGGCTCGAAGAGATGGCCGCGGGTACGACCGTCCCCGTCGTCAACGCCCTGAGCGACGAGTTCCACCCGTGCCAGCTGCTCGCCGACCTGCTCACCATCCGGGAGCACCGCGGCGAGCTCGCCGGCCTCACCGTGACCTTCCTCGGTGACGGCGCGAGCAACATGGGCCAGTCCTACCTGCTCGCCTGCGCCACAGCGGGCATGCACGTTCGAATCGCGGCGCCGACCGACTATGCGCCCGACGTGCGGGTGGTGCAGGATGCTCAGGCCCTCGCCGCGCGAACCGGCGGTTCGGCGACCGTGCTGACCGACCCTGTCGAGGCCGTCACCGGCGCCGACATCGTCGTCACCGACACGTGGGTGTCGATGGGCAAAGAAGACGAGAAGGCGGCACGCGTGAAGACCTTCGGCGGCTACCAGGTCGACCGGGCGCTGATGGCCCACGCGAAAGCCGACGCCCTCTTCCTGCACTGCTTGCCGGCCGATCGCGGTTACGAGGTCGCTGCCGACGTCATCGACGGGCCGCAGAGCGTCGTCTGGGATGAGGCGGAGAACCGCCTGCACGCCCAGAAGGCCCTGCTCGTCTGGCTCCTCCGCCAGCAGCCCTAAGCTTTAGTACGAGAAAACCAAAGGGAGAAAAAGTGGCGGAACGTGTAGTGCTCGCATACTCGGGGGGTCTCGACACCTCGGTCGGCATCGGTTGGCTGAAAGACGCCACCGGCAAAGACGTGGTCGCCCTGGCGATCGACGTCGGCCAGGAGGGCGAAGACATGGAGGTCATCCGCCAGCGCGCGCTCGACTGTGGCGCTGTCGAAGCCGTTGTCATCGACGCCCGTGACGAGTTCGCGAACGACTACCTGATGCCCGCCCTGAAGGCGAACGCGCTCTACCAGAAGCGCTACCCGCTGGTCAGTGCGCTCAGCCGGCCCCTCATCGCCAAGCACCTCGCCTCGACCGCGATCGCTCTCGGTGCAGACAGTGTTGCCCACGGCTGCACGGGCAAGGGCAACGACCAGGTGCGCTTCGAGGCGGCCGTCGCGGCGCTCGCGCCCGATCTCACCTCGCTTGCCCCGGTGCGCGACTTCGCGCTGACGCGAGACAAGGCCATCGTCTACGCGGCTGAGCACAACCTTCCCATCGTCCAGTCGAAGAAGAGCCCCTACTCCATCGACCAGAACGTCTGGGGCCGTGCGGTCGAGACCGGCTTCCTCGAAGATCCGTGGAACGGCCCGATCGAAGACCTCTACACCTACTCCGATGACCCGGCGATCCCGCGCGAGGCCACCGAGGTGACCATCACGTTCACCGAGGGCATCCCGACGGCGATCGACGGCAGGGCGGTCACCCCGCTCGAGGCCGTGGTGCAGCTCAACCGCCTCGCCGGAGCCCAGGGCATCGGCCGCATCGACATCGTCGAAGACCGCCTCGTCGGCATCAAGAGCCGCGAGGTCTACGAGTCGCCCGCCGGTCTCACCCTGATAGCCGCCCATGAAGAGCTCGAGAACCTCACCATCGAGCGCGACCTGGCCAGATACAAGCGGGGTGTCGAATCGAAGTGGTCGGAGCTGGTCTACGACGGGCTCTGGTTCTCGGGCCTGAAGCGCTCTCTCGACGTCTTCATCGATGACACGCAGCGCTACGTTTCGGGCGATATCCGTATGGAGCTGCACGCCGGCAAGGCCACGGTCACCGGCCGCCGCAGCGAGCAGAGCCTCTACGACTTCGATCTGGCGACCTACGACACCGGCGACAGCTTCGACCAGACGCAGGCCAAGGGCTTCATCGAGATCTGGTCTCTCCCGTCGAAGATCTCGGCACGCCGCGACCTCGCCGCGGGCGGATCGATCGAGGCGTAACCGCGTGGTCGACAATCGAGCGAGCGAAGCGGGCGCCCTCTGGGGCGGCCGCTTCGCCAGCGGACCTTCGCCGGAACTGCTCGCCCTGAGCAAATCGACGCAGTTCGACTGGCAGCTCTGGCCGTACGACATCTCGGGGTCACGAGCACATGCGAAGGCGCTTTCGGCTGCCGGCTACCTCACCGCTGACCAGCTCGTCGCCATGTCTGCCGCGTTCGACGAGCTCGCCGCGGCCATCGAGGCGGGCGAGTTCACCGCCGCGGAGTCCGACGAAGACGTGCATTCGGCGCTCGAGCGCGGTCTGATCATCCATGCCGGTGCCGAACTGGGCGGAAAACTCCGCGCCGGGCGAAGCCGCAACGACCAGATCGCCACGCTGGTCCGGTTGTACCTGCTCGACCATGGTCGGTCGATCGGCCACCTCGTCGTGCAGCTCATCGACGCGATCGCGTCGCAGGCCGCCGCGCATCCGAACGCCCCGATGCCCGGGCGAACCCACCTCCAGCACGCACAGCCGGTGCTGCTCTCGCACCACCTCCTCGCCCATGCCTGGCCACTGGTGCGCGACCTCGAGCGCCTGCGCGACTGGGCCGCCCGCGCGTCGGAATCCCCGTACGGCGCCGGGGCTCTCGCGGGCAGCTCGCTCGGGCTCGACCCTGCGCTCGTCGCGACGGAGCTCGGGCTGGCCGGCGGTCCGATGCCGAACTCGATCGATGCCACCGCGAGCCGAGACGTCGTCGCAGAGTTCGCCTTCGTGACGAGCCTCGTCGGTATCAACCTCTCGCGCTTCGCCGAGGAGATCATCCTGTGGTCGACTCGCGAGTTCGGGTTCGTGAAGCTCCACGACGGGTACTCCACGGGTTCGTCGATCATGCCGCAGAAGAAGAACCCCGACATCGCGGAGCTGGCGCGGGGTAAAGCCGGTCGCCTCGTCGGCAACCTGACAGGCCTGCTGGCCACCCTCAAGGGTCTGCCGCTCGCGTACAATCGCGATCTTCAAGAAGACAAGGAGCCCGTCTTCGACACCGTCGAGCAGCTCGAGGTTCTGTTGCCCGCCTTCACCGGAATGGTGGCGTCGCTCACGTTCAACACCGACCGTCTCGCCGAACTCGCACCGCAGGGGTACTCGCTTGCGACCGATGTCGCCGAGTGGCTCGTCAAGCAGGGCGTGGCGTTCCGCGACGCCCACGAGATCAGCGGCGACCTCGTGCGCTTCTGCGAGGAGCACGGCCTCGAACTGCATGAACCCACCGACGAGCAGCTTCGGGGGGTGTCGCCGACGCTGACTCCGGATGTTCGTGCCGTCGTCACGGTCGAAGGCTCGATCGCGAGCCGCGACGGTGTGGGCGGTACCGCGGGCGTGCGCGTCGCCGAGCAGCTCACCCTGCTCACCGAACGGGTGCGCGTTCTGGGGGATGCGCTGCAGGGCGCACCCGACGACGCCGAGGCCAGCCTGGCCGAACCCCTCATCTACCACCCCCGGGGAGCAGTATGACCCTCAACAACTCCGGCCCGCCGTCGCCCGATGCCCAGGGCCCCCGCACCGGCGCGGGCAAGAAGCCCAAGGTCGACCAGGACATCCGCAACCACCCGCTCTACAAGACGCCGTGGTGGCGCAAGCCGTTGTCGAACCGCACCTACTGGATCGTCTTCTCGGGCGGGCTGCTCGTGGTGATCGCCGCCATCGTTGTCTGCCTGTCGCTCGGCATCGCCCTGTTCTGACGATGCCGGATGCCGCACCGCTCGGTGCCGGCGGGGTCGGCCCGCCTGTCAGCGTCGAGGTCGGCCCGCCGCTCACCGCTCTCGGCCGCGCCCTGTTCCTCCGCCCCGCGGTGGAGGTCGCCCCGCTGCTGCTCGGCGGCATCCTGAGCCGTACCTCACCGGAGGGCACGGTCGCCGTGCGCATCACCGAGGTCGAGGCCTACCTCGGAGTCGGTGAAGACCCCGGATCGCACTCGTTCCGCGGCCAGACCCGATCGAACTCGGTCATGTTCGGCGAACCCCTGCGCCTGTACACGTATTTCACCTACGGCATGCACACCTGCGCCAACATCGTCTGCTCGGCACCCGGTACGGCGAGCGGGGTGCTGCTTCGCGCGGGGGAGATCGTCGAGGGGGTCGACCTCGCGCAGCACCGCCGCGGCCCGGCGGTGAAGCTGCGAGACCTTGCCCGGGGCCCGGCCCGCCTCGTCGTGGCCCTCGGCATCCCGCTCGACGACGGGGGAGCAGACCTCACCGAGGTGCCCTACGCATTACGGATGCCCGTGCATCCGTCGCCCGTAGCGACCAGCCCGCGCACCGGTCTCGGCGGCCCGGGCGGAACCCCCGTCTACCCGTGGCGCTTCTTCATTCCGGGCGACCCCACGGTCTCACCGTACAAACGTCACCCCAGACTTCCACCCTTCGAGACGGCCTGAGCGCCGCTGCTATTCTCTTACGCGTGTCTTCCGTGCCCGTAGCGCTCGCTGCCCAGATAAACGATCCGACATTCGACTCCGTGTGGGAGGAGTTGAAGTGGCGGGGCCTGGTGCACGTTTCGACCGACGAGACCGAACTCGGAGCCCTGCTGGCGGGTGACCCGATCACGTTCTACTGCGGATTCGACCCCACCGCTCCCAGCCTGCACCTCGGCAACCTGGTGCAGTTGCTCACCATGCGCAGGCTTCAGCTCGCGGGTCATCATCCGCTCGCGCTGGTCGGCGGGTCGACGGGTCTCATCGGCGACCCGCGCCCGACCGCCGAACGTACGCTGACCGCGCGGGAGACCGTGGCCGAATGGGTGGGGTACCTGCAGACGCAGATCTCGCGCTTTCTGAGTTTCGAGGGAGAAAGCCCCGCCCGGTTGGTCAACAACCTCGACTGGACGGCGCCGCTCAGCGCAATCGACTTTCTGCGCGACATCGGCAAGTATTTCCGGGTGGGCACCATGCTGAAGAAAGACGCCGTGAGTGCCCGGCTCAACTCCGACGCCGGAATCAGCTACACCGAGTTCAGCTACCAGATCCTGCAGGGCCTCGACTACCTCGAGCTCTACCGCACATACGGGTGCGTGCTGCAGACCGGCGGCAGCGATCAGTGGGGCAATCTCACCAGTGGAACCGATCTCATCCGCCGGGCAGAACAGACGTCGGTGCATGCGATCGGCACACCGCTCATCACCAACTCCGACGGCACCAAGTTCGGAAAGAGTGAGGGCAATGCGGTCTGGCTGGACGATCAGCTCACCTCGCCATACGCGTTCTACCAGTTCTGGCTGAACACCGACGACGCCGACGTCATCGAGCGGCTCAAGATCTTCACGTTTTTGAGCCGTGAGGAGCTCGAGAGACTCGAGAGCGTGGTGGCGTCTGAACCGTTCCGGAGAGAGGCACAGCGCTCGCTCGCCTACGAGGTGACGACCCTCGTGCACGGTTCGAGGGCGACGGATGCCGCTATCGCGGCCTCGGCCGCACTCTTCGGGCAGGGTGACCTGGCCGGTCTGGATGAGTCGACGCTCCGCCAGGCGCTGGGGGAGCTGCCGACCGCGACGCTCCCCGGTGACACCCCGGTGCTGCAGGCGCTGGTCGATTCCGGGCTCTGCGGGTCTGTCGGCGAAGCCCGCCGCGCCCTGGCGCAGGGTGGTGTCTACGCCAACAACATAAAGCTCACCGACAGCGCGGCGACAGTCGATTCCCTCACGCTGGCCGGTGGGATCATTGTGCTTCGCCGCGGCAAGAAGACTCTCGCCGGCGTGCTGATCGGCTAGTTCGCCGAGTTTCCGGGCGACACGCCCGGGAGACGCGCTCCATTTGCCAGACGGGAAACATGCCCGTAATGTTTCCTCTTGTCACCCCAAAGGTTCGGAAAGCGGAAGAGCTTACCGGCCTCAAGCGGGGCCATCCACAGCAGTGAAAACCTCGAGATCTTCTGATCCCGCAGCGTTTCGGCACAGCTGGTCGGATGTAGATATATAGTAGTGAAGTTGCCTGTTCGGGTCTTCGTCTTCCAGACGAAGTCGCTCGTGCGGAGCGTCCGATCTTTGAGAACTCAACAGCGTGCACATTGTCAAATGCCAAATCCCCGTGGCACCTTTTGGGTGTCCGGGTTCCTTTGGGAAATTGAATTACCAGCCGCTTCGGTGGTTGGGGACAT
>NZ_NBXD01000014.1 GCF_003399645.1 Subtercola boreus
TCAGCGCCGATGGTACTGCAAGGGAGACCTTGTGGGAGAGTAGGACACCGCCGGACCCATCCTCGAAACAGCCCAGCCCACACCGGCTGGGCTGTTCTCGTTAAGCCACCACAAACCCGCCACTAGACTGGCGGACACATATCTACACAGCGCGCACCAAGACGACAGGGAGTGTCATGAGCGATTCGCCAGACAGGGAGAAGCGCCCGGGGCGTCGTGCAGACGGTGCGCGATCAGACGGCCCACGAAGCGGTTCCGACCGGCCGAGGGGCTCCCGTCCGCCGCAGAAGTCGGGGGAGCGCAAGCTCTGGACCAGTGACGGCAAGCCTGCACGAAGTGCCGCTCCCGGCTCCCGCGACAAGGCCAACCGCGGCGGGTACCGCGACGAGGGTCTGAGCCCCGAAGAGCTGCGGCAGCGTGAGCTGCGCGCCGTTCGGGCGCACCACGACGACCCGGAGGTACCCGAAGACGTTTCGGTCAAGGAGCTCGATCGCGTCGCGTTCAACGAACTCAAGACGCTGTCGAAGGAGAACGCCGATGGCGTGGCCAAGCACCTCGTCATGGTGGCGCGACTGATCGAGAGTGACCCGGAGCTCGCCCACAAGCACGCCACCTCGGCCTCTCGACGGGCGGGTCGTATTGCGATGGTGCGCGAGACCCTGGCGATCACGGCCTACGCGACGGGTGACTACGGGCTGGCCATCCGCGAGCTGCGCACATACCGGCGTATCTCCGGTTCGAACGAGCAATTGGCGCTGATGGTCGACAGTGAGCGCGGGCTCGGCCGGCCCGACCGAGCGCTCGAGCTCGGTCGTTCGGTTCCACGGGAGTCGCTGACGCCGGCCACACAGGTCGCCGTTGCAATCGCGATGTCGGGTGCACGGCTCGACCTCGACCAGCCTGAAGCTGCCCTGGCCGAGCTGAGCATCCCGAAGCTCGATGCGTCGCGCGCGTACAGCTACAGCCCCGAGCTGTTCTGGGCCTACGCCGAGGTGCTCGATGATCTCGGGCGCGCGGCCGAGGCCGCCGAGTGGCGCGAGCGGGCCGACCGGGCTGAGGCGGCGCTCTACGCGGCCTCAGCGGAAGAAGACGACGACCTGGTGGAGGTCTTCGAAGAAGAAGGCGAAGACGGGGCTGACAGTGAACCTCTTCACGACGAGAAGGAGTAGAGACGTGGCATCCGAAACCCCCCTCAACGGAGTAGACGTGGTGCTGGCCGACCTCGACGGCGTCGTCTACACGGGAAAGAACGCGATCGAGTTCGCCGTGGATGCTCTCGGCCGCGCCGTCTCCGAAGGCACACGGGTCGGTTACATCACCAACAACGCCTCGCGCACCGACGAGCAGGTGGCCGAACACCTCTCGAGCTTCGGCCTGAGGGTCGCTCCCCACGACGTGGTGACGAGCCCGCAGGCCGCGGTGCTGCTGCTGGTCGACCTGGTCGAGCCGGCATCGACGATCCTCGTGGTCGGGGGAGTCGGGCTGACCTCGGAGGTCGAGAAGGCCGGCTTCACCGTCACGCGACGGGCGGCTGACCAGCCGGCGGCGGTCATCCAGGGCTTTGCTCCGGATGTCGCGTGGACCGATCTGGCCCAGGCGAGCTTTGCGCTGCACACCGGTATCCCCTGGGTCGCGACGAACACCGACTGGACGATCCCTGTCGAGGGCGGTATCGCACCCGGCAACGGCACTCTCGTGTCGGCCGTGCACACCGCCGTCGGTATTCTGCCGGTGGTAGGCGGTAAGCCGGAGAAGGCGATCTTCGAGGCGGCGGTGAAGCGTTTTGCCGCTGAGACCCCGCTCTTCATCGGCGACCGGCTCGACACCGACATTGTGGGTGCCAACCGCGCCGGAATGCGTTCGGTGCATGTTCTGACCGGTATCGACGGAGCCAAACAGCTCATCGCCGCCGACAAGGACTCCCGGCCGACGTACATTCTCGATGACCTGCGCGGGCTCTTCGAGCCCTATCCCGAGACGGTGTTCTCGAAGGACGGGCTGAGCGCGACCGTGGGTTCCGCTACCGTGCGACTGAAGGGCAACGAGGTCGAGGTGGCGAAGGCGGGCGACTCCGCGGTGAACCGGCTGCGGGCTGCGTGTGCGCTCATCTGGGAATCCGGGCGCCCCATCTACGGTCTGAAGGTCGCCCCGGAGCTCTACAGCTGAGGCGTCGGGTAGCCTTGCAGCGTGACAGACGATGAGGCGCCGAGCGGAGGCGCGGAGCTGAGGGGCGAGCTGCTGTCGCGGCTGCGGGTCATCGAGGACCAGCCGCTCGAGGCGCGCTCGGGCGCGTACAGCCAGCTGCACGACGAGCTGCGAACCCGCCTCGAAGGCGGAGACGTGTCGACCCCGCGTGCCTGATCCTGCCGAGCAGGGCGTGGCCGACGACGATCGCGCGGTGGGGTACGCGGAGGGCAGCCGCCTCGATTCCGCGTTGGCCTCGAGCGGCTTGGCGCGCTCGCGCAACCACGCTGCGCAACTGATCGCCGACGGGTTCGTGAGCGTGGACGGCGTGGTCGTGGTCAAGCCCTCGGCGAAGGTGTTCGGGGGCCAGGCGCTGCGGGTCGAAGGCAGCGACCACTACGTCAGCCGCGGTGCCGGCAAACTGCTGGCCGCGCTCGATGCGTTCGACGGGGTCGTGGTGGCGGGCCGCGTTGCGCTCGACGCCGGGGCGTCGACCGGTGGCTTCACGCAGGTGCTGCTCGAGCGCGGTGCCCGGCTGGTGCTGGCAGTCGACGTGGGCCACGACCAGCTCTCGCCTGTCGTGTCGACGGATGCCCGGGTGCGCGTCATCGAGGGGTACAACGTCAGGCATGCCACCCCGGAGTCGCTCGCTGGGGTCTCCGGAGTCTCGGAGTCGCCCGCGCTGGTCGTGGCCGACCTCTCGTTCATCTCGCTGACCACGGTGCTGCCGGCCCTGGTGGCCGTCGCGGCGCCAGGCGCAGACTTCGTGCTGCTGATCAAGCCGCAGTTCGAGGTGGGACGGACGGGCATCCGTGAGGGAGTCGTGAGAAATGCCGGGCTGCGCGCCGACGCGATCACCACCGTGCTCTGGGCGGCGTTCGACCTCGGGTTGGGCACGGCGGGGCTCCTCTCCTCCCCAGTCATCGGAACTGCCGGGAATCATGAGTATCTGGTCTGGCTGAGCAGTTCGGCTGGAACCAATCCGACAGAATGGTTGGACCGCGCACTTTCACTGTCAGGAGCTCAGACGTCGTGACGACACCCCGCTATTTTCTCGTCGTGCTGCACACCGGGCGCCGGGATTCCGTCGACGCGGCGATGCAGGTCTGCGACCAGCTGGCGGCATCGGGCGTCACGGCGGTGCTGTCGCCGAGCGACCTGGCCGACATCTCCGACCGGCTGACCGACCCGGCGCTCGTGGGTGTTCTCGGCGAAGGCGTGCAGATCAGCGAGCTCGAGCTCGTGATCGTGCTGGGCGGCGACGGCACCATCCTGCGCGCCGCGGAGATCGTGCGCGGCTGCAAGGTGCCGCTGCTCGGCGTCAACCTCGGCCACGTCGGTTTTCTGGCCGAGAGCGAGCGCGAAGACCTGAAGGCATCGGTTTCGAGGGTTCTCGACGGTGACTACATCGTCGAGGAACGCATGACGCTCGACGTGGTCGTGACGCATGCCTCCGAGGTGGTCTACTCCGGCTGGGCCCTGAACGAGGCGACCGTCGAGAAGGCCAGCCGGGAGCGGATGATCGAGGTCGTGATCGAGGTCGACGGCCGGCCGCTCTCGACCTTCGGCTGCGACGGTGTCGTGATGGCGACGCCCACGGGCTCCACGGCGTACGCATTCTCGGCCGGCGGCCCCATCGTGTGGCCGAGTCTCGACGCGCTGCTCTTCGTGCCCCTGAGCCCGCATGCGCTGTTCTCCCGCGCGCTGGTCATCGGCCCCGACTCGGTGCTGGCGGTCGAGATGCTCGAGCGCACGCCGGGTGCGGGGGTGCTCTGGTGCGACGGGCGACGCGGGTTCGACCTGCCGAACGGGTCGCGGGTGGAGTCACGGCGCTCCGAGGTGCCGGTGCGGCTCGCCCGGTTGACGCACGGGCCGTTCTCCGACCGGTTGGTTCGCAAGTTCGCGCTGCCGGTCGACGGCTGGCGGGGGCCGGTGATCCGGTGAGCGGCCCCCGTTCCGGAGTGATCGACGAGATCACGATCCGCGACCTCGGGGTGATCGCCGAAGCGGTGCTGCCCCTCGGGCCGGGTTTCACAGCAGTGACCGGCGAGACCGGTGCCGGCAAGACGATGGTCGTGCAGGCGCTCGGGCTGCTGATGGGCCAGCGCGCCGTCGCGGGCCAGGTTCGGCTCGGCAGTGCCCAGAGTTGGGTGGAGGGTCGCTGGAGCGTTCGCGTCGACGGCGTCGTCGCCCAGCGGGTGCGTGACGCCGGCGGCGAGGTCGAGGAGTTCGAGCCCCGGGCCGCGCTCGGCGAGCTGATCCTTTCGCGCTCGGTCTCGGGCGAGGGCCGCAGCCGCGCCATTGTCGGTGGCCGCAGCGCCCCGGTCGGGGTGCTCGGCGAGCTCGGCGAGAGTCTTGTGGTGGTGCACGGGCAGTCAGACCAATTGCGCCTGAAGTCGTCGACCGAGCAGCGGCTCGCACTCGACCGGTTCGCCGGGCGGGCGTTCCGCGACCTGCTCGACTCCTACGAGAGTGCGTTCCACGCCTGGCAGGGCCTTCGTTCTGAGCTCGAGACGCTCGTCTCCCAGCGTGAGGCGCGCATCCGCGAGGCCGACGCCCTGCGCATCGCGGTGGCCGAGATCGACGCACTCGCGCCGATCGCCGGCGAGGAGGAGGCGCTGGCGGAACGGGCGAGCAGGCTCACCAACCTCGAAGACCTGCGGCTCGCGGCGGCGTCGGCCCGGGAGTCGGTCTCCTCCGATGAACTCGATGGGCGCGCCGACACGGTCGGTCTGCTCGACTCCGCCCTGCGGCAGCTCGAACGGGTTCAGGCGCACGACCCCGCCCTCGAGCCCATCGTCGAGTCGCTGACCAGCGCCTCGTTCCTCGTCGCCGAGATCTCCACCCAGCTCTCGAGCTACCTCGCCGAGCTCGACACCGACGGCGGCTCCGAACTCGACGAGGTGCAGGATCGACGCGCGGCGCTGTCGGTGCTTGCCCGCAAATACGGGCCGACCCTCGACGAAGTCATCGACTACTTCGGGGCGGCCGGGCCGCGGCTGATCGAACTCGAGAACGATTCCGATCGCATCGACGAATTGACGGATGCAACGGCCGACGCCCTCGCTCTGGCCGAGACCCTCGCCGCCAACGTGAGCGTGGCGCGGTCGGAGGCCGCGGGGCGACTGAGCGGATCGGTCTCCGACGAACTGGCGGCCCTGGCGATGGGCGGCTCCTCCCTCGTGGTGGAGGTCGTTTCGGGCATCGAGCTGACGACCTCGGGGCGGGACGCTGTGCACTTCCTGCTGGCCTCGCACGCCGGCGCCGAGCCGCGGCCGCTCGGGCGGGGAGCCTCGGGCGGCGAACTTTCGCGCATCATGCTCGCCATCGAGGTGGTGCTGGCCGCGACCGATCCGGTGCCGACCTTCGTGTTCGACGAGGTCGATGCGGGGGTGGGCGGGGCATCCGCCATCGAGATCGGGCGGCGACTCGCCCGGCTGGCCGAACAATCCCAGGTCATCGTGGTGACCCATCTGGCGCAGGTGGCGGCGTTCGCCACGAACCATCTCTCGGTGGTGAAGGACTCCGAGGGGGCCGTCACCGAATCGAGCGTGCAGCAGCTCACCGGCGAGGCCCGGGTGGCCGAGATGGCCCGGCTGCTGTCGGGTCTTCCCGACAGCGAGAGCGGGCTCGCTCACGCGCGCGAACTGATCGAACTGGCGAGCGAGTCGGGGGCGTGACCGCTCGGCGAACGGCGGGGACGGGCATCCGTACTGTTAGAGTGGAACTCCGTGGATGATGATCAAAACGGCCCCCTGTTGAACGCCCGTGCCAGCGCCGAAGAGGCGCTCAGCCCCGCGAAGCTGACGAAGCACATTTTCGTGACGGGTGGTGTTGTCTCCAGCCTGGGTAAGGGTCTCACCGCCGCCAGCCTCGGGAATCTTCTCACCGCTCGTGGCCTGCATGTCGTGATGCAGAAGCTCGACCCGTATCTTAACGTCGACCCGGGAACGATGAACCCGTTCCAGCACGGCGAGGTCTTCGTGACCGACGACGGTGCCGAGACCGACCTCGACATCGGGCACTACGAGCGGTTTCTCGACATCAACCTGAACCAGGCCGCGAACGTGACGACCGGACAGATCTACTCCACCGTCATCGCCAAGGAGCGGCGCGGGGAGTACCTCGGCGACACGGTGCAGGTCATTCCGCACATCACCGACGAGATCAAGCGCCGCATGCGGCTGCAGGCGCAGGGCGAGAACGCTCCCGACGTGATCATCACCGAGATCGGCGGAACGGTCGGCGACATCGAGTCCCAGCCCTTCCTCGAGTCCGCCCGCCAGGTGCGGCACGAACTCGGTCGTCGCAACGTGTTCTTCGTGCACGTGTCGCTGGTGCCGTTCATGAACGCCTCGGGTGAGCAGAAGACGAAGCCCACGCAGCACTCCGTGGCGGCGCTGCGGTCGATCGGCATCCAGCCCGATGCCCTCGTGCTGCGGAGCGACCGACCCGTCTCCGACTCGAACAAGCGCAAGATCGCCCTGATGTGCGACGTCGACGAAGACGCCGTGGTGAACGCGATCGATGTGCCTTCGATCTACGACATCCCCACGATGCTGCACGACCAGATGCTCGACGCCTACATCATCGACCACTTCGGCCTCACCACGAACGAGGTGGACTGGTCGGGATGGTCGGCGCTGCTCGAGGCGGTGCACGAACCGCGGCACGAGGTGACCATCGGCCTCGTGGGCAAGTACATCGACCTGCCCGACGCCTACCTCTCGGTCACCGAGGCGCTGCGGGCCGGCGGGTTCGCGCACAAGACCAAGGTGCACCTCAGGTGGATCGCCTCCGACGACTGCGAGACGCCCGAGAAGGCCTCGAAGGAGCTCAGCGACCTCGACGGTATCTGCGTTCCCGGGGGGTTCGGCGTGCGCGGTATCGAGGGCAAGCTCGGAGCCCTGCGATTCGCGCGGGAGAACGGTATCCCGACGCTCGGGCTGTGCCTCGGCCTGCAGTGCATGGTCATCGAGTACGCCCGCACGGTGGTGGGTCTCGACGAGGCGTCGTCGAGCGAGTTCAACCCCGACACCCCGTTCCCGGTCATCGCGACGATGGCCGAGCAGGTGGACATCATCGCGGGCGGTGACCTCGGCGGCACCATGCGCCTGGGGCTGTACGAGGCGAAGCTCGCGGGCGGGTCGCTCGTCGAGTCGCTGTACGGGGCTCCCACCATCGAGGAGCGGCACCGTCACCGCTACGAGGTCAACAACCACTACCGCAGCCAGATCGCCGATGCGGGGCTGTGGTTCTCGGGCACCTCGCCCGACGACCAGCTCGTCGAGTTCGTCGAGCTGCCGCGCGACGTGCACCCCTACTACGTCGGTACGCAGGCGCACCCGGAGCTGCGCTCGCGGCCCAACCGAGCGCATCCGCTCTTCGACGGGCTGATCTCGGCAGCGCTCGCCCGCCAGGAATCCACCCGGCTCTTCCCGACCGACGCGTAGGGGCTTCCCGTGACCGACTCCACACCCTCACCGCTCTCCGACGAGACAGCCACCCCCGAGATCACCGGCAGCGAGGTCGTCTTCGACGGCAAAATCTGGGATGTCCGCCGTGAGACGTTCGTGTACAACGGCGCCGATGTGGTGCGCGAGTTCGTCGACCACACCGGGGCCGTTGCGATCGTCGCGCTCGACGAGAACGACCGGATGCTGCTGATCAAGCAGTACCGCCACCCCATCCGCACGCGGGAGTGGGAGATCCCGGCCGGGCTGCTCGACGTCTCGGGTGAAGACTGGCTCGTCGGCGCGAAGCGCGAACTGGCAGAGGAGGCCGATCTCGAGGCCGACACCTGGAACGTGCTGACCGACTACGCCACGACGCCGGGTGGCAACAACGAACTGATCCGCATCTATCTGGCCCGCGACGTGCGCTCGACGGCCACGCCGTTCGAGCGCGAAGACGAAGAAGCCGACATCGAGTTGCGGTGGGTCGACCTCGACGAGGTGGTGGATGCGGTACTGCGGCGTGAGCTGCAGAATCCGAACCTCGTGATCGCATCCCTGGCGCTGGCGGCGAGCCGGTCGCGCGGGTGGGGCTCTCTCGGAGCGCCCGACGCACCGTGGCCGGAGTACACCCGGCTGCACCCCGCGGCCTCCTGAGGCCCGATCTTTACCGGCGGCGCGTGATGGACGAGCTCATCGACGGGTACCTGCGGCACCTCACGATCGAACGCGGACTCTCGGCCAACACGCTGGCCGCCTACCGCCGTGACCTCGAACGGTATGCGGCGTGGCTGGCGTCGGCGGGCATCCGGGGCCCGGGGGAGATCGGTGAGACCGCGATCGGGGAGTTCACGCGGCAGTTGCAGACACTCGCCGAACCCGGTGTCGAGGCTTCGCCGCTGGCCGCGACATCCGTCGCCCGTATCGTGTCATCGGTGCGGGGGCTGCACCGGTTTCTCGCCGAAGAGGGCGCGACCGACGCGAACCCGGCGCGGGAGGTGAAGCCGCCGAAGCTCGCGATGCGACTGCCGAAGGCGATCTCGATCGGGCAGATGACGACGCTGTTGGAGGCGACCGGAGGAGATGATCCGCAGTCGCTTCGCGACCGGGCGCTGCTCGAGCTGCTCTACGCGACGGGCGCGCGGGTGTCGGAGGTGGTGGCGCTGAACGTCGACGACGTGGGCGCCGACGACGACTTCGTGCGGGTCGTGGGCAAGGGGAGCAAACAGCGCATCGTTCCGGTGGGGAGTTTCGCGCGGGCAGCGCTCGACGCGTACCTCGTGCGGGTGCGGCCGCTCTACTCGGTACGGGGGAGGTCGACGCCGGCACTCTTCCTCGGGCTGCGCGGCGACCGGTTGAGCCGGCAGGGGGCGTGGCTCGTCATCCAGGCGGCGGCGAGACGGGCAGGGTTCGAGACGCACATCTCCCCGCACACCTTCCGGCACTCCTTCGCGACCCACCTGATCACCGGTGGCGCTGATGTGCGCGTGGTGCAGGACCTCCTGGGCCACTCCTCGGTCACCACGACGCAGATCTACACCCAGGTCACCGCCGACACCCTCCGCGACATGTACCAGACGGCGCACCCCCGCGCCCGCTGACGCACCCCGCGCCCGCCGACGCACCGCGCGCCGCTGCATCTTCAGTGAGACACTTTCGGACAGGTGAGAGCCGCGTGCGCGTCTCACGTGTCCGGAGGTGTCTCACCGACGGGCGCGCGGGCGCGGCTCCCCGAGGGCAACGCGCCGTCGCACTAGAATTGGGTCACCCGCCCTGGGAGAGGTCGGGGTGAGTGAGGAGCAGCGCCTGTGACGGCAAAGAAGAACGACCTTGCTTCTGAACTTCCGGGTCTCGAGGCTCCTGATCTGGGGCCCACCGGCCGGCCGCGCCGTATCTTTCCGCAGCCCGCTCCGCTGAAGAGCCACGGCCCCGCGCGCATCATCTCGCTCTGCAACCAGAAGGGTGGCGTGGGCAAGACCACGACAACCGTCAACCTGGGCGCAACTCTCGCCGACGATGGCCGGCGTGTGCTGGCGGTCGACTTCGACCCGCAGGGCGCGCTGTCGGCCGGGCTCGGCGTCGACACTCACGACAGCCTGACGATCTACGACCTGCTGCTGGGTACCGAGAAAGACCCCCACAACGTGATTCGGCAGACCAGTGTGCCGAACTTCGACATCATCCCCGCCAACATCGACCTCTCGGCCGCCGAGGTGCACCTCATCAGCGAGGTCGCCCGCGAGACCATTTTGGCGCGGGTGCTGCGCCGCGTGAGCGACGAGTACGACGTCATTCTGATCGACTGCCAGCCGTCGCTCGGCCTGCTGACCGTGAACGCGCTGACCGCCAGCCACGGGGTGCTGATTCCGCTCGAATGCGAGTTCTTCGCGCTGCGCGGTGTGGCGCTGCTGGTCGAGACGATCGAGAAGGTCAAAGACCGGCTGAACCCGGCGATCAAGCTCGACGGCATCCTCGCGACCATGTACGACTCGCGCACCCTGCACTCGCGTGAGGTCATGCAGCGCGTGGTCGACGCGTTCGGCACGGATGTGCTCGAGACGGTCATCGGGCGCACGATCAAGTTTCCCGACGCGAGCGTGTCGGGTACGCCGATCACGCAGTTCGCTCCCGATCACCCGGCCGCGAACGCGTACCGGCAGCTCGCGCGAGAACTGGTCTTCCGTGGCGCGGTCGCCTAGGGCGGTTCTGGATGCCCGCGGTGGCGGTGCCTCCCGCGGTGGCGGTGAACCCCTCGCGGAACAGCTGCCTGCCACACCCGGCTTCTCGCTCAGCCTCAGCAACTTCGAAGGTCCCTTCGACCTGCTTCTCTCGCTGATCTCGAAGCACGAGGTCGACATCACCGACATCGCCCTCAGCGCTGTCACCGACGAGTTTCTGAGCTACCTGAAGAACCTCGACTCCGAGGAGGAGTTGGAACGGGCATCCGAGTTTTTGGTGGTGGCAGCAACCCTGCTCGACCTGAAGATCGTCGGGCTGCTGCCGCAGGGTGAGCTCGTCGATGCCGAAGATGTGGCATTGCTCGAGGCGCGCGACCTGCTGTTCGCCCGGCTTCTGCAGTACCGGGCGTTCAAACAGGTGTCGCTGTGGTTCGCGTCGCACTTCGACGACGAGGGGCACCGGCACGCGCGCGCTGTGCGGCTGGAGGAGAAGTTTCGGCAGCAGACACCCGAACTGGTGTGGACGCTTAGCCCCGACGACTTCGCCGCGCTCGCGGTGCTGGCGCTGACGCCACGCGAGGTGCCCGTGCTCGGGCTGGAGCATCTGCACGCACCGCTGGTGAGCATCCGGGAGCAGGCCGCGCACGTCGTGTCGGCGCTGCGGTCGGGTGAGCCGGTGTCGTTCCGGCGGCTGATCGACGGCATCCTCGAGAAGGGGATCGTGGTGGCCCGGTTCATCGCCGTGCTCGAGCTTTACCGGCACGCGGCACTCGCGTTCGAGCAGCTCGAGCCGCTCGGTGAACTGACCCTGCGCTGGACGGCCGAGAACTGGTCGGAAGAGAGCCTCTCGAGCCTGGGGGCCGACTATGACAGCTGAGATCCTGGGGCAGGTGGGGCAGGTGGGGCAGGGCATGGCCGGCGCGCCGGTTCAGGATGATCGTCCGCTCGATCTCGAACGCTCCCTCGAAGCGATCTTCACGGTGGCCGACGCACCGCAGAGCCTGATGGCCCTGGCGACGACCCTCGGGCGACCCGTCGCGGCCGTGCGTCAGAGCATCGAGCGGCTCGTGGCCGACTTCGACGGTGCAGACGGCGGCGTTCAGCGCGGATTCGAGCTGCGGGAGGTCGCCGGAGGCTGGCGACTGTATGTTCGATCGACCTATGACGCCGTCGTTCGTGACTTCGTCCTGACCGAAAACCCTTCACGGCTCTCGCAGGCGGCGCTCGAGACGCTCTCGGTGATCGCCTACAAGCAGCCGATCACGCGAAGTGCGATCGCGTCGATCCGGGCCGTGAACGTCGATTCGGTGGTGCGCACGCTCCTCGGGCGGGGGCTCATCACCGAGGTCTCGACCGACGGCGAAACCGGCGCCATCTACTATGGAACGACGGATCTGCTGCTGTCACAGCTCGGCATCAACACGCTTGACGAGCTTCCGAGAATTTCACCACTCCTGGCCGATGGTGCGGAGGGTTTCGATGACCGGTTCCACTGAGTTTCCTGAAGAGCGGCGCGGTGGCGACGCCCGCGCCGGCGACGCTCCACTGCCCGAGGGTGTGCGCCTGCAGAAGGTGCTCGCCTCCGCGGGGGTCGCCTCACGGCGCGTGTCGGAAGACCTCATCACCGCGGGCCGGGTGCGCGTCAACGGCGAGGTCGTGCGGGAGCTCGGCCGGCGCATCGACCCGACGACCGACAGAGTCGCGGTCGACAACACGGCCGTGCAGCTCGACACGACGAAGCGCTACGTTCTGCTGAACAAGCCCGTGGGCATCGTGTCGTCGCTCGCCGACCAGCACGGCCGGCCCGACCTCTCGCGCTACACCTCGCAGTACGAGGAGCGCCTGTTCAACGTGGGCCGGCTCGACGCCGAGACCTCGGGCCTGCTCATCCTCACCAACGACGGCGAATTGGCGCACGTGCTGGCGCATCCGTCGTTCGGCGTGCTGAAGACGTACATCGCGCAGGTCGAGGGGCGCGTCACGCCGCAGACCATCTCGAAGCTGACCGCCGGGGTCGAGCTCGACGACGGCCCGATCGTGGCCGACAGGGTGCGCCTCATCGACAGTTCGAACGGCTCGAGCCTCGTCGAGGTGACCCTGCACTCCGGGCGCAACCGCATTGTTCGGCGGATGCTCGAGGAGGTCGGCCACCCCGTCATCGAGCTCGTGCGCCGCCAGTTCGGCCCGCTGCACCTCGGCACGCTTGCGGCAGGCGAGCTGCGCGACCTCAGCCGCGACGAGCTCGGCGCGCTGCTGACCCTGTCGCGACAGGCGAAGGCCCCGGGCGCGCAGGGCGCATCCAATGCGCCTGGCGCGTCCGCAGCACCCGTCACCGGGGCCCCCGACCGTGGTTGAGAGCCGCCTCACTGGTTCGGTGCGGGTGGTCGGTGCCGGGCTGCTCGGCACGAGCATCGGGTTGGGCCTCGTCGCGCGCGGTGTCGACGTGATCGTCGCCGACGCCTCACCGACGCATGTCAGCATTGCGGTCGACTACGGTGCGGGCCGGCAGGCGGCACCGGATGATCGGCCCTCCCTCATCGTCGTGTGTGTTCCGCCCGACGTCACCGCGCAGGTGGTCGCCGCCGAGCTCGAGGCCTTTCCGCACGCGGTGGTGGCGGATGTGGCGAGCGTGAAGCTCAGCGTTCTGCACGAACTCCGGGCATCCGGTGCCGACGTCTCGCGCTATATCGGCACCCACCCGATGGCCGGTCGCGAGCGGGGCGGGCCGCTGCAGGGCAGGGCCGACCTCTTTCTCGGACGGCCCTGGGTCGTGGCGGCGCACGACGGCGTCTCGTACCAGCGGGGGAGCGTCATCGACGACCTCATCCTCGACCTCGGCGCGACCCTCGTGGAGATGACGCCCGAGGCGCACGACAGCAGCGTGGCGCTGGTCTCGCACGTTCCGCAGGTGGTGTCGACACTGATGGCGAAGCGGCTGACCGACGCTCCGGGCGCCGCGGTGAACCTCGCGGGGCAGGGCCTCCGCGACGTGACCCGGGTCGCCGCGAGCGACCCGGGGCTCTGGGTGCAGATACTCGGGGCGAACGCAGCACCTGTGGCGGGCATCCTGAAGGCCTTTCGTGCCGATCTCGACCGCGTGATAGAGACCCTCGACGCGCCCGAGGCCGTCGGCAACCGGCGGCGGCTGGCCGAGGAACTGCTGGGCGGCAACGTCGGAGTGGCGCGCATTCCGGGCAAGCACGGGCAGGACCGGCGCTTCGCGCAGCTGGTTGTGATGGTCGACGACAGGCCCGGCGAACTGGCGCGGCTGATGAGCGAGATCGGCGAGGCCGGCGTGAACCTCGAAGACCTGCGACTGGAACACTCCCCGGGTGCGCAGATCGGGCTCGCCGAGATCGCGGTCGTGCCCGAGGCGGTCCCGGGGCTGACAGAGTGGCTGGGCGAACGCGGATGGCGGATCGCCGGATGAGTGGAGATGCAGTGAGTGACGAAGTGGCGGTGGCCGGTCGGGCAGCGGTGGCCGGGCATCCTGAGCCGGTCGTGGTCGTGGTCGCGTTCGACGGGCCGGTCGTGGTGGCCATCGACGGACCGGCCGGCAGCGGCAAGTCGAGTGTGAGCAAGGGGGCAGCGCGTGAGCTCGGCTTCGCGTACCTCGACACCGGGGCCGCATACCGCGCACTGGCGTGGATGCTGCTCGACCGCGGGCTCGACGCCGAGAACCCCGACGTCGTGGTGGCGTCGCTGCCCGAGTTCGACCTGTCGATCGGAACCGACCCCGACGGGTACTTCGTGAAGGTCGGTCCCGACGATGTGACCGACGCTATCCGCGAGCCGTGGGTGACGAGCGAAGTGCGGCTCGTCGCGCGGTTGCCCGAGGTGCGAACGTTTCTGACGAACCTGTTCCGTGACACCATCCTGTCGACGGATCGAGCGGGCATCGTGGTCGAGGGCCGCGACATCACGACGGTGGTCGCGCCCGATGCGACCAGCAGAATCCTGCTGACGGCCTCAGAAGAGGCTAGAATGAACCGGCGTTCAGCAGAAATCGTCGGATCGACGGCCGCCGTGGTTGGCGAACAGCTGAGATCTCGCGATCGGGCAGACTCCCGGGTCGTCGACTTCATGAATGCCGCAGACGGGGTCACCACCGTCGACTCCACCGAACTCGACTTCGGCCAGACCGTGAAAGCGGTGGTCGACGTTGTCACACTTGCACGAACGAAGGCTTCAGATGGTCAATATACACAGCGCTGACAAAGACACCGACGGCGAGTACGACGAGTACCCCGAGGTCTCGAGCGCGGTCGTCGAACGCCTGAGCGACCTCGACGAAGACCTCGTCACCCGGCGGGCGGATGCTCTGCGGAGCGGCCTCGCCGACTACGACCTCGGCGACGAGGACCTCGCCATCCTCCAGGCTGCGACAGACGACCCCGATGCGATCACCTACCTGCCGGCCCTGCCGGTGCTGGCGATCGTCGGTCGGCCGAACGTCGGCAAGTCGGCCCTCGTCAACCGCATCATCGGCCGCCGCGAGGCCGTCGTCGAAGACACCCCCGGCGTGACCCGCGACCGCGTCAACTACAAGGCCGAGTGGGCCGGGCGCCACTTCACCATCGTCGACACCGGCGGCTGGGAGCCGGATGCCCGGGGTATCGACGCCTCGGTCGCCGCGCAGGCGGAGATCGCCATCGACCTCGCCGACGCCGTGCTGTTCGTGGTCGACGCCAACGTCGGCCCGACCGCGACCGACGAGCACGTGGTGCGCATGCTGCGAAAGACCAAGCGGCCCGTGTTCGTCGCGGCGAACAAGATCGACGACGTGCGCCAGGAGCCGAACGCGGCCTCCCTCTGGTCGCTCGGCCTCGGCAACCCCTACCCCGTGTCTGCGCTGCACGGCCGGGGTGTCGCCGACCTCCTCGACCAGATCATGAAGGTGCTGCCGGAGGTCTCGGCCGTCGCCAAGCAGGAGGTCGGCGGGCCCCGCCGTGTCGCCATCCTCGGCCGGCCGAACGTCGGCAAGTCGTCGCTGCTGAACCGCGCTGCGGGCGAGGAGCGTGTCGTCGTGAACGAGCTCGCGGGCACCACCCGCGACCCCGTCGACGAGCAGGTCGAGATCGCCGGCAAGATCTGGCGCTTCGTCGACACTGCCGGCATCCGTCGCCGGGTGCACCTGCAGCAGGGCGCCGACTTCTACGCGTCGCTGCGCACGTCGGCCGCGCTGGAGAAGGCCGAGGTCGCGGTCGTCATGATCGATGTGTCACAGCCGGTGAGCGAGCAGGATGTGCGCATCATCGACCTCGTGCTCGAGTCCGGTCGCGCGCTGGTGCTCGCCTTCAACAAGTGGGACCTGCTCGACGACGAACGGCGCCGCTACCTCGAGCGGGAGATCGAGCAGGATCTGGCGCACGTGTCGTGGGCGCCGCGCGTCAACATCTCGGCCAAGACCGGGCGTCACATGGAGAAGCTGGTTCCGGCCCTGGAGCTGGCACTCGAGTCGTGGGACACGCGTATTCCGACCGGAAAGTTCAACGCCTTCCTCGCCGAACTCACGGCCGAGCATCCTCACCCCGTTCGTGGTGGCAAGCAGCCGCGCATCCTGTTCGGCACCCAGGCGTCGAGCCGCCCGCCGACCTTCGTGCTGTTCACGACCGGGTTCCTCGACCCCGGCTACCGCCGCTACATCACCCGTCGCCTCCGCGAGATCTGGGGCTTCGAGGGCAGCCCCGTCAACGTGAACATGCGGGTGCGCGAGAAGCGCAAGCGCTAGAACCCGGGCGCTCCGGGCGCTGAGGTTCCCGGCGCACTGGGAGGTGGCTGGGAGGCTACCCACGGGAATGTCAGGGGGGCTCGACTATCGTGGAGGCTTGGTCGGCGCCGCTGTGGTGCCGGCACGGGCCCCTCGCGCAGTCGGGTTGCCCGGTCGCGCGTGGCTGTGGCCTCGCCGGGTGAGCTGAGACAGGGGTGAGCCGAGTGACCACGCCGCCGCCACCCCTGCCGCCCCGGCCGCGACGCGAGGGCGCGCCCGGTGCCGGTGCCGGTACGTCGGGTGCTGGTGCGTGGGGTGCTGGTGCGTCACGCTCCGCGGTGCCCGCGACATCGGGCCGCGGGGGCGGCCCCGGTCTTGCCGCTCGCGCCGGGCGTTCGGGTGACGTCGCGAGCGTGCTTCCGCTGGCCCTCGGCGGCGCGGCGTTCGTGATCAGCCTGGTGTTGGCGTTCGTCGAGGGGGCGGATGCCCGGGCATCCGATCTGGGAATCGCGACGCTTCCCGTGATCGAGCCGCGCCTGTGGTGGGTGGCGCTTCTCGGATACCTGCTGACGCCGATCGTGGTCATCGTCGCCTCGGGGCTGGACAGGCTCTGGCAGCGCGCGGGCCTGCGCGATCGCCGGTTCACACCGAGGCCGCTCTACAGCACGGTGCTCACCTGGCTCGTGCGCGTGGGTTTCGTGCTGGCGCTCTGGCACATCGTCAACCTCGCCGCGGCGATCTCCGACTTCTGGAGCAACCGGTGATGCGCCGGATGCTCGCGCTCGCGGTGAGCGTGGTGCTCGCGGTGGGTGGGGTGGCGACACTCACCGCTGCCGCGTCGCTGCCGAACGAGAGCACGGTCACGGCCACCCTCGCCGCCGCGGGTGACGCCGGCACGCTGGACGCCTCCGGCACGGCGGCCATCGACGACGTGCGCCGCTGCATCGCGTCGAACAAGCAGCTCAACGTCTTCTACCTCATCGATGCCTCGGGCAGCCTCTTCAAAGATGTCGATCCGGTCAACGCGACCGACCCCGACTTCGTGCGCGCCGACATCCTCGGCAACAGCCTGACCCAGCTCGCCGGGCTCGGCAACGGCGTGCAGGTGAACTACAGCGCCGGATTCTTCGGTTCGAGCTACAAGACCGCCACGGGCTGGTCGTCGGTGACGCCGGAGACCGCAGCCGCGGCATCCGAATCGCTGAAACAGACCATCCGCACCCAGCCCTCGCTCGGTTTCACCGACTGGGGTGCGGGCATCGCGGGTGCCCAGGATGCGCTGGCCACCCAGCACGCCGCCAACAACGGCTGCCAGATGATGGTGTGGCTCACGGATGGGGCGCTGAACATCCGCGACGATGCCGCCCAGAATGCGGCCGCGATCAACACCCTCTGCGGCAACGCCATCGACGGGTCGACCCAGCCCGCCGAGGGGCTCGGCACGTTCAACGCGCTTCGCCAGAGCGGGGTCGTCGTCGTGGGCGTGCTGCTCTCGGTGCACCCCGACGGCGGCGAAGCGGTGAACACCCAGTACATGCGGCCGCTCGTAGAGTCGTCGGGCGAGGTCGACGGCACAGCTGTGACGTGCGGCCAGTCGCCGCCACCGAGTTCGTCGGTGAATGGAGCGCTCGTCGAAGCCAACGATCCGAGCCAGCTCGCCTCGGTGTTCGCGCAACTCGGCGTGCTGATCAACGGCGGGTACCCGCATCCGTTCGACGCCGACGGCGGCTTCCAGGTCGACCCGGGGGTCGCGAGCTTCACGATCATCACGTCCGACCCGAGCTGGACGCTCACGCCGCCCCAGGGCTCGGGGTTGGCTGCGGTGTCGGCTGCGAGCGTCGACCCATCGGTGGTCGTGACGTCGACGGGCGGGGCCATCCAGATCGACGTCGACGTGGCGAGTGCGGCCCAGCAGGGGCGATGGATGCTCGCCACACCGGGCGGCGGAGACCGCCAGCTCTTCTACTACAGCGGTCTCACCATCGTGCCCGGCACGGGCAACCAGCTCGTGGCGGGGCTCGCCGGCGCGGTCTCGGGGCAGGTCGCAACCACAACGGGGCGTGCCCTCGTCGCCACCGACTACTCGTCGCTCACGGTGTCGGTGTCGAAACTTCCGGCCGACGGATCGGCGGCGCAGAAGATCGGCGATGCCGTCGTCTCTGCCGACGGCTCGTTCACCCTGCCCTACACCCCGGGCGCCGACGACGGAGGGGCGGTCGATCTGGTCTACTCGATCGATCCGCTGGCGACGGCGCTGAATCAGATCGCGCTCGCGGCAGTGAGTGCCTCGCAGACGGTGATCGTGACCGTTCCCGCGAACTACCCGACCGTCACTCCCTCTGCTCTCGTGCTCGGTGCGCTCGAGGGAGCCAAGGGCTCGGCGACCGGAACCCTGACACTGGCCGCGCCGGCGGACGGGTCGGCCGGCTCGGTGTGCTTCCCGTCGGGCGCGACGCCCACCGTGGTATCCGACCCGGCGAACCGGGTCGACACCTGGCAGTGGAGCAGCTCGGCTGAGCTCACCGGCGGCTGTGTGGCGCTTCTGCCCGGGCAGAGCGTGACGGTCGACCTTGCGGCGTCGAACCCGGTCGCGGCGAACAGCTCGGTGGCAGCCGCGCTGCCGGTCGCGCTGACGAGCGCCGCGGGCGAGAGCCTGCCGCAGACGATCGCGGTGACGTTCGACACGACCCGCCCGGTCAACGCTGCGGCGTTCAACGTGGCTGTGCTGCTGCTCATTCTGCTCGGACTGCTGATCGCCCTCGTCGTGCTGTGGCTGATGAACTTCGTAACGTCCGGCATCGCCCACGGTCGACAGCTCCTGCGGGCGTCGTTCCCCGTGACGGTCGATGCCGAGAACGGTGTCGTCGGTGCTCGGGGGATAGACCTGATGGCGGCCACGCTCGACGACTTTCTCTACCAGCCGCAGCTCGGAACGGTGAAGACACTCACCGACCCGGAGCTCGGAACGCTCCGCACGCACGCCCGGCTGTTCCAGACGCGCTACGAGATCCAGGCACCGGCCGGGATGCGCGTCTTCACGGTCGTCTCAGCGGGTTCGCGCCGGGTGGCCGTCGAGCAGGGCACGATCGCCCCGATGACCGACCAGCTCAACCGGCTGTGGGCGGTCGTCGTGCGCGACAACGATCTCCTGGCGGGGGAGCCGGGCAGCCCGATCGCCGGCCGGCTCGTGGTGTACAAGCGCAACGAGTCGAACCGCGCCGACCAGTTCACTGACCGGATGCTCGACGTGACCCGGGACCGCACGCTCTGGTCGCGCGTGGCGCGGGCGCGGGTGCTGCTGCTCGAAGAGCGCGGCAGAGGGCCGGCCGCGACCGCAGAGCGCGGCGCCGGGCCGGCCGCGACCGCGGAGCGCGGCGCCCCCGCACCCCCACCGGCACCCCGGGCATCCGGAACCGCCGCACCCCCGCCCGTCACACCTCGCCGCGACCCTCGCGACCCGCCGCCGCCCCGCCGCTGACCCGGCGCTCCCCACTTCACCGACATCCCCCTCTCGTCAGGAGACAGACCATGCTCAGACCGTTCCTCATCATCGGCGTCGGCGGCTCCGGCGGCAAGACCCTGCGCGGCCTCCGGCACGCCCTCGAGCTGCGCCTGCAGCAGGCCGGCTGGGACGGCGGCCTTCCCGCGGCCTGGCAGATGCTGCACTTCGACACGCCCATCGCGCAGGACGGCGCCGACTATCCCCAGCCGTTCATGCCGCCGCAGAACTACAAAGGACTCGTCGCCGGTGGGGGAGCGTACGAGAGCGTCTTCGGCGGCATCGTGCACGGCAAGAAGATCGCGTCGCAGGCGATGGACGACGTGCTGCGCCAGCTCCCCGACCCTAAGCGGGTGCCGGTGGATGTGACGAAGGGCGCCGGGCAGTTCCGTGCCGTTGGGCGCGCGGTTGCCCTCTCGAAGCTCTCCGACATCGCGAAGGCTGCGTCGGAGTCCATCAACACGATGAGCGACGCGAAGGCGCTCGGCCAGTTGCGCACCCTCGGCGACGTGCTGCGGGCGAAGAGCGAGGGCGGCGTCACGCCGAACCCGACGGTGATCGTGATCTCGTCGATCGCCGGCGGATCGGGCGCCGGCCAGTACATCGACGTGATCGAGGCCATAAAGGCGACCGCGAAGACGCAGCCCTGGGCGTATCAGTTCTTCAGCCTGCTCTTCGCCCCCGACGTCTTCGACCAGATCAAGGGCAGTGGCGGCATCCCGAGCAACGCACTTGCGACGGTCGCCGAGACGATGAACGGATTCTGGACGACGAACCCGTCGGAGTCGACGATCGAGCTGTTCAAGAGCAAGGGTCTGACGCCGAGCTATGGTGGTGCGCGCGACAGGGTCGGCGGTGCCTACCCGTTCATCATCGGCCGGCAGAACTCGAAGATCTCGTTCGACAACCAGGGCGAGGTCTACTCGGCGCTCGCGACGAGCGTGGCCGCCTGGATGACCGACGACCGCGTGCAGGGCGACATCGACGAGTACGCGACCGGCAACTGGACGGCGAACGTCGGTGCGAACAAGTTGAGCGACGAGTCAAGACTGATGCGTCCGATCGACCAGTCGCCGCCGTTCTCGAGCCTCGGCTTCGGCCGGGTGACGCTCGGGCGTGAGAAGTTCCTCGACTATGCCGCCGAACGGTTCGCCCGCTCCTCCGTCGACCGCATGCTGTTCTGGCACGCCGAGAGCGACCCGCAGTTCACCGAGCGCACCCGCGAGGAGTGGATCGAGCTCAAGGCATCGTGGGCGCTGACCGGCTTCATCAGCGCGGCCCGGCTCGACGAAGAGACGGAGGAGCGCAACGACGTCATCGACGCCCTGCGCGATGCGCCCGCCCAGAAGACCCTGCAGCTCGAGTTCGAAAAGGACGTTCTCGCCTCCGCCGGCGCCGAGTACTCGCTCGACAAGTCGGGCGGGCTCGACATCTCGGTCTGGCACGAGCGGCTGATGAGCGAGTACAACGACAAAGTGGAGCGGTTCCTCTCCCGCGACACGGCCAATCGCCAGGCGAAACTCGACGAATGGATCGCGTCGCAGCCCTCCCACATCGTTACCACCGTCGAGCAGGCCATCGGCGAGCACGGCCTGCCCGTCACCGTCGAGCTGCTGAACCGGGTCGGCCGCGTCGTGAAGAGCGCCTCGGAGACCCTGACTGCCGAGGCGGAGCTTCGCCGCAGCTGGATCCGGCAGCTGCCCGGCTACATCCACGAGGAGCTGAGCCGGTCGTCGAGCCAGAACTCGATCCGGCCCGACCAGGAGCCGGTCGACCTCGCGATCGGCCGTATCGGCCAGGCCTTCGAGTGGGAGTCTGAGGCGCGCCTGCGCGACAGCGCCTCGGCGCTGCTGCGGGAGCTGCGCCGCGACTTCCTCGATCCGCTGCGCGCCCACCTCGCCAGCAGCCTCGCCGCACTGCAGTCCCGCGTCTCGGAGCAGAACCACTCCGACGGCCGCGTCAACGAGTACGAGTTCTGGCCGCGCCAGGACGACCAGACCGTTCCGCGCAAGTACGCGCCGGCGCCGAACGAGCGCCTGCTCGTCGAGGTCGCCGAGTACGCCGGCGAGTTCGAATCCCTGGTCTCCTCCGCAGCGAGCGGAGCATCGTTCGGCGACGCCATGCCCACGGTGATGAGCTCGATCCTGCTGGGTACGATCGGCGACGAGACGGTCACCGATCCGAAGCAGCGCTGGCGACTCATCCAGAGCACCCGCTCGTGGAAGCCCGTGGTGACGGCCGACAAGACCCACGTCGTGTCGTCGCCCCAGCTGCCGCGGTTCACCTTCGCCGACCAGCCCGAGGTCTACGTCGACAGGGCGAGGGTGTGGATGCTGCGCCAGGGCACCGCGTTCCAGAGCTACATCACCGAAGACCTGCGTACCTACTTCGATGTGCAGCATGTCGACCCGGTCACGTTCAAGAACCGCCGCGACAAGTTCACCGAGCAGCTGCGCGCGGCGCTGGGATCGAGCGAACCGCTCGTCAAGCTCAACCCCGCCCTGCTCTCCGAGGTTCACGGAAAGTCGGTCGGCGACGGCACCCGGCTGGTCTTCAGCTCGATTCCGTTCGAGGCCGGCACCGAGATGTACGAGGTCACCAAGCACGCCCTCGTCACGCAGGGCGTCTGGGACGACAGCGTCTCGAAGGGCTGGTTCCAGGATGCCCGGGTCGACGGTATCGAGATCTTCGCCATGTCGGGGTTCCCGTACCAGCCCTTCGTCATGGACTCCGTCATGGAGCCCATCGCCCGCGGCTGGCTGGCCGAGTCGAACAACGTCAACAGCCGCGCTGCGTTCTGGAAGTGGAAGCGCTCGCGCCTGCTGATGGAGGCTGTGCCGGCCGACCCCGAGGTCGCCGAGTCGATCATCCGCGGCTGGTACGTGGCCAAGGCGCTCGGCCAGCTCGCCGTCGACACCAGCGACGACGCCCGTGGCCCCGCGCTCAGCGTGTGGGACGCCGAGCACCGCACGTTCGCCGACTTTCCGCACCCGCTGCTCTATCCCGGCATCGCCCCCTCGAACGACTACCCGGGTGTGGTGCTCGAGTCGCTCATCGTCGCGATGGCGCTCATCAGTTCGGAGGGGTCGCTTCGGCCGCTCCACGCGTACCACGCGCTGATGGAGCTGGGCGGGGCGCCGGGACAGCTGTCGCGTCCGCTCTCGACGTGGATCCGGTCGGGCGAGCTGGCCGGCGGCGCGCCGGAACCCGACGACGAGCGGGCGGGGGGCGCATCCGCGAGTCTGAGCGCACGCCAGGATGCGCTGCGGGCCTTCCTCGAGAGCGAGCTCGACGACTTCCGTGCCGAGATCGCGACGCAGGATGCCCGCACCAGCGTCTACAACTACCCGGTGAGCTGGGAGATCCGCAACGAGATCATCCGCGTGCTGGGCGACCTGCGTGACGGTGTCGTCGAAATCAAGGCCGCGAAGTCAGGGATCTAGCCGTGGCGCGCGGAATGTGGCCGAACGGCGCGGTGAGCATCATCCTGTTGCCGAGCGGCGACCAGGGAGCCTCGCTCTTCGATCTCGCTCGCGAATGGGTGGGACTGTCGCTCGTGGCGCCGGCGCTCTGGGTGCGGCCCGAGCGGGTGAGCATGCTGCCCGACAGCCCACCGAGCATCCGGGCCTGGGTGATCGGTGTCGACAGCGATCGTGAGGTTCAGCAGATCGATGTCGACCTCTTCGAGGCCCTCGCGCGCGAATCGCTGTCGCTCGTCAGGCTCATCAAGGTGCGCTCAGCGTTGCCGAGCCGGGAACAGGATGATCTGCAGGACGCCATCGGTCAGACGGTGTCTGACTACATCACCCTCTCGCTGCCCTCGGTGAACCCCGAGTACTCGCACCTCAAGGCCCGCACCTCGCTGACGAAGGTGAGCCTGATCGCAGCGCCCACCGAGTTCCAGCTGCGCGAGCGGGTGGAGTGGGCCGACACCGACCAGGGCGTCACCCTCGTGGCGTCGCCCGAAGACCGGTCGAGCCCCTGGGCCGGCGATGCGTTCGTGCGCGATAACGCCCGGTTCGTGGGATTCACGCTGATGCACATCGCAACGGTCGGCGGGCTCTGGAACGGGGTGCCCACCGGGTCTCTCGACATCGTCGACTCGTCGTCCTCCGCGCAGCCGGTCTCCGGCGGAATCTGGATGCCCCGGGTCTTCGTCAACGCCGTGCTGACCGACGGCCTCGCCCGACGTGTCGCGGCGCAGGTGCTCGAGTCGGCCGCCGATCCATCCTCTGCCCTCATCGACCCCTCGCGGGGCGTGCCCGCCGAGGGAACGGCGGCGATTCCGGATGAGCGGATCGATGACTACGTGGGCGCGATGGTCGAAGCAGCCTTCCAGCTCGACGACGCGAAACTCAGCTACCGGGCTCCCGTGCTGGAAGGCATCCGGGGGAAGGACAGCGTCGGGGTCTTCCGCCAGCTCGGGCTCTTCACAGCGTTCGCCGCGGAGAAGATCCTCTGGATGCCGTACTGGTTCGTCGCATTCTTTCGCGACGGGCTCGTGGCGGCGGTGCAACGGTTGTTCCAGGGGAACAGGGGCCGGCTCGAAGTGGTGGCCGGCGGCGGTTCGGCGACGGACGGCGGCGCCCTCTTCGGCCGCCGTGCGCCCCGCGTCGATTCCCGCGACCGGATGCTGTTGACCGCCCGATCGGCGTTGGTCGAGGCCGAGGCGACCGCACAGCAGTCGCTCAACACCCCCGCTGCGGCCAGTGCGCTGCGGTCGACACCTCGCCTCTGGACCGGCCTTCGCGAGCTGGTCTTCGGATCGCTCGACGGCAGCGCCGACCTCGAAGACCGCGGGTTCACGCCGATCGAAGACAAGACGCCGGTCTTCGGCCGCGTCAGTGACGTTCTGCCCGACGCGAACGACGTCTGGCACTTCCCGGGTGACGTTCTGCCCCCCGGATTCCCCGCGTCGATCGGGTCGCAGAACCTGCACGAGGCCTCCACCCTGCGCGAGAGGATCGGGTCGGCGATACGTGACACGCGTCTCGAGGCAGAGGGTGTTCAGACGGCGTACGACGCGGCACAGTCCGAGTACGTGACCGCATCGGCGCGCTTCGAGGTATTGCAGAAGTACCTGCTCGCCCAGAACGCCATCAGCCTCGACGGCGAGGGGCGGCCGACTGTGCTGGTGCCCGGGCTGCCGAGCGGCGAAGCCGACCCGGCGGCGGCCGGTGCCGCTTCGGGGGCAGGATCGGCTGACGACTCGTTCGCATCCCTTCGCCCGTATCTCACTGAGTACCTTGCGCTGCCCGTGCGCCTCGAGACCCTCGAGCTGAGCGGAACGGAGTTCGGCGCCGACCTCGAGCGGCTCACCGCGCGGCTCGAGACCCATCGCACCGCCCTGGCCTCGTTCGAGACCTGGCTCAGCCAGCGCGAGCGGTCCTTTCTCTGGCGAACGCTCGCCCGCATGAACCGTACCCGCGACAGGGCGCGTTCCGACCTTTCGGGGTTCGAACGCCGCATCGTCGCCACCGAGCTGCCCGAGGCCGGCACGCTGGTGCGCCTCCGGCAGAGCTTCCACGGGCGAATCGGACTCGCGGCCTTCGTGCTGTTGGTCATCGGCGCGCTGCTCGTGCTGTTGCCCCGCGCCGTGCAGCAGGTGCGCGACTGGCCCCCGTACCCGGCCGACTGGATGATCGTCACCGCACTCGTCGTGCTGGTGCTCCTCTTTCTTCTGGGCTATCTGGTGGCCTACTACCGCGGCTGGTCGGAGTTCGACCGAACCGTCGCCGAGACCCTCGACGAGTTGCACCAGCTGGGCCGCGCGACCACGCAGGTGCGCAGCGAGCTGCACCGGCTGGCGAGCCTGCACGGCCAGTCGATGGACTGGCTCGAACTGCTCGCTGTCTCGCTCTACCGGCCGTGGGCGGTCAAGCCGTCGTGGCTCGACTCCGGGCTGACGTCACTCGACACGCTGGCGATGCCGTTCGCGATGCAGGTCGCGCAGGCCTACGAGGGCAGCTCCACCGAGTCGGTGCGCCTGCAGCATGCGGCGGCCCGCAGCCTGGTACGCACCGGATGGCGCGCCCGGGCCTTCGAGCAGATGCTGGCAGCGATCGGCACCCGCCTCGGCCTCTCGCCCGAACAACTTGGGCTCGACGCTCTCGACCACGACCTTCCGCACGCCTCGAACAACTCCCGTCGGATCGTGCGCGACAACATGACCGATGGGGTACTGCTCGAGACCGTGGCGCGCACCCACCTCGGCGAGCTCATCCAGGAGGTGCAGAGTGGTGCGCTCTACGAGTCCAAACCGCGGGTGCGCCGACTCGTCAGCGACCCCCTGGCGCGGCTGCAGTCCGATGCCTCAGGAATCGACACGAGTGTCGAAGACCTTGAGTGGAGCGGCTTCCTCACGGGCGCACTGGGGGAGGCGAGCGATCCCATCTCCCCCCTGAGCGCCCTCGGAATCGCGCCCTTCGAGGTGCAGGACGGACACCACATCGAACCGTCCACCTTCGTTCTCGCTCCGGCCCGCATCGCGTCGGGACTGGCGGCGCGGGAGGGGCGCCGTGTGCACATCACGTCGTACAGCGACGCTGTGGCACGCCCTCTCGACATCGTGCTGCGCATCGACCTGGCGGGCCCCCTGCCTCTCAGCGCCGTGCACCTGTGGGGAGAAGGCAAGCGGCGGCATCCGCAGCTCGTCGACGCCCTCGCCGCAGCCGCGCCCGCGGGCAACCCAGCGGCGCGCGCCGATGCGGCCCGCTGCCCCCAGTGCGGCAAGACCTCGTGCCCTGCCGCAGACCCCGCGAGCGGTGCCGCCTGCGTGAACTCGGGGATCTGAGCCCTCGGTCCCCGGTCGGGGTCTTCGCTAGGCTGGGGGCCCGTACACTCTGGGAGGTTTTCGTGGGATCACTCGAGGCGGCGTGTGTCGTTCACCAACTGCGTTCGGACTCCGGCAACGTCGGTGTCACCGCCATCGACAAACGCCCGGTCGACGGTCCCGTGCGCGTGAGGCCGCTCGGCCTCTACGCCGATGCCCAGGCCGACCGCGCACACCACGGCGGCGCTGACAAGGCGCTCTACGCGTACTCGGCCGCTGATGCCGAGTACTGGGAGTCGGAGCTCGGGCGCCCCCTGCCGGCGGGCTGGTTCGGAGAGAACCTGCGCGTCTCGGGCATCGATGTGTCGGGCGCGCCAATCGGCTCGCGCTGGCAGATCGGCGCACAGGTCGTCGTCGAGGTCACCATGCCCCGAACGCCCTGCCAGACGTTCGCCCGCTGGGTGGGCGGTGCGGATGCCCGGGGCTGGGTCAAGCGCTTCGCCACAGCCCTCCGCCCCGGCGCCTACCTCCGCGTCGTGACGCCGGGCTCGATCCTCGCTGGCGACACGATCACGGTGCTGTCGCAGCCCGCGGGTGCACCGACCATCGCAGAGGTGTTCGCGGGCTCGCTGTCGTCGACGCGCGCCTGAGGCGCGCTGCGCGCTGCGCGCTGCGCGCTCGCGTGGGCGGTGCGCGCCGGTGGGTTCGCGACTGCCGCCGGGTTGGGCTAATATGGACAAGTTGTCGTCCCACCAACGGGCTGTAGCGCAGCTTGGTAGCGCACCTGACTGGGGGTCAGGGGGTCGCAGGTTCAAATCCTGTCAGCCCGACACAAAGCCCCGGAACCCGGCCAGTAGGCAAGGCTCCGGGGCCTTCTTCGTTCCGGGCGGTGTCTTCTACGAGTTCCCGCAGGTCTTTCCTCTACTCGCTGTCGTCTGCGCCGCCACCCGAGGTCGTGTCTGCCCCATCGTCGGCCTGGCTGCCATCGGACCCCGAACCGTCCGGAATCGCGTCGACATCGGGTTTGCCACCATCGAATTCAGTCATGTCTCCCTCTCGTTGTGCTGCGAAACTACGCCCATCCACGGGCCTTGGCACGGGGTTGACTCCGCAGCGCACGCTGACTTTCATAAAACTGAGTCCAGTCCTGGTTTTTGGTAACTGACAAACATTCGCTTCGGCGAATTTCCGGCTGAGGGGTCTGCGATGAGCGCCAGGCGGCTGCGAACCATGAAGTCGTGGACGCGACGCCGGTCGGCAGCCTCCGCTTTTCTTCTGCTTAGTAACACTTAAGCGCACAAGTGTTACTAAGCTGATCGTGTGAAACCAGATAGTCCCGTCACCAGCTCTCTTCCCATCCCGCCCGGGGCAGCAGAGAACAGGGTGTGGAAGCCGAGGGACACCGGCTACCATTCTCGCAACGAGCTCCGGCGGCAGACCGGCGAATACAGCTCCTCGGTCACGCCTGAGATCGTCTCCTGGAACCCCCGTCTCTCGAGCGCTCTCAGCGCTGACGTGGAGGACGCCGCGAGGGCGCTCGTGGATTTCGACTCCTACGCGTTGCGCGTTCTCGGGGTGGACAGCCCGGCAGTCGGCCCGATGTCCGCGATCCTGCTCCGCACAGAGAGCGCCTCCAGTTCGCAGATCGAGAACCTGACGACCAGCGCACGACAGATCGCGCTTGCCGAGATCGAGGAGACGGTGAAACCCAACGCGTTGACCGTCATCGGTAATGTCCGAGCAATGGAGGCCGCACTCGCGCTCTCAGAAAGCATCGATAGGGCGGCGATACTGGCGATGCATCGAGAACTCCTCAGCCGACAGCGGGGATGGGAGGAGCACGCGGGGGTGTTCCGGTCGGAACTGGTCTGGATCGGAAAAAGCAGAGCCGGGCCCCTGGGTGCCGATTTTGTTGCTCCTCAGCATGAGCGGGTCGGTGCGGCGATCGACGACCTCATCGCTTTTGCCGACCGGGACGATCTTCCCGTTCTGGTGCAGGTCGCCGTAGCGCACGCACAGTTCGAGTCCGTGCATCCCTTCGTCGACGGCAACGGCCGCACCGGCCGCGCCCTCGCGCAAGCGATGCTGAAGAACAAGGGGCTCGTCTCCCACACCACCGTGCCGATTTCAGCGGGCCTCCTGACGCAGACGGAGGTCTACTTCGGTGCTCTGGAGAGATTTCGGGCCGGGGACGCGGCGCCCATCGTCGAGAGCTTCGCGTGGGCGTCGCGGTACGCCGCTGCGACCGGCCGCGGGCTCATCGACCGGCTCTCGGAGCAATTGGAGTCATCGCGATCGCACCTGCGGGGCATTCGATCGGATGCAGCCGCCTGGGGTGTTCTGCCGAGGCTCATCGCCCAGCCGATGTTGAACACGCAGTATCTTCGGTCGGCGCTCGGTATGAGCACGATGACGGCCCAGCGGGCGCTCGAGGTGCTCACGGACCGCGGCGTGCTGAAGGAGACGACGGGGCTCAGACGCAATCGCGTATGGCAGCACACGGGCATCCTGGGTGTGCTCGACCAGTACGCCGACGACATCAGGCGCGGACGATAGTCGCGCCCCGATCGTTCCTCGGCGAGACCGCCGGGCCGGGGGCTGGTGCTCTGCAGGCTCGTGGGCGGTACACCGGCCGATCTGTGCGAACGTATGATCAGGTGAACGCATTCGGGGGAACGTTGTGAGTACTTCATCGGGGATGCCTGCGGGCTGGTATCCGGATTCGCAGATCGACGGCGGCGAGCGGTACTGGAACGGCGTCTCGTGGAGCACCCGGCGGATGGCGGCTCCGCCAGCGGCGGCTCCCGCAGTACCTCCGCCGGTCGCGCCACGACGGCCGGCCCCGCCACGACGGCCAGCCTCGCCGCGACGGCCAGCCTCGAAACGACGACGGGTCTCGCAACGACGACCGGTCGCGCCTCGGCGGGGCGTTCCAGTGGTGACCATGGTCGTCGGTGCTGTGGTGCTGCTCGTCCTGGCGCTCTCGCTCGTCAGCGGCGTCGGCGGGTTTCTGATCACGCTCGGCCTCATCGCGCTGCTGACGGGGCTGTACGTCGCCGTCACGAAGCGCCGGAGTTGGGCGCGGCTGCCCGCATCCCGGATGATCGGGGCCGGCGTCGTGGTCGGCGCGCTCATCATCGCGGGGGTCGGTGTCGGGGTTTCGCCGAAGCGGGTTCCGGATGTCGCACCCGCCGCCCTCGCGGCGACTGGGGCGGTGGCAGACCCTACTTCTGGCGATCCGACCCCGGCTGTGCCGACGGCCGCGCCCACGACTGCTTCGGACGCGGAGCTGGCCGCCGCTCAAATGGATCCGGAGACCGCCACGACCCCGCCCGAAGGCTCGAGCGTGGTCGCTGCCGACACCAGCGTCACGACGGGCACGGCCCTCGCGGTGCTCGCGACGTTGGCGGTGAAGGGCCGGGCGCCCAAGACGGGGTACGACCGGGTCGGGCAGTTCGGGATCGCCTGGCTCGACGTCGATCGGAACGGCTGCGACACTCGCAACGACATCCTCGCCCGTGACCTGGCGGATGTGACGAAGTCGGGCCCGTGCAAAGTGCTGACGGGTGTCCTGACCGACCGGTACACGGGAAAGACCATCGACTTCGTGCGCGGCAACACGACCTCGACGCTGGTGCAGATCGACCACGTCGTCGCACTGTCCGATGCTTGGCAGAAGGGCGCACAGCAGCTCACGGCGGCGCAGCGGGTGAGCTTCGCGAACGATCCGCTCAATCTGTGGGCGGTCGACGGAGCGACCAACGAGGCGAAGAGTGACGGGGATGCCGCCACCTGGCTGCCGCCCAGCACAGGGATTCGGTGTGAGTACGCTGCCCGCCAGATCTCAGTGAAGGCGACCTACGCGCTCTGGGTGACGCAGGCGGAGCACGACGCGCTCGCGGGCATCCTCTCGGCGTGCCCCGACCAGGCGGCGGTGTCGTCGGCGTTCACGCCCGCTGCCGCGGTTACCGTGCAGGCCGCGCCTCCGGCCGCGCCGGCACCTGCCCCCGTCGCCGCGCCGGTTCCCGCACCCGCACCGGTGCCTGCGCCCGTCGCGCCCGTGCCGCAACCGGCCCCCGCTGAACCCGCCGCACCTGCCGCACCTGCACCGGCCCCCGTCGAACCGGCCCCGGCAGACGTCTATTACGCGAACTGCGCGGCAGCGCGAGCAGCGGGGGCCGCGCCTCTGTATCGCGGAGATCCCGGCTACCGGCCGAAGCTCGACGGCGACAGCGACGGCATCGCCTGCGAGTAGGCGGTCAGTTCACCTCGAGCAGCACCGTCAGCCCGACCATCGCCGAGCCGATGAGCGCCAGCGCGACTCCGGCGATACCCGCCCTGATGGTGGTGAAGGGCGCCCACCAGGTTCCGATGAGAAAGAGCGAGGCGATAGCGATGGCGTTCGAGAGGTCGAGCGCTACGTCGGGGTCGAGGGGGAGGAGGAACGGGATGATCGGGGGGAGCGTCGTGGCGAGCACCAGCACGACGATCGCTCCGGCGGCGAGCAGATCGGAGCGCCGCAGTCGGGGCGCGAAACGGCGACCGGCCACGTTCTCGGCGACGGCGTCGTAGAGGTGATCGACGGCATCCGGGGTCGCGTAGTCGTCGAGCGCGGAGTCGAGGGCACCTCGCACGAGGGCACGACGCTCGCTGGCGTCGGGGGAAGAAGCGCGGAGGGTGCTCGCCACAAGGTCGAGCCGCCCACGCTGGAACAGCACGTTCATGAGATACAGCGCCGCGTCGATGATGGCCCAGGCCAGCGCCGTCGAGAAGGCGACCGTCAGCAGGTTGTTCACGCCCTCGTCGGTGTTGATCACATCGAGGCGGGCGGTCGAGGTGATGCCGATGACCATCACCAGACCGACGACGATCTCGGGGAGCGTCTCCGCAGGGCTCAGATTGCCGAGGACGGGCAGCTTCCGCTGGAGGAACGGTTTCTTGGTCACTGTTCGCGATGGTACTGGATGCTGGCCGGTACCATCGGCCCATGCCAGATTCGCGACACGCAGCCGACAGCCACGACCTGATCCGGGTTTTCGGAGCGCGGGAGAACAACTTGAAGGATGTCTCGCTCGACATCCCGAAGAGGCGTCTCACGGTGTTCACCGGGGTGTCGGGTTCGGGCAAGACCTCGCTCGTGTTCGGCACCATCGCGGCTGAATCGCAACGTCTCATCAATGAGACCTACACCGCGTTCGTGCAGTCGTTCATGCCCAGCCTCGGCCGGCCCGACGTTGACGCACTGACGGGGCTGACGCCGGCGATCATCGTCGACCAGGAGCGCATGGGTGCCAACTCCCGCTCCACGGTCGGTACGGCCACCGATGCGAACGCCATGTTGCGCATCCTGTTCAGCAGGCTGGCGGAGCCCCGGCTGGGGGCGTCGATGCGCTACGGGTTCAATAGCGCAGAGGGGATGTGCCCGCGCTGCGAGGGTCTGGGCGAGGTCAACGACATCGATGTCGACGAGCTCGTCGATCGCTCGCTCTCCCTGGAGCAGGGCGCCATCCGGGTCCCGGGCTACACGCCCGATGGGTGGTACGTGCGCATCTTCACCGAGTCGGGTTTCGTCGACGGTGCGAAGAGGGTCGCCGACTTCAGCGCGCAGGAGCTCGTCGACTTTCTCCACCGACCGGCCGAGAAGGTCAAGATCGGCAACACCAATATGACATACGAGGGGCTGGTGCCGAAGGTGCAGCGCACTCTGCTCTCGAAAGACCGGGAGTCGATGCAGCCGCACATCCGGGCCTTCGTCGACAGGGCCGTGACGTTCACCTCGTGCCCGGAGTGCGGTGGCACCCGGCTGAACGCGGCCGCGCTGGGTTCGACGATCGAGGGCCTGAGCATTGCCGACTGCACGGCGATGCAGATCAGCGACCTGGTTCCGTTCATCCGGGGCCTCGGCACGTCGTCGGGTGCAGCATCCGTCGCCCCGATCGTCGAGACGCTGGCAGAGACGCTCGACTCCTTCGTCGAGATCGGACTCGGCTACCTGAGCCTCGACCGCCGCACCGGAACGCTCTCGGGCGGCGAGGCGCAGCGCGTCAAAATGGTGCGGCACCTCGGATCGAGCCTCACCGACGTGACATATGTGTTCGACGAGCCCACCGTCGGCTTGCATCCGCACGACATCCAGCGAATGAACGGGCTGCTGCTGAGCCTCCGCGACAAGGGCAACACGGTGCTGGTCGTCGAGCACAAGCCCGAGACCATTGCCATTGCCGACCACGTTGTCGACCTGGGGCCGCGGGCCGGAACGAACGGTGGCGAGATCTGCTTCACGGGCACGGTTGCCGAGCTGCGGGCATCCGACTCCCTGACCGGGCGACACCTCGAAGACCGAACTCGGCTGAAGGGGATGCCCCGGGTGGCGCGCGAGGTTCTCTCGATTCAGGATGCGACCACCCACAACCTGCAGAACGTCAGTGTCGATGTTCCTCTCGGCGTGCTGACGGTCATCACGGGGGTGGCGGGCTCGGGCAAGAGCTCGCTCATCCACGGGTCGATCCCGCGCGGGGCGAACTTGGTCTCGGTCGACCAGACGGCGATCCGTGGGTCTCGGCGCAGCAACCCGGCGACATACACGGGGCTGCTCGACCCGATCCGCACGGCGTTCGCGAAGGCCAACGGGGTGAAGCCGGCGCTGTTCAGCGCGAACTCGACCGGGGCGTGCCCGACCTGCAACGGTGCGGGCGTGATCTACACCGATCTCGCGATGATGGCCGGGGTGGCGACGGTCTGCGAGGAGTGCGGTGGCGCGCGCTTCCAGGCGCAGGTGCTCGAGTACCGGCTCGGCGGTCAGAACATCGCGGAGGTGCTGGCGATGCCGGTCGCCGAGGCGGAGCGGTTCTTCGCGGCCGCGGGTGCGGGGGGCGAGGGCGCGCACGCTGGTGCTGGTGCTGGTGCTGGTGCTGGTGCTGGTGCCGGTGCGGCGGGTGCGGGGGCTGCGGCTGGCGCTGGCGCCCGTGCGGCTTCTGCGGCGGGCGCGGGTTCCGCCGCGGCGGCGGCGCACGCCATCCTGACCCGGATGCTCGACACCGGCCTCGGCTACCTGAGCCTCGGGCAGCCGCTCACCACGCTCTCGGGCGGAGAACGTCAGCGCCTGAAGCTCGCAATCCACATGGCCGACAGAGGCGGCATCTACGTTCTCGACGAGCCCACCTCCGGGCTTCACCTCGCAGACGTCGAGCAGCTGCTCCGGCTGCTCGACCGACTCGTCGACTCCGGCAAATCTGTTATCGTCATCGAGCACCACCAGGCCGTCATGGCCCACGCCGACTGGATCATCGACATCGGCCCCGGCGCCGGCCACGACGGAGGCCGAGTCGTCTTCGAGGGCACGCCCGCCGACCTCGTCGCGGCCAGATCGACCCTCACGGGCATTCACCTCGCCGACTACGTCGCAACGGCGCGGTAGCCCCCGCTGGCCTGCGCAGCACCCACCACCCCAAGAATGCCGTCGCCGCGGGACGGGGAGGCCCCCCGCTGCGATTCCCTACGCCGTCAGCTCGGGTAGGAAATCGCGTGGCTCAGTCGAAAGTTTCAATCGACGCATTTCGATGAGCGCCTCGAGTTGTCAAAGAATCAGGGACGCTCATCACCGTGCAGTGAATTGCAAAAGTTTCGAGGTGAACCTCGGCGGGGTGGAACAGGGTTGCAGATCGACTTCAGTCTTCACACGACAGTGCAGTCTTCACATGACGATGCTGTCTTCACACGACAGTGCAGTCTTCACACGACGACGCGGCGCACATCAGCGATGCACCGTAGCGACGATCTCAGACCCCGTGCTCGAGCTTCCGCAGGGCGGTCAAGCGAGCAACCAGAACTGTAGCACGGTCGGCGTGCCGTGGCGAATCGGATGCCTCGGACAGCCGTACTGACTAGGTTTGACCCATGGCAAGCAAAGCAGTGGTGCTCGACGTTCCCGGCCCGGAGGGCGACCGGCAGGTGCGCGTGTCGAGCCCGAGCCGCGTGCTGTGGCCGGAGCTGGGCATCACCAAGCTCGACCTGGCAAACTACATCATCGCGGTCGGCGACGCGTTCATCAATGCCAACGGCGGGCGCCCGCTTTCGCTCGAGAGGTTTCCCGAGGGAATCGAAGGCGAACGGTTCTATTCGAAGAACCCTCCGCGGGGAGCGCCCGACTATGTGCGCTCGGTGGTGGTGACGTACCCGAGCGCGCGGGCGCATCCGCAGCTCATCCTCGACGAACCGGCCGCGGCGGTCTGGGCCGTGCAGATGAACACCGTCGTGTTCCATCCGTGGGCGTCGCGGGCCGAAACGAGCGACTTCCCCGACCAATTGCGCATCGACCTCGACCCGCAGCCCGGCACCGACTTCGATGACGCCGTGCCGGCCGCGCTCGAACTGCGGAAGGTGCTCACGGAGGCCGGTCTCGAGGCGTTCATCAAGACATCCGGTAACCGTGGGTTGCACATCTTCGCGCCCATCGAGCCGAAGCACGAGTTTCTCGAGGTGCGGCACGCGGTCATCGCCGCCGCCCGCGAACTCGAACGCCGGATGCCCGAAAAGGTCACCACCGCCTGGTGGAAGGAGGAGCGCGGCACCCGCATCTTCGTCGACTTCAACCAAGCCAACCGCGACCGCACCATGGCCGGCGCCTACAGCCCGCGCGCCCTCGCCCACGCACCCGTCTCGACCCCCCTCGAGTGGAGCGAACTCGAGGGCGCCGACCCGCGTGCGTTCACGATCGGCACGGTTCCCGAGCGGCTTCGGATGATCGGAAACCCGTGGGAGCGGATGCACGAGAACCCCGGCACGATCGACACTCTTCTCGAGTGGTGGAAACGCGACCTGGCCGCGGGGCTCGGTGAGCTGCCCTTCCCGCCGGACTACCCGAAGATGCCGGGGGAGCCGCCGCGGGTTCAGCCGAGCCGGGCGAAGAAAGCCTGATCAGGGCGGCTTCAACCGTATTGTGCGCATCGACTTTCACCGTTGTGAGCATTTGTTCAGGAAGTCAACGTACTTTGGACGCTTCGCCCGGCTGACGGCCTCTGGTCGCGGGCGTTCGGTGAGATGGTTCGCGTCTTGCCTGTGATACCGACTGTCATCCGTCGCTCGCTCGTGCGCTCACCCCGCTCGCGCAGTGCCCTGTTCCGTGCCCTCTGCGGCTCTGAACCCCGGATGCGCGTGCCCCTCCCTGAGGCCGGCGCACGTCGGCCGACCATTGGAAGACATGCAGCCCGAACAGCCCGAAACATCCAGACGCTCAGCCCGCCGCGCACACGCTGCGTCGGCGAAGAACCCCGCATTCCCGGCCCGACAGGGTCACCCTGCCAGCACCGCTCCCGCCACGGCCGCATCCACCACCCCGCCGGACGCCGATGCGTTCCCCACCCGCCGGTCGCTCCGCACGCCGAACCGGCGTCACCGCAGCCGCACTGTGCTCGTGTCGACCGCGGTCGTGGCCACGGGCATCCTGATCGGCTCCGGGTTCGTCGTGCAGTCGACGGTGACGGCCAACCAGGTCGCGGCCGAGGCTGCAGCGTCGACCGCTCGCACGCAGGCCGATGTCATCGCGCGGGTCGCGCAGTCGAAGGTCGACGCAGACGCGCAGAACGCACTCACGAAGGCCAATGCGGTCGTCGACCAGTCCGCGGCCAAGGTCGATGCGACCCCGCTCATCGCCTCGATCGCCTCGCTGAACAACTACACCGAGCTCGATGCGCAGACCGTGACCGCGCTGACCACCCAGACGGAGTCGCAGGCGCAGACGATCGCTGCCGCCGCTGCGGAGGCCGACCGGGTTGCCGCTGAGGCCGCCGCCGCAGCCGCCGCGAAAGCCGCGGCCGACGCCGCTGCAGCCGCCGAAGCCGCAGCTGCCGCGCTCGCGGCAGGCAACACGGTCTCGGGGGCGAAGGCCACGGCCGAGAGCATCGCCTCCTCCGACTACGGCTGGGGTGCCAGCCAGTTCTCCTGCCTCGTCTCGCTCTGGGCGAAGGAGTCCGGATGGTCGTACCAGGCCTACAACGCGTCGAGCGGTGCCACGGGCATCCCGCAGGCCCTGCCCGGCAGCAAGATGGCGACCATCGCCGACGACTGGAAGACCAACGCCACGACCCAGATCAGGTGGGGCCTGGCCTACATCAACTCTTCCTATGGCAGTCCCTGCTCAGCATGGTCGCACTCGCAGTCGGTGAACTGGTACTGAGCCCCGGCCTACTCACCACCGAAACCCGTGAATCTGTCGATTCGACTGCCGGGGGCGACACCTTCCGGGGCTTCGACGAAAACGGCCCTCTGTACGCTGGCCGCATGGATCTGCGATTCAGCGGCGTGCTCTGGTACTGGCGCGGGCCGGCGCCGTACTACTTCGTGACGGTTCCGGTCGAGGAGTGTGAGGCGATCAGCATTGTCGCGGCCGTGGTGAGCTACGGGTGGGGGATGATTCCAGCGACCGTCCGCGTGGGCGACACCGTCGTCTCCACGTCCCTCTGGCCGAAGGATGGCGGCTACATCGTGCCGCTGAAGAAGCAGTTGCGCACGGCCGAGTTGCTCGAGTTGGGCGACGTCGTGAACGTTCGGGTGGGCATCCGCGTGTGAGTGAGGGCGGTGTGACGTTCGTTCGGCAGGCGTGCTGCCGATCATCCTGAACCGGGGGAGGCTACGGGCGCACCGTCTGGAGTTCGCTCATCTCCAGCCCGGGGGAGGCGGCAACGCGCATCGGCGGCGTGTAGGAGCGGAAGGCGGCGACGAGCTCGTCGATCGAGTCGGAGAAGCGCAGCATGGCGGTGTAGCGCGGGTGCGTGAAACCCCGATCGCGCATGGTCTCGACAAGCGTGATCAGTGGGTCGTAGTAGCCGGCCACGTTGAGAAAACCGCACGGTTTCTCGTGGATGCCGAGCTGGGCCCACGTCCACTGCTCGGTGATCTCCTCGAGGGTCCCGGGGCCGCCGGGAAGGGCGAGGAACGCATCTGACCTCTCGGCCATGACCATTTTGCGCTCGTGCATCGTCTCGACGATGACGAGTTCGGAGACGGTGTCGTGGATGATCTCCCGATCGTGCAGCGCCTGGGGAATCACGCCCGTGACATGACCGCCCGCGTCGAGGGCGGCGTCGGCCACGGCACCCATCAGTCCGACGTGGCCGCCGCCGTAGACGACGGCGATGCCCTGCAGCGCGAGGGTTTCGCCGACAGTGCGGGCGGCATCGACGTAGACGGGATCGTTGCCGGTGCTCGAGCCGCAGAACACGGCGACGGTGAACGGGCGGTCGGTGGATGTCATGGTGTGCCTCTTTCGGATGCCGTGGGCCAGGTCAGGGGGCACGGTTCTTCTCCAGTGAATCTGCCTCACGCGTGTTTCGCGCCGGTTACCGTGCGGGAAATTCCAGAGAGTTCGCGCCGGGTCAGACCAGGACCTCCGAGAGGTCGTAGGCGATCGGGCGGTCGAGCTGGTCGAAGGTGCACGAGCGGGCCTCGCGATCCGGCCGCCAGCGATCGAACTGCACGGTGTGGCGAAAGCGCGACCCCTCCATCTGGTCGTACCGCACCTCGACCACGAGTTCGGGGCGGAGTCGCACGAACGAGACATCCTTCGACCCCGAGAACCTGCTGCGATCGGTTTCGCCGCGCACCATCTCGCCGTCGGCATCCCGTTCGGCGTAAGGCGCGAGTTCGTCGATCAACTCGAGGCGGCGTGCATTGCTGAACGCGGAGGCGCCCCCGATGCCCTGCAGCTCTCCCTCGGCGGTGTACAACCCGAGCAGCAGGGACCCGACGCCCTGGCCGCTGGTGTGCATCCGGTACCCGATGACCACGACATCGGCGGAGCGGTGGTGTTTCGTCTTGAGCATGACGCGCTTGCCCGGGGCGTAGGGTGCGGCGAGCGGTTTGGAGACCACGCCGTCGAGGCCCGCGCCCTCGAACTCGACCAGCCAGCGGTTCGCTGTGGCCTCGTCGGTGGTCACCTGGCTGAGGTGCACCGGATGCTCGGTTCCTGCCAGCAGCGTCTCGAGCGCTTCCCGGCGCTCGCCGAAGGGCCGGGAAGCGTAGTCGTCATCGTCGATGGCGAGGAGGTCGAACGCGACGAACATCGCCGGAGTCTCGACGCTCAGCTTCGCCACCCGGCTGGCGGCGGGGTGGATGCGCTGCGACAGTGTCTCCCAGTCGAGCTTCTCGTGGCCGGGCTCGCCGGCGCGCACCACGATCTCTCCGTCGAGAACGCACGGCCTCGGCAACAGCGTCACGAACGCCTCGACGAGCTCGGGAAAGTAGCGGGTCAGCATTTTCGACCCGCGGCTGCCGATCTCGACCGTTTCGCCGTCGAAATAGATGATGGCGCGAAAGCCATCCCACTTGGGCTCGTAGCTCAGGCCGCCCTCCACCGAGTCGGCGGCCGGAATCGTCGCGACGGCCTTGGCGAGCATCGGAGTGAGGGCGTCTTCGGGGGAGTAGGGCATGCTCCGATCATGCAGCACGGCGGAGGGTTGCGACAGGGTGTTGCGGGCGCGCGGTCGACGGCTCGTACAATCGAACCGGTGGCTGATGCACTCGGCCACGGCGCCACAGGGCGCGCGAACGTGAGAGGTACGACACACATGGCAGGTAGTACGGGAACGAAATGTCCCGTCTGTGGCAAGTCCATAGGTGTCGGCCTGGTGTCGGGAACGTTGATCCAACACGAGAACAAGCACGGCGAGCGCTGCGAGGGCACCGGGAGGGCTCCCGTCGTGGCGGCTCCGCGGGTATCCGCGGCATCCGGGTCGAAGGCCCCCGCGCGCGCCCGCGCGTCGGCCGCCTCGACCGGTTCGTCGGGTGCGGGCGAGGCATACAAGCCGTCGACGGGCACGAGCGTGACGGGGGCACCGCCGGCTGCTGCGGGGTCCGCCGCGCGAACGGCACCCGCGGCGCGGCGCGGCGTCACCGTTCGAAAGGTCGAGGTTGATCCCGAGTGGCTGGCGGCGCGGGAGGCGAAGCAGGCGCGGTTGCGTGACGAGCGCGACGCGCGGGCGCGTGCCCGCAACGAGATCTACTCGACGGGACTCGACGAGGAGCCGGCGCATGTCGCCGAGCAGACCCCGGACATCCCGCAGGCCGACGGCGAGAAGTAGCACCCGTTATTCACCGACGCGGGGCTCTCAGAGTCGTAGTGTGAAGTCATGGAACTAGGCATTCACTTCGCGAACTTCACCCTCCCCGGCGGTCCGCAGGCCCTCGGCCCCGCGCTCGCAGCATCAGCAAAGGCTGCAGAGGAGGGCGGATGCTCGCTGTTCACCCTGATGGACCACTGGTTCCAGATGGAGAGCCTCGCCACGTCGTACGATCCGATGCTCGAGGGGTACACCTCGCTCGGGTTCCTCGCGGGGCAGACCTCGAGCATCCGTCTGGGTCTGCTTGTCACCGGCGTGACGTACCGCTACCCCGGGCTGCTCGCGAAGATCGTCACGACGCTCGACGTTCTCTCGCAGGGTCGCGCCATGCTCGGTCTCGGCGCCGCCTGGTACGAGCGCGAGCACCTCGGGCTCGGCGTGCCCTACCCCGCCATCAGCGAGCGGTTCGAGCGCCTCGAGGAGACGCTGCAGATCTGCGCGCAGATGTGGAGCGACAACGACGGCCCGTACGCCGGAAAGCACTACCAGCTGGCCGAGACGATCTGCGTGCCGCAGCCCATCCAGAAGCCCGGCCCGCCGGTGATGATCGGCGGCAGTGGCGAGAAGAAGACCCTGCGCCTCGTCGCGAAGTACGGCAACGCCTGCAATATCTTCGACCTCGGAGTGGAGGGCGTCGCCCACAAGCTCGACGTGCTCAAGGGGCACTGCGACACCGAGGGCACCGACTACGACGCTATCGAGAAGACGCTGATCACGTCGGCGGATCTGCTCGGAGACCCCGACGCATTCCTCGCGTCGATGGAGCAGTACGCCGCCATCGGCATCGACCTCGTGACGACAGGCCCTCGCGCCGACGACCCCGCGGCGTGGGTCTCCGAGGTGACGGCGGCGATCGTGCCGCGCCTCCGCGAGATCTGATCCGCGGCGCCAGACGAGACCGAGAAAACGCCGCGTTCTCGCGAGACGGCGTATCCCGCACTTCGTGTGCTCTGGCCGGGCCTTCTGAGCATCCGACCCCCGGGCGTCGGCGCGGGCGAGTAGGGTCGCGGTGAACGCACTACGGCGTGCCCCGCGGGGGCTAGCCACCTGAGACAGAGGAGTCCACCCATGCAAGCCATCAGCCCGTTTCTGTGGTTCGACGACCAGGCCGAGCAGGCCGCCGAGTTCTACGTGAGCATCTTCGACAATTCGCGCATCCTTAACGTGTCGCGCTATCCCGAAGGTTCGCCCTACCCGGCCGGCACCGCGATGGGCGTGAGTTTCGTGCTCGACGGGCTGGAGTTCCAGGCGCTGAATGCCGGTCCGCAGTTCCACTTCAGCGAGGCGATCTCGTTCTTCGTCTCGGCCGAGACGCAGGAGAAGATCAATCACCTCTGGGAGTCGCTGCTCGAGGGCGGCGGCACGGAGTCGCAGTGCGGTTGGCTGAAGGATCGCTTCGGCCTGTCGTGGCAGATCGTTCCGCCGGCGCTCGGTGAGCTGCTGGGCGACGCCGACCCCGAGAAGTCGCGCCGCACCATGGAGGCGATGATGACCATGCAGAAGATCGTCATCGCCGACCTGCAGCGCGCGCACGACGGCGAGTGACCGTCTAGTGGTCGAGCGGGCGCACTGAGCAGCCGATCATCCATTTCTCACCTGACATTCAGCAAAATGGGCAGGATTCGAGCCCGCGTCGCGTTGCACCCCTACGTAACGCAATCGAAGGGAACACCATGAAGGTCTGGTTCATCACCGGCACATCACGCGGATTCGGCCGCGAATGGGCGATCGCTGCCCTCGAGCGGGGCGACAGGGTCGCTGCTACCGCTCGCAACACCGACAGCCTCGACGACCTGGTCGAGAAGTACGGCGACAACATCCTCCCGATCTCGCTCGACGTCACCGATCGCGCTGCCGCGTTCGCCGCCGTCGCTGCTGCGCACGAGAAGTTCGGCCGGCTCGATGTCGTCATCAACAACGCCGGCTACGGGCACTTCGCCTTCGTCGAGGAGATCACCGAAGACGAGGCCCGCGCCCAGCTCGAGACCAACGTCTTCGGAGCGCTCTGGGTCACCCAGGCGGCGCTGCCCTTCCTGCGCGCTCAGAAGAGCGGTCACATCATCCAGGTCTCGTCCATCGGCGGTATCTCGGCCTTCCCGCTCGTCGGCATCTACCACGCGTCGAAGTGGGCGCTCGAAGGCTTCAGCCAGTCGCTCGCGCAGGAGGTCGCCGGCTTCGGCATCAAGGTCACGCTCGTCGAGCCGGGCGGATTCTCCACCGACTGGGCCGGGTCGTCGTCGTCGACCTCCGAGCCGCTCGCGGACTACGCCGAGCTGCACGAGCAGGTCGCCGAAGCGCGCAAGTCGCGAAACGCGACCCCCGGCGACCCGAATGCGTCTGCCGCCGCCATCCTGAGGATCGTGGATGCCGAGGAGCCGCCGCTGCGCGTCTTCTTCGGCTCGGGCCCGCTCGGCATCGCGAAGGCCGACTACGCCTCGCGTATCGAGACGTGGGAGAAGTGGAACGATGTGTCGGTACTCGCCCAGGGCGGCGCCGCGTAACATCCGCCCCTGCGGGCTCGCGTCTGACGGAACGGACACGACTTGGGCACTCCGCCGCGCTCTGTGGCGGGGTGTGCCGGAGTCGTGTCCGTTCGTCGTGGCGGCCGCACCCGGTTGTCGTGGTGGCCGCACCCGTTTGTCGCAAAAGCACCCAAACCGCACAGTTTGGGTGCTTTTGCGCAAGAGGGGTGGTGGTGCGGGGCCGGGACGCGGGGGGCGGGCCGGGACGCGGGGGCGGTGTGGCGCGGGTGGCAGGCACCGGTGATCGTGCTGCGGGCGGGCTCCGGTGGTCGTGCTGCGGGCGGGCTCCGGATGCTCGGCTAGCCTTGGTGCATGGCGACCCCCGACTTCGTGCTGGCGCTGCGAGAGAAGATCGGGCACGACCCGATCTGGCTCGTCGGCACCACCGCCGTGCTCACCCGCGGCTCCGAGATCCTGCTCGTGAAGCGCGCCGACAGCGGCGCCTGGACCCCGGTCACCGGCATCATCGACCCCCGCGAGGAGCCGGCCGACGCCGCCGCCCGCGAGACTCTCGAAGAGGCCGATGTAGTCGCCGTCGCCGAGCGACTGGCATGGGTGCACACGATCCCGCGTGTGACGTATCCGAACGGCGACCAGGCCGACTACCTCGACTTCACATTCCGCATGCGGTACGTGTCGGGCGAACCGTACCCCGCCGACGGTGAGAACACCGAGGCCCGGTGGTTCGAGCTCGACGCACTTCCACCGCTCTCGGAGGCGATGCGCGAGCGCATCGACCATGCCCTCGCCGACGAGGTCGCAACCGAGTTCGTTCGCGCATCCTGAGTTGCGGCCCGCCGGTGCGCCCACTCTGCGCGGGTCGGCGGCGAATGCCCGCGCTCACCGGCGGGCAGCGCCCTCGCCGAGCACCTCGCGCGAGATGCGCTCGGGACGGAAACCGTACCCCACGACGCGGGCGGCGATCGGGCGGATGATCGGGATCGCAACACGCAACGCCACCCGCTGCCTGCGCGTGGGCGGGTTCTGCAACACCCGCTTGCCCGCACCCGTGCCGATGATCCGGTGCACCGACCGTTGCAGCCGCTGCATCAAGGCCGTCGGCCCCTCGCGGCGACGCTGCACGGCGCGGGTGGCGGCGTCGATGGCCTTGGGTGAGCCGCCCGCGCGCAGAACGGGCACCAGCAGATTCGCGGTTGCGACGGCATCCTGCACTGCGTAGTTGATACCCACGCCGAAAACCGGCGACATCGCGTGCGCCGCATCGCCGATGCACAGAGCGCCCGGCGCCGACCACGTCTTCAGCCGATTGATCCGCACCGACAGCAGCTTCACGTCGTCGATCGAGGCGAGACTGGAGACGGATGTCGCGAGCCGCGGTGCAGCGACGGCGATGCGCTGGCGAAAGGCCTCGATGCCATCGCGCCGAAGCCCGGCGAACGACCCCTTCGGCACCAGCAGTCCACACTGCAGGTACTCGGGTCGCGGAATCGTGACGATGAACGCTGAATCGCTCAGGTACCCGAGGGTGTCGGGCGCACTACCGGATGGGCGGTCGAGGCGGAACCACGTGACATCCACCGGTACGCCGAACTCTCTCCCGGCCAGATCGAGAGCCTTCCGCACGATCGAGTCGCGCCCGTCGGCGGCTACGGTGAGTTCGGCGTCGATCCGCAGCAGCCCGCCGGCCGTCTGTGCGAGCACACCCGTGACGCGGCCGCCGGCGCCGTCGCGCACGACATCGACGACCTCGTAGCCCATCCGCAGCTCGAAGTGCGGTGAGCGGGCCCCCTCGATGGCGAGGAGCTTCAGCAGGTCCCACTGCGGCATAAGGGTGATGGCTCGGTTCGGTGCCGGCAGCGAGGCGAAATTGATCGCGTGCAGCCGGACTCCGTTGACCACCGCGTCGAGACGGGGAAGCAGAGCATGCCCAATGGCGTCGAACTCCGCGCGGATGCCCAGCTGGTCGATCAGGTTCAGTGTCGACGGGTGCACCGTGTCGCCACGAAAGTCACGGAAGAAGTCGGAGTGCTTCTCGAGCACCAGCACGTCGATTCCCGCCCGCGCGAGCAGCAGCCCGAGCATGACGCCCGCAGGCCCGCCTCCCGCAACGCACACCCGCGTCGAGATGCTGTCAGTCGTGCTCGGTGAGTCGCCACTCGGCATCGTCATGACGCCATTCTGGCCCGCCGCGCGGTGCGAGACCAGAGGGTCGGGGCTCGGGATGATCGCCGACGGGGGGCTGCGGGTACGGGCGGAGCCGACCGTGCCGCTCACGGCCTGAGTCGACCGTGCCGCTCACGACCCGAGGATCGACTCCGCGATGCGTGTGCGGTTGGTGCCGGTGATTCGTCCGACCGTGAGCTGACGGCGGATCTCATCTCTCAGGGCGGTCGATTCCTCATCCGTCAGGGACTGGGCATCGACGGCCGCGCGGGCCGTCAGCAGCCCCTGGTACTGCTCGAAGGTGCTCCTCGATCCACCGATCGACTCGACCAGCATCTCGAGGCTTCCGAGATCGGGGCGCTTCTGGGTGATCGCCAGCGCGGTGATCCGTTTGTCCTCGCTGTGGTCGCCGTACAGCTTCTTCACGTCGGCGCGGCGAAGCGAGGGTCGCTTCGCGAGTGCGTGGCCGCGATTCAGGGCGGCCTGAATCTCGGGGGTGGGTGCGTTCTCGGTGGTGAGCTGTGCGCTCGCGCTTCCGTGGGGTTGCTGCGCGCCAACGCCGTCGCGCCTGTGGTCGTCTTCGCTGACTGGCGCAGCGGGTCGGGGCACCGGGGCGCGGCCGGAGGCCTCATTCTGACGCCGTCCATCGGCGTGTACCGGGGAGTTCGCGACGCGATCGCCGAAGAACCCCAGAACGACGAGCACCACGCCGGCGCCGATCAGCGCGGCCGTGCCGCCAGCATTCGTCGAGACGAAGACCGCGACCGCACCCGCCGCGAGGAGGGCCACGCCGACGACGATCAACCCGGTGGTGCCGAGACGAGCGGCGGTAGTTCGCCACCGGGCAGAGGTCGTGGTGTTCACCCGCTCAGGCTATCCGCGCCTGGGAGGCGCCGCGGCGAAAGGTCATCGCGGCGGCGGGGGTGTTGGGGTGGTGGGGGTGGGGGATGCGAGCGGCGGCATGTCGGCGCGCAAGCGACGAGACCTGCCGAGAGTTCGCCGCGTGTCTTCCGCGAAGAGCCCGAGCACCGCGGGGTCCCATCCGCCCTCGCCCATCGCCCATCGCCCATCGCCCATCGACCGCCACCGCCACCGCCACCGGCATGCTAGGTTGTGCGAATTCGATGGATTCGCCCCGGGGTGGCGACTCGGGGGAGACAAGCTGTGCTGAAACGCGTTCTGGCCTCAGGTGCGGCCCTCTTGTTGGTCGCCGGTCTCACCGTGACCCTCGCGCCCACCGCACAGGCCGCCGTGACCCAGCCGCCCACCGCTACGGCGGCGCCCCCCACCCCGGCGGCCTCCGCTCCGCAGCAGGCGCCGGCTCCGACCGCGGACACCCCCGACCCCACCACCCTCCCCGCTGCAGCAGCGGCCCCTTTCACGCTCAACGGCCACATCGATCTCGGCTCGGCCGGGCATCCTGCAGGCCCCACCGACGTCGTCATCACCATCTGGGGCTGGACGAGTATCGAGGGCGGCTACTGGCTGCACTACAACTCCGAGTTGCGTCCCGACGCCGCGGGCAACTTCACCCTAGGCTCCGCCCTTCCCGACGTCGTGCTGCAGTACGACTACGTCGGTGCGGGCAACTTCGTCAGCGCCTACACCAGCGATTTCAAACAGCGTCCCCTCGCCAGTGAGCCCGGTGTCATCCACCTGACCGCACCCGTCACCAGCCTGAACTCGACCCTCGGTGTCGGCGCCACGATCGCCGGCAGCGTCACCGACACGGTGCACAGCCTGACCGACGGCCTCACGGCGCTCGCCGTCCCATCCTCCGGCACCCGGACGACTCCGCGGTACGTCTCCACGAAGGTGAAGAGCGACGGGACCTACGTGCTCACGGGTCTGCCCGCCGGCACCTACACCGTCGAGTTCTCAGGCAACGACGTGCGGGGCAGCAACTTCTGGCAGTTGTGGAAGGGAACCCCGGCGCATCCGGAGGGTGTCTCGATCACTCTCGCCACCGGCGGCCGCGCCGACCTCACGCTCGAGACCGTCAAGCTCCAGGGCCGTATCGCCGGGTACGTCGACTGCGGCCAGGACTGCCTCACCGCGAACAGGTCGAAACTCACCCTGCAGGCCTTCGATCCGGTCACCTCCACCTGGGTCACGCAGCTGGATCCGAATCTGACCCGGTCGTCGGAAGACCCTCGTGTCGCCTACGAGTTCCCGCGGCTGCTTCCCGGCACGTACCGACTGGCCGTCGACTACCTGCTCCAGGGCGACTACGACGACCTGCTCACCGCACCGTTCACCCTGAACCCGGGGGAGAACAGGAGCGCCTCGCTCGTCCTAGTCAAGCACGCCATTCCATCGGCCGGTGTCTCACCCGCGGTGAGCTCCTTCGTCACCGCGCTCTACATGGACTACCTCAACCGGCGCCCCAGCTCGGCGGATGTCGCGTGGTGGGGCGGCAAGCTCGCCGCGGGCGCCCCACGTTCCGCTGTCACCGCGGGTTTTGTCAACAGCGACGAGTACCGGTTGATCCGCATCGACGCCGCCTACAACACCGTGCTGGGACGGGCACCGGATGCTGGCGGCCGCCAGTCGTGGCTCACGGCCATGCAGGCCGGCGCGATCACGACCGACGACATCGAGCGCTCGTTCTACGCGTCGTGGGAGTATTTCACGCGGAAGGGCGGTACCGACAAGACATGGGCCGCCGCCCTGTACAGCACTCTGCTCGGGCGTTCAGGATCGGACACGGACTACACGTTCTGGGCGAACCTCGCCGCCCAGCACGGCCGCGACTGGGTGATCACCCAGTTCTGGATCAGTCCCGAAACGATCGCCGCCGGCTGAGCGCGATGTACAGCCGCTATCTCAACCGCCAACCCGACGCCCCCGGCCTCAGGCTGGGTCGGTGTCGCGCTTGCCCTGGGGGATTCGGGACTCCGCTCGGCGCTGACGAGCAGCGACGAGTACTTCGCCAAGGCGTCGGTGCGCTTCCCGGCTGTGTAGGGCCCCACATGACCGGCCCCCGCCTGGCCCGGGCGCCCTGCGCGACGGAGGTTCAGCATCCGTTCACCGAGCCCTCACCTGCCACGGCCCCTCAGGCCCGGCGCCCGGCGCCGCGCCTGCCTACTATCGGAGGCATGCCGCACGCGACCGAACGTGACATCCCGCTGCCCGACTCGATCCTGCGTGCTCTCTGGCGCGCCGTCGAGGTGTACGTATTCGTCGTGCTGATCGTGAAGGATAGGCGGGTGCCCGCCTGGAACGGTGCGATTCCGGATGCCCGGCCACCCGCCGATGTCAGTGCACCGTCACCGTTCCGCACCCTCCTGGCCCGACAATAGAGGGATGGGCGAGACTCAACACCGCATCTTCGCCACTCCTTTTGCCGCCATCCACCCCCTCTACGTGAGGAAGGTCGAGCGCAAGGGTCACACCCGCGCCGAGGTCGACGAGGTCATCGGCTGGCTCACGGGCTACGACGAGCTCGGCCTCGCACTGGCTGTCGCTGAAGGAGTCGATCTCGAGACCTTCTTCGCCCGGGCACCCGCCGTCAATCCGAATGCGACGCTCATCACCGGACTGATCTGCGGAATCCGGGTCGAGCAGGTCGAAGACCCCCTGATGCAGAAGATCCGCTACGTGGACAAGCTCGTCGACGAGGTTTCGCGCGGCAAGAAGATGTCTTCGATTCTGCGCGCCTGAGCCGAGTATGCGAACAGGGGCGCGTTGCCAGACACGCTCTGTTTCCGTGCCGGCAACGTCACTGAAGTCGATCTCGATTCACACCAGCCCAAGCTCCCGCAGGCTCTCCGCCGTCTCCACGATCGTCTCCTCCACAGCCCGCGGACGAAACCCGAGTTCGCGCTTCGCCCGGTCGTTGTGGATGACCAGCGGCGTCGGCTCGTCCCCGGGCGCCTCCACGGTCGGCACGGCGTCAGCGAACGCTCCCAGCCGCTCCCGCAGCACCCGCGCCACGTCGAGGAACGACAGTGTCGGACCGTCGGCCAGTGCGAGATACCGTCGCCCCGCAGCATCCGGAGCCTGCATCGCGGCGATGTGCAGCCAGGCGACGTCGCGCACATCCGCAATGCCGAAGAGCTGGCGGGGTGTCGCCGTCATCGAGCCGTCGAGCATCGCGGTGAACACCTGCAGCGACGAACGTGCGTCGACGGTGAGGGTGGGGCCGGCGATCCACGTCGGGTTGATCACGACCAGCGAGGTGTCGCCGCCCTCCCGCTCGATGAAGTCCCACGCCGCACGCTCGGCGACCGCCTTCGACAGTGGATACGCGGCCAGTCCGGGCGTCGCCGGATCGGTGAAGTCGTCTTCGTCGTAGTCGCGCACGGGCTTGGGGGAGTACCCGACCGCGGCGAACGATGACGTGAGCACCACGCGGGGCACACTCGCATCCCGCGCCGCCCGCAGCACGCGCAACGCCCCGTCGCGGGCCGGAACGACCACCTCGTCGGGCGTCGTTCCGAGGATCATCGGCGACGCCAGGTGGTAGACACCCTCCATGCCGTCGGCGGCGGATGCCCAGCCCTCGTCTTCGGTGAGGCTGGCGTGCACGATCTGCAGGAAGCGGTGGTCGTCGGCGTGATCACGGGGGTGATCGGTGGCGTGATCATCGGGATTCCGGCGACCGTCGCGAGCAACAGTCTCGGCGCCGCGATCGACAACCAGGCCACGTGCGACAACCCGCAGGAGCTCACCCTGCTCAGGGGTGACACGATCCAGGCGACAGGCGAATATCTGATCTACCCGATGCCGGACGGGCCGTTCAGGTACCCGCCCGGGCAACTTGTCGACGGAACCCGCTCGACCGCCTGGGTGGCCAAGGAGACCGACGATCAAGGCGTCGGGTCGACGGTCACTCTGACCCTGCCCGATGAGACGGATGTCCGGCTCATCTGTGTTCTGAACGGATACGCGAAAGGCGCGGACTACGAGATGAACGCCAGCGTGCAGGTGGTCAAGGTGGTGACGGATCGCGGCGAACGCGACGCCACCCTTCCTCCCCTTGACGCCGCGAACGCGTTCACCTACCAGCCTCTGGCGTTCGCGCCGGGCAAGACCAGAACGATCACCTTGACGGTGCTCGTGGTCGATCCGCCCGCGCATCCGGATCCCGCCGAGGGACCCGTCTCGGCGACGATGAGCGAAGTCGAGGTATGGACCAGCTCAGGTGGTCGACTTCCGTTCCTGTGAGGCGCCGCGATATCGAGCCCCAGAGCGCTGCTGTTGTACGAGCAGCGGAATCCGGGTATCCGGATTTCCGCCGCCAGCCGCGAGCTGCGGGAGCGACTCGAGAGCACGCGCGACGGGTCCAGCAGCGAGTGGCGCATCATCGGCCTGCCCGCGCCCGAGATGCGGGAGATCCTTGCTCGCGGTGGCGGCAGCCACCGCATCACCCAGCAGCAGCCAGCGAGGCACGTGCGATGACGGGCGACGCGTCGAGGAGCATCCAATGCTCCAGGGCGCACGTGAGTTCGGGGAACTCTCTGAGGAGCGGTCGTTGTTGTTGGCGGAGACCGCGATGGCTTCCAAGATATATCCGATGCCGATGTGAGCGAAGAGGTGTTGGATCTGCTGATCCCTGATGGGCGCCTCGGCTCAATCAGCTGAGAAGCCCCCGAAGTACCGAGGCGAGAGAGTCGGAACCGTCGACGCTGACGGCGAAACTTCGCCCACTCTTGAGGTCGACGACGATGCCCTCGCCACGCCTCAAGATAATGGCCGACCTGCTTGGTGTGACGCGATATCCCCATCCTCCCCATTCCGCTGGGCGGATCTCAACCGAGTGAACGTCTGCCATCTTGGCAAGACTGATTGTTCGCGCCGCGAAGGGGAGGAAGCGCGAAGATATTCGGAGGCCCCGATCGTCGGCGGTGACGCGCAGCCAGGCGAGGGCGGCGCAGACGAGGGCCAGACCGATCATTGCCGCTGAGGAGCTAATGACGGCTGCGTTCCAGTCGTGGTGGGTGAACGGGCCGAGTACGAGCATCCCGATTGCAGCGACAAGCGCTGACGCTGCGACCCAGGCAAATGCAGGTGTCGTCATGGTTTGGTTCCACGACGCTCTCTCGTGAGGTGAAAGCGTGAGTGGAGCGGCTTGGGTTCGCGATTTTGCAGGTGGGGGCGTTCGCGCTACGAGAAAAACGATCAGCCCGTACAACGGAGCCGCGATGACAACCAACCCCAGCGAGCCGATGGCAGGTTGGATGCTCGGGGCGGTGTTGACGGCTAGGCCCGCACTGATCATCCAGATCGCAGCAGCAAGCGCAGCGAATAGTCCGCAGAGGAGAAACCCAAGGCGCGAGGTGTAATTCGTCAGTGGGAGCGCTGCCTTGCTGACGGTGAAGGCGGCGGCGACAAGCGCTGTGACACCGCTCACAACAAGAACGGCAATAGTCGGCTGTGTTGAGACCACCCTGTCGCCAGACCACTGGGTCGGAAGGGTCTGCGGTAGCGCGTCTCTCCAGGTCAGCCACGTGATGACGATGAGAAGGAGGGGAATGGTGGCCAAGGTTGCCGCGGTAATGTTTCGTGGGGAGCGTTGAAAGCTTGTCACTTTACGTCCTGTCCAGGAGGCGGATGACGTCGCTTCGCGTCAACCCGAGTTCGTGTGCTTCGTTGAGAAATTCAAGGGCGAGCTGGTTCAGGTGTGCGGTTCGGGGAGCGAACCGCGATCTCACCCACGCGCCGCGGCTCTGTCGCATCTCGACCAGGCCTTCGTCCCGAAGCCTGCTGTAAGCCCTGAGCACGGTATGCGATCTGTCTGGCCAGAGGTTGACTCGATGAGTGATCAATCCTCACAAATAATGACACAGTGTCACTATAGCGATGCGTGTTGGACGATGTGGGTGCTCAGCGCGGATGGGTCGGGGATGAAGAGCGCGCTCGCTGGTGTTGAGCACGCCTGCTTCCAGCGGGTATCGACGTCGTCGCCCGACCTCGCCAAGACGCCTGCGCCGGATGACGCTACGCTCGGCCGCCCACGAATCCGCGCGAGACGGTCACATCGTGGAGCTCCGGTCACTCGAGAGCCGCAGCGTCGACCGTGAAGCCGCGATGCGCTCCGCCGACGCACCTCAGCTGACCTGCGGACGTCCGAGCGCGTCCGAGGTGGGGTGGTCGGTTGGGGCCGATGAAGTACTGTCGGAGGGTGCTGCGATGGTAGGCGGCGAGCAACACGGCGGGGGTCAGCGCTTGCGAGGGAAGACGGTAGACGTGACAGGGGAAGGCCCGTGCCGATGACGGTCATCATCGATCTCGAATGCTCTGACGTGATCTCGTACGCGGCCACGCACAACGGTCGTCCGTTCGTGCAGCATCTCTCGGTGCGGCCGGCGGACAGCGCCGCCGAGCTCACAGACATCACCGTCGCCGTCGAACTCACCAGCCTCGGCACGGCGCTCATCGAGCCGTGGCGGCGCGAGCAGGCCGTGGTGGGCTCGCAGGGCACCAGCTGGGACGACCTCGACCTCCGGATGCGCGCCGACGTGCTGTTCGAATTCACCGACCAGCGGGCCGCCGAGGTCGTCGTGACCGTGACGCAGGCGCAGGGAGCGGCGGCGGCGCAGGGAGCAGCAACGGCGCAGGAGGGAGCGACGGCGCAGGAGGGAGCGGAGAACGAGCCCACCATCCTCGCCGTCGAACGTCGCCCCGTGCGCGTGCTCGCCGCGAACGCCTGGGTCTGGCAGGCCCCGCCCCGCGACTACGCGCTGATGCTGCCCGCGTTCGTGATGCCGAATCACCCAGCGCTCCGCCCGATCCTCGCCGAAGCGACCGAGCGGTTGGAGAGGGCGGGCTTCTCGGCCGGGATGTTCGGCTACAGCAGCGAGAGCGGTGACCCCGAAACCGACCCGGAGACCGCCGCGGAGTCCGATCGGCGCATCGACGCGACCGTCGAGGCGATCTACGAGACGGTGCGTGCGGTCGGGCTCACCTACGTGCATCCACCCACCTCGTGGGACATGAAAGACAATCCGAGCACCCGGGGCCAGCGCATCCGCACACCCGGCGACGTGATGGGCGAACGCGCCGGAACCTGTCTCGACACGACCATGCTGTTCGCCAGCCTGCTCGAGAACATCGGGCTGAAGCCGCTGGTGATCGTCGTGCCGGGGCATGCTTTCGTGGGCTACTGGCGACTCGACAGCGAGGCGCTCGAGTTCGCCGACGCTGTTGCCGGATGCTCGACGGCGGTCAATTTCGTCGATGCAGGGTCGACCAGGCTGTTCGAGACGACCACCGTCTGCGGAACGGAGAGTCTTCCCTATAGAGAGGCCTGCGTGATCGGCCGGGCGAAGCTCTCCGACCCCGAGGTGCTCGACCCTGCGAACCCGTTCTCAGTGTTCGTCGACGTGGCGATGGCCCGTCGGCGCAACCGTGTTCTGCCGATCCCTGCCCGGGTGATGAACGCAGACGGCACGGTCGAGATCGTCGAATACCGGCCGCAGGAGTTCACGGTGAACCAGCTGCGCCTGAACCTGGCCGGGCAGTTCGCGAACCGCTCTGCGCTGCACTCGTCGCACGAGCCTGCGCGCATCCGGCGCTGGAAGAATTCGCTGCTCGACCTCAGCCTTCGCAACCCGCTCATCAACTACCGCTCACCGGCGGCCTCCTCGGTGGGGCTGATGGTTCCGCGGGGCACTCTCGGCACGATCGAAGACCTGCTGCAGTCGGGTTTCGAGCTGAAACTCGGGCCGGCCCCGGCGCTCGGCAGCGGGCAGCCGCTCGCCCTGAACGCGCGTGGAGAGGTTCCCGAAGAAATCAACGCGCATCTGGAGACGCGGTTGACCACCGAGCGCAGGCTGGCGACGACGGCCAGCGAAGAGGTGTTCGTCACGCGGATGCGCCGCATAGCATCCATTGCTCGAGCCTCGGAGGAGGACACCGGCAACAACACGCTGTTCCTTGCGATGGGGTCGCTCGTCTGGGTACCCGAGGGCAAGGCCGAGGTGCGATCGCCGCTGATTCTCGTGCCGGTGACCCTGCGGGCGTTGAACCGGTCGAAGAACTTCTCGCTCGTGATCGATGAGGCGAGCGCGGTCACGCCGAATTACAGCCTGGCCGAGAAGCTGTTGCAGGATGCGAACCTGGTGCTGCCGAAGCTCATCGAACCCGATCTCGACGAGTCGGGTGTCGACATCGACGGGCTGCTCACCTACATGCGCGAGGCGCTGGCGACGACCGAGCTGGCGAACTTCCGCGTCGACGAGACCTGCTCGCTCGGCTTCTTCGATTTCAGCACCTACCGGCTCTGGCGCGACCTGAGCGACAACTGGCCGACCTTTGTCGGTGCTCCCCTCGTCGACCATCTCGTGCACACGCCGCAGCTCGAGTTCGTCGACCCCGCCGATGCCGCGCCGCACGACCTCGACGAGCTGGCGGCGCTGCTCCCGATCTCGACCGACGGCTCGCAGGTCACGGCTGTGCAGAAAGCGATGGCCGGCCAGACGTTCGTGCTGCAGGGCCCGCCCGGCACAGGCAAGTCGCAGACCATCACGAACCTGCTCGCGCGGGCGCTGCACTCGGGCAAGCGGGTGCTGTTCATCGCCGAGAAACCGCCGGCGCTCAACGTCGTGAAAGACCGTCTCGAGAGTGTCGGTCTCGCTCCCTTTCTGCTGAACCTGCACGACAGGGGTATGCGGCCGGCCGAGGTTCGCCGGCAGCTGCTGGCGGTTCTGGATGCTGCGGTGGTTCCTGATCGCGCCGGTTACGACGCTTCACAGGCGGAGCTCGACCGCGCGCTTCCGCCGTTGCAGCGCTACCCCGAGCGCATCCACACACGCGGGAAGTTCGGCGAATCGGCCTACTCCGCGCGCGGCAAGCTGTTGGCTGCTCTGGATGTCGCGGAAGTGCCGGTTCCGTCTGCCTTTCTGTCGTTCGGTGACCTGCCGGCGAAGGATGCCGTCGCCGGCGCGCTCCGCGACGTGGCCGAGCTCGGGCCCTCCGCGGGTACGGCCCGGCAGAATCCCTGGTCGCTCTCTCTGCTGAGCACCGAGCACCTGACGACGGAGGCGACGTCCCAGATCGCGGCGGCGGTTGCCGCACTCTGGAAGGGGTTGTCGACGCTGCGTTCTGTCGAGCCGGCGTCGCGGTTCCTCGGGTCTGTCGACTCGCTGGGGGAGCTCGCTGATGCGGCCGTGCTCAGCCAGCCGAACGCCCTCACGCTCGCGCAGATCGACCTCGCTGCCGATCCAGCGGAGGCCGCGACACGGGAGCAGCTGAAAGAAGTTCTCGGGCGGCTGGCCGCTGCGCCATCGACCATCGTGCCCGGCACGGCTTTCGCGCCGCTGGCCGAGTTGACCGCATCGGTGGCCGCGGCCGAGGGCAGCTTCTTCATCGGCCGAAAGAAGCGTCTGCAGGTGGAGTGTCGCCGCGTCGAGGAGTTTCTCTCTCCCGGTTCGACGGTCGCTCCGGAAGCGCTCAGGTCGACCCTCGAGCTGATCGGCCGGGTGCAGCAGGATGCCGCGGCCGCCGTCTCGCTCGCGCAGAACATCGCAGGGATGGTGGTGCCCGACGCCTTCAACCCAGTCGATTGGTCGAGGCATCCGGAGGTCATCAACCAGCTCGACTGGATCGCCTACTGGGCAGCGGTGCTGGGCCCGTCGACCGGCGCTGCTCGCGAACGACTGCGGCAGGTGTTCAGTGAGTGCGACCCGGTGTCGCGAGCCGGGGTCGGTGCTCTGGGCGGCGCCGTGGGGGCGCTCGTCGAGCTGTTGCGGGCCACCCCCGAGAGCATCGCGCTCTGGCAGGGAGACGAAGGCATCGCAGACGCCCTTCTTCGTCGGGCGGAGGCGTGGCAGCTCGACGCCGTCGACGACGAACTGCGCAGACTGCGCCGCTGGGGTGCCCTGGTGTTGGCAGTGGAGCCCGTTCGCGCGAACGGACTGACAGAGGTGGTTCAGGCGCTTCTCACGGGCGCGACCGCCTACGCCGATGGTGGGCCTGCGTTCGAAAGGGGCTTTCTGAAGGCCGTGTTCCGGCGCCAGCTCGATGACCAGAGCCTCGACACCTTCGACGGGTTGGCCCACGACGTGGTGGTGAGCCGCTTCGACCAGAGCAGTTCTGCCCTTCGGTCGACGATCCCGAACATCCTCGGTGCTGACCTCATCGAGGCCCGAGGATTCGCGGCGTCGGTCGCGATCGGGGCCGTCGGTGAGCTCAAGCGAGAACTGTCGAAGACGCGCGGAGGCAAGCCGATCCGTCGGCTGATCAAAGACCACTGGTCGGTCATCTCGCGGCTGACGCCGTGCGTGCTGGCGAGCCCGGATTCGGTGGTTCGCTTCATCGACGCTGACCTCGAGCCCTTCGACCTGGTGGTCTTCGATGAAGCATCTCAGATCAGGGTTCCGCACGCGATCGGGGCGCTCGGTCGTGCGCGCGCGGCAGTCATCGTGGGCGACAGTAAACAGATGCCGCCGACGTCCATCGCCGAGATCGGTGTCGCCGACGAGTTCCCTGAGGACGACGCGGGCACCGCCGGGCCTGACGGTTCGGATGCCGACCCCAATGCCTTCGTCATCGATGAGGAGAGAATCCTTTCGGAGAGCGTGCAGGCTCGCGTTCCCGACGTCATGCTGGCCTGGCACTACCGCAGCGAGGATGAGTCGCTCATCGCCTTCTCGAACCAGCAGTACTACGACGGGCGTCTGAGCTCGTTCCCCTCTGCTCGCGACACACTCGACGACAAGGGCCTGTCGTTCGTGCCGGTGAAGGGCGAGTTCATCCGGTCGGGGTCGGCCAAGGAGTTCCGCACGAACCCTGAGGAGGCGCGCGCGATCGTCGCCGAGATCACACGTCGGCTGCACGACCCCGAGCTGTCGGCGTTCAGCATCGGAGTGGTGACGTTCAACAAGCAGCAGCAGCTGCTCATTCTGCAGCTGCTCGAAGACGCGGGTGACGAGCTGGTGGATGCCGCTCTGCAGTCGAGCACACCCGACTCCATTCTCGTGAAGAACCTGGAAGACGTGCAGGGCCAGGAGCGTGACGTCGTGCTGTTCTCGGTCGCCTTCAGCCGCAACGCGGCTGGGGTGCTGCCGCTGAACTTCGGACCACTCAACCGGACCGGTGGCGAGCGACGTCTCAACGTGGCCGTGACGAGGGCCAGGCGCCAGGTGGTGGTGTTCTGCTCGTTCGAGCCGAGCGACCTGCGGGTCGACCCCTCGAGCCCGGCCGGCCTCCGGCACCTGCGCACGTACCTGGAGCTGGCGAAGTACGGCCCGTCCTCGTCGGGCGCCGTGTCGAGCAGGGCGGTGCGGCCGCCCGACCGGCACCGCGATGAGATCCTCGCGGCGCTCACCGCGCGGGGCCTCCGGTGCGTCTCCGATGTCGGACTTTCGGACTTCAAGGTCGACATCGCCGTGCTCGACCCGGCTGACCCGTCACGGCGGGTGCTTGGCATCCTGCTCGACGGTGATACGTGGCGCTCGCGCGTGACGGTCGGCGACCGCGACGGACTGCCCTCCGAACTGCTGACGGGTCGCATGGGCTGGCCCGCGATCGCGCGGGTGTGGATGCCCACCTGGGTGCGGGATGGTGCGCAGGAGGTCGAGCGCATCGTGGCGCTCTACGGGAAGGTGATGGCGGGGGAGTTCGAGCCGGGGGAGTTCGAGCCGGGGGTGGTTGATCCCCCGAACGCCGTCGAGGCCACGCCGGTGGATGCCAGCGAGTCCGCTCTGATGGCGCCTCCGCCGGTCAGTACTGGATCCGGTATCGACTCAGGCGCGCTGTGGCCCGATGTTCCGGAATGGAGGGTGTGGGCCCCGCGGGCCGTCGGCAGGACCTCCGATCTCGATCGGCTCGGGCACCCGGTGGTGAGGGCGGGCATCGGGGCTCTGGCGCTCGAGATGCTTGCAAGCGAGGGCGATCTGCACCCCGCCCGCTTCGCCCGGATGGTCGGGTTCGCTCACGGGCTTCAGCGCGTGGTGGCGCGGCGCTCCGAGCAGATCGGGGCGGTAGCAATCGACGGTGTGCGCCGTGATGCGGAGGAGTTTCTCGTGCTCGAGAGCGTGCGCGCAGGCGACCTCGACTGGCGCACCTCCCGGCCCGGGGCGGGGCGCGACATCGCCGAGATCTCGCTGCGCGAACTGGGCAACGCGATGCGTGCTGTCGCCCTCGTCGGGCTGGGGGCGACGCCGGATGATCTTGCACGACTCACCAGCCAGGCGTTCGGAGTGACCCGCCTCACGGCGGGCATCCGGGTTCGACTCGACGAGGCGCTCGCCGACGCACTGGGGCGCGGCATCGTCGAGGAGCGCTCCGGCTACGTGGTCGCCACCTGACCGCCCTGCTCCCTTCCCAGGGGCCAGCGAGCGCCAGCCGCACCCGGTGGGTACGCTGGAGGGGTGACACAACCCGGGGGCGCGGCGAACTGGCGCACGCGTGCGCGCGAGCTGTCACGCAAGGTGCCCACGAAGTGGTTCGTGACGGGTGTCATCGCGGTGTTCCTCTCGGGGTCGGCGGCGTTCGGCGGGTTGAACACGGTCGAAGCGGATGCTCTGCCACAGGTCGCGGCGGCCACGCCCTACGACGGGGCCGAACTCCGCATCAGCGTCGAGCGGGCCGTGCTCGTCGACGGGTTTCCGGAGCAGAGCATCAACCCGGCGGAGGGCAAACGCTTCTTCGTCGTGGTCGCGACGGTCGAGAACCTCTGGGACCGTCCTGTCTCCACCTACAGCGACTCCGGCGCGGCCGACAATCTGCGCCCGGTGGGCATCGACGGCATCAGCGCAGACACGAAGCCCGTCGACGTGATCGTGATCAGTGATGCCACGCGCTCGCCGAGGCTGCAGCCGCATGTGCCGATCCAGCTCGCCTACCTCTGGGAGGTCGACCCCGGTGTTGCGGCGGGAATGGACGAGGTGAAGGTCGACATCTACGACAAGGTGTATGCGGCGGGCGGTTTCGTCACCTTTGGCGCGCGGTACGACGATCCGTTCCTCGCGGCCACCTCGACGGTGCCGCTGAAGGACAACGGCGCCGGCGCGAGCGCCGAGACCGGGGCGTCGTCATGACGAATGAGTCGACACCGGAGGGCGGGCCGCCGACACCGGAGGGCGGCCCGCAGGCCCCCGCCGCCGCATCGCAGACCTCTGCCGAAGCCCTGAAGACCCCCGCCGCACCCCCGCGCACCCCCGTCTGGCGACACATCGCCAACGGCGCGGCACTCGTCGGCTTCCTCGTCGTCGGCGGCATCGTGGTGCACACCGCCCCGACCGAGGAGCAGTGGCAGGCGCCCATCGCCGTGACCGGGGCGATCGGGCAGACGCTCACGGGCCGCAACATCCAGGCGACGGTGACCGACATCCGGGTGGCCGACTCCGTGACCGCGAGCAACGGATGGTCAGGCGAGACGTCGGGCGTGTGGGTGGTGGTCGACGCCAGCGTCGAGGCCGTCGTCACCGATTACGGAGCGAGCCTCAGCACCGCGCAACTGAAGGTCGGCGACACGCTCTACGGAGCATCCGAACGCCCCGACCAGGCGACGATCGAGGGGGTTCCGCTGAGCGTCGGGCTGCCGAACACCGGGCCGCTGATGTTCGAGGTGCCGGCCGATGCGCTCGCGGGCGACGATGCGCGTGATGCCGAGGTGCAGCTCGCCGCCACCTCCGACCCGCGCACCGACTCGATGATCGTCGTTCCGGTCGACCTCTCGGCGATCGCGCGGCAGACATCGGTCACCACCGAGAAGCCGACGTGGGGTGACGGATGAGCGGGGGCTGGTTGAGACGCAACGGGATCGCCCTCGGGGCCGTCGTCGTGCTCGTTCCGCTGACGCTGGGCGTGACCTTCTCGAACGAATGGGTGGCGTACTACGCGAACCGGCCGAGCCAGCCCGTGGCGGTCGCTGCGGCGTCCACGGCGGATTTCGCGGGCACCGGCTGGGCCGTCGAGAGCAGCCGCCGTATCGCCGCCGACAGCGCCGAGGGTGTCGAGGCCGGGCTCCCTTCAGGCAGCCAGCTCGTGGTGGTGACCGTCGATGTCACCCCACGGGAGCTGAGCGGCGAGGGGAAGTCGCCGTACTGCACGTTGCGGCTCGAGGAGCAGGGGCGCGGGGAGCTGGCGCGTACCTGGGGTGATGCGACGTTCGACGCCATCGACTATCGGGAGCCCGAGGGCGTCGAGTCCGGCTGCAACACCGATCTGGCAACGCCGTACCGCATGGAGGCGAAGTTCGTCATCCCCGGCGACGTGCAGACGACGCTCGCGCTGAGGCTCGAGGTGGTCGACGAACTGCCGCGCTACCTCTCGTTCACGCTGTGACGCTGCCCCGGGCATCCGCCGTACCGGCCGTGCCGCCCGAACCCGCCGTGCCGGTCGCGGCCGCCGCCACCTCGCGGCGCTCCTCGAGCTTCACCAGGCAGAAGTTGTAGGCGGCGGCGACCAGGCAGAGTCGCAGCGGCTCGACGATCACGTCGACGACGAAGCTCAGAATCTGGTCGAAGTTCATCCACCACGAGCCGAGGTCGTGCGGGCCGATGATCCGCACGGCGGCGAAGTCGAGCCAGGCGCTGGCGCTCTCGAGCACGGTGTAGCCGAGGATGAAGATGCCCATGGGGACGACCCCGGCGCGCCAGATGAGCAGCAGAGCATCCGCGAACGGGCGCCAGCGGCCGGCCCAGTCGGCGCCGAGGTCTTTGAGGCGATTGCTGACGGCGGGGGGCAGAGCGTTGAAGCGGGTGCGCGCGCCGGTGTACAGGCGGTTGCGGGGTTCGCGCAGGCGTACGCGTGGGGCGGCGAGGGCGCGGCCGTAGACGATTCCGGCGAGGGTGAGCCAGGCGAGCGGGAGCAGCACGAGGCCGCCGGTCTCGTTGATGGCCCACTGCACGGCGTTGTAGATCGTCTCGAACGGGGCGAACACCCCGACGATCGCCTGCCGGGTGTCGTCGAGCCAGCGCATGGCCTGGCGGTCGGCGAGCCAGGTCTGGAATCCCTGCTGATAGTTCGTGATGAGGAAGAGGGTGAGGTAGACCCAGACGGCTTCGAGGTAGACCGCGACGAGGTTCGTCCAGCGGGGGAGGCGGTCGCTGTAGCGCTTGATGAGGAAGCGGCCCGCGAACGCCAGCACGATCACGCCGACCGAGACCGGGCTGAACTCGATGCTGAGCACGGAGTTCGGGGCGCTCCCCGCGAAGAAATCGATGTTCTTCAGGGCCGCCTGGGCGTAGGCCTGCGTGTCGTCTTTGAGCAGCTGCCACGCGGCATAGAACGCGAAGAACGGCAGGATGCTCACCAGCAGGATGTCGTAGAGCCTCTGCCGCGGGGCGTCTGCTGTGCCGGCGGTGGTGCGGTCGACCGCGTCTTCGCCCTTGTCGCGCAGGCTCACGAAGCCCGGCAGGGCTGGGCGCAGCACGAGGAACATCGCGATGTAGCTGCCGAGGCGGGCCAGGATCGCGAGGGGCATGAGCAGCAGGCCCATCAGTGCGCTGGTCGCGCCGAAGAACGCGGCCAGCTCGATGAGGAGGTAGCGCGCCAGCCAGCCCGTGAGATACCACGCCAGCAGCTGCGGCCAGCGGGCCGCCACCAGGCGCAGGGTGCGGGTCAGGATGGAGAACACGCCACCAGCGTACCGCCGCGCCCGCGTGCGGTCGCGATGTGCCGTAATTCAGGCGTGGGCGGTCGCCGTCCCCGAATACGCCGCCGCGAGTCGCTCCTCCTGAATTGATGTCGCGGCGGCGGCGTTGTGATCTTCTTCTCCACAGGCACGCTGTTCGGCGAACTGTCCACAATTGGTCGCTGTAGCGCCCCGGACGCGCTGGGCCGCTCGTAACGTCAGCACATGCTCGAAAACGACTACCAACCACCCCCGTTGACCTTCGCCGAACCCGGTTCTTCCTGGGGAGAACTCGCCGCGCGTTTTCCGACCACAAACCTGTGGCCGATCTTCGGTGCCGGGCACTGCTACCGGGATCGCCCCGGGGTTCGCCACACGCACTGGCGCGATGACCCGCCGACGCCGGCCACGACCCTGCGGGAGCAGTTCGGGCTCGACCGCCGGGATGAGTACGACATCCAGGAAGACGACTTCTGCTTCGAGTGCGGGGTCGTGCGAGATCGGTCGGGCGAGCTCAGCATCGGCAATCCCTCCGGTGATGGCGACTTTCTGCGAGCCCTCGACCGCTGGCGGGATGAGGAGGAGAGGCCGGCGTTGATCGCTGCGGAGAATGCGTGGGACTGTCTGGCCGAGTTGGGTTGGACGGGCGCCGTCAACTCCGGGATGCTCGGGGCGGACGCCTCAGTCGTTCTGGAGTCCTGGCAGCGACGTTTCGGTGCCTACGTGTTTTCTGCCTACGGGGCATCTCTCGAACTGGTGGTCGCACGGCCGCCCACGACCGTGGAAGACGCCCGACTCCTGGCGCGCGAACACTTTCACTTCTGCCGCTACGACAGTCAGTTTCACGGCACCGGGGGAATCGGCCCCTACGTCCGGCAGCTGGTTGGTTCCCACAGCTGGAGCTTCTGGTGGGACTGATGGTTGACCAACTAAAGTTGGTCAACATGACCGAGGTAGTGAATGTCCAGGATGCCAAGACACGGCTGAGCGAGATCCTCAGCCGTGTGGAGCGGGGGGAGGAGTTCATCTTCGCGCGCGCAGGGAAGCCCATCGCGATGCTGCGCGCGGTGGAGCCTGTGCGGCGCATCGAGCTGGGGTTCGCCCCGGGGCCGGACCTGCCGGACTCGTTCTGGGAACCGATGAGCGAAGAAGAACTCGCCGATTGGGGCCTGTAGTGAAACTACTCCTCGACACCCACACGGCGTATTGGGCCGTTCGGGTGCCCGAACGAATACCGGAGGCGGCCATGACGCTCATCACCGACCCGTCGAATGAGCGTCTTGTCTCAGCCGTGACGCCCTGGGAGCTGGGAATCAAGCTTCGCAAGGGCGGGTTCCCCGAGGCCGGGCCGTTCCTGGCTGCTCTGGCTCACCATCTCGTGTCGCTGAGGGCGACTGAATTACCGATAACCGGAGAGCACGCCCTCGCGGCGGGTCGACTCGATTGGGACCACAACGATCCATTCGACCGGATGCTGGCCTCCCAGGCGATCGTGGAGAATGCCGTGCTGGTGACGGCAGACACCGCGTTCGCAGGTCTCGCCGGCCTTCGATCGGTCTGGCGATAGGGAGCGGCGGTCAGACGAAGGGGGTGGCCGAGTCCATCAGGCGGGAGCGGATCATGAAGCGCACGCCCTCGGGGGCCTCGACGCTGAAGCCACTGCCGCGGCCCTTGACCACGTCGATCGTGAGATGGGTGTGGCTCCAGTAGGCGAACTGCTCGGCACTCATCCAGAAGTCGATCGGCTGTGGCTCGCCACCCGGAGGGGCGATGTCGAGTACGCCGAGCAGAACGTCGGCGTCGGAGGTGATGAAATCCCCGGCGGGGTAGCACATCGGGGAACTGCCGTCGCAGCATCCGCCCGACTGGTGGAACATCAGGGGGCCGTACTGGTCCCAGAGCTTGCGCAGCAGTTCGGCGGCCGCGTCGTTCGCGGCGACGCGCGATTGCGTCTCGTTCGGCACGGTGACGGTGGCGTCGATCATGGTGGCCTTCTCTCTGGGTCGAACAGTACGCCGGATTTGCGCAGAAGCACCCAAAACCTGCGGTTCGGGTGCTTCTGCGCTGAGTGGGCGGGTGGTGCCGCGGCCGAGGGCACGCGGCACCACCCACGATTGGTGGGTTTAGAAGAAGCCGAGCGCGCTGTCGCTGTACGACACGAGGAGGTTCTTCGTCTGCTGGTAGTGGTCGAGCGCGAGCTTGTTGTTCTCGCGGCCGATGCCCGAGCTCTTGTAGCCACCGAACGCGGCCCCGGCCGGGTAGGCATGGTAGTTGTTGATCCACACGCGACCGGCCTGGATGTCGCGGCCCGCCCGATAGGCGACGTTGCCGTTCCGTGACCAGACGCCGGCCCCGAGGCCGTAGAGCGTGTCGTTCGCAATGGAGATCGCGTCGTCGTAATCGTCGAAGCTCGTCACCGCGACGACCGGGCCGAAGATCTCCTCCTGGAAGATGCGCATCTTGTTGTGGCCCTCGAAGATGGTCGGCTGCACGTAGTAGCCCTCCGACAGGTCGCCGCCGAGGTCGGCGCGCTCGCCGCCGAGGCGCACCTTCGCGCCCTCCTGCTTGCCGATGTCCATGTAGCTGAGGATCTTCTCGAGCTGGTCGTTCGAGGCCTGCGCCCCGACCTGGGTGTCGGTGTCGAGCGGGTTGCCCTGCACGGCTTTCGCGGTGCGCGCCGTGACGGTGTCGAGGAACGAGTCGTAGATGGGCTTCTGGATGAGCGCCCGGCTCGGGCACGTGCACACCTCACCCTGGTTGAAGGCGAAGAGCGTGAAGCCCTCCTGCGCCTTGTCATAGAACGCATCGTTCTCGTCTGCGACATCTTTGAAGAAGATGTTCGGGGACTTGCCGCCGAGCTCCAGCGTGACGGGGATGAGGTTCGCCGACGCGTACTGCGAGATGAGCCGGCCCGTGCTGGTTTCGCCGGTGAAGGCGATCTTGCGGATGCGCGGGCTCGACGCGAGCGGCTTGCCGGCTTCGACACCGAACCCGTTGACGACGTTGATCACCCCGGGCGGCAGGATGTCGCCGATGAGCTCCATCAGCACCAGGATCGACACCGGGGTCTGCTCCGCAGGCTTCAGCACCACCGTGTTGCCAGCGGCGATCGCGGGCGCGAGCTTCCACACCGCCATCAGGATGGGGAAGTTCCAGGGGATGATCTGCCCCACGACCCCGAGCGGCTCGTGGAACTGATACGCGACTGTGTCCTGGTCGATCTCGGCGTGGTCGCCGTCCTGCGCGCGGATCGCCGCGGCGAAGTAGCGGAAGTGGTCGGCGGCGAGCGGCAGGTCGGCGTTCAGCGGCTCGCGGATCGGCTTGCCGTTGTCCCAGGTCTCGGCGACAGCGAGCAGTTCGAGATTGGCGTCGATCACGTCGGCCATCTTGTTGAGCACGGCGGCTCGTTCTGCCGGCGAGGTCTTGCCCCATGCGGGAGCAGCGCTGTGCGCCGCATCCAGGGCCTTCTCGATGTCTTCGGCGGTGCCGCGGGCGACCTCGGCGAAGGGCTTGCCGGTGACGGGGGAGATGTCTTCGAAGTACTGGCCCTTGACGGGTTTGGTCCACTCACCGCAGATCCAGTGCTCGTAGCGGGGTTTGAACGTGACTTTGGCATCCGGGGTGCCGGGTGCTGCGTAGATCGTCATCTTCACTGATCCTTTGACGTCGTTGTCGTAGGAGGCGCAGGTCAGGCCTCGCTCGCGACGGTACGCGCCCGGAGGTTGCGCGGAGGTTGCGCCGGGTTGCGCGGGTTACGCGCGGGAACGCGTTGCGCCGGGTTGCGCTGGGTTGCCCGGCCTGCGCGCGGGAATATGTCGCGCCGGGTTGCGCGCGGGAATGCGTCGCACCGGTAGCGCTGCGCGTTTTGCGCAAAAGCACCCAAAGGGTTGGGTTTAGGTGCTTTTGCGCAAAATAGGGTGGGTCAGGCGCGCGCGGAGGTTGGGTGAGCGGGCGCGGGGCGGGTCAGCGCGGGCGGGCGGGTGCGGCGAGTTCGGCGTCGATGCGTTCGATGCGGGAGACGACGGATGCCCGGCGGGGCGAGTGCGCCGGTAGCCGTTTGAGGCATTCCGCCCAGACCTCTCGGTCGTACGAACATTCGTCGGAGCGGGCGTACCCCAGCAGCACCTCGGCGGAGGCGTCGGCCATCAGCGACTCCCGCACGTTCGCGCTGACCTCACGGCGGATCTCGACGACCCCCGGCGCCCGCGACCCCGCCAGCACCTCGCCGGCGTAGGCACCGAGGGCCACCCTGTGCGCCCCCCGCTCGAGAAACGCCAGAACGCGGTGCGCGTCGAGCTCGATCGGCACGGGCAGGCGGTAGGGGCGCGACAGCGGTTCGAGCGCGGGGTCGATGTCGGCCAGCACAGCGCGCAACCGCACCATCTCCGCACGAAGAGTCGCGACCGAGTTGTCGGCCGCGTAGAGCTTCTGGGCCAGCTGCTCGGCCGAGAGTCCGTGCCGGTTCCACGCCAGCAGGGTGAGGATCTCGGAGTGCCGCACGCTCAGTTCGTGCGACCGGCCACCCTGGGTCAGGCGGCCCGCCTCGCGGCCGAGCACGCTGAGAAGGGGGGCATCCGTCGATGAACGCCTCGCCGGAGCCGACACGATGTGCGTCGCATGATGCCGCTCGGCGCGGCCCGGGCGGGGCGGACCGGAGCTGCGCAGCCCCGCGTTCGCCAGCCCCGCGTTCGCCTGGCCGGCGTTCGCCAGGCCGGCGTTCGCCAGGCCGGCGTGCGACAGGCCGGCCTGCGGAAGGCCCGCGTGCGGCAGGCCCGCTCGCGACTGACCCGGGCGGGGCAGGATGCCCGGCGAGAGCTGGTGGATGCGCAACTCGGCCTCAGCGGCAGCCACGGCGGCTTCGAGCAGGGGCAGCGTGATCGGCGAGACCGCGTCATCGCCTCCGGTCACGTCGATGACGCCGAGCACGTCGCCCGAGCCCGGGTCGTGCACGGGCACGGCGGTGCAGCTCCACGGGTGCACGATGCGGTTGAAGTGCTCGGCCCCGCCGATCTGGATGCTGCGATCCAAGGCCAGCGCGGTTCCGGGCGCGCTCGTTCCGACGACGCGTTCCGACCAGTTCGCCCCCTCGACGAACGACATGCCCTCCGCTCGGCGGCGCAGGTCGCGGTCGCCGTCGATCCACAGCAACCGGCCCGCCTGGTCGCCGATCGCCACGATCAGCCCGCGTTCGAAGGTGTGCGCGATGAGCAGGCGATGGATGACCGGCAGCACCAGCGCGAGCGGATGAGCGCTGCGATACTCCCTCAGGGCATCATCGTCGAGGTCGAACGCGGGAGTGAGCCGGTCGGGGTCGAGGTGCAGCTCGAGGGAACGCTGCCAGCTCTCCTCCACGATTCGCCGCACCGCGACGGTGTGCGCGGGGCCGCCCTGCCCCGCCGAACCCCGCACGGATTCGCCGACCACGGATTCGCCGACCACGGAGTCGTGCGCGAGGGCGGCTCGGTGGCGCGGTGTATCGCCCGAGGGAGTGATGGCGACCGTGCGGGCCAAGGGGTGTTCCGATCTGCGCTGATCTGTGGCTGTGCGCCTCAGGATACCCCTCACCGCACCGAACAGGCTGGAGATGGCGCGGGAACCGGCAACGCCTCGGGCGGTGGTCGAGCCGCTACAGTTCTGGCATGGAGATCCGGTTGTTCGATGTCGCCACGGCGACCGCGCTGGCACAGATCCTGCCGATCATCCTGCTGGCCCTGATGGTGGAACTGCGTCGCGTGAAGATCCATCGTCGGGGCCGCAGCATCCGGCGCACGCGGGCGATCATGGCGGTGTTCTTCACGCTTTTCGCCTCGATCGAGACCGTGCTGGTGCTGTCGATCGACGGCCGGCTGTTCCCGACGCAGTGGAGTGACATCGTTGCCGCGCTGATCATCTTCGCGATGCTGTGGCTGCTGTTCGTGCTTTCGTTCATGAGCGAGAAAGAAGAGAGCGAGCGCGAGCTGCGTCAGGACGGGCGGCGGGCCGGGAAGCGCAGTGGCGGTCGTGAGCAGGATGCGGGCGACGACGCTCTCTGAGCGTTTCGGCGACCTGCCGCTCGGGGTGGCGGGCTGCGGCTGAGCGGTTCGGCGAACGGCCGCTATGCGGGTTCGGGGGCGGGCTCGGCGACCACTTCGGTGACGATCCGTGGCATCGAGACTGCGGCGAGTACGGTCGCTCCGGCGCAGACGGCGACCGCGATGAAGGCGCTGCCGGAGGCGAGGGCGATGGTCGCCGGGTCGGAGGTGCCGCCGTCGCCGTGCGCGGCGTAGATGCCGTTCGCGATCGCACCGAAGATGGCCACGCCCACGGCGCTGCCGATCGACCGCGCGAAGAGGTTGGTGCCCGTCACGACCCCGCGCTCGTTCCAGGGCACGCTCGACTGGGCGGCGATCAGCGACGGCGTCGCGACGAAACCCAGACCGAGCCCGACCACGAAGCAGCTCACGGTCGTGAGCACCAGGTTCGGATTGGGAGCCGAGAGGGCCAGCGACACGGCACCCGCGACCGCCACGGCGAGTCCGATGAGAACTGTCGAGCGGAACCCGATCCGCAGGTACACCCGCCCCGACTGCGACGCAGCGATCGGCCAGCCGATGGTGATGGACGCCACCGCGAGCCCTGCCACCAGCGGCGAGACGCCGGTCGCGCCCTCGAGGAACGTGGGCACGAACGACGTCAGCCCGACGAGCACGGCGCCGACACCCAGCGAGATGAGGGTGGTGGTGAGCAGCAGGCGTCGGGAGAAAACCCAGAGCGGCAGCACGGGTTCAGCGGCGTGTCGTTCGACGAGCAGGAACGCGACCACGGCCACTGCGCCGATGCCGAAGGCCGCGAAGCTGGCGGGGGAGTCCCACGCCCAGGCCTGTCCGCCTTCGAGCACGGCCAGAATCAGCGACGTCAGTGCCACCGTCAGCACGGCGGCCCCGGCGTAGTCGACCGTGTGTCTAGTGCGTTCGATCTTCTCGTGGAAGTTGCGGATGAGCATCCAGCCCGCAATCAGGCAGAGCGGGATGTTCACGAAGAAGATGAAGCGCCAGGAGACGAACTCGGAGAAGAGACCGCCGAGGCTCGGGCCGACCACCGATGAGATCGCCCAGACGCTCGCCAGGTACCCCTGCACCTTCGCCCGTTCGGCCAGGGAGTAGATGTCGCCGGCGATCGTGATCGACATCGGCGCCACCGCCCCGGCACCGAGACCCTGCACCACGCGGAAGAGGATGAGCGCGGGCATGCTCCACGCGAAGCCGCAGAGAATCGAGCCGACCAGAAAGAGCGAGATGCCGATCAGGATGATCGGCTTGCGCCCGACCGTGTCACTGAGTTTCGCGTACACAGGCACAGAGACGGCCTGGGCGAGCAGATAGATGGAGAAGAGCCAGGGGAACTGGGAGAAGTCCCCGAGGTCGGCCACGATCGACGGCACGCTGGTGGCCAGGATCGTCGCGTCGATGGCGACGAGCCCTGTGGCGAGCATCAGGGCGATGAGGAGGGGGCCGCGCTCGGAACGGAAGCCGACGCCCTGCCTGTGTACGGAGGTGCTCATAGTGACCTCAAGTCGCGGGTGGGGTGAATTTATTTCCTGCGGGGCAAGTATCCGTGGGCTCTGGTGGGCGCGCGGGCTGCGCCGGGGTGCGGTGGCGGTGGCGGTGGCGGGGCAGGGCGTGGTGGGAGTGCGGCGGCGGGGCGGGCGGCACGCGGGCGGCGTGCGGGTGGCGCGGGGTGGCGCGGGGACGGGTAGGCGGTGCCGGGGCGTGCGGGCTCCACTGGGGGTCACGGGCAGGTGTAGGACGCGCCGGTGATGACGTCGGTGCAGGTGAAGGTGAAGATCGGGGGCGTGACGGGGAAGATGACCCCGCCACCACCCGAGCTACCGCTGCTGCTGCTGCCGCTGCCGCTGCTACCGCCGCCACCGCTCCCGCCGGAACTCGACGACGATCTGACGGCCGCTGCTGCACGGGCTGCCTCGGCCTTCGCCTCTTCGGCGGCCGTCTGGCTGGCCTGCACAGCCTGGGCCGCGGCGATGTAGGCGGTGACGGCGCCGGTCAGGTCGACGGATGTCACGGCGACACCGGTTTCGAGAGCGCTTCCGGCCGACGTCACGGCGGTCAGGGCCGCGCCGAGCGCGTCGCGCGTCTCCGAGGTGGCGAGGGCGGAATCGTCGAGGATCTTCTGTCCGCGGGCGACTGCGGCGGTCGAGACGCTCGCCAGTGCGGCTCGCGCTTCGACTGACTGGGCGGTGAGGGTGGCCGCTGCATCCGTGAGTGCGGCGGCGTGCGCGTCGGCACTGGCGCGGGCGGCGTCGAGAGCAGCCGCGTCGGCGAGGATGCCCGGGGTCGTGGTCGCGGTGACGGAGACGGCGGTGAGCGTGACGGTGGTCGCAGGCGCAGCTGCGGTGGGCGCGGAGCCTGCGGCTGCCGTTGTCGCGGCTGCGGGGGCCGCGGCTGCGGAGTTCGCTGCTGAGGCGCTCGCGGTTCCGCCGCCCGCTCCGGCGTCGGAGGCGAGGGCCGCCGTGACCCGGGCCGCGGTGGCGGCGGCGGTGTCGAGTGCCGACTGGTCTGCGAACGTCGCCAGCGGCGTCGTCAGCGCGCCGAGTTGTGCCGCGAGTGCCGAGGCATCGGACACGCTCGAGGTGTAGGTCGCCTGGGCGGTGGTCTCGGCATCCTGAGCCGTCGTGAAGAGCTCAGACGACGCTTCGCGGGAGGCGATCGCGGCCTCGTGCGCGGCCGCACCCTGCCGAAGATCGGCGACGACACCCCCGGCGATGAGCAGGGCGACCACCGCGGCGAAGGCACCGAGACCGAGGTTCAGGGTGCGGCGGCCCGGCCGGCGACGCTCGTGTTCGGCAGTCGACATGTTGCGGCCCTCCCCGGCGTCACCGTGCGGGTCGGCGCTTTTCTGCTGCCAGAGTAGCCGACTGTCAAGCATTCGGGAGTGCATGGCCGGGTGTCGGTTCTGCCGCGTACGCTCGGACCATGACCACGTCACACACCCTTCTCATTCTCGGCGCGAGCGGAGACCTCACCGAACGCCTCCTGCTGCCCGGCCTCGGCAGCCTCATCGCGGGCGGGGTCGAGGCCGACAAGGAGCTCATCTCGGGGCTGCGCATTCTCGGTTCCGGGCGTTCGGAGCGCAGCCGCGACGAATGGCAGAAGACCGTCGCGACGGCACTCGATGCGGTGGGGGCGAAGGGGGCGGATGCTCGGCAGATCATCGCCGACGCCGACTACGTGGTGGCCGACCCGACCTCGAAAGACGATCTCGCGGGCATCCTGGGCGGAGTGGAGGGTGCTCTGGTGATCTACTTCGCGCTGCCGCCCGCGATCGTGGTGAAGGTCATCGACACGCTCGCGAAGGTCGAGTTGCCCGGGGGAACGGTGCTGGCGCTCGAGAAGCCGTTTGCCTCCGACGCGCGGAGCGCTGCCACGCTCAACCGGCACCTGCTGAAGCTCGTACCCGAGGAGCAGATCCACCGTGTCGACCACTTTCTCGGCATGTCGACGGTGCTCAACATTTTGGGCCTTCGTTTCGTCAACCGACTGGTCGAGCCGATCTGGAACAACCAGAACGTCGAGAAGGTCGAGATCATCTACGACGAAGACCTCGGGCTCGAGGGGCGAGCCGGGTACTACGACAGTTCGGGCGCCCTGATCGACATGCTGCAGTCGCACCTGTTGCAGGTGCTGTCTATCGTCGCGATGGAGGCGCCGACGCGCATCGACCCGGTCGACTTCCGGGCGGCGACGGCGGCCGTGCTGCGGGCCACTTCGGTGTGGTCGGGGGTTCCGCAGCTGCAGGGAACGGATGCTGTCAGCCGGCGTGCGCGCTACACGGCCGGTACCGTGGGCACCCGGAAGATGCCTTCGTATGCGTCGGAGGAGGGTGTCGACCCGTCGCGGGAGACGGAGACGCTGGCTGAGATGGTGGTGTCGGTCGACACCCGGCGGTGGGCGGGCGTGCCGTTCGCGCTGCGGTCGGGCAAGGCTATCGGCGAACCGGTGAAGCAGGTCGTCCTGACCCTCAAGCCGGTCGGATTCGTGCCCGCCGGCTTGACCGGCGCGCAGTCGCGCGAGCGCCTGGTGATCGGTCTCAAGCCCGAGACCCTCACCTTCGAGTTGACATTGAACGGCGACGACGATCCGTTCAGCCTCGAGCGGCACGACCTGACGACCGAGCTGGCACCGAGCCCCCTGACGGCCTACGGCGAGGTGATGCGGGGGGTGCTCGGCAGTGATCCGACGCTGTCGATCCGCGGCGATGTGGCCGAACAGTGCTGGCGCATCGTCGCACCCGTGCTGAACGCGTGGAAGCGGGGCGACGTGCCCCTCGAGGAGTACGCCGCGGGCTCCCAGGGCCCGAGCAGCTGGTCGCACGACGTGACGGAGTAGCGGCGGGGTAGCGCTCACCGCCCCGCGCTGCCTCGGGTGGGCGTGGCGGGGTGGGGTCGGTCAGGTGTGGATCGTGTGGGCGGAGCTGCCGACGCGGAGGCCGGTCACGGTGAGGGCGCCGGCGGGGGCCGGGCGGATCGGGTTTACGGCGAGAGTGCCGCACGCGGCATCCGGATTCAGGCCGAGGGTGGTCGTGAGAACGCTGACGGCGGCGGCTGCCGACCACGCCTGCGGACGGCAGGCGGCGGGGTACGGGACGGCTTTCGACGCTGACGTGAGCGGGTCGCCGGAGTGCAGCTCGGGCATCCGGTAGTCGAAGCCCTCGGCGGCCGCGAGGAGGCCCTCGATCAGAACGGCTGCCTCTGCGGTGAGGCCTTCGCGGCCGAGGCCGGCGATCGCGATGGCGGTGTCGTGGGCCCAGACCGATCCGCCGTGGTAGCTGAGAGGCCAGTAGCCGGCGGAGTCGGTGGACATCGTACGGAGCCCGTAGCCCGAACTGAGTTCGGGGGAGACGAGGCGAGCGGCGATGAGGGCGGCCTGGTCGGAGGTGAGGATGCCGGTGCCGAGGAGGTGGCCGATATTGCTGGTCACGGTGTCGACGCGTCGCTTGGAGGCGTCGAGTGCAACGGCGGGATAGGCGCCGTGGGGGGAGTCGATCCAGAAGTGGTCGGCGAAACGCTGCTTGAGGGCGTCGGCCCACGCCAGCCATTCGTCGGCTTCGGTGGGGCGCGCGGAACCGGAATCCGCGGCGCGCGCGGCGGCAGGGCGCGCGGCGGGCCCCGCGACATCCGGAAGCCCAGCGAAGTGCGCAAGCAGCGCCGCCCCACCGACGGCTGCCTCATGGGCGTAGCCCTGCACCTCACAGAGCGCGATGGGCCCGGTCGCCAGGGTGCCGTCGCGCCACTGGATCGAGTCGCCGGAGTCCTTCCAGCCCTGGTTCGCAAGCCCGTGGCCTGTGGTGTCGACGTACTCGAGAAAACCGTCGCCGTCACTGTCGCCGTAGTCGCGCATCCACGCAAGGGCGGCGCGCAGGTTCGGCAGCAGAGCGCGCACGGTGGCGTCGTCGAGGCCCCACGTCCACGCATCGTGCAGCAGGATGATCCACAGCGCGGTCGCGTCGACCGTGCCGTAGTACAGCGGGGGCAGCGAGACGTTCTCGCCGGGGATCAGCAGCTCGCTCGCGCGCAGCTCGTGCATGATCTTGCCCGGCTGCTCGGCGGTGTCGGCGACCTCGCGCGTGCCCTGCAGGCGGGCCAGCAGCTTCAGCGTCGAGCCCGCCAGCTCGGTGCCGAACGGCAGGAGGAAGCGCGCGGCCCAGAGTGAGTCACGACCGAAGAGGGTGAAGAACCAGGGCGCACCGGCCGCGAGGAATGGCTCGTCGGGGTACGCCCGGGTCACGAGCCGCAGGGCGTCGAGGTCGTCGAGCGCCGTCTCCACCCAGTGGGCGAGGCGCGTGTCGTCGCTCCGGATGCTCGGCTTCACCCGGTGCGCATCGAGCGGCGGACCGGCGACGACGTTGGCCGAGTCGCTGAGGTCGAGCGTGAACGTGACGGTTGTGCTCGAGTGCGGGGCGACGTGGATCGGCCAGGTGCTCTCGCTGGCGCCACCCGCCGCGCCCGCGGTGCGCGAGGTGGTGGCACCCGGCGCGGTGAGCGCGGCGCGCGCGGTGCCGTGCTCGAAAACGGCGGCGTGCGCTCCGTCGCCCGGGGAGGGGGTCGACGGGGCAGGGGGGTGTGGCGTCGCCCCTGCGGCCGGGCCACCTGCGGCGGGACCCCCTGCGGCGGGGCCACCCGCGGCCGCCCGGCCGGTTCCCTCGAGCCCCGCCTTCACGGACTGCATCTCCGAGAAGTCGGGGCAGAGGGTGAGGGTCAGGGTGGTGTCGATCGGCGTGGCGATCGCCGAGGTGACCGTGAGGGTCTCGGTGAGGTGTCCGTCGGCGACGGTTCGGGTGCGGTCCAGGCGCACTCGCGGGTCGGCTCCCGCACCATCCAGTTCGCGCAGCAGCGAGACGAAGGTCACCGAGGAGGCGCCGTTCCGATGGGTCGCGATCGATTCGGGTGTCACGCCGCCGACGTCGATGCTGAGCCCGGCGAACATCCGGATGTCTGAGTGGTACACCCCGTGAATGGGACTGCCTCCGAGGGAGCCGTCGTGAGCCGACCACACTTGGGTCGGGGCGCGGTAGACGACGAGCTCGTCGGCGAGGAGGGGTTGCCGCAGTCGCCCGGGCACCTCCGTCACTCCTTCACCGCCCCGTCGCTCGCATTCAGGATGCGTCGCTGGAAGATGAAGAAGACGACGGCGACGGGCACCGTCATGATCGCTGCGGCCGCCAGCTTCAGCGGGTACTGCGAGCCCTGGCTCAGCTGCCCGCTCGCGAGCGAGGCCATACCCTTGGTGAGTGTCGTGAGGTCGGGGGACTGCGTCGAGATGATGAAGTGCGACAGCTCGTTCCACGACCCCTGGAACGACAGGATGATGATGGTGATGAGGGCGGGCCGGGCCATCGGCAACACGATCGACCAGAAGGTGCGGAAGACGCCGGCGCCGTCGATCTTCGCCTGCTCCTCGACGCTCGCCGGTATCGACTCGAAGAAGTTCTTCATGATGAAGATGCCGGCGGCGTCCGCGAGCAGAGGGATGATCATGCCGCTGTACGAGTCGTACATGCCGAGCTGGTTGATCACCAGGAACTTCGGGATGAGCAGCACGACGTTCGGCACGGCCATGATGGCGATGAGTGCAGCGAACACCACGTTGCGGCCGCGATAGCGCAGTCGTGCGAGGGCGTACCCGGCGAGAGAGTCGAAGAAGACGCGACCGGCCGTCACGAAGATCGTCACGACGAACGAGTTCTTGAACCAGACCGGGAAGTCGGAGTTCAGGAACAACCGTTCGTAGGCCGCGGTGGTGATGGTCTGCGGCAGCAGCGAGAGGGGCGAGCTGGCCGCTTCGGCATCGGTCTTGAACGAGGTGGCGAGGTTGATGAGGAACGGGAAGATGTAGACGACGGCGATCGCCACGAGCAGCGCGTAGAGGAGCGACTTCGCGACGAGGGCGGCACCGGGGCGTGCCGCACCCGCCCTGCGGCCAGGGCCGGACGGGGTCGCCGACGAGGGCGCCTTCAGCACCTCCTCGGCGGTGACGGCCAGGGCGAGCGAGCGTGCGGTCGGGGTGGTGGCGGTCATCGGCCCGTTCCCTTCGTGTCGAGGCTGTAGGCCCGCAGGCGCCGTTTCGAGACGGCCTTGTCGCGCAGGATGAAGCGCTGCAGCAGGGTGAGCACGACGATGATCACGAACAGGATGAACGCGATCGCCGAGCCCTGCCCCCACTGCTGGTTGTTGAACGCGGAGGTGTAGGAGAGGTAGGCCGGCGTCACCGTCGTCTTGCCCGGCCCGCCCTGTGTTCCCGTGTAGATCTGGTCGAAAACCTGCCAGGTTCCGATGACGCCGAGCGTCAGAACCGTGAAGAGTGTGGGCTTGAGCTGCGGGAGCGTGACCCGGAAGAAGCGTTGCCAGCCGTTCGCGCCATCCATCATCGCCGCCTCCTGCGTTTCACCGCTGAGGTTCTGCAGGGCCGCGATGAACAGCAGCATGAACGTGCCGCTGGTGGTGAAGACGGCCATCAGGACGAAGGCCGACATGGCGACGGATGGCCCGGAGAGCCAGTCCCAGAGCGAGACGCCGAGCGCGGTGTTGTCGGTCAGGAACCCCGGACCCTGGGTCACTCCGAAGAGCCCGAAGAAGTTGTGCACGATGCCCGACGGGTCCTGGAACCAGTTCGGACCGTTCACGCCGAGGTACGAGAGCACTTTGTTGACGGCGCCGGTCGCTCCGAAGAGAAAGAGCCAGAGCACGGTGATGGCAACCGAACTGGTGACCGACGGAAAGTAGAACGCGGTGCGAAAGAACCCGCGCCCCCGCAGAACCGCGCGGTTCACCAGCACGGCCAGAAAGAGCGACAGCGCCGTCTGCAGCGGTACGACGAGCAGCACGTACCAGCCGTTGTTGCGCAGCGAGATACCGAAGTCGCGCTCGGCCAGGCCGCCGCCGTTCAGCAGTTCGCTGTAGTTGTCGGTGCCGACGAAGCCGACGGTGCCCGAGAAGGGGCTGCCCCGACCGGTCCAGTCGGAGAAGCTCACCCAGAGCGCCATCCCCACCGGCACCACGAGGAACAGGCCCAGGATGACGATCATCGGAGCGGTGAAGAGCCACCCCGCGACGCCCTCCCGGCCGGCGATGTGCGATCGCCTCCGAGCGGATGCCCGACGGTCCGTGAGTGCTGTCATGACCTGTTCCTCCCGAAGCCCGTACCCGTGCCTGCCCGGCGCCCGCCCGCGCCTACTTGCCGATCACCGCTTCGAGGTTCTTCTGCGTCGAGTCGAGGATGGCCTGCGGATCGGCGGTCGCCAGTGACTCGAGCTGTGAGTTCAGGTCTTTGATGACATCGGCCGAACCCTGCGCGGTGGGCACACCCTGGGCGAAGGTCGCGGAGTCGAGGAAGGGGGCCAAGTCTGGGTTGGCCGACTTCCACTCCGCCGCTGCCGACTGCACGGAGGGCATCACGCCGAAGGCGCTGGCGAATGCCAACTGCTGGTCGGTGGAGGTGAGTTGTTCGACCAGCTTGAGGGCGGCATCCTGGTTCTGGCTGTCGGCGGCGATGCCCCAGCAGTTGGTGAACTGCAGGGTGCCCTGGCCGGCGGTGCCCGCGGGAAGCTCGGCGATGCGGTACTTGATACCCGGGTAGTCGGCCTTCATGGCGCCGCTGATCCAGTTGCCTTCGATGGTCATTGCCGCGAGGCCCTTGCCGAACGCCTCGCCGCCCCAGCCGGCCCCGAGGGTGGAGGAGTACTTCGCGGCGCCGCTGGTCAGGAGGCTCTTGACGTAGCTGAGGCCGGCGACACTGGCCGCGGAGTTCGCGGTCGCGGTCGTGCCGTCGGTGTTCACGAGGCCGCCACCGGCCTCGGCCATGAAGGCCCCGACGCGTGCGTACTCCGGTGAGAAGCTCAACCCGGCGTGGTCGGCGGTCGTCAGCTTCTGGGCGACGGCGCTCAACTGGTCCCAGGTGGTGGGAACGTCGGCGTCGGTGAGGCCGGCCTGCGACCAGAGGTCGGTGTTGATGACGAGGCCGAGGGTGGAGAAGTCCTTGGGCGCGCAGTAGAACTGGCCGTCGTAGGTGAACGACTTCACGAGGGTGGGGTAGAAGTCGTCCTTGTTCGCGAGCTTCTCGCCGTAGGCGAGCAGGGAGCCGTTCGCGGCGTAGCCGGCGAGGGCGTCGGTCGAGACGTAGAACACGTCGGCAGGCTTGCCGGATGCGAAACCCTGGCTGAGCTGCTGGTTCAGGTCGCTGGCTGCGGTGACCGTGGCCTGGGTGCCCGAGGAGCTCGACCAGGTGGCGACGGCATCCGTCACGGCCTTGGTCTCGGCGTCGCCGCTGGAGCCGATGAGAACGGTGAGGGGTGACGAGGCGTTCTGGCTGGAACCGGCGCTGTCGCTGAAACCGGATCCGCTGCAGCCGGCGAGAGTGAGGGTGCTTGCGGCGACGACGGCGCCGAGCGCCAGCCATCTCTTCGTGCTTCTTTGCATGATGTCTCCTTGGTGTTCGATCGATCCAACATCGTTGTCGTCGGGGCAATTTGATCGATCAAATTTGCTGTACCTCACGTTAATCGCCGCGTCAGAGGGTGTCAAGACGTGCGGCGGATTGTGGTTGGATCGTTCTAAGCTGACCGCGGAGGATCGGATGAAGCGCATGGCGACCATTTCAGACGTGGCCGATGCAGCGGGTGTCTCGCGGCAGACGGTGTCGAATGTGCTCAACACGCCGACGATCGTGCGGCCCGACACCCGGCAGCGGGTCGAAGAGGTCATCGCTCGGCTCGCGTACCGTCCGCATGCGTCGGCCAGGCGCCTCCGCACGCGGAAGAGTTCGACCATCGGTATTCGGCTCGATCCGATGACCGACGGCATCTCGGGCTCGGTGCTGGACCGCTTTCTGCACGCGCTCACCGAGCAGGCCGCCGAGAGGGGCCTGCGCATCCTGATCTTCACGGCGGCGGGGCCCGAAGACGAGATCGTGCAGTTCAAACGGCTGATCGACGGGGCAGACGTGGATGCGTTCGTGCTCACATCGACGTTCCACGGCGACCCGCGCACGGAGTGGTTGATCGAGAACGGGCACTCGTTCGTGACGTTCGGGCGGCCGTGGGGCATCGACGACATGAGCGATGAGAACCATCTGTGGGTGGATGTCGACGGCTCGGCCGGGCTGCGGGCCGCGACCGAGCACGCGCTGGCCGCCGGGGCGCGCCGGGTGGGATACATCGGTTGGCCGGTGGGGTCGGGAACGGGGGATGACCGCCGGCGCGGCTGGCAGAGCGCCCTCGTCGCTTCGGGGGTCACCGATGTGGCGCTGCTCGAATCGCTGCAGGTCGCGGCGAACGACACCGTGGTCGAGGGCGGAGCGGCGATGCTGAGGCTGCGGGAACAGGTGCCGGGTCTCGACGCGGTGGTCTGCGCGAGCGACTCTCTGGCGCTTGGGGCAATGATGAACAACCCGCACGCGCTGCCGGTGACGGGGTACGACAACACGCCGGTCGCCGCGGCGCTCGGGCTGTCGAGCGTGGAGCAGTGCCTCGGCGACGTCGCGGCGGGGGTGCTGGAGCTGCTGATGGCGGAGAGCGCTGCCGGTGCGGCTGCGGGCTCGGGCGCTGGGGCGGGTTCGGGGGGTGCCGCTGGCGAGAGTTCGGGGGGTGCCGCTGGCGAACGTTCGGGTGATGCCGCTGGCGAGGTCGCCGGGGACGGGGTCATGGGCCCGCAGGCCGATGACCCGCGGCACCGTCTCGTCATCCCGCGTCTCGTCGTGCGGGAGATGGTGGTGCCCGGCTGGTCTCCCGAGTGAGGGGCGGGGGTGCCACTGGGAAGCAACGGTGTCGTGGGGCTGATGATGGGCGGGGGATCGCCGACCCGCCTATTGAAGGAGTTTGCTAAGGTTTTCTCATGTTGGAGAAGACGTCACCCCAAGTCATCGTCGGCCGCGTCGGTCGGCGTGCGAGCAATGCCCTGACCGTGGAGTTCACCGACGGCCCGGGTGCGCCGGTGGCGACGGCGAAGCAGGGCGGGGCCGGGGGGTTCGGCGGTAGGTTCGCCATCGCACTGGGCCTCCGCAACCACGGCCCGGGGCGGCACCTGTCGGTCACGCGCGAGGGTGACCGCATCGTGACCGACAGCGGGTACAACTCGCCGTCGGTCATCACGCGCAACAGCGAACCGGCCCTGTCGGTGACCTGCGGGGGGTTCACGAGGGTCTGCGGGGCCGATGGCGTCGAGCGGTTCCGCGTCGAGCGCGATCCCGATCGGGCGAGCACCTCCGACGTCGACCGGATGCTCGTGGTCGACGCCCGCGGAATGCGGGTGGCGCTCATCGAGGTCATCCTGGCGCGCACGGGGTGGACGATCAGGCCCGGCGACCTGCTCGACCTCGGCCTCAGTGTGGCGAACGACGGGTTGCTCGGGCTGCTGGGCGACGGGTCGCCGAGAAACGGCAGCCTGCCGATCCGCATCCTCGGAACGCGGCTCATCATCCCGGCCCCGGTGTCGCTCGAGGAGCGCGACCTGCTGCTCGGTCTGTGCGTCGACCTCACCATCGGCGGCCGAGACTACGTGGTGGGCGACTGAGGGTGCGGTGTACGGCGCGGGAGCGGGGATGGCGCGGGCTTCAGTTGATGCAGGCGCCCTGCGCGTAGCTCGTGCCGGGAGTGGTGGGGGCTGGGGTGGCTGCGTCCGTTCCGGCGTCGGTGGCGGCTGTGGAGTCGGCGCTGCCGGAGTCGGTGCTGCCGGAGCCGGTGCTGCCGGAGCCGGCCGGATCGGTCGCGGTGATTCCATCGCCGCCGAGCACGACCGTGACGTCGGCGGCGCTGTCGGAGACCTCGACGGCCGCACCGGGGAAGTACGCGGCGACCGCCTTGGCGTCGCCCTCCTTGCCTGCGGGGTATTCGACGACCGTGGTCTCGCGGGTCTCCGCCGAGTCGGGGGTGCCGGTGGCGAACCCGAAACCGCTCAGCGTCTCGGTGCTCGATGCGGCGGCCCCGTCGGCGTCGCTCCCGTTGAGCACCGTCACCGTGACGTCACCGGGTGCAGAGGCCGAGGCGGCATCGTACGCAGAGGGGGTGGGCGAGGCATCCGGAGCAGCGTTGCCGAGAATGCCGGCGATGAACCCGGGCATTGCCGCGGTGTCGACCGCCACGATCGACACCTCGTTCCCGTCGACGTCGATGGTCGGCGTTCCGGTGATGGGAATCGTGGCCGACCGGATCTTGTCGGGGCTGAGGTTTCGCATCTGCGTAGCAAGGTCGATGATGTTCAGCCCGGCGTCTGTCTCGACAGACGAACTGATGGCGTCGAGAACGTTGGCGAGCTTGCCGGGGTTCAGCAGGGTGCCGGCCGACAGAATCTGGCGGGCCTCGACCGAGAGGAAGTACTGCTGTCGAACCTGCCGGTCGAGATCGCCGTTCGGCAGACCGTGTCGCTGGCGCACGAACGACAGCGCCTCGGAGGCGTTGAGCGATGAGACCCCGGCCGGCAGGTCGATCGCCGAGAACGGGTCTTTCACCGCCTGGTTCAGGCACACCTGAACGGGCCCGAGGGCGTCGACCACGTTGTAGAACCCGAGCAGGGAGACGCGAACGAAGTGGTCGATCTTCAACCCGGTGAGCTTCTGGATGGTCGAGACCAGGAGCTGGGCGCCGGCAGCGTCGTTGCCTCCGGCCTCCACCCCGTGAACGAACGCCGAGTTCAGCTTGTCTTCGCCGTAGCCCGGAATGTCGACCCAGGAGTCGCGCGGCAGGGAGATCATCGTGGCCGAGCTGCCGTCGGCCGGCAGGTGCACGACGATCATGGTGTCGGTGCTGGTGCCGCCGCCGTCCTGTTCGGTGCCGAGCTGGGCGAGCTGTTCGGGGGTGGCGTTGTCGGGGCGGTGATCGTCACCGACGAGGAGGATGTTCTGGTCGGTGCCGCTCGCGCCCGACCCGCCGGGAATCGCGTCGATGTGGTTGATCCCGGTGACGAAGCGCTGGTAGTTGTAGACGACGTACCCGCCGGCCGTCACGACGACGAGGATGACCGCGATGACGAACCACCGTGTAATGACCTGGCGTCGACGGCGGCGTCGGCGCTGATCGGGCGTCAACATGCGGCGGGGCGGCGTAGCGGTAGTCATCGCAGCAGAGCCTAGGCATCCGTCTGCACCTCTCAGCTGAGCGACCCGGCCATTCGCAGAAAATTTACACGGCACTGCCAGCCGGCGACTGCGTCAGAGGAGGTGGGAATAAAACCGCAGCCCTGCGGTTGTATCGTATGCAAACGCATAGACTTGTGATGCAGAGATGAAGGATGGCAGGGTTTCGTCATGACTGAAGCAGTAGCAACAGACCGCATCGAGTTCGGACTCGACACGTTCGGGGATGTCACCCAGGCGCCCGACGGTTCCGCCGTCAGCCAGGCCCAGACCATTCGCAACGTCGTCGAAGAGGGCGTTCTGGCCGATCAGGTCGGCCTCAGCTTCTTCGGTGTGGGAGAGCACCACCGCGAGGACTACGCCGTCTCGGCCCCCGACGTGGTGCTGGCCGCCATCGCGAGTCGCACGCAGAACATCCACCTCGGCTCGGCCGTGACCGTTCTGAGTTCCGACGACCCGGTGCGCGTCTTCCAGCGCTTCTCGACGCTCGATGCGGTGTCGGATGGTCGCGCCGAGGTCATCCTGGGCCGCGGTTCGTTCACCGAGTCCTTTCCGCTGTTCGGCTACGACCTCGGCGACTACGAGAAGCTCTTCGAGGAGAAGCTGGAGCTGTTCACCCACCTCCTCGCCGAGAAGCCGGTGACGTGGAGCGGCACGACCCGTGCACCGCTGACCGATCAGCGGGTGTTCCCGGTCACCGAGAGCGGCTCGCTCCGCACCTGGATCGGTGTCGGAGGCAGCCCCGAGTCGGTCGTGCGCACCGCCCGGTACGGGCTGCCGATGATGCTCGCGATCATCGGTGGGTCTTCCGCTCGCTTCGCGCCCTACGTCGACCTGTACAAGCGTGCGCTCGCCCAGATGGAACTGCCGATGCAGGCCATCGGTGTGCACTCGCCCGGGTACGTGGCCGAGACCGATGAGCAGGCGCGCGAGGAGTTCTTCCCGCACTACCAGCTGATGCATGCCCGCATCGGCGCGAGCCGCGGCTGGCCGCCCCTCACCCGCATGCAGTTCGAGGGCGAAGCCACCCCGAACGGCGCCATCTACGTGGGTTCGCCCGAAACGGTCGCCCGCAAGATCGCGACCACCCTCGAGGTGCTCGGAGCCAACCGGTTCGACCTCAAGTACAGTGCCGGAACTCTCCCCCACGAGAACATGATGAAGAACATCGAGCTCTACGGCACCCAGGTCGTACCCCGCGTCCACGAGCTGCTCTCCGAGTCAAAGGCCCCGGTCGCCCTCTAGCCCGAGCCCGTTTTGCGCAAAAGCACCCAAACCGGAGGTTTGTGGTGCTTTTGCGCAAAACCGCGAACGCTCTAGGGGAGTCCGACCATGCGCGCGCTCGTCTCCCACAGCTGGGTGGCGAGCGCGCTGTCGTACGCCTGCTTCGTCGCCCGCTGGATCTTTCGGCGCTCGTAGTACTGCCCGGGCACCCAGTCGACCGCAGGCTCCGTGCTGGCCAGCCAGACCAGTGTGTCGGAGCCCTTCTCGGGCGACATCATCAGCCGCCCCAGCACCGTGCGGTACACGAAGCGCAGGTTGCTCGTCGAGCCGGCCGCGAAGCTCGTTCCCACGATGCCCGGGTGGAACGCCGCCGTGGCAATGCCGTCGGCCGCGTGCAGGCGGTCGAGTTCACGGGTGAACAGGATGTTCGAGAGCTTCGCGTTGCCGTAGGCGAGGTTCGGCGTGTACTTCTGTCGCAGGTTGAGATCGTCGATGTCGATCTTGCCGTACAGGCTGTTCGCGACGCTGGCGGTGTTGATGACCACGCCCTGGGAAGCCGTCAGCCGGTCGAGCAGCAGGTTCGTCAGCAGGAACGGCGCGAAGTGGTTCACCTGCATCGTCTTCTCGAGCCCGTCGACCGTCTCTTCCCGGGCCGACATCAGGCCACCCGCGTTGTTCGCCAGAATGTCGATGCGGGGGTGGTTCTCGAGCAGTGTCGCTGCCAGAGCGTGCACGTCGTCGAGCCGGGCGTAGTCGGCGAGGTAGTACGGCACGGCGAGTTCGTCGGCGACGGCCTTCGTCTTGGCGGGTGAGCGCCCCACGATGACGACATCATCGCCGCGACGCTTCAGCGCCCGGGCCGCGGCGGCACCGATGCCGTCGCTCGCACCCGTGATGACAACAGTTCTCTGGGGCATTCGTTCTCCAAAAAGCGCTGGATCAGGTGTGCAGGAGTGCGACGCCCGGTACACCTCTATTCTCGCTGGTCCGCCGTGCCGTCGATGATCGCGGCGAACCGGGAGGGTAATCGTACGTTGCCGGGAACCTCTGAGAAGTACGGTGCGACCTGGGCCGGGGTGTAGCCCGCGATGCCGCAGCCGATCTCAGTCACGAGGAACATCAGCTCGGGGCGTGCGCGAGCGACGTCGAGAAACTCGGCCACGTCGGCGGCCATCGCCTTGAGCCCGCTCATCGTGTCGATGCCGTAGCTCTGGCCCTGCAGCCCATGCCCCTGGCCCCAGACCGCTCCGAACTTCTCGTAGGCGGTGCGTGCGGCTCCGCCACCGTGGGCGCCCGACGCGTTCGAGCCGAACACGAAGATCTCGTTCGGTTCGAGGCGGGTTATCTGTGCATCCATGGCTCGAAAACTACGCGTGCGCACACTGTTCACACAAGCGGGGGTGGTGAAACACGACCGTATTCCGCCTGAAACCAAGCCGAAACGGGTGAGCCGAAGACTTGATGACATGGCCCCCACGACATCGGATGCACATCGGCACATCGGAGTGCTGCCTGCGTACCCATTCTACGGCGGGCCCGCCATCAACCCGGATACCACCGCCCGGGCCACCATCGCCGAGTTCATGGCCGACGTGGATGCCGAGCAGACAGACCGTGCCCTCGTGCTGCCGAACTACGGTGTTCCCGTGGCGTCGGCCGCCTTCGAACTGAACCCGCTGGCCATCGAAGCCGCGCAGAAAAACGAGCGCATCCTGTGCGGGTTGTGGGTGTCGCCCCGGCCCCAGGACATCCTGCTGACCGAACAGGCCCTGGCGCTCGCGGGCGAGGCCGGAGTCCGGGCGCTCAAGACCAGCTTCCTGCTCGGTGGCAGCGCAACCGATGAGGCCTGCGCCCCGGCCCTCGACCGCATCTTCGAGACCGCGCGCGAGCACGATCTCGTGGTTCACGTGCACACGTCGCCCGGCGGGGCATCCGACATCGACCAGGTCGGCGCACTCGTCGAGGAGTACGGCGATGACGTGAAGATCCATCTCGTTCACCTCGGCGGCGGCATGAGCGGCAACATGAAGCTCATCGGCGGTCGGCTCTTCGACTGGATCGCCGCCGGCAAGAAGGTCTACACCGACACCAGCTGGACCATCGGCTTCGCCCCGCGCTGGCTCGTGCAGGAGATCGAACGCCGGGGTTTCGGCGAAGACCGCATCCTGTTCGCCAGCGATGCCCCATGGGGCGACCACGAGGGCGAGTATGCCCGCATGCACGCCGCCGTGAAGGACACCGAGCTCGCAGACCTGTTTCTGCGCGAGAACTTCGCAACGCTCTACGCCTGATCGCACCGACGGCCTGATCGCACCGACCGCCTGATCGCACCGACCGCCTGAAGCTCCACCCACAACAAAGGAGAACCACCGTGTCAGACGACATCGAAACCACCATCCAGGAGAACATCGCGAAGTCGATCGCCGAGATTCCGCACCCTTCGCTGCCGAAGGGCAGCAACATCTACGGCTCGACCAAGATCTTCCCCGACTACCAGGCCGAGCCCGGCCAGTCGTACCTCACGCTCGTGCACGGCATCGCGCACGAGTCATCCGTCAGCTTCGTCGCGATTCTGCAGGCGACCCGGGCCCTCCGCAAGGGCTATGAGTCGGTGCTCTACTTCTACGGTCCCGGCGCGATGAACGCGATGGCGACCCGTGGCTTCCCGACCACCGGTGACAGCGCGTTCCCGGGCGAGCAGAACATCAACAACTCGCTCGAGACCTTCATCAAGGAGGGCGGCACGGTCTTCGTCTGCCGCTTCGGCCTGTCGCTGCACGGCCTGCGTGAAGAAGACCTGATCGAAGGCTGCATTCCGTGCCACCCGCTCGACGTGCAGGACGCCCTCATCCACTACGCCAACAAGGGCGCGATCATCAACTCGACCTACAACCTCTAGGAGACCCGTGTCGAATGCACTGTCGACCCGAGTGGATGTCGCGATCCGCGGCATCCGCGTCGACGCACCCGTCACCCGGCAGGCCGGCGCGGGGCCGAGCGACGACGCGCACGTCATGTTCGGGGGCGAGCAGGCGGCGATTCCGCAGAATCCGAACAGCCCCTACCTCGTCAAGAACGGGCGGCTGCTGCTCGACGGTGCCGACATGGGGCTCGACGTGGTGCCTGTCACGCGCCCGAAGTTCTACGACCTGAGCACGGCCGACGGGGTGTCGTACGAGCAGATCGCGCGGCTGCACGGCGCGAACGTGCTGGCGACGACTGTGGTTCAGACGTGCATCCGGTACGGCGAAACCGACCGCTGCCGGTTCTGCGCGATCGAGGCGTCGCTGCGGTCGGGGGCGACGATCGCGGTCAAGACTCCCGCGATGATCGCCGAGGTCGCGCTCGCCGCGTACGAGCTCGACGGCATCCAGCAGATGGTGATGACGACGGGCACCTCGAAGGGCAAGGATCGGGGTGCGAAGCATCTCGCGCGCTGCGTGAAGGCCGTCAGAGCGGTACTGCCCGACCTGCCCATCCAGGTGCAGTGCGAGCCGCCCGGCGACCTGCAGACGATCACCGACCTCTACGAGGCGGGGGCGCGCTCGATCGGCATCCACGTCGAATCGATGAACGACGATGTACGCGCGAAATGGATGCCCGGCAAGAGTTCTGTCAGCCTCCATGAATACCGCGCGGCCTGGCGTGAGGCCGTGCGCGTGTTCGGCCACAACCAGGTCTCGACGTACCTGCTCGTGGGGATGGGTGAAGACCCGGACGAGTTCGTGGCCGGGGCGCAGGAGCTCATCGACATGGGGGTGTACCCGTTCGTCGTGCCGTTCCGCCCGCTGAAGGGCACGCTCGCGACCGACGTCGACCATGTTCCCGCGCCGAACCGGTTGGTGCTCGAAGACGTGTCACGCCGGGTCGGGCTGTCACTGGTGGCAGCCGGGATGCACGGAGCCGACCAGCAGGCCGGCTGCGCGGCGTGCGGAGCCTGCAGCATCCTGAAGACGGCGGGCGCGTGATGAGCATCGACGTCCCGTTCCTGATGGGGTCGCCGCGCACGGCACCCCACCCTGCGGCGCCCGTTGCGTTCCTCATCCACGAAGCCGACGCGGCCGAGGTCAGGGCGTACCGGGTGTTGCGACGCGAGACCTTCGTCGAGGAGCAGCAGCTCTTCGACGGGCACGACCTCGATGAGCTCGACCTGGATGAGCGCACCGTGGTGCTGGTGGCGCGAGCCGCCGACGGAACGGTGCTGGGAGGGGTGCGGCTGAGTCCGGCCATACCCCTGCCGGCACCCGACCTCGGCTGGTGGACGGGCTCGCGTCTCGTCGTCGCCCGCGCCGCCCGGGGCCAGCTCGGCATCGGGGCGGCGCTGGTGAAGGCCGCCTGCGCACACGCAGAGGCACGCGGTGTGCTGAGGTTCGAGGCGACGGTGCAGCCGGCAGCAGAGCGGATGTTCGCGAAGCTCGGCTGGGAGCGTCTCGGTGAAACGACGGTCGCCGGGGTGCGGCACGCGAGGGTGCGGTGGCCGATCGGACGGGTCCAGCGGGCATCCGACCAGGCGAAAGCGCACCTGGAGGCGCTGCTCGATCCGTTCGGCGGGTGGACGAATGCGCATCCGCTCTCCCTCGGCGGGCCCGAGTACGTGGGCGACGACGGTGCGCCGGTTCCGGGTACCGACGTGATCGCGGCATGCGACGCGATCCTGCCCGCGATGGTGGAGCGTGACCCGGAGTGGGCAGGCTGGTGCGCCATCCTCGTGAACCTCAACGACATCAGCGCGATGGGCGCAGAGGCGGTGGGCGTGCTCGACTCGCTCGGCGCCCGCGACGCCTCCTTCGCCCGCCGCATCATGTCGGGCCTCCGGGCGGCGACCGAGGCGTGGGGCGTACCGGTGCTCGGTGGGCACACGCAGCTCGGCGTTCCGGCGTCACTGTCGGTCACCGCGCTCGGTCGTACAGCGCACCCGGTGCGGGGTGGCGGGGCCCGGGCCGGACACGCGCTCACGGTGACCGCCGACCTCAGCGGGGGCTGGCGGCGCGGCTACGACGGGTCGCAGTGGGATTCGACGTCGGGGCGCACGGGCGCCGAACTGCGGGCGCTGGGTGCTCTGGTGCCGACCGCCCGACCGGCCGCTGCGAAAGACGTGAGCATGGCGGGGCTCGTCGGCACCGTCGGCATGATGGCCGAGGCCTCCGGGGTGGGTGCCGAGCTCTACGTGGCTGAGATTCCGCGGCCGGGAACGGCGGGAATGGCCGACTGGCTGACCTGCTTCCCGGGGTTCGGGATGGTGACGGCCGATGCGCCGGGTGCGGGGCGAATGGGTGTGGTGCTCGCCGAGGGTTCGGGCGGGGCCGCGGGCTCGGGCCCCGGCGCCGGGGTAAATTCTCGTGGCGGCTCTGCCGGGCATCCGCCCCTCGCCGTGTCGGCCGAGTGCGGCACCATGACACACCAGCGGGGCGTTCGCCTGCGCTGGCCTGACGGAGACGTGACGACCGTGGTCGACTCCACGGTCACGGGATTGGGACGAGCATGACGAACGCACAACCCGTGCGCGTGGCGGCCGTGGCCGAGAACTTCGGGCGCGACCTCGACGAGAGCTATCGAACGATCGCCCGGCTGCTGGCCGCGGCGCGTGAAGAGGGCGTCGCGCTGGTGGCCCTGCCCGAGGCCGCCCTCGGCGGGTACCTCTCGAGCCTGGGGGGCGGCAGGGATGTCGCGGAGACCCTCAAGAGCCGGCCGAACTCGCTGCCGCCGGCGCTGCGCCTCGACGGCCCCGAGATCGCGCGCGTCATCGCCATGGCGGGCGACGTGATCGTGGTGTTCGGATTCTGCGAGGCCGAGGGGGAGCTGCGCTACAACACCGCTGTGGCACTGGATGGAACGGGAATCCTGGGTGTTCACCGCAAGGTGCACCAGCCGCTCGGTGAGAACCTGTCGTACGCGCCGGGGGAGTCGTTCGAGGCGTTCGACACCCCGATCGGCCGGATGGGCATGCTCATCTGCTACGACAAGGCTTTTCCCGAGGCCGCCCGGTCGCTCGCGCTCGACGGTGCCGAGATCGTGGTGTGCATCTCGGCCTGGCCCGCCTCGCAGACGGCGTCGAGCGACGACCTCAGCGAAGACCGCTGGACCAAGCGCTTCAACCTCTTCGACCAGGCGCGCGCACTCGAGAACCAGGTGGTGTGGGTGGCGTCGAACCAGAGCGGCACGTTCGGTTCGCTGCGGTTCGTCTGCAACGCGAAAGTGGTGGGCCCGGGAGGCGATGTGCTGGCGACGACCGGCACCGCGAGCGGGATGGCCGTGGCGACGGTCGACGTCGCCGAGTTGCTCGGCACCGCGCGCCGCTCGATGTTCCACCTGCGCGACCGCCGTCCCGCGGCGTACCTGACGGCTGAGCCGGCGGTGGCCCCGGCCGCCCCCGACCCCGACCGTGCCGCGATTCAGGCACCGCAGGCCGTCGCGCACGTGGCAGAGCCGGAGGTCACCCATGCCTGAGATGACGTTCACCGTTCGCTGGCCCGATGGCCGTGTCGCCGACTGCTACTCGCCCTCGCTGGTCATGCACGATCACCTCACCGTGGGTGCGTCGTATCCGCTGGCCGAGTTCATCTCGCGCACGAACACCGCGCTCGACCTCGCAAGCGAGCGGGTTCGGGCGAAGTTCGGCTTCGAATGCACCTCGGCGAGGCAGCAGCAGAGCGAGATCGCGGCGGTCGCGTCACGGTTCACCGCGGCTCCGGATGCCCGTGTCGAAGTGCTGGCGATGGTTCCGCCGCTCGAGGTGGACTCATGAGCGGGGCGGAGATCGATCCTGAGGTCGAGCACCACACCGTCGTCATCATCGGCGCCGGCCAGGCCGGGCTCTCGGCCAGCTGGCACCTCACGCAGCAGGGTGTCGAGCACGTGCTGCTCGAACGCGGCACCATCGCCCACGAATGGAAGGACGGGCGCTGGGACAACTTCACCCTCGTCACTCCGAACTGGCAGTGCGCGCTGCCCGGCTACGAGTACGCGGGCGATGACCGCGAAGGCTTCATGAAGCGCGACCTCGTCTACGACTTCGTGCGCGACTACGCCTCGACGTTCCGGGCACCGGTGCGTGAGCACGTCGAGGTCGTCGAGCTGACCGAGGGGGCGACCGGCGGATTCGCGCTCGACACGACGGCGGGGCGCCTGACCGCCGACAGCGTGGTCGTCGCCACCGGCGGGTACCACAAGCCGATCATCCCGGCCTCGGCCGAACGCCTGCCGCGGTGGATCACCCAGGTGCACTCCTCGGAGTACAAGAACGCGGCCGACCTTCCGCCCGGGGCGATCCTGGTCGTCGGAACCGGGCAGTCGGGGGCCCAGATCGCCGAAGACCTCCACCTCGAGGGGCGGAAGGTTCATCTCGCGGTCGGCGGAGCACCCCGCGCACCGCGCTTCTACCGCGGCCGCGACAGTCTCGACTGGCTGAACGAGATGGGTGTCTACGACATTCCGGTGCAGCTCCAGCCGGGCGGGCTCGCCGCGCGGGAGAAGACGAACCACTACTTCACCGGGCGTGACGGCGGGCGCGACATCGACCTGCGACAGTTCGCGCTCGAAGGGATGCGGCTGTACGGGCGCCTCTCGAGGGCCAACGGCTCGACGCTGCAGTTCGCTCCGACGCTCGCCGAGTCGCTCGACTACGCGGACTCGGTCGCCGAATCGATCAAGAACGACATCGACGGGTACATCTCCCGTGAGGGCATCTCGGCGCCGGTCGAGGAGCGATACGTACCCGTCTGGCATCCGCCGTTCGAGGCGACCGAGCTCGACCTCGCCATCAACGAGGTGTCGACCATCATCTGGTCGATCGGCTACCGGGCCGACTACAGCTGGATTCGCGTCGGAGTGTTCGACGGGGTCGGCCAACCGACGCACACGCGGGGCGTGACGGGTGTTCCGGGGCTGTACTTCCTCGGGCTGCCGTGGCTCTACACGTGGGGGTCGGGGCGGTTCGCCGGCATCGCTCGGGATGCGGAATACGTCGCTCGGTCGATCGTGGGGCCCGGGTTCGGTGCGCGCGCGGCGGCTGCGGCCGCGGCGGTGCCCTACGAGCAGACCGCAGCGGGTGCGGACGCACCCAGCGACGCCGCCGACCCTGGCGCCGTGACCGCTGCTGCCGACGCTGCCGCTGCACCCGAGACGATCTCCTCCGGGGCTGCCGGCTGACGGGCATCCCGCTCGCTGTTTATACACTCGACACCATGGCAGAGATCACCCTGGCGGCCGTCGCCGCGCACTTCGGGCGCGACATCTCGCGGGCGATGCCGAAGATCGCGGGCATCATCGCCGACGCGCGGGCACAGGGCGTCGACCTGCTCGTCTTTCCCGACGCCACCCTCGGCGGCTATCTCGCCAGCCTGGCGAGCCCCGACCCCTCCGAACTGCCGCCGCCGGTCGAGATCGACGGGCCCGAGATCAGGCAGATCATCGAGTGGGCGGGCGACATGGTGGTGTGCCTGGCGTTCACGGAGGAGGTGAGGGTGGCGGATGCGGCACCTCCGGGCGGTGGGCCGGGTGCCACGGGCGGTGGGCCGGGTGCCACGGGCGGCGGGCCGGGTGCTCCGGATGCCCGGCAGCGGTTCAACACGTCGGTCTGCCTCGACTCGACCGGAGTGCTCGGCGTTCACCGCAAGGTGCACCAGCCCCTGGGGGAGTCGCTCGTCTACGATCACGGTGACTCGTTCACCGCCTTCGACACTCCCGTCGGACGCCTCGGCATGCTGATCGACTACGACAAGACCTTCCCCGAAGCAGCTCGCTCGCTCGCCCTCGACGGCGCGGAGATCATCGCCTGCCTCTCGGCCTGGCCCGCCAGCACCACGAACCGTGCCGAGCGCCTGCCCCAGGATCGCCAGTCGCGCCTCTTCGACCTCTACGACTGCGCCCGCGCCGCCGAGAACCAGCTCTTCCTCGTCTCCTCGAACCAGACCGGTGTGATGGGCGGGCTGCGTTTTCTCGGCCAGGCGAAGGTCGTCGGACCGGGCGGAGATGTGCTCGCGAAGACGTGGAACAAGGGCGCGCTCGCCGTAGCCCGCATCGATGTGCAGCACGAGGTCGCCCGCGCCCGCCGCAGGCTGCACCACCTCCACGAGCGTGCCACGACGGCGTACCACCCCGGCATCGTCGGGCGGGCCTGAGCCGTGCGGATCGCCCTGCTCACCTACTCGACCAAGCCCCGCGGGGGAGTCGTGCACACACTCGCACTCGCCGAGGCGCTCGTCGCGGCCGGCGAGCACGTCGACGTCTGGACGCTCGGTCGGGGCGGTGACCAGGCCTTCTTCCGCCGGGTCGATCCGCGCGTAGGCCTCCGCGTGGTGCCGTTCGAGGGACTCGACCGAGAGAGTGTGGGGGAACGCATCATCCGTTCGATCGAGACCCTGCGCCGGGCGTTCACCCCGCGCGACTACGACGTCGTGCACGCCCAGGACTGCATCTCGGCGAATGCCGTCGAGCAGTGCATCCGTACCGTGCACCACCTCGACACGTTCACGACCCCCGAGCTCGTCGCCTGCCATGAGCGGGCCATCGTGCGTCCGAGGGCGCTCGTGTGTGTGTCGGCGGCGGTCGCCGGCGAGGTCGCGGCGGGCTGGGGTCGCACCGCGACCGTCATCGCGAACGGTGTCGATTCGGCCCGCTTCGAGGCCGCGGCGGGTGAGACTCCGGATGCCCGGGCCGCCCGGCTCCGCTGGCAGCAGTCGCTCGGTACCTATGTTCTCGCGGTCGGCGGCATCGAGCCGCGGAAGGGCAGTATCGACCTGCTCGAGGCGTTCGCCCGGGTGCGCTCGTCGGTTCCGGATGCCCGGCTCGTGTTCGCCGGAGGGGAGACGCTCTTCGACTACTCCGACTACCGGCGGCGGTTCGAGGCCCGCGCCGCGGAGCTCGGAATCGAGTACACCCTGCTCGGAACCGTCGTCGACGACGACCTTCCCGCGCTGGTGGCGGGCGCGGCGATGCTCTCGTTCGTCTCGACGAAGGAAGGATTCGGGCTGGCCGCGATGGAGGCGCTGGCGGCCGGCGTGCCGGTCGTCGCCCGTGACCTGCCGGTTCTGCGCGAGGTGTTCGGCGGCGCGGTCGCGTACGCGGCGGATGTGGCGGGGATCGCCCGCACCCTCGCCGCACTCCTGGCGCTGCGCGCCGCCCCCGCGGCCGCCGCGCCCGCGTTCTCTCCACGTCCCGTCGGGGAGGGCGGTGGCGGCGAGTGGTCTGCCGCGGAGGGGCGCGCGCTCGCGCGGAGCTACAGCTGGGCATCCGCCGCAGCCGCCCACCGCGAGCTGTATCGCGCAATCCTCGCAGAGGAAGCGGCCTCCGCCGCACCGTCCGCCGCCGCCGAGTCCTCCGCCGAATCTGTCGCCGCACTGTCCGCCAACGCCGCGGGTGGTCGCGGAGGCGACGCGCCCGAACCCTCCGCGGGCTGACGCGGATGCCCCGTCTCACCATCTCGCGCGCGATCTCGTGGCTGGCAGACCGGCATCCGGAGACCGTCGCGGTGCGAGACGACCACATCGCGCTGACCTGGCGGGAGCTCGACCGGCGCACGAACCGCCTCGGGCGCGCCTATGCCGAGCTCGGGGTCGGCGTCGATGACCTGGTGACAGTCGCGCTGCCGAACTCGGTCGAATTCGTCGAGAGCTGCGTCGCGATCTGGAAGCTCGGCGCCACCCCCGCGCCCCTCTCGCCCCGCCTCCCCTCCGCTGAACTCGCCGCCGTGTTTGCCCTGGCCGCGCCCACCCTCGTGGTCGGCTTCCGCCCCGCCGACGTCCCCGCTACCGCCGCTGTCGACCCCGCCGCCGCCACCCGCCCCACCCCTGCACCCCCGCACCACCTCCCGGCCGGTTTCGTACCCCGGCCCGCGCTCCCCGACGGGGCCCTGCCCGATGCGGCGGCCGCCTCGTGGAAGGCACCCACCTCGAGCGGAAGCACCGGGCGCCCCAAGCTCATCCTCGCCAGCGCTTCGGCCCACATCGATCCGGAGGGGCGCGTCGCCCCGTTCATTCCGCCGCGTGCGGTGCAGCTGGTGTCCGGGCCGCTCTACCATTCCGCACCCTTCACGTACGCGATGCGCGGGTTGATGACCGGGCACACCCTCGTGATCCTCCCGCGCTTCGACGAGCGCCGCGTGCTCGCCGCCATCGCCGATCACCGCGTCACGTGGGCGCCCCTCGTGCCCACCGTGATGAGTCGCATCTGGCGACTTCCCGCCGACACGCGCGCCGCGGCCGACCTCAGCTCGCTCGAGTCGATCCTGCACATCGGATCGCCTTGCGCACCCTGGCTGAAGCGCGCCTTCATCGGCTGGCTCGGCCCCGACCGCGTCACCGAGGTCTATGCCGGCGCGGAGTCACAGGGACTCACCGTCATCTCCGGGCGGGAGTGGCTCGAGCATCCGGGATCCGTCGGCAGACCCGCGGGCGGCTCCGAGATGCAGGTGTGGGGGGCGGATGACCGGCCCCTGCCCGCGGGCGAAACCGGTCGCATCATGATGAGGCGGTCGCACGGAGCGACGTACCGCTACCGCGGCGGCCCGCCACCGCGCCCGGACGGCTGGGACACGCTCGGCGACCTCGGCCACCTCGACGCGGACGGGTACCTCTACCTCGCCGACCGTGCAGACGACCTGATCGTCACGGGCGGGGTCAACGTGTACCCCGCCGAGGTGGAGGGTGTGCTCGAGCAGCACCCGGGCATCCGTTCGGCGGTGGTGTTCGGCCTGCCCGATGACGACCTCGGCGAGGTGGTGGCGGCGCTCGTCGATGTGGGCGGGGGCGGGGGCGCGCCGAACGAGCAGGAGCTGCTCGCATGGCTGCGGTCGCGGCTCGACCCTGAGAAACGCCCGCGCCGCATCGAGCTCAGCACGGAACCGGTGCGGGACGACGCCGGCAAGGTGCGGCGCCACCGGCTCCGCGCCCGCTTCGGCGCACGAACAGCGGCGCCCGACCACCAGCCCGGCGGCGACGCGGCCGATGCGGGGGCGTAGAGAGCCTTACATCGGCCGTGCTCCGTCCGGGTGGGGTTCACGCGGGCGCACGGCACGTTCGCCACCCGGGCGCGCCGACCGGGGCGTCCGCGCGCGGACGGCGAAGCCGGCGCAGGCCACAACCACCAGCGCGGCGACCAGCACGAGAGGATCGAGGCGCTCGCCGAAGAACAGGGCCGCCCAGACGATGGTGAGCACCGGCTGCAGCAACTGGATCTGGCTCACGTTCGAAATCGGACCGATCGCGAGCCCGCGGTACCAGACGAAGAACCCGAGAAACTGGCTGACCACGCTCACGTAGGCGAAGGCGACCCAGCCCGAGGCCCCCGCGACCAGCGGGCCGTGGGACGCACCTAGGAGCGTCAGCGGAACCATCACGGGCAGCGTCAGAACGAGCGCCCAGCAGATGATCTGCCAGCTTCCGAGTTCACGGGCGAGCAGGGCTCCTTCGGCGTAGCCGATCGCCGCCAGCACGACCGCCGCCAGCAGCAGCAGGTCTGACGGCTGCAGCCCACTGAATCCGCCGCCGCTCACTGCCACGAAGACCACCACCGCGGCGAGCCCCGCCAGACTGGCGATCCAGAACCGGCGGGTGGGCCGCTCACCGCCCCGCAACACGGCGACGACCGCCGTCGCCGCCGGCAGCACCCCGATCACGACCGCGCCGTGCGACGCGGGAGCAGAATGCATCGCGAAGCTGGTCAGCAGCGGAAACCCCGCGACGACCCCGGCGGCGACGACCAGGAGCCGCACCCACTCGGTGCCGCGAGGGCGGCGGGGACGGATGACCGCCAGCACGATCGCAGAGAGCACCGCGGCGACGACGGCGCGACCCGCTCCGACGAACAGCGGGTCGAGCGTGCTCACTGCCACCCGGGTGAACGGGAGGGTGAAAGAGAAGGAGAGCACCCCCAGGAAACCGAACAGCAGGCCCCCGGGCATCCGTCGGCCGGTGGTGGGCGGAGGCGATCCGGCGGATAGCGGATGTGCCGAACCGTCGATAGCGCTACTGTTGTGACTCATGCAGCAGGATAGCACCGATGCCCGGCTCGAGCGGCACCTCCGCCGACTGATCGCCGCGAGCGGTTCGGGGGCGCGGCTTCCCGCGACACGGACCCTCGTCGCCGACTTCTCGGCGAGCCCCCTGACCGTGCAGCGCGTGGTGCAGCGCCTGGCGCAGGCGGGTCTCGTGGAGACCCGGCCGGGCGCGGGAACCTTCGTCGCCCGCCCGCGCACCCTCACCCGGTCGGACTTCTCGTGGCAGACGACCGCCCTCGGGGCGGCTCGCAACAGCGCCCAGGCGGTGGGAGCGGCGATGGCGCTGAACGCTCCCGACGCGATCGCCATGCACAGCGGGTACCCTGCCGAGGACCTCCTGCCGGTGCGTCTCGTGCGCTCGGCGCTCCGTCGCGCGGCCCGCGGGCCCGCGTCGCTCGACCGTCCGCCGGTCGCGGGGCTCCGCGATCTTCGTACCTGGTTCGCCAACGAGGCCAACCGTGTGAACGAGACCACCCGTGTGAACGATGTCGGGGCGGGAGCGGGGGCGCGAGCATCCGGAATCTCGAGCGACGATGTGATCATCGTTCCGGGCAGCCAGAGCGCCCTCACCTCGATCTTCCGCGCGCTCGCGCAGCCGGGCGACGCCATCGTCATGGAGTCGCCGACCTACTGGGGCGCCATCGCGGCCGCCCGCCAGGCGGGCCTCGTGATCGTGCCGATCGCCCGGGGTGCATCCGCACCGGCGGCAGAGGCGCTCGACGAGGCCTTCGCGACCAGCGGTGCCCGGCTGTTCTATGCGCAGCCGAGCTTCGCAAACCCGACCGGTGCGCTGTGGACCCCCGCCGAGACCCGCGCGATCCTCGACGTCGTACGGGCACGCAACGCCTTCGTGATCGACGACGACTGGGCGCACGACTTCGGTATCGAGGCTGACTCGCGGCCGATCATCGGCGACGACACCGACGGCCACGTGGTGTACCTGCGCTCGCTCACGAAGAGTGTCTCGTCGGCGTTCCGCGTGGGCGCCCTCATCGCGCGTGGCCCGGCGCTCGCGCGGATCCAGGTCGACCGCACGGTCACCGACCTCTACATCAGCGGCACGCTGCAGGCCGCGGCAGTCGATGTCGTGACCGATCCGGGCTGGCGCAGCCACCTCGTGCGGCTGCGCTCGCAGCTCCGCCAGCGGCGCGACAGCCTCGCCGGTTTCGTCACGGCCCGACTCGGGCCCGACGCCCTCACGTCACTGCCCCTGGGCGGGCTCAACCTCTGGGTGCAGTTCGGCGACCGAGTGGATGCCCGTGCTCTCGCCGCCCGCTGCCTGGCCGCCGGTCTCGCGGTGGCGCCGGGTGCCGACTGGTTCCCGACGGAACCGCCGGGGTCGTTCCTGCGCCTCAACTTCTCGGGGCCCCGCCCGGACCGCTTCGAGGAGGCCGCCTCGATCCTGGCGGGCGCGCTCGCCGAGGCGCCGTAGCCCGGCCGCCGGGCGAGACCGGGGCCGCGGGCAGCCGCACAGCGCGCTGGCGGCCCCGCAGCGGCCGCGTCAGTTGACGGTCGCGGGGTGGCTGCCGTTTCGCCCGTCTTCGCCGCGGTCGAGCCGCGCGATCACACCGAGATCGGCCGCAGACAGCTCGAAATCGAACAGGTCGAAGTTCTCGGCCATCCGGTCGCGGTTGTTCGACTTCGGAATGACGATGTTGCCGATCTGCAGGTGCCACCGCAGGATGACCTGCGCTACGGACTTCTGGTGGGCGTCAGCGATCGCCTGCAGCTCGGGCGACGAGTTGATGCGGCCCTGGCCGAGCGGACCCCACGCTTCGGTCGCGATGCCGTGCTCGGCGTGGAACGCCCGCAGCTCGGTCTGCTGCAGGTCGACGTGCAGCTCGATCTGGTTGACGGCCGGAACCACCGAGGTCTCGGCGAGCAACTGCTCCAGGTGCGGCACCAGGAAGTTCGAGACACCGATCGACTTCGCGAACCCCTGCGCCTGCAACTCCTCGAGCGCCCTGTACGCCTCGACGAATGTGCCCTTCTCGGGCGTGGGCCAGTGGATGAGGTACAGGTCGACGTAGTCGAGCTCCAGCCGGCCGAGGCTCTTCTTCATCGCCTCGACCGCGTCGGTCTGGTCGTTGTTCCACAGTTTGGTCGTGATGAAGAGATCCTCGCGGGCGATGCCCGACTCGGCGATCGCGTGCCCCACACCCTCTTCGTTCTTGTAGATGGCGGCCGTGTCGAGATGACGGTAGCCCACCTCGAGAGCGTCGCGAACGATGCGCCCCGTCTTGTCGGGGTCGACCTTGAAGACTCCGAAACCCAGCTGGGGAATGGTCAGGCCGTCGTTCAGAGTGTGCTCAGGAACCGTGTTCGTCATGCCTCAAGCTTAGGCAACTATTCTGGGGCGACCCCGCAGCACTTTCCCCCAGCATGGCCGCCGTTCCGGCGAGAAGAGAGCACTCCGCATGGCCGACAGCCCCTTGTCGCGCACCCCCTACGAGGTGCTCGGGGTGAGCCCGCGCTCGACCGACGACGAGCTCCGCCGGGCCTACCGGCGACTGCTTCGCGAGACGCACCCCGACACGGGTGGCAGCGCGGCCGAGTTCCACGCTGTGCAGGCGGCCTGGGAGCAGGTCGGCTCCGAGGCCGAGCGTGCGGCCTACGACTCCGGCGCGGGGGCACGTCGTTCGGCTCCGGATGATCGTGCCGCGGGTGACTCGAGCCGTGCATCCGGTGCCCACCGACCGGAGGGCAGCTCGCTCAGAGCCCGCTCCTACGGACACCCCGGCGGTGTGGAGCGCGAGCACTTTCTCAGCCTCATGCGGGAGTGGGTGGGGCGCGGCGTCGAGCTGCCCGACCCGTACGATCCGACGCTGGTGCGGTCGGCGCCGCGCGAGATCAGGCGCTGGCTTGCCAAGGCGCTCGCCGAGGAGGAGACGGCGCGCATCGTGTCGACCCTCGGAATCGGCTACACGATCTGGAACAACGTGCTCGTCGACCGGGCGGGGCGCAACATCGACCAGATCGTGCTCGGGCCGGCCGGTCTGTTCGCCGTGCAGTCCGAAGACTGGGGGAGCACCGTGCGCATCTCCCGTGGCGAGCTCGAGGGAGACGGGATCGGGGAGGAGGAGCAGCCGTTCAGAGTTCTGGGGCAGGCGGCGCGCACTCTCCAGAAGACGCTCGGGGTGCGTTTCACGGGCCTGGTGATCGTCGTTCCCGACGACGATCTCGACGCTGCTGTCGAGCAGATCGAGCGCGGTCGCCAGGCGGGAGCGGTGGTTGTGCGGCGCTCGGTACTGCCGCAGGTACTCCGGAACGGAGTCGGCGGCGGAGAGCGCGCGAGCGTCGACCGCGTCTTCGAACTGCGGTCGCGGCTGCAGCAGGGCATCCGGTTCGTCTGAAGACCGGGAGTCCGGCAGGTCTCCCTCGGGCCGGAACGTTCACGGCGTATGCCCCGAACGGCATCGGTTGAAGCTTCAATGAAGCTGGAAGTCTCGCGGCTGATGTGACAAAAAGGTAACGGTTCGGTAACCTCGAGAAGTCGTCGCGACCACCCGAAACGGTTTCGACGCTCGATCTGGACACTGAGCACCAGATCCCACGGGCCGAAGTGAAAGACGCACGGCCCGGCGCACCGCAGTGCGCTGGAGGAAAACGACACGTGACTCACGCGAGCGAAGGACCAGATGGTTCCGGCGATCTGGTACCCAGCCCGAGTCTTGAAGAGGTAGGCGACGCCGTTCCGTTGGGTCGCCGCGCACTGCGCGAGCAGCGTGCCGCTGCAGCTGGCGCTGTGGTGTCGCCCGCTTCGCGGCCTGCGCCTGCGCAGTCGCCCGTGTCGCCGATTGCCGCTCCGAGTTCCGTTCCCACCGCCGGCAGACGCGTCCGCCGCGACATCACGGGGCTCGAGCACCTCCTGCTCGCTCCGAGAGAACGCCGGGACGCGAGCCAGGCTGCGGGCCCCGCTGAGCGGTCGATCCAGGATGCTTTCGACCCGACCGGGCCGACCACGGTACCCGTGCAGGTCGTCGCGGCTGCGACGGTGACGGCGGCCGAACCCGTCGTGCCGAGCAGGCACCCCGATCTCGAAGCCGATCCCGAACCCGCCGAACGCGAAGAGCCCGCGACCGCGCCGCTCGCCCCCGAGGCCCTGCCCCACGCCGTCGACTCGACTCCGCGCACGATCGACGTCACGCCCGCACCCGCCAGGCCGAGAACCTCCGTCTCCGCGCCGCGCCAGGCCCGGGCATCCGTGTCGTCGCCCTCAGACCCCCGACAGCGCGTGATGCCGCGTCTCGGACGCACCTCGTCGTCGTCACAGCCCTTCTCGCGCAAGCGCACCATCGTCAACACGTCGGTGATGGTAGCCACCGCCGGTCTCGTCGCAACCCTGGCCCTGCCGGCGTACGCCTACACCGAGAACGACGGCCTGCCGCTCTCGGCCCGCACCGCGTCGAGCCAGCTCGGCATCCAGAGCCTCACGGTCGACGGGGTCAACTCGCAGAGCTCGACACGCGACGGGTACACCACGACCGGCGACATGGCGGCGATGGACTCCACGAACGGCACGACCGTCTCGCCCACCGTGCAGGCCCTCGCCGCCGAGCTGATGGCCGATGTCGCCTCCGGCAAGCTCGTCGGATCGGTGCCCGATCACATCGCCGAGATCCGCAACCTGTCGAACGGCGTCGCCGTGCCGGGCTGCGGCGTCGACTACCGCGTTCTGCAGACCATCAAGGTCGCGGTCGACAACTTCGACAAGGTCGGTGTGAGTGACATCAACCGGCACTGCACCAACCAGATCGAAGGCGCCGGTACGGCGTCGTCGCACTACAAAGACGGCGGCGGGCACGCGGTCGACTTCTACATCCTGAACGGGCACGGCCTCACCGGAGCCGACAGCGACTCGCTGAAGCTGATCAGCCTGCTCGACCCGCTGGTTCCCAAGGGCAGCGGACTCGGCCAGGCGAGCTGCGGCCGTTCGATCTCGCTCTCGAACTTTGCGCCGTTCGACGACACCTGCACGCACCTGCACGTCGACTTCGGCGCGGCGCGGGGGGTCAGCCTCGGCTCCTAGGAGCTTTCCCTACTTCAGTGCCCCGGGCACCGGTTGCGGACAGGACCGGTTGATCGCCTCCCACTCGCTCTCTGCCATGGTCTGGCTGAGTCGGGCGACGTCCGACGACGCCATCGCCGACCACGCCCGGCTTTCGTACCCGTCGAGGAAGGTCTGCAGGCTCGGCGCCTCATCGACGGCGTAGCCGTGCGCCTCGAGGCAGTCCCGCTCGGCCAGTTCGGCGCCGTACAGCAGGTGCTTCTGCCGGTCGTCGACCGGAAAACGCGCCGAGACCTCCGAATTGCAGGCCCAGGTGTCGGCGAGGTACCGGTCGTACTGCTCCTTCGGAATGGTGTCGCTCGAGGCGTCGATGCCGCCGTCGGAGGTCAGTGTCACCGTCCAGCCGCGGTCGGTGATGCAGCGGTAGAGGGCATCGGCGACCGGCGACTGGCTGAGGGCGCTCTCCACGGTGGGCTCCGGATGCGCGGAGCCGGTGCCGCAGGCCGTCACGGCGGGTGGCACCAGCGCGGCCACCACCATGCACGCGAAGAGAGGTGTGGGTCGGCGTCTGTCGGGCATCCACCTGTCCTTTCTGAGAGTTTCGGCTCACCGACGTGGCGCAAAAGCCTGAGGCGTATAGTGAGGATTATTCACACACAACAATCCCACCGAAGCCGGCTCGCGTCAATGCGTCCGGTCTCGCACTCGGTGGAGAAGAGGGAGATCAGTCATGAAGTCAGTTCCAGCAACACTCGCCGTTCTCGTCGTCGCAGCCGCGCTCGTCGTGGCGAACTCGTCGGCGGCGTCGGCCAACTCGGTCGACTTCGGGTCGCAGGTGTGTGGTTTCGGCGGGCCCGCGGCCGCCTCGACGGCCTACGTCAGCGCCACGAGCGTGCACTACCACCAGGCGAACGGGGTCAGCTGGTCGAGCCGCACGTTCGGATCGGGGTTCCACCGGTTCTCGAGCGGCAACGGGGTGGTCGCGATGCAGATCTCCTATCCCGCCGGCACGGAGACCGGCCGGGCCTTCTCCTGCGCCGACGGCTCGTTCTGACCGGCGCCGCGAGACGTAGGGGAGAGAGGGAGATCATGCCGAACGGGCGACCTGCGGTAACGGGTCCATTCGACACGCTGGCAGACGCCCGTTCGGGTATGGCAGTCGGCCGGGAGCGGGGCTGCGACACCCTGGTGCTCGCCTGCGTCGAGGCCGGGGTCACGCTCGGGCGCTTCGACACCCGGGTGCTCGACGAGCTGGCAGAGCTCGAGGCCGAATCCGTGTGGGTTCTGGCCTCGATCATCCGCCGGGCCGGGGGTGACACCCGATGAGTGCCCGGCGCCTTCGAGTTGGGGGCCGGGCGGGGATGATCGGGGTCGCCGGGCTGGTTGCCGGCGGTGTCGTCGCAGGTTGGGCACTCACGGTCGTCCTGTCGCCGCCCGGTGCTGCAGCAGACCCCGCGGCCTTCGCGACCGTGACGGTGACGGAGGGGGAGGTGGGTTCGCGGCTCGCCCTGAACGTCGCCGCCGAATGGCAGGCCTTGCCGGTCGGTACGAACGAGGCGGTCGGTGTGGTCACCTCGGTCGACGCCACCGCCGGAACCGTGGCGGCGGCGGGTGCCCGACTGTACGGCGTGAACGAGCGCCCGGTGGTTGCGGCGCAGGGCAGTGTTCCGGCCTACCGTGACATCGGTTCGGCCACGAGCGGTGACGATGCGGCCCAGCTGCAGGGCCTGCTCCGCGACCTGGGCGTCTACGCGGGCGCCATCGACGGCACCATCGGCACCGACTCGGTGGCAGCGATCGAGCGCTGGCAGCAGGCGCTCGGCGTCGACGCGACCGGAACGGTGCGACTGGGCGACGTGGTCTTCGTACCGACGCTCCCTGCTCGTCTGACGCTGAAGACCGACGTGGTGCGGCGGGGCGCGCGGCTCGGCGGGGGAGAGGAGGTCGTGCTCGCGCTCGGCTCCGCTCCGCAGTTCACCCTGCCGGCCGGCGAGGCGCAGTCGGCCGAGATCCCGACCGGCGCCCGCGTGGAGATCACGGCGGCCGGCGGGCAGCGCTGGGAGGCCTCGGTCGCGGGGCGCGCCGCCGCACCGTCGGGCGGCACGGTGGTGCTGGGGCTCGAGCCGGCGCCCGCGGGCGGGGCTTCGGGCGCGGAGGCCGCGGGTGGGGCTATGGGCGCGGAGGCCGCGGGCGGGGCTATGGGCGCGGCGCCCGCGGGCGGGGCCGCGGGCGGGGATGCCGCGGGCGAGCCGGGTGCGGCCGCATCCATCTGCGGCGCCGCCTGCGATTCGGTGCCGGTCACCGGCCAGACGCTCCTGGCCGCCGAGATCGTCACGCTCGAGACGGTGCGTGGCACGGTGGTGCCGGCGATCGCCCTGCGCTCCGACCCGCAGCACGCGCTCTCACTGCTCGACGAGGGCGGGGTGGCGCATCCGGTGACCGTCACGGCCGAGGCCCGCGGAATGGCGGTCGTCGGCGGCGTACAGCCGGGGCTCCGCGTGCGGGTGCCCTCAGCGGTTGCACCGTGACCGTGGTGAGGGTGCGCGCCGAGGGCGTGAGCTTCGGATTCCGGGGTGGTGAGCCGCTCTTCGACGCGTGGCACGGGTCGTTCGAGGCGGGTGAGGTCGTGGCGGTCACCGGGGTGTCCGGCCGTGGAAAGTCGACGCTGCTCCATCTGCTCGGGCTGATGGTGCGCCCGGATGCCGGCGAGGTCACCCTCGACGGAGTTCCGACCGCGGTGCTCAACGATCTCCGACGTGCGAGACTCCGTGCGACGCTGCTCGGTTTCGTGTTCCAGGATGCACTGCTCGACTCGCAGCGTACGGTGCTCGACAACGTGCTGGAGTCGTGCCTGTATCGCTCCCGCTCCCGCCGGGCATCCGTGAACCGAGCGCACGAGCTGTTGGAGCGGTTCGGGGTGAACCGGCGTGCCGACGCCCGTCCCGGGCAGATCTCGGGCGGACAGGCGCAGCGCATCTCCCTCTGTCGTGCGCTGATGGGGAGCCCTGGCATCCTGCTCGCCGACGAACCGACCGGCAACCTCGATGCGGAGTCGGCGGCCATCGTGCGGGGCGCGTTCCGTGAGGTCGCCGACGAGGGGGCGGTCGTCATCATCGCGACGCACGACCGTGACCTCGTCGCTCGGTGCGATCGAGTCGTGGAGCTCTGATGCTCCGGCGCGCCGCCCCTGCGCGCGCCGCCGCCCCGCCCTGCCCTGCCCTACCCTGCCCCGCCCTGCCCCGCCCTGCCCTGAGAGGACCCGAAGTGTTCGAAAGCGCGCCCGATACAGCAGTTGGGGTGCTCTCGGTGCGTTTGTTCGCGGTGCTGAGGGAAGCATGGGTGTCGGCGGCGAGCCAGAGGGTCGCCTCGCTGCTGACCGTGGTCGTGGTGGCGGCGCTGTGTGTGACCGTGCTCGTGACGGCGGGGAGCGCGGAGGGCAGCGCTGAGACCGTACTCTCCAGCCTCGACGCGTCGGGAACGCGGTCGATCGTCGTGCGCGCCCAGGCTGGCTCCGGGCTCGACACGCGTGTGCTCGATCGGCTCCAGGGTGCCGCAGACATCGACTGGGTGGGGGCCTTCGGATTCGCCGACGACGTCACGAACGCGGCCTTCGAGGGCGGCGCGCGGGTTTCCCTGCGGCCCTACTACGGAACGGACCTCGGCGGTTCGGGTCTCCTGTCGACGGATGCCGCGACCCAGCTCGGTTTCGCCGCCGGTCTGGGAACGGCGGTCTCGGAGTCATCGGGACGGTCGTACGATCTCGCGAAGACCGTGGACCTGCCCGGGGAGCTGTCGTTCCTCGAACCGGTGGTGCTTGTGCCGACGGCGGTATCCGGGGTCGGGGGGGTACGGGTGGCGACGGGAGCGGGGTCGGCGGGGGTGCGGCCCAGCCGGTGGCGGTAGTGGTGGTGCGGGCGGCGTCACCCACGCTGGTGGGCGCGGTTGCGGCGGTGGTGAGTTCGGTGCTGGGGGTGGACGATCCGACCACCGTCACGGTGCAGACGAGCGAACAGCTGGCCTCGGTGCGGCAGCAGGTTGCGGGGCAGCTGGGGGACTACGGGCGCACACTCGTTCTGTCGGTCTTCGGTGCGGCCGCAGCACTGGTGGGCGCCATCCTGCTCGCGCTGGTGATGTTGCGTCGGCGAGACTTCGGGCGGCGTCGTGCGCTCGGGGCATCCCGATCGATCCTCGTCGCTCTGCTGCTCAGCCAGGTCGGGCTGCTCGCCGCGGTGGCGGTGCTGGTGGGCGTGACAGCGGCGCTCCTCCTGCTCGGTGTGCAGGGGTTGCCGCTGCCGACACCCGCCTTCACTATTGCCGTCGGGGTGCTCGCCATTGTCACAAGCCTGGTGGCCGCGGTGGTTCCGGCGCTGATCGCGTCGACCCGTGATCCGCTCCGCGAGCTGCGGGTCGCCTGAGGTCGAGCGCAGCCTGCGCGGTGGTCTGTAGGGTCGAAGTATGACGTCGACCACTACCGGGCTTGCCTCTTCGAGGTCGACCGGGGCGACGGTGGGGTCGTCAGACGCCGCAGTGGTGCCCGCAGTGTCACCCGCGACAGAGCCCGCTGTGCCGATGGTGGGTTCGGCCGGCAGGGCGGTGGCGGTATCCGGTGCATCCGCAGGCGCGTCCGTGCCCGCCACGGTGGTGCTCTCCCTCGAGGTGTGGACGGCGCTCGAGGCCCGTCACCAGGAGCGCGCGGATGACCTCACCGCAGGCTGGCGATCGCGGCGTGCAACAGGTGTGGCGCATCCGATCGACGACTTTCTCTTCACGTATTACCCGTACAAGCCGAGCCTGCTGCGAAGGTGGCACCCCGGCGCCGGAGTGACCCTGGCCGACACCGCCGATCGCGACCGTCATGCGTGGCGGTGGTACGCGCGAGTCGCCGGCCCGCGCAGCTCCGCCGCCACGGGCGCCCACAGCACGGTCGACGCGGCCGGGTTCCTCGCCGCCAGGGCGTCGACCGTCGACTTCATCGAGCGGCTGCTGCGCCAGACCGCCGCGCGCCCCGCGCAGTTCGGCTGTTTCGGACTCCACGAGTGGGCGATGGTCTACCGCGTTCCGGCGGGCGGGGTGCGTCACGAATTCCTTCCGCTGCGGCTGACCTCCGAACAGACCGACCGCGTCGTCGAGAGCAACCGCATCGCCTGTTCGCACTTCGACGCGTTCCGATTCTTCACGCCCGAAGCGGTCGGTACAAATGCCCTGCAGCCCACCCGCGAGTCACAGCCCGACCTCGAGCAGCCGGGCTGCCTGCACGCCGGCATGGACGTCTACAAATGGGCGATCAAACTCGGCCCGCTGGTTCCCGGCGAGGTGCTGCTCGACTGCTTCGAGCTCGCCCGCGACATCCGCCAGCTCGACATGCAGGCCTCGCCGTACGATGTGTCGTCGTTCGGGCTGCACCCCGTTCGAATCGAGACTCGGGACGGCAAGGCGGAGTACTCCCGGCGGCAGCGTGGCTTCAGAGACCGGTCGAATGCCCTGCGGATGAGAGTGGTCGCCGCCGTCGAGAGGGCCCGCGAGGTCGCCGCTGTCGAGACGACCCATGAGGTCACCGCCTCCATCTGACGCCTGCGCCTGTCCCGCGCCGTGCCCGCACCCGGCCCGCACCCGCACCGCAGCCGCCACGGCCCTGTCGCTGCTCGCGCCCTATCGCCCGCGCAGCCGCAGCCGCCCCGGCCCTGTCGCTGCTCGCACCCTATCGCCCGCGCAGCCGATCCACTTCGCGCCGCTCGCGTTTCGTCGGCCGCCCGGCGCCCCGATCGCGCGTGGCGACCAGCGCCACCGTCTCGCGCGGCGGCGGCGGGGGAGTCACATCGACCAGGCACTCGGCCGCGACCACGGCACCCACGCGCTTCACGACGGGGCGGCTGACGATGACGATGCGGTCGAATCCGGCACTGCGGATGCGCACCTCGTCACCCACCTTCACCGTCTGCGCGGCCTTGACCTTCTCGCCGTTGACCTTCACATGCCCCGCGCGGCAGGCCGCCGTCGCTGCCGACCGCGTCTTGAACAGCCGCACCGCCCAGGCCCAGCTGTCGACGCGGGCACTCACCAGGTCAGGCACGGATGCGACTCAGGATGCCCGGCGGTGCTCGCGCTCGCCACGACCGGCGACGGGAGTCTTCGCGGCGTTGTCGGTGTCGGCGTTGTCGGTGTCCTCGGTGTCGGTGTCGTCCGTGCCGGTGTCGTCCGTGTCAGTGGTGTCGGTGTCGTCGGCGAAGAGACTGCCGAGCTTGTCGACGTCGTCGATCTCGTCGGTTTCGTCGCGCACGATGTGGTGCTCGATGACAGCGGTGTGGCCGATGAGCGCTGGTTCGGGCTCCGCGGGCCGCCCCGCTAGCTGCTCCGGCCGGGCGGTGTCATCGTCTTCCGTTGCACCCTCTTGGGCTGCTGCGTCTTCGTGCGCAGCATCGTCATCGTCGTCGTCATCGGAGAGCGCCCAGCTGCCCGAGGGCACGTCGCCCTCCGACGCCTCGAACTCTACGTCGACCTCATCGCGCAGCTCAGCCTCGAACTCGGCGTCAGCCTCCTCGACCTCCGACAGCTGTGCGTCGCCGGAGTCGGCACCAACGGAACCACCTGCAGCGACGACACCCGCTCCCGTACCGACTGCAGTACTGGCACCGACATCAGCACCGGCACCCGCACCGACGTCACCCTCACCTTCCTCGGCCGACCCGTACAGTGCGTTCAGCACCAGCACCGCGGCGTCGTTCGCGCCGATCGCGTAGTCGCTGGTCTCGGTCTCGTCCACGAGCTGCGACGTCGCCACCTCTTCGATCTCGTCGAGGGTCGCGCGGGCGGCATCCACGTCAGCGGTGAGGGCGAGCCGACTCTGCTCGACGACGCTGATGAGCCGGGCGTCGGGAGCATTGTCGTTCGTCCACTCGCCCACATCGACGGTGCTGGCCAGCGCACCGACCGTCTGGTGGAGACGGTTTCGCCATTCGGAGCCCTCGGCGATGGCCCGGTCGCGCTGCGCGGTGAGGCTGCCGGCCTCGAGGCGGGCCTCCCTCAGCTGGACGGTCGTGGCCTCGGCCGCCGCGATCGCGGCTGCGAGCTCGGCCTGGAGGGCAGCGATGGCTGCGGCGTGCCTCACTCCGAGGGCCGCGACGGCAGCGTCATGGCGTGCTTCTGCCTCCTCGGCGGCCTGCACATTCGAAGAAGTGAGCGTGCCGACGGCGCCCGCGTGGGCGGCGTGCAGGGCCTCGATCTCGGCCTCGTGCTGCGCCCGCTGCTCCGCGGTGTCGTTCGTGAGCTGGGCCTCGAGACGGGCCACCTCTGCGTCGCGGTCGGCGACGAGCGCGGCGACCGTCGTGTCGCGGTCTGCTGCGAGCTCGGCCAGAGTGCGGTCGCGCTCCTCGGTCAGGGAGGCGACGGATGCCTCGTGCGATCCGAGCGTCGCAGCCAGCTCGGCAGCGTGGCTCGAATGGAGGCCTGAGACCTCGGCTTCGAGTTGCTCTCCCAGCTCGACGACCCGGGCGTCGGCGGTGCCGAGGCGAGCCGTCGTGTCGGCCAGGCGTTCGTCGAGGTCGGCCGCGCGGGCGCGGACGTCAGCCAGGTCTGCCTGTGTCTCCTCGAGGTGTGCCTGAAGATCGAGGCGGGCCTTGTCGCGGGACTGCCGGTCGTCGATCACCACGCCGAGGTGCGAACGGATGATCTCGAGCGGATCGCTCTCGGCATTCAGCTGGTCGACACGCGCGAGGGCGGGCGGCACGAAGGCGGGCTTGGCCGTCGGGTCGATGTAGACGTGAGTGAAGAGTTCGTCGGAGACGGGGCGGTAGCGCTGCTGGAACTCCGGGGTACCGAGTTTCACGGCCCAGTCGATGAAACGGATGGCTGTACGGTCGCGGCGGGTGAGCACATAGCCCATCTGGTTCATGGGGAGCGCAACAGTCGCCGCTGGCACGACGACCGTGGCTGCGGGCCGGGCAGCAGCGCCCTCGAGGGCATCGGTCTGTGTCTCGTCAGTCATGCATTCCAGACTACAGAGATCTCCTCGCCGGCACCCTCAGTCTTCCCACGGATAGTTCTCAGGCTGTCCGAGCGCTGCGCATAGCTTCTTCATAGCATTCGGGCGTTCTCTTGATCTTGCCCACGAGGGGCACCGAGAGGACATCATGGAAACCCCCGAGATCGACCCGCAGCCGGAGCAGCACCAGGTGGCACCCGCCGCCGCCGGGAGCACGACCCGCGAGAGGCGGATCTGGCGCCCGCGCAACTTTCTCATTCTCGGCGCGACGGCGGCCGCACTCGCCGTCGGCTGCCTCGGCGTGGGCGTGACGGTCACGGGTGTCCCCCTCGCGGTGGGTGCCGTCGCAGCAGCGACCGGTGCCTCAGACAGCAGCGCGGCATCCCGCTACCTCGACACCACCGGCGGCTCGGGCACCTCGACGCTCCCCGACGGCACCAATGGCTACGGCTACGGGTTCGGTGGCGGCTCGAGCAGTGGTTCCTCGGGCAGCAGCGGCTCGACGGGTTCGGGTTCCACCGGCAGCAGCACGACGGCTGCGACCGATGCGACGGATGCACAGGCCGTCGGTGTCGTCTTCATCAACACAGAGCTGAAGTACGAGAGCGCCAGCGCTGCCGGCACCGGCATCATCCTCACATCCGACGGCGAGATCCTCACCAACAACCACGTCGTCGAAGGCTCGACGAGCATCACTGTCACGATCGCCTCGACGGGCAAGACCTACACCGCGAAGGTCGTCGGAACCGACGCCACGAACGATGTCGCCGTGATCAAGCTCGAGGGAGCATCCGGACTCACCCCGGCGAAGCTCGACACCTCTGAGGCCCTCGCCGTGGGCGACGAGATCACCGGCGTCGGCAATGCCGGCGGCACCGGAACCCTCTCGGCCGCGGCCGGCACCGTCACCGGGCTCGAGCAGTCCGTCACCACGCAGGCCGAGGGATCGGCCGCGGGCGAGACGCTCGACGGCATGATCCAGATCGCCGCCGACATCCAGTCCGGCGACTCGGGCGGGCCGCTGTACGACGCCGACGGCGAGGTCGTCGGCATCGATACGGCGGCCTCCAGCGGCAGCTCGGATGTCACCGGCTTCGCCATCCCGATCACCGACGCGCTCACCATCGCGAAGCAGGTCGAGGCCGGCACCGAGTCGGGCACTGTCAGCCTCGGCTACCCCGCGTTCCTCGGTGTGGAGATCGCGAGCGACGCGACCAGCACGTACCCCGGCTCGAGTTCGCGCGGCAGCGGTTCCACCGGCTCGGGCACCAGCGGCTCGACCGGTTCGACCAGCACCGCAAGCGGCGCCACCGTTGCCGGCGTGATCGCCGACACCCCCGCCGCCACGTCGGGCCTCGTCGCCGGTGACGTCATCACCGCCGTCGATGGAATCGCGGTCGCCTCCGGCACCGAGCTCACCACCGCCCTGAAGGCCTACAATCCGGGCGACACCGTGTCGATCACCTACACGGATGCCGCGGGCACCAGCCAGACGGTCACCGTCACCCTCGTGCAGGGCCCGGTCGGCTGACCCGGCCCGCGTCGTCCGGCCCGCTTTTGCGCAAAACGTGTGCCGACACCGGTCGGGGCGCGCACGGCCTGCGCGGAACATCAGGTGGTTCGCGCCGCGAGACCGGTGTTGATCGAGTCGGTGAGCTGCGCATCCACGGCCCGGGGAGCCCCGTCGACCGAGCGGATGGGCGCCGCATTGCGCACGCTCGAGACGAGCCAGGCCGCATCGGCCGCGCGGAGGTCGGCCGGCGTCAGGCTCTCGTAGGCGGTCTTGAAACCGTTGAGCGTCGCGATCTCGAACACGCTGTGCTGCGTGGTGCCCGGCAGGATGCCGAGGTCGGGCCGCGGCGTCACGAATGTCTCGCCGAGCTTCAGGATGATCGTGGCCGTCGGTCCCTCGAGCAACAGTCCGTCGGAGGAGACGAAGACCACGTCATCGGCACCGCGCCGCGCGGCCTCGCGGAGCGCCGCTCTGTTGATCGCGTACGACAGCGTCTTGGCGCCCTGCAGAAGCCACGGGGAGGTCTGGGCAACGGTGCTGGGGTAACCGCGGTCGAGGAGAACCACGTCGATACCCTCGGTGCGCTGTCGGGTGAAGTCGCCGCTCTGTTGCATCCAGGCCCAGCCGGTGGGCAGGGGCTGCCCCTCCACGCCGCGCGAGTAGACCAGCTTGATGAACGCCTCCTCCACCGGGTCGTGCGTGTCGACAGCGGCGAAGACGGTTGTGCGCCAGGCGTCGAGGTCGGGGGTCGGGAGGTCGAGCAACTCGGCCGACCGTTCGAGGCGGGTGAGGTGTGCATCCAGAGCCTGCGGAATGCCATCGATCACCGTGATGGTCTCGAAGACGCCGTCGCCGCGGGTGATGCCGAGATCGAGGGCGTTCGCGACCGGTGCTGCAGGGTCGAGCCTGTCGAAGACGGGCGCTGAGGCACCCGCGGTGACGGCGCCCTCGTCGTGGGCGACGGTGGACGGGGAGCGCAGAACGAGCAGTACGGGAGAGACCATGGCACCCATTATCGACCGTCCTCGGCCAGTCAGTCGGTGGCAGGGGTCGTGACAAAGTCGATCAGCTGTTCGACCCGGCCCAGCAGCTCCGGTTCGAGGTCGGTGTAGCTGCGCACTCGGCCCAGGATGCGCTGCCATGCGGCCGCGATGTCGGTCTGGTCGTCGTGCGGCCAGCCGAGGGACTGGCAGATGCCGTGCTTCCACTCGATGGTGCGCGGGATGCTCGGCCAGGCCGTGATGCCGAGTCGCTCCGGTTTCACGGCCTGCCAGATGTCGATGTACGGATGCCCGACGATCAGCACGGCGTCTTCGCCCTGGCTTCGCATCACCTGTTCGGCGATTCGGCTCTCCTTCGAGCGTTCGACGAGGTGATCGACGAGGACACCGACGCGGCGCGCGGGCGTCGGACGGAACTCGGCCAGGACCGCGTCGAGGTGGTCGACGCCCTCCAGGTATTCCACGACCACACCTTCGCCGCGCAGGTCGTCTCCCCAGACCTTCTCGACGAGCTCGGCGTCGTGGCGGCCCTCCACGAAGATGCGGCTCGCTCGGGCGACCCGGGCCCGGGCATCCGGAGCCTTCACCGAACCCGACGCCGTGCGGAGCGCACCTTTCGCGCTGGCCGACGGCGCGACCAGGATGACCGGGGTTCCCTCATACAGAAAGCCTCCGCCGAGCGGGAACATACGCCGCTTTCCGTTGCGGTCTTCGAGCTGCACCATCTTGCCCTCGACGGCCGTCACCGAGCCGCAGAAGTCGCTCGCCACGTCTTCGACGACGAGGTCGAACGCGGCTTCGCGGGTGGGAACGGCGGCCCGAACCCGACGCCTTGAGAAGTCGGCGAGCACATCGTTGCTGTAGCGGTCGAAGGTCACCCGCCCGACGCTAGTGTACGAAACGGGCGCCGCAGAAAATCGACTCGCGACTTGTGCACATCCGCTTTTCGTACAGGGCCGATCAGCTACGCTGGTCACCAGTAAGGAGGCCATCGACAATGCCAGACGAGAGCGACAGCGCCGCACCGGGCACGAGTGCCATCGGCACCGCCTACACCGACAACACGATGAACCTCACGGGCGAGTTCGCGGCCCAGATGGCCGCCCTCGAGGGCGGCGTCACCCCCGAGGAGCTCGACGCCATCGCGGCCCTGCCTTCCGGGTCGGCGCTGCTGATCGTGCGCAGGGGCCCGAGCGCGGGTGCCCGCTTCCTGCTCGACAAGCTGACCACGACGGTCGGTCGGCACCCCGACGCCGACATCTTCCTCGACGATGTGACGGTCTCCCGCCGCCACGTCGAGTTCTCCCGCTCGGGCACCATTTTCACGGTGCGCGACCTGCACTCGCTGAACGGCACCTACTTCGATGGGGTCAGGGTCGACGACGCCCTCCTGACCGATGGCTCTGAGATCCAGATCGGCAAGTTCCGTCTCACCTTCTATCCCTCACGTCGTGACGTGGCGGCGAACGCCGACGCCTAGTGGCGGCTCTCTCCGCCCGCTTCGATGAAGGGCGGCTGCTCAGCATCGGTCAGGTACTCGCCCAGCTGAGCCCCGAGTTTCCCGACATCAGCCCGTCGAAGCTGCGCTTTCTCGAAGAGCGCGGTCTGGTGAGCCCGGCCCGCACCCAGTCGGGCTACCGCAAGTTCTCCAACGCCGACGTCGAACGCCTGCGCCTCGTTCTGGCCATGCAGCGCGACTGCTACCTGCCGCTCAACGTGATCAAGCAGTACCTGCACGACGTCGACGCCGGGCTGAACCCCGCGATGCCGGGCGGAACCTCCGCCACGGTGCCCTCGATGCTCGGTGGCGCACGCCGTCTCTCGCGCGACGACCTGCTCGCCGAGACGCGGGCGACACCCCAGCTGCTCAACGATGCGGTGAGCGCCTCCCTGGTGACCGCGAGCGAGACCTACGGCGACGACGCGGTCGGGGTGCTGAAGGCGATGGTCGAGCTGCAGAAGGTGGGCATCGAGCCTCGGCACCTGCGCGGGTTCCGCGCGGCGGCCGACCGGGAGGTGGGGTTGATCGAGAGCGCACTGTTGCCGGTGGCCCGCCGCAACACGGTCTCGAGCCGCGCGCAGATCGCCGACCGCGCGAGCGAGATCTCGGCGCAGCTCGAAATCGTGAGAACCAGCCTCATCCGGTCGGCGCTCGGCAAGCTCGCACCGTAAGGTGGGGGGCCGGGGCGCGTGCCGGTTCGAACGACACGCCGGGGCACTTGGCCCGATGTCGTTGCTCGCAGAACCCTGCGTCGATAGCGTGGGTAGAAGAAGTACGAGAGAGGCAGACGATGAGTGAGCATGTCCATGGCGGGGAAGCCCGCTACGACCAGGGCCTGCTCTTCACCGACGGTCTTCCCGAGCTCGACACCGCTGCGGGCTACCGCGGTGCGGTCGCCGCACGGGCCGCAGGCATCACGTACCGCCAGCTCGACTACTGGGCGCGCACGTCGCTCGTCGAGCCGACCGTTCGGGGTGCCGCCGGATCGGGTTCGCAGCGTCTCTACGGTTTTCGCGACATCCTGGTTCTCAAGCTCGTCAAGCGACTGCTCGACACGGGCATCTCGCTCCAGCAGATCCGCACGGCCATCGAGCAGCTGCGGGAGTCGGGCGTCACCGACCTGGCGCAGACCACGCTGATGAGCGACGGCGCGAGTGTCTACCTCTGCACGTCGAACGACGAGGTCATCGACCTCGTCAGCCGCGGCCAGGGCGTCTTCGGCATCGCCGTCGGCAAGGTCCTCCGCGAGGTGGAGTCCTCCCTCGTCGAACTCGGCACCGACGTGGCCGACCCGCTCGACGAGCTCGCCGCTCGTCGCGCCGCCCGCTCGGCCTGACGCCCGCTCGGCCTGACCCCCCGCTCGGCCTGACGCCCGCTCGGCCTGACCCCCGTCCGACCGGCCGCGCCGGCTCTCCGCTCGCACGGCCCCACCACCCATCCTCCGGCATCCGGTCGCGAACTCGTGCGTGAAAGAGGATCAGAGCTCGCACTGAGCCCGTGGTGGCCCCACCCACCCGCGTCATCCTCTTCTACGCCACGAGGCGCCGGCGGGGCACACGGGATTGCCGAGGGGCTCCCAAGGTGGGAGCGCGGTGGGTTGAAGTGCGGGGAGGTCGGCTGGGCCTAGCGGTCGGCGGGGGTGCGACCGGCTACGGCCGGTGCCGCGGAGTCGGCGTAGTCGCCGATGCGACCCGTGCGCATGACGCGCTCCAGCAGCAGGTCGAAGTTGCGCGCCATCTCCTGGGCGCCCTCGCCGGGCCAGACGTGCAGGGCCTTCGCTGCGCCCTGGGCCTGCTGCAGCGATGTGCGCTCCGGCAGCTGTGGTGAGAGCACCAGCGGCCCGAACATGTCGCGCAGCTCCTTGATGCGGAACTGGTGCTCGAGCGACTGGGACCGCACGCGGTTCACGATGATGCCGAGGGGCTGGAGGCGTGGCGACAGCCCGCGACGGATCTCCTCGATCGCGCGGAGTGCCCGGTCGGCGGCAGCCACGGAGAACAGCCCGGGCTCGGTCACGACGGCGACACGGTCGCTGGCCGCCCAGGCCGTGCGTGTCAGGGCGTTCAGCGAGGGGGCACAGTCGATGAGCACGAGGTCGTAGTCACTCTCGACGGTCGCCAGAGCCTCTTCGAGTTTCCAGATGTCTCGGATCGACGGATGCGGCCCATCGAAGTTCAGCGCCGACGGCGACCCGATGAGCACGTCGATTGTGCCGCCGCGGTCTTTCGTCCAGCCGGAGGGTGCGATGGCCGCCCGCACGATCTTCTCTTTGGGCGACGCCAGAACGTCGGCCACGTTCAGGTGGCCCGAGACGTTGATGTCCATTCCCGTCGACACATCCGACTGCGGATCGAGGTCGACGACGAGGGTGCGCAGGCCCTTCGCGAAGGCCGCGGAAGCCAGGCCGAGGGTGACGGTTGTCTTACCGACCCCGCCCTTGAGTGAGCTGACGCTGAGTACATGCACAATCGACTACGTTACCTTCACTAGGCTGAGAGAACCTAACTGTCTCCTGTATGCCGCATGGACGCCGCACTGCTTCGGAAGGACCGTATGTTCACCAAGATTCTGGTTGCAAACCGGGGAGAAATCGCCATCCGGGCGTTCCGAGCGGCGGTCGAGCTCGGCGCCAAGACGGTGGCTGTCTTTCCGTACGAAGACCGCAACTCGATGCACCGGCTCAAGGCCGACGAGGCGTACCAGATCGGGGAGATCGGGCACCCGGTGCGGGCCTATCTCGACGTGAGCGAGATCATCCGTGTGGCCAGGGAGTCGGGCGCCGACGCGATCTACCCCGGCTACGGCTTTCTGAGCGAGAACCCCGAGTTGGCCTCCGCGGCTGCCGCGGCCGGCATCACCTTCATCGGCCCCGCGACCGACGTTCTCGAGATGGCCGGCAACAAGGTTACCGCGAAGGAGCACGCCATCGCGGCCGGCGTGCCCGTTCTGCGCTCCACCCCGGCGTCGCGCGACCTCGACGAGTTGCTCGCCGGTGCCCACGAGATCGGCTTCCCGATCTTCGCCAAGGCGGTTGCCGGCGGCGGCGGGCGGGGGATGCGCCGGGTCGAGACGAAGGAAGAGCTGCGCAGCGCCCTCGAGGCAGCGATGCGCGAAGCCGACAGTGCGTTCGGCGACCCGACGATGTTCCTCGAGCAGGCGGTGCTGCGACCGCGCCACATCGAGGTGCAGATCCTCGCCGACACGCACGGATCGACGGTGCACCTGTTCGAGCGGGACTGCTCTGTTCAGCGGCGCAACCAGAAGGTCGTCGAGATCGCTCCGGCCCCGAACATCAGCGACGAGCTTCGCGAAGCGCTGCACAGCGATGCGATCAAGTTCGCCAAGTCCATCCACTATGTCAACGCCGGGACCGTCGAGTTCCTTGTCGACACCGTCGGCGACCGCGCCGGTCAGCACGTCTTCATCGAGATGAACCCGCGCATCCAGGTCGAGCACACCGTGACCGAGGAGGTCACCGACGTCGACCTCGTGCAGTCGCAGATGCTCATCGCCTCGGGGTCCACCCTCGAAGAACTCGGCCTCGTGCAGGAGAAGATCGTATTGCGGGGTGCTGCGTTGCAGTGCCGCATCACCACCGAAGACCCGAATGCCGGCTTCCGCCCCGACACGGGCAAGATCACCACCTACCGGTCGCCCGGTGGGTCGGGAATCCGGCTCGACGGCGGCACGGTCGCCGCGGGCGCGCAGATCAGCCCGCACTTCGATTCCATGCTCGTGAAACTGACCTGTCGCGGGCGCGACTTCCCGGCGGCCGTTCGCCGCTCGAAGCGCGCCCTTGCCGAGTTCCGCATCCGCGGCGTCTCCACGAACATCCCGTTCCTGCAGGCGGTGCTCGAGGACCCGTCGTTCGCGGCCGGCGATCTGTCGACGAGCTTCATCGAGGAGCGTCCGCAGCTCTTCGCCACCCATGTGTCGAAGGACCGCGGGTCGAAGATCGTCAACTGGCTGGCCGACGTCACCGTGAACCAGCCGAACGGCAAGCGCCAAGGCTCCGTCGACCCCGTCGCGAAGCTGCCCGCCATCGACATCTCCGCGCCCGCACCCGACGGCTCACGCCAGCGGCTGCTCGCGCTCGGCCCCATCGGCTTCGCACAAGACCTGCGCGCACAGACCGCCCTGGCGGTCACCGAGACGACGATGCGGGATGCTCACCAGTCCCTGCTCGCCACGCGCGTGCGCACGAAGGACCTCCTGGCTGTCGCACCCTACGTCGCCCGCATGACCCCTGAGCTGCTGAGCGTCGAGGCGTGGGGCGGAGCGACCTACGACGTCGCGCTGCGCTTCCTCGGCGAGGACCCGTGGGAGCGGCTCGCGTCGCTTCGCGAGGCCCTGCCGAACGTCAACATCCAGATGCTGTTGCGGGGTCGCAACACGGTGGGCTACACGCCATACCCCACCGAGGTGACCGACGCGTTCGTGAAGGAGGCGGCATCCACCGGCGTCGACATCTTCCGCATCTTCGACGCGCTCAACGACGTGAACCAGATGCGTCCCGCGATCGACTCGGTGCTGACGACCGGCACCACGCTGGCAGAGGTCGCGGTCTGCTACACCGGCGACCTGCTCGACCCGGCCGAAGACCTCTACACGCTCGACTACTACCTGCGGCTCGCCGACGACATCGTGAAGAGCGGCGCGCACATCCTCGCCATCAAGGACATGGCCGGGTTGCTGCGGCCCTACGCCGCTGAGAAGCTGGTGACGGCGTTCCGCGAGAACTTCGACCTGCCGGTGCACGTACACACTCACGACACGGCGGGCGGGCAGCTCGCGACGCTCCTCGCGGCGAGTCGCGCCGGGGCCGACGCAGTGGATGTCGCGAGTGCACCGATGTCGGGCACGACCTCGCAGCCCAGTGCGTCCGCGCTCGTCGCGGCGCTCGCTCACACCGAGCGTGATACCGGCCTGTCGCTCTTGGCGGTCTCCGACCTCGAGCCCTACTGGGAGGCCGTGCGGGCGCTCTACCACCCCTTCGAATCCGGACTCCCGGGGCCGACCGGGCGGGTGTACAAGCACGAGATCCCGGGTGGGCAACTGTCGAACCTCCGCCAGCAGGCCATCGCGCTGGGCCTGGCCGACCACTTCGAGAAGATCGAAGACCTGTATGCGGCGGCCAACGGCATCCTGGGTCGCATCCCGAAGGTGACGCCGTCGTCGAAGGTGGTGGGCGACCTGGCCCTGCACCTGGCGGCGGTCGGCGCCGATCCCGCCGACTTCGCCGAGAACCCCCAGAACTACGACATTCCCGACTCGGTGGTCGGGTTCATGGCCGGGGAGCTGGGCGACCTGCCGGGCGGATGGCCGGAGCCTTTCCGAACGAAAGTCCTCGAGGGGCGCACCGTGAGTGTGGGTGTCACCGAGATCAGCGACGACGACAGGGCGCTGATCGGTGCCGAGGCCAGCTCGGCCGACCGGCGGCGTACGCTCAACCGCCTGCTCTTTCCGGGGCCCACAGCGGCCTTCGAACAGCAGCGCGAGACGTACGGCGACCTCTCCGTCGTCGAGACGGCCGACTACCTGTTCGGGTTGCAGCAGGGTGAAGAGCACGTCGTCGAGATTGAGAAGGGCGTGCGACTGTTCATCGGCTTGGAGGCGATCGGCGAGGTCGACGACAAGGGGATGCGCGCGGTCATGACCATTCTGAACGGGCAGTTGCGACCGGTGGTGGTGCGCGACCAGAACGTGAAGGTCACGGTGACGCAGGCGGAGAAGGCGGATGCCTCGAAGCCGGGCCAGGTCGCGGCGCCGTTCTCGGGTGTCGTGACCCTCAAGGTCGAGCAGGGCACGGTGATCGCGGCCGGCGACGCCATCGCGACCATCGAGGCGATGAAGATGGAGGCGGCGATCACCTCGCCCGTCGGCGGTACGGTGCGGCGCCTGGCCATCCCCACGACGCAGCAGGTCGAGGCGGGCGACCTCCTGGTGGTCGTCGAGCCGTGAGGTGAGCGCGGCGGGCGCGCTGAACGGGCGCCCGCTCCAAGCGCAGCACACTGCGAGTCGTGACGCGGGGGTACCGGTAAAATCGGGGTGACCCATCTGCAAGGAGAACACCTGTGACTGCCCGCGAGATCCGTGTCTTCGGAGATCCCGTACTCAAGACCGTGAGCGATGAGATCGGCGTCATCGATGACCGGGTGCGTGCCCTGGTGGATGATCTGCTCGACTCGGTGCGTCTACCCGGCCGCGCCGGGGTGGCCGCCGCCCAGATCGGCGTGAACCTGCGCGCCTTCAGCTACAACGTCGACGGCGAGATCGGGTACCTGCTCAACCCACGACTCGTGGAGGTTTCGGGGGAGCCCGAGTTCATGGACGAGGGCTGCCTCTCGGTACCCACGCTCTGGTTCAAGACCAGGCGCTACCCGTTCGCGCGTGCCGTCGGCATGAACCTCGACGGCGAGGAGGTCGAGGTCTCGGGCACCGGCGTCATGGCGCAGGCGCTCCAGCACGAGACCGACCACCTCGACGGCGTGCTCTACCTCGACCGCCTCGAGAAGGAGACCCGTCGCGCGGCGATGCGCGAGGTGCGCGAGTCCGACTGGTTCTGATCTGCTCCCTGAGTTATTCTCGTCTGCATGTTTGATCTGCAAACGCTGCCGGAATGGTGGCAAAACGCCGACGACGACGAGGATCGCGACTGGATCTGGGCTGAGTGCCAGACCGAGCTGACGACGGCGCATCCGTCGTTTGAGACGGTGCGGCTGCTGGCGACGTCGATCGGTACCGATGACGTGCTGCTGGTGCACACCGACCGCGATAACGCCGTCTCTACTGTGCACCTCTCGATGAGCGGTCGGCCGGAGTGGCCGGTGTGGGATGGTTTCGAATTCACGGGCACGTTCGCCGAGTTCATGGCCCGAGAGCTGCGACGCTATGGCCCGCGAACCCCGTGAGGGGCTAGGTCAGTGGGCGACGGAGATGCCCTCGGTGGCGGGGGCACTGGAGTACATGCGCTCGATCGTCGTGGCGTAGTCGTGCACGATCACGGCGCGCTTGATGGTGAGCTTCGGAGTGAGGTGACCGCTCTCCTCCGTCAGGTCGGTGGGCAGTACCACGAACTTGCGGATCGACTCGGCCCGGGAGACGGTCTGGTTCGCGGCATCCACCGCCCGTTGGATCTCGGCGAGCACCGCGGGGTTCTGCGACGCCTCGGCGAGCGTCATCTCCTTCTTCTCACCGTGGTTGCCGAGCCACACCGGCAGCATCTCCGTGTCGAGCGTGACCAGCGCGGAGATGAACGGCTTCTGGTCGCCGACGACGATGACCTGCCCGACCAGCGGGTTCGCACGAATCGGATCCTCGAGCACGGCAGGCGCGACGTTCTTACCGCCGGCCGTCACGATGATCTCCTTCTTGCGGCCCGTGATGGTGAGGAAGCCGTCGCTGTCGAGCGCGCCGATGTCGCCGGTCCTGAACCACTCGCCGTCCATTGCCTCGGCGGTCGCAGCGGCGTTGTTCCAGTAGCCTCCGAACACGTTGACGCCCGACACCTGCACCTCGCCGTCGGCGGCGATGCGGATGCCCACCCCGGGCAGCGCCGGGCCCACCGTGTCGAGCTTGAACTTGTCGGGCAGGTTCACCGTGGCCGGAGCCGTCGTCTCGGTGAGGCCGTAGCCCTCGAGGATGGTGATGCCGAGGCTTCTGTAGAAGTGCCCGAGGCGGTGGCCCAGGGGAGCGGAACCCGACACCGCGTACTTCGTGCGACCACCGAGCGCAGCACGGAGCTTCGAGTAGACGAGTCGATCGAACAGGGCGAACTTGACCTTCAGTCCCAGCGGCACGTGGCCGGCGTCGAGCGCCTCGCTGTGGGCGACGGCAACGTCGGCGGCCTGGCGGAAGATCTTGCCGCGACCGTCACCCTCGGCCTTCTGCTCCGACGAGTTGTAGACCTTCTCGAACACCCGCGGAACCGCGAGCAGGAAGGTCGGTTTGAACGATCCGAGTGCGGGCAGCAGCTGCTTCGTGTCGGCCTGGTGCCCGACTTTGACTCCCGCGTGCACGCTCATCACGGCGATGAACCGGGCAAAGACGTGGGCCGTCGTGATGAACAGCAGGGTGGAGGCGCCCTCGTGCACGACGTCACTGAGCTTGACCGCGGCGTTCCGGGAGAGCTCGACGAAGTTCGAGTGCGTCAGGATGCAGCCCTTCGGGCGCCCCATGGTGCCCGAGGTGTAGATGAGCGTCGCGAGGTCGCTGCCCTTCGCGAGGGTGCGGCGCCTCTCGACCTCGGCGTCGTCGACGGACGCCCCGCCCGCGACGATCTTGTCGAGGTCACCGAGATCGATCTGCCAGACCCGGGTCACGAGCGGAAGGTCGGCGGCGACCTCGTCGTAGCGGGCGAAGTGGTCGGGGGTCTCGACGATGACGGCGACAGCACCCGAATCGCTCAGGCTCCACTGCACCTGCGAGGGAGACGACGTCTCGTAGACAGGAACGAGCACGGCGCCGGCGAACCAGGTCGCGAAGTCGATCAGGGTCCACTCGTAGCGGGTGCGGCACATCAGGCCGATCTTGTCGCCGGGCTGCACTCCGGCCGCGATGAGGCCTTTGGCGAGGGCGCGCACCTGCGCGAGGAACTCGGCGCCCGAGACATCCACCCAGCCGCCGTCGCCGCCGTTCTTCGAGGGAATCGCGAACAGGGGCGCATCCGGTGACTGCTTCACGCGGTTCACCAGCAGGTCGGTGGCGTTCGCCTCGGGGTCGGCCGGTACAACGGCTGGGGCGACAAACTGGTCCACGGTAGCTCCTTCGGTTCCTAACCCCCCCAGTCTATCGGTGGGCCGAAAATTCGACAGGAACAGCGGCGCTTGCCAAGATGTGACTGTGCAAGCCATAGGAATCGACATTGGCGGAACGAAGATCGCGGGCGCGCTCGTCGACGAGCTGGGAACCATTCTGCGCTCCGACCGACAGCCCACCACCGCGAGCAATCCGCAGCTCATCGAAGACGCCGTCGTCGCGATGGTCCAGAGGCTCTCCGAGGGGGTCGAGGTCAGCGCTGTCGGTGTCGCCGCCGCCGGCTTCATCGACGCCGCGCAGTCGATCGTCGACTACGCGCCCAACATCTCGTGGCGCAACGAACCCTTTCGCGAGAAGCTCGAACAGCGGCTCGGGATGCACATCATCATCGAGAACGATGCGAACGCTGCGGGGTGGGCCGAGTTCCGTTTCGGGGCGGGCCGTCTGGTCAGCGACATGGTCATCCTCACCATCGGCACCGGGGTCGGCGGGGCGATCGTCTCGGGCGACCGACTCTTCCGGGGCGGATTCGGCGCCGCAGCGGAGTTGGGGCACATGCGGGTCGTGCCCGACGGGCTGCCCTGCGGGTGCGGGGCCCGCGGATGTATCGAGCAGTACGGCAGCGGGCGTGCCCTCCTCCGCTCGGCCAACGAGCTGGCCGACGCCGGTGGGATCGGGATCGGTCTTGCGGCGGCACGCGCTCGCAGCGGCATCCTGAGCGGGCTCGATGTGAGCGAACTCATCCAGGCCGGTGACCCGGGTGCACTGCTGGCACTCCGCACGCTCGGGCACTGGCTCGGGCAGGCGGCCGCGAGCCTCGGGGCGGTGCTCGATCCGCAACTCTTCGTCATCGGTGGCGGGGTGGCGCAGGCCGGGGATCTGCTGCTGGACCCGATCAGGGCGGCGTACCTCGACGTGTTGCCCGCGCGCGGGTTCCACCCCGAGCCGGAGTTCCGCATCGCTGAGCTGGTGAACGACGCCGGCGTGGTGGGAGCGGCCGATCTGGCCCGGCTGTACGCCGAGTCGATCTGAGGCCGCGCCGGGCATGCCGCCGGGCGGCATCCGACGCGCCCGGGGTCATTCAGCCCCGGTAGAATCACAGGTCAGACGCGAGGACGACGATGTTTTACTGGTTCATGAAGTACATAGTGGCGGGCCCGATCGTGAAGCTCGTCTTCCGCCCGTGGGTGCTCGGTGCGGAGAACATCCCCGCCACGGGCGGCGCCATCCTCGCCAGCAACCACCTGTCGTTCGCCGACTCCGTCTTCCTGCCACTGATGATGGACCGTCGGGTGAGTTTTCTCGCCAAGAGCGAGTACTTCACCGGCAAGGGGCTAAAGGGCCGACTTGTGAAGCTGTTCTTCACAGCGACCGGGCAGCTGCCGATCGACCGGTCCGGCGGAAAGGCGTCCGAGGCATCGCTGAACACCGGTCTCGAGGTGCTGGGCAAGGGCGACCTGCTCGGCATCTACCCTGAGGGCACGCGTAGCCCCGACTCGAAGATGTACCGGGGGCGCACGGGAGTCGCACGCATGGTGCTCGAAGCCGGGGTGCCGATCATCCCGGTCGCCATGATCGACACAGAGAAGGTCATGACCGTCGGCAGCGGGGTGCACATCCGCCGGATTGGCATCGTGTTCGGCGAGCCACTAGATTTCTCTAGGTTCGACGGCATGGAATCAGACCGATTCGTGCTGCGTTCGATCACCGACGAGATCATGTACGAGCTGCACCGCATCAGCGGGCAGGAATACTCCGATGTGTACGCGACTTCTGTGAAGGAGAAGCGGGCGAAGGTCTCGCGTTAGGTCCTGTTCCCCTGTTGCTGATGTGAGTTGAGTGTTCTCGTGATAGATCTGTCCGAACGTGTCGTAGAAGCTGAAGCGAGCGTCATCGACGGTCTCGACAACTGGCGCACCCTGGTGGCCAAGCAGCAGCCGCAGTGGCCCGACCGCGCGGCGCTCGAGGCCGCCTCGGCCCAGATCTCCAAGCTGCCGCCGTTGGTGTTCGCGGGCGAGGTCGACACGCTGCGCGACCGGCTGGCGGTGGCGGCCTCCGGGCAGGCGTTCCTGCTGCAGGGTGGCGACTGCGCCGAGACGTTCGCGGGGGCGACGGCCGACCAGATCCGCAACCGCATCAAGACGGTGCTGCAGATGGCCGTCGTGCTCACCTACGGTGCCTCGATGCCCGTCATCAAGATGGGACGCATGGCGGGGCAGTTCGCGAAGCCGCGATCGAGCGACTCCGAGACGCGTAACGGGGTGACGCTGCCCGCATACCGGGGCGACATCGTCAACGGCTACGACTTCACGCCCGAGTCGCGTGCGGCAGATCCCGCCAGGCTCATCGCGGGGTACCACACCTCCGCGTCGACGCTGAACCTGATCCGGGCGTTCACGCAGGGCGGATTCGCAGACCTCCGCGAGGTGCATCACTGGAACAAGGGGTTCACCTCGAACCCGGCGAATGCCCGCTACGAAGACCTGGCGCGGGAGATCGACCGTGCCATCCGGTTCATGATCGCGTGCGGTGCCGACTTCGAGGCGCTGAAGCGTACCGAGTTCTACACCGCCCACGAAGCGCTGCTCTTCGACTATGAGCGACCGATGACACGCATCGACTCCCGCACCGGAACGCCGTACAACACGTCGAGCCACTTCCAGTGGATCGGGGAGCGCACGCGTGACCTCGACGGCGCCCACATCGACTTCCTCTCGCGGGTGCGCAACCCGATCGGCGTCAAGCTCGGGCCTACGACGTCGCCTGACGACATGCTGAGGCTGATCGACAAGCTCGACCCCCAGCGGGAGCCGGGTCGCCTCACCTTCATCACGCGCATGGGCGCAGGCAAGGTGCGGGATGCCCTGCCTCCGCTCCTCGAGGCGATCAAGGCTTCGGATGCGCTCCCACTCTGGGTGACCGACCCGATGCACGGCAACGGCCTCACCACGCCCAACGGCTACAAGACGCGTCGGTTCGACGACGTCGTCGACGAGGTCAAGGGCTTCTTCGAGGCCCACCGCGCGGTCGGAACGCACCCCGGCGGCATCCATGTCGAACTCACCGGCGACGACGTCACCGAGTGCCTCGGCGGCTCGGAGCACATCGACGAGGCCACCCTCTCCACCCGCTACGAGTCGCTCTGCGACCCCCGGCTGAACCACATGCAGTCCCTCGAGCTCGCCTTCCTGGTCGCCGAGGAGCTGCGCGGCGCGAAGCTGTAGTGCGCCGCGCACCCCCGCCGCACTGAGGCGCGCCAGCGGCGCGTGCCCGCGGCGCTGCGGCGCCACCCGGACGGAGCTGAGGCGATCCGGGCCCGTATGCGCGGCGGTTCGGTCCCCGTCCGTCCGAATGGGGGAACCGGTCCTCGACGGAACTGCGGCGGTGTTGTGCGCCGAATGGACACGCTCGCGCGCATCGTCGCCAGTATCTGCCTCGGAGGGCCGAAATCGTGTCCGTTCCACGCGACGGGCAGGTGCGTGACGGAGCGCGGTCGGTCGCCGGGGCTGTGGTGGGCCGCGGGACGGCGGCGCGCCGGGCGGCGCGGGGCCGCGGGACGGCGGCGCGCCGGGCGGCGCGGCGGCTAGAAGCCGGCGAAGCTGACGGTGACCTTCGAACCGCGGGGGAGGGCGGTGCCGGGGGCCGGGTCGGTTGCGCTGACCACGAAGGCCCCGGCCGCGAGGTCTGCAACGGGACTGTAACCCAGGCTGAACCCGTCGTTCTGGAGGGCGGCCTTGGCATCCGACCAGTTCTTGCCGACGACATCCGGAACCGGCACGGGAGCGGGGCCCTTCGACGTGTTCAGCGTGATGGTGGCGCCGGGCACGACGGGTGAGGGCGGCAGGCCGATCGAGATGACGTTGCCCTCGGGGATCGTCTCGCTGTAGTCCGACGAGCCGATCGCGGAGTCGAGGTTCGCGGCCTTGAGCGCCGCCGACGCGTCGTCGGGGGTCTTGCCGACCACATCGGGGACCCCGCCGAGCGACACGACGAGGGTGATCGGCTGCTGCTCGCCGTAGGTCGCCGCGAGGGGTTGTCCGTCGGAGCCGAGCGCCTGCATGACGGTTCCCGCCGCGACGTCGCCCGCGAACTGGCCCTGCGAGTCGGTCACGGTGAACAGGCCCGCGACGGATGCCCGTGCCGCATCCTCCATCGATCCGACGAGGGACGGCACCGGCAGTTGCGCCGGCCCGGCGGAGACCACTACCGACACCGTGGAGCCGTTCGGCACGGTGCCCGCGTCTGAACTCGGATCGGTTCCGAGCACGGTGCCCGCGGGAACGGTCGGACTCGTCGCCGACTCCTCGGCCCCGAGCTGCAGGCCGAGCGCGGTGAGGGTGGCCTCGGCATCCGCCGGCGTGCTGCCGGTCACGGAGGGGAGCGCGACGCTGCCGCCGGGTCCCGAGCTGAAGTACCAGCCCGTTCCGCCACCCGCGGCAAGGAGAATGACCACCAGTGCCAGGATCCACCACCCGCGCCGCCGACGTTTCGCCGTCTTGGCCTGGAGTTTCGCGACAGCGCTGCCGGGCCGGTGCTCGGCGGGCCCCGCAGGGCGAGCGGATGTCGGTGCCGCCGCCGGAGCGACCGCCGCAGCCGCGCCGCCACCCTGGGCGTGGCCCGTCGTTCCGGGCAGACCGAATCCCGCCGCGAAACCACCCGCGGAGGCGGCACTCCGGCCGGCTGTCGCGCCCGGTGCCGCGCCGTAACCCGCGGCCGTGCCGCCCGGCGCCGCACCGTAACCCGCGGCCGTGCCGCCCGGCGCCGCACCGTAACCCGCGGCCATGCCGCCCGGCGCCGCACCGTAACCCGTGCCCCCGCCTCCGCCTCCGCCCGCGCCGCGAACGGTGGCCGCACCGGTATCGACCGCAGCGGCAGCCGCCCCGGCAGCGGCGCCTGCCTTGGCAGCGCGGGCCGCGGCACGTCGGCCGCCCTTCGTCTTCTGGGGGCGGAGTACCTGGGTCGCAGCTTCGTCGAACCCGTCGTCGAAGCCCGAGAGACCGTCGTCGTCGTCGTCGTAGCTGCGATCGGCGTGCGCGCGGCCATCGCCCGAGCCGCCGGCGCCCGCCCGGCCAGCGGCCGCACCGTGGCCCGAGATGCCGGGTGCATACCGGCTCGTCTCGTCGGCAGAGGGGCGGTCGAGCACATCTGCTGCACCCGCGCCACCTGTACCGCTACCGGCTGCGCCGGCTGCGCCCGCCGCGCCCGCCGCGCCCGCCGCGACAGCGCCCGCCGCACCTGCAGCAGCCGCTGCCGAGTGCGCCGCCGTCATCATGCCCGCGGGCATCACACGGGTCTCGAAGACGCCGGCCCGCTGCGCGGCGGCCGACGCACGCAGCGACGCCGCGGTCGTGGCCTCGGCGTCGAGGAGGCGATCGAGCAGGATGCGGGCATCGTGCGGTCGATCATCCGGGGACTTGGCCGTCGCCCAGCGAACGAGTTCGTCGACCTCGCCGGGGATGCCCGCGACCCGGATGCTCGGCGCCGGAACCGTCTCGTTCGCGTGCTGGAACGCGATCTGCATGGGCTGCTCGCCGAGGTAGGGCTGCTCGCCGACGAGCATCTCGTACATCATGATGCCCGAGGCGTAGATGTCGCTGCGGGCATCCGCGACGCCCCGAGTCAGCAGTTCGGGGGAGAGGTAGGCGATCGTTCCGAGCAGCGCCTGGCCGGTCGCCGTGTTCGCGGATGCCGCGCGCGCCAGCCCGAAGTCACCGATCTTGATGCGGCCGTCGTCGGCCAGCAGCACGTTCTCGGGCTTCACGTCGCGGTGCACGATGCCCGCCTTGTGCGCGGCGGCGAGCCCGCCGAGCACGGCCTCCATGATGTCGAGCGTCTGCTCGGTGGTGAGGCGCCCGTAGTCTTTGAGCAGGTCGCGCAGCGTCATGCCGGGCAGGTACTCCATGACCATGTAGGCCATCTCGTCGTCTTGTCCCTGGTCGAACACGCTGACCACGTTCGGGTGCGCGAGCCGTGCGGCCGATCGCGCCTCCTGCACGAACCGCTCACGGAACGCTTCGTCGTCGGCCAGGTGCCCGTGCATGATCTTGATGGCGACCTGGCGGTCGAGCCGCAGGTCGTCGGCCACGTAGACCGTCGCCATTCCGCCTCTCGCAATGCGCGCAGAGACCCGGTAGCGACCGTCGACGAGACGATCGAGCATGGGGTCGGTGGGCGCGCGGTTCACGCCCCGATAGTAAACCGAAGAGTTCGCCGTTTGCGGTACCGACATAGCCGAACACCCGACTGCGACCGAATCGAGACCAGCGAGGGGGTGTCAGACCCTGCCCGGTACATGCCATCCTTGTGTGGTGAGCGACACAACACGAAACTGGCTGACCGTTCCCGACCTCGCCGACAGGCTGGGCATGACCATCAGCAAGGTGCGAAAACTCATCGAAGAGGGTTCGCTGCTGGCGACGAGGCGCGACGGGGTGCTGTCGGTTCCCGAGGTCTTCATCGTCGATGAGGCGCCGATGAGCGAGCTGAAGGGCACGATCGTCGTGCTGCACGACAGCGGTTTCTCCAACGACGAGATGATGGAGTGGATGCTCGAACCCGAGGATTCGCTCGGAGCCGCCCCCATCGACGCCCTCCTCGCCGGCCGCAAGGCCGAGGTGCGCCGCATCGCCCAGGCCCTGGGCTGATCCCCGGGGCTCGCAACCCCTTTCAGGCTCGGGCGGAGCCGCGGGCTACGCGTCGCGCTGGGTGATGACGCGGGCCAGCGACGCCAGCTCGATCTTCGCCGGCTCAGCCAGGGGGGCGGCCGTGAGAGCCGCAAGCGCGTCGTCGGTGTGCCGCGCGATGAGCGTCTCGACGCGGTCGGCGGCGCCGCTGTCGGTGATGGTCGCCTGCAGCATGGAGATCTGGGCCGGGCTCAGGTCGGGGTCGCCGAGCAGCTCGTCGAAGAGCCGGCGGCTCGAGGCCGAAAGGGTCTGGCGCGCGAGCGCCACGAGAACCGTGCGCTTGCCTTCCCGCAGATCGTCTCCCGACGGTTTGCCGGTGCGGGCCGCATCTCCGAACACGCCGAGCAGGTCGTCGCGCAGCTGGAAGGCGATGCCGAGCGGCAGGCCGAACGCCTGCAGCGCCGCCACCTGGTCGACGGATGCCCCGTGGAGCTTGGCACCGAGAACCAACGGTGCCTCCACGCTGTATTTCGCGGATTTGTAAACGATGACCCGTTCGGCCCGGGGCAGCAGGTCGGATTCGGGGACGACTGGCCAGGCTCCCTCCTCGAGGATGTCGAGGTACTGGCCGAGCGTCACTTCGACTCGCATGCGGTTGAACTCCTGCCGGGTGGCGAGCGCTGCCGCCGGTTCGAGCGCCTGCAGCGCCTTGCCGACGAGCTCGTCGCTCCACGCGAGCAGCAGGTCGCCCATCAGGATGGCGCTGGCCCGGCCGTAACCGGCCCTGTCGCCCGAGAAGCCCTGCGCTGAGTGCAGCCGCTCGAAGCTGCGGTGCGCCGCCGGCATGCCCCGCCGGGTGTCGGAATTGTCGATGATGTCGTCGTGCACGAGCGCCGCCGCGTGGAAGAACTCGAGCGCTGTGCACAGCTCGACCAGCGCCTCGAACTCGCGTTCGCCGGGGCCTGAACCGTAGCCGGTGGCCTGCTCTGTGCTGCGGATGTCGTCACCCAGCACCGAGCGCCAGCCCCAATAGCAGAACTGGGCGCGGAAGCGTTTTCCCCCGCTGAGAAGATTCCGCGAAAATTCGCCGAAAGGAGCCAATTCCGCCGCGATAGAGGTGAGAATGGGATCACGGTCCGTGAGGAAGTTCGCGATGTTGGTGTCGACGAACGTGGTCAGGCGTGTACTTTCAGTCACACGCCTAGCCTAGCCACGAACCCCGCAGTATTATTTGACGGCGCAGTTCGATTCGAACGGCGCAGGACCCGCTGTGATTGACGGTCCATACCGAGCCCAGAGGTGAATGAAATGCCGCTTTCGGAGCAGGAGCAGAAGCTCCTCGATGAGATGGAGCGCAGTCTCTATCACAATGACGCCGATTTCGTGTCGGCGGTGGGCGCAGGGCGAGGTCGCCTGAGTTACAGCTCGCTGGTTCTCGGAGTGCTGCTCGCCGTCGTGGGACTCGCCGTCGTGATCGTGGGTGTGGTCATCCACATTCCCCTCATCGGCATCCTGGGCTTCGCGGTCATGTTCACCGGCGTGCTCGTGGCTCTGCGCCCGACGAAGGCGCTCGGGCGTCTCCGCGGTGGCAGCGCTGCACCCGGTGCGAGCCAGTCCGGCGCCAGCCGAAAGCCCGCCAACAAGGCCGGCTTCATGGATCGCCTCAATGACCGCTGGGATGACCGCAACGAGAAGAACGACTAGTCCCCACCGCTTTCACCAAAAGACCGGCCCCCACGGGCCGGTCTTTTTTTGTGCCCGAAAACGAGGGAAGGGGAGGAGCGGGCACATCCGTGGGGCGATTTACCAGCAAAGTGGAGGGAAGTGGAGTACGGTGGAGCAACACCCGCAGTCTGGCCGGAAATGAGGGGAGTGGCGCATGTTCCTTGGTACCTACACCCCCAAGCTCGACGACAAGAGCCGCATCATCCTCCCGGCCAAGTTCCGCGAAGAACTCTCGAGCGGCGTCGTCATGACGCGTGGCCAGGAGCACTGCATCTACGTGTTCTCCACGCGTGAATTCGAGACCGTGCACGAAAAGATCCGCCAGGCACCCGTGACCAACAAGACGGCGCGTGACTATCTCCGCGTCTTCCTGTCTGGCGCGAGCGCGGAGAACCCCGACAGCCAGCACCGGGTCACTGTGCCGGCACCACTTCGCGCCTATGCCGGCCTCGAACGCGACCTCGTCGTCATCGGTGCCGGAAGTCGTGCCGAGATCTGGGATGCGAGTGCCTGGGAGACCTACCTCGCCGAGCAGGAAGCGAAGTTCAGTGAGACCGAGGAGGAGGTGGTTCCGGGACTCTTCTAGTGATGCGTGCGCTGTGACTCCCAGCCGTTCGCCCTGGCACACTTCCCCGGTGCCAGGTCGATGCGGATGGGGATCAGGGGGCACGACCGCCACCGGAACCCGTTGTCTATGGACCTCTCTCGAATCCACACCCCCGTCATGCTCGAGCGCTCGATCGAGCTGCTCGCCCCGGCCATCGGCGCCCCCGGAGCCGTTCTCGTCGACGGCACGCTGGGTCTGGCCGGTCACGCCGAGGCGTTCCTCACCCGTTTTCCCGACCTCACCCTCGTCGGCCTCGACCGCGATCCCGAGGCCCTGGCGCTCGCCGGGGAGCGTCTCGGGCCCTTCGGCGAGCGGGCGAAGCTGGTGCACTGCCGGTACGACGAGATCCAGGATGCCCTGCAGGGGCTCGGCTACAGCGACGTTCAGGGCATCCTGCTCGATCTGGGCGTCTCGTCGATGCAACTCGACCGCGCCGAGCGCGGATTCGCCTACTCGAAGGACGCGCCGCTGGACATGCGGATGGACGGCACCGCCGAGCTGACGGCCGAGGAGATCCTGGCCGAGTATTCCGAGCCCGACCTCCGCCGAATCTTCTGGGAATACGGCGAGGAGCGTCTCGCGGCGCGTTTCGCGAAGCGCATCGTCGAACGCCGGGCCGAGAACCGGCTGGTGCGCTCCGCCGAGCTCGTCGACCTCATCTCGAAGGCGACCCCTGCCGCGCTCGCCCGGCAGGGCCACCCTGCCAAACGCGTCTTCCAGGCGCTGCGCATCGAGGTGAACCAGGAGCTGGTGTCGCTCGAGCTCGCGGTTCCCGCTGCAATCGGTGCTCTCGCGCTCGGCGGGCGGATGGTGGTGCTGTCGTACCAGTCCCTCGAAGACCGCATCGTGAAGCGTGCACTCGCGGCCGCCTCCACCTCCTCCACCCCACCGGGACTGCCCGTGGAACTGCCTGAACACCAGCCGCAGCTGCGGTTGCTGGTTCGGGGGGCCGAACTCGCCGGCGAAGACGAGAAAGCCACCAATCCCAGGTCTACCCCCGTGCGTCTCCGCGCGGCCGAGCGAGTGAGAGTCGCATCATGACGAGTATTGCCCCAGCCAGGTCTCCCCGAGCATCCGGAGCCGCCACGGCGGTCGCCGAACCGTTCGACGACCCCTTCGACGATGCCTTCCTCGGTGACTACTCGCCGCCCGCGAAGCCGAAGTCGCGCTTCACGATCGCGACGAGCAACGTGCTGCGTCGCCGGAAGCCCAAGCTGGCGTACGCGGCCGTGGTCGTCGTCGGAGTGTTCTCGATCGTTGTGGCGCAGCTCACGCTGAGCATCGGGTTGTCGAACGGTGCCTATGAGATCGAATCGCTGCAGTCCCAGCAGAAGGAGCTGGACCGCACGAACGGCGCCCTCACGGAGCAGCTCGACGGGCTGAGCGCGCCGCAGAGCCTCGCTGCCAATGCAGAGTCGCTCGGCATGGTGGCCAACGTGCATCCCGCCTACCTGCGCCTGTCGGACGGGGCGGTGCTCGGCACGCCGCAGACGGCGTCGGGTGCCTCGGGCTCGCTGACGAACGGGCAGCCCTCGCTCGTGCCGAACGCACTGACGAGCGGCGCTGCCGCTGCGGCAGCGGCAGCGGCACAGGCCGCCACCGACGCCGCCACGACCGCCGCCGCAGCATCCTCAGCAACTGCCACCGGTACTCCGGCGCCCACCGCCGGCACCCCCGTCGCCACTCCGAGCGCGCCTTCTGCGGCGGCAGCCACCGCCGCAGTACCGTGGCAGGGCCAGCTGCCCGCGCCGACGACCCACTGAAGACCAGCCCCGCAAGGCGCCCACCGTTAGGACACTGCCCCTTTTGAGAAGCTCTCGTTCCACACGAAACCGGGTCGCCGTCTCGATCTTCATCATCACCGCCATCGTCGCGGTTCTCGTGGTGCGGCTCGTCGACATCCAGGTGGTGCAGGCCAGCGACCTCAACGCGCAGTCGTACGACAAGCTCTCGGTACCGCAGACCATCTATGGCCCCCGCGGCGACATCGTCGACTCGAACGGTGTCGTGCTGGCGACCACGGTCATCCGCTACAACGTCACCGCCTCGCCGAAAGACGTGGCCGACTACACCCCCATCGACCCGGCGACCGGCGGCGACCTGCCCGATGTCACCCCCACCGAGGCGGCCGCGAAGATCGCGGCGATCACCGGCCAGACCCCCGAGGTCGTGTTCGCCCTGCTGACCGCAGACAAGACCAGCTCGTACGCGTCGATTATCAAGGGCATCGACCTCGACAAGTACCGTGCCATCGTCGCGCTCGACATTCCCTGGCTCTACTACGAGACCGACCCGCAGCGCATCTACCCGAACGGCAGTGTCGCCGGCAACCTCGTGGGCTTCATGGGCGACGACGCGAACGGAGCGTTGGTGGGCACCGGCGGCCTGGAGGAGAAGGAGAACCAGTGCCTGGCCGGCTCCGACGGCCTGCAGACCTATGAGAAGGGTGCCGACGGCGTCGCGATTCCGAACACCACCGTGCTCGACAAGGAGCCGGTGAACGGATCGACCGTCGTCACCACCATCGACAGCGACCTGCAGTACTACTCCCAGCGGGTGCTCGCGCAGCAGGTCACGTCGACCGGTGCCGAGTGGGGCAGTGCGATCGTCACCGAGGTCGCCACGGGCAAGATCCTCACGGCGGCGCAGTACCCCACGCCCGACCCGAACAACCTGGATGCGACCGACTCGAACTTCTGGGGCGCCATCGCGTTCTCGAGCCCGTTCGAACCCGGATCCACTTTCAAGGCCGAGAGCGCAGCGACCGTGGTCGACGCCGGCAAGGGCACGCCGTCGACCGGCGTGATCGTTCCGCAGCGGTACAAGACGCCGGGTGGAGCGGTCATCACCGACGACGAGTCGCACGACCCCGAGCCCATGACCCTGACCGGCATCATGCAGGTCTCCTCCAACGTGGGCATCTCGCTGATGAGTGCGATGCTCACCGACCAGCAGCGCTACGACTACATGAAGAAGTTCCACCTCGGAGAGAAGACCGAAGTCGACTTCCCGGGCGAGTCGGAGGGCATCATCCGCGACCCCACGCAGTGGGACGAACAGACCCTCTGGAACACCTCGTTCGGACAGGGCCTCACCACCACCGCCGCGCAGGTCGCCAGCATGTACCAGACCCTCGGCAACGGCGGCGTCAGGATGCCCGTGACTCTCGTCGAGGGCTGCAGAGCGGCCGACGGCACCATCACAGAAGCCCCCAGCACGCAGGGCGAGCAGGTCGTCTCGGCCACCGCTGCGCAGCAGACCGTCGACATGATGCAGAGCGTCGTCGAGGGGGGCTACGCCGCCACACTGCTGAAGATTCCGGGCTACAACGTCGCGGCGAAGACCGGCACGGCCGAGGTGAGCAACGGCGAGGGAGCGTACGGCGGAGGCTACCTCACCAGCGTCGCGGGGCTCGCTCCGGCGGAGGCCCCCAAGTACGTCGTTTCGGTCAACCTGATGAAGCCGGTTACCATTACTAACGGTTCGGCTGCGGCTCCGGTCTTCCAGAAGATCATGTCGCAGGTGCTCCAGAAGTACCGGGTGCTGCCGTCGACGGTGCCTCCGGCCGACTATCCCACCCGCTATTGAGTGCCCAGAGGAGCCAGGTGAAGACAGGGGTCATTTCCGGGTTGCGACCCGAACACCCCGACGCCCGGCTCGTCTCCGATCTCGTGCGTCAGTTCGGGTTCGAGGTGCACGGTGACGTCGACGGAGTGGCGATCACGGGGATCACGCTGTCGTCGAAGAGCGTCGAACCGGGCGACCTCTACGTCGGGCTTGCCGGTGTGCACGCGCACGGTGCCCAGTTCTCCGAAGACGCCCGCGCGAAGGGTGCGGTCGCCATCGTGACGGATGCCCGGGGCCAGGCCCTGGCAGCCCGGTCGGGGCTGCCCGTGCTCGTCATCGACGACCCCCGTGCATCCCTCGGAGCCCTCTCGGCCTGGGTCTACCAGACCGCCCACTTCGCGCCCGTGCTCTTCGGAGTGACCGGCACGAACGGCAAGACGAGTGTCGCCTACATCATCGAGGCCATCCTGCGCCAGCTCGGCGTACTCGCCGGCCTCAGCACCACCGCCGAGCGGCGCATCGGCGACTTCGCCGTCACCAGCACCCTCACCACGCCCGAAGCCACCGAGGTGCACGGGCTGCTCGCCCGCATGCGCGAGGCCGACGCCGAGGCGGTGGTCATCGAGACCTCGGCGCAGGCCCTCACCCGCCACCGTGTCGACGGCATCGTGTTCGACGTGGTCGGTTTCACCAACCTCACCCACGACCACCTCGACGACTACGGCACGATGCAGAAGTACTTCGAGGCCAAGGCGCCGCTCTTCACGGCCGAGCGCGCTAAGCGCGGGGTCGTGATCAACGACGCGGAGTGGGGCACCAGGCTCGCCCGGGCCGCGACGATTCCGGTGACACAGCTCTCGACCCACCCGGGCAAGGCCGCCGACTGGTACGCCGCCATCCTCCGCGAGTCGATCGAGGAGACCCGCTTCATCCTGAACGGTCCCGACAACGCCTCGATCACGACATCGATCCCCGTTCTCGGCCGGCACATGGCCGAGAACGCCGCGCTGGCGCTCGTGATGCTCGTCGAGGCGGGTTACCCGCTGGCCGACATCGGCGCCGCGCTCGATCGCGACGGCGGCATCCGGGTCTACATTCCCGGTCGCTCCGAGCGCATCCCGAACAACGGCCCCGCCGTCTTCATCGACTACGGGCACAGCCCCGACGCCTTCACCAGCACGCTGGACTCGCTGCGGCGCGTCACTGAGGGCCGCATCATCATGCTCTTCGGCGCCGACGGCGACCGCGACCCGTCGAAGCGCGTCGAGATGGGCCAGATCGCCGCCCGGCTCTCCGACGTCGTGGTCGTCACCGACTTCCACCCGCGAAGCGAAGACCCCGCCGCCATCAGGAAGGTGCTGGTGGATGCCGCCCGTGCAGCCGTTCCCGGCCGCGAAATGTACGAGGTCGCCGACCCGCGCGACGCGTTCCGGAAGGCCCTCTCGGTCGCGACCCCCGACGACGTGATCCTCTACGCCGGCCCCGGCCATGAGGACTACCACGAGGTCAAGGGCGAACACATTCCCTACTCTGCGCGAGACGACGCACGCCTCGCGCTCCACGAATCCGGATGGCTGTAGATCTCATGCTCGACCTGACCCTCGACGACCTCACCCGCACGGTGGGCGGTACCCTGGTGCTCGGCGACCACGCCGTGCAGGAGGGTACCTCCGGCAGCTCGGTCGTGAACGGAACGGTCGACACCGATTCGCGCGAGATCGTTCCGGGCGGCATCTTCGTGGCCAAGCCCGGCGAGTTCAGCGACGGGCACCTCTACATCCCCGCCGCCATCCGGAACGGCGCCGACCTCGTGATCGTCGAGCGGGTCTCGGCCGGCCTCACCGTTCCCCAGGTCGTCGTCGAGAACTCGGTCGAGGCCCTCGGGATGCTGGCCACCGAGGTGATCCGTCGCATCCGCGAACTCGGCACCCTCACGGTCGTCGGCATCACCGGCTCGAACGGCAAGACCACCACGAAGAACCTCGTTCGCACCATCCTCGAGCGGCAGGGACCGACGATCGCGCCGCGCGACTCGTTCAACAACGAGGTCGGCGCCCCGCTCACCATGCTGAAGGTCGAGCCGTCGACCCGGTTCCTCGTTGCCGAGATGGGCGCGAGCGCTCCGGGCGAGATCACCCGGCTGGTGCGCATGGCCCGCCCCGACATCGGCGTGGTGCTGATGGTCGGCCTCGCCCACGCCGGCGAGTTCGGCGGCATCGAGAAGACGCTCGCCACGAAGACCGAGATGGTGACCGACCTCCTTCCGACCGATGTGGCCGTGCTGAACCTCGACGACTACCGCGTCGAGGGAATGGCAGAGAAGACCCGGGCCGAGGTTCTGTGGTTCGGGCTCGACACGAGTGCGGGGGTTCGGGCATCCGGTCTCGTGCAGACGACCGCGGGAACGGACTTCACCCTGACCCTGCCGACCGGTGAGTCGGCGCGCGTGCACTTCGGCGTGCTCGGCGAACACCATGTGACCAACGCTCTCGCGGCGGCGGCAGTGGCCCACACGGTGGGTGTGCCGATCACCGAGATCGTCGAGGCGCTCGAATCCGTCACCCGCGCCGAGCGCTGGCGCATGGAGGTGCTGCCCTCGACGAAGGGCGTCACCATCATCAACGACGCCTACAACGCGAGCCCCGACTCGATGCTCGCGGGGCTGAAGACGCTCGCCCAGATCTCGGGGCCGGGCATCCGGCGCGTCGCCATTCTCGGTGAGATGAGTGAACTGGGCGAGTTCTCGCTCGAGGAGCACGACCGCATCGGCCGCACCATCGTGCGGCTCGGTATCGAGCGCATCTTCGTCGTGGGCGAGGGCGCCCGCGCGCTGCATCTCGCAGCCACCCATGAGGGTTCCTGGGACGGCGAGTCGGCGTTCTTCGAGACGGCCGACGAGGCGTACGCTCTGCTCGAGAACGAACTGCGCTCCGGGGACGTGGTTCTGGTCAAATCGTCGAATTCGGCGGGCCTGCGGTTTCTCGGTGACCGGCTGGGGGAGCACTTCGCATGATCACGCTTATCGGAGCGGGCGGTCTGTCGATGATCTTCTCGCTGTTCATGACGCCTGTCTTCATCAGGCTCTTCAAGAAGCTGGCCTGGGGCCAGTACATCAACATCGATGGCCCCGCCTCGCACCACGTCAAGCGCGGTACGCCCACGATGGGCGGCATCGTCATCATTCTCGCGACACTGTTCGGGTACTTCGTGGCACTGCTGATCACCGGCAACGGTGCATCGGTATCGGTGCTGCTGGTGCTCTACATGATGGTGGGGCTCGGCATCGTCGGCTTCATCGACGACTTTCTGAAGGTGCGCAAGAAACGCAGCCTCGGCCTCGGCCCGACCGCCAAACTGGTCGGCCAGCTGCTGGTGGGTGGGTCGTTCGCTCTCCTGGCGATGATGGCGAAGGGGCCCAGCGGGCTCACCGTCGCCTCGACCCACATCTCGGCCATCCGTGACCTCGACTTCGACTTCCTGCAGTGGGGCGTGCTGCTCGGCACGATCGCGTTCGTGGTGTGGATCATCCTGATCGTGCTGGCGACCTCCAACGCGGTGAACCTCACTGACGGGCTTGACGGGCTCGCCCCCGGGTCTGCGATCCTCGCCATCGGCTCCTTCGTGATCATCGGGTTCTGGCAGGCGAACCAGAGTTGCGCGAGCCTCACGCTGGACCCCGATGTGACGTTCAAGTGCTACAACGTGAACCAGCCGCTCGACCTCGCCGTCGTCGCGGCGGCGGTCGCCGGTGCCCTCGTCGGGTTCCTATGGTGGAACACCAACCCCGCGAAGATCTTCCTCGGCGACACGGGTTCGCTCGCCATCGGTGGCGCCCTCGCTGCGCTGGCCATCGAGAGCCGCACCGAGCTGCTGCTCATCCTGATCGGCGGCATCTTCGTGATCGTGGCCGGCCAGGTGGTCGTGCAGCTGACCTACTTCCGCCTCACGGGCGGCAAGCGCATCTGGCGGGCCAGCCCGCTGCACCACCACTTCGAGGTCAAGGGCTGGGCGGAGGTCACCATCGTGGTGCGCTTCTGGATCATCGCCGGCCTCTGTGTGGCGGCTGGTGTCGGAGCGTTCTATCTCGAATGGATTCTGCAGGATTGACTGAGCGACTCGACTCCCTGACCAGCTGGCACTCCGACTGGACGGGCCTTCGTGTGGGTGTTCTGGGTCTCGGCAAGACCGGGTTCTCGGTCGCCGACACCCTCGTCGAACTCGGCGCGCGGGTTCTCGTCGTCGCCCAGCGGGCCGACGACTCCCAGGTGCAGCTCGTCGGCGTGATCGGCGCCGAGCTCGTGCTCGATGCGGTTCTGGATGCTCCGCCGACCGCTCTCGTCGAGCTGGAGCCCGAGCTGCTGGTCGTCTCGCCGGGCTTCCACCCCGATCATCCGGTGCTGCTCTGGGCCGCGGCCGCCGGCATTCCGGTGTGGGGCGACGTCGAGCTGGCGTGGCGCCTCCGCGACAAGGTCGGCACGCCGGCCGAGTGGCTCGCCGTGACCGGCACCAACGGCAAGACCACCACGGTGCAGCTGACCGCCACGATGCTCGTCGCCGGGGGCCTCCGCGCAGCGCCGTGCGGCAACATCGGGATTCCCATCCTCGACGCCATCCGCGACCCGCAGGGCTTCGATGTGCTGGTCGTCGAGCTCTCGAGCTACCAGTTGCACTCAACGTTCAGCATGTCGCCGTTCAGCGCAGTGTGTCTGAACCTCGCCGAAGACCACCTCGACTGGCACGGCTCGTTCGAGGCCTATGCCGCGGCCAAGGCGCGGGTCTACACGAAGACGAAGGTCGCCTGTGTGTACAACCGCTCCGATGAGCGCACGCAGTCGATGGTCGAGGAGGCTGAGGTGGTCGAGGGCGCCCGCGCCATCGGTTTCGGGCTCGGCGTTCCGGGGTTGAGCGACCTCGGCGTGGTCGACGGCATCCTCTGCGACCGGGCCTTCACCGATGACCGCCGCACCACCGCGCTGGAGATCACCACCGTGACCGCGTTGGCCGAGCGGGGGCTGGGGGCGCCGCACACCGTGGCGAACATCCTCGCCGCCTGCGCCCTCGCACGGAGCTTCGGGGTCGGCATCCCGGCGATCAGGGCGGCTCTCGCATCCTTCGAGCTCGATCATCACCGCATCGAGCCCGTGGCAACCGCCGCGGGGGTGACCTGGGTGAACGACTCGAAGGCCACCAATGCGCACGCCGCGAACGCCTCCCTCGGCGCCTTCGAGAACATCGTCTGGATCGCGGGCGGCCTTCTGAAGGGTGTCGACGTCGAGCCTCTGGTGAAGGCCCGGGCCGGGAAGCTGAGGGCCGTCGTGCTGATCGGTGTGGATCGCGAAGCTCTCAGGAAGGCATTCGAACGACACGCCCCCGAGGTGCCCCTGTTCGAGGTCACCGCCGTCGAGACTGATCAGGTGATGCCGACCGCCGTGCGGTTGGCAGCCGCCCAGGCCGCACCCGGAGACGTGGTGCTGCTGGCACCGGCCGCGGCGTCGATGGACCAGTTCGTCGACTACCAGGGCCGGGGCGACTCTTTTGCCCGCGCAGTACGTGAATACCTTGGAGGTGGGGGCAGCTGACGAACACGATGACCCGTGCCCGCACCGCCCGCATCTCGGTGAACCGCGTGTTCCAGGCCGAGTCGAGCAACTACTACTTTTTGCTCGGCATCACGCTCTTCCTCGTCGTGCTGGGCCTCGTGATGGTGCTGTCGTCGTCGTCGATCGACTCGTACACCGCACGCCAGGGCTTCTTCGGCACGTTCTGGAAGCAGGGGGTCTTCGCCCTCGTCGGGGTACCGCTCATGCTGGTCATCTCACGCCTCCCGATGTCGTTCTGGCGTCGCTGGGGCTGGATCGCCCTGGCGGTCGGCGCCATCCTGCAGCTCGTCGTGCTGTTCACCCCGCTGGGTGTGAAGGTCGGCGGAAACCTGAACTGGCTGAACGTCGGCGGCGTCAGCCTGCAACCCTCCGAGCTGATCAAGCTGGGGCTCGTCGTCTGGCTCGGCGTGATCCTCGCCAAGAAGCAGAAGTACCTGCACCTCTGGGGGCACGTCGCCATTCCGGTGCTGCCGATCGCGGGCGGCGCCCTCGGTCTCGTGATGCTCGGCGGAGACCTCGGAACCGTCATGATCATGGCCGGGCTCGTGTTCGGCGCCCTCTTCTTCGCCGGCGTCAAGCTCCGGATGTTCGTGGTGCCGCTGCTCGTCGCAGTGACGGCCGTCGTGATCATCGCCGGGTCGAGCGCGAGCCGCGTGTCACGCATCGGGTCGTTCCTGAGCGAGGGCTGCACCGACTACTCGGGGGAGTGCTGGCAGACGCAGCACGGTCTCTTCGCTCTCGCCAACGGCGGATTCTTCGGAGTCGGCCTCGGTAACTCGAAGGCCAAGTGGTCGTGGCTGCCGGCCGCCGACAACGACTTCATCTTCGCGATCATCGGCGAAGAGCTGGGCATGATCGGCGCGCTTGTCGTGATCGCCCTGTTCGTGGCGCTGGCCATCGCGTTCCTGCGCATCGTGCGGTCGTCGAAAGACATGTTCAGCAAGGTCGTTTCGGGTTCGGTCATGGTGTGGATCATCAGCCAGGCCTTCGTCAACATCGCCGTCGTGCTGGGGGTGATCCCGGTGCTCGGCGTGCCGCTGCCGCTCATCTCCTCGGGCGGGTCGGCGCTGATCACGACGCTGATCGCGATCGGGGTCGTGCTGTCGATCGCGCGGGGGCAGACAAAGGAGACGGCGGGCGATCCGGATGCGGCCGCACTCGTGGCTCCGGTGCGTTCGCCCGCAAACGGTTTCGCCCCCGTACCCCTCGCCCGGCGGAGCAGCCCGCAGCGGCCGGTCGCCGCGCGGAGCACTTCTGTGTCGGCCGGAGCTGTGCGCACCTCTTCACCCACCGCCCACCGCCGCGTGGTGCGCGACCGGTGACCACGTACCTGCTCGCCGGAGGCGGCACCGCGGGGCACGTCAACCCGCTGCTGGCCACGGCCGATGAACTGCGCCGCCGCGACCCCGCCGCCGAGGTCATCGTCGTCGGCACCGCGACCGGGCTCGAGGCGCGTCTCGTGCCGCGTGCGGGCTACGAGCTCGTCGCCATCCCCAAGCTGCCGTTCCCCCGGCGCCCGAATCGTGCCGCCGTCTCGTTCGCACCGGCCCTCCGGCGTGTGATCGTCGACCTGGCGAAGCTCCTTCGCGACCGTCGCGTCGACGTGGTCGTCGGGTTCGGGGGATATGCCGCCGCGCCGGCGTACCTGGCGGCCCGGCGGGCGAAGGTTCCGATGGTCATCCACGAGGCCAATGCCCGTCCGGGCCTGGCGAACAGGCTGGGTGCGCGCTTCACGCCGTATGTCGGTATCGCGTTCCGCGCCGGAACCCTGCCGCACGGTCGGTTCGTGGGCATGCCGCTCCGCCGGGAGATCCAGGCGCTGGTCGCCGCGCCCGCCGCACGAGACGCCGCCCGCCTCGAGGCGTACGGGCTGTTCGGGCTCGAGAGCGGCACGCCCACCCTGCTCGTCACCGGGGGATCTCTCGGCGCCCAGCAGATCAACGGCACGGTCTTCGAGGCCGCGGCCGACCTTGTGGGGGCAGGCTGGCAGGTTCTGCACATCACCGGTGAGCGCTCCGAGCTGGTCGACCCGGGCATCCCGGGCTACCGGATGCTGCGCTACTGCGACCGCATGGAGCTCGCCCTGGCCGCGGCCGACTTCGCGGTGTCACGGGCCGGCGCTGCGACGGTCTCCGAGCTCGCGGCGCTCGGCGTGCCGTCGGTGCTGGTTCCGTATGCCGTCGGCAACGGCGAGCAGCGCTTCAATGCGGTCGATCTGGTCGGGGCCGGGGGAGCGGTGCTGGTGAGCGATGCCTCGTTCACGCCCGAGTACCTCCGATCATCCCTTGTTCCCCTCCTGCACGATCGTGCGCGCATCGCTGCCATGGCCACCGCCTCGCTCGGAGCGGGCGTCACCGATGGCGCGGCACGCACTGCCGACCTGATCGGCCTGGCGCTCGGGAGCGCGTAACGTGGTGCACTTGCCGAACGAAAGAAAGCGACGCGAATCGTGATCAAACCCGATCTCACACTTGAGATTCCGGCCGAACTGGGGACGGTGCACTTCGTCGGCATCGGCGGTGCGGGAATGAGCGGAATCGCCCGCCTCTTCCTCGCCGCCGGGGTCACCGTGACGGGCTCCGACCGCACCGACTCGAAGACCGCCGAGAAGCTCCGTGCCCTCGGGGCGACGGTGCACGTCGGCCACGATGCCGCCAACCTGGGCGACGCCGACACGCTCGTCGTCACCAGTGCGCTCTGGCCCGACAACCCCGAACTCGTGCTCGCCCAGCAGCGCGGACTGCCCGTGCTGCACCGTTCTCAGGCGCTGGCGTGGCTCGTCAACCGCCGTCGCCTCATCTCCGTCGCGGGTGCGCACGGCAAGACCACGTCGACGGGCATGATCGTGCAGGCCCTGCTCGAACTCGGTGCTGCCCCGAGCTTCGTCAACGGCGGCGTCATCTCCGCGCTCGGAACCAGCTCCGCCTGGGGCGAGGGTGAACTCTTCGTGCTCGAGGCCGATGAGTCCGACGGGTCGTTCCTGCTCTACGACACGGCGGTCGCGCTCATCACGAACGTCGACCCCGACCACCTCGACCACTACGGCTCGAACGAGGCCGTCGAAGACGCCTTCGTGACCTTCGCCGACAAGGCGTCCGAGCTCGTCGTGATCTCCTCCGACGATCCCGGGGCGCTGCGGGTCGGCGCCCGGCTCAGCGCGTCGCGTGTGCTCACCTTCGGCGTCGCGTCGGGGGCGGATGTTCGTCTGCACTCGGTGGTGGCCGACGGCCCGGTGTCGTTCGCGGTCGAGTACCTCGGGGTCTCCTACTCCGGAGCGTTGCGGGTACCGGGTACCCACAACGCCCTCAACGCCGCGGGAGCCTTCGCGGTGCTCGTCGGCCTCGGGTTCGACCCCGCCGCATCCGTCGCCGCCCTCGGCGCCTTCGACGGAACGGGCCGACGCTTCGAACTGCACGACACCGTGCGGGGTGTGAGCGTCTACGACGACTATGCGCACCACCCGACCGAGGTGGATGCCGCGCTCACCGCCGCCCGCACCGTCGTCGGCGACGGACGCATCATCGCCGTCCACCAGCCGCACCTCTACAGCCGCACCCAGCTGCTGGCGGGCGAGTTCGCCGCGGTGCTGGAGCGCACGGCCGACTTCACCGTGGTGCTCGACGTGTGCGGGGCCCGCGAAGACCCCGTGCCCGGTGTGACGGGTGAGACCGTCTCGTCGCGCTTCGCCGACCCGGCCCACGTTGCGTACCTCGCAAACTGGCAGGCGGCGGCCGACTACACCGCCTCCATCGCCCGCCCCGGCGACTTCGTGGTGACGCTCGGCTGCGGAGACGTGAACCTCATCGTGCCGCAGCTGCTCGCGTCGCTCGCCGCGGTGCCGGCCGGCCCCGCCGACACCGCCTCGGCTGGTTCCGCCTCAGACGCCCCAGCTGTCGCTGCGGCATCCACTCGTTCCACCTCGGGCGTTTCGGCTTCTGCTCCGGCCGAGGGCGACGCGTAGCGTGGGGCTCCGATGAAGCGTCCCGGCGGAATCACCCCGCCGACAACGTCGCCCACACCACCCGCGCCTCCCGCCGCTCCACAGGGCCGCGCGAAGCGCCCCGCCACCACGCCCGCCAAGGATGATCGCCCGGACACCAAGCCCGCAGAGGGAAAGCGCGCGGCCACCCCGCGTGCGGAAGGGACCCGCCCGGCCACCCCGCCCACTCCCGTGCGGATGACCCGCGTCAAGCCCGCCCAGCCCCTCGTCGGCGATCCCATCGGCGCAAATACCCCCACCCCCAACACCGCACCCTCCACCCCCACCTCACGCAGCACCCCCTCCTCCACGGCCACCGGGTCGGGAACCTCCGCACCCTCAGGTCAGCCCTCCACCACCCCTCCGGGGTCGCGAGACGACGCAGATCGTTCCACAGCGAGTTCGTTGCAAAGATTTGCGTCCTCTCGGTGGGGCGCCGTGGCGCAGAGGGACGCCGCGAAGCGTTCCGCCGGTGCCGCGGGCGCGGGCGCGGCAGGTGCCGCAGGTGCCAGCGCCGCGGGCGCGGGCGGCAGCCGGTGGCGGTCCGACGCGAGTCTGGCGCGTAAGAACCTGCGGGTGGCTGCTCGCCGTCGGCAGCGGTTCGAGCGGCTCGAGTCGCGGCGGTTCACCGAGCAGAGCCGCAGGCGGCGGCTGACCTGGATCGTGTCGCTCGGAGCCGTCGCCCTGCTGGTCGTGGTGGTGCTCGTGACCGCCTACTCGCCCGTGTTCGCCGTGCGCGCCATCAGCGTCGAAGGGACGTCCCGCATCGACTCGGCCCAGGTGCAGTCCGCCCTCTCCGACCAGGTCGGGAGGCCGCTCGCGCTGGTCGACTACGGGCGGATGGAGTCCGAGCTCTCGGGCTTCCCGCTCATCCAGAGCTATTCGACCGAGTCGTCGCTGCCCAACACCCTCGTCGTTCGGATCGTCGAACGCCAGCCGGTGGGGGCGGTGGCCGCAGCATCCGGGGCCGGCTTCGACCTCGTCGACCCGGCCGGTGTCGTCGTGTCGCACAGTGACGCGCGCCCCGATGGCTTTCCGGTGATCGACCTCTCCGGTACGGCGATCGGCAGCCCGGGCTTCCTCGGAGCGACGGCAGTGCTTCGCGCCCTGCCCGCCGCACTGCTGGCGAACGTCGACACGATCAGCGCTGCAACGCCCGACTCGGTCACCTTCACGGTCGCCGGCGGTGGCCAGAAGGTCATGTGGGGGAGCAGCGCCAACTCGGCGCTCAAGGCCCTGGTGCTCGACAAGCTGATCGCCACGCAGAACGCCGACGCCACCCTCACCTACGACGTCTCGAGCCCCGAGAGCCCCGTCGTCTCCTGAGCGGATGCCTGAGCGGATGCCACGGCAGCACGTGGGCAGGCAGATTCGCCACGCAACATACGACACGCGGCACGGCGTTGCAGACGCTCCGTCACATCCCGCTTAGGTTTATCGAAAGAAATACATACTCAGCATAACATTAACTCTCAACTTGAACTTGAACCCAGCAGGGGCGAGTCGGGCGGGGAGTCGACCGGAGGCCGGACGTGACATCAAACCAGAACTACCTCGCCGTGATCAAGGTGGTCGGCATCGGTGGCGGCGGTGTGAATGCCGTCAACCGGATGATCGAACTCGGCCTGCGCGGAGTCGAATTCATCGCCATCAACACCGACGCCCAGGCGCTGCTGATGAGCGACGCCGATGTGAAGCTCGACGTAGGCCGGGAGCTCACCCGCGGCCTCGGAGCCGGCGCAGACCCCGAGGTCGGCCGCCGCGCCGCAGAAGACCACGCCGAGGAGATCGAGGAGGCGCTCGCGGGGGCCGACATGGTCTTCGTCACGGCCGGTGAGGGTGGTGGCACCGGTACAGGTGGCGCCCCCGTCGTCGCCCGCATCGCCAAGTCGATCGGCGCGCTCACCATCGGTGTCGTCACGAAGCCGTTCGGCTTCGAGGGCAAGCGCCGCATGGCACAGGCCGAAGACGGCGTCGCGACCCTCAAGAACGAGGTCGACACGCTCATCGTCGTGCCGAACGACCGGCTGCTGGAGATCAGTGACCGCGGCATCAGCATGCTCGAGGCCTTCTCGACCGCCGACCAGGTGCTGCTCGCAGGTGTGCAGGGCATCACCGACCTCATCACGACCCCGGGTCTGATCAACCTCGACTTCGCCGACGTCAAGAGCGTCATGCAGGGTGCGGGTTCCGCACTCATGGGCATCGGTTCGGCGAGGGGAGCCGACCGTGCGATCAAGGCAGCCGAGCTCGCCGTCGCCTCACCGCTGCTCGAGGCGAGCATCGAGGGTGCGCATGGTGTACTGCTGTCCATCCAGGGCGGGTCGAACCTCGGCATCTTCGAGATCAACGACGCCGCAAAGCTCGTGCAGGACGCGGTGCACCCCGAAGCCAACATCATCTTCGGTGCCGTCATCGACGACACCCTCGGCGACGAGGTACGCGTCACCGTCATCGCGGCCGGCTTCGACACCGCAGAGACGATCGCCGAGGCTGCCTCGAAGCGGCCCTTCGGTTCGGTGCCGAACGACGCCAGCGACCTGTTCTCCGGAGCGGGCGTGGGTAGCAGCGCCGGCTCGAGCGGTTCCAACGGTGCAGGCGCTGCTCCGGCGACCCGCCGCGACCGCGCCGACGAGCCGCACAGCGCCGCGGCATCGTGGTCGCAGACCCCCGAGCACAGTTTGACGGGCACCGCCCAGCTCGACCCGGCCTCCGATGACGACGATTCCGACCTCGACGTTCCCGACTTCCTGAAGTGACCGTCGATCCGAACCCGGGCCCCGATGACCTCGCCGGTCGTCTGGCCCGGGTTCGCGCCGCTGTCGAGGAGGCCGCCGACGCCGCGGGGCGCCGAGCCGCCGAGCTGACGCTCATCGCGGTGACGAAGTTCCACGGGGCGCCGCTGTTGCGCGATCTCGCCGCCCTCGGCGTCGCCGACTTCGGCGAGAGTCGTCACCAGGAGGCCCGCGAGAAGGCGGCAGAACTCGCCGACCTCGATTCGACCTGGCACTTCATCGGACAGCTGCAGAGCAAGAAGGCGCGGCAGGTCGCCGAATACGCATCGGTGATCCATTCTGTAGATCGTGCCTCCCTCGCCGACCTCCTCGCCTCCGACGAACGGCAGTCGACAGGCGAGAGCATCGGATGTTTCGTGCAGGTGAATCTCACGCCCGATCCCGAGCGCGGGGGAGTGTCACCCGAGGGCGCCGAGGCCCTGGCGGAGCACCTCGCTCCGCTCCCCGGGCTCCGCCTGCTGGGCGTCATGGCGGTCGCTCCGAACGAGGGCGACCCCCGGGCAGCGTTCGCGCGGCTCCGGTCGATCTCGGAGGCCGTTCGAACGAGCTTCCCCCGGGCATCCGCCATCTCGGCAGGGATGTCGAACGATTTCGCCGCCGCCATCGCCGAGGGCGCGACACACCTGCGGATCGGTTCTGCAATCACGGGAAACAGACCCGACCGCCGTTAATCTCGAAGCAGGCAACTGCACCCAGGCAACCGCACGTTCAACCGGAGGAAGAAATGGCCAATCCACTACGCAAGACGATGGTCTACCTCGGTCTTGCCGACGAAGAGCTCGACTACGAAGAGACGCAGGCCGCTCCCACAGCCCATGTCGCCCACCCCCAGGCGGCACAGCCGGCCGGTGACAGGCCCGTCGCCTACGCCGCTCCGCCCAGCGCACGGGCCGAGTCGAACGCGGGCCGTGCACCCGTCACCCCCCTTCGTCGAAACACGATTCAAAAGAATGCGGCGCCGCTCGAAATGAATGAAATCCTCACCGTTCACCCGAAGCAGTACAAAGACGCGCAGATCATCGCCGAGAGCTTCCGCGAGGGCATCCCCGTCATCATCAACCTGTCGCAGATGACCGATGCCGACGCGCGGAGGCTCATCGATTTCGCAGGTGGCCTCTCACAGGGTCTCTACGGCAAGATCGAGCGGGTCACCAGCAAGGTCTTCCTGCTCTCGCCGTCGCACGTCTCTGTCTCGGGCGAGGCCCAGACCGACACGCGTACAGAAGCCTCCTTCTTCGTCCAGTCATAATTGACGGGTGGATTCCCTCGTCGCCATCATCGCAACAGTCGCGTATTTCGCCCTCCTGCTCTACTTCTTCGTCATGTGGGGTCGGTTCATCCTCGACCTCGTGCGGAGCTTCCAGCGCCAGTGGCGTCCCCAGGGCGCTGTACTGGTGTTCGCAGAGGTGGCGTACACGGTGACCGATCCGCCGATCAAGTTCTTCAGGCGCCTGATCCCGCCGCTCCGGGTGGGCCCCGTGGCCTTCGATTTCGGGTGGAGCATCGTGATGCTCCTGGTGGTCATCCTGCTGTCCGTGACCAGTTACGTGCGCCTGATTGCGGCTTGATCGGGTGACGCATGTATCGTAGTTGCAGAAACGTAGAACGTCTCCTAGACAGTCACTAGGTTCCCTAGGCAGTCACAATTCATGAAGGTGGAAGAACATGCCGTTAACTCCGGAAGAAGTTGTTAACAAGCGCTTTTCGCAAACCCAGTTTCGCGCTGGGTACGACCAGGACGAGGTCGACGACTTCCTCGACGAGGTCGTGGTGGAGCTTCGCCGCCTGATCTCTGAGAACGAAGAGCTCCGCAAGGGCATCCTACCGAGTGCCGCTCCGGCTGCCAGCGATGAGGCTGCGCCCGTGAGTGCCGCCCCTGCAGAGGTCAGCGAAGAGACCGCCGTCGTCGACGTCGTCGAGACCCCGGCTCCGGCCGAGGTCGCAGAGCCCGTCGTCGCAGAGCCCGTTGCCGCCCCGGCCGCCGTAGCCTCGTCGACCGTGCCCTCGACCACCGTGCCCGACGGCGAAGACGCAGCCAGCACCACCAGCCTGCTGCAGCTCGCCCGTCGCCTGCACGACGAGCACGTCAAAGAGGGCTCCGACAAGCGCGCCGCGCTCATCGAGGAGGGCCAGGCCACGGCCAACCGCCTCGTCGCCGAGGCCGAGGCCAAGCAGCGCACCGAGCTTGCCAAGCTCAACCAGGAGAAGGCCGGCATCGAGAACCGCATCGACGAACTGCGTTCGTTCGAGAAGGAGTACCGTCTGAAGCTGCGCGGCTACATCGAGGGCCAGCTGCGCGACCTCGACTCGTCGGGCGAGAGCACCGACAGCGCTCCCGCTTCGAGCTTCCAGGGCTTTGGAGCCTGAGCCTCTGGCAACACCACCGGCCGTAGGCCGTTCGAGAACGATCAGTGCTCACGCACTGGTCGTTCTCGTCGTTGTGGCGGTTGTCGTCCTCGCCATCGACCAGGGTGCGAAGTTCCTCGTCGTCACCACCCTGCCGCTGGGCCAGTACGTTCCGGTTCTGGGCGATCTGCTGCAGTTCTTCTACGTCACGAATTCGGGCGCGGCCTTCTCCATCGGCAACGCCTACACCTGGATCTTCTCGATCCTGGCGGCCGCTGTCGTCGTCTTCATCGTCTGGTTCTCCCGGCGCATCCGGTCGCTCGGTTGGGCGACGGTCTTCGGGCTGCTGCTGGGCGGCGTGCTGGGCAACCTCGGCGACCGGTTGTTCCGGGAGCCCGGGTTCGGCGTCGGCCACGTGGTCGACTTCATCAAGATCCCGCTGCTTCCGGCGATTTTCAACCTGGCCGACACCGCGATCTGCGCGGCGATGGCGATCTTCCTCATCCTGACGATCCGGGGCATCGGGCTCGACGGCCGGCGTGCCGAGCGACCGGATGCTGCGGGCCCCGTCGATGCCGACCGCGACGCCGACACAGCCGAGGCGGCGGTCGACGTGCCCGCTCCCGCCGCCTCGCCCGACGAGAAGCGCGACTGAGCGTGGACTCGCGCCAACTCCCCGTACCCGACGGCCTCGACGGCGAACGGGTCGATGCCGGGCTTGCCAAGCTCATGGGCTTCTCACGGAGTTTCGCGGCCGATGTGGTCGAGGCCGGCGGGGTCAGTGTCGACGGGCGCACGGTCGGAAAGTCCGATCGCCTGCGCCGTGACACATGGCTCGAGGTGATCTGGGCGCCCAAACAGGAGCTGCGCATCGAACCGACGCCCGTCGAGAACCTCACGATCATCCACGACGACGACGACCTCGTCGTGGTCGACAAGCCCGTCGGCGTTGCGGCCCACCCCTCGGTCGGCTGGACCGGTCCCACCGTGCTCGGAGCCCTCGCCGCCGCGGGCTTTCGCATCTCCACGTCGGGAGCCGCCGAGCGGGCGGGTATCGTGCACCGTCTCGACGCGGGGACCAGCGGACTCATGGTCGTCGCGAAGAGCGAGGAGGCCTACACCTGGCTGAAGCGCCTCTTTCACGACCGGGAGGTCGACAAGATCTACCACGCCGTCGTGCAGGGTCATCCCGACCCGCTCGCCGGCACGATCGACGCACCGATCGGGCGGCACCCCCGCTCCGACTGGAAGTTCGCGGTGGTCGCGTCGGGCAAGCCGAGCGTCACGCACTACGAGACGATCGAAGCGTTCCCCAGCGCGTCGTTGCTCGAGATCCATCTCGAGACCGGACGCACGCATCAGATCCGCGTGCACATGGCGGCCCAGCGTCATCCGTGTGTCGGCGACGCCATGTACGGCGCCGACCCGACGATCTCGGCTCGGCTGGGGCTCGGCCGGCAGTGGTTGCACGCCCTGAAACTCGGGTTCGTGCATCCTGCGTCCCGGGAGTACGTGCAGTTCGAGTCGACGTACCCGGCCGACCTGCAGCACGCCCTCGATACACTCCGCAACGACTGAGCGGGCGCCCAGCGAACCCACCGGCGCGGCTCGCCGACGACACGCGGGAGCCGGCCCGATGTCGGTGGCCGACGGCTAAACTGGTCACCTCAACCTCTAGCTCGTCGGAGAAGATTTGTCACCCGCGTCCGATTCGTTCGTTCACCTCCACGTGCACTCGGAGTACTCGATGCTCGACGGTGCCGCACGGGTGAAACCCCTGATCGAGGCGGCAGTCGAGCAGGGAATGTCCGCAGTCGCGGTGACCGACCACGGCAACGTCTTCGGGGCCTTCGACTTCTGGAAGACGGCGACCGACGCCGGTATCAAGCCCATCATCGGCACCGAGGCCTACATCACGCCCGGCACGCATCGCGGCGACAAGACCCGGGTGAAGTGGGGCGGCCCGAACAGCGGTCGCGACGATGTCTCGGGTTCGGGCGCGTACACGCACATGACGCTGCTGAGCGAGAACACCGCCGGTATGCACAACCTGTTCCGGCTGTCGTCGCGGGCGTCGCTCGAGGGGTACTACTTCAAGCCGAGAATGGATCGCGAGTTGCTCGCCCAGTACTCCAACGGTCTCATCGCGACCACCGGATGCCCGTCGGGCGAGGTGCAGACGCGCCTCCGTCTCGGGCAGTACGACGAGGCCGTCAAGGCGGCATCCGACTACCGCGACATCTTCGGGGCAGAGAACTACTTCGCCGAGATCATGGACCACGGGCTCGGCATCGAACGCCAGATCATGGGCGACCTGCTGCGGCTCGCGAAGCAGCTCGACCTGCCCCTGGTCGCAACGAACGACCTGCACTACACGCACGCCCACGACGCGACATCGCACGCCGCGCTGCTCTGCGTGCAGTCCGGATCGACGCTCAGCGATCCGAACCGCTTCAAATTCGACGCCGACGAGTTCTACCTCAAGTCGGCCGGCGAGATGCGACAGATCTTCCGCGATCATCCGGAAGCCTGCGACAACACGCTGCTCATCGCCGAACGCTGCGAGGTGAAGTTCGACACCTCGGCGAGCTACATGCCGCGTTTCCCGGTGCCGGCGGGCGAGACCGAGGACACCTGGTTCATCCAGGAGGTCGAGAAGGGTCTCGTCGACCGGTACCCGAACGGCATCCCGTCAGACGTGCGGGCGCGCGCCGACTACGAGGTCGGCGTCATCGTGCAGATGGGGTTCCCGGGCTACTTCCTGGTGGTCGCCGACTTCATCAACTGGTCGAAGAACAACGGCATCCGGGTAGGCCCCGGGCGTGGATCCGGTGCCGGCTCGATGGTCGCCTACGCGATGCGCATCACCGATCTCGACCCGATCCGGCACGGCCTGATCTTCGAGCGGTTCCTGAACCCGGATCGCGTCTCGATGCCCGACTTCGACGTCGACTTCGACGACCGGCGCCGCGGTGAGGTCATCCGCTACGTGACCGAGAAGTACGGCGACGAGCGGGTCGCCCAGATCGTCACCTACGGCACCATCAAGGCGAAGCAGGCGCTGAAGGACTCCTCGCGCGTGCTCGGCTTCCCGTTCGGCATGGGAGAGAAGCTCACCAAGGCCATGCCGCCGCCCATCATGGGCAAGGACATCCCGCTCTCGGGCATCTTCGACACCGCGCATCCACGGTTCAAGGAGGCGTCGGATGTGCGCGCGGTCATCGAGGCCGACCCCGAGGCGCGCACCGTCTTCGAGACGGCCGTCGGCATCGAGAACCTGAAGCGCCAGTGGGGTGTGCACGCGGCCGGCGTGATCATGTCGAGCGACCCGCTGATCGACATCATCCCGATCATGAAGCGCGAGCAGGACGGCCAGATCGTCACGCAGTTCGACTACCCGGCCTGCGAATCGCTCGGGCTGATCAAGATGGACTTCCTGGGGCTCCGCAACCTCACGATCATCGACGATGCGCTCGACAACATTGAGTCGAACCGGGGGTTCCGGCCTGTGCTGGAGGAGCTCGAGCTCGACGATGTGCCGGCCTACGAGCTGCTTGCCCGGGGTGACACGCTGGGCGTGTTCCAGCTCGACGGCGGGCCCATGCGCGGGCTGCTGCGACTGATGAAGCCCGACAACTTCGAAGACATCTCGGCCATCCTGGCGCTCTACCGGCCGGGCCCGATGGGCGCCGACTCGCACACGAACTACGCGCTCCGGAAGAACGGGCTGCAGCAGGTCACGCCGATCCACCCGGAGCTCGAGGAGCCCCTGCGCGAGGTGCTCGGGCAGACCTACGGCCTGATCGTGTACCAGGAGCAGGTGATGTCGATCGCTCAGAAGCTCGGCGGGTTCACGCTCGCCCAGGCCGACCTGCTGCGGCGCGCGATGGGCAAGAAGAAGAAGAGCGAGCTCGACAAGCAGTACGAGGGTTTCTCGGCTGGAATGAACGCGAACGGCTACTCGAACGCGGCCGTCAAGACTCTGTGGGACATCCTGCTGCCCTTCTCCGACTACGCCTTCAACAAGGCGCACTCGGCGGCCTACGGCGTCATCTCCTACTGGACGGCGTACCTCAAGGCGCACTACCCGGCGGAGTACATGGCGGCGCTGCTCACGTCGGTCGGCGACTCGAAAGACAAGTCGGCGATCTACCTCAATGAGTGCCGGCGCATGAACATCACCGTATTGCCGCCCGACGTCAACGAGTCGATCGGGTTCTTCGCGGCCGTGGGCGAAGACATCCGGTTCGGCATGGGCGCGGTGCGGAACGTCGGTTTTGCGGTCGTCGACCACATCATCGAGGCCCGCAAGACCAAGGGTGCCTTCACGTCGTTCCACGACTTCCTGCAGAAGATCCCGCTGGCGGCGACGAACAAGCGCACCATCGAATCGCTCATCAAGGCGGGCGCCTTCGATTCGCTGGGCGATACGCGGCGGGCGCTGGTAGAGATCCACGAGGGGGCCGTCGAGGCGGCGGTCAGCGAGAAGCGGGCCGAAGCGAACGGGCAGGTCGGCTTCGACTTCGATTCCCTCTGGGACCTCCCTCAGGACAACCGGCAGGTACCCGAGCGCCCGGAATGGTCCAAGCGCGACAAGCTCGCGTTCGAGCGCGACATGCTCGGGCTGTATGTGTCCGATCATCCACTCGCCGGGCTCGAGATCCCGCTGGCCAAACACGCCTCGACGACCATCGCCGACATGCTGACGTCGGAGCACACCGCCGACGGCGACACCGTGGTGGTCGCCGGTCTCATCACGAACGTGCAACACCGCGTCGCCCGCAACTCGGGCAACCAGTACGGCTCGATCGTGGTGGAGGACTTCGGCGGCGAGGTCACGGCGATGTTCATGGGCAAGGCGTACCAGGAGTTCGCTCCAGCCCTCACGAACGACTCGATCGTGGTGCTGCGCGGCCGCGTGTCGATTCGCGACGACGGCATGAACCTGCACGCGTTCAGCCTGTTCAGCCCCGATCTGGGCAACGCCGACGGGGGAGGGGGCCCGATCGAGATCTCGATGGCCGACGCCCGCGCGACGACCGAGACGGTGCAGGCGCTGAACGACGTGCTGATCCGGCACGCCGGCGACAACGAGGTGCGGCTGAAGCTGCTGAAGGGCGGCACGGCACGCGTCTTCGAGATCCCGTTCCGGGTGCGGGTCACGGCCGACCTCTACGGCGAACTGAAGTCCCTCCTCGGCCCCGCCTGCCTGCTCTGACCAGCGCCCCGCACCCCCGGTCGGGCCGGTAGAATCGGGGGGCCATGATGCAGACCATTGACTTACGGGGAATGACCCCGTCGCGTGCCCAGTTGCTCGAGCTCGTTCCTCGTGCCGTCACCGACGTCGGGGTCGCGACCGAGGCCGCCCAGGCCCTCATCGATGCCGTGCGGGCCGAGGGCAGTACGGCACTGCGGGCGCAGGCGGCGCGCTTCGACGGGGGCGAGGCCCCGAGCATCCGGGTTCCGCAGTCGGAGATCGATGACGCTGTCGCTCAACTGGCTCCGGATGTTCGTGCCGCGCTCGACGAGGCGATCGACCGGGTGCGCCGGGCGACCGCCGCGCAGGTTCCCAGCGGCACATCGACGGTGCTCGGCGACGGTGCGGTCGTGGAGCAGCGCTGGCAGCCGGTGGACCGCGTCGGGCTCTACGTTCCCGGCGGCAAGGCCGTGTACCCGTCGAGCGTGGTGATGAACGTCCTGCCCGCACAGGCGGCCGGAGTGCCGTCGATCGCACTCGTCTCCCCGCCCCAGCAGCAGTTCGGCGGGCGCGTGCACCCCACCATCCTCGGGGCGGCGGGCCTACTCGGTGTCACCGAGGTGTACGCAATGGGCGGCGCCGGCGCGATCGGTGCCCTCGCCTATGGCGTCGCCGACCTCGGGCTCGAGCCCGTGCAGATCATCACGGGCCCGGGCAACGTCTACGTCGCCGCAGCCAAGCGCCTCGTGCGTGGTCGCACGGGAATCGATTCGGAGGCCGGCCCCACCGAGATCCTCATCATCGCCGACGAGACGGCCGACGCAGGATACGTGGCCGCCGACCTCGTCAGCCAGGCCGAACACGACGAGCTCGCCGCGGCGGTGCTGGTCACCCCCTCACCCGCCTTTGCCAGTGAAGTTCGAGTTGAGCTTGAAGGTTTGGCGGAGTCGACGCCGCATTCAGCACGCGTCCTGGTTGCGCTGGAGGGCCAGCAGTCCGCGGTCGTCCTGGTCGATGACCTCGCCGCTGCAGCGCGGTTCAGCGACGCCTACGGGCCGGAGCACCTCGAGATCCAGACGGCGTCCGACGACGAGGTGGTGGCGAGCATCCACAGTGCCGGGGCCATCTTCGTCGGCTCGTACTCGCCCGTCAGCCTCGGCGACTATCTCGCCGGCTCGAACCACGTGCTGCCCACCGGTGGCCAGTCGCGCTTCTCGTCGGGCCTCGGGGCATACACGTTCCTTCGCCCGCAACAGGTCATCCGTTACGACCGTGCCGCCCTCTCCGAGGTCGCCGGCCGCATCCACGCCCTCGCCACCAGCGAGAACCTCCCCGCGCACGCGGCGGCGGTCGCCGCGCGCTTCCCTTCGGAGTAGCGCCGGGCTTCCCGCGCCGGCCGGTCCGCGCTTCCCGCGCGACTAGCGCCGCGCCGCGTCGGCCGGTCCGCGCTTCCCGCGCGAGTAGCGCCGGGCCGCGCCGCGCCGCGCTTCCCTTCGGAGTAGCGCCGCAACGCGCCGGTTGCCTCGACACCGCCTTCGCCGTCAGCCCGGCAGGGTTCCACCGCTCGCCCGCCCCGTAACGCGAGGCGTCGCGGGTGGTCCGACCGCGTCCCCCAGCGCGTCCGAATCGACGTGAGAGCACACATCCGCGCCAGATACGGCGGCGGATTCACCATTTCGCGTCGGTTCGCCTCCCGCCGGCCGGCGCCCAGCCCGAGTGGCGCCCTATTCGCGACGGTTTGGCTGAGCTCCGTCCGGGTGGGGACCCCTGGGCACCGGCAGGGATGTGGCTCCCGCGTGGGCAGGGCGGTGGCTTGCACCGACCGGGCACCCCACGCACGTGCGGGCCGGTAAACTCGAGGCACCATGTATTGCCCGTACTGCCGGTACCCCGATTCCCGCGTCGTCGACTCGCGCACCTCCGACGACGGCACAGCCATTCGCCGCCGCCGTCAGTGCCCCGACTGCGGGCGGCGCTTCAGCACGACCGAGACCGCGAGCCTCAGCGTCATCAAGCGCAGTGGAGTGGTCGTACCGTTCAGCCGCGAGAAGATCATGAACGGTGTTCGAAAGGCGTGCCAGGGCCGCCCGGTGACGGATTCCGACCTCGCCGTTCTCGCCCAGCGCGTCGAGGAGACGGTGCGCTCGACCGGAGCGGCGCAGGTCGAGGCGAACGACATCGGGCTCGCCATCCTGCAGCCCCTCCGCGAGCTCGACGAAGTGGCGTACCTCCGTTTCGCCTCCGTCTACCAGGCCTTCGACTCCCTCGACGACTTCGAGGCGGCCATCACCCTGCTGCGGGTAGAGCACGACACGGCCCCGGATGACCGTTCCGGCCCCTCGGCACAGCGAACTGCGGCGGGCAGTGCTACGGGTTCGGCCACGACGACGGGCGCCGGCGCCGCAGCCACGCCCTCGGCTGGCGTGGCCTCCGCCCCCTCTTCGGTGCAAACCGAGGCAAGCGCCTCGCCTTCGACGGCGTCATCGCGCGCCGGAACGGCCACACCGCCATCGCACGCTGCCCAGGCCGCGGCCAGCGCCGCCCGGCGCGGGTAGCGCCCGCGGTGTACGGCTTTCTCTTCCGTCACGTTCTGACGCGCCTCGACCCCGAGCGGGCCCACCATCTCGCCTTCGACGTCATCCGCTCCCTTCCGCGCACCCGCCTCGGCGCGCGGGTACGCCGGTTCACGGCGCCCGATCCGTCGCTGGCCGTGCACACGCTCGGGCTCGAGTTCGATTCGCCGTTCGGGGTCGCCGCCGGCTTCGACAAAGACGGCCGCGCCATCATCGGGCTCGGGATGCTCGGCTTCAGCCATGTCGAAGTCGGAACCCTGACCGCCAAGGCCCAACCCGGCAATGATCGGCCGCGCCTGTTCCGTCTGGTCGCCGATCGAGCCGTGATCAACCGGATGGGCTTCAACAACGGGGGAGCGGGCCCCGCCGCCCTGCGAATCGCCCGCACATCGGCAGCGAACTACCGCCCCATCGTCGGTGTCAACATCGGCAAGAGCCGCGTCGTCGACGTCGACGACGCCATCGACGACTACCGCTCGAGCGCCCGGGCTCTCGCCCCCGTCGCCGACTACCTCGTCGTCAACGTCAGCTCACCGAACACCCCGGGCCTTCGCGGCCTTCAGGAGCTCGACAGGCTGGAACCCCTGCTCGCGGCCGTGCGCGAAGAGGCGGGCGCCGTACCCCTGCTCGTGAAGATCGCCCCCGACCTCACTGACGACGAGGTGCGCCGCATCGCCGGACTCGCCGTCTCGCTCGGCCTCGACGGCGTCATCGCCACCAACACGACGATCTCGCGCGACGGCCTGACAACCGACCCCGCTGCTGTCGCGGCAGCCGGTGCGGGCGGACTCTCGGGCCCGCCCGTCGCCGCACGATCCCTCGAAGTGCTGAAGGTGTTGCGCGCCGTCGTTCCGCCGGAGCTCTGCATCATCTCGGTCGGCGGCATCGAGACCGCGGATGATGTGGCCGAACGCCTGGCCGCCGGAGCCACGCTCGTGCAGGGCTACACCGGCTTCCTCTACCGCGGTCCCCTCTGGGCCCGCCAGATCAACCGCGGCCTCGCACGGCTCCACGCCGCACATCGATGACCCGGCCCACCCACCCACGCCGCCCCCACCCACGCCGCGCCCACCCACGCCGCGCCCACCCACGCCGCGCCCACCCACGCCGCGCCCACCCATGCCAGGCGGCGGGGGTTCCGCGGTCGTTTGTCGCTTCCGCGCCTGCGCGCGCAGCCGCGAAACGGACAAAGACCAGCGTCCCCCCGCGCCCACTGCGGGGGTGAGCAGAGCGGCCCGCGCTCGGCGCCTGCAGCGGCGCGAGCGGAGCGCCTAGCTCGGGAACTGCCCGCGCTTCACCTGCGGCTTCGGCAGGCGCATCGGGCGCAGTTGCAGGGCGCGCATCGCACCGTACCAGCGCAGCCCACGGTCGAGCGTTCCGTACTTCTCGCGCAGACGCTTGTTGATGCGGTTGCCCATGAGCAGGATGTCGATGACCACGATGATCACGAAGGCGTAGAGCACGAGCATCAGGTAGGTCTGGATGGTGGTGTTCGGCACGAGGGTCAACAGGATGACCGCGAACATCACCGGAATGATTGCTTCGCCGATGCTGAACCGCGCGTCGACGTAGTCGCGGATGTAGCGCCGCTGCACACCCTTGTCGCGCGCCAGGAGGTAGCGCTCCTCGCCGGCGGCCATGCCGATGCGGGCACGCTCCCGTGCTGTGGCGGTCTGCGTCTTCGCCTGCCGGGCCGCCTCTTTGCGGTCACTCGGCACCAGGGGCTTTCGGCGTGCCGCCTCCTGCTCGCGGCGGGTGGGCGTCGGGGCGCCCTTGCCGAGCGATACGCCCTGCGCCGACTTCAGGCGGGCAGCGGTCGCCTCGGGGGTCTCGATCTCGGCAACGGGGGTTTCGCGCTTGGCCACAGTCAGTCCTCGGGTCTCACGGGCGGTAGTCACCACCTGCCTTCTAAGATTACCCGTATGACCGACGAACAGGGCACTTCTGACAGCCAAAGCACACGCTCCGGGGATCGTGAGACGGGCATCCGCACCTCGCTGGCCGGCGCGTTGCCGGCCACGATCGCCGACCTGACCGACCTGGTGCGGCTGCCCTCCGTCTCGTGGGATGCTTTCGACCCGGCGAACGTCGCGGCCAGCGCGAAAGCAGTCGCTGCTCTGTTCGAGGCGACCGGGGTCTTCGAGGCTGTCGACGTGAAACAGGCCGTGGCGAACGAGCAGACGGGCGAGCTCGGCCAACCAGCCGTTCTCGCGACACGCCCCGCCCGCAATGGGCGACCGACCGTGCTGCTCTACGCCCACCACGACGTGCAGCCTCCCGGTGACGACGCTGACTGGGACTCACCTCCCTTCGAGCCGACCGTGCGCGGTGACCGCCTCTACGGCCGCGGAGCCGCCGATGACAAGGCCGGCGTCGTCTCGCACCTCGCCGCGGTCAGGGGATTGCACGAGGCGTACGGCGACGACCTCGACCTCGGCCTCGTCGTCTTCATCGAGGGGGAGGAGGAGTTCGGCTCCCGCTCCTTCGCCAGTTTCCTCGACCAGAATCGCGACGCTCTCGCGGCCGACGTCATCATCGTGGCCGACTCCGACAACTGGAACGTCGACACCCCGTCGCTCACCATCAGCCTGCGCGGCAACGTCACGTTCAGGCTCACGGTCTCGACCCTCGAGCACGCCTCGCACTCCGGCATGTTCGGTGGGGCGGCCCCCGACGCGATGATGGCCATGATCCGTCTGCTGGCCACGCTGCACACGGCAGATGGCAGCGTCGCGGTCGCCGGCCTGACCGAGTCGGGCGAGACCGTGCCCGAGAGCGCCGACGACGTGGCCGACTTCGAGCGGGATGCCGCACTGCTGCCGGGCGTCACGCCCATCGGCTCGGGGCCGCTGCTGTCGCGGCTGTGGGCCAAGCCCGCCATCACCATCACGGGAATCGACGCGCCCAGCGTGGCGAACGCATCCAACACCCTCCTGCCGAAGGTCTCGGCGCGTCTCAGCGCTCGCATCGCGCCGGGCCAGGATGCGCGGGAGGCGCTCGAGGCGATTGAGACCCATCTGCGTGCCAACGCTCCGTTCGGGGCTCACATCGACATCAGCGACACCGACACCGGCCAGCCGTTCCTCGTCGACACCAGCGGATGGGCGGTCGCTGCGGCGAAACAGGCGATGGCCGACGGCTGGGGCGTGGAACCGATGGAGACCGGCATCGGCGGCTCGATCCCCTTCATCTCCGATCTGGTACGGGTGTTCCCGGATGCCCAGATCCTCGTCACGGGCGTCGAAGACCCTGACACCCGCGCTCACAGCCCGAACGAGTCGTTGCACCTCGGCGTGTTCAAGCGCGCCATTCTGACGGAGGCCCTGCTGCTCTCGCGGTTGGCCGAGCAGACGCTGGCAGAACTCTCGGAGTGACGGAACGCCACATCCGGAGCCCGTCTTCGCACGGATGGGGAATGAACGGCCCGACTCGCAGGTTGTCGGCATAGAATTTCGGTAGAACCGGTCACCCCTAAGGAGACGAACATGAGCGACACCCTCGCACTCACCCCGCAGACCGAGGCCCCCGCGCACAAGGTCGGCCTCACCGACGGTGCAGCCGCCAAGGTGAAGAGCCTCCTCGGCCAGGAGGGCCGCGACGACCTGCGCCTCCGTGTGGCCGTGCAGCCCGGCGGATGCTCGGGCCTGATCTACCAGCTCTACTTCGACGAGCGCCAGCTCGACGGCGACGGCGTGGTCGACTTCGACGGCGTGGAGGTCATCGTCGACAAGATGAGCGTGCCCTACCTCGATGGTGCGACCATCGACTTCGAAGACACGATCCAGAAGCAGGGCTTCACCATCGACAACCCGAACGCCGGCGGTAGCTGTGCGTGCGGCGATTCGTTCCACTGACACCCGTGCGGGCCGCCCCCGGGGTGGTCTCGCCAAAAAATTTCTACGCTGAGTAGAATCGCTCAGCTTCACCCCCCGAGGCCCGTGAACATGCGGATCTCGGGGGGTTTTTCACGCTCTGGGCACACTCAGACACGCTTGTCAGCCCCGCCCGGTGAAACATTCAGCCCGGATTGGTCGCATTAGGCTAGGCAGCGTCAAATACACTGGACACACGTATCACCAGCAGTAGTTCCGAAGGGTTTCAGGTGCGCTCGAAAAGACGTCTCAGATGGGTCGCCATTCCCGTCATGGTGAGCATGGGCTTGCTGTTGGCAGGCTGCTCGCAGCAGCAGATGCAGGGCTTCCTCCCCGCGGAGCCCGGCACCACGAACAACACCGACAAGGTGACCGGTCTCTGGGTCACCTCGTGGATCGTGCTGCTCGCGGTCGGCATCATCACCTGGGGCCTCACCATCTGGGCCGTCGTCGTCTTCCGTCGTCGTCGCGGCCAGACCGGGCTCCCGGTGCAGCTGCGCTACAACATGCCCATCGAGATCTTCTACACGGTGGTGCCCCTCATCCTGGTGCTCGGCTTCTTCGCGTTCACCGCGAAAGACCAGGCAGACATCGAGCAGCCGTACGCGGCTCCCGACGAGGTCATCTCGGTCTACGGCAAGCAGTGGGCGTGGGACTTCAACTACGTCAACCAGAACGTCTACACCGCGGGCGTGCAGGCGCAGAGCGCGCCGGCCTCCGCCGGTGGCGACGCGAACAGCGCGCTGGTCGAGAGCGAGATTCCGACCCTGTACCTGCCGGTCGACAAGAAGATCACCATCGAACTTCACGCACGCGACGTCATCCACTCCTTCTGGGTCATCGACTTCCTCTACAAGAAAGACATGATCCCCGGCAAGACGAACTACATGTACGTCACACCCGAGCGCATCGGCACCTTCTCCGGCAAGTGCGCCGAGCTCTGCGGTGAGTACCACTCCGACATGCTCTTCAACGTGAAGGTCGTGTCGCAGGCCGACTACGACGCCTACACGAAGTCCCTCGCCGACCAGGGTTTCACCGGCCAGCTCGGCGACGACTACAACCGCAACACCAACCTTCCCGGCACGGTCTCGCCTCTGGCTGAGTCCGAATCGGGAGCTTCGAAGTAGAAGGCGACGATGAGCACACTGACCGCCCCCAGAGTCACGCCGATCGAGCGTAAGGGCAACGTTCTGGTCAAGTGGATCACCTCCACCGACCACAAGACGATCGGGTACATGTACCTGATCTCGTCGTTCGTCTACTTCTGCCTCGGCGGAGTCATGGCCCTCGTCATCCGGGCGCAGCTGTTCGAGCCCGGTGCCCAACTGCTGGCCACCAAAGACCAGTACAACCAGCTCTTCACCATGCACGGAACGATCATGCTGCTGATGTTCGCGACGCCGCTGTTCGCCGGGTTCGCCAACGTTCTGATGCCGCTGCAGATCGGTGCTCCGGATGTCGCGTTCCCCCGTCTGAACGCGTTCGCCTACTGGCTCTACAGTTTCGGCTCGCTCATCGTCGTCGCCGGGTTCCTGACCCCGCAGGGTGCTGCGTCGTTCGGCTGGTTCGCCTACGCGCCGCTCTCGAGTACGACCTTCACACCGGGAGACGGCGGCAACCTCTGGGTCTTCGGCCTGGTGCTCTCGGGTTTCGGCACGATTCTGGGTGGCGTCAACTTCATCACCACCATCATCACGATGCGCGCTCCCGGCATGACGATGTTCCGCATGCCGATCTTCACGTGGAACGTGCTCGTCACCTCCATCCTCGTGCTGATGGCGTTCCCCGTTCTGGCGGCGGCGCTGTCGGCGCTCGGTATAGACAGGGTGTTCGACGCGCACATCTATGACGCAGCGAATGGCGGTGTGCTGCTCTGGCAGCACCTGTTCTGGTTCTTCGGCCACCCGGAGGTGTACATCATCGCGCTGCCGTTCTTCGGCATCATCTCCGAGGTGCTGCCGGTCTTCAGCCGCAAACCGATCTTCGGGTACAAGACGCTCGTCTACGCGACCATTTCGATCGCGGCCCTCTCGGTCACGGTCTGGGCTCACCACATGTACGTCACCGGATCGGTGCTGCTGCCGTTCTTCGCTCTGATGACGATGCTGATCGCGGTGCCCACGGGTGTCAAGATCTTCAACTGGGTCGGCACGATGTGGCGCGGCTCGGTCACCTTCGAGACGCCCATGATGTGGGCCATCGGATTCCTGATCACGTTCACCTTCGGTGGTCTCACCGGCGTCATCCTGGCTTCGCCGCCGCTCGACTTCCACGTCTCCGACTCGTACTTCGTCGTCGCCCACTTCCACTACGTGGTCTTCGGCACCGTGGTGTTCGCGATGTTCGCGGGCTTCTACTTCTGGTGGCCCAAGTGGACCGGCAAGATGCTGAACGAGAAGCTCGGCCAGTGGCACTTCTGGCTCCTGTTCATCGGATTCCACACGACGTTCCTCATCCAGCACTGGCTGGGAGTCGTGGGCATGCCCCGCCGGTACGCGTCGTACTCGCCCGATGACGGCTTCACCTGGATGAACCAGATCTCGACGGTGGGCGCGTTCCTGCTCGCGTCGTCGATGATCCCGTTCTTCCTGAACGTGTACATCACGGCCCGGAGCGCACCCAAGGTCACGGTCAACGACCCGTGGGGCTACGGCCGCTCGCTCGAGTGGGCGACCTCGTGCCCGCCGCCGCGACACAACTTCACCTCGATCCCGCGCATCCGGTCGGAGTCTCCCGCCTTCGACCTGAACCACCCCGAGGCCGGCCTGCCGGTCGGTGTGGGCCCGGCGAAGGACGCTCCGGATGCCCCCACCTACGACCTCGACCAGGAGAAGGTGAAATAGCATGCGCGCCAATATCAACGTCTTCTGGATCCTTGCGGCTTTCTTCCTCGTCGCGGATGGCATCTACATCCTCTGGTCGCTGGTGTCGTACGGCACCGTCGAGTGGGTGGGTACGATCGGCATCGCGCTCGGTGCCATTCTCGGGGCGTTCATCGCGTTCTACCTCGGTCGCGTCCACAGTGCGCAGGGCGGCGAGCTGCCCGAAGACATCACGACGTCGAACATCGACGACGGCGATCCGGAGATGGGCTTCTACAGCCCCTGGAGCTGGTGGCCCGTCATGCTCGCCGGTTCGCTGGCCATCTTCGTGCTCGGCCTTGCCGTCGGAACGTGGATCAGCTTCATCGGTGTGGCCCTGGTGCTCGTCGCGATCGTCGGGTGGGTCTACGAGTACTACCGGGGCAACTTCGCCCGCTAGACCTCGTGCAGTGACCTGAGAGGGGCTCTTCCGTCACAGCGGGAGGGTCCCTTCGTCGTTCATCAGGGCCGGTCGGATGATGGGAGAGGATCATGCCATGAGTGCCGCCGAGCCATCCGATGACCGTGCCCCCCTTCCGCGCACAACGGCTGCCGAACGCGAGGCGCGTGCGGAGGAAGCACTCCAGGCCATCCTCGCCGGTGGTGACCTCGGCCAGGAGGCGCAGAGACTCTCGAACGGTTTCACCGACGAATACGCCGGGCGGATCGGAGCGTGGCTGCGCCGTCACCTTGGTCGACCTCCCGCCTGATGCTCCTCGCGTCACGGCGCGGGAAGCACGTTCACCGCATAGGGGGCTGCTCGGGTGGCGCCGTTGTTCTCGGCCTCGAACCCGATCACGACGGGCCCCGGATGCCCGGGGTCGGGCGTATAGGTCGCCACACCCGCGACCGGGTCGAGGTCACTCACCGTGCCGTACTCGGGCTGCTCGGTGATGCGGTAGTGCAACCCGTCGATCTGGCGCCAGCCTGCGAGCGGAGTGATCCAGCAGTCGAGCCGGACGCGCACGGGGGAGTTCGCGTCGGTGGTGGTGCCGGCGGTCGCGCAGCCCGGCACGATGTCGGCGATGTGGATGCTCACCCGAACCTCGGGGGACTGCAGCCCGAATGAGTCGGTGGTCTGAACCGTCACGTGATCGGTGTAGTCACCGCGGATCACATCGATCGAGCGGTAGTGCAGGTCGCCGCCGGTGTCGAACCACGCTCCGCCCATTGCGCCCTGGTCGGTGACGACCGAGCTGAGGTGGTCGCCGCTCTCCGCCTGGTGCCTGTCGACGTCGTCGTCGGTGAACAGTGCTGCCCGGGGAACGACGGTCTCGACCCCCCGTACCGCCTCGAACGGTGCGCGGCCAGAGCCGGGAGCTGCTGCCGGGGTGTATCGGTTGCGCACCGCCACAGAGAACGGGAGGGAGTACGTTCCGTCGGCCGAAACCGCCCACGCCTCGGCCGACACATACGTTCCCTGGGCCTCGGCCGTCGCGCTGTAAATGATGCTGCCGTCACCCTCTCGCGCGGTGGGAATGCCGAGCGACAGCGCGGAGTGGATCGTGCTGACCTCGAGCCGCACCGGCTCCTTGCCGGGTGCCGCCTCGCAGTCCACGTCGGCGACTGTGATGACCGTTGTGGAGCCGAACCCGCCATCCGTGACCACACCCGAGCACACGGGCACCTGACGCGACGAGAGGTCGATCACAGGGGCGGTGAGCGGCGATCGCGACGTTCTGATGGTCTTGGGTGTGGCGAAGGTGCACACGTAGGCGTTGCCGTTCGCCACACACGAGTCGAACAGGCCACCCGTGAGTCGGAAGATCGCTTTCGAGACGTCGCCGGGGGAGGAGGTCAGCTGCTCGGTGAAGGTGAAGACGTAGGCGAATGTGTTGGAGCTGCCGTCGGAACCCATCGAGGTCAGGGGCGTGATCCGTGCCAACGATTCGAGCTGCTTCGGATCGCGAACGGTGACGGCGTCGAACGAATCTCCATCGGCTCCGGGCCGGAAGACGTTGATCACGGCAGGCTTCGCGGCATCCTTCTTGCCGGCTCGGGTGTTGCGAACGCTCGTCGACTCCGGCGCCTTCTTGTCGCCGCCGGTCGAGCCGTCGCCCCCACCCCTGCCGGCCGCATGGGCGTAGGCATCGGTCTCGCGCGCCGTCATCCCGCTCAGCTGGGTGTGGAACACCCCCGGCGTCCTGTCTTCGGTGTCGGGATAGACGCCGAGCTTCTCGTCGCCCGGAGGCGCGCCCTCGGGAATGACCAGCGTGGCGGGGTCGCGCGCGATGGGCCCCGAACCCGCACCCCCCAGGTTGTCGTGCAGCTCTCCGCTCGGATGGGTACCCGGCTCCACCCCGCCGTGCGGGTCGACGGGTTCGGCGCTGGCGGGCTGCGCCAGGCCGCCAGCCAACAGGATTACCGCCACGGTCACAACGACCACTCGTCTCTGGAACACCATCTCAGCTACCCCGTCCTCAGCGGAGGCACTAGTGCCTCGCACACTGGAGAGACGCGGCTGCAACCGATCCATTACGCCGGTTCAGCAAAAAAGAAGGCCCCCGTTCCGGATCGACAGAACGGGGGCCTTCTGGGTGGTGCGATGAAGCGGTGACGCCTAGTGGAGCTGCTTCTGGTGCTCGAGGTCGGCGCGCGTGACGGGAGCGATACGGTCCTCGAAGAACCACTTCGACATGCCGGCTCGGAGACGCTGCGGGGCGGTGATCTTGCCCCTCGCGTTCGGGCGAACCATCAGCGGCTTGTACTCGTGGAACGAGACCAGCTTCCAGCGCTCGTACTCGTCGACATCCTGGTGGACCTCGATGTACTCGCCGCCCGGAAGGCGAACGATTCGACCCGACTCGAAGCCGTGCAGGGCCATCTCGCGGTCTTTCTTCTGCAGGGCGAGGCAGACGCGCTTCGCGACGAAGTAGGCGATGATCGGGCCGAGGATGACCAGAGCCTGGATGGCGTGGATGACGGACTCGATCGACAGCTGGAAGTGCGTGGCCAGGATGTCGGAGCTCGCTGCAGACCAGAGGGCGGCGTAGAACGTGACACCGGCTGCGCCGATCGCCGTGCGAGTCGGAGCGTTGCGGGGACGGTCGAGGATGTGGTGCTCGCGCTTGTCTCCAGTCACCCAGCCCTCGATGAACGGGTAGATCAGCACGGTCAGGATGAACAGGCCGAGCACGCCCACCGGAATCAGGATGTTGAAGGAGTACGTGTGATCCCACAGCACGAACTCGAGTCCCGGGGGCATGAGCCGCAGGGCGCCGTCGGCGAACCCGATGTACCAGTCCGGCTGGGTGCCGGCCGACACGGGGGAGGGGTCGTACGGCCCGTAGTTCCAGATCGGGTTGATCGTGAAGAACGAGGCGATCAGGGCGATGATGCCGAAGACGATGAAGAAGAATCCACCGGCCTTGGCCGCGTACACCGGCAGAACCGGGTAGCCGATCACGTTGTCGTTGGTCTTGCCGGGGCCGGCGTACTGCGTGTGCTTGTGCACCACGACGAACACCAGGTGCAGCGCGATCAGCGCGACGATGATGGCCGGCAGCAGCAGGATGTGCAGCGTGTACAGCCTGCCGACGATCTGCTCGCCCGGGAACTCTCCACCGAACAGGAGGTAGGAGATCCACGTTCCGACGAAGGGGAAGCCCTTCACCATTCCGTCGATGATCCGGAGGCCGTTGCCCGAGAGCAGGTCGTCGGGGAGCGAGTAGCCGGTGAAGCCCTCGCCGAGCGCCAGGATGAACAGCACGAAGCCGATGACCCAGTTGAGCTCGCGCGGCTTGCGGAACGCACCCGTGAAGTAGATGCGGAGCATGTGCAGGCCGATAGAGGCGATGAAGAGCAGCGCCGCCCAGTGGTGGATCTGGCGAACCAGGAGCCCGCCGCGGATCTCGAACGAGATGTTCAGCGTCGACGACATGGCCGACGACATCTCGACGCCCTTCAGGGGCACGAAGCTGCCGTCGTACACGGTCGGCGCCATCGATGCCTGGAAGAAGAACGTCAGGAACGTTCCGGTCAGGATGATGACCACGAAGCTGTAGAGGGCCACCTCACCGAGCATGAACGACCAGTGATCGGGGAAGATCTTGCGACCGAACTCCTTGACCACGGCGGAGATGCTGGTGCGTTCGTCGATGTAGTTCGCGGCCGCCGACGTGAAGCGCGCCGACGGGGCATTCGAGATCTTCGGCGGAGCGCCGTCGACCAGGTGATCTGTGGTGCCGGGCACGAGCCCGTCGACCTTGGACTTTTCGATTGTCATGACCGCTCCCAGAAGCTAGGGCCGACGGGCTCGAGAAAATCGCTGCGAGCCACAAGGTAGCCCTCGCCGTCGACTGTGATGGGCAGCTGGGGCAGGGGCCGTTTGGCCGGGCCGAAGATGACCTCGCACTCGTTGTTCACGTCGAACGTGGACTGGTGGCAGGGGCAGAGGAGGTGGTGTGTCTGCTGTTCGAACAGAGCCACCGGGCATCCGACGTGCGTGCAGATCTTGGAGTATGCGACGATGCCGTCGTAGTTCCAGTCTTCACGGCCGGCGCTGACGTTGAGGTCAGACGGGTTGACGCGCATGAGCAGCACGGCCGCTTTGGCCTTCTGCTCGAGGCGGTCGGGGGCGTCGTTGAGGCCTTCCGGAATGATGTGGAAGGCCGATCCGATGGTGACATCGGAAGCTTTGACGGGAAGGCCCGAGGGGTCGAGGGTGAGTCGGTCGCCGGCCTTCCACATCGTGTGGGAGAGCAACTCCGACGGGCTCTCGCCCTCGGGGCCGAGCCCGCGGAACAGGATGACCGCGGGCAGCGGGAAGGCGACGAGAGCGCCGATCAGGCTGTTGCGGATCAGCGAGCGGCGGCCGAAGCCCGACTCCACGTTGCCCTCGTGGAAGATCTCGACGGCACGCGCACGCGTCTCGTCCGAGCTCCGCACGGGGTGACGGATGTCGACGCCCTCTTCGTCGTGCATGAGCGTCTTGGCCCAGTGCACCGCGCCGATTCCAATGCCCATCAGGGCAAGCGTTATGCCGAGGCCCAGGAACACCGTGTTGAGTCGTACCGAACCCGGGTCGTCGCTGTTGATCGGGAACGCCATGTAGGCGGCGATCGCGAAGATGGAGCCCGCGATGGAGAGGTAGAAGAGTGTGTAGACCGCCCGCTGTGCGCCCTTAGCCTTCTTCGGGTCGAGGTCGGTGATGCGCTTGCGGTGCGGCGGGATGCCGGGGTCGGAGAGACCGTCGGTCGTCATGACGGCGAGGCCGCCTGATGCAGAGGAGACTGCGGCCGAGGGCTCGACGGCCCTGCCCGACGTGTTGCTCACGCCGCCTGCGCCTGACGAAGTCGCGGCCACGTCTGTGCCGCTCGTCTCGTCGTGTGCCATGGTGTTCCTTTCGAACCTGAAGAGTGTGTGTGCCGGTGCGCGGGACGCTGGATCAGTTGGACTTCGCCGTGAGCCAGACCGTCAGTGCGACGACCGCGCCGATGCCGAAGATCCAGATAAACAGACCCTCTGCGACAGGCCCGAGGTTACCCAGTTCGAACCCGCCCGGGGAGGGGTTGTTCTGCAGGTACTTCAGGTAGGTGATGATGTCGCGCTTGTCTTCCGGGGTGATGTTGTGGTCGTTGAAGACCGGCATGTTCTGCGGGCCGCTCAGCATGGCCTCGTAGACGTACTTGGAGTCGACACCCGTGAGCTCGGGCGCGAACTTTCCCTCGGTGAGCGCCCCGCCGGCACCCGCGACGTTGTGGCACATCGCGCAGTTGATACGGAACAGCTCACCGCCGTTCGTGGCGTCGCCGGTGTCGGCGATCTGCGAGTCGGTGGGGACCGCGGGCCCGGGCGACAGCGAGGCGACGTAGGCAGCGAGGGCCGCCGTCTGCTCCTCGGTGAACTGCGGGGGCTTCTGCATGGCCTGCGGGCCTTGCATGGCGAGCGGCATACGCCCGGTGCCGACCTGGAAGTCGACGGATGCCGCACCCACGCCGAGCAGGTTCGGGCCGGCAGCAGACCCCTCGAGGTTCATGCCGTGGCACGTGGCGCAGTTGGCGGCGAAGAGCTTGCTCCCCTCTTCGACGGTGGCCTGCGAAGCCGCGACGTTCGAGTCGGCGGTGGCCGTGCTGGAGAACAGTGCATAGCCGCCGCCCGTGAAGGCCAGCCCGATCGCGATCAGAACGACGGTCGCCAGAGGGTGCCGTCTGTTCGCTTTCCTGGAGGTGCGGGCCATTCTCTCAACTCTCTGTCGGGTGGTGCGGTCGGCCTGGTGCAGCCGAGATGATGCGGTGGTTGAGGAGCGAAACGAAATCATTTCAGGATGTAGATGACGAGGAAGAGGCCGATCCACACCACGTCGACGAAGTGCCAGTAGTACGACACGACGATCGCGCTGGTGGCCTCACGGTGCCCGAAGTTCTTGACCCCGAAGGCTCGCCCGATCATCAGGAGGAACGTGAACAGCCCAGCGGTGACATGTAGAGCGTGGAATCCGGTGGTGAGGTAGAACGCCGAGCCGTACGAGGAGGAGTTCAGGGTGACACCCTCTTCGACGAGGTTCGAGTACTCCCAGACCTGGCCGGAGACGAACAGGGCGCCGAGCACGTAGGTGAGGAAGAACCACTCGACCATGCCCCACTGCGTCGGCTTCCAGCCGGTGGCGCGCGACTGCAGTCGTTCGGCCGCGAAGACACCGAACTGGCAGGTGAACGAACTCGACACCAGGATGAGGGTGTTCACGGTGGCGAAGGGCACGTTGAGGATGGAACTCTCGGTGTTCCAGAGCTCGGGGCTCGTCGACCTCAGTGTGAAGTAGATGGCGAAGAGGCCTGCGAAGAACATGACCTCGCTGCCGAGCCACACGATCGTGCCGACGGCCACGACATTGGGCCGCTGCACCAGGGGTGCCGTGGATGTTTGGGTCATCGAGCTGCTAGTCACGTTCTCCATTATGTCCGATTTCTCTTCAGGGTTTTCTCATTTGCACCCCCTAGTGGAGACTTTTTTACGCGACGTAGAATAACCGGCCGCTCTCCCGCAGATCGGGCACCGTTTAGGATCGCTGGTATGTCGTCTGAACTCACCTGGTCGCACCTGATCTCGGCCCTTCTCGAGTCGAAGGACCTGTCGGTGGCGGAAGCGACCTGGGCGATGAACGAGGTCATGGAGGGCCAGGCGTCACCGGCCCAGCTCGCCGGTTTTCTCGTAGCTCTCCGCGCCAAGGGCGAGACGGTCGACGAGATCGTAGGCTTTCGCGACGCCATCCTCGACCACGCCCTCGAGCTGGAGGTCGACCCCTTCGCCCTCGACATCGTGGGTACGGGAGGAGACCGGTTCGGCACGGTGAACGTCTCGACAATGGCCTCGATCGTGGCATCCGGAGCCGGCGTGCCGGTGGTCAAGCACGGCAACAGAGCGGCGAGTTCGCTCGCGGGGTCGTCTGACGTGCTCCTGGCGCTGGGACTGAACCTCGACCTCGACGGTCCGGCGGTGGCCCGCGTGCTGCAGGAGGCCGGAATCACGTTCGCTTTCGCGGCCAAGTTCCACCCCGGCTTCCGGCACGCCGGCGCGGTGCGCAGCGAACTCGGCATCCCGACGGTATTCAACTATCTCGGGCCGCTCTGCAACCCCGCGCGGCCGGAGGCCTCCGCGGTGGGGGTGGCCCAGCTCGACCGGGTGCCGCTCATCGTCGGCGTCTTTCAGACCCGCGGCGCCACTGCTCTGGTTCTTCGGGGCGACGACGGGCTCGATGAGCTGACCACCACGGGGCACAGCCACATCTGGGAGGTCTCGCGGGGCGCGGTGACCGAACACGACCTGGAGCCCCGGGACCTCGGCATCCGCCGGGCCTCGATCGAGCAGCTCAGGGGCGGCGACCCGCAGGCGAACGCCGAGACCGTGCGGCGGGTGCTCGACGGGGAGCAGGGCCCGGTGCGCGACATCGTTCTGCTGAATGCTGCTGCGGGGCTGGCCGCGTTCGATCTTGCGCGCGATCCCTCCCAGGTGCAGAGGAGCATCGTCGAGCGCTTCAGCGAGAAGATGGCGACCGCCGCCTCGTCCATCGACTCCGGGTCGGCGGCCCGCCAGCTCGAGCGCTGGGTGGCCGCCACCAACCGGTGAACGCAAAACCCGATCCGAGCCATGGGCAAGGGTCGGTGGTTGGGCGTAGGTTGGTTCCCGAGTGCAGGCAGGGGCCCGATCATCCGGTTCTCTCCACCCCTTTTCTCCGCGAGTAAGGAAGTTCAATGAAGAAACTCATCAATGATCCGAAGAACGTCGTCGACGAGGCGGCCCGCGGCATCGAAGCCGCTCGCGGCGATCTCGTCGATGTGTTCTACGACCCGATCTACATCGTGCGAAAGGGCGCACCCGTTCAGGGCAAGGTCGCCCTGGTCAGCGGCGGCGGCAGCGGCCACGAGCCGCTGCACGGTGGCTTCGTCGGGTTCGGGATGCTCGATGCGGCCGTTCCCGGGCCGGTCTTCACCTCGCCCACCCCCGACCCCATTCTCGCCGCGACCAAGGCCGTCGACGGCGGTGCGGGCGTGCTGCACATCGTGAAGAACTACACCGGAGACGTTCTGAACTTCGAGACGGCCGCCGATCTCGCCTCGGCCGAAGACATCGAGGTGCGCACGGTGATCATCAACGACGATGTCGCTGTGAAGGACTCCCTCTACACCGCCGGCCGCCGCGGCGTCGCGGGGACCGTGCTGGTGGAGAAGATCGCCGGTGCCGCGGCCGACCGGTCCGACGATCTCGACACGGTCGCCGGCATCGCGCAGAAGGTCAACGACCAGATGCGATCGATGGGCGTGGCCCTGACGCCGTGCGTCGTTCCGCACGCGGGCGAGCCGAGTTTCGTGCTCGCTGACGATGAGATCGAGATCGGAATCGGAATCCACGGCGAGCCCGGGCGCGAGCGCATCAAACTGGAGCCCGCCGACGCGATCGTCGACCGCCTGCTCGGCCCCATTCTCGAAGACTTGCCCTTCGCCTCGGGCGACAGGGTGCTGCTGTTCGTCAACGGTATGGGCGGAACGCCCCAGGTCGAGCTGTACATCGTGTTCCGTCGCGCGGCCGAGGTGCTGAAGGAGAGGGGTATCGAGGTGACCCGCTCGCTGGTGGGCAACTTCGTCACCTCGCTCGAGATGCAGGGTGCCTCGATCACGGTGCTGAAGCTCGACGACGAACTGACCGAGCTGTGGGATGCACCCGTGCAGACCGCCGCCCTCCGCTGGGGAAGGTAGAACACGCATGAGCCTGGGCATCACATGGGTCACCGGCTGGATCCGGCTGACGGCCGCGGTCATCGCCGAGCACCGGGTCGAGCTGATCACGCTCGACCGCGAGATCGGTGACGGCGACCACGGCGAGAACCTCGACCGGGGTTTCAGTGCCGTCATCCACAAGCTCGACGACCTCCCCGCCGATGCGCTACCCGGTGATGCCCTGAAGCTCGTGGCCACCACGCTCATCTCGACCGTCGGCGGGGCGTCCGGTCCGCTGGTCGGTACGGCCTACCTCAAGGCCGCGCAGGCGGTCGGCAAGGCCGAGCAGCTGGATGGCGCGGCGATCGTCGCGCTGCTGACGGCCGCGCGCGACGGGGTGGTTCTGCGCGGCAAGGCCGAAGTGGGCGACAAGACGATGATCGACGCGTGGACGCCGGCGGTGGATGCCGCGGCGGCGGCCCTGGCCGACGGGCAGAGCGAGACGGCCATCCTCGAGGCCGCTGCTGCAGCTGCCGAGAAGGGCGCCGAGTCGACGGAACCGCTGGTGGCCCGAAAGGGCCGGGCAAGCTACCTGGGGGAGCGGGCCATCGGGCACCGCGATCCGGGTTCGCAGTCGTCGGCGCTCATCCTGCGGGCCGCCGCCGATGCTGCGGCCGGTTCGGGCGCCGCTGGCGATGCCGCCGCCGACGCCGCGGCCGGTTCCCCCGGAGCTGCGTAGCGTGATCGCCGTCGACGGCAGGGTCGGCCTCGTCTTCGTCTCGCACAGCGAGAAGATCGCGACCGGCCTGGTGGAGCTCGCGGCACAGATGGCCCCGCAGACAGCGATGGCCGCTGCGGGAGGCACCGACGAGGGCGGTATCGGCACCAGCTTCGAGAAGGTGACGGCGGCGATCGGCGAGGTGGATTCCGGTGAGGGCGTGGTCGTGCTCTGTGACCTCGGCTCGGCCATCCTCACAGCGGAGACAGCGCTCGACTTCCTCGACGATGAGCTGCGGGCGCGCATCCGTATCGTCGATGCCCCGCTCGTGGAGGGCGCGGTCGCAGCCTCGGTGACGGCAGAGACCGGCGGGTCGCTCAACGAGGTCGTCGCGGCGGCCGAGTCGGCTCGCGGTGCGGCGGCAGAGGATGCCCAGGGTTCCGCTGGCGGCGCCGAAGACGGGGCGGGCCAGACGTCTCAGCCGGCGCCCGACGGCGAGCTGACCCGGAGCGTCGAGGTCGTCAACCGAGACGGACTTCACGCCCGGCCCGCCGCCGAATTCGTCAAACTCGCGAACACCTTCGACGCGAAGGTGACGATCAACGGCAAGGACTCGAAGAGCCTGTTGGGCATCATGTCGCTGGGCCTGGTGCGCGGGGCCACCGCTACCCTGACCGCACGCGATGAGAGCGGCAAGGACGCCCTCGACGCCCTCGCCGCACTGATCGGATCGGGTTTCGGCGAGGAGTAGCCCGAACCGATCCCAGGCTGGGCGCCATTCGCCGGCGCCCAGCCCTCACTCGGTTCTACTTGGCGGTCGCCTTGCGGTTCTCGGCCGAAACCATCCATGCGTACTGCTCGAGGGCCGCGATGATGGCGTGGAGGATGTCGGCGCTCGTCGGGTCGGCCTCGTCGACCGCGTCGTGGACCTCGCGCATGCAGCCGACGGTCGCCTCGAGGCGAACCGTGATCAGGTCGACGGTCTCCGCGGTGTCGATCTCGCCGTTGGGGTACTCGGGCAGCGTCGTGGTTGCCGCGACCGTGTCGGAACGACCATCCGGAACAGCGTGCAGCGCACGCATGCGCTCGGCGACCTGGTCGCTGAATTCACGGGCCGCGTCGATGATCTCGTCGAGTTGCAGGTGGAGGTCGCGGAAGTTCTTGCCGACGACGTTCCAGTGCGCCTGCTTGCCCTGCACGTGCAGCTCGATCAGGTCGACGAGCACCTGCTGGAGCGAGTCGGTGAGCTCCTTGGGGGCCTTGAAACCGCGCTCGGCGTTCTGGCGCCGTGTGCTCTTCGCGCCTCCGTCGACGGGAACGTGCACGTCGCGGGCGATGGTTGTCGTTGCCATGGGTTGTACCTTTCTGGTCTGCGAGGGTGGTGATTTCTCGCCACTGTTTCCACGGTACGCCCCGTCGCTGGCAACCTGCCCGCAGGTGCGGGGTGGTTGACAATCGCGACACGGTCACTTCGGCGCCGCACGCTCACTTCGCCGCCGCGCGTTCACTTCTTCGGCGCCGTGAGCTCCTCGATCGTGATGGCGGCGTTGATGAGGGCCAGGTGGCTGAGGCCCTGCGGCAGGTTGCCGAGGAACGACATGTCGTCGGCGTCGATCATCTCGGAGTAGAGCCCGACGTCGTTCGACAGGCCGATGAGCTGGTCCATCAGCGCGATCGACTCCTTGGTGCGCCCGATGCACACCAGGGCAGAGGCGAGCCAGAAGGCGCAGGCCACGAAGGTCGCCTCCTCGGCCTCGGCGCCCGAATAGCGGTAGACGAGGGGGCCGCGGGAGAGCTCCTGCTGGATGGCGTCGATGGTCGACGACATGCGCTCTCCGCGATCGAAGCCGCTCGGAGCGTGCAGCAGCACGGAGGCGTCGAGTTCGTCGCTTCCCGGGTACATGACGTAGGCCTTCCGCTCGTCAGACCAGCAGTGCTCGCGCACCCACTCCGCGATGAGCGCACGCTCCGACCGCCAGCGCGACGGATCGCCCGGGATCTGGCCGAGCTCGGCGAGGGTGACGGCCGCATCCAGGGCCTGCCAGCAGCCCATCTTCGAGGAGGTGTAGTGACGCGTCTCCTCCAGTTCCCAGATGCCGGCGTCGGGGCGGCGCCAGTCGTCGCAGGCGCGATCGGCGACACCGGCGAGCATCCGGCCCGTCTCGGAATCGAGCACGTTGCCGGCGACGACGTAGAGCCGCATCACGTCGAAGAGGTCGCCGAAGACACCGAGCTGCAACTGCCCGCTGGCAGGGTTGCCCGTCACGACGGGGGTCGCCCCACGCCAGCCGGGGGAGTCGTGCTTCTCGACCTCGCCGGGTAGCGTGCCGTCGAGCTTGTAGAAGACGTGCAGCTCGGGGCCGTTCTCGCGGATGGTCTTCAGCAGCCAGGAGACCGACGCGTGCGTCTCTTCGCGCAGCCCGAACCGAATCAGCGCGTGCACCGTGTACGCGAGGTCGCGGATCCAGGCGAACCGGTAGTCCCAGTTCTTTCCGCCCCGCGAATTCTCGGGCAGCGAGGTGGTCGCTGCGGCGGCGATCGCGCCGGTGGGGCTGTAGATGAGCAGCTTGAGGGCGAGGGCGCTTCGCTGTACCGCCTCCTTCCACGGGCCGTCGTAGCTGAACTCCTCGGCCCAGGCCTGCCAGTTCGAGACCGTGCGCTCGATGCCGCTGTCGGTGAGCTCGGGCTGCGGGATGTGCAGGGGCTCGTTGGACGTGCCGGCCACAGCGAGCACATGGTGCGACTTCGCGCTCGTGGTGAACCGGCCCGCGAGGGCCCTGTCGCCGCCGCCGCGGGGGCCGTGGTCGATGCCGCGCACCGCGATCGTCACGGAGTCGACACGGATGACGGGGCCGTGGGTGGTCTTCTGGATCCACGGCGACGCGGTCTGGAGGCAGGTGCCGGGCGCGACCCGCCAGCGGAAGCGCACGGAGCCCTTCACACCGACGACACGGCGCGCGAGTTCTGCCCACGGCAACCGGCCGGCGAACCCGGTGACCAGCGCATCGGTCAGCACGGCCACGCCGGTGTCGGTGGTGAAGGTGGTCTCGAGCACGTTCGTGCCGGGCACGTACCGCCGTGAGGCCGTGAACGGCTGCGTCGGGGTGAGTTCGAGGGCGCCGCCCTCTGCCTCGTCGAGCAGGCGTGCGAAGACGGGGGTTCCGTTCAGATCGGGGAGGGGCATCCAGTCGATGCTGCCGTCGAGGGCGATGAGGGCGATCGTTCGCCCGTCGCCGATGGCGCCGTAGGAGCGGAGGTCGGTGTACCCGCCCTCCCGGATCGGCACCGTGCCGGTGGCGGGCGGGGTGGCCCGATCCGTTCGCTGGGCCTGGGCGGGGTCGGCGTGTTTCTTGGTCACTCTGGTCACCCTCTACGGTACGACGGATCTGCTGGGCGGCGGCCAGCCTGGCCGTTCAGCTCGGCGGGATGAGCTCAGTGCGCAGGTAACCCGCGAATCCACCGGGCGTGCGGCCGGCCTGACGCCCCGACGTCAGCACCTCGGCTGTCGTCGTGGAGACGATACGGGCATCCTGGGCTTCGAGTCGAGCGAGGAGATCGACGTCTTCGTGCTCGGTGAGGGCTGCGAAACGCCCGACGCGCTGGTAGAGGTTCGCGCGCAACCCGAGGTTGGCGCCGTGGATGTGCCCGCCGGGCTCACCGGCCGGGTTGAGGGCGAGCCACGCTGCGGTCTGCGCCGGTGTGAGGTCGGCGAAGTCGGGGCGCACGGTTCCGACCATGACGTCGGCGCCCTGCTCTGCGAGGTCGAGCTGGGTGAGCAACCAGTGCTCGGGGACGGCGGAGTCGGCATCGGTGTTCGCGATCCAGACGCGGGAGGTGTCGCGATGGCCGAGCATGCAGACGGTCGTCAGGGCGAGATCGATGCCTGCGCGCCGGGCCTCGCCGACGTTCTGCGCGTCGATCGTCAGCACGGAGACGCCCGTGAAGCCGGCGGCGATCGCCTCGGTCCCGTCGTGACTGCTGTCGACCACGACGACGGTCACGATGTGGGGCGCGTCGTCGGTGAGCGTGGCCCGGGCCCGGGCGACAGCTGCGTCGATGGAGCCGAGGCAGCGGCCGATGAGCTCCTCCTCGTTGCGCGCCGGAATGACGATGGCGATGCTGTCGACGGCTCCGGATGACCGGCGGCGGCCGCGGGAGGGCAGGGTCTGCTCGGTCGTCACACGAGCCCCGTTCGAGCGGCGACGGATCGGCCATCCGGTGCATACACGTCGAGCACGAAGTCGTCTTCGAGGTGGTGGGCGATCAGCGTCCAACCGGCGCGGGCGGCTGCCTCGGCGATGAGCCTGTGCACACCGTCGCCGGTCTGGAGGTAGTCGGCGACGGGATGCCGCCAGTGGCAGGCGACGAACACCCCGTCATCGGTGAGGGCGGTTGCGATGCTCCCGAGCACGCGGTCGAGGGTGCCGGCGTCGAAGTAGTAGCCGACCTCGGAGAGGAGGACCAGGTCGAAGGTGCCCTCGGGGAAGTCGGTGGCGACATCGGCGACGCGGAGGGTGACGTGTGGCGTTGCACTGGCGTGCTGCGCTGTGCCGGAGGGCGGTGCAGCGAGGCGGGCGCGGGCGCGATCGATGGCTGCCGGCGCGATGTCGAGGGCGAGCAGGGCATCGGTGCGCGGGGCGAGCTGCTCGGTGAGAACGCCGATGGAGCAGCCGATCTCGAGTGTGCGGGCGAAGTGCTGCCGGGGCAGGCTGGCCGTCGTGAGCGCACGCTTTCGCTCCTCGTACCAACGGGTGGTGAAGCCCCAGGGGTCGTCGTTCGCTCGGTAGGTGGCGTCGAAGTACGTGCCGGGGAGCTGCGGGGTGGTGAGTGAGGCGGTGGTTCCGGGGCCGGCGGCGCCCGGTGCGGGCTGTGGGGTGTTCACGATGTAGACCTCCTGGGCGCGGTCGAAGTGCTGCAGGAAGGTGGGGTTCAACAGCGCCTCGTCGCCGGCGGCCGGCGAGAGCGGTTCGACCTGCGAGCGGTGGGCGGCCAGGGCGCGGCGCTTGGCCGCAAGGGCTTCGGGGGTGGGATACAGGGCGGCGAAGCTGGTCCACGGTGTCGCCGGGTCGGCCGGGGACGACCAGTGCCAGAGCCAGATCGGGTACTCCACGAGCTCGATGCGGGGGGTGTCGGGGGCGGCGGCTGTTGCTTCCGCGGTGGCATCGGCGGCGGCCATTCCGCCGCTGCCGGCGGCGAGCTCGGCGCACAGCTCGCCCACGATGCGGTGGTCGGGATGCTCGTCGCCGCGCCACGGGCAGACGAGCAGGGTGCGGCCGCCGCTCGGGGTGCGGGCGGGAGAGGCGGCGACGGGCGCGAGTACTTCTGCGAGGGCGGATCGCAGCGCGCCACGGCCGTTGTCGATGCGGCCGTCGGGCAGCCCGAGAAAGGTGAGCGTCGCCGCGGGGTTCAGCAGGCGTACGGCTGCCGTGGCCTCCGCCGCGCGGGTGGCCGCGAGCGTCGCCTGGGGCGTGGTGGGAGAGGAGGGATGGGAGGCGGAGCCGTCTGTGACGATCACCACGGCGGTGGGGATTCCCTGCGCTCCGGCAGTGGCGATGAGGGCGCCCGCCCCGAGCGTCTCGTCGTCGGGATGGGCGGCGACGACGAACATTCGTTCGACGCCGTCGAGCGCGAACACCGGCAGGGCGGCGAGACGGGGGTCGAGCATCCATTCGCCCGAGGTCGTACCGGGGTCGCGCGAGTCGAAGGTCACCACGGCCGAGGCCCGCTCTCGATGAGCTGGCGGCCGAGCGACAGGGAGTCCTTCTCGGCGTGGTGCTGGCGCACGTAGAGCTCGAGGTCGGCGACGCGCTTGGCATGCGCGGCATCGAGGGCGAGGGGGGCCGGCCCCAGCGCGTGGGCGGTGTGGCTGAGCACGTCTTCGGATGCCCGGGCCACGCTCGAGCGCACGCGCTCTGCGAGCAGGCGGCCGGGTTCGCCCACGGCCTGCCCGGCATCGATGAGAGCGGCGGCCTCCGCGAGCGCCCGCCGCGCATCGCCGAGGCGTTCGTCGATCGTACCGAGGTGCATCAGGAGGAGTGGATCGGGGGCGACTGCGCTCGCTGCTCCGCGTGCGAAGACGGTGCGGGCGACGCCCACTGCTCCGCCGAACCAGCAGGCGGCCACGCCGATACCGCCCCAGGCGAAACCGGGTCGCTTCAGGTACCAGCCGGGCTCGCCCACGGGTTCGCACTCGACGGTGTCGAAGCGCACGGGCCCGCTCGGCACCTCGGCGAGGCCCCGGGCGTGCCAGGCGCCGGGCTCCACGCTGACGCCCGGCTGCCGCAGGTCGACAGAGAAGAGCCGGCGGCGTTCGGCGCCGACAGTGGTGTCGTCGGCCGCGACCGCCGCCGAGACCAGGGCGCGGTCGAGGCGGTCGGCGAGGGAGCACCAGAGCTTGGTGCCGCTGAGCGACCAGGTGGCGTCACCGCTGGAGTAGGTCGCCACGAGCGGGGCGGGCCCGCCCTCTGCCGCGAAGACGCCCCAGGAGTCGGAGGCCGGGAATCCGTCACCGAGCCCGGCCTGGTCGAGTATCGCGAGCGCGTCGAGGTGCGGTTCGATCGCCCGGGCGGCGCCGAGGTCGGCGGCGGCGACGGTCGCGAGGGCCTCGAAGAGCTCCGCGGTGCGGCCGACGCCGGGGAACGGGTGCCCGGCACCCAGTTCGCTCGCGAAGCGCAGTGCCGCGCCCACCCGTTCTGCGTGAGCGTCGGCGGGCCCACGGGCATCCGGAGCCGAACCCCCACGTGGGTCGGTCGCACTCTCCGACCACTGCAGCACCCACGAAGCGGCCTGCTGTGCCCACCCGGCCGGTGCCGCAACGAGCCCGGGAGCGAGCGAGATGGCAAGGGGAGATGAGGTCACGGTTCGAGCTCCTCTCGTCGGGTCGGGGGCGGAACGGTAGGTCAGGGGCGGCGCAGGCGCGGCAGACGAGTACCGGCGCGTACAGAGAATACACAGCCCAGCTCACACCGTACGGTGTGAGCGTCCTCCGCTCACCACACGCCAGGTACCCCTTGCGCCCGCGGCCGTTTTCCCCCAGTGGCCCGTACGCATGCCCGAGCACCGGGAGTCAACCCCCGATGCGCCGCGCGTGGCGCCCCTGTCGTATCCGCGAGAATTGGGGCATGTCGACTTCTTCTCGCCCCCTGCCCTACCCGCTCGGTGTCACCCTGCTCGACGACGGGATCTCGTTCGCGATCTACTCGGAGACGGCCGACTCCGTCGACTTCTGCAGCTTCGACGAGTCGGGGGCCGAGACGGCAACACGCCTGACCGAGCGCACGGGCCACGTCTTCCACGGCTTCGTGCCCGGTGTCGGCGTCGGAACCCGTTACGGCGTTCGGGTCGACGGCCCGTGGAACCCGGCCGAGGGCATCCGCCACAATCACCACAAGCTGCTGCTCGACCCGCACGCGACCGCGATCGAGGGCGACTACACCTGGGGCCAGACGGTCTTCGGGCACGACATGAACGAGCCCGAGACGATGGATCAGAGCGACTCGGCCGCCTCGACGCCGCGCTGTGTGATCACCGACCCCGCATTCGACTGGAATGAGGGCGGCCCCGATGTCGCCCCCCGCACCCTCCTCAGCGAGACGGTGATCTACGAGACCCACGTGAAGGGTTTCACGAAGCTGCACCCCGACGTGCCCGAGGGCATCCGGGGAACCTACGCGGGTCTCGGTCATCCTGCCGCCATCAAGCACTTCACCGATCTGGGCATCACGGCAGTCGAGCTGATGCCCGTTCACCAGTTCGTGCAGGACAGTCACCTGCTGGAGAGAGACCTGCGAAACTACTGGGGCTACAACAGCATCGGCTTCTTCGCACCCCACGGCGAGTACTCGTCGGTCGGCGACGGTGGCGGCCAGGTCGCCGAGTTCAAGCAGATGGTCAAGAACCTGCACGCGGCCGGTCTCGAGGTCATCCTCGACGTGGTGTACAACCACACCGCCGAGGGCAACCACATGGGCCCGACGCTGTCGTTCAAGGGCATCGACAACGGCGCCTACTACCGGCTGGTCGAGGATGACCGCGCCAACTACTTCGACACGACCGGTACGGGCAACAGCCTGAATGTCGGGCACCCCACCGCCCTCGGCCTGATCATGGACTCGCTGCGCTACTGGGTGACCGAGATGCACGTCGACGGGTTCCGCTTCGACCTCGCCACCACGCTCACCCGGCAGGGCGGCGACGCCGAGCTGCACAGCGCGTTCCTCACGCTTATCCAGCAGGATCCGGTGCTCGCCGCGGTCAAGATGATCGCCGAGCCGTGGGACACCGCCGGGTACCAGGTCGGCGGCTTCCCGGCCGACTGGTCGGAGTGGAACGGTAAGTTCCGCGACGACGTGCGCGACTTCTGGCACGGGAGTGACGGCATCCTGGGAACCCTCTCGCAGCGTGTGCTGGGCAGCCCGGATGTGTACGAGAGCGACCGGCGCTCGCCGCTGTCGAGCATCAACTTCGTGACGGCACACGACGGGTTCACGCTCGCCGACCTCACCGCCTACAACAACAAGCACAACTCGGCCAACGGCGAAGACAACAACGACGGCGAGAGCGACAACAAGTCGTCGAACGGTGGCGCCGAGGGTTCGACCGACAACGAGGCAGTGAATGAGCGGCGCGGTCGCCTGCGTCGCAACTTTCTCGCGACCCTGCTGCTGTCGGCCGGTGTACCGATGCTCCTGGGCGGCGACGAGATGTGTCGCACCCAGGGCGGCAACAACAACGCCTACTGCCAGGACAACGAGATCTCGTGGTTCGACTGGGCCAACGCCGACAGGGAGCTGCTGGCCTTCACGACCTCGCTCATCACGCTGCGCCGCGAGAACCCCGCATTGCACCCGGCCTGGTTCCGATCGGCGCCGTCGACGGGCGACGAGAACACCGTGGTGGTCGAGCGCAGCGACGCCGAGGAGTTCAGCGACGAAGACTGGGAGAACCCCGACGCGCGTTCGATCGTCTTCCTGCTCGAGAACGAGGGCACGGATGCGTTCGCGCTGCTGTTGAATGCGGCCGAGAACGGCGTCGAGTTCCAGGTTCCGGATGCGCCCAACGCCGAGTGGGAACTCGCCGTGTCGAGCGACCCCGACCAGCACGTGGCGGCCCCCGTCTCGACGCTGATCGTTCGCGACTGCTCCTTCACCCTCCTGCGCTCCCGCGCCTGAAAACGGGGCCCTACTGAAGGGCGGAGGTCAGGCGTGCCAGGTTGTCGAGGATGGTGGAGCCGAGTGGCTGCTTCAGCCACTCGGCGAGGGTCAGCTCGCGGCTGAGTGCACGGTAGCCGTCTTCGATCGCGCGCATCTCGGTCACGAACGGCGCACCGCGCACCATCATCGAGATCTCCAGGTCGAGATTGAACGACCGGATGTCCATGTTGCTCGACCCGATCACCGCCACGTCTTCATCGATCGTGAAGTGCTTCGCGTGCAGGATGTACGGCTTGCGGTAGAGCCAGATGTGCACCCCGGCGCGCAGCAGCGCCTCATAGTAGGAGCGCTGCGCGTGAAAGACCCCGCCCTGGTCGCCGATCTCCGACACGAAGAGCTGCACGTCGATTCCGCGCTGGGCTGCCGTCGTGATCGCGAAGAGCATCGAGTCGTCGGGCACGAAGTACGGTGACGTGATGATCACCTTCTTTTGCGCGTAGTACATCAGCGCCAGAAAGAGTCGCAGGTTGTTCTGCCCCTCGAACCCGGGGCCGCTCGGCACGATCTGGCAGTCCAGGGCATCGGGCGCCGAGTTCACGATCTCGTCGGTGATCTCGATCGTCTCTCGCGAGAGCAGTTCGTCGGTCTCGCTGTACCAGTCCGTGATGAAGATCGCGTTGATTCCGCTCACGATCGGGCCCTCGACCCGCGTCATGAGGTCCTGCCACTTCAACCCCCGGCGGATGTTGCTCTTCTTGTTGTAGTCGCGACTCACCATGTTCTGTGAGCCCATGAACCCGACGGTGCCGTCGACGACCAGCAGCTTGCGGTGGTTGCGCAGATCCGGCCGCTGCCATTTGCCCTTGAAGGGCTGTACCGGCAGCATGAACTGCCACTTGGCGCCCATCGAATCGAGTCGTTCGAACGTCGCCCGGTGGGTCGCGCTGCGGATGGCCGTGATGTGGTCGACGAGAACGCGCACCACGACTCCGCGCTGCACCGCGGCCTCGAGCGCATCGAAGAAGCCGGCCGTGACGTCATCGAGCGCGATGAGGTAGAACTCGCAGTGCACGAACGTCGTTGCCCCCTCCACCGCCTCGGTCATGGCAGCGATGGATGCGGCGTAGTCACCGATGAGGCTGGCCGAGTTGCCGCCGACCAGCGGCATCGCACCCAGCTCGCGGTTCAGGTGCACGACCGACCGTAGCCAGGCCGGCCACGGCCGGTCGTCGGCCACGAGCTCGATGCCGTGGGTGGTCTCGATGATGAACCTGTTGATGGCGGCCTGCTTGTCACGCCGCTTCTTGGGCAGTTTGTAGCTGCCGATGAGCAGGAACACGATCACACCGACATAGGGGATCAGGAAGATCGCCAGCAACCACGCCATGGCCGCCGACGGCCGACGGTTGCGCGGCACCACGATGATGGCGATGATGCGCACCGCGAGGTCGACCAGCAGCCCGATGCCGACGAGGAGAAGGGCGATCTGCTCGTCGGACATTGCATTCCCCTTCACCCCGCGTGTGCAGCGATTCTATCCAGAGCCCACGAAGTCGCGCGGGAGGGCCGCTTCGACGTAGAACCAGCGGCCGCCCTGCTTCGCGAAAGTGCTCGTCTCGTGCACGACTCCCCGCTCGGCGCCGAGCCGGTAGCGTGCCACGAACTCGACCGTGCCGGTGCTGTCGAGCATCCCGCCCCCCGAGCGCGCGAGAATGTCGAGGCGGTACCAGCGCTGTGCCGGGTCGAGGTCGAAGTCGCCGGCCCGAGGCCTGGTCGACGGATGCCACGACGCGAGCAGGTAGGCCGCGTCGGCCACGGCGAAGGCCGAGTACCTCGACCGCATCAACCGTTCGGCCGTCGGAGCGGCCTTCTCGCCCCGGTGGAACGGGTGGCAGCACTCAGCGTAGGTGTTGCCACTGAGGCACGGGCAGCGGTCGGAGCCCCGGATGGCGTCGGTCACCCCTCCATCATGCCGCGGCGCCGCGGCGCGGCACGGCAGGCGCGGTGTCGCGCGACGGGGGTCGAGCCGCGGCTCGGGGCGGTCGGGGCGCGGTTTCGCGCGGCTAGGGTCGAGGCATGACTCGGGGCGGTGCGGTGCAGTGGCTCGAGCGGCACCAGGTGGCGCTGTACCTCGCTGCGCTGGGCGTGGGCGCGGTCGTGGGGCTGGTCGTTCCGGAGGCGGCGGGCGGGTTCGAGGTCGCGATCACGCCGGTGCTGGGGGCGCTGCTGTTCGCGACGTTCCTGGGGGTGCCGGTCATCCGGCTGCCCGAGGCGTTGCGGGACCCCCGGTTCCTCGCGACCGTGATGGTGCTCAATTTCGTGGTGGTGCCCGCGATCGTCTTCGCTCTGACGAGGTTCGTGGCCGACGACGGGGCGCTGCTCGTGGGGGCGCTGCTCGTGCTGCTGGCGCCCTGCGTGGACTACGTGATCGTCTTCACCGCTCTGGCGGGCGGGGCGAAGGAGCGCCTGCTCGCGGCGACCCCACTGCTCATGGTGGCTCAGCTCGTGCTGCTTCCGGTGTACGTCTCGCTCTTCGCGGGCGACGCCGATATCGTCTCTCTCGACCCGACACCGTTGCTCGGGGCTTTCGCGCTGCTGATCGTTCTGCCGCTCGCGCTCGCCGCGGTGGTGCAGGGGCTCGCAGCGCAGACGCCGCCCGCGGGAGAGGTTCCGTCGCGGGGGATGCCTGCGGGCAGGGTCGGGCGCGCGATCTCACGGGGGATCGGGGCGGCGATGGTGCCGCTCATGATGGCGACGCTGGCGGTGGCGGTGGCATCGCAGGTTGCGGGCGTGGGCTCTGAACTCGGAACCCTCGGCAGGCTGGTGCCGATCTATGTCGCCTTCGCGGTGGTGATGCCGCTGGTGGCGGTGGGTGGTGCGCGGGTCGCCCGGCTCGATACAGCCGCGGGCCGCGCCGCCGTCTTCAGCGCGACCACGCGGAACTCGCTCGTCGTGTTGCCGCTCGCTCTGTCTGTGGCGCCCACACTCCCGCTCGCGCCACTGGCCGTCGTGACGCAGACGCTCGTGGAACTCCTCGCGATGGTGGTGCTGGTCGCGATGGTTCCACGCCTGCTTCCGACCCCGGCCCCACCCGCCCCGCCACCGAGAGGACGTTGAGTGCTGGAGTACCGCGGGTATGCAGGATCTGGAATCCTTGTGCGGCTAACGACGTGACGTGACGTGACGTGGCGTGGCGCGACGCGACACTGCGCGACCCCGGCGCGAAGCTGGGAACGTCCCTGAGGGCTTTCACATCTGGCGCCGCGTAAACTGTGAGATGCCCCTCTCCCCGACACGAGGAGATCCGCGTGATCTTTGCCCTTCTGACGTTCTTCGGGCTCGCGGTGCTCACACCGTTCCTGACGAGGGCGCTGGGCACCCGGGTCTTCTCCCTCGTCGCCCTCCTGCCCGCTGCGGTGTTCGTCTACACGGCGCTGCAGTCGGCGACGGTTCTGGACGGCGGTGTCGTGACCGAGAAGGTGCCGTGGATTCCCCAGCTCGACATCAGTCTGTCGTTCCGCATGGACACGCTCGCCTGGTTGCTCGCCCTCGTAGTGACCGGGGTCGGCGCACTCGTCATGATCTACTGCTCCCGGTACTTCTCGAACGACGAACCCTCGCTCGGCCGGTTCGCCGCGCTGCTGCTCGCCTTCGCCGGAACCATGTTCGGTCTCGTCACCGCCGACGACATCTACATCATGTTCATGTTCTGGGAGATCACGAGCGTGCTCTCCTATCTCTTGATCGGGCACTACACCGAGCGAAAGGAGAGCCGGGGTGCCGCCCTCCAGGCCCTCCTCGTGACGACCTTCGGCGGCCTGGCGATGCTGGTCGGTGTCGTGCTGCTCTCGGTCGCCGGTGGAAGCACCTCGATCTCGACCCTCGTGGCAGATCCGCCCGAAGGTGCGATCGTCACGGTCTCGATCATCCTCATCCTCGCGGGGGCGTTCTCGAAGTCCGCCCTCGTGCCCTTCCACTTCTGGCTGCCCGCCGCCATGGCCGCACCCACCCCTGTGAGTGCCTACCTGCACGCAGCCGCGATGGTCAAGGCCGGCATCTACCTCGTCGCCCGGTTCGCACCCGGCTTCGCCGACACGCCGGGCTGGATGCCCGTGGTCGTGATCGTCGGAGTGGCGACGATGATCCTCGGGGCCTGGCGCTCCCTCCGCCAGAACGACCTCAAGCTGCTTTTGGCCTTCGGAACCGTCAGCCAGCTGGGCTTTCTGATGGTGGCGGTCGGCTTCGGAACGCGCGACATGGCGCTCGCCGGTGCCGCACTGCTGCTCTCGCACGCCCTGTTCAAGGCGACGCTGTTTCTCGTCGTGGGCATCATCGACCACGACGAGGGCACCCGCGACCTCAGACAGCTCTCGGGGCTCGGCCGACGCCGGCCCGTGCTGGCGGCAACGGCCCTCCTCGCGGTGGCCTCCATGTCGGGCATTCCACCGCTTCTCGGCTACGTCGCCAAGGAGGCCGTCTTCTCGGGGCTCATCGAGGCGGGGTCTGCAGGGGATGCCTGGGGCTGGGTCGCGCTCGTCGGCACCGTGATCGGGTCGGCGTTCACCGTGGCCTACAGCGCCCGGTTCTTCTGGGGTGCGTTCGCCGCGAAGCCGGCGGTCGCGGCGGCGGACGGCGGAGGCGCCAGCGGCCCTGCTGCCCCCGCGACGGCCGCGGGAGAGCACCACGAGTCACATGCCTCTCGCGGCATACTGGCGGCCCCGATCATCCTGACCCTGGCGACCCTCGCCCTCGGTCTTCTTGCGTCGCCGCTCGGCTCGGCGCTCGAGAGCTACGCCGACACCGTGCCGGGTGAGGGTGACTACCATCTCGCGCTCTGGCACGGGTTCGAGCTGGCGCTCGGGCTCTCGGCGGTTGCGATCGGAGCGGGTAGCGGCCTGTTCGCGGTGCGCCGTGGGTTCGCTCGGGTTCAACGGGCACTGCCGCCGGTGGTCGACGCATCACGCACCTACTGGACGATCGTGCACGCCGTCGACCGGCTGGCCGCACGTATCACGGTCTTCGCCCAGCGCGGCGGTCTGCCGCAGTACCTCACCACCATCCTGCTGGTGTTCGTTCTCTGCCTCGGGGTCGCGACGGCGCTGAACCGCAGCTGGCCCACCCAGCTCGTGGCGTGGGACTACCCCGCGCAGGTCTTCGTCGCCGCGGCCATGGCGATCGCCGCCGTGATGGCCGCGCGGGCCACCCACCGGCTCGCTGCCGTGCTGCTCGTCGGCGCGACCGGTTTCGGCATGGTGGTGCTCTTCGCGTTCCACGGCGCGCCCGACCTCGCACTGACGCAGGCACTGGTCGAGACAGTGACGATCGTGGTGTTCGTGCTGGTGCTTCGCCGGCTGCCCCGCAAGATCGCACAACACAACAGGCCGGTGCGGCGCCGGCGGCGCGGGATGATCGGGGCAGCGGTCGGCGTCACGATGGGCCTTGTCGGATTCACCGCCCTCGGTGCCCGCCAGGCCGGCGGTCTCGGCCCGGAGCTCGCGCGGCTCGCCGTCGAGGAGGGTCACGGCAGCAACGTGGTCAACGTGATGCTCGTCGACATCCGCGCCTGGGACACGATGAACGAGCTCTCGGTGCTCGTCGTCGTGGCGACCGGGGTCGCGAGCCTGCTCTTCGTGACAGGCCGCAACGTGACCGTGCCGCGTCTGGGCGACTCCCGCAAGCGGCGGCAGGGCAGCGAACGCGGCCGGCTGGTCGGCGATCCGCACACCCAGCACGATGCTCCGGATGATCGCCAGCACACCTGGTTGCTCGGCGGTCGAACGCTTGTGCCCGAGAACCGTTCGCTCATGCTCGAGGTGCTCGTGCGGCTGCTGTTCCACCCCGCCATCCTGGTCTCGATCTACCTCCTCTTCGCCGGGCACACCCTGCCGGGCGGCGGCTTCGCGGGTGGACTGCTGGCCGGGTTGGCCCTGATTGCGCGTTACCTCGCGGGTGGCCGGTTCGAGCTCGGCGAGACGTTGCCGGTCGGCCCGGGCATCCTGCTCGGCGGCGGGCTGCTCCTCGCGACGGGTACGGCGCTCGGTTCCCTGTTCCTCGGTGGAGAGATTCTCACATCGGCATATTTCGAAGGCGACCTTCCCCTGCTCGGACACCTGTCATTCGGAACCTCCACGATCTTCGACATCGGTGTCTATCTCGTCGTGATCGGTGTCGTGCTCGACGTTCTGCGCAGCCTCGGTGGCGAGGTCGACCGCCAACAGGCCGAAGCCGACGAGAAGGCGGAGGCCACCGCATGAGCGCCTCCCTGACCCTCGTCATCCTGATGGCGATCATGTACGGCACGGGCGTCTACGTCATGCTCGAGAAGAGCCTCACCCGCATCCTGATCGGCTTCCTGCTCGTCGGCAACGCGACGAACCTGCTCATTTTCCTGATGTCGGGCCGGGCCGGGGATGCTCCGATCATCGCCGGGGGAGCGACCGGTGAGACGACCGTCGACCCGGTACCCCAGGTGCTCATGCTCACCGCGATCGTGATCAACTTCGGTGTGACGGCGTTCATTCTGGCGCTCATCTACCGGTCGTGGTGGCTGGCGAACCTCGGCGACGAGGGTGACGATGTGACCGTCGACGACGAGGACGCGATCGAGGCGGAGGAGGCCGGGGTCTACCACGCCTCGCTCGACGAAGACGATGAGGCCGTTCGGGCCCAGCTCGAAGAGGCGGCCGACCAGACCGACGATGGGGTGCACCCATGAACGTCCTCGTTCCCCTGCTCGTGGTGCTGCCCCTGGTGGGCGCCGCGATCACCCTCATCCTCGGCCGGAACCCCCGCCTGCAGGTGACCATCAGCATCAGCACGCTCAGTGTCGTGACCGGCATCGCGGGCATCCTGCTCTTCGTCGTCGACACCACGGGCGAGACGGCCGTCGTGAAGGTCGGCGGCTGGGAGCCGCCTTTCGGAATCGTTCTCGTCGTCGACCGGCTCTCGGCGATGATGGTGGTCGTCTCGGCCCTGATCTTGCTCGGCGTGCTGGTCTTCGCCATCGGGCAGGGCATCGCCGACGGCGACCGCGACACCCCGGTGTCGATCTTCCACCCCACGTACCTCATCCTCTCGGCGGGGCTGTTCGACGCCTTCATCGCGGGTGACCTCTTCAACATGTACGTCGGCTTCGAGATGCTGCTGGCGGCGAGCTATGTGCTGCTCACGCTCGGCGGGACGGGTGCGCGCATCCGCGCGGGTACGACGTACATCGTGGTGAGCCTGGTCTCGTCGCTGTTCTTCCTCGCCGCGATCGCGCTGATCTACGGCGCGACGGGAACGGTGACGATGGCGTTGCTCTCGACGCGCATCCAGGCCCTGCCGCTCGATGTGCAGATCATCCTGTGCGCGGCCCTGCTGATCGGGTTCGGGGTGAAGGCAGCCGTGTTCCCGCTGTCGTTCTGGCTGCCCGATTCGTACCCGACGGCACCAGCGCCCGTCACGGCAGTGTTCGCCGGGCTGCTCACGAAGGTGGGTGTGTACGCGATCATCCGTACCGACAAACTGCTGTTCTTCGCGGTGCCCCTGGCCATTCCGCTGATGGTGGTGGCCTTCTTCACGCTGGTGATCGGCATCTTCGGGGCCCTCACCCAGGCCGATGTGAAGAGGCTGCTGTCGTTCACCCTGGTGAGCCACATCGGGTACATGATCTTCGGCATCGCCATCGGCACGCAGCTCGGCACCGGGGCGACGATCTACTACATCGTGCACCACATCATGGTGCAGACCGCCCTCTTCGTCTCGGTGGGGCTCATCGAGCGGGTCGGGCGGTCGACCTCGATCACCCATCTCGGCGGGCTGCTGAAGAAGGCGCCGTTCGTGGCCATCCTGTTCTTCATCGGTGCGCTGAACCTCGGCGGCATCCCGCCCTTCTCCGGATTTCTCGGCAAGGTGGCTCTGTTCGAAGCCGGCGCCGAGAGCCCGAACCCGCTTGTCTACGTGCTCATCGGCGCCGGAGCGCTCACCTCGCTGCTGACGCTCTACGCGCTCATGCGGGTGTGGAACAAGGCCTTCTGGCGCCCCGCAGCCGATGTGAAGGGGTATGAATCGCCCCTGCTGGCTTCTGTTCGGGAGAGCCCGGATGAGACGGGTGGCGTTGTGACCGCGACCCTGCCCAAACTGATGGTCGCCGCCACGACCGGCCTGATCGCCCTGACGGTGTGCCTCACCGTTTTCGCCGGGCCGCTGTTCGAACTCTCGGAGCGTGCGGCCGTGGGTGTGGCGACGCCGGCCGAGTACATCGACGCCGTGTTTCCGGGGGGTGCACCGTGAGTGGCAGTGGTTCCGGCCCAGCCGGTTCGAACGGTTCCCGGTCCCGCCTGCGCCGGGCCCGCCTCGCAAGCGGACTGATCCCGTTCCTCGGGCTGGTGCTGCTCTGGATGCTGCTCTGGGGCCAGTTCACCTGGCTGGCATTCGCCACCGGGCTGGTGCTCGCGTTCATCGTCTCCGTCGTGTTCTATCTGCCCGCGGTGCGGTTGAGCGGCCGATTCAATGGGGGTCGGGCCCTGCTCTTCCTCGGCCGGCTGATCGCCGATGTCGTCGTGGCGTCGGTACAGATCGCCTGGTCGGCCCTCAACCCGGGCTACCGGCCGAGCAACGCGATCCTCACCGTGCAGCTCGCCACCCGCTCCGACCTCCTCATGACGTTCACCGCGGTGGCGGTCGGACTGGTGCCGGGCTCGATCGTGCTCGACATCGATCGCGACGCGGGCATCCTTCACCTGCACGCTCTGAACGTCGCATCGGCGGCCGACGTACCCGCCCTGAAGCGTTCGGTGTCGGCGGCCGAGCGGCGACTCATTCTCGCGATGGGGTCGGCCGACGACCTCGCACGCCTGGCGAAGTCTGCGAGCATGTCTGAGGGGAGGGCCGGATGATCGTCGTCATCGTCACCGCCGCCGTACTATTCGGCGCGGGGGCCATCGCTGCGCTGTGGCGGATCATCCGTGGTCCGTCGGCGCTGGACCGCATCATCGCCTCAGACGTTCTGATCGCGACCGCGATGTGTGCGCTCGGGGCCGAGATGGCGATCAACCGCCACACCGACACCCTGCCGGTGCTGCTCGGGCTCGCCCTCTTCACCGTGGTCGGATCGGTGAGCGTGGCCCGCTTCATCTCCACGAGGGACGACACATGACCGGCGACGGCGTTCGCGACGTGATCACGGCGGTACTCGTGCTGCTCAGCGCATTCCTCTGTTTCGCGGCCGGGGTGGGGCTCATCCGGTTCACCGACGTGCTGTCGCGTCTGCACGCCGCGACCAAGCCCCAGATCCTCGGCCTGATGGCCATTGTGGCCGATGTGGCCGTGTCGAACCCTTCCGTCTCGACGATCACGCTGGCGTTCGCGATCGTCTTCTTCCAGAGTCTGACGGCGCCGATGGCCGCGCACATGGTGGGCCGGGCCGCCTACCGCACCGGGCACTTCCGCAGCGACATCCTGGTCGCCGACGACCTGGGCCCCTTCATTCCTCCACACGGAGGGAAATCCTGAGTTCTGCACAAGCCCCCGGATTTAATTCTGCGGAAACATCGGTGGGAGTAGCGTTACCGGATCGAGCGCCCGACCGGGCGAATCGAAACGATCGGGGGCACAGGTGTCGAAGATTGAGCAGAGCGGGTCGGGCCAGGAGTCGCCCGATTCGGCCAAGCTGACGAAAGAGCGGGCAGACGGGCCCGGGCAGGACTTCTCGAACGAGCAGGCGGGCTACCACAAGGGCCTGAAGAACCGGCAGCTGCAGATGATCGCCATCGGCGGCGCCATCGGTACGGGCCTCTTCCTCGGAGCGGGTGGCCGGCTCAACCAGGCGGGTCCGCTGCTGATCTTCGACTACGCCATCTGCGGGTTCTTCGCCTTCCTCATTCTCCGGGCGCTCGGTGAGCTCGTGCTGCACCGTCCGTCGTCGGGCTCGTTCGTCTCCTACGCGCGCGAGTTCTACGGCGAGAAGGCTGCCTACGTCGCGGGGTGGATGTACTTCCTGAACTGGGCGATGACCGCCATCGTCGACTCCACGGCCGTGGCCGTCTACGTGCAGTTCTGGTCGGCGTTCACCGCGGTTCCGCAGTGGCTGCTCGCCCTGATCGCCCTGGCGATCGTGCTCACCCTCAACATGATCTCGGTGAAGGTCTTCGGCGAGATGGAGTTCTGGTTCGCGCTCGTGAAGGTGGTGGCGCTGGTCGCCTTCCTCGTGATCGGTGCGATCTTCCTCGCGTTCAGCTTTCCGACCGACCAGGGCGCGACCGGCGTCGAGATGATCGCGAACAACGGCGGGTTGCTACCGAACGGCATCTCCACCATCGTGGTCGCTGTCGTGATCATCCAGGGCGTCGTGTTCGCCTACGCAGGGGTCGAGCTCGTCGGCACGGCCGCGGGCGAGACGCCCAACCCCGAGAAGATCATGCCCCGGGCGATCAACAGCGTGGTGCTCCGTATCGCGGTGTTCTACTGCGGGTCGGTGCTGCTGCTCGCGCTGCTGCTGCCGTCGAGCACGTACGCGGCCGACGAGAGCCCGTTCGTCACGTTCTTCTCGCACATCGGCAACCCGACTGTGGCCGCGATCGCGAGCTCAGCGATGAACTTCGTGGTGCTGACGGCTGCCCTCTCGAGCCTGAACGCCGGGTTGTACTCGACCGGTCGCATCCTGCACTCGATGTCGATCAGTGGTGCGGCGCCGAAGTTCACCGGTGTGATGAACAAGCGCGGGGTGCCCTACGGCGGCATTCTGCTCACCTCCGCGGTGGCGCTTCTGGGTGTGGCGCTGAACTTCTTCGTTCCGAAGGAGGCATTCGAGATCGTGCTGAACGTGTCGGCGCTCGGTATCATCTCGAGCTGGGGAACGATCATCCTCTGCCAGATGAAGCTGCAGAAGATGGCCGCACAGGGGTTGTTGACGCGCCCGGCCTTCCGGCTGTTCGGGGCACCCTTCACCTCGTATCTCACGCTCGGGTTCCTGGTGGTGGTGCTGGTGCTGATGGCGTTCGACTACCCGGCCGGAACGTACACGATCGCGTCGCTGGTGATCATCGTTCCGCTGCTCATCCTCGGCTGGTACCTGATGCGGGGGCGCATTCTCGAGATCGCCCGCGCCAGAGACGGGTACACCGGGGCGTTCCCGACGATCGCCAACCGGCCCCAGGGCGGAGGCGAAACGCCTCAGACGAAGGAGTAGGGGCAGAGCGCACATCGAAAGTCGCCGGGCGCAAGGGGTTGTCGGTGAGGCCGCCCGTACCGGAGTCTGGGTTGTATGCACCCCCACCCGCACTCCGGTCGTTGACCGTCGCGCCGAGACCGTCGGGCCTGTTGTCACCCGGTGTCTCCGTCGTCATTCCGGTCAAGGATGACGCACCGGCCCTCGACCGGTGCCTCGAGGCGCTCAGCCGACAGACACAGCCGGCGGCCGAGGTCATCATCGTCGACAACGGCAGCAGCGACGACTTACGTGAGGTGACCGAGCGGTGGGGGGCCCAAGTGCTCCACGAACCCGAGCCGGGAATTCCGGCGGCCAGCACCACCGGCTATGACGCGGCCCGCTACAGCGTGATCGCCCGGCTCGACGCCGACTCGGTGCCGCCGCCGGACTGGATCGCCAGCGGACTGCGCGCCCTCGAGGGCGCTCCGCTCGCGGCTGCCGTCACGGGCCCGGGTGACTTCTACGACGGTCCGAAGTACGGTTCGCGGATGCTCGCGGCCCTGTACCTCGGAGCGTACTTCTCGAGCATCCGGCTCGCCGTGGGTGAGACACCGCTGTTCGGTTCGAGCTTCTTCCTGCGCGCCGAGGCGTGGCGGGCGGTCAGATCGTCGGTGCACCGCTGGGGCACGACCCTACACGATGACCTCGACCTGACGATCCACCTGACGCCGGAGCACGCGATCGTCTACGATCCGTCGGTGCGGGTGGGCATCTCGTTCCGGCCGTTCGCCAAGTGGAAGACGTTCGGCCTGCGCCTGCACCGCGGGTTCGTGACGCTGGCGGTTCACTGGCCGGGCGACTCGGCGCTGCTGCGGATGCGGCGCCGCATCCTCGACCGCCTCCCCGGCGAGAACACCGATGACGACAGGCTGCCCAGCCCGATGGCCTGAGCCGCCCTCTCGGACGGGCCGGCAGGGCGGGCCCCGCCCTAAGATCGAGAGATGACCGAACGAGTGGTGCGTTCTCCGCTCGACGGCAGCTATTCGGCGGCCGAGGTCTTCCGGGTGCTGCACGGCGACGACACCGACGTGTTCTGGCTCGACGGTGGCCAGACCAGCCTTGTCGGCAGGGGGGAGCCCTGGTACCCGGGCACCGCCTCCGATCAGAAGGGCGGCGTTCTCGAGTCGCTTCGTACTGCGCTGGCTGCGCCGGCGGACCGGGCGGCGGGGGCTGACCGGGCGGCGGGGGCGGACCGGGCGGCGGGGGCGGACCGGGCGGCCGGAGCGGACGTGGGTGCCCCGGCGGGAGTGCGGGCCCAAGCGATGCTCGGGTTGGTCGGCTGGCTCGGCTACGAGGTGCTGGGTGAGACCGTGGGTGCTGACGCGCTGTCGTTCTCGGCGCATCGGAGCTCGCCGCACCCGGACGCGGCGTTCCTCCGGGTGGATCGTGCCGTCGCCGTCGCTGCAGGGGGAAGCGCCGAGCTGCTCGCCGCGGGTGACGCCTGGGAGGGCGACCTCGAACAGTGGCGCCGCGTCACCGTCGAGCGCCTGGCCGCGGTCGCCACTCGCCCAGACTCCGACCCCGACTCGACGGCCGCCGCCGCCCCCATCCCGACCGCCGCCTCGGCCTGCACCCCCGCCCCCTCCCGTGTCACGGCACCGCATCGCCTGGCGCAGTGGCGGGAGACCGACGCCGAGTACCTCGCCAACATCGCTGCCTGCCAGGATTCCATCCATGCCGGTGATGCTTACGTGCTCAACCTCACCACCACGGTCACCGTCGCCGCGGCACCCCGCACCACCGCTGGCGCGCAGCCCGCTCTCGACCCCGTGGCGGTGTACCGCGCGCTGCGGCGCACGTCGCCGAGCGAGCACGGCGCTCTGCTGCGCATCGGTGGGGTCAGCCTGCTCAGCGCCTCTCCCGAACTCTTTCTCGACATCAGCGCCGACGGCCACGTTCGCACGTCACCCGTCAAGGGAACGCGTGCCCGAGCCGATCATCCTGAAGCCGACGCCGCACGCGCGGCCGCGCTAGCAGCCGACGTCAAGGAACGCGCAGAGAACACGATGATCGTCGACCTCATGCGCAACGACCTCACTCGCATCTCGGTGCCGGGTAGCGTGCACGTGACGAGCCTGCTGACGGTGGAGACCCATGCCCACGTGCACCAGCTCGTGAGTACTGTGGAGGGCCAGCTGCCTCCGGGGTCGGGAGTGGTCGACGTTCTGCGCTCCACCTTTCCGGCCGGCTCCATGACGGGCACGCCGAAACGACGCGCGGTGGAGATTCTCGACCGGCTGGAGGGTCGCGCCCGCGGCCTGTATTCCGGCGCCTTCGGTTTTCTGGGTGCCGATGGCAGCGCGGAGCTGGCGATGACCATCCGTTCGATCGTCATCGACGACCGGGGGGCGACGATCGGTGTGGGAGGAGGCATCACTGCGCTGTCGAACCCGGTCGACGAGCTCGCTGAGGTCAAACTGAAGGCGGCTGCGCTGCTCGAGGCCCTGGATGTCGCGGCGACCTGATCGAGACAACCAGTGCGTCCTCTCGGCGCCCACGACCTGTCATCCGGTTGTCCAGACGCACTCTCCGCACGATCGTCGCCCTGCACGCGCTCATGAAGGAGAAGGGCGATGGGGCGAAGAAGATCTGGATCACCGAGTACGGTTCTCCCACCAACCTGCACATCCAACAGCAGTAGTCCGACCTCGTCGTCTCGGGCCTGAGCTGCTGGAACGAACTCGCCTTCGCCGGACCCTTCCTTCTCTACACCGCCCGCGACGGAGCCACGGCTGCCGATTCCTTCGGCGCCGTCACGAACGCGTTCACCCCGAAGACGGTGCTCTGGGCGGTGCAGTACCTGCAGAACGCCGGCATGCCCTCGCGAGACGAGGCCAAGACCTTTGCGGCGAACGTCGACACGGCTCTGGGAGCATCCGTCTCCCCGGTCTATCCGCTCGGCGGTGGCTACACCCAGGAGTTCGAGAACGGTTCGCGCTACCTCTCGGGCAAGGGCTGGTTCAGCTCGCCCCCGGCGGTGGCGACTCTGGCACGCGCCTACCGGATCGTTCCCCTGGGCGCGCTGGTGGGCGGCCGCCAGGATTTCGATGTGGCCGACGGTTTCGCCGTCTTCTCCTCGCCGGCCACCGGGACGCACGCGGTGTACGGCGCGATCCGGCACTCCTATATCGCCCGCCTCGGTCTCGCGACCTCCGACGAGTACGCCTGGCAGGGCACGACCAGTCGCGCGGTCGACTTCCAGAACGGGCGCATCGTCTGGTCGCCGACCACCGGCCCCGTCGTCTCGCTGAAGAGCTGACGGGGCTGCCGTCGAGGGATGCTCGGGAGTAGCATTCCGGCATGACAACCTTCACCGACCGGCCGAACACCGCTCTCGTCGTGATCGATGTGCAGAACGGCGTCGTGGGCACGGCGCACGAGCGCGACACCGTGATCGCCCACATCGGCAGCCTGGTGGAGCGGGCGCGGGGCGAGGGTGTGCCGGTCGTCTGGGTGCAGCACCAGAGCGACGAGCTGCAGCCGGGCAGCCCCGGGTGGGAGTACGTTCCCGAACTTGTGCGCACGGATTCCGAGCCACTGGTGCACAAGCAGCACGGCGATTCCTTCGAGGGCACCCAGCTCGAGGAGGTGCTGGCCGCCGCCGGGGTCGGTCGCCTGGTGGTGACCGGAGCGCAGACGGATGCCTGCATCCGGTCGACGATCCACGGCGCGTTCACGAGGGGGTACGACGTCACCCTCGTGGGCGACGCCCACACCACGGAAGACCTCAGCGAGTGGGGTGCGCCGACCCCCGACCAGGTCATCGCGCACACGAACCTCTACTGGCAGTGGCAGTCGGCGCCCGGCCGCACGGCGGAGGTGGGGGAGACCGCCACCGTCTCGTTCGCGGGAGCAGCGTCGTGACGCACGACCCGGGCGGCCCCAGCCGCGGGGGCCTGCCCACCCCCGGCGGCCTGCCCACCCCCGTCGACCCGGTGGGGCTGTACCGCAGCACGGCCTTCGCGCAGGGGATGATCGCGCCGGCCGGCCGCACGCTCTACGTCGGCGGGCAGAACGGCGCCGACTCCTCCGGCGCCCTGCTCGAGGGGCTGAAGGCTCAGACCGAGCAGGCGTTCCGCAACGTGCTGGGGGTGCTCGCGGCATCCGGAACCGGCCCCGAATACGTCGTCAGGCTCACGATCCACGTGGCGCCGGGCATCGACCCGACCGACGGCTACGCCGCGACCGGGGCCGTCTGGGGCGAACACCGAACCGCTGTGACAGTGCTCGCGGTAGCGCCCGCCCGCCCCGGCGCCCTCGTCGAGATCGACGCCGTGGCGGTCATCCCCGACTGACCGCGCCCGCGCCGTTTCCAAAGCGCCGGTCGCTGGCGTCCGCCGTCGCCGCGCTGGTTCCGAGCGCGACCGAGCGAGGAGAAAGCAAGCGTTTGCGATAAATCGTGCAGAGTTCATCCCAGGCGCTACATTGAGCGTCGTGACACTTATTCCGGGCACTCAGCCCCCCGCGAACCTCGAGGCCTATGCCGCCGTGCTCTTCGACCTCGATGGGGTTCTCACCCCGACGGCCGACCTCCACATGAAAGCGTGGAGCGCACTGTTCACGGCCTATCTGGCGGAGCTTCCCGATGCCCAGCCCTACACCGACGACGACTACTACACCCACCTCGACGGCAAGAAGCGCGACGACGGCGTCTCAGCCGTGCTGGCCTCGCGCGGCATCGAGTTGCCGTTCGGCAGCCCGGACGACGACGAGAGCGCCGAAACGGTGAGCGGGCTCGGCAATCGCAAGAACGCCGAGTTCACCCGCATCCTGCACCGCGACGGCATCGCCCCCTACCCGGGCTCGAAGGCGCTGGTCGACGACCTCAGAAGCCACGGCGTGCCGGTCGCGGTCGTCTCGAGTTCGAAGAACGCCCGCTGGGTGCTCGAGGCCGCAGGCCTGCTGCCGTACTTCAGCGTGATCGTCGACGGGGTGGTCGCCACGGAGGAGGGGCTGCCGGGTAAGCCCGCGCCCGACCTGTTTCTCGACGGTGCGCGAAAGCTCGGGGTCACACCGGCCTCGAGCGTGGTCTTCGAAGACGCCCTGGTGGGCGTCGCGGCCGGCCACGCCGGAGGCTTCGGCCTCGTCGTGGGCGTCGACAGGGGAGCGGGGCAGCAGGCCCTCCTCGACGCCGGAGCGAGCGTCGTCGTCGACGACCTCGCCGTCTTCGTGCGCACGGGGGCCGGGTCGTGAACCGGGGTTTCGACCGCGACCGGTTCCCGGTCGACCCGTGGGCCCTCCGCGAGGTCTCCAGCTCGACGTCAGACGTGGCTCTCACCGAGACGCTCTTCGCGATCGGCAACGGCTATCTCGGCATGCGCGGCAACAACGTGGAGGGGCGCAAGGCCCACGAGCACGGAACGTTCATCAACGGGCTGCACGAGACATTCAAGATCCACCACGCCGAGGATGCCTACGGTTTCGCCGAGGTCGGCCAGACCATCGTCAACGTACCCGACAGCAAGGTCATGCGGCTCTACGTCGACGACGAACCGTTCTCCATCGGCGACGCCGACGTGCTCGAGTACGAGCGCTCGCTGAACTTCCGTGAGGGTGTGCTGCGCCGCACCGTGCTCTGGCAGACGCCCTCGGGCAAGCTCGTGCAGATCGTCACCAGCAGAATGGTCTCCTTCTCCGACCGGCACCTGGCCGTGATGACGATGAACGTCACCGTGCTGAACGCCGACGCCGCCCTGGTCATCTCGAGCCAGTTGATCAACCGCCAGGACGGTCACGACAGCGACGCGGACGGCGTGCATCCGGATGCCGCGGCCAGAGACCCCCGGCGCGCCGAACGGATCGCAGACCGGGTCTTCCGCCCCGGTGAGTACTGGCAGGAGGGCTCGCGCAGCGTGCTCAGCTACCGCACCAACAACTCGCGCATGAGCATCGCGGTCGCGACCGATCACACCATCGAGACCGAGAACGAGTACGACGTCGAGCGGTTCGTCGAACCCGACATCTCGAAGGACGTCTACGCCGTGCGTGCCCGTCAGGGCGCGTCGGTGAACCTGACGAAGACGGTGAGCTACCACACCTCGCGGTCGACCCCGACACGTGAGCTGATCGACCGCTGCGCCCGCACCCTCGACCGCACCGCCGCGGAGGGCGTCGCGGCGCAGTTCGACAAGCAGCGCCTCTACCTGGCCGACTTCTGGGAGCGTTCCGACGCCGAGATCGTCGGGCGTGACGATCTGCAGCAGGCCGTGCGCTGGAACCTGTTCCAGGTGGCCCAGGCGGCGGCCCGCGCCGATGGTCTCGGTATCGCTGCGAAGGGAGTGACCGGCAGCGGGTACAGCGGTCACTACTTCTGGGACACCGAGATCTACGTCATCCCGTTTCTCGCCTACACGAACCCGATGTGGGCGCGCAACGCCCTCCGCCAGCGCCAGTACCTCCTCCCGGCGGCGCGCAAGCGGGCCCAGACCCTCAGCGAGGGCGGGGCGCTCTTCCCCTGGCGCACGATCAACGGTGAAGAGGCCTCCGCGTACTACGCGGCGGGCACGGCCCAGTACCACATCAATGCCGACATCACCTATGCGCTGGCGAAGTACGTGCGCGCCACCGGCGACCTCGACTTTCTCGCCTCCGGCGCGATCGACATCGCGGTCGAGACGGCCCGGATGTGGGCGACGCTGGGGTTCTGGCGGAGCAATGGCGAGGACAAGTTCGAGATCCACGGCGTGACCGGCCCCGACGAGTACACGACGGTGGTCAACAACAACCTCTTCACGAACGTGATGGCGCGGTTCAACCTTCGTTACGCGGCCCAGATCGTCGCCGAGCTCACCGAGACCCGTCCGGCCGCCGCCGCGAGCATGCGCGAACGGCTCGCCCTTGCCGACGGTGAAGTCGTGGAATGGGAGCGGGCCGCGGCAGCCATGTTCATCCCGTATTCGGATGCCCTCGCGGTGCATCCGCAAGACGAACACTTCCTCGAGCGCGAGGTCTGGGACCTCGCGAACACCCCTGCCGTGCAGCGTCCCCTGATGCTGCACTTCCATCCGCTGGTGATCTACCGCTTCCAGGTGCTCAAGCAGGCCGACGTCGTGCTCGCCCTCTTCCTGCAGGGCGACGAGTTCAGCCTGCAGGAGAAGACGTCGGACTTCGACTACTACGACCCGTTGACCACCAGCGATTCGACGCTGTCGAACGTCGTGCAGTCCATCATCGCGGCCGAGATCGGCGACGAGCGCCTGGCCATGGAGTACTTCATCCACACTCTGTTCGTCGACCTCAGCGACCTGCACGGGAACACCGCCGACGGGGTGCACATTGCGTCGGCGGGTGGCGTCTGGAACGCGCTGGTCTCGGGGTTCGGCGGCATGCGCGACCACGACGGCCTGCTGAGCTTCGACCCGCGTCTTCCCGAGGAGTGGCCCGAACTGCGTTTTCGACTCACCTGGCAGGGCAGCCGCATCCTCGTCACAATCACCGCGACCTCGCTGGTGGCCCGGATGCTCGAGGGCGACGAGAGCGTCACGTTCTCGGTGCGCGGCGACGTGCACGTGGTCGGTCCGGAGGCTGAGGTGCGGGTCGCCCTCTCCGGGCAGGGGCCGGTGCGCCGGGCCAACACCCACCGTGCACCCCACCGCCGCGAAGACGGCTCGGTCATGACGCCGTCGCTGCCGACCGGCCCCATCATGCTGCCGACCGGGCTCGAAGACACGCGCTGACGGCTGACGGCTGACTCGCCCCGGGTGCAGACTGGGTTGCAGACACTGGGTTGCAGACACTGGGTTGCAGACACTGGGTTGCAGACACTGGGTTGCACACAGTGGAGTGCACACAGCCGGGTGCATACAGTGGAGTGCACACGCGGGGAGGCCGGATGGATGCCGATGTGATCATCGTGGGAGGCGGGCTGGCCGGCCTCGTCGCCTCGAACGAGCTGGTGCGCGCGGGCAAGCGCGTGGCGATCGTCGAGCAGGAGAACCGGGCGAACCTCGGCGGCCAGGCCTTCTGGTCGTTCGGCGGCATCTTCCTGGTCGACACCCCCATGCAGCGAAGATACGGGGTCAAGGACTCGCTCGAGCTCGCCTGGCAGGACTGGCAGGGCAGCGCCGGCTGGGACCGACTGGCCGGCGACCTGCCCGAAGACGAGTGGGCGACGAAGTGGGGCCGCGCCTATGTCGAGTTCGCGGCGGGCGACAAGCGGCCGTGGCTGCAGGAGCAGGGCGTGAAGTTCACCCCGCTGGTCGGATGGGCCGAGCGCGGCGACGGCAGGGCCGGCGGCCACGGCAACTCGGTGCCGCGCTTCCATGTGCCGTGGGGAACCGGCACGGGAATCTCCGAGCCGTTCGCCGACAAGGCCCGTGCGGCGGCGGAGAGCGGCCTGGTCACCTTCCACTTCCGCCACCGGGTCGACGGACTGATCATGAAAAACAATACGGTCACGGGGGTGCACGGCACCGTTCTCGCGCCCGAGGAGGCGGCCCGGGGCGTCACGTCGAACCGAACGAAGGTCGGTGAATTCGAGCTGACCGCCCAGGCAGTGGTGATCGCCTCCGGAGGCATCGGCGGCAACCACGACCTCGTCAGGAAGTGGTGGCCGAAGCGGTTGGGCACACCGCCCAGAACCATGATCACGGGAGTTCCGAAGCACGTCGACGGGCGGATGCTCGACATCGCCGACAGCGCGGGCGTTCGGCTGGTGAACCGTGACCGCATGTGGCACTACACCGAGGGCGTCGAGAACTGGAATCCGATCTGGCCGGGCCACGGCATCCGCATCCTGCCCGGCCCGTCATCGATGTGGTTCGACGCCCTCGGCCGGCGTCTGCCCGCCCCCGGCCTGCCGGGCTACGACACCATCGGCACCCTGGCGCTGCTGCGCAACACTCCCGACATCCAGCAGTACGACCATTCGTGGTTCATTCTCGACCAGAGCATCATCAAGAAGGAGTTCGCGCTGTCGGGGTCGGAGCAGAACCCCGACATCACCGACCACGACCTGAAGCTGCTGCTGAGAAGCCGGCTCGGAAGAAGTGCCCCGCCGCCGGTGGAGGCCTTCAAAGACAACGGTGCCGACTTTGTCGTCGCCGACACCCTGCGGGAGCTCGTGGCGGGCATGAACGACCTCACCGACGAACGGTTGCTCGACTACGCGGAGATCGAACGACAGATCGTGCAGCGAGACGCGGAGCTGGCCAACGCCTACGCGAAGGACGCGCAGGTGGTCGGCATCCACAACGCCCGCCGCTACCTCGGCGACCGGCTGTTCCGCGTGGCTAAACCGCACCGCATCCTCGACCCCGTCCACGGTCCGCTGATCGCGGTGAAGCTGCACATCATCACGCGGAAGACGCTCGGCGGCATCCAGACCGACCTCGACGGACAGGCGTTCACGGCCGACGGGTCGCCCCTTCACGGCCTGTACGCCGCGGGCGAGGCGGCCGGGTTCGGTGGCGGCGGGGCACACGGCTACAACGCCCTTGAGGGAACCTTTCTCGGCGGCTGCATCTTCACGGGTCGTACCGTCGGCCGCTCCCTCGTTCGGCGACTCTGATGCCGCAGGCGTAGGAGTTCCGTATGGATTCACGCACCGTGCGTTAGGGAAGCGTTAGGACCGTAAAAAGCGTGGCATCACGGGTGTCTAATCATGTGCTGTACCTGTGAGCGATCGAAGATCTTCGACTGACTCCTGCCTTCTCACCCGGATGGAGTTCTCCGTGCTTGACGTGTTTTTCGTAGCGGGCATCATCGTGCTGTTCGCGATCGTCGCCCTTGTGGCCAAGGGGGTCGAGAAACTGTGATCGTCTTCACCGTTCTCGCCGCCGCGCTGGCGGTGGCCTCTCTGGGCTACCTCGTGTACGCCCTCGTGAAACCGGAGCGTTTCTAGCCACAATGGACACTTTCTTCGCCATTCTGCAGGTCGCGACCCTGGTGTTGCTGCTTGTACTCATCCATCGCCCGCTCGGCGACTACATGGCCCATCTCTACACGAGCCGCAGGGACCTGAAGGTCGAGGGAGGGTTCTACCGCCTCATCGGCGTCGACTCCCAGGCCGAGCAGACCTGGCGCGCCTACCTGCGGAGCGTTCTGGCCTTCTCCCTCGTGGGAGTGCTCATCCTGTATGCGATGCAGCGCCTGCAGGCCGTGCTGCCCTACTCGCTCGGCATGCAGCCGATTCCCGAGGGCCTGTCGTTCAACACCGCGATCTCGTTCGTCACCAATACGAACTGGCAGTCGTACTCGCCCGACGTCACCATGGGCTACAGCGTTCAGCTCGCCGGTCTGGCCGTGCAGAACTTCGTCTCGGCCGCTGTCGGCATCGCGGTCGCGATCGCCCTGGTGCGGGGTTTCGCCTACAAACGATCGGGAACGATCGGGAACTTCTGGGTCGATCTCACCCGCGGTGTGCTGCGGCTGCTCCTGCCCCTCTCGATTCTGACGGCGATCATCCTCATCGCGGGTGGCGTCATCCAGAACTTCAACGGCTTCACCGACGTGACGACCCTGACGGGCGGCACCCAGTCGATTCCCGGCGGGCCGGTGGCCTCACAGGAGGCGATCAAGGAACTGGGTACGAACGGTGGCGGTTTCTTCAACGCCAACTCCGCACACCCCTTCGAGAACCCGACCGCCTGGACGAGTCTGCTCGAGGTCTTCCTCCTTCTCGCTATCCCGTTCAGCCTGCCGCGCACCTTCGGAACCATGGTCGGCGACAAGCGCCAGGGCAACGCGATTCTCGCGGTCATGTCGACGATCTTCCTCGTCTCGCTCTCGGCGCTGTCGATCTTCGAGTCGATCGGCGGCGGCTCGGCACCCCAGGCCGCGGGGGCGGCGATGGAGGGCAAAGAAGACCGATTCGGCATCTTCGGCTCCACGCTGTTCGGAACGGCCAGTACGCTCACCTCGACCGGTGCGGTCAACTCGATGCACGACTCGTACACCGCCCTGGGCGGCATGATGCCGATGCTGAACATGATGCTCGGCGAGGTGGCACCGGGTGGAGTGGGATCGGGTCTCTACGGGATGCTGATCCTCGCCGTGATCGCCGTCTTCATCGCCGGCCTGCTGGTGGGTCGTACGCCCGAGTACCTCGGCAAGAAGCTCGGCCCGCGCGAGATCAAGCTCGCCAGCCTCTACATTCTCGTCACCCCCACGCTCGTGCTCGCCGGCACCGCGGCGAGCTTCGCGATACCGGCCATTCGCGACGATGTCACGACGACGTCGATCTGGAACCCGGGCATCCACGGCCTCTCCGAAGTGCTGTACGCCTTCACGTCGGCCGCGAACAACAACGGGTCTGCGTTCGCAGGCCTGACAGCGAACACCCCGTGGTTGAACACGGCCCTGGGTGTCGCCATGCTGCTCGGCCGGTTCCTGCCGATGGTTCTCGTTCTGGCGCTCGCGGGGTCGCTCGCCGCACAGGACAAGATTCCCGCCACCTCCGGCACCCTGCCGACCCACCGCCCGCAGTTCGTGGGCCTGCTGGTCGGCGTGACGGTCATCATCGTCGCCCTCACGTACTTCCCCGCAATCACGCTAGGACCGCTAGCGGAAGGACTCCAGTAACAGCCATGTCGACACTGACACCGACCCGTTCCTCCGAACCGAGCCCGACAGAGACTCACCACCCGAAGACGGGTGGCGGCGCCTTCAGCGTCGGCCAGCTCGTTGCGGCGACTCCCGGCGCGCTCGCGAAGCTCGATCCGCGCGAGATGTGGCACAACCCCGTGATGTTCATCGTCGAGATCGGCGCCGCCCTCACGACGGCCCTGGCCATCGCCGAGCCGTTCATCGGCGGCCCCGAGCAGTCCGGCGGGGCCGCGGTACCGGGCTCGTTCACCTGGGGTATCGCCATCTGGCTCTGGCTGACGGTGGTCTTCGCGAACCTCGCCGAATCCGTGGCCGAAGGCCGTGGCAAGGCCCAGGCCGACAGCCTGCGGAAGACGCGCACGAGCACCTCTGCGAACAGAGTCACCCGCTATGACGAGAAGGCCGACGCCTCGGCCGACAACAGCGCGACGCAGGTCGTCTCCTCGGCCGACCTGACCCTCGGCGATGTCGTCGTGGTCACGGCCGGCGACCTGATCCCCGGCGATGGCGACATCGTCTGGGGCATCGCCAGCGTCGATGAATCCGCCATCACGGGTGAGTCGGCCCCGGTCGTCCGCGAGTCCGGCGGTGACCGAAGCGCCGTCACGGGCGGCACCCGCGTGCTCTCCGACCGCATCGTCGTTCGCATCACCTCGAAGCCCGGAGAGACGTTCGTCGACCGGATGATCGCCCTGGTCGAGGGCGCTTCGAGGCAGAAGACGCCGAACGAGATCGCTCTGAACATCCTGCTCGCGAGCCTCACCATCGTCTTCGTCATCGTCACCCTTACGCTCAACCCGATCGCGAGCTACGCGGCGTCTGCGGTCAGCCTGCCGGTGCTCATCGCTCTGCTCGTGTGTCTCATCCCCACGACGATCGGTGGTCTGCTCTCGGCGATCGGCATCGCCGGCATGGACCGGCTTGTCCAGCGGAACGTGCTCGCCATGTCGGGCCGCGCGGTCGAAGCCGCCGGTGACGTGACGACACTGCTGCTCGACAAGACCGGCACGATCACCTATGGCAACCGGCAGGCCGCGGAGTTCACCCCGCTGGCCGGGGTGCGAATGGATGATCTGCGGTACGCCGCCGCCGTCAGCTCTCTCGCCGACCCGACCCCCGAGGGCAAGTCGATCGTCGACCTCGCGGCCCAGCAGGGATTCAACCGCAGCGTGGTCATCCCGGGCGACATCGTGCCGTTCACGGCGCAGACCCGCATGTCGGGGCTCGACCTGCCCGACGGCTCTCAGATCAGAAAGGGTGCGGGTTCGTCTGTCACGGCCTGGGTGGAGGAGTCCGGCCGCCTCGCCAGCAGTGAGCACGCCGAGCTCGAAGAGAGCATCGAGCGCGTCTCCAACGCCGGCGGCACTCCGCTTGTGGTCGCCGGCAAAGACGCACAGGGTGAGGCCCGCGTTCTCGGCGTGATCTACCTGAAAGACGTGGTGAAGGAGGGGATCGCAGAGCGCTTCGCGGAGTTGCGCGAGATGGGCATCCGCACCGTCATGGTGACCGGCGACAACCCGCTGACCGCCGCCGCGATCGCGAAGGAGGCGGGGGTCGACGACTTTCTCGCCGAGGCGACGCCCGAGCAGAAGCTCGCTCTGATCAGGCGCGAGCAGGAGGGCGGCAACCTGGTCGCGATGACTGGTGACGGCACGAACGACGCCCCGGCTCTCGCGCAGGCCGATGTCGGGGTCGCGATGAACACCGGAACCTCCGCTGCGAAGGAGGCCGGCAACATGGTCGACCTCGACAGCGACCCGACCAAGCTGATCGACATCGTGCGGATCGGGAAGCAACTGCTGATCACCCGCGGCGCCCTGACGACGTTCTCGATCGCGAACGATGTGGCCAAGTACTTCGCGATCATCCCCGCGATGTTCGCCGGTATCTTTCCCGGGCTGCAGGTGCTCAACATCATGGTGCTGCACTCGCCGGCCTCGGCCATCCTCTCGGCCATCATCTTCAACGCGATCATCATCGTCATCCTGATTCCGCTGGCGCTTCGCGGCGTGAAGTACCGTCCGCTCAGCGCATCGCGCGTACTGAGTCGCAACCTCCTCGTCTACGGCGTGGGCGGCGTCATCGCCCCGTTCGTGGGCATCAAGATCATCGACCTGCTGGTCAGCGTCATTCCGGGCTTCTGAGCGTCGCCCGACAGGAAAGGTTTCACATCATGAGTACCACTTCACGCACCGCCGGGCGCCAGTACTGGGTCGCCCTCCGGGCGATGATCGTCTTCACCGCCGTGCTGGGCGTCGCCTACACCCTGCTGATCACCGGCATCGGGCAGCTCGCGCTGCCGGCGCAGGCTAATGGGTCCCTCGTGCGGTCCGGCGATGCCGTCGTCGGATCGGCGCTGATCGGGCAGTCCTTCACCGACGCAGACGGCAACGCGCTGCCGGAATGGTTCCAGTCCCGCCCGTCGGCGGCCGGCGACGGTTACGACGGCGCGGCGTCCAGCGGCAGCAACTACGGCCCCGAGAATGCCGACCTCCTGGCCGCGATCGCCGACCGGAAGGCTGCAATCGTGGCATCCGATGGAGTGACCGAAGACCAGATCCCGGCCGACGCGCTGACCGCATCCGCGTCGGGACTCGATCCGCACATCAGCCCCGAGTACGCTCAGCTTCAGGTCGAACGCGTCGCGGCGGCCCGTTCGCTGCCCGTGGAAGAGGTACAGAAGGTGGTTGACCGTGCAATCCAGGCCCCCGACCTCGGCTACCTCGGCGAGCCGACCGTCAATGTGCTGCAGCTCAACATCGCGCTGGCCGAGCTGGCCGGTTAGGCAGCGACACACGAGATGAAGCGGGGAACATTCCGGGTGCTGCTGGGTGCGGCACCCGGGGTCGGCAAGACCTACAGCATGCTCGAGGAGGGCCGTCGCCTGAAGGGCGAAGGCAGAGACGTCGTCGTCGCGATCGTCGAGACGCACGGCCGCAAGGGAACCTCCAGCATGCTGCTCGGTCTCGAGACCGTTCCCCGCACCGTCTCTGTGCACCGTGGCGTCGAGCTCACCGAGATGGACCTGCAGGCCGTTCTCGCCCGGAAGCCCGACGTGGCTCTCGTCGACGAGCTGGCCCACACCAACGCGCCCGGATCGACGAACGTCAAGCGCTGGCAGGATGTCGAGACCCTGCTCGACGCCGGCATCAGCGTCATCTCGACCGTCAACATCCAACACATCGACTCGCTGACCGACGTCGTGGAGCAGATTACCGGCGCCCCGCAGCGCGAGACGGTTCCCGACAGCGTGCTGCGATCGGCCGAGCAGATCGAAGTCGTCGATCTGGCACCGCAGGCTCTCCGGGACAGACTCGCCGGGGGCTTCGTCTACCCCGCGACCCGGATCGACGCCGCGCTGTCGAACTACTTCCGGCTCGGCAACCTCACCGCGCTGCGGGAGCTCGCTCTGCTCTGGCTGGCCGATGAGGTCGACAGTGCCCTGAAGAACTACCGGCGCGAGCACGGCATCCAGAACAAGTGGGAGGCCAGGGAGCGCGTCGTCGTCGCACTGACCGGGGGACCCGAGGGGGAGACCCTCATCCGCCGGGGCGCGCGCATCGCGGCGAGATCGGCCGGGGGGCAATTGCTCGTCGTGCACGTCTCCAGCGACGACGGTCTGCGCGATGCGAGCCCCGGGGCCCTCCTCGCCCAGCGGAAACTCGCGGAGACCCTCAACGGTTCGTACCACCAGGTCGTCAGCGACGACATCCCGCACGGCCTCGTCGAGTTCGCCCGGGCCGAGAACGCCACCCAGCTCGTCATCGGGGTGAGTCGCCGCAGTCGGCTCAGCGCTCTGCTCACCGGGCCGGGCATCGGTGCCACGGTCATCCGTGAGTCGGGCGACATCGATGTGCACATCGTCACCCACGCTGCCGCGGGTGGGCGGTTCGCGCTGCCGCGGCTCGGGGGAGCGCTGACACGCAAGCGCCGGTTGCTCGGCCTGGCCATCGCGCTGGGCGGCGGGCCGCTGGTCACGTGGCTGCTCGTCAGCCTCCGGTCGGATGACTCGATCACCAGCGACGTGCTCACCTACCAGTTGCTCGTGGTCGTCGTCGCGCTGGTCGGCGGGTTCGGGCCGGCCCTGTTCGCGGCCCTCCTGTCGGGACTCACGCTCGACTTCTTCTTCGTCGACCCGGTCTACACGATCACGGTGACCGAGCCGGTGCATCTCTTCGCCCTCGGCCTGTACGTCGTCAACGCCGTTCTGGTGAGTGTCGTCGTCGACCAGGCCGCGCGCCGATCCCGTGCCGCCACGCGCGCTGCTGCCGAGTCGGAGCTGCTCGCCACGGTCGCCGGCAGCGTGGTGCGGGGACAGGACGCGCTGCAGGCGCTCGTCACCCGCACCCGTGAGGCCTTCGGGCTCAGCTCCGTGAGGCTGCTCATCGACGGAACGGTCTCGCACAGCGACGGCGAGTCCACCGGGTCTGACGAGATCACCGTGATCCCGGTCGGCGACCACGCTCAGTTGGAGCTGCACGGCGGCGATCTGGCGGCATCCGAACGTCGCCTGCTCACCGTCATCGCGACCCAGCTGGACGCCGCCCTCGAGTACAGCGACCTGGCCGAGACCGCTGGCGAGGTCGCGCCGTTGGCCCAGACCGACAGGGTCAGGAGCGCCCTGCTCGCCGCGGTCGGGCACGACCTCAGGCGTCCGCTGACCGCCGCGACCGCTGCGGTCGGGGGGCTGCTGGCCACTGACGTGACGCTGGCCGAGCCCGACCGACTGGAACTGCTGACGACGGCGCAGGAGAGTCTGGACACCCTCTCCCTGCTCGTCACCAACCTGCTCGACGTCACCCGGTTGCAGGCGGGTGCGCTCGCCGTGTTCCTCAGCTCCGTCGATGTGGAGGACATCGTGCTGCCCGCCATCGACGAGCTCGGTCTCGGCCCGGACACCGTCGAACTCGACCTCCCCGAGACCTCCCACCCCGTCACGGCCGACCACGGCCTGCTGGAACGGGTGGTGGTCAACCTGCTCTCGAACGCCGTGCGGTTCTCGCCCGCCGGCAAGCGTGTTCTCATCTCGACGAGCGAGTTCGCCGGCACCGTCGAGATCCGCATCGCCGACCAGGGGCCGGGCATCGCGCCGGAGCGCCGCGAGGAGATCTTCGTGCCGTTCCAACGGCTGGGCGACACCGACAACCTCACCGGCCTCGGCCTCGGCCTCGCCCTCTCGAAGGGGTTCGTCGAGGGCATGGGCGGCACCCTCGAAGCCGATGACACCCCCGGGGGCGGCCTCACCATGGTCATCGCCCTTCCCGCCGCCCGAACCCCAGCCCCCGAACCGATGCCGGAGCTCACCCCGTGAAAATCCTGGTCGCCGACGACGACCCCCAGATCATCCGTGCCCTCACCGTCACTCTTCGCGCGCGCGGCTATGACATCGTGACCGCCGAAGACGGAGCGGGGGCGCTGAACCAGGCTATCGAGCACCACCCCGACCTGATCATGCTCGACCTCGGCATGCCGAACCTCGACGGTATCGACGTCATCCACGGCATCCGCGGCTGGTCGACAGTGCCCATTCTCGTCGTCTCCGGCCGTACGGGAGAGGCCGACAAGGTCGAGGCTCTGGATGCCGGCGCCGACGACTACGTCACCAAGCCGTTCAGCATCGACGAGCTCCTCGCCCGCATCCGTGCCCTGACCCGCCGGGTGCTCACCGTGGAGGATGCGCCCCTCATCACGTTCGGGACGGTCACCGTCGACCTGGTCGGCAAGCACATCTACCACGGCAGCATCGACGAGCCCGACACCATCCGGCTCACGCCGACGGAGTGGGCCATCCTGGAGGTTCTGCTCCGCAGCCCGGGAAAGCTGATCACGAGAGACGCCCTGCTCACCGAGGTGTGGGGTGTGCACCACACGAACGACTCGGGATACCTGCGCGTGTACATCGCTCAACTGCGCAAGAAGCTCGAACCGGTGCCGGCCCAGCCCCGGTACCTCATCACCGAGTCGGGGATGGGGTACCGGTTCAACCCCGATCGCATCGCGTCGGAGCGGCCGGCCGAGTCGCAGCGACCCGCTCAGAGCGGCGAGCGTTAGAAGTCCGTCAAGGAAGCGTAGGAACCTCGTTAGTGCTCTGGAATGAGCCCGAACACGCTTCTAGCCTGAGGAGATGACCCAGTTCCACTCCCTCTCGGCGGCCGCCCACCGGGCCAGGACGCCCAGAACCGTGGCCCGCGCCACGGAGCATTTCCTCGAAGGCCCGCACCCCTGGGGGAGCGTCGACGTTTCGCCGACCGGGCGAACCACGTGGAACCGCACCCGCCTGACCGTCTTCCCCCCGGGCACCAACCGCGGCGAGAGGCGGGCCCTGCAGTTCTACCGCACCTGGCCCGTGGCCGGCGCGGTCATCGGACTTCTCACCTTCCTGGCACTCGACTCGTGGCCCCCGATGGCGGCGACCGCGATGGTGCTCGGCGTGTACGTGGCCGGCTTCGTGGTCGCCCTGCGCCTCACGACGACGCTCCGCCCCGGGCTGCGGCGGCTCACAGTGATGTCGATCCCCGTCGGCGGCCGGTTCGAGACCGTGGGCGACGTCGAGTACTTCGACCACGCCACCGACCGCCTGCGGACGCTCGACACGCTGCGCGAGCGCGGTCTGCTCAGTCCACTCGAGTACGAGGCGGGATGGGCCGAGATCTACGATGCGATCCCCGAACAGACCCTGTACCGCAGAACGCTGCGCAGCCGGACTAATCCCGCAGGATGAACTCGAACGCCGCCCGGGCGCGCTCGGCGCTCGGTGTCTCGTCGTTGATGAGGTCGGCATAGGTGAACGACTCAGCGATGCGCACGAGCAGGTAGGCGAGATCGTGGTCGGGCAGGGCGAACGCCGTGTGCCCGGCCGTTCTCTCCTCGCGAACAAGTGTCTCGACCACGGCGAGGAACCGCCGCTGCACCTCGCTGCCGGTGGTGGTCAGCAGGCGAAGCGCCCGGGCCGGTTCGCGGCGGAGGAAGACCCGGAAGTAGTCCGCCACGATCAGGTCGTCGACGAATATGGACAGCAGGGTGCAGATGCGCTCTGCGCCGCTCTGGTTCGCCGCCGCGCTGTCGGACTGGTCGAACGTCGGCACCGCGAGTGACCAGAGCACCTCCGACAGCAGCGCATCGCGGTTGCCCACCCAGCGGAAGAGCGAGGTGCGCTCGACCCCGAGACCGGCGGCCAGCTCGCCCATGTCGATGCGTTCGCCCGCGATGAAGAGCCTGCGCGCGGCGACGAATGCCCGCTGCGCGTCGGCGTGGGAGGCGGCACCCTCAGCAATGCGGCGTGACAGGGCCGTCGGCACGAGGGCCGTGCCCACCTCGCCCAGCGAGCTGCGGGGGACGCCCGGGGCCCGGCCGTGCAGGATGCCCAGGGCCTCTTCGCTCGTCATGTCCGGCACTCTATCGTTGGCTGGGAAGGCGTGCAACATTTTGCAGAATGATGCATAGTGGAGGGAGGCGCCCGAAGAAGGGCTGTCGACCAAGCAACGGAGATGGTCACATGACGATGAACCTGGCAAGCGATTTCTACTACTTCCAAGACGAACTGAGCGACCGTGAGAACGAGTCGGTGGCGAGCATCCGGAGCTATTTCGAGACGAACGTCACACCGATCGCCACGGACTACTGGGCGCGGGCCGAGTTCCCGCACCACCTCATTCCCGGCATCGCCTCGCTCGGGCTGTTCGGTCCCGAGTGGGAGGAGTCGCGGCAGTTCGAGAGCGGCGCGGTCTACCGAGGCTGGACCGGGCTCGAAATGGCCCGCGTCGACGCATCGCTCAACACCTTCACGGGAGTGCAGAGCGGGCTGGCGATGGGGTCGATCGGGGTCGGCGGCTCCGACGAGCAGCGTGCCGAGTGGCTGCCGCCCATGGCGACCGGAGAGGTCATCGGGGCGTTCGGTCTGACCGAGCCGCTGTCGGGCTCCGACACCGCGAAGGGGCTCCGCACCACGGCCGAGCGGCGCGGCGACTCCTGGGTGCTGAACGGCGAGAAGCGCTGGATCGGCAACGCCACCTTCTCCGACATCGTCATCATCTGGGCGCGGGATGCGGCCGACGGGCAGGTCAAGGGTTTCATCGTGCCCACATCGACGCCGGGGTTCTCGGCCACGAAGATCGAGAACAAGCAGAGCCTGCGCATCGTGCAGAACGCCGACATCGTCATGACGGAGATGATCGTCCCCGAAGAGAACCGGCTGCAGAAGATCGATTCGTTCCGCGACCTTGCGGTCATCCTGAAGCTGACCCGGGCCGGGGTCGCGTGGCAGGCGGTCGGCAACTCGATCGGCGCCTACGAGGCAGCCGTCGCCTATGCCGGCGAGCGGGTGCAGTTCGGCAAGCCGATCGCCGCCCACCAGCTCGTGCAGGACCGGCTCGCGGGGTGCCTGGCGAACATCACGGCGAGCATCGCACTCTGCGTGCGGGTATCGAAGCTCCACGACGAGGGTCGGCAGGCCGACCAGCACTCCGCGCTCGCGAAGGCGTTCGTCACGGCAAAGGCCCGGGAGACGGTCGCGTGGTCTCGCGAGGTTCTCGGCGGCAACGGTATCGTGCTCGAGTACGGAACCGCCAAGCCGTTCGCCGACGCCGAGGCGATCTACTCGTTCGAAGGCACCCGGGAGATGAACACGCTGATCGTCGGGCGTGCCATCACCGGGCACGCCGCGTTCGTGTGACGGGCGATCATCCCCTCTCCGTCGACCACGACAGCCACTCTTTCACCTCCCGTCCCAGACCCGCACATCTCTCACCAGGAGCACACATGACCGACCACCGCACCGCCATCGTCACCGGAGGCGCCAAGGGCATCGGCAGAGCCGTCGCCATCCGGCTCGCTGCAGACGGGTTCGCGACAGCCGTCATCGACCTGCGCGAAGAAGACACGGCCGCCACCGTGTCGGCGATCGAGGCGGCGGGCGGCCTGGCGCTCGGCGTGGGCGCAGACGTGTCGAATTCGGAGGATGTCGCGCGCGCGGTGGCGACCGTGGTCGACCGGCTCGGTGCACCGACGGTTCTGGTCAACAATGCGGGCATCCTGCGCGACAACATGCTGTTCAAGATGACGGATGGCGACTGGGACTCCGTGCTGGCGGTTCACCTGCGCGGCGCGTTCCTGATGACCCGGGAGGTGCAGCGGCACCAGGTCGCCGCGAAGTGGGGCCGCATCGTGAATCTCTCGAGCACCTCCGCTCTGGGCAACCGCGGCCAAGCGAACTACGCGGCGGCGAAGGCCGGACTGCAGGGCTTCACGAAGACGATCGCCATCGAGCTCGGGCCGTTCGGCGTCACCGCCAACGCGATCGCGCCGGGCTTCATCGCCACCGACATGCTGCGGGCCACGGCCGACCGCCTCGGCATCACCTTCGAGGAGTTCCTCGACGGCGCGGCGAAGGAGATCCCGGTGCGCCGTGTCGGCACGCCCGACGACATCGCGGCCGCCGCCTCCTTCTTCTGCTCGGAGGCGGCCGGCTACGTCTCAGGCCAGGTGCTGTACGTGGCGGGTGGGCCGAAGGCCTGAGCCTCGAGCCGCGGCCGGTCGGCCGCCTCGACGTTCGTGCCATTTCGGCCGAGGATTTGTGCCGCGAGCGGCGGCGGCGGCATGCTTCAGCTATGGATGAGAAGAACGTCGACCTGGGCGAGCAGCGCGAGTGGGATGCGCGCTACGCCGACCTCTCCCAGCTCTGGAGCGGCCGGCCCAATGCGACGCTCATCTCCGAGGCGACGTCGCTGAACCCCGGCCGGGTGCTCGACGTGGGTTGCGGCGAGGGTGCAGACGCGCTCTGGCTCTCGGAGCAGGGCTGGCAGGTGACGGCGCTCGACGTGTCGAAGGTCGCACTCGACCGTGCCGAGAGCGAGGCCGCGGCGCGCGGGCAGCATGTGACCTGGTTGCACGCCGGTCTGCTCGAAGCCGGGATCGAACCGGGCAGCTTCGATCTGGTCTCGGCGCAGTACCCGGCCCTCGCCCGAACGGCGGGCGACCTCGCCGAACACGCCCTGCTTGACGCTGTGGCGCCCGGCGGAACCCTGCTCGTGGTGCACCACCCGCGGGCCACGACGGACGAGGCGGCGAAACACGGCTTCGACCCCGACGACTACGTCAGCCCCGCGAACGTACGCGCGCTGCTCGACGCCACCCTCGCCGCCCACCCCGGCGACTGGGTGATCGAACTCGACGAGACAAGACCCCGCCACGTGGCATCCGGCGCCGGCGCCCACCACACCGAAGACATCGTCCTGCGCGCCCGGCGCCTCGCCTGACCCCTCCTCCTCCTCCTCCCGCCGCCGCCTCCCGCTCCGCCCGCTGCTGGCCCGCTCCGCCCATCGGCTCCCGCTCGGGGGTTTCGCTCCGAGCCGGGCACCGGCATCCGGGGCGCTATATAGTCGTCTATACAAGACGAGGAGCAACCCATGACCGTGACATCGATCGACATCGATCCCGTCGAACTCCGTACGGCCCGTGCGCTCGCTGGTGCCTCGAGCAACCGCGAAACGGTCGACCTGGCGCTGAAGACGCTCATCGCGATCCGTCGCCAGCCTGACGTCGTGAGCCGCATCATCGCACGCGAGTTCTCCACAGAACAACTCGACCCCGGCACCGTTGCTCCGCGGGGAGACTAGGCTCACCGCGCGTGAGCACCTATCTTGTCGACAACAGCATCTGGCAGAAGGCCGGCCGCAGCACGCGGATCGCCCATCGACTGACCCAGCTGTCGCCGCTGCACCTGTTCATCACCTGTCCGCCTCAGGTTCTCGAGTACTGTCACTCTGCCCGCACCGCTGCCGAGTACGCCGAGCTGCGGAGAGACATGGATGACCTGCTGCCCGCCCATGTGCACCCGAGCGCTGCCGATGCTCTCGACATCCAGCAGGCCCTCTGGAGAACCGGGCGGATGCGCGCCGCCGCCGCCTTCGACTGCCTCATTGCTGCCTATGCCCGGGTCAACGGCGCGATCGTGCTGAACAATGACCGGGACTTCGGCTACATCGCCGACGCCGTGGGCGAGAGCTTTCACCAGGAATACGTGCCCGAATAGCCCCGGCGCGGCACCGCGGGGGCTATCCGAGCGCTACTGCGCCGCGGCGGCGCGCTCGCGCACGTGTCGGGTTGCGGCGACGATGTTGCTCAGCGACGCAACGGTCTCGTCGTAGCCGCGCGTCTTCAGGCCGCAGTCGGGGTTCACCCAGACCTGGCGGTTCGGGATGGCGCCGAGCGCGATCTCGAGCAGGCCCTCGACCTCCTCGGTGCTCGGTACGCGCGGCGAGTGGATGTCGTAGACCCCGGGCCCGATTCCCCGGGCGAACCCGGCCTGCTGGATGTCGGGTACGACCTCCATCTTGGAGCGCGCGGCCTCGATCGAGGTGACATCGGCGTCGAGACGGTCGATCGCGTCGATGACCACGCCGAACTCCGAGTAGCAGAGGTGCGTGTGGATCTGCGTGCGGTCGCTGACGCCGGCCGTGGCGAGCCGGAACGACCCCACCGACCAGTCGAGGTAGTCGGCCTGGTCGGCCGTCTTCAGCGGAAGCAGTTCGCGAAGCGCCGGCTCGTCGACCTGGATGATGCCGATGCCCGCCGCCTCGAGGTCGGCGATCTCGTCCCGCAGCGCCAGGGCGACCTGGTTCGCCGTCTCCCGGAGCGGCTGGTCGTCGCGCACGAAACTCCAGGCGAGAATCGTGACCGGGCCGGTCAGCATCCCCTTCACGGGCTTCGAGGTCAGGCTCTGCGTGAAGGTCGACCATGAGACCGTGATGGGCGCCGGGCGGGAGACGTCGCCCCAGAGCAGCGAGGGTCGGGTACACCGTGACCCGTAGCTCTGAACCCAGCCGTTCTCGGTCACCTCGAACCCGTCGAGGTTCTCGGCGAAGTACTGCACCATGTCGTTGCGCTCGGGTTCGCCGTGCACGAGCACGTCGAGCCCGATCTCCTCCTGCAGGGCGACGACGCGGCGGATCTCCTCCTGCATCGCCGTCACGTACTCGTCGTGACTGATCTCACCCTTCACGAGCCGGGCGCGCTCGCGGCGGATGTCCCCGGTCTGCGGGAACGACCCGATCGTGGTGGTGGGCAGGAACGGCAGGCCGAGCGCGGCATCCTGAGCTGCGAGCCGCACACCGTAGGCTCCACGGCTGAAGTCGGCATCGGTCAGCGCTGCCTCGCGGGCACGCACCGCCCCGTCGCGGACACCCGGCGCGCTCTGCCGGTCTGCGAGGGCGGCGGATGCCGCATCCAACTCGTCACGAATGGCGAGACGCCCCTCGGCCAGGCCCTTTGCGAGCGTTGCGACCTGGGCCACCTTCTGGTCGGCGAAGGCCAGCCAGCTGACGAGCCGCGCGGGGAGCAGCGTCTCGTCGGCCACGTCGTGCGGCACGTGGAACAGACTGGTGGATGTCGCGACCGCGACGGGCGCGCCGCTCCCGGCCAGGGAGGTCAGCTTGTCGAACCCCGCCGCGAGGTCGCCGCGCCAGATGTTGTGGCCGTCGACCACGCCGCCGACCAGGGTCTTGCCGGTCGTGATTCCGGCCGGAACGGAGCCCTTCACGAGATCGAGCCCGATCGCTTCGATGGGGGCGTCGAGCAGCACGGGGAGGGCATCGTCGAGGCTGCCGTAGGGGGCTGAGACGAAGAGCTGCGGGCGGGCATCCACCCCACCGAGCTGACGGTAGGCGTGGGCGGTGCGCTCGAGTACGACCGCGCGGTCGACGTCGACCGATTCGCTGACGAGGATGGGCTCGTCGAGCTGCACCCACTCCGCACCGGCGTCGGCGAGCTCGGCGAGCAGCCCTTCGTACACGGCGATGAGGTCGTCGAGGCGGTGGAGCGGGTCGTAGCCCTCGGGTGCCTGTTCGCTGGCCTTGCTCAGCAGCAGGAAGGTGATCGGTCCGACGATGACGGGGCGGGTGAGAAAGCCCGCCGCCTTCGCCTCGGCGAACTCTCGCACGAGCCGGTCGGAGGCGAAGTGCAGGTCGGTCTCGGGCCCGATCTCAGGTACCAGGTAGTGGTAGTTGCTGTCGAACCACTTCGTCATCTCGGCGGGAACGTCGTCGCCCTCACCGCGTGCGATGGTGAAGTAGCCGGCCAGGTCGACGGTTCCGTCGGCGCCCACGACCCGGGCGAACCGGCTGGGCACGGCCCCGACGGTGACGGCGGTGTCGAGCATCTGGTCGTAGAAGCTGAATCCTTCGGGAATGGAGGAGTCGTCACGACCGAGCCCGAGCGAGGCCAGGCGTTCACGGGTCGCGGCGCGCAGCTCTGCAGCGCTCGCCTCGAGCTGGTCGGCCGAGATCTTTCCGACCCAGAAGGCCTCCACGGCCTTCTTCAGCTCGCGGCGACGGCCGATGCGCGGGTAGCCGAGAACGGTGCCGCGGGGAAAGGGAGAGTGGGTTGTCATGCGATGCCCTTCGATACAGAGATGGGTGACTCGGGGATGATGCCGGCGCCGGGTGCGCCGGGTGCGAGCCCGAGCGAGCGGAGCACGGCGAGCACGGCGTGGTGCTGGTTGAACGTGTAGAGGTGGAGGCCCGGGGCGCCGCCTTCGAGCAACTGCTCCGAGAGGGCCCGGGCGTGCTCGATGCCGACGCGCTGCTGGGCCTCGGTCGAGCCGGCGGCCTGCAGCTGCCCGAGCAGTTCCCCGGGCATCCGTTCGCCGGTCAGCTCGACGATCTTCGTCAGCCGTGCCTCGCTCAGCACGGGCATGATGCCGGGCAGGATGCGCATGCCGACGCCGGCCGCCCGGGCCAGTTCGACGAACCGCAGGTATTCATCGGCGTGGAAGAACAGCTGCGTGATGGCCAGGTTCGCACCGGCGGCCTCCTTCGCAAGAAGGGTGTCGAGGTCTTGCTGCACCGAGCGCGAGCGTGGATGCCCGTTCGGGAAGGCCGCGACCGCGATGGTGACCTTGGCGCCGCTTTTAAGTCTCTTGGCGCGCGGGAATCCCGGAACATCCGCCTGCGTGAACTGCTCCTTCTCGGCCTGCACGCGGTGCACGAGCTGCACCAGCTCGCCGGCACTGCCGAGGTCGCCCAGGAACGTGTCGTTCTCGGTGCTCCCCTCGGGCGGGTCGCCCCGCAGCGCGAGGAACTTCGTGACGCCGGCGTCGAGGAACTCCCTGATCACCAGGCTCTCCTGGGCGTAGGTGGTTCCCACGCAGGTGAGGTGGGCCATCGGTTCGACGCCGAGTTCGCGCAGGCGGCAGAGCACGGCGAGGGAGCGGCCGCGGGTGCTGCCGTTCGCACCGTACGTCACCGAGATGAATTCGGGGCGGGCCGTGGCCAGGTGCTCGAGCGTCTCGTAGAGCCCCGCCTCGGCCTTCTCGCTACGAGGAGGGTAGAGCTCGAAGGAGACCGTCGGTGCAGATGGTGAAGACACGCCGAAGCCCTCCGAAGAATCACGGTGGGGCGGGTGCCGGGCTCGGCTGTCGCTCCGAGCCGAACGGGATGCCCGGCTCTTCTGCTGACGACACTAGCAACGTCGCCCGCCCGCGGGGCCGAATATTACGCCGGGGGTCGAACCGGGGCGGATGCGCCGGAGCTCGACGCTCAGTGACCGCGCGCGATCCACTCCTCGAGGTGCGGGGCCTCGGCCCCGATCGTGGTGGAGTCGCCGTGCCCGGTTCGCACCACCGTGTCGGCGGGCAGCGTGAGCAGCTTCGCGGTGATCGACTCGATGATCGTCGGAAAGTCGCTGTACGAGCGGCCCGTCGCTCCGGGCCCGCCGTTGAAGAGGGTGTCGCCGCTGAAGACGGTGCCGAGGGCCGGGGCTGTGAAGCACACGGCGCCGGGGGAGTGCCCCGGGGTGTGGAGCACCCCGAGCTCGATTCCGGCGACCGGGATGACCTGGCCGTCGGCGAAGCCGGAACTCGGCGCGGTGTCGGGGTAGACCTCGTCCCAGAGCATCCGGTCTGCCTCGTGCAGCAGCACCGGCGCTCCGGTCGCGGCTCGCACGGCGGCGACCGCATCGATGTGGTCGTCGTGGGCGTGGGTCAGCAGCACAGCCTTCAGCGTGCGCTCGCCGATGGCGGCGAGGATCGCATCGGCGTCATGGGCGGCGTCGATGACGACGCACTCGGTGTCGTCGCCGACGATCCAGACGTTGTTGTCGACCTCCCACGTGCCGCCGTCGAGGCTGAAGGTTCCGTGGGTGACGACGTTCTCGATGCGGGCGGCCATCAGAGCACCACGACGGAGCGCAGCATAGTGCCTCCGGCCATGCTGGCGAAGGCCTGCTCTATCCCGTCGATACCGATGCGTTCGGTCACGAACTCGTCCAGCGGCAGGCGACCCTGCAGAAAGAGGTCGGTGAGCATCGGGAAGTCGCGCTCGGGCAGGCAGTCGCCGTACCAGCTCGACTTCAAAGACCCACCCCGGCCGAACACGTCGAGCAGGGGGATCTCGAGCATCATGTCGGGCGTGGGCACACCGACGAGCACGACGGTTCCGGCGAGGTCACGGGCGTAGAACGCCTGGCGCCACGTCTCGGGCCGGCCGACGGCGTCGATCACCACATCTGCACCGAAGCCGTTCGTGAGCGCCTGGACGGCCGCCACGACGCCGGCCTCGTCGAGCCCACTGGAGTCGATCACGTGGGTGGCGCCCAGCCGCTTCGCAGCGACCAGCTTCTTCGGGTCGCGGTCGATCGCGACGATGGTGCTCGCTCCCGCGAGGGCTGCGCCGACGACGGCGGCGGTGCCGACTCCACCGCAGCCGATGACGGCCACCGAGTCACCGCGCCCGACGTTGCCGGTGTTCATCGCGGCGCCGAGGCCGGCCATGATGCCGCAGCCGAGCAGGCCGACGGCCGCGGGGTCGGCATCCGGGTTCACCTTCGTGCACTGTTTGGCGTGCACCAGCGTCTTCTCGGCGAAGGCGCCGATGCCGAGGGCCGGGCTCAGCTCGGTGCCGTCCTCGAGTGTCATCTTCTGCGTCGCGTTGAAGGTGTTGAAGCAGTACCAGGGTTCGGCGCGAAGGCACGCGCGGCACTCGCCGCAGACCGCCCGCCAGTTCAGCACCACGAAGTCGCCGACCTTGACGTTCGTGACGCCTTCACCGATGGCGCTGACCCGGCCCGCGGCCTCGTGCCCGAGCAGAAAGGGGAAGTCGTCGCTGATGCCGCCCTCGCGGTAGTGGTAGTCGGTGTGGCAGACCCCGCAGGTCTCGACGTCGACCACGGCCTCACCGGGCCCGGGATCGGGCACGACAATGTTCACGAGCTCGACGGGCGTGCCCTTGGATCGTGCGATGACGCCGGTCACGGTTGTGGGCATGGGCGGGTGCTCCCTCGGGTGCGGCGGGTGGTGCTCAGGTCGCTTTCACCCTACCCGGCGTCACCCGCCGACGAGGGCCGGGGCGGGGGCTTCGCGCCGGCCGATTCCGGCGGATGCCCGCAGGGCCGCGAACGCGCGCTCGAGGTCCTCCAGCAGGTCGGTCTCGTCTTCGATGCCGATCGACAGGCGAATGAGACCCGGGTGGATGCCGAGGGTGCTCCGCTGGTCATCCGTCAGATGAGCATGCGAGGTCGTGCCGGGGTGCAGAATGAGCGATCGCACGTCACCCATGTGCGACATGCGGCTGAACAACTCGACGGAATCGATGAGGGTGCGTGCGGCATCCCGCCCTCCGGCCAGGGTGAAGCCGAAGACCGAGCCGGTGCCCCGTGGGTAGTGCTTGACGGCAATGGCGTGCGAGGGGCTCGAGGCGAGACCGGGATAGTCGACAGACAGCACCTCGGGCTGGTCTTCGAGCCAGGATGCCACGGCGAGTGCGTTGAGGCAGTGCCTCTCGACGCGCAGTGAGAGGGTCTCGAGGCCCTGCTGCAGCAGGAACGCGTTGAGCGGCGACAGCGTCGGGCCCAGCCGGCCGGCGATCACGGTACGGGTGTACTCGAGGTAGGCGGTGCGTCCGAACTTCTGAACGAGGGTAGGCCCGCCCGGGCCGTTCTCGCCGCCACCCGCGCCGACACCGATCGGGGTCGAGAACTGCGGGAACTTCTCGGGGTAGCGCGCCCAGTCGAAGTTTCCGCCGTCGACCACCACGCCGGCCAGGGACGCACCGTGGCCGCTCAGGAACTTGCTCGCCGAGTGCACGACGATGTTCGCCCCATGCTCGATGGGCCTGATCAGATAGGGGGTGGAAGCCGTGCTGTCGATCACGAACGGCAGGCCCTGTTCTCGGGCGAAGCCGGCGATGAGGTCGATGTCGATGAGGTCGTTCTTGGGGTTCGGAATCGTCTCGCCGTAGATCGCCCGGGTGGTGGGCCGGATGCGCCGCCGCCAGTCGTCGAGGTCGTGCGGGTCGTCGACGAATTCCACCTCGATGCCGAGCCGGGCGAAGTTCTCGCGGAACAGCGTCTTCGAGCCCTCGTAGAGGCTCGGCGTGCTGAGGAAGTGGTCGCCCGACTTCAGGATGCCGAGAAGGGCGACCGTGATCGCCGCCTGTCCGCTGGCGACGAGCAGCGAGTCCACCCCGCGCTCGAGCGCGGTCAGCTTCGCCTCGACGGCGGCGTTCGTGGGGTTGGCGTAGCGCGTGTAGACGAGCCCGCCGTCATGGCCGCGGAAGCGGGCTTCCGCGTGGTCGAACGAGTCGAAGAGAAAGCCGGCGGTGAGGTAGATCGGGGTGATGCGGGCACCGAACTCGCCGCCGACGATCTCGCCTGCGTGAACCTGCTCGGTGGCGAACCCGAAGTTGTCTTCGCCGTACGCCTGCTGGGTGGTTGTCATCCGGGTGGTCGGCCTCTCTCGATCCCGCAACGCTACGGTCGCAACGCCCGGTCGGCCACCCGGCACTTCACACGGCGAAACATTCGGGCGCGCTTCGTCGCCGGTCGTTCACACTGGAGCCATGTCACGCCTGCAGCACTTCGGTTGGTTCTTCGGTCGGGGCTTCGGCCCGCAGGGCTGGGGGCGCCTCGACTATCGGTGGAACTACGCCTGGCAGCGCCCGGACATCTACCAGCAGTCGGCCCGCGAGCTCGAGCAGGCGGGATTCGACCTGCTGATCATCGAAGACGCCCTCTCGCTCGGCTCGCCCGACACTCTCGGCCTGCGCGTCGACTCGGCCTACGGCGGGCCGAAGCACGACCCGCTGATGCTCGCGCCCTACCTGTTCGCCGCGACCACGCACCTCGGCATCGCCCCGACCGTCAACGCCGGTGCGTACCCGCCCTACCTGGCGGCCCGACAGTTCGCGACCCTCCAGCACCTCAGCAGCGACCGGTTCGGCCTCAACGTGGTGACGGATGTGAAGAGCGCCCGGCACTTCGGGCTGCCCGAGCTCTCCCACGATGCCGCCTACGATCGCGCGGAGGAGTGGCTGGGGGCGGTTCGCCGGCTCTGGCACAGCTGGGGTGCGGGGGCGTATCTCGGCGATGTCGACTCGGGCCGGTTCGCGGATGCGTCGAAGCTCGACGCCTTCCACCACGAGGGGGAGTACTTCACGCTCGACGGGCCGCTCAACGCGCTGCCGTTCACCGAGGGGGTGGGCGACCCGGTCGTGGTCTCCCCGGGCGGGTCGGGGCGAGGGCTGGCCTTCGCCGGGCACCAGTCCGATGTGCAGCTGGCGCTGGCGCCGCTGGATTCGGCGAGTGTGCGGGCGTACCGCGCCAAGATCCATGCCGCCGCGACCGCGGCGGGCCGCCGGCCGTCGGACATCTCCATTCTCTTCGTCGTCAAACCGGAGATCGTGGCCAGCGAGGAGGAGGTGCGGCGCGTGGTCGCCGAGTCCGAGCATCCGACCGACGAGGCGCTGCGTGAGGTGCTCGCCGCCCAGTCGAGCGACCTCGAGACCGACCTCACGGTGCTCGACCTCGATGCGCCGATCGGCGAAGGGGTGTTCGGGCAGCACGTCTCGCGGGGCACGATCGACAACCTCGTGGGGCGCGGCGGATCGCTCGAGACCGACACCGTGCGCCAGATCGCGACCCGCAAAGCGAAGAAGGGCAGCCTCAGCGACGGCACGGGGTTCGTCGGCACCGCATCGCAGTTCGCCGACTTCGTCGAGGAGCTCGGCGAGTCCGCCGACAACGACGGCTTCATCATCAACGGCGACCTGCACCCCGTCACCCTCCACCGGATGCTCGACCAGACCGTTCCCGAACTGCGCCGCCGGGGCATCCTCCGTACCTCGTTCGGCGGAGGGGGCCTCCGGGCGAACCTCCGCGACTTCTAGGCGCCGCCGTTCGGCGGCAGGGGCCCGCGCGCGAACCTCCGCGACGTCCGGTCCCGGGCGCGGGCCAGGATGGCGGCGATGACCTCGGTCTTCGCGTCGGAGTAGTGATTCATGTCGGCCCAGGGGCGCGTGGCGAGTTCGCGTTTGGTGGCCTCGTAGAGGTCACGGTCGGCGGCGTCGGTGCGCAGGTGGTCGCGCAGCACGAGGTAGTCGGAGATCTGCGGGGCACCCGGCGGATACAGGTGAACGTGCACGTCACGCTCCGGCGTGCGGAACAGCACATGTCTGGGCTCGCGCACCCGCAGTACGAAGCCGGCCCGCTCAAGGGCGGGCAGGAACGCCGCCTCGTCTTCCAGGGAGAGCACGACCACCAGCACATCGATGATCGGCTTCGCGGCGAGACCGGGCACAGAGGCCGATCCGATGTGCTCGATGTTCGTGGCCACCCGGCCCAGAGCATCCTGGATCTGCATCTCGAGGCGGGCGTACTGCAGGGGCCAGGCGCCGTCGTAGTCGGCGATGACGATCTCCCGCTTCTCGCGACCCCCGATCAGCACGCGGTCGAGCTCGGCGTCACGGGCATCTGTCATGGCCCGATTCTCGCATCCGGGCCATCGGCAGACCACCGCGGGAGGCTCGCGAGTTGCCGGGGGCACCCTGCGGGCAACAGACTGGGTGCACCGGATCGCGCCCGCGACCGCCAGCCGCTGAGGAGCCCACCATCACTGAACCGAACGAGGCCCGGGTCGGGTTGTACATCGACTTCGACAACATCGTCATCTCGCGCTACCAGCAGTTGCACGGACGCCAGGCCTTCCAGCGTGACAACATCCGCGACTTCGACAAGCGGGCACCGGATGCCGACCCCGCTGTGGTTGCCCGGCTGGCCGCGGCGACGGTCGACTTCAGTGCCATCATCGACTTCGCCGCCTCGTTCGGCACGATGGTCGTCAACCGGGCGTACGCGGACTGGTCGGTTCCGATCAACGCGAGCTACCAGCGGCAGCTCATGTCTCGCGCCGTCGACCTGACGCAGCTGTTCACGACGACCACGCGGGGAACGAAGAACGGCGCCGACATCCGGCTCGCGGTGGATGTGGTCGAAGACCTCTTCCGCCTGCCCGACCTCACCCATGTCATCATCGTCGCGGGCGACTCCGACTACATCGCGCTCGCCCAGAAGACCAAGCGGCTCGGGCGGTTCATGGTGGGAATCGGTGTCGCCGGGTCGACGAGCACCTCGCTCGCGGCCGCCTGCGACGAGTTCGAGGACTACGACTCGCTGCCCGGTATCCAGAAGGTGACGCCGGCGCCGGCCGAGGGTGCGTCGGGTGGCGCGGGTGCGTCGGATGGTGCGGGTGCCGGTGGTGCGAGTGCGGGTGGTGCTGGTGCTGGTGCTGGTGCTGCGGGTGCGGGTACGTCGTCGTCGGGCGCTGCGGCGGTGACGTCGACGGGGTCGCGGCGGGCGTCGGCCTCGGGTTCGGCCGCGAACCCGCGTGCCACGGCGGGGTCTGCGGCTGCGCCTGCGTCTGCTTCTGCGTCTGCTGCTGGGGCCGCTTCTGCGCCCGCGTCCGCGTCGGCGTCCGCGTCGAAGGGTGCGGCAGCTGATGCTGCGCCGGATGCAGCATCCGCACCGGCCCGCTCCGGCGCGGGTACCTCCCGCCGGGTCACCACCATCCCGATGTTCTCGCACATGGAGGAGGTTCTGTTCGACGAACCCGATCCGGTGCCGGAATCAGACCCGCAGACCGTCGCCACCGAGCTTCTGGTGCGGGCGCTGCAGATCGGGCACGCCAAGGGAGACGCCGAGGAGTGGTTGAACACCGGATTGGTCAAGACGCAGATGCGCCGCATGGACCCGTCGTTCAACGAGAAACCGCTCGGCTTCCGCTCGTTCTCCGACTTCCTCTCCTCCCGGAGCGAGGTCGCCGAGTTGCAGGATGACGGCTCCCAGCGCCTGATCCGCCTCCGGCCCGACGCGGATGCCTGGGGCTAGCCGGGCGCATCCGGCACGCCCGCAAATACTCCCGGGTAGTTGTCGAGGTAGGTCCACCGAGTGATCGGATAGGTCGTCACCAGCGCCCTGCCCACGACATCAGCGATGGGAACGAAACCCCCACCCGGCGTGTCGAGGTTCAGACGTGAGTCTTTCGAGTTACCCCGGTTGTCACCCTCGACCCAGAGGCTGCCCGCCGGCACGGTCACCGAGAACGGAACGGCGAGGGTCGTCGCCAACGGGTCGTGCAGGTACGGTTCGTCGAGCACGACGTCGTTCACCGTCGTCTGCCCTTCCGCGTTGCAGCAGACGACACGGTCACCGGGCAGCCCGATGACCCGCTTGATCAGATGATCGTTCGAGTCGGTCGGTGAGATGCCGGTGAGGTCGAGCATCCCGTTCACGGCTGCGACCAGGGGCGGCTGGGTTTCAGGCGTCGTGGCGGTGAGCCAGCCACCCGGGTCGGAGAACACGATGACGTCACCGCGCTGGAGGGGGATCAGCGACGGCTCGAGCTCATTGACGAGAACCCGGTCGCCGTCGACGAGGGTGCTCGCCATCGATGCCGAGGGGATGAAGAACGAGCGCACGAGGAACGTTCTGATCAGGGTCGACGCGACGATCGCGATCAGCAGGATGACGAGCACATCGCGAGCGAACTGCCATCTGCTTCTCGGGCGTCGCTGCCGGGCCAGTCGTCTCTGCACACGGCGTACTCTACGGGCATCCGCTGCCACCGGGGTGCGCGCGTGTCAGCCGAAATGCCGACTGGTGAAAGCTGGCCCGAGGGTGGAACGTGATCATCAGGTTCGGGATGATCGGGGGAGCCTGTGACGGGAAATGCTGCAGGCGCGGTCGATGCTGCCGACGCCGCGGGCGGTTCAGGGTCACCGCCGCCGCGCGCCGGTTCCGGACGCCGCGACGTGCTGAAGTCCGGGGTTGTTCTTCTCCTGGTGACGGCGGCGCTCTTCGGGCTCGCCGAGGTCTGGTTCGCCTTTGGCGCATATTTCACGCTGGGCGGATCCACGCCGGATCCGCCCCTGGGCGAGCTGGTGAGAATCGACGTCTGCGCCGCCGTCTCGGTCGGGGCTGCGACTCTTTCCGTTGTGCTCTCGCTGATCATCCGGGGCCGATGGGGCCTCCTTTTCGCCGTACTGGGCGGCATCGGCATGATCGTGGCCATTCTTCTGGCGCTGGTGATCACCTCGCCACAGGTGGACTGGCGCCCGGGGCCCGAACCGGCACCCGACCTGCCATCGAACTACCAGCCGTGTTACAGCGGCAGCGGAAAGTGCAACTGAGGGCTGACGCCTGCTGCCGTGGTCGGGGGCTGTCGCTGCTGTTGCCGTTTGCTCTGGCGCCAGCTGTATCGCCAGCTGTATCGCCAGCTGTACCGCTGGCTGCTGTGGTTTGCTGCCTGCATCAGCTGCAGTCGGGGTCTGCTGGCGCCAGCTCTGTCGCTGGCTCTGGGTACGCTGGAAGCATGATCCACCGACGACCCCCTCTTCCACACGCGGGTGCGCGTGCCGAGCGAGTCTCCGACCGCGCCCAGGCCGTCGAGCCGTTCTACGCCCTTCAGTTCGGGCAGGAGGCGGCCGAGCTGGCCGCTCTCGGGCACGACGTGGTGCGGCTGAGCATCGGCGAACCCAGTTTCGGAGCCCCGCCGGCCGTTCGGAACGCCATGCGTGAGGCGATGGACGGACGCCCGCTGCCCTACACGCCCCCGCTCGGGCTCCCGGCGCTTCGAGAGTTCGTCGCGACCTTCTACCGCGAGCGGCACGGGGTCGTCATCGATCCGGCCCGCGTGGTCATCACCTCCGGTGCGTCGGCAGCCCTGCTGATGCTGGCCGCCGCGACCGTGAACCCGGGAGACGAGGTCATCATGGCCGACCCTTCCTACCCATGCAATCGACAGCTGGTGCAGACGTTCGGGGGCCGAACGGTAGCGGTTCCGACCGATGCGAGCACGCTCTATCAGCTCACTTCGGAGCTCGTCGACCGCGCCTGGACAGCCCGTACTGCTGCGGTGATGATTGCATCGCCGTCGAATCCGACCGGAACGAGCATCCCTCTCGCCGAACTGTCTGCGATCTGCGATCGTGCGCGCGAGCGGGGTGCCTGGCGCATCGTCGACGAGATCTACCTCGACCTGGCCGACCACGACGAGAGTGGGGCGCCAGCGCGAACCGTGCTTGCAATCGATCCTGATGCCCTCGTGATCAGCAGTTTCTCGAAGTACTTCGGTATGACCGGCTGGCGGTTGGGCTGGTGCATCGTTCCCGAGCGGTTGGTGCCGATCATCGAGCGGCTCGCGATGAACTACTTCCTGTGCGCGTCCGCTCCGGCGCAGCATGCGGCGCTCCAGTGCTTCACGCCCGAGACTCTCGCGGTCTGCGAAGACCGGCGCGTCGAACTCGTGGAACGCCGGATGATCGCGCTCGACGGCCTCGCTGCCCTGGGTCTACCGGTGGAGGTGCCTCCGGTCGGCGCGTTCTACGCGTACTTCGACGTGAGCAGCACAGGCCTCGGCTCGTGGGAGTTCTGCGAGCGGGCCCTGCGGGAGGCACACGTTGCGCTCACTCCCGGCAGGGACTTCGGAACCCACACCGCCGACACGCACGTGCGACTCTCCTACGCTGCGTCGCCCGAAGAGCTGCGGGAAGGCCTCCGACGCCTTGCGGGGTTCGTGAAGGGACTTCACGCCCAGGCCACGGCGGGGTACTGACCAGCTGATCGCGCGCTGGCCGCCGCCGCCGTTGCCGCGCGGCGCGCGCCGCCGCCCTTGCCGCAACGCCCATGCCGCCGCCGTTGCCGCAACACGCACGCCGCAGCCATTTCAGCGGGCGTGTCGCGTCGCCCACACCGCACCGCGCACGCCGCAGCCGTTTCAGCGTGCGTGTCGCGTCGCCCACACCGCACCGCGCACGCCGCAGCCGTTTCAGCGTGCGTGTCGCGACGCCCTATTTATGCCGCGGCTTGCGCTCCGCACGTTGTGAATCGGCACCCCGGTCGGAACCCGCGCCGCCACGATCCCCGCGCTCAGCGCGATCTCCGTACGACGAACCGGAGCGGGGGGTCGTGCGCCGGGACTCTTCGATGCTGCGGGCGCCTCCGCGGCGGTCGGGGCGAATCTCGATCAGCTTTCCACTGATGCGGGTGTCGCGCAGGCGCTCGAGCACATCCCCCGGCATGTCTGCCGGCAACTCGACCAGCGAGAAATCGGGGCGGATCTGGATGTGCCCGAAGTCATCCCGGCCCAGGCCGCCTTCGTTGGCGAGCGCTCCGACGATCTGGCGGGGCTCGACCTTGTGTCGCTTGCCCACCTCGATGCGGTACTGAGACATGGGCTTGGAGCTGCGGGGTTGGCGCTCTGCACGCTCGCCCCGAGCATCCGTGTTCCCGTATGACGAGCGATCGCCGCGGTCGTCGCGACCACCTCTGCCGCCCTGCGCGCCGTCGGAATAGTCGCCGCGGCCGGTGCCTCGGTCGTCGCGCTCCGGCCGACGGCTCCGCGGATCGTCTGTGAGCAGCAGGGGAGTGTCGCCCTGCGCGACCACGGCGAGGGCAGCGGCGACATCGGCCTCGGGAACATCGTGATGCTCGACGTAGTGGCCCACGATGTCGCGGAAGGCGGCGATGCGCTCCTGCTGCTCGAGCGCTGCCGTGATGGCGTCGTCGAAGCGCGCAAGGCGGGTGACGTTGACGTCGTCGACCGACGGAAGCCTCATCTCGGTCAGGGGCTGGCGTGTCGCCTTTTCGATGGCGCCCAGTAGACGGCGCTCGCGCGGGGTGACGAAGCTGATAGCAGCACCACTTCGGCCCGCTCGCCCGGTGCGGCCGATGCGGTGCACATACGATTCCGTGTCGATCGGGATGTCGTAGTTGATCACGTGGCTGATTCTGTCGACGTCGAGCCCGCGGGCCGCAACATCCGTCGCCACCAGGATGTCGAGCTTGCCCGACTTGAGCTGGTTGACCGTGCGCTCGCGCTGAGCCTGCACGACATCGCCGCTGATGGCTGCCGCCGAATATCCGCGGGCCCGCAGCTTCTCGGCAAGGGTCTCGGTCTCGCTCTTCGTGCGCACGAAGACGATCATGCCCTCGAAGTTCTCGACCTCGAGGATGCGGGTGAGAGCATCGACCTTCTGCGGGTAAGACACCATGAGGTAGCGCTGGGTGGTGTTCGCCGACGTGGTGGTCTTGTTTTTGACCGTGATCTCTTCGGCGTCATTCAGGTATTGCTTCGAGATGCGCCGGATGGCCGCCGGCATGGTCGCAGAGAAGAGGGCGACCTGTTTGTCGTCGGGAGTGTCGGCGAGGATTGTCTCGACGTCTTCGGCGAAGCCCATCTTGAGCATCTCGTCGGCCTCGTCGAGCACGAGGTATTTCAGCTCGGAGAGGTCGAGGGTGCCCTTGGCGAGATGATCCATGATGCGGCCGGGGGTGCCTACGACGACGTGCACTCCGCGTCGGAGCGCCGAGAGCTGCACACCATAAGCCTGGCCACCGTAGACCGGGAGTACGTGAACACCTCTCATCTGAGAGGCATACTGCTCGAAAGCCTCGCAGACCTGAAGGGCGAGCTCGCGGGTGGGGGAGAGCACAAGGGCCTGCGGAGTCTTCTGCGAGACGTCGAGCCGGGAGAGGATCGGAAGGGCGAAGGCGGCGGTCTTGCCGGTGCCGGTCTGGGCGAGGCCGACCACGTCGCGCCCGGCGAGAAGGGGAGGAATGGTCGCGGCCTGAATCGCAGACGGCGTCTCGTAGCCGATCTCGCGCACGGCTTTGAGTACGGCGTCGCTCAGCCCGAGGTCGGAGAAGGTGGGCACGGCGTCGGCAGCGTCGGCCTCAACCTCGGCGTTCGTATCGGTGGTCATTCCGTTAACGCTAGTCGTACAACGGTGGTCGTTGGGGCCCTGTGAATAGTCAGGGTCGGGGTTGCGGCCTGTGAGGGGATGGATGCGACCCGTTCGTGCCCTTTTCTCTCCTCCACAGGCGGCCGTTTCGCGAGTTTGTCCACCGTTTCGGGCGCGTGGCGTCGGGTGTCGGATGCCCGTGGTTGACTGTCCGCATGACCCGAGCAATACTCACCGAACGACCGCCCGTCGGCTCGGCCGTCGCCCCGCGGACCGCCGACGCGCCAGCGCTCTCGTCGCGCCCAGAGTCGCCACGGGAGCCGCCGACTGAGTCACTGGAAGAGTCGCCCGGGTCACGGGAGGAGTCACGAGGGTCGCGGGAGGAGTCACGAGGGTCGCGGAGGGAGCGTTTCGCGGCGGCGGTGACCGCGGTGCTGCAGAGTCACCGCCTGCTGGCTGCGGCGCAGGCGGAGCACGCGGCGCTGGTCGAGGAGGCCCGACTGGCGGGTGTGGGTCTGCACTCGCAGGACACCTTCCGCGGTGGCCCGCAGTGGTCGAGCCAGATGGTCGCAGAGCGCGAGGTCACCACTGAGCTCGCTGTCGCCCTGCATCTCAGCGAAAGCGACGCCCGCCGACTCCTGCACACCAGCGAGGGCCTCACCGGCGTGTTCAGCTCGACGATGACCGCCCTCCGATCAGGCACCATCTCCTACCGCCACGCTGAGAAGATCGTCGAATGTTCCCGAACCCTGCCCGCCGACTGCCTGCCCGCCTACGAGGCCGAACTCCTTCCCGCCGCCAAGAAGGTGTCCGTGCAGCGCCTCGAGAGGCTCGCGCGCTCAGCGGTCGAGCATGCGCAACCGGATACCGCGATCCAGCGCCACACCGACGCCGCGGCCTGCCGCCGTCTCTACCTCGAACCCGCCTCAGACGGAATGGCATACCTCTCCCTCTACCTCCCGGCGGTCGAAGCGGTCGCGATCTACAATCGCGCCACAGAACTGGGCCGGTCAGCGAAGAACTCGGGCGACCCCCGCACCCTGACCCAGTTGCGCGTGGACACCCTCACCGACCTGATGCTCAACGCCGAGACCCAGATCCCCACCGTCACCCCCGGCATCCGCGCCCGCGTCAACATCACCGTCCCCATCCTCACCCTCCTCACCACTCGAATCCGTCCGGCTGCTGCCCCGGCTGCGGCTGCGGCTGCGGCTGCCGCCGAGCCTGCGGCTGCTGCCGAGCCCGCGGTTGTCACTCCGACGGGGACTGCTGCCCCGGCTGCGGCTGCGGCTGCGGCCGAGCCTGCGGCTGTCACTCCGACGCGGACTGTCACTCCGACGCGGACTGCTGCTCTGGCCGCACCAGCTACCGAGCCTGCGGCCGCCGAAGCTGAATTCGGCCTTGAGATTGGTGGTCGCTGCGCGGGTTCCCCTGTCGGGGTCGGGTCGCAGGTAGACGAAACGTTCGCTGACCTTATCGCCGGGTGGGGTGGCGGTGGTTCAGCGGAGCTTGAGGGCTATGGGCCGATAGACCAGCACACCGCACTGCTCCTCAGCCGAACCGCCCCTTCCTTCCGGCGGGTGCTCACCGACCCCATCACCGGGGCCGCCCTGGCTTACGGGCGCGAACGGTACAAACCACCCGCCGATCTCGACGAACTGATCCGGCTGACTCACACCGAATGCACCTTCCCTCTCGACTGCCAGCCCTCCGCAACTGCCGACCTCGACCATACAATCGCTTGGACCGACGGTGGCGGCACCGACTTCGGCAATCTGAGTCCGCTGTGCACCAGCCATCACAAAGTCAAACACCACACCACCTGGAGAATCGAACAGACTCCAGACGGTTCTGTCACCTGGACTTCCCCCGCCGGTTTCGAATACCACGTCGACCCCACCCCCGTGACACACCCAACCCGATCCACACCCCGTTTCGCTGACGACCCGGCCCTGGGAGTCGCCATTCCGCCCCCGTTCTGACTGGTGGTGGTCGCACCCGATACCCGTAGCCCGGCGACCTGCCCGGTTGGGTCCTGAAGCGCGCGCTGAAACGCTGCCTGGTACGGCACGTTGAAACTCAGCGCGCTCGGGATCGTGGTTCTGGCCCGGCCTCAGCGCGCTGCGGGGGTGGGGCTGTCGAACCCGGGGCCCTGTCGCAGGCTGATCGGTGTGTGATGCAACTTCCGCGGAAGCGACCGTATGTGCAGGGGTGACCTAGGATGGCGAGATCGAAACGCTCGTAGTCAGCGGGCGACACCTTTCCTAGGGGTGACATGAACGACGAGACCAATGCCGACGTGGACAAAGACAGTGTCAAAAGCGGTCTAAACGAAGACAATGTCGATGTCAATGCCGACGAAGAAAAAGGCACTGACCGCGGCGAGAGCTCTGTCTCTGTCAATGACAGTCGCACTGCAGGTGACAGTCGCACTGCCGATGACAGTCGCACTGCCGGTGACAGTCGCGCTGCCGGTGACAGTCGCGCTGCCGGTGACAGTCGCGCTGCCGATGACAGTCGCACTGACAGTGACATGAATGCCGACCAGGCAGGTGCGCCGGGGCGGGTAGACCGGCGGGCGGTGCTGAGGCTGGCCGCATGGTCTGTCCCGGTGATCGCGGCGGGGATGGCGGGTTCCGCGGCGACGCTTGGTGCTACCGCCGCGGCAGGTACTGCGGCCAGAACTGCGTCAGGTACTGCGGCCAGAACTGCGGCCGGAACTGCGGCCAGTACTGCGACCGGAGCGGTGGCCGGAACCGGAACCGCGGCAGAAACCGCGGCCGGCACCGCGGCCGGCGTGGCAGCAAGCGACGCGGGAACGGCAGCCGCGGCATCCGGAGTCGTCACCGTCGGGGGATCGGGGTACGGCGCCATTGCCGCGAACGTGACGCGACGGGTCTACGGTCGCAACTTCTCGCAGTCGAACTACTGTTGGTATCTGCCGTCGACGCTCTCGGTGCGGAATGCGTCGTACACGATCACTCCGCTGACCTCGACCAAGGCGGCGCTGGTGCCGTCGCAGCCGTCTCCGGGGGCGACCAATCCGCTGGCGCTGTTGCGACTGGGACCGAACAACTCGCGATCCGGCAAGCAGGTGATCGTCGACGGCCTGGTGCTGACCGGCACGGTTCAGCCGAAATCCGCGGCGAACCCGCTTCGGCCGGGGCACAACTACCACGGGTTGTCGGTGTACTGGGGGCGCCGGGCGAAGATCCTCAACTCGACCTTCATCGCAGCAGAGTGGGGGGACTCGAACTCGCCGCCCGGCGAGACGTTCCAGATCATGGGATATCACGACGTCGACACGTACATCTCCACTGTGGAGGTCGACGGTCGCACGGTGGCGGGTACCCGTGTGGGCGGTTCGCCGATCGGTTTCAATGCGTCGACACGTCCGGTTGTCGAGGATTCCTATCTGCACCATTCGCTCGTGTCGTCACTGACGTTCTCTACGGCCGGGGGTACGCCGAGCATGGCCACGGCGACCAGCAGTCCGACGACGCGTCGTGTTCGTATCGAGCACAATGCGAACACGAAGATGGCGCCGGGGTTCCGGTTCACGGGCATCAACCACGAGCACGTCGTCGGAGACATCACCCACATCCTGCCGAAGATCTCGATCGACTGGTGGGAGTGGACGGCCTCGCACATGTTCTTCGGCACCTGGCTCCCGTCGGCACGGGTTCACATCACCATCGATCCCGGCGAGATCAGCGGAGGCCACCCGAACAACCAGGGGTGCCTCACGGTGGCCATTCCGCGGCTGTTCAATGGAAGAGCGAACGGGCAGCGAGTGACGGATGTGGTGGTTCAGGATGTCTCGGGTCGACGACTGCGGGCCTACATCATCACCGGGGCCCAGTCCAAGCCGATGCCGGTCGACCGCGAGACGCACTTCATCGTGAATGCGGCGTGACCATGCCGAACCGTTCGCCGGGTGAGTACCCCGCAGTGACTGCACATCACCACTTCTATCTGCCGTGGCATGAGAACGGTTCGAACGAGGCCGTCGGCGTCGCGCTCGCGCGCCAGCTCACGCACGAGAACGCGGGAGCGGAGGTCGTCACCCTGCTGCATCCGAACGAGCTATCGAACGCGCCCACCACCCCCACCGATCCGGCGCGGTACGTCGTCGGTATCGAAGGACCCGGGTGTTCCCTCATCGCCTGGGCCGCGCGTTTCGGCGCGCTGAACATCGATACCGGAGAAGTGGAGCACGCGCGGGCCGAGACGGAATGGCACAGCTGACTGGTAAAACTTTGCGGATCGCGCAAGAATTCACCCAGAAACGGGAATCCTCTCCGCCAGCATGGCGTTACAGTGACCGTACCCGTGGTGGTACCGTCTGCCGCAGGGCAGATTCGCACTCTCGAAAGGACGATTCGTGACCAACACGACTCCTGACATCACAACCTTCAGCTCCGCGCAGAGCACGCACCAGACGCAGCAGCCGTTGCATGAGCTGATGAGCCCCGAGGTCAACGTTCAGCGCATCATGCGCACGGGCACGATCTGGTTCGCCGCCGCCGTCGGCGCCGTGGCCATCGTCGCCGGCATCCTGCTCTCGTCGGGTTGGCGTCCGGCCGTGCTCTCCGCCGGTCTGGCCGTGGCGTTCTGGGTGGGGGCGGGCTTCGTTGCGATCAGCGTCGGGCTGATCGGATGGTCGGGGTGCCCCATTCTCGAAGTCGACGTGCCCACGGCCTCCCGCAACAAGTCACTCACCATGCAGCTCGGCACCATGATGTTCATCGTCGGCGGCGCCGTCACGCTGATCTCTGTGCTGCTCGGCCCGGCGGTCTAGTTCTCCGCGGATTGGCTCCCGGCGGTCTGGGTGCCGTACGTGTAGAAACCCTCGCCCGTCGCGATTCCGAGCTTGCCTTGGTCGATGTACTCCGACTTCAGGAGCGCTGCGAAGGCTTGTGACTTCGGGTCGGGGCTCGCCGCAGTGATGTTGTAGGCCGTGGTCAGACCCACGACGTCGAAGATCTGGAAGGGGCCTGCGGGCGCACCCGTGGCGAGCCGCCAGGTCTTGTCGATCGTCTCGGTGTCGGCGATCCCTTCGACGAGCAGACCGGCCGCTGCGCTCAGCAACGGAACCAGCAGCGAGTTCAGAACGTAGCCCGCCTTCTCCTTCTTCAGCTCGATCGGAACCAGTCCGCTCCCCGTCGCGAACGCGACGACCGAGGCATAGACCTCTGGGTCGGTGTCGATCGTTCCCATGACTTCAGCGGTGTTGTTCCGCCAGACCTGGTTCGCGTAATGCAGAGCCAGGAAGCGGTCGGGCCGGCCGGTGAATGCCTTGAGGTCGCTCGGCAGCAGCGTGGAGGAGTTGGTCGCGAAGATGGTTTTCGCCGGCGCCAGTTCAGCCAGCTTCGTGTAGGTGTCGCGCTTGAGCTCGAGAAGCTCGGGTACCGCCTCGATCACGAGGTCGGCGTCGGCGACCGCCTCGCCGAGGTCTGCCGTGAGGCGGATGCCGGCTGCTGCCCTGTCGGCGCGCCCGTCTGCGGCGCCCGGCATGCCGTCGGCCGTGTAGAGACCCGCGAGCTGGACGAATCGTCCGCGGGCCTTCTCCAGAATCGCGTCGTCGAGATCGTAGGAGGTGACGTCGTACCCGAAGTACGCGGCCTGGTAGGCGATCTGCGAACCGAGCACGCCGGTTCCGAGAACAGTGACCGTGGTGATGTCTGGCATGATTCTTCCTTCTTTTTTAGTCAGTCAGGCGGGGTGCGGGGTCGTGTCAGAGCCGTAGATACTGCGGATCCAGATGCCCGAGAGCACGTCGAGCACCCGGGTCTGCTCGATCGCCGGGGACTCACCGCTGAAAGCCGCCGACAGAACACGTTCGTTCATGAGGTTCAGGGCGATGGCGAGGTCGCGGGCATCCGTCGATGAGCCGGATGCCGCACCCCGCGCCCGCTCGGCCACGATGACGTCGGTGGCATATCCGACCCACGTCTGCATCGCCGTCGACCAGAGCGCGTGCACTTCCGGATTGCGCAGTCGGGCACCGATCGCGGCGGCTGATACCGCCCGATGGGCCGCGAAGACATCGACGAAGACACCGATCGAACGGCGCCACGCCGCTCGGGGCTCTCGATCGAACGTACGGGGCAGGGCAGCGACCTGGGCCTGCACCTCGGAGATCACGCGATCGAGCAGCGCGAGCAACACCTCGTCTTTCGACGTGTAGTAGAAGTAGAAGCTCGGCCGGGAGATGCCGGCGCCCAGCGCGAGGTCTTCGATCGAGATCTCGTCGAGGTTCCTCTCGGCGAGCAGACGCTCGGCCGTCGCGAGAATGGCCTCCTGGCGTTCGTCGCCGGAGAGGCGGGGAGATCGACGTCCGCGTGTGGCCATGCCTTCACTGTAACCACGAACCGGGTTGTATCAACAGTGCGTTGATTAAATCGACACTGTGTCTATAGTGGAGGCATGACAGAGCACGTCGATGTGTTGATCGTAGGAGCCGGCCTGAGCGGAATCGGGGCCGCCAGCCATCTGAAACGCCGGATGCCCGGCACCACCTTCGCGATCCTCGAGTCGCGGAGCGCCGTGGGCGGCACGTGGGACCTGTTCAGGTACCCCGGAATCCGCTCCGACTCCGATATGTACACGCTCGGCTACTCGTTCCGCCCGTGGACCGACGCGAAGGCGATCGCCGACGGTGACTCCATTCGCGAGTACATCACCGCGACCATCCACGACGAGGGCCTTCGCCCCAACATCCGACTCAACACGCGCGTGCTGAGTGCCGCGTTCTCGAGCGAGACCGCCCTCTGGACGGTCACCGCCGTGCGAACCTCCGCGGCCGAGTACGTACAGGGCGACAGTGGCGGCGGCGACGAAGAGACCCTGACCTTCACCTGTTCGTTCCTCTCGGTGTGCTCGGGGTACTACCGCTACGACGAGGGGTACACCCCCGCGCTCCCGGGAGCCGATACCTTCGAGGGCCGGATCGTGCATCCGCAGCACTGGCCCACCGACCTCGACCACGCCGACAAGCGCGTCGTGGTGATCGGCAGCGGCGCGACCGCCGTCACCCTCGTTCCGTCGCTCGCGAAGACGGCGGCCCAGGTCACGATGCTGCAGCGCTCGCCCACCTACATCGCCGCCGTGCCGTCGAAGGATCGCACAGCCGACCGATTGCGCCGCCGGCTGCCCGCGCAGCTCGCCTACAACGCCGTGCGCGCGAAGAACATCGGCTATTCGATGTTCACCTACCAGCTCAGCCGCCGTCGGCCCGAGACGATGAAGAAGCTGTTGCGAACATCCGCAGTCGCCAAGCTGCCGGCCGGCTTCGATGTCGACACCCATCTCGCGCCCTCCTACAACCCCTGGGACCAGCGTCTCTGCGCCATTCCCGACGGCGATCTCTACCGCGCCATCAGTCGCGGGAATGCCGACATGGTGACCGATGGCATCGCCGAGATCACGGCCACCGGCATCCGGCTCGACTCGGGCAAGACGCTCGATGCCGACATCATCGTGACAGCGACGGGCCTGAACCTGCTGGTCATCGGTGGAATGACGCTGAGCGTCGACGGACGGACGATCGATGTGTCGAAGAAACTCAGCTACAAGGGCATGATGCTCGCCGGGGTACCGAATTTCTCGCTGACGATCGGCTACACGAACGCTTCGTGGACGCTGAAGGCCGATCTGGTGGCCGAGTATGTGGTGCGACTGCTGAAGCACATGCACAGGCACGGCTACCAGACGGTGACTCCGGATGCCCCGGCCTCCGTTCTGCGCGGCACCCTCGTTCCGCTCATCGACCTGCAGGCCGGGTACGTGCTGCGGAACGCCGCGAGCCTGCCGCGGCAGGGGGAGAAGTCGCCCTGGCGGCTGCACCAGAACTACCTGCGTGACTTCCGGCTGTTCCGCCTGGGGCGGATCTCCGACGGCGTGCGGTTCGGGCGGCGGAGAACCTCGACACCGGAGAAGGCACGTCCGCTCGAATTGCCCGGCACTGCGTTCGTCAAGGTCGGCGGGGTACGACTGCGGTATCGCACCACCGGCAGCGGCGACCCCGTTCTGCTGTTGCACGGCATCGGCCAGAGCCTCGAAGACTGGAGTGAGCAGCACGACCGCCTCTCTGAGAACCACACCGTCTACAGCCTCGACCTCCCGGGTTTCGCCTACTCCGAGCGTCTGACGGGTACCGCAACGCTCGAGGGGCTGGCGAGCATCCTGCCCGCCTTCCTCGACGCGGTCGGCCTGACGGAGCCGCTCCCGGTGATCGGCAACTCCCTGGGCGGCGCCGTGGCGATGACGTTCGCGGTCGCGCACCCCGAGCGGGTCTCGTCGCTCGTGCTCGCCGACAGTGCGGGCTTCGGCGCGGAGGTCACCCTCGTGCTGCGGCTGCTCGCGATCAAGCCGCTCGGTGCCCTGTTGATGCGGCCGAACCCCGCGAACTCGAAGCGCACCGTCGAGTCGGTCTTCTACGACAAAACCCTGGCGACGGATGCCCGCATCCGGCACTCCTTCGCTCTGGCCCGGCGGCGGGCGCACGCGCAGACGACGCTCGATGTCGCACACGACCTCGGCACCCTTCGCGGAGTGCGCCCGGAATGGCGCACACGGTTGCTCGCCCGGGTGTCGAGACTCGACATCCCCGTGCTCGTGCTGTGGGGCGACCATGACCACGTTCTGCCGTTCAGCCAGCACAGCGCGGCGACCAAGGCCCTGCCCCACGCGTCTGCGCATGTCTTCGAGCGCACAGGCCACATGCCGCAGATCGAACGACCCGACGAGTTCCGCGATGTCGTGGAACAGTTTCTCGAGAAGGCCGCGGGAAGTGCGGGCGAATCTCATCGGAGCTGTCCCGCGTTTGGGTAGCCCCCGAACTGGGAATCGCAGACTTTATTCATCTGCATGAAACTGGTTACTGCGGCCCGATGGTGTCGCTGCGAACCCCCCGGCTCACTGAGGCGGTGGGTGAGCAGGCACCCATCGTCGAATGAAGGTCTTTCCTAGGGATCGGGCGGTGACTGCGAAGCTCCCGTGTGGGGCCGGTCGGGTTTCCGCTGGCTCCACCGGGCCGCACCGAGACGCATCCAGAAGCGCCGAGAGGTACCGCGAAGCGCCGTGACGTATCGCGACGCAGCGGTGACGTATCGAGACGCAGCGAGACGCAGCGAGACGCATCGAGACGCAGCGCGACGTTCAGTTGGCGATCGGTGCACGATCGACGAACAACGGGTCGGTCGGCGCCGTGGTGAACGCGCCAGCGATGACCAGGCCCCCGCGGCTGAGGGTCGCCACGACGAGCGGGTCGTGCGGGCCGCCCCATTCACTGTGTGGAAGCGGACGGTCTCGGGTGGGGAGGAACGCGGTGGCGCTGAAGAGCGCGGGTTCGCGTGCCGTGCCGGTGCCGGCCGGTGCCGTGGTGCCGGTGAGCGGTTTGGTGGCGGTCAGTGGTTTGGTGGCGGACGGTGCCGTAGTGCCGGTCAGCGGTGTGGTGACAGTCAGCGGTGTGGTGGTGCCGTTGATACTCAGGTCCACCGCGTCTGAGGGCAGGGCTCCGACCGCGGTACCGGTGACGGTGATCCCGAGTCCGCCGTCGACCTCTGTGGCTGTGGCTCGGAGTTGGAGCGTGACCGCTTCGGTCTGGGTGAGCACGGCCGCGGGCATCCGTGTGTTCCGCTCATTCTCAAGCGGGGGTGTTCTGCCCGGGGGCACGCGGCGCCCGGCCCCGGACTCGTAAGCGTGTGCGTAGGCGAGCAGAGCACTGTCGTCGTAGGCCCGGCCGGCGAAGGTGAGGCCCACGGGCATCCCGGTGTCGGCCATCACCCCCATCATCACCGTGACCGTCGGAACACCGAGGTGCCGCAGCACGAGGTTGCCGTTCGCGACCCACGTGCCGTTCCGCCAGGCGAGGGCAGCCGAATCGGGGTTCACGTCGGCATCGGCCGGGCCCACGTCGGCGACGGCAGGGAAGACGAGGGCATCGATGCCGAGTTCGTCGAGCCAGTCTTCGAGGTCGACTCGCCGTGTGCGTTCGAGCCCGCGGAGGCCCTCTTCGAGGAAGGGGATGTTTTCGAGCGGAGTGATTCCGTCGCGGCGGGCCCGGGTGACGTAGTCGGCGAGGTCGACGTCCGTATTGTCGACGTCGGTGTTGTCGGCGTCAGTATTGTCGGCGTCAGTGTTATCGACGTGAGCCCGGGCTGAGCTGTGACCGGGGCTGTGCATCCCGTACCGGTCTGACAGGGCACCCGTTGGCGCAGGAAAGATCAGAGCCCCGTCGACGTCGGCCAGCGCGTGGAGCTCCGGGTCTCCGTTCGCGGCGAGGAAGTCGTGCCAGCCGAGCATCGACAGCTGCCACAGCTCGCTTTCGAGGAACTGCGGAGGCACGAATCCGCGCGTCGCCAGCGTCGGCGCACCCGGCCGGTCGCCCTCGTAGTTCGAGACCATCGGCAGCCCGACCTCGACCACCTCGGCACCCAGCGCTTCGAGGGCAGACCGGGCCTCGACCCAGAGCTCGATGACGGAGGCCCTGGTCTCGATCGGCGAGAACACGGCGTCGTCGCGGTCGATGTAGAGCCGCGGGATGCCCAGCCTCCGCCCGCGCAGGGTGTCGGCGGGGGCTGCCGTTCCGAGCTGCCGGTACGATTCCGGGCGCACCGTCGACGCGGGCGGGATCGTGACGAAGGGCTGCTGGCGCCAGAAGTCGCCGCGGGAGTCGGGATCGTCGGCCACGATCACATCGAGCAGGATGAGCAGATCATCCACCGACCGGGTGTGGGGCACGACCACGTCCATCGTCGGCACGAGCGGCCAGTTGCCGCGCACGGAGATGACGCCGCGGGAGGGCGTGTACGCGACCAGGCCGTTGTTCGACGCCGGTGCCCGGCCCGACGACCAGGTCTCTTCGCCGAGGCCGAACGCGGCGAAACTCGCGGTCGTGGCGGTGCCCGATCCGTTCGAGGAACCCGAGGCGTAGGCGGCGGTGAGGTAGCCGGGGTTGTACGGGCTCTCGGCGCGGCCGTAGAGACCCCGCTGCATGCCGCCGTTCGCCATCGGCGGCATGTTCGTGAGGCCGATCAACACGGCCCCGGCCGCCCGCAGGCGTGCGATCGTGAACGCGTCATCGGTGGCGACCAGGTCGCGGAACGCGGGCGAACCGGCTGCCACGGTGAGTCCGCGCACGCAGAAACTGTCTTTGGCCGTGTACGGGATGCCGTCGAGCAGTCCCCGCACCTCACCGCGCCGGCGGCGCTCGTCGGCGGCGCGGGCTTCGTCGAACGCGTCGGGGTTCAGAACGACGAGGGAGTTCAGCGTGATACCGCTGTGGTCGAAGTGCGCGATGCGGTCGAGGTAGCGGGCGACCAGGTCGACGCTGGTCACCGCGCCGCCCGCGAGGGCTGCGACGAGGTCGGCGATGCTCGTCTCGACGACGGTGAAGGCGCGCTCCGTCATGGTCGGGTCGGCGCGGTGGGCCGGGTCGGCGGGGCCTGCCGGGTCGGCGAGGTGGGCAGGGTCGGTGCGGTGGGAAGGGTCGGCTGGATCTGCCCGGTCGGCACCGACGGCTGCTGCTGGGTGATGCAGTGGATGCCGCCGCCCCGCAGGAGAATTTCCCGGGCATCGACGGTCACGACCCGCCGCCCCGGGTACGCCTCGGCCAGAACCTCGCGGGCCCGGCCGTCTGCCCGGTCGTCGTCGTAGCCGCAGGCGATGATCCCGTCGTTGACGACGAGATGGTTGACGTAGTTCCAGTCGACGAAGCCGTGGGCGTCTTCGAGTGCAGCGGGTGCCGGCAGGTCGACGATGTGAAAGTCGCGGCCGGCCGCATCCTGCGTCGTCTGAAGGAACGCCCGCAGGTCGCGGCTCACCGCGGCATCCGGATGATCGGGGTTCTGCTGCTGGTGCAGCAGCACCGTTCCGGGGCTCGGTATGGCCGCGACCATGTCGACGTGGCCACGGGTTCCGTACTCCTCGTAGTCGCGGGTGAGCCCACGCGGCAGCCAGATCACGTGGGTGGCACCGATCGTGCGCAGGAGCTCGGCCTCGACCCGCTGTTTGTCGAGGTTCGGGTTGCGGAGCGGATCGAGCTGCACGGTCTCGGTGATGATCACCGTTCCCTCGCCGTCGACGTGGATCGCACCGCCCTCGTTCACGAGCGTCGACGGGACGGGCTCTGCGCCCGCGAGAGCTCCGACGAGCCGGGCGATCTCGCCGTCGTGGCGGTATTCGGCGTGCGGTCCGCCGCCCCAGGCGTTGAATCTCCAGTCGACCGCGCCAAGGGTGGGGGAGCTGGCGGGCGCGCTGCCGCTCGTGCTGTCGGATCCGTCGCTGCCGCCTCCGTCACCACCGTCCTCCCGGAGTACGAAGGTCGGGCCGAAGTCGCGCATCCAGAAGTCGTCGAGGGGTGCCTCGACCAGCTCGATTCCGGCCGACAGCATCCGCCTGGCCCGCCGCAGCTCGCTCGGATCGACCACCATCGTGACCGGCTCGAAGTCGGCCACCGCATGGGCGACCGCCGTCCACGCCTCGTAGGCGCCCTGCGGGTCACCGATGCTCAGCGTTCGGCACGCCCGGGGAAACGCCATCCAGATGCGGTCGTGCGGGGCGGTCTCAGCGGGCATCAGCCAGGTCATGCCCGATACCCTACCGGCGCGGGAGCACGCCGAGGCGAGCCCCAGGCCCGGCAGCGCTGCTCACGGCAGCAGGATGACCTTTCCGTTCAGTGTGTGCGACTCCGCGAGGCGCAGTGCGGCGGCAGCCTCGGTGAGCGGGAAGCGGGCAGCGATGTTGGCGGTGATGACGCCCTGTGCCAGCAGGTCGAAGACACGACCGAGATCGGCCTCCAGGTGCCGGCGAAAACGTGCGGGACGAAAGCGGTGCCCGGCCCACAGATCGTAGAAGGTCGCGCGCCGCCCGTTCTGCAGCACCGACCAGAGCGCGGCCTGCCCGATCGCCTTCACGAACGGCCAGACGAGGTTCCCCGTGCCGCTCACCTCGCCCACGATCGCGTAGGTCACCACGGTGCCGCCGGGTGCGAGCAGGTCGAAGGAGAGCCGGGTGATCGAGCCGCCGATGTTGTCGAAGACCGCATCCACCCCACCGGGGGCGAGGGCGCGAACCGTCGCGGCAAGGTCGGGATCTGCATAGTCCACCGGAGTCACGCCCGCCTCGCGGAGAGCCTCGTGGTGCCTCGGCGAGGCGGCCCCGATGACCCGCAACCCGTGGTGCAGGGCCAGCTGGATCAGGATGCCGCCCACTCCGCCGTTCGCGCCGAACAGCAGGATCGTCTGGCCGGGCTCGATCTTCGCCGCCCGGTGCAGCATCTGCCAGGCGGTGACCCCGTTCACCACCACCGTCTCGGCCTCGTCGGAGGGGACCTGGTCGGGCACGAGGATGCTGTCGCGGACCTCGACGACCGCGTGGCCCGCCCACGCCCCGGTCTTGGTCATCGTCGCGACGCGTCGGCCGATCATCCCCTCGTCGGCGCTGTCGCCCGCCGAGAGGACCCGGCCGACCAGGTCATAGCCGGGGGTGAAGGGAAAGGCGGGCTGGCCGTAGTACCGTCCCCGTCGCATCGACTGTTCGGCGAAGGAGATACCGGTCGCCTCGACCTGTACGAGCAACTGCTTCGGCCCCGGGCTCGGCACGGGTACCGAGGTGACCTCGAGCCCGTCGGGTTCGACGAGCCCGGGGAGCACGATCCGGGTGGTGTGGGTGGCGTGCGTGGCGATCATGGTGTCTTCCGTTCTGTTAGTTAGTGACTGAACAGTCACAAATGGCGGCAAAGAAAAGCGGGGTGAGGGGGAGGAAGGGGGTGAGGGGGAGGAAGGGGGTGAGGGGGGAGGGAGGGGGTCAGTCGTGCCGGATGCCGTGGTCGACCGTGCGCGCCCAGACGGTGTCGACGTCGGCGAGCCCTGCCTGCACGACCAGGTGGCAGAGCTGACCGTAGGCGAGGAAGCGCTGGATCGCGTCGTCGTCGGCTCCCGACTGCTGCGTGACGACGTGCACGACGCTGCTGATACCGCGACGGACCGCGTCGCGGATCTCGGGAACGTCGCAGGCGCTCTGCGCATGCACCTGGAGGGCGATCAGGCTGCGGTCGCGGATGAGTTCGATGTAGGCCAGAGACATCGCGTCGAGCCGGTCGGTGGGGGTCTCGCTCACGCTTCGACCGGCGCCGGCCGTGAGGGCGGCGGCAACCTGGGCGTAGCAGTCGTCGACCGCTGACACGAAGAGGCCGAGCTTGCCGTCGAACAGGCGGAAGACGTAGGCGGTCGAGACCTTCGCGGCGGCGGCCACGCTCGCCACTGGCGTCGCCTGGTAGCCCGAGCGGGAGAAGATCTCGACCGCGCGGGCCACAATGCGCAACCGCTGGTCTTCAGCGGTCGATCTGGTGCCGCGGGACTGCGTTGCCACCGGTGTCGTCGTCATGTGACTGATTGAACACTAACTAAGTGGCCATGTCAAGAGCACCCGGTCGCTGGGCGCGGTCAGGACGCGAAGCCGACCCCCGCGGCATCCATGGCCCGCAGGAGGAGATTGCGCCTGCCGCCGCGGGCGTCGGCCCGGTTCAGGGAGCGGCGGGTGAGCTCGACGAGGGGGTACGTGAGTGGTTCGGCCGGCCAGGGGATGGGTTTCGAGCGCACCATCCCGAGCTCGGTGAGTTCAGTCTGCTCGCCCGAGAGCAGGTCGATGAGTACCCGCGCCGCCCAGCGGGAGGAACCCACACCGAGCCCGGTGAAGCCCGCCGTGTACGCCACCCGGCCACCGTGAGCCGTGCCGAAGAAGGGTGCGAACCGGGTACAGGTGTCGATCGCTCCGCCCCAGCGATGGGTGAAACGGATGCCCTCCAGCTGCGGGAACGTCAGGAGGAACTGCTCCGCGAGCTTCTGGAACGTCGCCGGCCGGTCTTCGTGGGCCCGGTTCACCCGCCCGCCGTAGTGGTAGATCGCGTCGTAGCCGCCCCACAGAATGCGGTTGTCGGCCGACAGGCGGTAGTAGTGGAACTGGTTGGCGAGGTCGCCCACGCCCTGTCGCCCACTCCAGCCGATCGACGCGAGTTGCGCATCGCTCAGCGGCTCGGTCATCAACACGTAGTCGTAGACCGCGATCACGTAGGGCCGGGCCCGGGCGAGAAGCGCAGGGAAGGCGTTGGTGCCGAGGGCGACCCTCGCCGCCTCGACCGAACCGTGCGGCGTCTGCACGACCATCCGCTCGCCCTCCCTGCGGAGGGCCCGCGCCGGGGAGTGCTCGGCGATCGTCACTCCGAGCTCGAGGCAGGCCTGCTTCAGTCCCCAGACCAGCTTGGCCGGGTGCACCATCGCGGTGTCGTGACGCGACCATTCGCCGCCGAGGTAGAGCGGCGAATCGATGCTCGAGCGCATCTCGGCTGCGTCGAGCCGGGTCACCGCCGGCCCACTCTCGGTCGCGAGCCACTCCAGCTGGTGCGGTTCGGTCGCGACGGCCAACTGGCCCGTGCGCTCGAACTCGGCGTCGAGGCCGTAGCGCCGCAGGGTGTCGGCGATGCCGTCGAGGTTCTCCATGCCCAGCCGGTGCAGGGTGGGCAGCTCGGCGGCGAAGTGCAGTTCGCCGTTCGCCTCGCCGTGGGTGAGGCTGGCCTCGCAGAATCCGCCGTTGCGCCCGGAGGCACCCGAGCCGACGGTGTTCCCCTCGAGCACGACGACACGGAGGCCGGGATCGAGCTCCTTGGCCTGCAGGGCCGTCCAGAGACCGGTGTACCCGCCGCCGACGACGAGGAGATCGGCCCGGTGGGCGCCCCGCAGCGCCGGTTCGGAGGTCGGCCCTGCGGCGTCGTCCGTCCAGAACGGGCGGAGTACCGCATCCTGGATCGACTGCGCGGCGGGGCGCGTGAGGTGCGCCGTCGACCGGTTGTAGCCGGCCCCGGAAGCGCCGCCGCTCACTGCCCACGACCAGACACGAGATCAGCGAGCGAGGCGATGGGCGAGGTCGAGCTCCGGCCGCGTCGCTCGGAGCGGTCGGCCGCATGATAGGCCGCGTAGAGCGCCTGCACCGCGATGTAGCGCAGCGGCTCGGGCTCCCATTTGCGCACGCGGTGGTTGACCCAGGGCAGCTCGGTGAGCGCCGAGGGCGTCTGCAGAATGAGGTCGCGGAGCGTGCGCCCGGCGAGGTTGGTCGAGGTGACCCCGGTTCCCACGTACCCGCCGGCCCAGCCCAGCCCGGTCTCGGGATCGAGCCCCACCGTCGCCGACCAGTCGCGCGGCACCCCGAGCACTCCCGACCAGACATGCTCGATCCGGGCACCGGTCGTCGCGGGAAAGAACCGGTTCAGGATGTCGCGCAGCTGCCCGACGGTTCGGGGGTCGGTGGCGCCATCGTCGTCTGTGCCCGATCCGTAGCGGTATGGAGCACCCCGGCCGCCGATGGCGATGCGGTCGTCGGCCGTGCGCTGGGCGTACATGTAGGCGTGGGCCTGGTCGCCGAGGGTATCGTAGCCCGTCCAGCCGATGCTCTCCCAGGTCGAGGCGGGCAGCGGCTCGGTGACGATCAGCGAGGAGTTCATCGGCAGCCAGGTGCGCCTCAGGCCGCTCAGTCGAGCCGTGAAACCCTCGGTCGCCCGAATCACGGTCGACGCGGTGACGGTCGCGTTCGCGGTCACCGCTTCATGGGGGCGGATCTCCGTGACCCGGGTGTCTTCGTAGATCTCCACTCCCTGTGCCTCGACGACCCGTGCGAGCCCGGCGGCGAGCTTCGCGGGGTGGATGCGCGCGCAGTGCGGATGCCACATGGCCCCGGTCGTGCCGCGCACGTCGATGCGGGCGGTCGCCTCCGCCGCACTGAGCAGTGCCACATCCGTCATCGACCAGGTCTCGGCCTCGGCGACGGCCTCACAGAGGCGAGCCTGCTGGGCAGCGCTCGTGGCCACGGTGAACTCACCGCCCTTCGCCACGTCACAGTCGATGCCCTCGAGCGCAGCGACCCGGATGACCTCGTCGACCGTTTCGTTCATCGCCGTCTGAAGGCGCCCGACGCCCTCGCGGCCGTGTGAGCGCAGGTACGAAGCGCGCCCGCCGGTGATCTCGTTCGTCAGCCAGCCGCCGTTTCGGCCCGACGCTCCGAAGCCGGCGAAACGCTGCTCCAGCACGACCACGCGAAGCTCTGGTGCGGCCTTCTTGAGGTAGTACGCCGTCCACAGCCCCGTGTAACCCGCGCCGACGATGCAGACGTCGGCCTGCAGGGATCCGGGCAGGGGAGCGCGTGCGGGCCCTCTGCCGATGCTCCGCCACCAGAACGAGACATCGCCGTTCACCAGGTCGCGTGCCGCGCTGCTCATGAGAATATCGAGGTCATGACAGAAGACTAGTTCAGCCCTGCTCGACTTTGCGCACAGGCACCCACCCCTCCCGGGTTGGGTGCTTTTGCGCAAAGCGGGCCGCGTCGTTCGGCGGCTAGGCCCGGTCGTCGGGGTCGGGGTCGGGGTGCTTGAACCTGTAGGTGAGGAACCGGCCGTTCACGAGGAGCACGTCGGCATCGCCCCGCACGGCGGCCTCGTGCATCCCGGTCGCCGCCTGCTCGAGAACCTCCAGCTGGGCGAGCAGGGCACCGTCGGGAGTGCTGCCGTCGGCGTAGACGTGGCTGTGCGCCCAGACGGCGGGGAGCGCGAGGTAGGCCTGCAGGGTTTCGGGCAGGTAGACCGTCGCCGTGCGGAGGGCGAGCGCCTGGGCTTCGCTCCCGGCGGTCGCCTTCGGCAGGGTGTCGCTGAGCAGGGTGACGATGCGCTCCAGCGCCGCTGAGGCCTCTGTCGGAAGGCGCCCGCGCACCTTGAAGGGCAGTGCACGGAGGTCGTCGAGAGCAGTGTCTTCACCGACATGGATGCTGGACCCCGAGACCGAGATGCCCAGCGCTCGCAGAGCCTCGCCCGGGGTGATCGGCTGGTTGTCGGCCCCGACATCCTGCGACAGCTCGGCGATGCGCTGGGCGAACTCGGTGAGCCACTCCGCCAGACCGAGGGTTCGGCGGGAGACGACGATGCCGCGCACCACGCGGCTCGCGCGGGTGACGTAGCGGGGGGTCCGGGTTGGGCTGCGGCCGGGTGCTGAACTGCCATTCGGGGACGGGTCCCGGCCGAGCTCGAGGCGGTGGCTGCGGGTGCTGAGGCGGATGAGCGTGATGGAGCCTTCGCGGCCGAGCAGGCGATCGGGCAGAGTGCGCACGCGTTCCACCGTGAGGGCGGAATCGACCAGGGAGCCGGGCAGGGCAGCACGGGCGGCGGTGACGAGCCCCGACAGGAAGGCCTGCGGGTCGTCAGCCAGAAGAACGTGCTGGGCCATGGCCCGAGTTTATCGCGCGGGTATATGCTGCCGCCGTGACAGTGACAGGAATCGGCGGACTCTTCTTTCGCAGCCGCGACCCCGAGGCGCGGGCGGCCTGGTACCTCGAGCACCTCGGCATCGAGGCGGGGGGCGCCGGAGTCTGGCAGCAGGATGCCGGCGCGACCGTCTTCGCCCCCTTCGCGGCCGACAGTGACTATTTCGCCCGAGACCAGCCGTTCATGCTCAACCTCCGCGTTGCAGATCTCGATGCGGTGGTGGCGCCGCTCGAGGCGGCAGGGGTGGCCGTTGAACGCCGCGCCGAGTGGGAAGGGGAGTACGGGCGCTTCGCGCGCATCCACGACCCGGAGGGGCTGCCGATCGAGCTGTGGGAGCCGCCGGCGGATGCCGAGGGCAGCTGCTGAACCCCTACGCGGTGCAGGGCCAGGGCTGATCGGATCGGGTGCCCTCGCCGGGCACGCTCAGGCGAGTTGCTGGCGGGGGATGACCACCTGTTTGACGATGATCAGGATGGCGGCCGTGACGGGAACCGCGACCAGGGCGCCGAGAACGCCCAGCAGCGTGCCGCCGATGAGCGCGCCGATCACGACCAGGATGCCGGGCACATCCACCGCCCGGCTCATGACCTTCGGGCTGAAGTAGTAGGCCTCGACCTGCATGTAGACCAGGAAATAGACGCCGATGGCGATCGCGGTCACGGGCGAGACCGACAGGGCGATCAGCGTCACCAGCACGGCGCTCACGATCGTGCCGACGAGTGGGATGAGGGCCAGCAGGAACGCGATCACGGCGAGCACCCCGGCGAACGGCACCCCGATGATGGTCATCGCGATGAACCCGAGCACCCCGTTGGAGGCGGCGAGGATCACCTGCCCGATGGTGTATTTGCCCACCGAGGTGACGATCTGCTCGGTGATGGCCTCGAACCCACTGCGCTTCGTGGCGGGGATGAGCAGGTAGAGCGACTTCTTCGAAGCGTCGAGTGAGCCCAGGAAGAACAGGGCGAGGATGACGATGGTGATCGTGCCGAAGACCCCGCCGATGATGTTGCTGCCGACCTCCACGAGGCCGCCGCCGAGGGCCAGCAGGTTCTGCGGGTCGCTGAGGAACTGGCCGAGGGAGGCCGAGATGGCCTTCAGGTCGATGACGCCGCCGACCGAGGAGTTCAGTGCGCTGAACCAGGGCTGGCTGCCGAGGCCTTCGACAGAGGTGGGGAGTGAGGAGATGAGTGCCGCGCCCTCGGTGATGGCGACGGGAACGACGAGGAAGAGCATCCCGACCAGGATGAGCACGAAGGCCGCGAACACGATGGTGATCGCCCAGACGCGCTTGACACCTCGCCGCTCGATGGCCCGCACGACGGGGTCGAGCCCGAGCCCGATGAACAGCGCCGCCGCGAGGTAGACGAGAACGGTGGCGATCGACGAGACCGCCAGCCCGAGCAGAAGCGCCAGGAGCCCGCCGAGGGTGAGGAGGAATCCCGTTTTGACCGCGCCGGTTCTCACCGGTCAGTACACCAGCGCGGCGGGTACGAGCAGACCCGTCACGTCACCGACGAGGTGCTCGGCCCGGGGGTTCATCGAGAGCACCTCGGTCTGCGCCGCGAGTTCGGGCAGCTCGGCCCAGATCACGTTCGGGCTGGTGGTCGACCAGAAGTAGTACGTCAGGTTCGTCAGGTCGGAGGCCGAGTGCCACCAGGTCGGATAGATGCCCCCGTCGTCGTAGGGCGCACCGGCCGGAACGGCGACGTTCTGCGACACTTGCAGTACCCCGGCGACGGTCTGCTCGAGGTTCCGAGGTTCGGGCAGGTAGTGCCGAAAGTAGCTCGCCCGCACGAACCGGTCGGCCGAGGTGATGTCGCCGGGCGGCGGCAGCTCGCCGCCGAACGGTCGGTAGCGGGCCCGGTTCGCGAGCTGCTCGTCGAACGTGGGGGAGTTGGCCATCACCGTGAACTCCGCGCCGTGGTGCACAACCATCTCGCCGTTGATCGGTTCGAAGATCGCCGAGTCTCCCGAGGCATCCTCGATCGCGATGTGTGCGCCCATGTACTGGCCGCGGATGGGCGGGGCGATGATGCGGATGTCTGCCACGTGCTCGACGGCATCGGCGACGGTGTCGAAATGGTCGAGCAGATACTGCACCCACATCGCCAGGCTGACGGTCGCCCGGGCGTCTTCGGCCTCGGGCTCGACGTCGTAGAGGAAGAGCGCGTGGGCCGCCAACCCCTTCTCGTTCATTCCGTCGACCGTGCCGATCTGCCACATACTGAGCGCGACGCTCGCGTACACCGAGGTCCAGGTGGCGGCATCGGCCTGCGGACCGCCCACCCGTTCAAGACCCGCGGGGTAGAACCACAGGTCGGGCTCGTCGCTGACCGCCCAGTCCATGCTGCGGGAGGCCACCTTGGCGATCGGGTTGTCGTTCCAGAAGACGCGAGTACACATGAGCAGATCCTAGGAGTACCGAACCCCACCCGTTCGGGTGACACACCCATCCGAAACGCCGACTTCAGGGGGCCTCCGCTGGGCCTCAGTGTCGGGGAGGGGTGGCCAGGGAGCGGGCGGCGACCAGCGCACAGAGCGTGCAGGCGGCCGCGGTGGCGACCAGCAGCATCCACATCGGGGCCACCGCGGTCAGCCCGGCGAGAATTGCGGGCAGCACGAACCCGGCGTAGGTGAGGGAGTAGTACACCGCCGTCAGACCGGCGAGGTCATCCGGCGCCGCCATCGCCTGCACGGCGGTCAACCCCGACACCATCGCGAGGCCGTAGCCGACGCCGAACACCGGCGCGGCGAGGAGCACGGCCCCGAGCTGCTGCGAGGTCGCAGCCGGGATGAGCAGCAGTGCCCCGGCGGCGGTGAGCCCGGCGCCCACCAGCCCGGCACGCCCCCGGAGCGCTCCGAGGATCGGCCCCGACACGAACTGGGCTGCCCAGCCGAAGCTCAGGGTGATGACCGTGACGAGGGTGGCGAAGCCCACCGCGAACCCGGCCGTTGCGCCTCCGACGAGACTGGGCCCGACGGCGAACGACAGGGCGGGGGCGGCGAACACCCAGGGCGCGAGGGGGAGCACCACCCCGACGAACCGGGCGCGCGCGGCCTTCGGTACCCGCAGGTCGCCGAGCAGGCTCGGGCCGCCGGTCTGGCGCGCGCGGGTCTCGGTGGCCCCGAGCAGAACCGCGAACGCGACGGCGCTCGCCGCGATCTGCACGAGGTAGGGCAACACCTGGGAGAACGGCGCCCACTGCGCGAGGGCTCCGCCGACACCGGCACCGCCGCCGAATCCGATGGTCAGAACAGCGGATGCTCGCCGGGCACCCGCCTCGGCCCGGCCGCCTCTCACCGAGAGTTCCTTGATCCACGACGTACCGACCACCATGCCCGCGGCGACGCTCAGTCCGCTGACGAAGCGGCCGGCTCCGAGGCCCGCCAGCTCCTGGCCCGAGGTCGCCAGGATGGCGCTGCCCACCATCCCGAGAATGAGGCCAGCGAGCAGCACGGGTTTCCGCCCATATCGGTCGGACCACGAGCCCGACAGCGCGAACCCGGGAACGATCCCGAGTACGTAGACGGCCAGCAGGATGTTCACCTGCACCTGGCTGAACCCGTCGACCTGCCGGTAGAGCTGCAGCAGGGGGAGGAACTGATTGCCGCCCCAGCCCAGCACGATCATGGCGGGAGCGACAGCGAGCCAGTCGCGCTCGCCGCCGGCGGCCCGCGGCGCTGTTCTCACCCCATCAGCCTAGGGCAGGGCCGCGGTGGGCTCAGCCGCGTCGACGTCCCGCGCAGGGGGACTCAGGCGGGGGAGCCGCCGGCGGACACGTACGACCAGAGTTCACTGCTGACGCCGACGTGCGCGGGGGCGGGCTGGCCGGAGCGCTCGGCTTCACTTCTGTGACCGTGGCCGAAGGCGGGGGAGTTCACCCAGGCCTGGAAGGAGTCTTCGTCGCTCCACCGGGTGACGACGAGCCAGGTGGTGCGATCATCCGTCGGCTTCATCAGTTCGAAACCCTCGAAGCCGGCCTGGCCGTCGACGGCACCGGCGCGCGCGGCGAAACGGTGGGCGAGCTCGTCGCCGCTGTCGGGAGCGACGGTGATCGCGTTGATCTTGATGACGGTCACGGGGATTCATCCATTCTGCGAGACGGCGTACGCGTGGGTGTCATCATCGCATCCGTGGCTGGCATGATGCCGTCGGAGGCATGTCTAGTGTGATCGCCCCCCCCGCAGTTTACGCAGTCTCGATATTTCGGGACTTCTCGTGGTTACTTGTGTCCAGGCTCCGATTACTTCTTTGCCGACCGTTCGGGCAGCTCGTGGACGCAGGGGTATCGCGGCGCCTGAACTTCGGACATTCCCTGAAATGCTGCACTGGATTTGTAATCGCTTAGTTGATTCATACTCAGTCTAAACCAACGGGCTTTCTACCTTTGGAGCGGCGCCTTCTACGGTTCGGGGCGGCCAGTGCACATTCAATGCGAGGAGAAATCACTTTGCTGCTGTGCTCTCGTTTACCTGACTCGACAGCCGGATGCGCCGAGGCAGGGCGACCATGCTTTTCTGGTGCCCTTCATGGAACCTCGGCGATAGCGCTCGTCTTCCATTCGCAGGAAAACTGAACACGAGTTATACTCGTTTTATGTGGATCTTGCGGGCGATTGCGCTCTGCGTCGCGGCGGTCGGGGTGTGGCTTGACTTCACGGCCCCTTCCGACGCGATGGGGATTTTCTTGGTTGACGATCTAGGTCAACTCCCGCCGGGGTTCTGGCAGCCTGTGCTTGGAACTTTCCTTGTGATCCTGGCGATCTTTATCTTCTTCCAGACATTACCGAGGCTGCATGACAAGGATCGCTGAAGTAACCACTTCACGGGGCTCGATCATTCGCAGCGGATGCGAAAACACAAAACATTTGTTGACATAATGTGCATTATCAGCGCACGGGTCAGCTTCAGCCGAGGGCGAGCTGCACGGCTTTCGATCCGGTGTAGTCGCCGGGATCGCCGTCGAAGACCAGACGGTCGGGCCCGGCCTCGCCGGCGAAGACATTCACCGAGCAGGCGACGTTGATGACGTCTCGGTTCTCGAACTGGCCGGTGGGCCGATCGGTGCATTTCTCATATTCATCGGGCACGAGCAGGGTGTTGCCGGTGTCGCCGGTGGCCGAGTTGAGGGCCGAGACGCGCTGGATGGGGCTCGAGTTCTCGGAACCCTCCAGCAGCACCCACGAATAGTTCACGTAGTAGGGCGTGCCGGTTGTGCTGTCGCTCGTACCGTTCATGACCTGCACGTCGGCGAGGTCATCCGGGCTGCCCTGTCGAACGGCGCCGGAACGGATGGCGATGGTCGTGACAGCAGGCGTCTCCGACGAGTCGCTCAGTTCAACGACCGCCCACTCGCCGGCCGGCACGACCGAGCCTGCGGGAGTGAGGGCGGCGGCGTCGGGCATGTTCGTGGCCGGGGCAGGTGACGGCCCGCCGAGCGACTCCTCGCGAGCCGTCAGGCCGCTCGAGGAGCACCCGGTGAGCAGGGCGACGGCGGCGCTGGCGGCGCACGCGACACTCAGAATGCGACGGGAAGGGAGGATCTGCACCCGTCGAGACTAGCGTCGAAGCACGGCGGGCCGAGCGCGCCGAGACGGCCGACCGGCTGCCCAGGTTCCCCTGCGCAGCCGGCCGGGCCCGGGTTCTCCGGGCGCTCAGCCGATCGGCGTCGGGTTCGCGGGGTTCGGCGGCACCGGCAGAGAGCCGCGGATCTGGTTCTGCGCCTGGCACTGGCTCGTGCAATTGGTGGCTCCGGCGCTCAGTTCGATCGCGTCTTCACCGAGAACGTCGACGGCCTCGGTCGCCGCCCGGTCGCCCGAGAGCAGGGCGTCGGTGAGCGCGGGCTGCACGAAAGCCTCGGCGATGCGGTCGGCGCGGTCGGCGGCATCCTGAACCGACTCCTGCTCGGCCAGGCCCCGTGCGGCGACGAGTGCGGCGATGAGCACGGCGGCGATCACGAGAACGGATGCCACGGCCACCCAGATGACGACACGGCGCGGTGTCAGCGGCCCCGACCGGGCCGCCGTGGCAGCCTCCCGCGGGGCGACGACCGTCAGCCAGGGTACGCGCCGGGCATCGGGGGTGTCGGTCATGACTTCATCCTCCCCCGAACCGGAGTCACCGGCGGCTTCCGTCGTTCTGCTTTCTGGAATACTTCTGTGACTATGAGCATCTTCGACGAGCGCCTCAGTGTTGAGCTCCCCCGTCTTCAGACCCTCTTTGACGGCATCTACGGCGACGACAGGGCGGCCCGCGCCGAGCTGGCCGCCCTGGTGGACGACCTGCGGCGGTCGTGGGCAGAACGGTCACCGGAGCTGAGGCGGCTCGACGACGCGCACGAGGCCGACCCCGTCTGGTTCTCGTCGAACCAGATGCTCGGGGGTGTCTGCTACGTGGACCTGTACGCGGGAACACTCGAGGGCGTGCGGGCTCGCATCCCCTACTTCAGAGAACTGGGCCTGACGTACCTCCACCTGATGCCACTGTTCCTCGCCCCGGCCGAGAACTCCGACGGCGGGTACGCGGTCTCGAGCTACCGTGACATCGACCCGGCCCTCGGCACGATGCCCGGGTTCGAGGCGCTTGCAGCAGAGCTTCGCGAGAACGGCATCTCGCTCGTCGTCGACTTCGTGTTCAACCACACCTCGAATGAGCACCTCTGGGCGAAGCGGGCGCTCGCCCGCGACCCGCTCTACGAGGACTTCTACCTCATCTTTCAGGGCCGTGACATGCCCGACCGCTACGAGGCGACGGTGCGCGAGATCTTCCCTGACGATCATCCGGGCTCCTTCGTGCCGCTGCCCGACGGGCGGTGGGTCTGGGCGACCTTCCACAGCTTCCAGTGGGACCTGAACTACGAGAACCCCGCCGTCTTCCGGGCCATGGCGAACGAGCTGCTGTTCCTCGCGAACCGCGGGGTGAACATCCTGCGCATGGACGCGGTGGCGTTCATCTGGAAGAAGCTCGGTACGACGAGCGAGAACCTGCCCGAGGCGCACCTACTACTGCAGGCGTTCAACGCGGTGTGCCGCATCGGCGCGCCGTCGCTGCTGTTCAAGTCGGAGGCCATCGTGCATCCGGATGAGGTTGCCGTGTACATCCGTCCCGACGAGTGCCAGCTGAGCTACAACCCGCTGCAGATGGCGCTCATCTGGAACTCGCTCGCGACGCGGGAGGTGAACCTGCTCGCCCAGGCGCTGGAGGAGCGGCACGCTCTCCCCGCCCACACGGCGTGGGTGAACTATGTGCGCAGCCACGACGACATCGGGTGGACGTTCTCCGACGACGACGCCCGGGTGTTCGGAATCGACGGGTTCGAACACCGCCGGTTCCTGAATGCGTTCTACGTCGACCGCTACCCCGGCAGCTTCGCGCGCGGGGTTCCGTTCCAGGACAATCCGCGCACCGGTGACTGCCGCATCTCCGGAACGACGGCCTCGCTCGCCGGACTGGAAGCGGGCGACCCCGGGGCAGTGAACCGGATCGTGCTGGCTCATTCGATCATCCTGAGCACCGGCGGCATCCCGCTCATCTACCTGGGCGACGAGGTCGGCCAGCTCAACGACTACGCCTCCCTGGAGCTGCCCGGGCACGCCGGCGACAGCCGCTGGGTCGGGCGCCCGGCCTACCCCGCCGCGCGCTACCTCGAGCGAACGGATGCGACGACCGAGGCGGGTGCGCTGTACGCCCGTTTTCGACAGCTCATCGAGACGCGCAAGCGCACCACCGAGTTCGCGGGCGGGCACCTCGTCGCGTTCCACACGCACAATCCGCACGTGCTCGGTTACCAGCGGGGCGCTGTGCTCGTGCTGGCGAACTTCTCGGAGCATCCCGAGGCTCTGGATGCGGAACGGTTCGGCGCCCTCCCGACCTCCCGGGTCGACCTCGTCACGAACCTCCTCGTCGACCTCTCCCCCGGTCTCACCCTCGGGCCCCACGAGTTCGTGTGGCTGGGGCCCTCCCCTGCCTTCGCTCCCTCTTCTGCTCCCGCCCTGTAGCCGCGCCGCACAGTGAACATGGCGTGTCTGTGCTGCCGGTCAGGAGACCCAGGGGTGACGCAGAGTTCAGCGAACGAGTGGTGATCGACCCGCGACAGCACCGACGGATCTGCCGAGGCTCGCGCAAGCTCGGAGATGACGTTCGTGTCCAGGATGATCATTTATCACATACAGCGAACCGCTGTGGCTCCGGGGAGCGTGGTACGTCCAGATCCCAGTCGGGGCGGTCAGCTCGGGAACGAACCAGGGGTAGCGCTCGGCAAGGGTGATAGCGGTGTCGGTGCTGAGCACAGGTACGACGGTGCGGGCGGGATGGGTCACCGCGCCCGCCGGAGCGGCTCGCTGTGCGGGTCCTCCAGTGGAGTCCCCGAGAGAGCATCGAGGGCGAGGCGGAGGCGGGTGCTCGAGGTGTGCATCGTGTAGGGGAAGTAGACGACCTCGACGCCGACCTTCGCGAACTCCGTCTCGAGCCGGTGGCCCTTCTCGGTGCCGCGCCAGTCGTCGCCCTTGAAGAAGATGTCGAACTGCACCTCGCGCCAGGTGTCGAGCTTGTCGCTCAGCACCTCGGCCCGGGCCTCGTCGACATAGTCGATATGGTTGACGATCTCGAGGCGCTCGGCGAGCGGAACCACCGGGCTGATGCCCTTGTTGAGCTCGAGCATTTCGTCGGAGACGACGCCCGCGATGAGGTAGTCGCAGCGGTCTTTGGCGTGCTTGAGGAGGTTGAGGTGCCCGACGTGGAACAGGTCGTAGGCACCCGCGGCATAGCCGATTCGGGTCATTGGTTGACTACTTCGGGTTAGTCGACAACGCGGGCAGGCGCGGCTCGAGACGAATACCGCTCCGTTGCTCTAGGAAAGCGCCGGAACAGAAGTGATGAGGTCTCGAGCCTAGGCGACAGGCGCCCCCGAAGGAAAACCCCCGTTAGGGGACCCCTAGAACCGCCCCACCCTCTTCGTGCCGGTCGGCTGACCCACCGCAGCCGCGACGTCGCTCGGCAGGCCGACGGCTCCGGATGCCGCAGCACTGATCTCGGTGGCCATCGACGAGAGCGGCTCGCTCGCCGTCGTCTCCCTGTTCACGAACGCCGAACTCTTCTTGAGCATGCTGGCGGCCGTGTCGTACCGGGTGATCGAGGTGTTGTCACTGCCGCCCCAGGCCAGCATGGTCGCCTGCGCCGTGGTGGTGCGGGGGTTGAACAGGTTGCCCGCCACCGTGATGGCCATCTGGTCGGCCGGAATGTGCGTCACCCCATCGAGCGCCCAGACCTGGAAGAAACCGCCGCTGCCGAACGCGTTGTCGGCGACGGTGATGTTCTTCGTGATCCAGGTCACCGTCGAGTCGGGGATCGGCTGCCGCGGGTCATGACCGGCGAAGGAGGCCGTCGCCTGGCGGCGCTGGTCCTGGTAGATGCGCACACCGAACTTCGCGTTGTTGCCGATGGTGTTGTTGAAGATCTTGACGTTGCTGGCATCGAAGAGCTGCACGCCGAACTGCTGGTTCGACACGTCGTTGTTCGCGATGATGGCATTGCTCGAGATCTCGAGCTGGATGCCGGTGTACTGGTTGCCCGACGAGACGTTGCCCGTCACCTTGACGTCGTAGCACGACTCGTCGAGCCAGATTCCCGAGCCGTAGTTGTTGCTCGTGTTGTTGTTCGCGATCGTGACCCCGCGGCTGCGGGTGACCTTGATGCCGCCCGACACGGGGGCCGGTTTGAACTGCTCGGAGTTGTTGTTCGTGACCTGCGAGTTCTTGATCACGAGCCCGTACGAGGCATTGGCACCGATGCCCATCAGGCCGCTGCGTACGACGGTGAGGTGGTCCAGGGTGACCCCGTTGTTCTCCACGTTGACGCCGATCATCGCGCTGTCTTCGACGACGATGTCCCGGGCCGTGATGTTGGTGTTGGCCAGACGGAGTGCGGCCCGGTCGCCGTACGAGGTCGCGTACCTCCGTACCCCGAAACCCTGCAGCACCGTTCCCGACGACATGACGTACACCGCCTGCGCCAGGTCGCTCGCGGAGACCTTGTGACCCGACGGGTTGTTGCCGATCGTGAGGGTCTTGTTCGTGTGGTCGGCGTAGAAGGTTCCGGCCTTCACCTGCGCGGCGCTGCCGACCTGCACCAGGGCGACGCCGTCGTAGAACACCTGGTCAGGCCGCGCGGCCATCGGATGCGCCGGGTCGACGAAGCCCGGATTGTCGGCCTTGCCATCCATCACCGACGAGGGCGCGAAGCTCCAGTTGGAGGCCTTCCACGTCGAACCCGACTGCGAGAAGGTCGAGATCTTCGACGAACCGTCGAGCCAGACCGTCTCCTTGGGATAGGACTGGATGACCAGCTGCTTGTTCGTCGGAACGACGACCGCCTCGTGGTAGGTGCCCGAGCGCAACACGATCTGCTGGCCGTTCACGGCTTTGGCCACCGCCTTGACGAGGGTCTTCAGCGGTGAGGAGACCGTGCCGGCGTTGGTGTCGGAACCCCCGGTGACCGCCACGTAGAGGGCGTTCGAGGCGAGCGGGTACGACGTGGAGCCGAGGGCTGCGGCCCCCGGGGCTGCGGCGGCCTGGGCGGTCGCCGGGGCGCCGAGTACGGCGCCGGTGATGACGACGGCCGCTGCAGCGAACCAGGTGAGCGAGCGGAGGGCGAGAGGGCGTCGATGGGTGGGTCGACGAAACGGCTGAGACAGAATGCACTCCTCGGGGGCGAGTGTTGATTGATAAAGCTCGGCGGGAGATGTACCGTATCACCCGTACGGGGCACACCACCTTTGGGGGGAGGTTCGCTGGTGCTTTCGGCAATAGGGTGGCAGGATGCCGTCGCGACCTTCGAGCCCACTCCGCCCGGCGGTCTCCCCCCTTCGCTCGGAGGTTCCCTCCCGTTCGAGGTCCGCCGCCGGCTCCGTTCCGGCGCCCGGCGTTCTCGAACCCCGTCGCTGGGTGCGTTTCATCGCCGCCGCCGCGCTCATCCTGATCGGAGCGCGCATCGCTCTTCCGCAGGGTGTCGAGGTCGGTCATGTGGCGGGCCTGCTGCTGATGCCCGTCTGGATCCCGGTCGTGCGCCACTACCGCTGGGGCTGGGCCCTGCTCGGCACCGGAGTCTTTGCCGCCCTGATGGGCGTATGGCTGACGGTGTTCAATGCCGACACGCACAGCACCGATTCGTCACTGATGCTCCGTAACACCATCCTGCTGGTCGGCGCGCTGGTGTCGATCGGCGTGGTGCTCTGGGCCCGGCGGGTGCTCCCCGAGGCCAACGTCACCCTGTGGTTCGGTATCGGGCTCGCCTTCGCGATCACGCCCGACAGCCCGCTCTTCCCGTCCAACCCGTGGAAGTTCGGGTTCGCGGTTCCGGTCGCCATCATCACCCTCTCGCTCGCCTACAAGTCGGGCCGGCGCTGGCTGCAGCTCGTCGTGCTCGGGGCCCTGACGCTCACCTCGGGTCTGAACGACTCCCGCTCCGCCTTCGCCATCCTGCTGCTCGCGGCCATCGTCGTGGCGTTCCAGGTCGTTCCGAGGGGGAAGAACCGCAGGCTCGCCGCTCTTCGCATGGTCTTCGGCCTCGGTGGTCTCACCGTCGTGATCTACAACCTCGGTCAGGCGCTCATTCTCGACGGCTACCTGGGGGCATCCACCCAGGCCCGATCGCTCGAGCAGCTGAGAACGTCGGGGTCGCTCATCCTGGGCGGCCGGCCGGAGCTGTCGGCCTCGGTGGCGCTGTTCAAAGACCAGTGGTGGGGCTTCGGCTCGGGCACCGTTCCGAGCCTCAGCGACATCAGCGTGGCCAAGGCGGGCATGGCCTCGATCAACTACGCCCCCGACAACGGCTATGTCGAGCGCTACATGTTCGGCGGCCACTACGAGCTGCACTCGATGCTCGGCGACTTCTGGACCCACTTCGGCATCGCCGGCCTGCTCTTCCTCGCCGTGGTCGTCGTGGTCGCCATCTGGGGCATCGCGATGCGCATCGCCGACCGCACCGCGAGCGGAGTGATCATGTTCGCCTCGGCCACGACGCTCTGGGGCGTCGGTTTCAGCCCGTTCTACAGTGCCGCGCCGCTCTTCGTGCTCATGCTGGGTATGCTGGCGATCGCCCGGCCCGCCGCACGCCCGTTCGTCAAGGAGACACCCCCGTGGCCAGTCACGCCAGCACACCGCCCCTGAAGACCGGCCCGGGCCGCGGCCTGATCGCGGGAATCGCGATCGCCGTGGTCGTCGTGGTGATCATCGTGGTCGCCGTCATCGTCGCTTCGGTGAACGCCGGGTCGACACCAGCTCCGGCCGGTGACTCGAATTCCCAGGGCCAGGATGCCGGCGGCTCCGCGTTGCCCGCCGACAGCGCCGGGGCCCCGAGCGTCGCCGGGCCGACGGCCGATGCCGGCGACCCGGCCCAGCCGGTGGAGCAGGCGCCCGTTCCCCTGGACTCCCCCGCCCCGGTGGCCGAGGGCGTCTCCGTGGCGGTCTCCGACGTCACTTCGGTCGACGGGGTCGCGAACGGCGTCGGCGAGGTGGGTGGTCCGTCGCTGTCGTTCACGGTCTCGGTCACCAACTCCAGCAGCGCCTCCGTCTCCCTGCAGACCGCTGTGGTGGGCCTGACCTACGGCGCGAACCAGACACCGTCGAACGAGCTCGTGAGCGCCAGCACCGGGCTGACCGGCGACGTGGCCGCGGGTGCGACGGTGACCGGCCGCTACGTGTTCGTCGTGCCGACCGAAGACCGGGATGCCGTGCGCATCACGCTCGACTACCGCGCGGGCTCCCCCGTCGCCGTCTTCGAGGGTGCAGCGCCCCGCTAAAAGCGGCCCGTTCTGCGCCGTCGATGTGGGCCGCGAAAGCGGCCCGTTCTGGGGGGAGCGGAATCTTACGCCCGTGATTTACATTCGTAATACCACAGAACCGAATTTCTGCGGTCTGACCGAATGAGGCACTTCCTATGCCATTGGCGCCCCTGCGCCGGTCTATCGTCGTCCTAGCGACCATAGCCGCTGTCGCACTGACATCACTGACCGCCGTGCAGTCTGCCCAGGCAGACACTGCTCCCACCGACCCGACCGCGGCGACCTCCCCGCCCACGGTCTCGGCCGACGCTCTCCCCACCCCGCAGATCAACGGTGTCGTCTGGTCGCAGACCATTGTGGGCAACACGGTGTACGTGGGCGGAAACTTCACGACCGCGCAGCCCGCGGGAGCAGCCTCCGGGGTGAACACGGTGTCCCGCACCTACGTTCTGTCGTACAACCTCACGACCGGAGCGCTGAACACGTCGTTCGCGCCCGTGCTGAACGGCCAGGTCAAGGCGGTCACCGCCTCCCCCGACGGCTCACGCATCTACGTCGGCGGTGCCTTCACCACCGTGAACGGGGTGAACCGCTACCGCATCGCCGCGCTCGACCCGACGACCGGCGCCGTCGTGACCTCCTTCGCCCCCGGTACGAACTCCACCGTGAGCGCCATCGCGGCGACCGCCACGACGGTGTACCTCGGCGGCACGTTCAGCAGCATCGGTAAAGACGTTCGCAACAAGGTCGCTGCGGTCAACGCCACCACCGGTGCCAACCTCTCCTGGGACCCGAACGCCGCGGGCGGCGACGTCACCGCGCTGACAGTCTCCCCCGACAGAACCAAGGTCGTCGTCGGTGGCAACTTCACCTCGCTCGGCGGCTCCACGAACCCCGGTTTCGGTCTCGCCTCGACCGACGCCGTGAGCGGCGCCGTGCTCTCCGGCTTCGCGGTGAACAACCTCGTCCGCAACGGTGGGTCGCAGGCCTCGATCACCAGCCTCACCTCCGACAGCGACAGCTTCTACGGCTCGGGGTACGTCTTCGGCCAGGGCGGCAACCTCGAGGGATCGTTCCGTGCCGATTGGGCGACGGGAACCATCACCTGGGTCGAAGACTGCCACGGCGACACCTACTCGGCGGCGTCTACCGGCACGGCGCTCTACATCGCCGGCCACCCGCACTACTGCGGCAACATCGGCGGGTTCCAGCAGACCCCGCAGCCGTGGGTCTTCCACCGCGCGCTCGCTTTCAGCAAGTCGGCCACGCAGACCATCACCAACGACCCGCTCGGCTACTACAACTTCGCCGGCAACCCCGCACCGACCCTGCTCAACTGGTACCCCGACTTCAACACCGGTACCTTCACCGGCCAGAGCCAGGGCCCGTGGAGCGTCGCGGCCAACAGCCAGTACGTTGTCTACGGTGGCGAGTTCACCCAGGTGAACGGCAAGCGCCAGCAGGGCCTCACCCGCTTCGCCGTGCGTTCCATCGCACCGAACAAGGAGGGTCCGCTGAACGCGGGCGCCCTGTTCAAGCCCTCGGTCGTCTCCCTCGCCGCCGGCACCGCCCGGGTGAGCTTCACGGCGAACTCCGACCGCGACAACGAGAACCTCACCTACGCGGTCTACCGCAACGGCAACCTGACGACCCCGGTCTACACGACCACGGCCGCGTCATCCGTCTGGAAGACACCCAACCTCGGGTTCACCGACACCGGGCTGACACCGGGCGCCACCTACTCCTACCGGGTTCGGGCCACCGACCCGCTCGGCAACACCGTGATCGGTGACAGTGTGAGCGTGGCGGTGACCTCGGCCGCCACCAGCGCCTACACCTCCGCCATCCAGAACGACTCGGCCTCGAGCTTCTGGCGCCTCGGCGAGGCCAGTGGCACGACGGTCTACGACTGGTCCGGATTCAACGACCAGGTGGCCGGCGCCGGAGTGACGCGCGGAACATCCGGAGCGATCGGCAACGACACCAACACGGCCTCCACCTTCTCGGGTGACAGCACCGGGTTCTCGTCGACGCAGACCGCGGTGGCAGGTCCCCAGACCTTCTCGCTCGAGACGTGGTTCAGAACGACGACGACGGCCGGTGGAAAGATCGTGGGCTTCGGCAACTCGAGCACGGGAACGTCGTCGAGCTACGACCGTCACATCTACATGACGACGGACGGCCACATCAACTTCGGTGTCTACAACGGCAACACGCAGGTGCTCCAGAGCGCGAATGCGCTGAACGACGGCCAGTGGCACCAGGTGGTCGGAACGCTCAGTTCCACCGGGATGCAGCTCTTCGTCGACGGCGTGCGCGTCGGTACCCGCTCCGACACGACCTCGGCCCAGGCCTACGACGGCTTCTGGCGCATCGGCGGAGACTCCTCGTGGAGCGGTTCCAACTTCTTCGCCGGCGACATCGACGACACAGCCGTGTACAGCCAGGTGCTGAACAAGCAGCAGGTCGACACGCACTACGTCGCCTCGGGCCGCGCCTCGAAGCTGCCGCAGCCGCCGACCGACAACTACGGCAACCGTGTCTTCACTGACGCGCCGAGTGTCTACTGGCGCCTCAACGATGCAGCGGGAAGCACCGTCGCAGCCGATTCGAGCCAGGGTCTCGACCCCGGTGTGATCAGCGGTGGTGTCACCCTCGGTGCCGCGGGAGCCCTCGCGGGCAACCCCGACAAGGCCGCGCAGTTCGACGGCCAGAGCGGGGTGATCGCCACCTCGGCGCGCATCGCGAACCCGCAGACCTACTCGATCGAGGCGTGGTTCAACACGACCACCACGGTCGGCGGCAAGATCATCGGCTTCGGCAGCAACCAGACCGGAACCTCGGGCAGCTACGACCGTCACGTCTATCTGCAGGACAATGGGCAGCTCGTCTTCGGTACCTATACGGGCCAGCTGAACACGATCACCACCCCGGGCTCGTACAACGACGGCATCTGGCACCAGGTCGTCGCCTCGCAGTCGAGCGGCGGTTTGAAGCTCTACGTCGACGGCGTTCTCATCGGCACCAACCCGCAGACCCAGGCCCAGCCGTACGACGGCTACTGGCGAATCGGCGGTGACAACACCTGGGGCTCGTCGAGTGCGTTCCTGAACGGCACGATCGATGAGGCCGCGGTCTATGACACCGCGATCTCCGACGCCACCGTGGCCCAGCACTACGCGCTGGGTACGCCGGCGCCGGCGAACGCCGCCCCGACCGCGTCGTTCACCACGGCCGCGACCGATCTCACCGCCTCCTTCGACGGTTCGGCCTCTGCCGACTCCGACGGAACGGTCACCTCGTATGCCTGGGACTTCGGCGACAGCACCACAGGAACCGGTCGCACCACGTCGCACACCTACGCGGCGACCGGAACCTACACGGCGACGCTGACGGTGACCGACAACAAGGGCGCCACGGGTGTCTTCAGCAACACCGTCTCTGTGACGGCACCGCGCGTGAACGTGGCCCCCACGGCCTCGTTCACCACCGCGATGGCCAACCTGGCCCTCACGGTCGACGGCACCGGATCGGCCGACTCCGACGGAACCCTCTCGTCGTATCTCTGGTCGTTCGGTGACAACACCACCGCGACCGGACCGACGCCGCCCGTGCACACCTACGCCGCGGCGGGCACCTACACCGTCAAGCTCACGGTGACCGACAACGACGGAGCAACCGGGGTCTCGCAGACGACGGTCACCGCCGTGGCCGCGCCGCCGCCGAACGTTCCGCCGACCGCCGCGTTCTCGTCGACACCGACAAACCTGCAGGTGGCCTTCGACGCCTCCGATTCGGCCGACAGCGACGGAACGATCGCCTCCTATGCGTGGACCTTCGGTGACGGCACAAACGGAACCGGCAAGACGGTCACCCACACGTATTCCGCAGCCGGCACCTACTCGGTCAAGCTCACCGTGACCGACAACAAGGGCGCCACTGCGGTGACGACAGGGTCTGTCATGGCCACGGTTCCGCCGCCCGTCAACGTGGCACCCACCGCGTCGATCGACACGACGGTCTCGAACCTCACCGCCAACCTCAGCGGTGCAGGATCGACGGACTCCGACGGCACCATCGCGTCGTACGCCTGGAACTTCGGTGACACCCAGACGGGCACCGGCAAGACGGTCTCGCACGTCTACGCCACCGCCGGAACCTACACGGCGACCCTCGTGGTGACCGACAACTCGGGTGCCACCGGAACCGCCACGCAGTCTGTGACCGTGACGAACCCGCCCGCCATGCCCTTCGCGCTCGACTCGTTCCAGCGCACCGTGGCCAGCGGCTTCGGTTCGGCAGACGCGGGTGGTGCCTGGACCAAGCAGGGCGCTGCCACCGACCTCGCGGTGAACAACGGCAGTGCCGTGTTCAAGCTCGGGGCCGCTGGATCCCAGACCGGCGCCTACCTGAACAGCGTCTCGCAGACCGACACCGACATGCGGGTGCAGTTCAGCCTCGACAAGGCCGCGACCGGTGGTGGCACGTACCTCTACGCCATCGCCCGCAAGGCCTCGACGAACAACGAGTACCGCGCCACCATCCGCCTGAAGAACAACGGGACCGCGGCTGTCTCGCTGACCGCCCTGAAGGGCTCGGCCACGGCGGTCACCATCGCCAACGAGGTCGTCGTGCCCGGCAGCGTGGTGGCGGGAACCAAGCTGAGCGTCCGCGTTCAGGTGACCGGCACCAACCCGACCACCGTCAAGGCGAAGGTGTGGCCCGCGGGCACCACCGAGCCGACGGACTGGACGGTGCAGGCGACCGACAGCTACGCCGCGCTGCAGGCACCCGGTGCCCTCGGTCTGGTGAGCTACGTCTCCGGCACGGCGACGAACGCCCCGCAGCAGGTCACAGTGCAGGAACTGAGTGCCTTCAAACCGTAGGCGCCGGCGCACGAATGACAGCTTCGTCGTTCAGCAGTCCTTCCCTGTCCCCCGCCCGACCACGAATCCCTACCTGGTGATGCTGGCTTCGAGTCTCGACTCGATCGCCGGTGTCACGGTGCGGAACTTCACGTGGCGGGGGGCGCTGCTGGGCAGTTACGACGTGTTCCACGTGCACTGGCCCGAGATTCTGGTGGCGGGCCACAGCCCGCTGAAGGCCCTGGTGCGGCAGGCCCTCACGGTGCTGCTGCTGCTCAGACTCGCGGTCACGCGCACCCCCATCGTGCGCACTCTGCACAACCTCGAACTGCCCTCGGGCATCTCGGGGCGGGAGCGCGCGCTGCTGAGGCTGTTCGAGCGCCAGACGGACCTCTTCATCCGGCTGAACCCCGAGACGCCGGTTCGGGATGACCGGCAGTACGCCCTCATACCCCACGGCCACTACCGCGACTGGTTCGCCGCGTATCCGCAGCGCGAGAGCGTCGAAGGCCGGTTCGTCTACTTCGGGCTCATCCGCCGGTACAAAGGGGTCGACACCCTTCTCGACGCCTTCCGGCAGCTGCCGGGAGACGTCAGTCTGCACGCCGCCGGGCGGCCGTCGACCGTCGAGCGCGCCGACGACCTCCGTCGGCGCGCGGCGGGCGACGACCGTATCGATCTGACTCTGGAGTTCCTCGACGACGGCCGGCTGGTCGACACCGTGACCCAGGCGTCGCTCGTGGTGCTGCCCTACACCGAGATGCACAACTCCGGCGGCGCGCTGACGGCCCTGTCGCTCTGCCGGCCGGTGCTGCTGCCGGCGAATCCGGTCAACGAGCGCCTGAACGCCGAGGTCGGTCCGGGCTGGGTGTACCAGTACCACGGTGCCCTCACGCCCGAGGTTCTCGCCACGACCCTGGCCGAGGTCGCGAGTCGCGGCCCGATCGCCCCACCGTGCCTCGACGCCCGGGAGTGGCGGGCCGCCGGTCTGCTGCACTACTCGGCGTACCTGCAGGCGACGAACGCCCAGGCCATCCGACAGCTCGACGCGGCACGGGGGTGAGCACGGTGCGCTCCCCCGCCCCCTCCGTCGCCACCGCCTCAGCCCCTGCGGTACTCCCGGTAGGTGTAGCCCCACGCCCCGCTCACCATGCCGGCGCCCCGCGCGAGGGTGCGCGTTCCGCGTGCCCGGTGCGAGAGCCTTCCGAGCGCGATTCCCACCAGGATCTGGGCGACACCGCCGGCCGCGCGCACCGAGCCGCGGGCGGTCAGCCCGAGCTTCGCGCGCAGGGTGCCCAGGCGCCCGTGGGTCAGCATCAGCGTCGTGAGGCTCCAGCTGTTGCCGCTCGAGAACGCGCGGAGCACCACCCAGCGCTTCGTGGTGCGCGCCCGGGGTACGACATCGACCACGCCGGCTCCGGCCGCCCAGAACATGGTTCCACCCCGGTTCAGAATCTCGCGGGTGAACAGGGTGTCCTCACCCCCGGTCACGCCCAGCGCGGTGTCGAAGCTCAGGCCCCAGTGCCTCACCCGGCCCAGGTCGAGCAGCAGGTTGTTGGTCGCGGCGACGGCGATGGGGGTGCGGTCGGGGAGGCTCCGGCGCTCGAAGTACCGGCCCGCCGTGATCCAGCGACCCGGTCGCACCTCGTACTCGGAGACGACGGGGCCGGCGACGGCCGCGGCCCCGGTTGCCCGCTGCACCTCGATCAGCGAGGCCAGCCAGTTCACGCTCGGCCGTTCGTCGTCATCGATGAAGACGAGCAGGTCGGCCGAGCCACCCTCGACCAGCGCCCGGTTGCGCGCTGCCGCAATGCCCGGGGTCGGTTCATGGATGTACGTCACCGCCGCTCGGTCGGTCTCCCCGAGCGAGGCGACGATGGTCTCGAGGGGGGCGGCCGCCGAACCGGCGGGATCGTTGTCGACCACCAGCACAGAACCGGCGACGGCCCGCGCCACAGCCCGCAACTGCTCGACGACGAGCGGTACGATCTGCTGCAGGTCGCCTGGCCTTCTGAACGTCAGCACGGCCACCACCAGCGTGGGCAGTGGCCCGGCAGGAAGCGTCACATCGGTCTCGGGCACGGTTTCGTCGGAGTTCATCACGCCCATTATCCCGCGTCAACAGGAGTCACATCATGACCGCGCCCACTTTCTCCCAGCTCGCGATCGTGGTGGTGAACTACGGTTCCACGGCGCTGCTCGAGGCGAACCTCGCTCCCCTCACGCGCCGGCAGCCCGACCTCACCGTTGTGATCGTCGACAACTATTCGACCGACACCGAGCGGGCGCGCCTCGTCGCGACGGCGGCGCGGGAGGGCTGGCACACCGTGCTGCCCACGGGCAACACCGGCTTCGGTGGCGGGATGAACCGGGGCGTGCTCCAGGCGGAGCAGCTCGGCGCCCAGCTGCTGCTCCTGCTGAACCCCGACGTGGAGATCGCGGAGGCCGCGCTGCGGCTTCTGCTCGAGACGAGTGCCGAGCATCCTGAAGCCCTGCTCTCCCCCCAGATCCTCCGCCCCGACGGCTCGGTGTGGTTCAACGGGTCGGACCTCTACCTCACCGATGGCCGCATCCGTTCGGCCCGTCGCCGTGTCGCGACGAACACGATGGCCATCGAACCCTGGCTGAGCGGCGCCTGCCTGTTGATGACGCGGGAACTCTGGCGAAAAACCGGAGGATTCGACGAACAGTACTTCCTCTACTGGGAAGATGTCGACTTCTCGCACCGGGTCGCCTCGGCCGGCGGAACCCTGCGGGTCGTCTCCGATGCCGTCGCCGTTCACGCCGAGGGTGGCACTCAACAGGGCGGCGGGTATTCGCACAGCGGCGAGGCGAAGTCGAACACCTACTACTACTACAACGTGCGCAACCGGCTGCTGTTCGCCGTGCGCCACCTCGACGACACCGATCTCGTGCGCTGGACGGCGCTGACGCGCGCCATTGCGTGGGAGATCCTACTTCAGGGTGGCCGACGCCAGTTCACCCGGTCGCTCTCACCGCTCGTGGCGGCCTACCGGGGCGCGCGCGACGGGCGACGGATGGTCAAAGACGAGCTGCGCGCACGCCGGCGTCGGGCGCGGGCGCTGGGTCGCGATATCGTAACCCGGTGAGGGCGGCGAGCTCGCGCACCATGTGCGAGGTCGTCAGACCCTGCTCGACCGCCCGGCGGCCGGCCGCACCGAAGGTCGCGGCGAGAGCGGGATCGGCGAGCAGCTCGAGAACCCGCGCCGCGAGAACCGCCGGGTCGCCCACCGGGGTGAGGTAGCCGGTCTCGCCGTCGAAGACGTAGTCCTCGATGCCCGGGGTGCGGGTCATCACCACGGGGCGCGCGGTTGCCATGGCCTCCAGGCTCACCGTCATGCCCGAGGCGTGCAGGTTCTCGCGGGTGGCGATCGCCACCACACTCGCCCGGGCGTACAGCGCGGCCAGTTCGCGGTGGCTCACTCGCGGGAGGGTTCTGACGCCGTCGGGCGGAGTGAGCGCGCTGGAGGTCTGCACGACGATCTCGGTGTGGGGTGACCGCTCGTGCACGAGGGCGAGGGCCGCGAAGAGGGTGGCGGTGTCTCGGTCCCTGTCGCCTCCGACGCTCAGCACCAGGGGCCGCTCCGCGGCGGGGGCGGGTGTGAAGAAGGCCTCGTCGACGCCGAAGCGGAAGAACCCCACGGGCGGACCGTCTTCGCCGACGAGGCGCTGAACAGCATCCTGTTGCCCCCGGCTGATCACCCAGAGACCGTTCATCCGACGAAGAACCTGGCGCATCGTACCGATCTCTCCGCCCCGGGCGAGAATGTCGGTGACCCAGATGACCCCGCTGTACATCTCCTCGACCGGTTGGTTGATGCTCATGCGCCGGGCGGCATTCTCGTCCCAGGTGAGGCCGAGGTGGCGTACCGCACCGTTCGGCGCCTCGGGGCCGTGGGCACGTCGTGGCGGGGCGAGTCGGTCGCGCAGCCGGCTGCGCAGAACGGATGCCCGGCTGGGCTCTGCGCTCGAGGTGGCCGTCAGCGCGTCGGTGTAGTGCCGCAGTTCGTCGAGCCCGTAGGGCCAGAAGCCCGGAACCTCACCCGCGGTGTGCCGATGCTGCCAGGCCGGAATGTCGCGTTCGTTCGGAAACACGAACTGCACCGCCGTGTCAGACATTCTGGCTCTCCCGCTCGGGGCTCTGTTCGACGTCCTTCAGCAGCTGGCGCCGCGCGGCCACGTCGCGCGACACGTACCAGAGGTTCGGCACCACCTGGCAGAGCGCGACCGCGACCGACGAACCCACGACGGGCCCGGCCGCACCGATGATGCCGATGAGCCACCAGGAGAGTCCGATGTTCAGAGGGATCATGATGAGCACGGGAACGACCTGGAAGACGAGTCCGCGCTTGTCGGTCATGTACATGCCGATCGGGTACTTCGCCGCCTGCAGCCCGACGAAGACCACGAAAGCCAGAAGCAGCCAGCCGCCGAGCTGGATCCGGCCGCCCGAGACGAACTGGGCGAGATACGGCGACAGAACGGCGAGGGCCCCGCCCATCACCAGCCCACCGGCGAGGAACCACAGCGTGGCCACTGCGGGAGACTCGACGCGGTTGGCCGAGCGGGCGGCGGCGTAGATGGGCCACAGTGCGAGACCGGCGGCCGCGATCGTCTGCAGCACGATGCCGAAGAGCTGGGAGGCGAGGTTGTACTCGGCGAGCTGCTCGACGGTGCCCAGATGGCTGAGCAGCAGTCGCCCGGTCTGCATGGCGATCGGCAGGGCGACCATCTGCACGAGCATCGGCCACGCCAGCCCGAGCGCCGAGACGCCCCGGTAGCTCTTCACATGCGGAATCTCGCGGAGGGCAGCACCGACCTGCGGCTTCAGCGCCCGCGCGGCGACGATGAGGCATATCACCGAGACGAGGGCGTTCGCGATGTAGGAGACCACGGCGAGGTAGGTGCCGGCCGGAACCATGAGCACCACGAAGGCACCCACGACGAGGAACATGAATGGTGCGACGACGGCCTGGCTGGCCACCTGGGTGGTGGTCTTCTTCAGCCCGACGAGGATGCGCTGGCCCACGGTCAGCGGAATGACCAGACCGAAGACGGCGATGCAGAGAAAGGCGGCGACGTCTCCGCCGTTGGGCATCAGGCCCTTGCCGAGCAGCACCGGCCACCAGCCGGCGATCGTGATGACGGCGCCGATCGTGACCATGATGCCGCCCGACACGATCAGGATGCGGAACGCGGTCACGATCGTGCGACGAACGTAGTCGTCGGTCTTCGGAGCGGCCGATCCCGCCACCGCGTTGATGACCACGGCGGCGATACCGAGGTCGGCGAACGGCAACAGCGTCGGAAAGCTCGAGAGCAGGCCGTACTGGGCGTACGCGTCGACACCGAAGTTCTGGATGATCATCCGGCTCGTGATGATGCCCAGGATGCCGGCGACCGCCATCACCGCGACCTTCGCCACCGCGGCGCTCCCCACCAGGGAGAAGGTGCCGCCGCGGCGGGGTCTGGCGTGGACCATCAGGTGTACACCCGCACGAGGTCGGTGATCGTGGGGGTGCTGGAGAACATCCAGTCGTCTGCGGCCAGCCGGCCGTCGCGGGCGGGGAGGCTCGAGAGCACGTCGGCCGCGGAGCGGTCGGCGTCGAGCAGTTGCACGATCGCCACGGCGAGTTCCGGGCTCGACTTCGGATCGCTCACGACGGCGTGCCGGTTGGCGCTCAGCCAGTCGGCGAGCCCGGTCTCTCCGGTCGTCGCGACGACCAGGCCGTGCGACAGGCCCTCGACGATCGGCAGGCCGACCTGTTCGCGCCAGGTGGGGCTCGGCTGTGAGGGCAGCACGAGCACCCGGGCCTCGTTCAGCGCCTGGGAGATGCGCTGGCGATCGGGGTCGATCTCGACGGTGATGCCGGGAAAGAGCCGGGCCACGGCCAGCACGTTGTCTTCGAGCACACCCTTTCCGATGATCGTGAGGCTCGCGCCGGGGCGGAGGCGCACGACGTGCGGCCAGGCCTCGAGCAGAACCCGGATGCCCTTCCGCTCGCTGAAGGCGCCGACGAACGCCACGCGGCCGTCGATGCGGTCGCTCTCGGCTGCACCCGGGGCCGGTGACGGGAGGGCGGGAATGACGAGCGAACTGGACTTCAGATCGACCTCGCCGAGCACGTTCTCGTACGTCTCCCGCGCGGCGCTGGTGCCGAAGGCGGCACGGTCGACGCGCTTGAAGACCGCACGGGCGATCACGCGCTCGAGGCGTCGCCTTACCCGCGAGCGTGCTCGGTGCGGCTGCACGGCGAACGGGTCGGCGTTTCCGATGGCGTAGGTGACGACCGTGGTGCGCGGCCGGCCGGCCAGGCGGCGCAGCTCCAGTGCGAGCAGCGCCAGAGAGGTCGCGGGCAGGCTCGAGAGCATCAGCGGTTCGTTGATCTCCAGCGTCTCGACCGGTGAGCGCAGAATCAGCAGGGCGCCGCTGAGCAGGCCGACCCTGACGAGCTGCTGGTCCTTCGCGATGGCCTCTTCGAAGTCGTAGCGCTTCACGCGGTACAGGATGCTGGCGGGCTGCAGTTCGCGGGCCCGCTCGAGGTGCGCGGTGCGCACGGATTCGTACAGCCGCACCCGCGGCTGCAGCACCGGGCGTGAGGGTGCGCTCATCGCGCGACGTGCGTTCACGGAACCGGCCTCAGTTCGGCGCTCTGCGAGACATTCTGCGAGACACTCTTCGACACGCCCGGCGTGCTGCGCTCGGTGTCGTTCTGGGCCTGGCGCTCGGTGCCGTCGGGTGAGGTGTGCGCCGGCTTCACGGTGCGTGGGTTGCGCGGGGCGCGGGGCTTGCGGGGCGGCGCGACCGGGGCCGACAGGGTCGACGGGGTGGTCTCGGCGCTCGAAGCTGCCGTGGCGGTCTCCTCCGCGGCGGGCTCGGCCGGCCCAGCCGCAGTGGCCGTGGTGGAGGGGCGGGCCGACGGGGCAGAGACCTCCGCTGCGCCGGTCTGGCGGGGCGCGGCGCCTTCCGGGGCATCCATCTTCGTGACGTCGCTGCTGTAGTACTCGTCGCGGGCCTTCGGCTTCGTCTGGTTCAGCACGACGCCGATGGTGCGCGCCTTCACCCCCGAGAGGGCGGCGAGGGCATCGGTGAGCTTCTGGCGGGTCGTCGAGTTGTAGAGCGACACCACCACCGCACCGTCGGTCATGTGCGTCAGCGTCAGCGCGTCGGAGGCGGGCAGCAGCGGCGGGGTGTCGACGATCACGAAGTCGTACTGGCCGATGACCGTGCTGAGCAGGCGTGCCATGGCCGAGGAGCCGAGCAGCTGGTTCGGGTTCGGCGGAATCACGCCCGAAGTCAGGATGTCGACATTCGGCGCCCAGTGCTGGATGACCTCGTCGAGGTCTGCCGATCCGACGAGCACGGTGGTCAGTCCCGCCGCGCCCTCGATCTGGGCATAGGTGGCGACGGATGGCCGACGGAGGTCGGCGTCGATGAGCAGCACGCGCAGCGAACGTTCCGCCATCGCGAGGGCGATGTTGATCGACATGGTGGTCTTGCCCTCGCCGGGCATGGCCGACGTGACGACGATCGAACGGATGGCGTTGTCGACGTCGGCGAACTCGAGGTTCGTGCGCACCCGGCGGTAGTCCTCGGCGATCAGGCTGTGCGGTGCCAGGCGCATGGTGATGCCGTTGGGCTGGGGGTCGTGGCGGCGACGGCGTTCGACGTTGCCGATCACGGGAACATCGGTGAGACGTTCGATGTCGCGCGGTGAGCGCAGGCGGGTGTCGAACAGCGCGCGACCGATCGCGTAGAGAACTCCGGCGGCGAGGCCCACGGCCAGACCGCTGATCTCGATGAGGCGCCGGTTCGGGGCGATCGGGTTGACCGGGGCCTGGGCGGGCGTCACGATCTCCATCGAGATGGAGGCGACGTCGCTCGAGTTCTGCGGCGACAGGGCTGTGGCGGTCTTGGCGAGGGATTCGCCGACGCTGTTCGCGATGGCCGCGGCCCGGGCGGGGGTGCCGTCGGTCACGGTGATCTGAATGATGACGGTGTTCAGCGGGGTCGCGGCCGTGATGGATTTCGCCAGCTGCGCCGGAGTGACCTGCAGGCCGAGCTCGGCGATGACGGGGGTCAGCACCTTCGGCGTGGTCGCGAGCTGGGAGTAGGACTGCACGAGGTTCTGGGTGTAGGTCGAGCCCTGCACCAGCTCACTCGTGGTCTGGCCCTGGGTCGAGGAGACGAAGATCTCGCTGGTCGCCTGGAACGAGTCGGGCAGCGATTCGGCGTAGGTGTACGCCACTCCCCCGCCGAGAACACCGAGGATGGCAATGACGATCCACCGTTTGCGCAGCGCTTTGAGATAGTCGTGCGGATCCATGGGTCAAACCTCGTTCGTGGTCAGTCGCGCCGTGGTGAGCGCGTTCGTGCGGAAGCCTGGGGCGGATTCGCCCGTGATGAGTTCGAGGACCAGGCGGGAAATGGTTTGGCGGTAGCGTTCGGGCGAGTGCTTTTCATTCGCGCTGATCGCGTCGACGGCGGCATCGATCCGCACCGTGGCCCAGTGCTCCTGCAGGTCGAAGAGGCTCGCCGCCAGGGCGGAGGCGTCACCGGGTGCAACGGCCCTCGACGAGAGGTACCCGCCCGCGGCCTCGCGGAGTCCGGAGGTGTCGCTGACGACCACGGGTCGGGCCGCGAGCAGGGCCTCGACCGCGGTGTTGCCGAACGGTTCGTCATAGAGAGACGGAACCACCGCGACGTCTGCGCGCTGCAGGTGCGGCCAGACGTCGTTCTGGAACCCGTGCATCCTGACCCGGTCGGTGAGCCCGAGGGCGGCGACCCGGCAGATGAGGTCGGCCTCGTAGCGTTCCTGCCCCGGCACCGGTGCCCCGACGAGGTCGAGGGATGCTGCGACCCCTCTGTCGGTGAGAAGCCCGAGGGCGTCCACCGCGACCTCCGCGCCCTTGCGGGTGGAGAGTCGGCCGACGAACAGGATGCGCAGGCCTCCCTCGAGCGTCTGCCGGGCCGGCTCCGAGGTCTGGGGACCGGGCACGCCGTTGTAGACCACGAGCGTGCGCCCGGCGAGGCACGGGTAGCTCTTGGCCAACACCTGCACGCTGTAGGCGCTGTTCGCGATCACGCGGGAGGCGAAGCGCAGCGGCAGGTTCAGAGCGGCGGCGATCGGCCGCGCGATGGAGCCCTCCGCCTCGTGGATGTGCGCGAGGACGGGTACGCGTGCCAGCCGCGCGAGCGCGATCCAGAGCGGAACCGTCACGGTGTTGACGTACATGACGTCGGGGCGCACCCGTGCCAGGAGCACGTTGCCCGACCGGTGCCCGCGAACCGTCGCCGCCAGGAACGAGACGAAGCCCTTCGGCCGGAGGCTGCTCTTGGACAGCACGGGGGTCTCGCAGAGTTCGACCTCCGCACCCGCGGCCTCGAGCACCGCGACGAGCGGACCGCCCAGGGGCAGGGCGACGACGGCGCGGCCGCCATCGGCCAGCACGGCCTCGACGCTCTCGAGCAGCACCCGGTCGGAGCCGTAGAGCTCGGCCGTGGGTTGCGCGAACAGAACCGTGCGGCCGGCCAGGGAACCGTCGATGCCGGCGAACCCGGTCATCGGGCCACCGCCTGGTCGGCGTCGAGCGCCACCATGTCACGGAACCACTTGCGGCTGGCCAGCAGCAGGTGCCCGGCGTTCGCCAGGGCCATCAGCCCGTAGACGATCACGAACAGCACGGGGCTGCCGAGCAGCACGAAGACGAGGCAGAGAAAGCCGTAGTCCGTGGGAATGACGAGCAGGGAACGCAGCAGCGTACTCCTGCCGGCGGGTGCCTCGACCTTGGCGCGCGTGGCGTACACCCGCTTCAGCTGATCGTTCAGGATCATGGCGAAGAACGACACACACGCGACCACCGAGTAGCCGATCGGGATCAGCAGCAGCGCAGGCGACGTGAGGTCGACGTGCAGGAAGAGCGTCACCAGCACGGCGAGATGCAGCGAGGCGATCTTCACCGAGTCGACGACGTGGTCGAGCCATTCGCCCGAGAGCGAACCGCCGCCCCCCAGGCGGGCGACCTGGCCGTCGGCCGAGTCGAAGGCGTAGCCGATCGCGAGCAGCAGGGCCACCGCGATGCCGGTGATCCACGAGACGGGCAGAACGGCGAGCAGAACGATGCCCGTGAACGTGAAGGCCGCGCTGATGGCGCTGACGCTGTTGGGGGTGAGACCCGCGCGGAAGGCCCAGGCGGCGAGGTACCGGCCCACCCTGCGGTTGACGTAGATCGAGTAGGCGGGCGCCCCGCGGGCGGCCTTCTTCTGCGCCGAGGCCAGGCGGGCGACCGTCTCACGGTAACTCTCCCGGGTGTGGGGAGCCGCGGCGGTGCCGCTCACGGCGGCGGGCGAGTCGATCACTGGGCCTCTCCAAGGGGAGCTTCTGCGTGGCGAGCGGGTGCGGTCTTCGTACGGTACCCGGTGGGAACCTCCCACGGAACTGGGTTGCGCTTGCCGCGGCTCACGCCGTGCGTCGAGTAGCCCGTGCTGAGGCGCCGGGCGAGCTCCTCGTAACCGGCGCTCACGGCATCCCAGTCGTAGTATTCCTCGGCACGGTCGCGCAGGCCCTCGCCGCTCTGGCGGGCACCCTCAGCGTCGTGCTCCGCACCCACGATGAGCCCGGCGAGGTCGTCCGAGGTGGCGAAGAACTTGCCGTCGTCGCCCAGCACCTCCCGGTTGAACACCACGTCCCAGGCGAGAACGGCGGCGCCGGCGCCCATGGCGCGCAAAAGCGACGGGTTGGTTCCGCCCACGGAGTGACCGTGCGAGTAGGTGAGGGCATTGGCGTACAGCTGGTTCAGCTGCTCCTGGTCCCACACTCCCCCGAGCATCCTGATGCGGTCGTCGGATGCCGCGACAGCAGCGATGCGCTCGGTATAGGCCGCGGAGTACGGCGCGGAGCCCACCACGATCAGCGGAAGCTCGGCCTCGCTCTTCGTGTAGCCGTCGACGATGACATCGACGTGGTTCTCCGGCTCGAAGCGGGCCACCACGAGGTGGTACTTGCCAGTTTCCAGGCCGAGCTCGGCAAGGCGGTCGGAAGCGGGCTCCCTGATGACCTTCGAACCGTAGCTGAGAAGCTCGGTGTCGATGCCGAACTCGTGGTCGTAGTAGTCGGCGATGCCCGCGGCGTCGGCGATCAGCGCGTCAGCGTGCCGCACGGCGAGCTCTTCGGCGATGCGGTAGTAGCGCTTGCCGGTGTTGCTCCACTTGTCGCGCTTCCACTCGAGGCCGTCGACGTGCACCGCCACAGCGGTGCCGCGGGCCCGGATGACCGGAACGAGCGGGGAGTTCGCCGCGTTGAAGACGAAGGCGACGTCGTGCTTGGGAGTGAAGAGCATGTGGAGCACCGAGAGCGCCGTGTGGCTGAGCGTCTCCATCGTCTTCGACTTCACGGCGGGCAGATAGACGAGTTTCATACCGAGGAAGGTCTTCAGCTTCTCGACCTTGCCGATGCGGCAGTACACCGTGATCGTGTGGCCCTGGGCGACGAGCCGCTGGCCGATCTCCTCGACGGCCGTCTCGAAACCGCTGTAGGCGGCGGGCACGCCGCGCGTTCCCACCATCGCGATGCGCAGGGGGCGGGTGTGGCGGTCAGACATTGATCTCTTCCATTCGCGGGAGGCCGTGTGAGGAGTGCTGTCGACCGGCGGTGTCCGGCCAGGTTTCGCCCGAGGGCAGGTCTTTCAGGACGGTGGTGCCGATGCCGACCTCGGCACGGCGGCCGACGCTGACGCGGTCGCGCACGGTCGAGTTCATCCCGAGCGTCGCCTCCTCAGCGATCCGGACATTCGCTCCGATGGCCGACCCTGCGCCGATCGTGGTGAACGACTGCACGCGGCTGCCGTGCATCAGTGAGACGTTCGGCATGACCACAACGTGGCGGCCGAGGTAGACCTCCGCGGTCAGGGCGACTCCGGCGAGCAGGATGCTGCCGTGTCCGACCCGGCAGTTCGCCGGCAGCGAGACGCTCGGGTGCACGACCCGGGCGTACTGCTCCTCGTTCACCCCGAGCATCCTGAGCCGACCGGCGAGACGGGCGCGGGACTGGCCGTTGCGCACGCAGATCACGAGGCGAGCCTCGGGGTATTCGAGAACGGCGGGTATTGGGCCGAGCACGGGCAGAGCGTTGACGCTCGACCCCCACCGGGCCTCGTTGTCGTCGACGAAACCCAGTGTGCGGTAGGTGTCACCGGCACGGACGGCGGCGAGCGTCTCGCGGGCCAGGCTGCTGGCGCCGACGATGATCAGGTTCTCCATCAGTACGCTCCGCTGGGTGCGAGCAGTTGCCTGCCGGTGCGGAAGAGCAGAGCGACATCGCCGGTGACCGACCAGTTCTCGACGTAGTAGAGGTCGAGACGAACACTCTCGTCCCAGTCGAGGTCGCTGCGGCCCTCGGTCTGCCAGAGCCCCGTGATGCCGGGCTTGCTGTAGAGGCGACGGCTCACGTTCGAGCCGTCGTTGGGAATGTCGTTCTCAAGCCACGGACGCGGACCCACCAGACTCATCGATCCGCACAGCACGTTCCAGAACTGGGGAAGCTCATCGAGGGAGTACTTGCGCAGCACCTTGCCGATGGAGGTGACGCGAGGGTCGTCGACCATCTTGAACATCACGCCCGCGCCCTCGTTGTGGGCGAGCAGCTGCTCGCGCCGGGCCTCAGCGTCGGTACTCATCGTGCGGAACTTCAGCATGGTGAAGATCGTTCCCTCGTGGCCCATGCGGCGCTGGCGGAAGATCACCGGCCCCTCGCTGTCGCGCTTGATCAGAATGGCGATGACGGCGAGCGCGGGCGCAAGCACGATCAGAGCGGCGATCGAGAGAACGATGTCCATGACCCGCTTGATGACGTGCTTCGCCCCGTAGTACTGGGGCAGTTCGACGTGCATGAGAGGAAGGCCCTCCACCGGGCGCCAGTGGATGCGGGGCCCTGCGATGTTGGTGAGCCCGGGGGCGAGCACGAGTTGGGTCGAGGTCTCTTCGAGTGCCCAACCTAGCTGCCGCACGAAGTCGCTGCCGCCGTCGAGCTGGCCGGCGACGATGACGGCCTGGGCACCGATCCGCGCAGTGATCTCGGGAACGTTGGCGGTGAAGCCCACCACGGGCACGGTCGCATTGCGGCCCACCACGGCGGTCTCGAGCGAACCCTCGGGCAGCACGGCGCCCACCACGTCGTACTCCACGCGCTTGCGCCGCCGGCGGGTGATCTGGTCTGCCACATACCGCACGTCACCGAGCTCGCCGACCACGATGACCTTGGTGAGGTAGGCGCCCTGCGCCCGGCGGCGAGCGAGCCAGCGTCGGTTCACGTTTCTTTCGAGGGCGAGGCACAGGATGCCCAGCGGCAGCCCCACGACGAAGTAGCTGCGCGGCACGACGGTCTGCGAGGCCAGGGCGGTGATCGCGGTGGCGCCGTAGACAACGCAGGTGGCCATCACGACGCGTCGGTACTCATCGAGGCCTGCACCGAGGACGCGGGAGTCACGGCTGCGCACGACGGTCAGCAGCGTCACCCAGGCGACGGCGATCACGATCGACAGCGCGGCGAACGCGCTGAGGCTGGCCGTGGGGATGTGGTCGAGTACCAGCAGCATGAAGAAGCAGACGCTGGTCACGGCAGCGACCACGATCGAGTCGCAGACGAGCAGGCGCCGTGCGTATCGCTCGGTCCAGCTCGACGGGCGGCGGATGCTCGAAACGCGGCGCAGCTGACTGTCGGCGACGGCGCCTGCGGCGGCGACGGCGGCGACGCTGGCGGTACGGGGGTGCTGTGCTTCTACGGTCACGAGTCAACCTGTCTCGGGTCACAGGGAAGTAAGGGTCGTGCGGGTGGAACTCTCGTTGGCGTGAAAAATTCGGGTCTCTTCACGCCAACGCCGGAGAGTTCGTCTCAGCCCCCACCGAACGGCGCGCTTCTAGGAAAAGCGGTCGCTCAATGTCAGCGTCTCTTCGGTCTGGCTAGATAGCGTCGTAGCTAGGATTACAACATCTGGCGCAGCCTGTTTCGGATTGCACTGTTCACACTAGCTTCACTTCGAGTTACCGAAAAAGCCCCCATTATGGGCGTTTTTGACACGAATGCCAGCGGTTCCACCAAATGGGTGAGCGATCCTAGATTTACCAGCGGCGCGCGGGGCTGGTGGGGTACCCTGACACACGGCAACTTCGCAGCATTCGGGTTGAGAGAAGTTGTGCTGAGACCGACGCGCTCGAGTCAGCTAGGAACTTTCGAAGAGTCGACGTCGTGAGTGACGGCGCGGCCTGGTGTACACGCCCAGGCCGCGTCGCATGTCTGCGTGGCCATGTCTGCACCGCCACGCCCGGCCGCCATGTTCTGCCAGAATGAGGGTCTCGACGAAGACGGGGGCTCATCATGTCGACACCCATCACTCCACTGCGCTACTCCTTCCATGCCGACGAGCTCACGGGCCCGGCGCTCCGCACCTTCGGAATCGCGCTCTGGATCGGCGCCGTGCTCTCGATCCTGGTCGGCATCGTGGTGCTGGCGTGGCCCGGTTCGACGCTCGAGGTGGTGGCTTTCTTCTTCGGCCTCTACTTCTTCGTCGTCGGCCTCGTGCGGGTGTTCGTGGGCATCGTGAACGGCACACTCTCGCCGAGCATCCGGGTGCTGAGTGTCATCCTCGGCGTTCTGCTGCTCATCGCAGGAGTGTTCGCCCTCAAGAACCCGCTGTCGTCGCTCGTGGTTCTGGCGCTGCTGATCGGCATCTCCTGGATCACCGAGGGCATCCTCGCCCTCACCCAGACGGTGAACGACTCGTCGAAGTGGTACGGAACACTGCTCGGGCTGCTCTCGATCGTCGCGGGCGTCGTCTTCATCTTCGCGCCGCTGAGTTCGCTGGCGATCCTCACCGTGTTCGCCGCGTGGACGTTCATCGTGCTGGGCGTGTTCCAGGCGATGTCGGCCATCACGCTGGGCCGGGTTCCGAAAGCGCGACTGGCGAAGTAGCGCGTCTCAGCCGAGCTGGCGCCGGATGACCGCCGGGAGGTCTTCGGGCTCGAAGGCGTCGTTCGTGGCGTCGAGCTCCTCGGCGTTCCACCAGCGGCTCGCCTCCATGTCGACGTGCTCCGACGGGGTCCAGTTCGCGCTCAGCGGCTCGAAGCGGGCGGTTCGGTGCACGAACCACTCCTCGTAGTTGCGCTTGAAGACGCCCGGCGCCCGTTCGTCGCTGAATTCGCGCGCGCGGATCGGCTGGCCGAGCGCATCCGGAGCAACCCGCAGCCCGGTCTCCTCGAAGAGTTCCCGGGAAGCGGCCTCGACATGCGTCTCACCCGGCTCGACGTGCCCGCCGGGCGTCACCCAGCGGGTCGGGTTCGTCGGCACGGCGGCCTTCGTCAGGAAGAGCAGCACGCTGCCACCCTGGTCGATCAGCAGAACGCGCGACTTGCTGAAGTCGAAACCCGGGCGGTTGGAGGGCGGCTGGTCGAGATCGGGCACGGCGCGGTCTGCGGCTCGTTCGCGGTCGTTCAGGCGGGCTCGGGCGCGAAACCCGAGACGTCGCCGACGTAGCGCGTGTGGGATTCGGGGATGGGTTCGACTGCGGCCGACGCCACTTCGGCCGCGAACTCAGCGACGTTGTACAGGCGACCGGCCGACTCCTTGCGGGCGCTGATGGCGCCCGGGTTGGCCCGCTCGAGCAGGGTGGCCGTGATGGTGCCCTCGATCATGTCGCCCGAGACGACCACGAAGTCGATGCCGTTCTCGGAAAGCTCGGGAATCATTGCCCGCAGGGCGTCTTCACCGGCACGCTTCGACAGCGCGACCGGCTCGTACTCCGGCATCGTCGAGGTCGTGCGGATGAAGTGGGCCTGGTGGCTGGTCACGAACACCACGCGCGAACCCGGCTGAAGCAGCGGCAGGGCGGCGGTGAGCAGATCGACCTGCGCGTCGCGGTTCAGCGTCAGGGCGTAGTCGGCGGCCATGCCGCTCTCCATACCGCCCGAGGCGTTGAGCACGAGAACGTCGAGCCCGCCGAGCTCCTCGCGGATGGTCTCGAACAGACGGGCGACGGATGCCGCTTCGGTCAGGTCTGCCCCGACGGTGAGGGCGGTCGCGCCTCCCGCCCGCAGCCGGTCGGCGAGCTTCTCGGCCCGCGCCGCCTTGTTGCGGAAGTTGATGACGACACTCGCGCCCGCCTCGGCGAAGTAGGCCACGGTGTCGGCGCCGACCCCGCGGCTCGACCCGGTCACGAGTACCCGCTTACCGGCGAGGGATCCGGGGGTGAGGGGGTTTTCCACGTCGTGCTCCTGTCGTCGGGCGGCGCCTGTCGCCGTGTGCAATGCCGCACCGAGACTACCAAGGCATCGGCTGTGAACTTCGTATCCACCGTGTGGTCGCTGGTAGTTTCATCAGAGGGGAACTAGCGCGAAGGAGCATCACATGGCCGACTTCCTGGCCTCGTACGCCTGGGTGATCTGGCTCGCCCTGATTCTCGTCTTCCTCGTCGTCGAGACGCTCACCCTCGATCTCCTCTTCCTCATGCTGGGCATCGGCAGCGTCGGCGGACTCGTGTCCCACTTCGCCGGTGCGCCCATCCTGCTGCAGATCGTGATCGCCGGCGTGCTGGCGTTGCTGCTCATCTTCACCCTCCGCCCGCCGCTTCTGAAGCGCCTGCAGCGGGGAGGCGACAAGACCCCGAGCAACGTCGAGGCCCTCCTGGGGCTCGAGGGCGAGGTGCTGGCCGCCGTCACCACGACGACCGGCAGCGTGAAGCTCATCAACGGCGACACCTGGACGGCCCGGGTCTTCCCCACCGCCTTCGAGCAGCAGCTGATGCCGGGCCAGCAGATCTTCGTGAAAGCCATCGATGGGGCGACCGCACTGGTCGCTCCCGAAGAGAAAGCAGTACTGTGAACGACATCTCCGCAGGCTCGGTCATCGCCGTGATCGTGGCGATCATCGTCGTCATCTTCGTGATCACAACGCTCGCGAAGGCGATCCGAATCATTCCGCAAGCCAGCGCGGGTGTGGTCGAGCGCCTCGGCAAGTACCACAAGACGCTCATGCCGGGCCTGAACCTGCTCGTTCCGTTCGTCGACCGTCTGCGGCCGCTGATCGATCTGCGTGAGCAGGTCGTCTCGTTCCCCCCGCAGCCCGTCATCACCGAAGACAACCTCGTCGTCTCCATCGACACGGTCGTCTTCTTCCAGGTGACGGATGCCCGGGCAGCCACCTATGAGATCGCGAACTACCTCGGGGCCGTCGAACAGCTCGCGACGACGACCCTGCGGAACGTCGTCGGTGGGCTCAACCTCGAAGAGGCGCTCACCTCCCGCGACGAGATCAACAGCAAGCTGCGCATCGTTCTCGATGAGGCGACTGGCAAGTGGGGCATCCGGGTCGGTCGGGTCGAGCTCAAGGCGATCGACCCGCCCCTGTCGATCCAGGACTCGATGGAGAAGCAGATGCGCGCCGAGCGCGAGCGTCGCGCCGTCATCCTCACCGCCGAGGGCACCAAGCAGTCCGCCATCCTGTCGGCCGAGGGTCACCGCCAGTCGGCGATCCTCTCTGCCGAGGGTGACGCCAAGGCAGCCGTGCTGCGTGCCGAGGGTGAGGCGCAGGCCATCACCACCGTGTTCGAGGCCATCCACCGCGGCAAGCCCGACCAGCTGCTGCTCGCCTACCAGTACCTGCAGACGCTGCCGAAGCTCGCCGAGGGCAGCGCCAACAAGCTCTGGGTGATCCCGAGCGAACTCACCGAGGCTCTGAAGGGTATCGGCCAGGCGTTCGGCGACCGCGGTGCCGGCGCGGCTGCGACTGCCGCTGCGGCCGTGCCTGCGGCCGTCCCTGCGGCTGTGCCGGCTTCGGCGCCCGCGGTGCCGCTGGCGAAGGCTCCGGATGCGCCGACCGCGAGCGAAGAGGGCTGAGCCGGCGGGGTACTTCGCCCCGCCGCTCCCCCGTCTGCTGGCACACCGGGGCCTGGCGACCACCGAGGTCGAGAACACGATCCCGGCCTTCCGGGCGGCCGTCGACCGGGGCGCGACCTATGTCGAGTGCGACGTGCACGCATCCAGCGACGGAGTGGCTGTCGTCGCGCACGACCCCTCCCTCACCCGTCTGCTCGGTAGCGACCAGACCATCGGCGGCCTCACCGCCGCCAGGCTCGCAGCGATCGACCTCGGGGCCGGCTGCGGCTTCCCGACGCTCGAGGATGCTCTGACCGCCCTGCCCGGCACGTTCTTCAACATCGACGTGAAGGCCGACGCGGCCGCCGCCCCGGCCGCCGCCGCGATCCGAGCGTGCGGTGCGACCCACCGGGTACTCGTCACATCGTTCTCGAACCGCCGCCGCCGCGCGGCGGTGCGCCTGCTGCCGGGCGTGGCGACCTCCGCATCCGCCCGCACCTTCGCGCTTGCGCTGGTGGCCGGTCGGCTGCGCCTCGCCCCCGTGGTGCGCTGGGTGCTGCGGAACGTCGATGCCGTGCAGGTGCCCGAGACCGCCCTGGGGCTGCGGGTCACGACGCCCCGGCTGCTGGCCATGATCCATTCTGCGGGCGTGGAGATGCACGTCTGGACCATCAACGACCCGGTACGGATGGCGGAGCTTCTTGCCCTGGGTGTCGACGGAATCGTGACCGACCGCGTGGACCTGGCGCTCGGACTGATCGCCGAAACCAAGCGTAAACGCCTCTGACACCGAATACCGTGTCAAGCCCCCGCGCTCCCGCTGACTATCTGGGAGAGTTCTGGGAATAGCCACAGGCGCGAATGAACCTCCCATCCGAGGGGTTTATACCTAGGTAAGCAGAGCGGGAGGAGACCACACAATGGCAGATCGCAGCTTGCGCGGCATGAGACTCGGGGGCCAAAGCCTCCAGAGTGAAGAGGGAGTCGTTTTCTCTCCGCGCATGACACACACATATGTATGCAGCACGTGCGGCAAGGAGACCGAGATGGTCTTCTCGGCCGAGGCAGACGCTCCCGAGACCTGGGAGTGCAAGTTCTGCAGTAACGAGGCCATCCTGATGGTGGATTCGGTACCCGTCGTTCTCGACCGGGCCGAGGCGAAGGTGCCCCGCAGCCACTGGGACATGCTGCTCGAACGCCGCACCCGTTCCGAGCTCGAAGAGCTCCTGCAGGAGCGTCTCGACTACCTGCGTGCCCGTCGCGGCCAGCACAAGATCGGCGCATAGCCGCGAGACCCGGGGCCGAACGCCCCGCACCACCAACGATGCGCTCGGCTACGGCCGGGCGTTTCGTCGTCTGAGGCCTGCTGCGACCAGGGCCATCACGAGCCCGGCCAGGCCTAAGCCCGAGACGAAGAGTTCGACGCCCGTGCCGAAGAGGCTGGCCGGCGTGATGGTGGTCGACAGGGGCACATCGTCGACCATGGCGCCGGGTACGTAGGGCGAGATCGCGTCGATGGTCGAGCCGTCGGGCGCGATGATCGCACTGTGGCCGACCGTCGAGATGTTGACGACGCTCCGCCCCGTCTCGATCGCCCGCAGCCGCGCGATCGCCAGCTGCTGCAGGTTCTCGTCGGTCTGGCCGAAGTCGGCGTTGTTGGTCTGCGCCAGAATGACCTGGGCACCATCGTCCACCATCGACTGCACCGCGCTGTCGTCGGTGATGTCGAAGCAGATCGAGATGCCCGCGACGACCCCGTTGACGTTCATCACGGTGTCGGTCGTGCCCACCTGGTAGTCGCGGGTGACCAGGTCGACGAGATCGGGCACCAGGGCCCGAAAGAACGACCGGGCCGGCATGTACTCCGCGAAGGGCACAGGATGCCGTTTGTCGTAGAAGTCGGCCACCGCTCCGTCTTCCCACAGCAGTGAGGTGTTGTAGTACTTGCCGTCACGCTCGGCCACCGTGCCGACGACCAGCGGGGCCTTCATGATGCCGCTGATGAAGTCGAGGTCGGCGGCGGCGGCCCTGGACGCCTCGGGGTCGAGGTCGGCGGCGTTCTCCGGCCAGACCACCATGTCGACCGGGTCGCCCTCGAGCTTCAGCGTCTCGGTGATGTGCGCGTTCAGGTTGTCGCCCGCCTCGACCCTGTCGAGCAGCCCCGATTTCGTGTTGCCCTGAACGGCGGCGATGCGCGTCGTGCCGGAGGTGGGTGCCGCCCATGCGGGTACGACAAGCAGCAGAGCGCCTGCCGCGACAGCCAGGGTGACCCGGCTCACAGTGCGAATGCTCGTCTCGCGGCAGAGCTGGATGCAGAATGCCACCAGCCACACCAGCAGAAAACTGAGTCCCGAGATTCCGACGAAAGCCACGAGATGCGCGAACGGGCTCGTCGACTGCGAGAAGGCGACCCGGCCCCACGAGAACCCGCCCTCCGGGGCGACAGCCGTAGCGGCCTCCCGGGCGGTCCAGAGACCCGCGACGACGAGCGGAACGATGACGAGCCGGCCCAGCCGGGTCGGCCAGACGAGCCCGGCGAAGCGGTAGACCAGCGCGATGGCCACGGCTCCGACCGCGAAGAACGCCCCCTCCACGACGGCCAGCGCGAGCCACGGCACAGGCCCGAGATAGAGCGTGAGCCAGGAGATGTGGGCGCACCAGAACGTGAGACCGGCGATCAGCCCGACCAGCAGTGCGCGGTTCCAGCGTTGCCCGACCAGGCTCACGAGAATGGCGGCGACACCCACCAGGGTGAGCGACCAGACATCGGCGCCCGGAAACCCGCTCATCAGGCTGAGCCCGCCGCCGAGTGCGAGCAGGCAGGCCAGCCAGAGCGGCAGGAGGGGTGTACTCGCCTCTGTGAGCCGGTGGTCGGAGAACGAGAAGCGGCCGGGTTTCGTGAGCGCATCCCGCACGCCTGTGTCACGGGGATCGCCACTGCCGGGCGCGGGAACCGCACTGTGTGAGAGGACAGACGTCACGGTGCCGCCTACGCCACCGACGAATACGCGACGATGCCGCGTTTGACGAGGTCGAGCGCCAGTCGCGCGGTTGTCGCGACCTTCGGGTCGTACTGGTTCTGCAGTTGGTCGAGGAGGTCTATCGTCTGTTTCGTCCAGCGCACGAAGTCACCGGCCGCCAGATCGGCGTCGAAGAGCACGGTGTCCAGGCTCGCACCGCGCGCCCACTCGTTCATCGGCTTCGCGAGCCCGACCGAGATGGGCGAGGAGCCGGGCAGGCGGTGGCGGGCCTCGAGCTGCTGGAGGTCTTCCCAGATCTCCTGCGTCTTCGAGAGCGCACCTCGAAAAGCCCCGCGCGGCAGAAAGCGCTCCGGCAGCTCACTCTCGTCACGGCGCGGTTCGTACACCAGCGAGCAGGCCATGGCCGCGAGCCCGGCGGGGTCGAGGTTCGCCCACACCCCATGGCGGATGCACTCGGCCACCAGCAGGTCACGCTCACCGTAGATGCGCTTCAGGGTCTTGCCGGTGTCGGTGAGCGTCAATTCCCCCGCGGCATCCGCCTTCAGGTACTCCAGGTGCATCAGCACCTCGGTGATGCGGTCGAAGACTTTCGCGATCGCGCCTGTGCGGGTGTTGATCTGCTGCACGAGCTGGTCGGTCTCGCGCTTCAGCCGATACCAGCGCTCGGCCCACCGGGCGTGGTGTTCGCGCTCGGGGCAGTTGTGCACCGGGTGCGACTTCATGCGGCGGCGCAGTTCGTTGATCTTCTTCTGCCGGCTGTCCCGCTCGGCACGGCTCTGAGTGTCGGCCCGGCCGGCTCCCGAGCGTTCGACGTCGCTGAGTTCGCGGCGGAGCCCGGCGTACTCCGGGAAGTTGCCGAGATGACAGCTCATCGCCTTCTCGTAGCCTTCGAGGGTCTCCTCTTGCGACCGCACCTTGCGGGCGAGATCGACGACGGCGCGGTCGGCCTGGAACTGCGCGAACGACAGTTCGAGCGAATCGCGCGTGCGCGAACGGCCGAAACGATCGATCAGGTTCACGGCCATGTTGTACGTCGGTCGAAAGCTCGAGTTCAGCGGGTAGCTGCGGCGCGAGGCGAGCGACGCCACTGCCTGCGGGTCGATGCCGTCGCGCCACTGGATGACCGAGTGACCCTCCACGTCGATGCCGCGTCGCCCAGCCCGCCCGGTGAGCTGGGTGTACTCCCCCGGTGTGATCGGAACGCGCGCTTCGCCGTTGAACTTCTCGAGACTCTCGAGCACCACCGTGCGCGCCGGCATGTTGATGCCGAGAGCGAGAGTCTCGGTGGCGAACACCACGCGCACGAGCTTCTTCTGGAACAGCTCCTCCACGACCTCCTTGAAGGCGGGCAGCAGCCCGGCGTGGTGGGCGGCGACCCCGCGCTCGAGACCCTCGAGCCACTCCCAGTAGCCCAGCACGGCAAGGTCTTCGTCGAGCAGGGTGCGACAGCGCTCGTCGACGATGCGCCGGATCTCCTCGCGTTCTTCCGTCGTCGTGAGTCGCACGCCGGCCCGCAGCACCTGCTTGACGGCCTGGTCGCAGCCGACCCGGCTGAAGATGAAGAAGATCGCGGGCAGCAGGTTGTGCTCGTCGAGCAGGCCGGTCATCTCGGCCCGGTCCATGCGGGGGGCCTGGGTGTGCTGCGGCCGGTACTTCGCCGAGTTGCGGCTGTGCCGGTCGCCACCCGAACCGCGCCCGTTTCTCGACTGGGGCGCTCCCGTCGAGCGGGCGATGCGCATGAGCTCGGGGTTGACGCGGCTGGTGGAGGCCTGGCCGGTGCCGTCGAAGAGGTCGAGCAGCTTCTGCCGCACGAGCATGTGCTGGTCCAGCGGCACGGGCCGCTCCTCCGACACGATGACCTCGGTGTCTCCGCGCACGGCCTGCAGCCAGTCACCGAACTCCTCGGCGTTCGAGACGGTGGCGCTCAGCGACACCAGTCGCACAGACGTCGGGAGGTGGATGATGACCTCTTCCCACACCGCCCCGCGGAACCTGTCGGCGAGGTAGTGCACCTCGTCCATCACGACGAACGACAGGTTGGCGAGCAGGTCGGAGCCCGCGTAGATCATGTTCCGCAACACCTCGGTCGTCATGACGACGATGCGGGCCGTGGGGTTGATGTTCGTGTCGCCGGTGAGCAGCCCGACCTGGTCGGAGCCGTACTCGGCGACGAACTCCTGGAACTTCTGGTTGCTGAGGGCCTTGATCGGCGCTGTGTAGAACACCTTCGCCGAACGTTCCTGCATCGCCATGAAGACGGCGAACTCGGCCACGATCGTCTTTCCGGCTCCGGTGGGAGCCGCGACCAGCACGCTGTTGCCCGCTTCGAGCAGCTCGCACGAGGCGATCTGGAACGGATCGAGGTCGAACCTCAGTCCGCTGCGGAAGTCGTCGAGCACCGGGGCCTTCGCCTTGTTCCGACTCAGAGCGTAGCGCTCGGCGGGCGAGAGGATGGCCACTAGGGCACAACCAGTTCGGCGTCGAACTTCTCCTGCGCCCGGGCCTTCCGCCGGTCGTGGATCCAGGCGATGAGGGCGGCGGAGTAGAACAGGAAGATCATCGGGATGGCCAGCAGGAACATCGAGAACACATCGGCCGACGGGGTGGCGATGGCGCAGAACAGGATGATCACGAGAATGGCGATCCGCCACGACTTCAGGATCGACGTGGCGCTCAGGATGCCGGCGAAGTTCAGCAGCACCAGCAGCACGGGCAGCACGAACGCGATGCCGATGGCCACGACGAGTTTGAGCACGAACGAGTAGTAGGTGCCCGCGTTGATGATGTTCGTCGTGTCCTGCGGGGCGAAGCTGGTGAGGATGGAGACCATGTGCGGCAGCACGTACCAGCCGGCGGCGCAGCCGGCGAGAAAGAGTGGAACGGCCGTCAGTACGAAGCCCACGGCGTACTGCTTCTCGCGGCGCGTGAGCCCCGGCACGAGGAACGCCCAGATCTGGTAGAGCCAGACCGGCGACGAGAGCACGATACCCACGGTGATGGCGATCTGCAGCCGCAGGTCGAATGCCTGCGAGACATCGGTGAAGTTCAGCGACGCTCCACGGCCCTGGGTGCTCGTGATGGTGTTGACCGGGGTGGCCAGCGCCACCAGGATCTGGTCGGAGAGCAGCCAGCCGATGATGGCGCCGATGGCGACCCCGAGCAGGGCACGGAAGATGCGTTTGCGAAACTCGACGAGGTGCGCGCCGAGCGACATTCTTCCGTCGCTGTTGGCGCTCTTCCTGGGGCGGGCGGCCACGTTACCTGGGTTTCTGATGGAGGTGACTAGCCGTGGGGCGCGCCTGGCGCACCCTCAGCTCGGGGCTGGCGGAGTCAGACGGACTTGTTCTCGGAACCGGTGTGCAGGTCGGTCGGAACAACCGTGGCGACGGTGACATCGGCAGGCTTCGCGACGGGTGCGGGGTCGGCGATGTTCGACGCGGTTTCGGCGCTGGCCGTCTTCGGGTCGTCGTCTTTCATGGTCTTGACTTCGCTCTTGAAGATGCGCATCGACTGGCCGACGCTGCGGGCAAGACCGGGGAGCTTGGGAGCGCCGAAGAGAAGCAGAACGATGGCGAGAATGACAATCAGGTGCCATCCCTGAAGGTTACCGAGCATGGGGCCACGTCCTTTGTCTGTAATCGGCTGTTGTGAGGAGTTTACCCCGCTCGAGGCGTTTGTCCCTGCGAAGCTGCTTCTGATCTTCACGGCGCTGCCTGTGGGCATCGTGCCGACGCGAGATGGTGGCGTAGCCGATCAGAATGGCGTTGTCGCTGGGTTCGGGCGTCAGCTGTTCGACGTTGCCCTGGATGCTCGTGACCCTGTCGCCGAGCTCACCCAGCTCGGCCAGCACGACCAGGGCCTTCTTGAACAATCGGTAGCCGAGCAGGGCGAACATGCCCAGCATCGCCAGCACGAGCGCCGCCCAGAGGATTATCCAGCTCCACCATGTCATTGCGACAGACTACTTGCTGTGCACGTGCGCCGCGCTGGGGGCGGGGGCCCGTTCAGGGCACCCGCTGCGCTCGCCCACCACGTCATAACCGAAGTTCAGGCGGGCGTCGCGTCGTCGTCATACGCCGCCAGCGCCTCGGCCGCCCAGTCGTACACGGCGAGCCGCGCCTCGGGCGGATCGATGACCCGCACCACCCCCGGCAGGCTCGCGATCAACCGCTTCAGCCCGTGGATGTGCGCGACCCGCACCGTCGTCTGAACCAGCGCGCCCTTCTGCAACTGCGGTGCACCCTCGGCGAGGTACTCGCCCAGCAGGCTCACCGCCGCCGGATGCACCTCCAGCACCACGCCGAGCGTCTCCCCCGATCCGTCGAAGAGGTTGTCGCTGAGCGCGAGGTCGCCCGGCCGGTAGAGGTTCGGCAGGTCGGTCTGGCGAAGGCCGGTCATCCGATCGAGGCGGAAGGTGCGGATGCCCTGGCGGGTGTGGCACCAGCCCCGCAGGTACCAGTCCTCGTTGTTGGAGTCGATGCGCAGGGGGTCGACCACGCGGTGCTCGCTGTCGCCGCGGGAGCTGGTGTAGTCGAACTCGATCTGCAGCCCGGCGGCGACAGCCGAGCGGATGGTCAGGAGCGAGTCGCTCGCCTGCGACTGTGCGACAGCGACCTGGCTCGGCTCCTCCGAGGCGCCCCGGGCGAGCTTCGCCATCAGGGAGGAGTGCACGGCGCTGTCGAGCGTCTCGGGCACCGCCTGCAGGTACTGCAGCCCGGCGATCAGGGCCGCCGCCTCGCGCGCAGAGAACCGGGGCGAGTCGTCGAGAGCGACGCGATGGGTGATCTGGATCTCGTCGCTGTCTTCGAAGTCGTCCCAGGCGATGTCGAACAGGTCGCCGTGCTGGTACTGGCTGGTCTCACCGGGCACGCCCGAGACGGCGATCAGCCGTACCGCCTCACGAACCTGTTCGTCGCTCACCTGGAAGTGGGCCGCGGCCTCCGTCACCGACACCCGGTCACGGTCGAGCAGGTACGGCACCAGAGCGAGAAGGAATGCGAGCTTGTCCTGCGCGTGCACGAAGGGGGCGGAATCGCCGGGCTGCCTGTTCATCGAACCGTGCCTCCGTGCGTCGCGAGGGTCAGTTCGAGGCGGCGCCGAACGGCGACCCGGAGGTCGGAAGGTGACACCACGAAGACCTCCGGGCCGAACCCGGCGAGCTCGTCGGCGAGCAGATGCAGATCGGTGAAGTGCAGCGTCAGGTCTCCGTCGGCGTTGCGGATGCTCCCCCGCCGGTTCACGAGGCGGGTCTGCGCATCGGAGCCGGCCCGTGCCCGTACGACCGCTGTGTTGGCGGCCCAGATGGCGTCGAGCTGGGTGAGCGCCGTCTCAGCCGAACCGCGTGCGTCGGTCTCGAACGGGGTGCGGGTGCGCGTGACCGGACCGACGATGCGCGACAGCAGGAAGGTGCGGGGCGCCAGGGCATCCTGGTCGATGCCCTGCACGTGCCAGCGACCCTCGTGCTGCACGAGGGCGAGCGGGGCGACGGTGCGCTCCCGGGGCGACAGGTCGCCCGGCTTGAGGTAGGCGAAGCGCACCAGCACCCGGCGGCCGAGGGCATCGGTGAGCGGGTCGAACGCCGCATCGCGGGTTCGTATCCGCGGGGCGTAGCCGAGAACGGGCTCGATCGACTCGACGCCCAACGACTGCAGCTTCAGCAGGGCGTGCCGAGACTCGCGGGAGAGCGACCCCTCGCGCCAGGCCATTGCGGCCAGGTTCAGCAGGGCGATCTCCTCGGGCGAGAACGAGATGTCGGCGGGCAGGTCGTAGGCGCCCTTGGGGATGCGGTACCGCAGGTTGTGATTGTTTCCCGACTCGTCGAGGGGTTCGACGGTCTCGAGGGGAACCCCGAGCTCGCGGATGTCGTCTTTGTCGCGCTCGAACTGCCGCTCGAGGCTGGCGTTGTCGCCGCCGAAGGCGTAGCGCTGCCGGTACCCCTGCACGGTCGACAGGATCTCGTTCTTCGTGAGCCCGGCCTCGGTCGCCAGCAGCGCGAGAACGAGGCTGAACAGCCGTTCCTCGACGGGTACGGGCGAGGCAGCCCTGGCATCAGTCATCGATGACCAGTTTAGGCGGCTGGCCGGTCTTACTGGGCAGGCGCCACCGGCACGATTCCCAGCACGTCGACGACATAGACCAGGGTCGAGCCGGCCGGGATCGAGCCGTCGCTCGACGCCGTGTCACCGTAGCCCGCGCTCGGCGGCACGACGGCGATGTACTGCGAACCGACGGTCTCGCCGACGAGCGACGGTACCAGCGTGGTGGCGAGCGGCTGGCTGGAGGAGGCGGTCACCAGTTTGGGCGTTCCGTCTTCCCAGGTCGAGGCGGCGACCTTCTTGTCGCCCCAGACCACGGCCGTGTACTGCACGATCACACTGTCGCCGTCGGCGACGGCCGTGCCGCTGCCCTTCTTGAGATCGGTCACCGCGAGGTCGGTCGGCAGCGCGCCCGACGGGATGGTGATGCCGGGGCGACCGTCGGGGCCGAGTGCGACGCTCGGGAAGCCGGCCTTCGCGGGCTGGATGGCCCCGTCGGCACGCACCCCGTAGGCGTCCTCGATGTCGAAGACCATGACGAGGGAGTCGGTCGCGCCGACGCCGGCCTGGGCATTGCCCGTGGCACCGAACCCGTCGACCGGCGGCATGGTGATGGCGACGCGTGACCCGACGGTCGCGCAGGCGAGACCCTTCTGGATTCCGGCGATGCCGCTGGTGGCGATGGGGAAGGTCTGGGGCGCTGTGCCGTCGTAGGCCGAGGCGGTCACGGTGGTGCCGGTGGTGGCGTCGAGAAGCGTGTAGTCGCCCGAGACGATCCCGTTCGCGGGCAGGGTCTTGCCGCTGCCCTGGATGAGAACGGTGCGCTGGGTGTCGGTTCCGGCGTTCAACGGAGTGCCGAAGGTGACCTTCGGCGCCGCTCCGAAGTCGCCGGTGGCGCTCACGAGGTTCGACGCGTCTCCCGACTGTGCCAGGGCCGTGCAGTCTGAAGCCGTGTCGCCGGAGGAGCTGCACCCGGCCAGGGCGACGAGCAGGCCTGCGGCCACGATGAGCGCGACGGACTTACGCACGGATCCTCAATTCTCTGGTGATGACGGCTCGCCAACGCGAGCCGCCTCAGTCTAACGGTTCGGTTTCCGACGCGATCTCAGGGCTGTCGCCCGCCTCCCGTGCCAGGGCGGCGTTCGCGCTGGCACTCGCCTGGCGCACCCGCTTGCGGAGGCTCTTGGGACTGATGCCGCGTTCGCCGAGTGCCCCGGGGGTCCAGGCCTCGACGTCGTCATCGTCGTACTCCGACTTGGAGGCGCGTCGCTTCAGTTCGGGCAGCACAGAGCCCGGGGCGAGCCGCCGGGCGGTCACCAGGAAGCCGGTGTGGCCGATCATCCGGTGGTCCGGGCGCACCGCGAGACCCTCGACGTGCCAGGTTCGCACCATCGTCTCGCTCGGGTCGGGGTTGGTGAACAGGCCGGAACTGCGGATGGTCTCGGTCACCCGCGAGAGCTGGGTCACGGTGGCGACGTAGCAGAGCACCACCCCGCCCGGCTTGAGTGCGGTGGCGACCGCCTCGATGCACTCCCAGGGCGCGAGCATGTCGAGGATGACACGGTCGACAGTGGCCTCGTCGTGCACGGTGGGGAGGGCATCCGTCAGATCCCCGACCGTGACGGTCCAGTTGTCGGGGGTCGCCCCCGTGAATGCGGCGACATTGGCGCGCGCCACGTCGGCGAACTCCTCCCGCCGTTCGAACGACGACAGCCGCCCGCCGCCGCCGAGAGCACGCAGCAACCAGAGGGAGAGGGCACCCGAGCCGACGCCGGCCTCGACGACGGCGGCGCCCGGGAAGACATCGGCCTGCGCCAGGATCTGCGCCGCATCCTTCGGGTAGATGATGGCGGCACCGCGGGGCATCGCCATGACGAAGTCGGTGAGCAGGGGCCTCAGCGCGAGGTACTCGATGCCGACCGAGTTCTGCACCACCGAGCCGTCGGGCAGGCCGATGAGGTCGTCGTGCTCGATTCCGCCCTTGTGGGTGTGGAAGGTCGCCCCGGCCTCGAGGCTGATGCTGTTCATGCGGCCCTTGGGCCCTGTGAGCTGAACGCGGTCGCCCGCCCGGAAGGGGCCGCTGGAGGTGGGTGAGGGGTTCATGAGGCGGTCATCCGTGATTCTGTGAGCACTCGGGAGATGTCGTCGGTGTGGCGCCCGGCGAGGGTCGGCCAGAGCGCCTGGGCACCGGTGTCATCGAGCGGGAGCATGTGCGGAACGCCGATCGTCACGCAGCCGGCGGCAACGGCCGAGGTCGCACCGGCGATGGAGTCCTCGATGGCGACGCAGTCCTGGGGGGCTATGCCGAAGTGGGCCGCGGCGGTGAGGTAGGCCTCGGGGTGGGGCTTTGCGTTGACCACGTCATCGCCCGAGACCACGAGGTCGAAGGCGTCGAACGGAATGAAGGAGCGCACGTGCTCCGCCATCCGGCGGATCGACATGGTGACGAGGGCAGTCGGGATGCCCGCCTCACGCAGTTCGCCGAGCAACTCCTTCGCGCCGGGGCGCCAGGGCACGGCCACACTGATCTGCTCCATGACACGTTCGCTCAGCAGGGCGACGATCGCGTCCTCCCCCATCGTGACGCCCTTGGCCTGCATCGTCCGGGCCGTGCGCCAGAGGCCGGAACCGACGAGGTCGAGCGCTTCGTCATGCGTCCAGGTGCCGCCATAGGACTCGATGAGCACGGTCTGGGCGATCATCCAGTAGGGCTCGGTATCGACGAGCGTTCCGTCCATGTCCCAGAGAACGGCGGCAGGTTTCGAAATCGTCACGGGAGCAGAGCCTACCGTGACCACTCGCCCGGCCCGGGGCCCGACCGCCTATCCTTGAGGAACGCTCTCACGCACGCAGGTGAAGGCACGACAAACGAAACACGAGGATTCTCCAAACGTGGCACAGAGCACCCCAGCACAGAACAAGGAATTCCTGACCGGTCGTCTGCTGGTCGTCGCATTCGAGGGGTGGAACGACGCCGGCGAGGCGGCGACAGGGGCGGTGCGCCTGCTCAAGGAGCAGCTCGACATGGCCGAGATCATCGACATCGACTCGGAGGACTTCTTCGACTACCAGTTCAACCGGCCGACGAGCGAGTTCGACGACGACGGCCAGCGCATCCTCGTCTGGCCGAACGCGACGATGCACGGCCCGGCCGCCGCCACGGCCGTGCCGGAGCAGCTCGCCACCGACGCGGGCCTTGCGGTGACGAGCAGCAACACCTCGAACGTGTATCTCCTGATCGGCACCGAGCCCTCCCGCAACTGGAAGCGGTTCACAAACGAAGTGCTGAACGTCGCCGTCGACGCGGGGGTCTCGGGCATCGTCTTCCTCGGCGCGATGCTGGCCGACGTTCCGCACACCCGCCCGATCAGCATCTACTCCACCAGTGAGAACGCCGAGGTGCGGAGCGAACTCGACATCGAGCGCAGCACGTACGAAGGCCCGGTGGGCATCCTGAGCGTGCTCGCCGACTCGGCCGAGCAGTTGGGAATTCCAACGATCTCGCTCTGGGCCTCCGTGCCGCACTACGTGCACAACGCGCCCTCGCCGAAGGCCACCCTCGCCCTGGTCGACCGGCTCGAGGAGCTCATCGACGTGGTCATCCCCCGCGGCGACCTCGTCGAAGAGGCCACGGCCTGGGAGACCGGCATCGACGCCCTGGCCGGCGAAGACGAGGAGATGGCCTCGTACATCCAGCAGCTCGAGCAGGCCCGTGACACGGTCGACTCCCCCGAGGCGAGCGGTGAGGCCATCGCGCAGGAGTTCGAGCGCTACCTCCGCAAACGCGGCGACGGCGCACCCCCCGCTCCGGGCTCCGCCGGCCCCGCGGAGCCTTGGCGCCCCTAGGCCCCGCGCGTTTTGCGCAAAAGCACCCAACCGGCACGGTGTGGGTGCTTTTGCGCAAAACGGGCGCTGTCCTCAGTCGGTGAGACGGATGCCCAGCAGGGCGTCGACCGCGTCGACGACGAGGGCGGGCACGGCGTCGGCCGCCGCGAACCACCCGTCGAGCAGCGCGAGTGCCGCGGGGGTGTCGAGGTCGGCGGCGAGGGCCGCGCGGAGGCTCCCGAGAAGGGTCAGCGCGGCGGCGCCCGCGACGGCGCCGGTGCCCGCGACAGTGCCCGCGGCGGTGCCGGCCTCGGCGTCGGCCGGGACTGCGGTACCGGCATCCTGTGCAGCCGCGCTCCAGCGCGCGAGCCGATCCGACGCGAGGGCCAGGTCGGCGTCGGTGTACTCCCAGTCGCTCCGGTAGTGGTGCGCCAGCAGGGCGAGACGGATGACGCGAACATCCACGCCCGCTGCCCGGAGCCGTGACACCAGCACCAGGTTGCCGAGCGACTTCGACATCTTCTCGCCCTGGTACGCCACCATGCCGGTGTGGGCGTGGATCGACGCGAACGGCTGCCCGGTGAGCGCGGTGGCGTGCGCCGCACTGAACTCGTGGTGCGGAAAGATCAGGTCGGCCCCACCACCCTGCACCGCGAAGTTCTCGCCCACACACTTCAGGGCGATGACGGCGCATTCGATGTGCCAGCCCGGCCGACCGGAGCCGACGGCGCTCGGCCATTCGGGCTCACCCTCGCGGGCGACCCGCCAGAGCAGCGGATCGAGCGCGTCGCGCTTGCCGGCGCGGTCGGGGTCGCCGCCGCGCTGGGCGAACAGTTCGAGCATCGTGGCGTGGTCGTAGCGGCTCTCCATTCCGAGGAACCAGCTCGTCGCGCTTTCGGCGTGTGCGGCGTCGAAGTACACGTCTTCGGCACCGCGCTGCAGAGCATCCGGCGTCGGCACGGTGTACGCGAAGCCGGCCTCGACCAGCTGGGCCGCCGCGGCACCGATCTCGTCGACGACCTCGGTGACCGCGACATAGGAGGTGGGCGCGATGACCCTCAGCGCCTCCATGTCGCCGCGGAACAGGTCGGTCTGGGAGGCGGCGAGTTCCCGCCAGTTGACCCCGGTTGCCGTGGCACGCTCGAGGAGCGGATCGTCGACGTCGGTGACGTTCTGCGCGTAGTCCACGGTGAGACCGGCGTCCCGCCAGAGGCGGTTCAGCGTGTCGAAGGCGAGGTAGGTGGAGGCGTGGCCGAGGTGCGTTGCGTCATACGGCGTGATGCCGCAGACGTAGAGACCGGCCGTGCCACCGGTTCCCGGTGCGGGTTCGATCTCGCCGCTGGCCTGGTTGAAGAGCCGGGGCGTGGGCGCCTGCCCGGGCAGCAGAGGAATGTCGGGGCTGGTCCAGGAGTGCACCTATGAACTCTAACTTCTGCGGCGCGAGAGGCAGACCAGACGGCCCGGGCGTCAGGCCGCGATGGTGTTCGTCGCCAGCAGCACGATCAGCACGATGCCGAGCACGATGCGATAGATCACGAACGGGAGGAAGCTGCGGCTTGAGATGTAGTTCATGAAGAACGCGATCACGACGAGGCCGACCACGAACGCGACCACGGTGGCCGCCGCGGTTTCAACGCCGTTGAAGATCTCGGGCGTGCATCCGGCGGCCGCGTTCACGCACGGCTCCCTGATGCTCTTGTAGAGCTGGAACAGGCCACTGCCGAAGACGGCGGGCATGGCGAGCAGGAAGGAGTACCGCGCCGCGGCCTTTCGTTCGTACCCCATGAACAGCCCGGCAGTGATCGTTCCGCCGGAGCGGGAGACCCCGGGGATGAGCGCCAGGGCCTGGGCGAAGCCGTAGACCACACCGTGCGGGTAGGTGATCTCCTTCAGGCGGCGCTTCTTCGCGCCCACTGCATCGGCCACGCCGAGCAGGATGCCGAAGACGATCAGCGTGCCGGCGACGAGCCAGAGCGAGCGCAGTGACGTCTCAATCTGGTTCTGAAAGATGAGGCCCAGGATGATGATCGGCAGGCTGCCGATGATGATGAGCCAGCCCATGCGGGCATCCGGGTCATTCCGGGGAATACGCCCGAACAGCGCCTTCACCCAGGCCGTGACGATGCGCACGACATCGCGCCAGAAGAAGACGAGCACCGCCGCTTCGGTACCGAGCTGGATGATCGCCGTGAACGCCGCACCGGGGTCGCCCCCCGCACCGATCAGCTCGCCCACGATCTTGATGTGGGCGCTCGAGGAGATCGGCAGGAACTCCGTCAGACCCTGGACGAGGCCGAGGATGAGGGCTTGCAGGAATTCCATTCACACGCTTTCGGTAGTGGCAGACGCTTCAGTAGCGAAGAAGCAGGTCGGTCAGAACATCTGTGCCAAACACTAGTGCGTCGAGCGGCACCCGTTCATCGACGCCGTGGAAGAGCGCCGGGAAGTCGAGATCGGCTGGGAGCTTCAGCGGAGCGAAGCCGTAGCCCTTGATGCCGAGCATGCTCAGGGCTTTGTTGTCGGTACCTGCGGAGAGCAGGTAGGGCAGTACTTCTGCGCCGGGGTCGAACCGGTTCAGGCTCGAGATCATCTGGTCGACGAGCGGTCCGTCGAAGCTGGTCTCCAGCCCGATGTCCTGGTGCATGACGGTCACCTCGACGTGCGGGCCGGCCAGCTCGCGGATGCGCGCCATCACTTCGACCTCGTCGCCGGGCAGTACGCGCACATCCATGCGAGCCTCGGCGAAGTCAGGGATGACGTTGACCTTGTACCCCGCGTCGAGCATGGTGGGGTTCGTCGTCGCGCGGAGCGTCGCCGAGATGAAACGGCTGGCCGTGCCCGTGGCGATCGCCAGCTCTTCGGCACTGACCTGCTTCGGATCGCGGCCCAGGATGCCCGCCACCCTGTCGAGGAGCTGGCGGGTGGTCTGTGTGAGCTTCACCGGCCATTCCTGGCTGCCGATGCGCGCGACCGCACCGGCCAGGCGCGTGACGGCGTTCTCGGAGTTGATCTGCGACCCGTGGCCGGCACGCCCCCGGGCGGTCAGCGTGATCCAGATGAGCGCTTTCTCCCCCGTCTGCACGAGATAGGCGCGCTGGCCTTCGAGGTCGATCGAGTAGCCCCCGACCTCTGAGATGGCCTCGGTCGCTCCCTCGAAGACCTCCGGATGCTCGTCGACCATGAAGTGCGAACCGAGCACTCCCCCGGCCTCCTCGTCGGCGAAGAACGCGATGACGAGGTCGCGGGCCGGCTGTCTGCCCGACCCGAGGATCTCGCCGAGGGCGGTGAGGATCATCGCGTCCATGTTCTTCATGTCGACCGCACCCCTGCCCCAGATCATGCCGTCGCGAATTTCGCCGCCGAACGGATCGACCGACCAGTCGTCGGCGACGGCCGGAACGACATCGAGGTGGCCGTGCACGACGAGGGCTGCAGCATCCGGATTCGCACCCTCCACCCGGGCGATGACGCTGGTGCGACCGGGGGCGGCATCGAACAACTGCGGCTTCAGCCCCAGCGCCTGCAGCTCTGCCTCGACGTAGTGTGCCGCCTCGGTCTCGCCGTTCGACTTACCGTCGCCGTAGTTGCTGGTGTCGAAGTGGATGAGGTCGCGCGTGAGGTGCGCGGTGCGGTGCAGAGGGGTCTCGCTCGTCGGGGTCATGGCATCACGCTACCGGCCCGGGCAACCGGTGCGATGCGTTCTGGGGCAGCGCAGTTCGTGCTATCGTCTTACCTTGTTGTTCTCCTGATGGGAGGGCAGCGGTTCGTCTCCCTCGGGGGGCGGCGACACCTGTCCGGGTGGCGGAAATGGTAGACGCGCTAGCTTGAGGTGCTAGTGCCTGTTATGGGCGTAGGGGTTCAAGTCCCCTTTCGGACACCGAAGAAAAGAACGGGATTGTGACGACATGTCGCAATCCCGTTCTTCTTTTCCCGCAGTCTGTTGTAGTGTTAAACACGAAGTTGCTGTGCCTCGCAGTTCTGAATGCTCGCGGCCAAGCCCCGTTGCCCATTGCGCTTGAAAGATGGATGACAGGCACCGCGCTATCAGAACCCGGCAGTCGGGTTCATTGAGAACGCTCCTGGAGGAGTTTTAACATGGCAATTGGTACCGTCAAATGGTTTAACGCTGAAAAAGGCTTCGGCTTCATCGCACCCGAGGATGGAAGCCCCGACGTTTTCGCTCACTACTCGGCGATCTCGAGCAACGGCTACAAGTCGCTCGACGAGAACCAGCGCGTCGAGTTCGACGTGACGCAGGGCCCGAAGGGCCCGCAGGCGGAGAACATCCGTAGCCTGTAAATATTGCATGAGAAGCGCACGCGCTTCTCATCGCGAATAAATACTGTGGGAATGCCCTTGGCGAAAGCCAGGGGCATTTCTGTCTTAACGAAAGCCGGGGGCATTTCTGTTTTAACCAGTGGTGTTTAGGCTGGGGGGATGACTGATGAGACGCGCGGAGACAGCCCGGAGAATCCGATCGACAATGATACCGAGTGGGTGGCGGCGCAGATCAGGGAGTATCTCGCTACCGATGGGGAGAAGCCGGCGTTCAAGGGTGGGGCGCCGCTGGTGCTGTTGACGACTCGGGGGCGAAAGAGCGGGGAGTGGCGGCGTACCTGCCTGATCGGGGCCGAAGACGAAGGGCGCCAGATACTGGTCGCGTCGCTCGGTGGGGCTCCGAAGCATCCGGCCTGGTACATCAATCTCGAGGCGAACCCCGAGGTCATTGTGCAGAACAAGGGTGCGATCATCCACGGCACCGCCCGCACCGCCACGGCCGAGGAGAAGCCGGCCCTGTGGGAGAAGATGGTCGGGCTCTACCCCGACTATGCCGACTACCAGCAGAAGACAGACCGCGAGATCCCGATCGTGATCGTGGACCCCGCGGTCTGAAGTGAAGGCTCGGGCGGATTACGCTGCGGCGAGCGTCTTGATGTCCATCACGAAGCGGTAGCGCACGTCTGACTTCAGCACGCGCTCGTACGCCGCGTTCACCGCGTCGGCGGTCGCCTCGATGAGCTCGGTCTCGGGAGCGATGCCGTGCTCGGCGCAGAAGTCGAGCATCTCCTGCGTCTCGCGGATGCTGCCGATGCCCGACCCTGCGAACGAACGACGGTTGCCGAACAGGGTGAAGACCTGGATGGGCAGGGGCTCCGGCGGGGCGCCGACGCTGACGAAGGTTCCGTTCAGACGCAGAACTTTCAGGTAGAGGTTGAGGTCGATCTTCGCGCTCACCGTGTTGATCACCAGGTCGAACGTGTTCGCAAGGTCGGTGAGAGTCGACTCGTCGCTGGTCGCGTAGTAGTGGTCGGCGCCGAGGCGAAGACCGTCTTCCTTCTTGCTGAGCGTCTGAGAGAGCACGGTGACCTCGGCGCCCATGGCGTGCGCGATCTTGACGGCCATGTGGCCGAGCCCGCCCATACCGACGACGGCGACCTTCTTGCCCGGTCCCGCGTTCCAGTGCGACAGGGGCGAGTAGGTCGTGATGCCGGCGCAGAGCAGCGGGGCGGCCTTCTCGAAGGGAATCGACTCGGGAACCCGCAGCACGAAGTCCTCGACGACCACGATGTGGGTCGAGTAGCCGCCCTGGGTGATGCTGCCGTCGCGATCGACGGCGGTGTAGGTGCCGGTGTTGCCCTTGAGGCAGTACTGCTCCTCGCCGGCCAGGCAGTTCTCGCACTCACGGCACGAGTTCACCATGCAGCCGACGCCGACCCGGTCTCCGACCTTGTGCAGGGTGACTTCAGGGCCGACCTCGGTGACGACGCCCACGATCTCGTGGCCGACGACCTGCGGGTAGGCGATGTCGCCCCACTCGCCCCTGACGGTGTGGATGTCGCTGTGGCAGATGCCCGAGTAGGCGATCTCGATGAGCACGTCTTTCGCGCCCACCTCCCGGCGCTCGATAGTCGTGGCGCTCAGGGGTTCGGTCGGTGAGGTCGCAGCGATGGCGTTGACGGTTGTCATGTTTCTCCTAGGTGAGAGGGGTGGGGAGGGAATGAAGTTCAGGCTGCAGGCAAGACGGATGACGGTGCATCCGTTCGCCCGTCAGAAACCGGTGGGAATGTGCGGCTGATAGGGCGACTCGAGGGCCTCGAGCTCGTCGGGTGTGAGATCGATGTCCACGGAGGCGACAGCGTCGTCGAGGTGCTTCGGCTTGGTGGCGCCCACGATCGGCGAGGTCACGGCAGGCTGCTGCCGAACCCAGGCCAGCGCGATCTGCGCCCGTGAGACGCCGCGGTTCGCTGCGACGGTGGCCACAGCATCCGAGACCTGCTTGTCACCCTCTTCGGTGCCGGCGTAGACCCTCCCGCTGACGTTGTCGGTCTCGTCCCGGTGCGTCAACTCGCCCCAGGGGCGGGTGAGGCGGCCGCGTGCGAGGGGGCTCCAGGGCAGCACGCCCACGCCCTGGTCGAGGCAGAACGGGTGCATCTCCCGCTCCTCTTCGCGCTGGATGAGGTTGTAGTGGTCCTGCATCGAGACGAACCGGGTGAAGCCGCCGAGATCGGCCGTGTACTGGGCCTTCGCGAACTGCCAGGCGAACATCGACGAGGCACCGATGTAGCGCGCCTTGCCGGCTTTCACCACATCGTGCAGGGCCTCCATCGTCTCCTCGATGGGAACAGTGTCGTCCCACCGGTGAATCTGGTAGAGGTCGACGTAGTCGGTGCCGAGCCGCGTGAGGCTGGCGTCGATCTGGTTCATGATGTGCACACGGCTGAGGCCGCCGCCGTTGCCGCCCTTGTACATCGGCATGAAGACCTTGGTCGCGATCACGACCTCCTCGCGGGTCGCGAAGTCGGCCAGGGCGCGCCCCACGAACTCCTCGCTCGTGCCGTCGGAGTAGGCGTTGGCGGTGTCGAAGGTGGTGATACCGGCCTCGAGGGCCTGCTTGATGAAGGGGCGGCTGGTCTCCTCGTCGAGCGTCCACTCGTGATTGCCGCGGGAGGCTTCGCCGTAGCTCATGCAACCGAGGGTGATGGCCGAGACCTCCAGGCCGCTCGCGCCGAGTTTGAGGTATTTCATCGTGACTCCTTCATACGTCTGTTTCAGTCTGCTGCACCGGATGCCCCGCGAGGGAGGCCTCGACAGGGCACCCCTGGGTGTGCGGTCGGGAGGTCAGTGCGTTCCGATCCACTTGCGAACGGTCTGGATGCGCGCCTGCAGTTGTGTGACGCTCGCCTGGGCGACGGCCGGCCCGCCGCAGACCCGGCGGAGTTCGGCGTGGATGAGGCCGTGCGGCTCCCCCGATGTCTTCGCCCAGATGCCGACCACACTGTTGAGCAGGCTGCGCTGCTCCTTCAGCGTGCGGTAGAGGGGCGCTGCGGGCGCCTCCTCGGGCTTCTCCACCACGGGTGCGACGTAGCCGGGCTCATGCTTGCGCTTCGCCTGGCGTGCCTGCCGGTGCTGCAGAAGCTCTCGAACCTGCTCGGGTTCGAGCAGCCCGGGGATGCCGATGAAGTCGAGCTCCTCGTCGCTCCCGCCCATGGCCTCGGCGCCGAACTCGTCACCCTCGTAGACGACCATGTCGAAGGTCGCGTGCGAGGAGATGGGCTCGAAACTGAACTCCTGCTGCAGGGCGTCGGAAGCCTTCTCCTGGCGGTTGGCGGCATCCATCGCGTCTTCTTCGGGGGCGAAGAGGTCGATGGCGGGGTCGCCGCTCTCGCGGCGGTCGAGGGCGTGGTCGCGCTCGAGCTCCATCGTGTTCGCGAGGGCCATCAGGCTCGGCACGTTGGGCAGGAAGATCGAGGCGATCTCGCCGCGGCGCCGGGCCCGCACGAAGCGCCCGATGGCCTGCGCGAAGTACAGCGGTGTCGCGGCGCTCGTGGCGTAGACGCCCACCGACAGACGCGGGATGTCGACCCCTTCCGACACCATGCGCACGGCGACCATCCACCGCCTCGTCGAGTTTGAGAACTCCTCGATGCGGTCGCTGGCCTCCTTCTCGTCGCTCAGCACGATGGTGATCGGCTGCCCGGTGATCTCGCCCAGAACATCGGCGTAGGCGCGGGCGGCATAGTGGTCGGTCGCGATGACGAGGCCACCGGCATCCGGAATCGACTGCCGCACCTCGCTCAGGCGTCGGTCGGCGGCTCGCAGCACCTGCGGGATCCAGTCGCCCTTCGGATCGAGCGCGGTGCGCCAGGCCTGCGAGGTGATGTCTTTCGTGTTGCCCTCGCCGAGGCGGGCCTCCATCTCCTCGCCGACGCCATCGCGCCAGCGCATGTGGCCGGCATAGACCATGAAGAGCACGGGCCGTACGACGCCGTCCTTCAGTGCCCGGCCGTAGCCGTAGTTGTAGTCGGTGAGGCTGGTGCGGATGCCGTGCTCATCGGGCAGGTAGCTCACGAACGGAATCGGGGCGGTGTCTGAACGGAACGGTGTACCGGTGAGGCTGAGGCGGCGGGTGGCCGGCTCGAAAGCCTCGCGGATCGCATCGCCCCAGCTGAGCGCGTCTCCCCCGTGGTGCACCTCGTCGAGGATGACGAGGGATCGGCCGCTCAGGGTCAGGTCGCGGTGCAACTCGGCGCGGGTCGCGACCTGTGCGTAGGTCACCACGACACCGTGGTAGTGCTTCGCGTGCCGGCCGTGGGCGTTCTTGAAGGTGGGGTCGAGACGGATGCCCGCCCGGTGCGCTGCGTCTGCCCACTGCTTCTTGAGGTGCTCGGTGGGGGCGACGACAGTGATGCGGTCGACGGTCTTTCTCGCGAGGAGTTCGGCGGCGAGACGGAGGGCGAAGGTGGTCTTGCCGGCGCCGGGGGTGGCTGCGGCGAGAAAGTCGCGGGGCTCGTGCTCGAAATAGGCCGTCAGCGCCTCGGACTGCCAGGCACGCAGCTTGCCGGCGGTGCCCCAGGCGGCCCGCTCGGGAAAGCTCGGGGAGAGGTGTTCGGCCGCGGAGGTTCCGACCGGGGGTCCTCCGGCGGCAGGCAGAATAGTCACTTCCCAAAACACTACCCTGCTCGCGGAGGGGGTCGGGCGCAGGAGCCAGACGGGACAATGGGCAGGTGGAACCCTTCACCTTCACTCTCCCGGCGCGCCAGCCGTTCGATCACGCCGGTGTCACGCGGTTCCTCGCCGCGCATGCTGTTGCGGGTGTCGAGGCCGTGGTCGACGGGGAGTACTGGCGCACGCTGGCGCTCCCGGGTGGCGGTGGGGTTGGGGGCGCATCGGGCGGCGGTGGTGGCCAGGCGGTGCTGGCGGTGCGGGCCGATCCGGCGGGCGTCGCGGGGCGGGTGTGGCTGGGCGGCGGTGGCGGTGGCGGTGGCGGCACAGCTGAGCGTGTGGTGGCGGCGATCAGGCGGCTGTACGATCTCGACGCTGACGCGCCGGCGATAGACGGGGCGCTGGCGGTGGTGCCTGAACTGGGGGCATCGCTCAGGGCGGCCCCGGGCATCCGGATGCCCGGCTCGACCGATGCGCACGAGACACTCTTCCGCACCCTCCTCGGTCAGCAGGTCTCGGTGAAGGCCGCCCGAACGGTGCAGGGTCGCCTCGCGGCGGCCCTCGGGGACCCGCTGGACGAGCACCTGCGTGCCGTCGCGGCGGGCGGCCCACGCAGTCGGGCAGTGGGCGCCACGGACGCCGGTGATGACCCGCGGGGAGCTACCGCCGTCGCCGCGAGGGGTGGCTCAGGGAACCCGTCAGCAGTCCCCGGTGACCCTGCCGTGCTGTCGGGGCTGTTCCCGACGGCCGAACAGATCGCGGTCGGCGGACGAGGGGTGGTGCGGGGGCCGGCGCAGCGGGTGGAGACCATCCTGCGGGTGGCCGAGGCGCTCGCCGACGGGTCTCTCGTCATCGAGAACACCCTCACCGTGCCCGAGCTCACGTCGCGGCTGATGGCGGTACGGGGTATCGGACCGTGGACGGCCGACTACGTCTCGATGCGGGTGCTCGGCGCTCCCGACGTGCTGCTCGACGGGGATCTGGCGCTTCGCGCCGGCGCGGCCGCCCTCGGACTGCCCTCCGACCGCCGCGAACTCGTGCGCTACGCCGAACGCATGGCTCCCTGGCGCAGCTACTTCGGCATGCACCTCTGGCGAGACGCCGTCGCCGCGCTCGCCGGCTGACCACCCCCGCTCCCCCGCCCGCCCCCTCCCCGCCCGCCCGGCGCCCGTGCGGCGAACGTGAGGTGTCTCACGAGTCGTAGGCTGAGGCGCAGCACGAGAGGAGCCACCCATGACCGAACCCCACCCCTGGCGGCGGTACGTCGCACTGGGCGACTCCTTCACCGAGGGCATCGGCGACCCCGAGCCTGCCAGCCAGGGCGGAAACCGCGGCTGGGCAGATCGTGTGGCCGAAGTTCTGAGCACCCAGGCCGACGACGACTTCTCCTACGCCAACCTGGCGATACGCGGAAGGCTGATCCGCCAGATCCTCGACGAGCAGGTGGAGCCCGCGCTGGCGCTTCGTCCCGACCTCATCACGATCTCGGCCGGTGGCAACGACATCATCCGGCCCGGCACCGATCCCGACGTCATCGCGGGCCAGCTCGACGCCGGCATCGCCGCGCTCACACAGAGCGGCGCGACCATCGTGGTCTTCACGGGAACGGATGTGGGCTTTTCACCGGTCTTCCGCGGCATCCGGGGCAAGGTGGCGATCTACAACGAGAACATCCGCGCCATCGCGGCGAAGTACGACCTGGTCGTGGCCGACCAGTGGGGTCGCAGTGCCATCCAGAACGCGCGCATGTGGGCGCCCGACCGCCTGCACCTGAATGCGTTCGGGCACCACGAGGTCGCGCGCCTGGTGCTCGACGCGCTGAACGTGCCCAACGATCTGCAGCCCAACTCCCCTGAACCTCTGCCGGCACGACCGTGGCGCGCGGCCCGCACGGAGGATCTCGTCTGGGCCCGCGAGTACTTCGTTCCGTGGGTGCTGCGCCGCGTGCGGCACCGGAGTTCGGGCGACGGCCGCGCCCCCAAGCGCCCCGCCGCCGGCCCCGTGCTCGCCCGCACCCCCGACTGACCCGGGCGGGGGCGCAGCGCGTCAGGGGCGGAGGCGCAGCTCCCAGAGGGCGACCGCGGTCGCCGAGGCCACGTTCAGCGAGTCGACCCCGTGCAGCATCGGGATCGTGACCACCGTGTCGGCGGCCGAGAGTGCCGCGCGCGAGAGTCCGTCGCCCTCCGTGCCGAGCAGCAGCGCGACACGCTCCGGCGGGTCGGCGGCGAACGCGTCGAGCGTCACCGCGTCGTCGCTCAGCGCCAGCGCCGCCACGTGGAACCCCGCTGCACGAAGCAGTGGTCCCGCGACATCCCATTCGGGCAGTCGTGTCCACGGCACCTGCAGCACCGTTCCCATCGACACCCGCACGCTCCGCCGGTAGAGCGGGTCGGCCGAGCGCGGAGTGATGAGAACGGCGTCCGCCCCCAGCCCCGCCACCGAGCGGAAGATGGCGCCGACGTTCGTGTGGTCGACGATGTCCTCGAGAATCACGACCCGCCGGGCATCCTGCAGCAGCGAGGCGACCGCGGGCAGCGGTGGCCGATGCATCGACGCCAGTGCGCCCCGGTGCAGGTTGAACCCCGTCAGGCTCTCGAGCAGCGCCGACGACCCGACGTAGATCGGCACCGAGGGCGCCACCAGGCTCTGGATGCCCGCCACCCACTTCTGCTCGCACAGCACCGACCGCGGCTGGTGCCCCGCAGCCAGTGCGCGCGCGATGACCTTCGAGGACTCGGCGATGTACAGCCCACCCGCCGGCTCGCTCACCCGCCGGAGCGCCACATCGGTGAGGTCGCGGTAGTCCGCGAGCCCGGGGTCGGTCAGATCGTCGAGCGGAATGAGGGGCACAGAACCCCACTCTGCCAGCCGCGCGAAACATTCACGAAAACTGGAGCTTCTAGACTGGGGAACGAGGCGAGGAGGTGTGGCATGGCCCTGATGGAATCCGAGCGGGGTGGCACCGGCATCCTGAACCTCGATGAGGTCGTCGATGTTCTGCGCGGCAAGCGCACCGTCGTGCTCACCGGAGCGGGGCTGAGCACCGATTCGGGTATACCCGACTACCGCGGCGAGGGTGCGCCCAAACGCAACCCGATGACCTTCGACCAGTTCCTCGGCAACGCCGACTACCGCAAGCGCTACTGGGCCGGCAGCCATCTCGGTTGGAAGCTCTTCGACGCCGCCCGCCCCAACACCGGGCACGCGGTGCTCGCCGATCTCGAGAAGCGCGGATTCGTTTCGGGCATCGTCACGCAGAACGTCGACGGGCTGCACGTGCGCGCCGGTTCCACCCACGTCGTCGACCTGCACGGCTCGGTCGACAGGGTGCGCTGCCTCACCTGCGGCCAGATGTTCGCCCGGGTCAGCGTGGCCGACACGATCGACAGAGCGAACCCCTGGATCACCCGGCCCGACGCCGTCACGATCAACCCCGACGGCGACGCCGAAGTCAGTGACTGGGCCGACTTCGAGGTTCCCGTCTGCACCGTCTGCGGCGGCATCCTGAAGCCCGACGTCGTGTTCTTCGGCGAGTACATCCCGAAGGAGCGCTTCAGCGAGGCGACCGCTCTGGTGCGCGCATCCGAGGCCCTCATCATCGCCGGGTCGTCCCTCGTGGTGAATTCGGGCATCCGGCTGCTCGAGCAGGCCCGGCGCCGGCGCCTGCCGATCGTGATCATCAATCGCGGGGTCACCAAGGGTGATTCGCGCGCAACTGTTAAGCTCGACGCAGGTACCTCCGAGACTCTGACGGCGCTGGCCGCCCGACTCGTTTCGTAGGCGCCCGCCCGCCGCATCCGGCGGCCCACGCGTCACCTCTGTGTCAGGGTCGTCGCCAGGCTCCGGATGCTCTGCCGACGCACGCCGAAGGAATCCGTTCGACATGACCCACCTCGCGCTCGTCCGGCACGGCCAGACCGACTGGAATCTCGCCAAACGCATTCAGGGCAGCACCGACATCCCTCTCAACGACACCGGCCGTGCCGAAGCACGCGCCACGGCGGCTGAGCTCGTCGGCCATCACTTCGATGCGGTTTTGACCAGTCCGCTGGGCCGGGCCCGCGAGACCGCCGGCATCATCGCCGCGGCGCTCGACCTGCCCGGGCCGATCGCCGTCGCCGGTCTCGTCGAGCGCAACTACGGTGAGGCCGAGGGGCTCGACTATGAGGAGTTGCATTCGCGATTTCCCGAACACACGCTGGTTCCCGGCCGGGAGAGCCACCGCCAGGTACAGGAGCGCGTGCACGCGGCGCTGATCGAGGTTGCCGAGCGGCGTCCGGGCCAGTCGCTCGTCGTGGTCTGCCACGGCGGGGTCATTTCGTCGCTGGTGCGCTTTGCGACAGACGGTGCCAGGCCGCGTTCCGACGAGCGCATCCCGAACGGATCAGTGCACTGGTTCGGCTACGCCGACGGCGAGTTGACCCTCGACCGCTTCAACGGCGAGCCGGTGACGCAGCTAGCTCTTCAAGTAACGCCAGAAGCGCAGTAGCAGACGACTCCCAGCTGAAGGTCTCGGCGCGCTCCTTCGACGCGAGTGAGCGACGGAACCACTCCTTCGGGTCTTCGAGCTTCCGCACCGCTCCGGCGAACGCTGCGGGGCTCTGGGCTTCGAAGTAGAGCGCGGCGTCTCCCCCGATCTCGCGGAACACCGGGATGTCGCTGACGACCACCGGGGTGCTGCGGCCCATCGATTCCACGAGCGGGATGCCGAACCCCTCCTCGAGCGACGCGGAGACCAGCGCCGTGGCGCCGTCGATCGCGGCGAGGTACTCGGCGTCGGAGGCGCCGTCGTGGAAGGTGAGCCGGGCATCCGGAGCCAGCGCCTGCAGCCGTTCGCGGTCCGCGGGTCGTACACCGCTCATCAGGTGCAGAGTGTAGCCGGGCAGCAGCGCCATGGCCCGCACCAGCGTCTCGACGTTCTTGTACGGCATGAACGAGCCCATGTACACGAGCGACCGGGCGGCGGCGCGAGCGACCGGACCGTTCGTCTCGCCGGTGGGAACGCTCGCCCGGACCGCACTGTCGGTGTCGAGCGTGTCGGCGGCGTTGCTCACGACGACGATCGGCTTCGAGGTGAGGTGGTGCTGCTCGACCAGCGCCCGGGTGGTGTGCGAGACGGTGACGACCGCATCGGCGCGGTTCAGCAGCAGACGCTGCGGCCACCAGGAGAGGTGGTAGAGCCGCCACAGCAGGCGGAGGGGCGGCGCGAACTCCCGGGGCGGGGTGGGGTTCGAGTAGTAGATGAGGTCGTGCACTGTGAGGGCGAGGGGATACCTGCGACCCATCGTGCCCATGGTCTGCATCGGGGTGAAGACCACGTCGGGTTCGAGCTTGTTCACCTGGCGGGCGACGAAGAGCTCCAGCGGGCTCGTCGGGCTGCTGGCCATCGCGTACGGAAGGTCGGGCAGCAGTTCGAGCTGGCGCTTGTCGCTGATCAGCATGGTGACGGGATGCAGGTGCGCGAGCGCTGTCACGAGGCCGGCGGTGTAGCGGCTGATGCCGTCGTGCCGCCCGATGCGGGTGTAGCGGCAGTCGAAGACGATCTTCACGGGCGCGGCTCCGGGTCGGCCTGGTGTGCAGACGGGTCGGGATGCCCGGCAGCGGGGTTTGCCGACGGCTCGGGATGCCCGCCCGGCCTCGGCTCGGCCAGGAACGCCTCGATCGCGTCGGCCGCCTCCCGCGGCATCTCGTAGTGCACGAGGTGCCCTACCCCTTCGAGCACGACGAGCCGGGCATCCGGAATCGCCTTCACCAGCGTCAGCTGCGCTGCCACCGGAGTGATGTCGTCGCTGTCGGAGGCGATCAGCAGCGTCGGCGGCGCGATGCGGGCCGCGTACTCGGAGACGTCGTTGCTCACCGAGGCCTCGAACGCATCGAGTACGACGCTGCGGTTCGAGAAGGCACCGAAGAACTGGTCGTGCTGATCGTGGATCCAGCGCCGGAGCGCCCGGTCTTTCGTCTTCGCCATCGTCACACTCATGATGCGGGTCACGGCACCGAGTCGCAGCCACGCGAAACCGGGCCGCTCGGGCAGCCACGCGCCCACCCGGTAGTAGAACACGGCGAGGCGGGTCAGGATGCCGCGGGGACCACTGAGCGCGGGAGCCGCGATCGGGTTCACCAGCACGACGTCGTCGGCCCGGAGCCCCTCGGCGAGGGCGGCTGCGACGATGATCGAGCCGAAGGAGTGGCCGAGGATGACGAGGCGCGGTTTCGCACCCCGGGGCTGCGCGCTCTCATCGCGCGCGCTGTCTTCGGCGCTCCCAGCGCTCGTCGGCAGCTTCCCGACCAGTTCCCGGAGCCACGCCGAGTACCCGTGGATGTCGTGGTCGACCCCGAGAGGCGTCGAGACCCCGAAACCCGGGAGGTCGGCGACGATGGTGCGGTACGCCGGCAGCTGGGCGACGATCGGCTCGAGACCATGATGGTCGCCGCGAAAACCGTGCACCATCACGATGGTGGTCGCGGCGTCGGGCGGTCCGTAGATCCAGAGCTCGGTGGTGCCACCCAGCACGGCGACGCTCTCACGGGTCAGGGGCAGCTCGGCGAGTTGGCGCGCGTACGGTTCGATCATCCCTCCGAGTGTAGGGCGGGCATCCTGCGCCTGCCGCGCGGCGTGCCGGGTGTGCCGGTGCCGGGGCCGTTCGGGCCGGGCGGGTGTGGCGGTGCCGGTGCCGGTGCCGTGTCGGCGTGCCGGGTGTGCCGGTGCCGGTGCCCGGGCCGTTCCGGTCGGGCGGATGTGCCTGTGCCGGGGCCGTGTCGGCCGGGGCCGCTGTGACTTTCGTGCCCGTTTGCAGCGGCACGCGGAGCCCGTACCGGTCAACGTCGGAGGTTCGCTCTAGAGTCGAAAACGTGAACTCAACCGTGCAATCAGTGCCCCTCACGCTGTTCGATGTCGAACCGTCCGAGGTGCTCCCGCACGGCCGCCACGCGCGCTCAGCCGGCCCCGCCGTGCCGGTGCACCGGGGTGGGCGCCCGGGCGCTCCGGATGCCCGGGGTGACGCATCGTCGTCGACCTCCCGAACGTCGACGGCGCTCCTCGCGCCTCTCCTTCCCGACGGGCCCGCGTGGGCGCACCGTCTCGCGGTGTTCGATCTCGAGACCACCGGAATCGACGTTGAGACCAGCCGCGTTGTCACCGCCAACGTCAGCATCATCGACTACACCGGCGCCACCGAGTCGCGGTTCGACTGGATGGCCGATCCCGGTGTCGAGATCCCCGCGGGCGCTGCCGCCATCCACGGAGTCAGCACCGAGCGGGCCCGGGCCGAGGGCCGCTTCGCTGCCGACGTCATCGCCGAGATCGTCGAGACGCTGACCGATGCCCTCGACCAGGGTCTCTCGATCGTCATCTACAACGCGCCCTACGACCTCACGCTCCTCGACCGCGAGGCCCGCCGTTACGGCATCACACCCCTGCGCGAACCCATCCCCGTCGTCGATCCCCTCGTCATCGACAAGGCCCTCGACCGCTACCGCAAGGGCAAGCGCACCCTCGAGGCCGCCGCCCTGCACTACGAGGTCGACCTCTTCGACGCCCACGACGCGGGCGCAGACGCCATCGCGGCGGGCCGTGTCGCCCAGGCCCTCGCCAGCCGCTACCCCGCAGAGCTAGACGTCACCCAGCACCAGCTCCACCACTCCCAGGTCACCTGGTTCGGTGACCAGGCCACCAGCTTCCAGGACTACATGCGCCGCACCAAAGACCCCGACTTCACCGCCCGCACCGCCTGGCCGCTGGGCTAGTCCGCGGCCCCTGCGTTGGGACGCGGGCCCTCCGGGCCCCCGGGTCATCCTGCGGCTCGACCACCCCGGGTCTGGCCTCGGAGGCTCCGCGTGCCCATCCGGGCGGAGCCGAGCCGATCCGTCGCTGAGAGAGGCTCGGTCCGGCTGAACTCGGTCCGGCTGATCTTGGTCCGGCTGAACTCCGTCCGGGCGGTAACGGCCCCCGCACCACAGGCCCGGCACCGACGGTCGGCCCGAGGGTATGCAGAGGGGGTCTCCGAATCGACGTGATCCCGGGTATCCGCGGCACAGAGCGCTACGGATGCCCGTGGTTGCGTCCATTCGCGGCGACAGCAGGAGGAGACCCGATCTGCTCGCGGGCGGCGAGCGTAGACTCGCGGCCATGAAGCGCACAGCGAGTATCCCGAGCGCAGTGGTGGCAGCCGCGGCCGCCGCAGGGCTTCTCGTCGCGGTCACCGCGTGCGGATCGGGTTCCGGTTACAGCACACCGTCGACCGGCGTCGTCACGTTCACACCGACCCCCAGCGCGACGGAGCCCTCGACGCCCCCACCGTCAGTCGCGCCCACGTATTCGCCGGCCCCCACGACGAAGGCCACCACCGCACCGCTCGAGTGAGGGCCACCACCTCACCGCTCGACTGACGGCCACCACCCGCGGCATCCGGCGCCGATCCCCGCCGGTCACGCTCCGGAATCCAGCGGTAAAGGTTTGTGAACGCGCAAAAAGGCGGGCCGCCGAAGCGACCCGCCCTCTTAAGAGATCTGAGGTTACTTGCCGAAACCCTTGTAACGGCTGTTGAACTTCTCGACGCGACCGGCCGAGTCCATGATGCGCTGCTTGCCCGTGTAGAACGGGTGCGACTCGGAAGAGATCTCGACGTCGATGACGGGGTACGTGGTGCCGTCTTCCCACTCGATGGTCTTCTGGCTGGTCACCGTCGAACGGGTGAGGAACGTTGCGCCCGAAGCCAGGTCGCGGAACACGACGGGCAGGTAGTCGGGGTGGGTTTCGGTCTTCATGGGAGATTCCTTGGTGCTGGATCAGCGGGAGGGGTGTGGACGAAAGAATGTGGCGCGAGGGCCAGCTAGAAAGTCTAGCAGAGAAGCGGGCTCAACTCGCGGCGCGCGCCGCATAACGGCCATCGGTCTCGGTGAGCACGATCGGCAGCCCGAACGTCGCCTCGAGGTTGGACTCGGTCAGCGAGGAGGAAAGCGGCCCCGCGGCCACGATCGATGCCTTCGACACGAGGAGCACGTGCGTGAAACCCCGCGGGATCTCTTCGACGTGATGCGTCACCATGACGATCGCTGGCGCAGTAACCGCAGAGGCGTACCCACCCAGAAGCTGCAGCAGTTCTTCGCGGGCACCGAGGTCGAGCGACGCCGCCGGCTCGTCGAGCAGCAGCAGTTCGGGATCGGTCATCACCGAGCGCGCGATCTGCACACGCTTCTGCTCGCCGTCGCTCAGCGACCCGAACTTACGGTCTTCGAGGTGGTCGAGCCGCCACTCGGCGAGCACCCGCTGCGCCCGGCGCAGGTCGATCTCGTCGTACTGCTCATTCCAGCGGCCCGTGACGGAGTACGCCGCCGTCAGTACGACGTTCAGCACGGTCTCATCCGCCGGGAAGCGCTTCGCCATCGCGGTGGATGCGAATCCCACCCGGGGCCGCAGCTCGAAGACATCGACGCGCCCCATGCGCGAATCCAGGATCTGCACGGAGCCCGATGACGGGTGCACCATCGCCGAAGCGAGGTTCAGCAGCGTGGTCTTGCCTGCACCGTTCGGCCCGAGGATGACCCAGCGCTGGTCGTCCTCGACCTTCCAGGTGATGTCGCTCAGGATGCGGTTTCCGTTGCGAACGACCGACACATCTTCGAGGTCAAGAACTGTGGGCATGACCACAACTCTATCGGGCCGAACCGACCGGATCGGGCTGCGGGGAATCTAGATGAGGCTCCGGTAGATCCGTTCGGTCTCCTCGGCGATCTGCTTCCAACTGAACGTGCTTTCGGCCCGCAAGCGACCGTTCGCGCCCATCGTCCGCGCCGCGGCGGGGTCGGCGAGCACCTCGGTGAGAGTACCGGCGAGGTCGCGCACGAAGCGCTCGGGGTCGGTCGGGGTGCCCGTGCCGTCGGTGGCCTGATCGATGGCGACGAGTCGTCCGGTGACGCCGTCGTCGACGACCTCGGGGATGCCGCCGGTCGCCGTTCCGACGACCGGCAGTCCGCAGGCCATCGCTTCGAGATTGACGATGCCGAGCGGCTCATATACGGAGGGGCACACGAACACGGTGCCGCTGGTCAGTACCGCGGACAGGTCGTGCTGGCTGAGCAGCTCGGGAATCCAGATCACCCCGGTGCGCGTCTTTTGCAGTTCGCGAACCCCCGCCGTGACCTCTGCCATGATCTCGGGCGTATCGGGTGCTCCGGCGCAGAGGATGAGCTGAACATCCGGAGCCAGCTGCGAAGCAGCTCGCAACAGGTAGGGCAGACCCTTCTGGCGGGTGATGCGACCGACGAAGACGACGGACGGGCGTGAGGTGTCGATGCCCCAGCGCTCCAGCACTGACGGCTCCTGAACCGGCTTCCACTTAGCAAGGTCGATGCCGTTGTAGACGACGCTGACGCGGTCTTCGGAGATGGAGGGGTACGAGCGCAGGATGTCGTTGCGCATGCCGTTCGACACGGCGATGACCGAGTCGGCGCTCTCGAAGGCGCTCTTCTCGATCCAGCTCGACAGGCGGTACCCGCCGCCCAGCTGCTCGGCCTTCCACGGCCGCAGGGGCTCCAGGGAATGCGCGGTGACGACGTGCGGGATGCCATGCAGCATGGATGCCAGCTGCCCGGCCGCATTCGCGTACCAGGTGTGCGAGTGAACGACGTCTGCACCCGCCACATCGTTCGCGATCTGCAGGTCGGTGCCCAGCGTCGTGAGCGTCGGATTCGCCCCGGCCAGCTCGGCCGGCGGGAGGTAGGAGAACACGCCGGCCTCGGACCGCGGTTGCCCGAAGGCCCGCACCGTCACCTCGATGTTCTCCCGCAGGGCTTTCACGAGCTCGGCGACATGAACACCGGCTCCCCCGTAGACCTCTGGTGGATACTCTCTGGAAATCACATCGACGCGCACAAGGCGAACGTACTCCATTTCGGCCTGTGAAATCGAGGCTCTTCGGTGTCACCCGGCTGCCCTATAGTCGAGCTATGGCTGCATCAAAGAAGATCTTCGGCATCGTCCTAGCTGGTGGAGAAGGCAAGAGGCTCATGCCGCTCACAGCCGACCGCGCGAAGCCCGGCGTTCCGTTCGGTGGCGGGTACCGCCTCATCGACTTCGCCCTTTCGAACCTGATCAACTCGGGACTGACGAAGATCGTCGTGCTGACGCAGTACAAGTCGCACAGCCTCGACCGGCACGTGTCGCAGACCTGGCGACTCTCGGGCCTTCTCGACTCCTACGTCGCATCCGTTCCCGCGCAGCAGCGCCTCGGCAAGCGCTGGTTCAGCGGGTCTGCCGACGCCATCCTGCAGAGCCTCAACCTCATCCGCGACGAGATGCCCGACATCGTGGTCGTGGTCGGTGCAGACCACGTCTACCGCATGGACTTCGCGCAGATGATCCAGGCGCACGTCGCCTCGGGCCTGCCGGCGACCGTCGCGGCCATCCGCCAGCCGATGGAGCTCAGCGACCAGTTCGGCATCATTCAGACCGACCCAGAGAACCCCGCCCTCATCAGTGAGTTCCTCGAGAAGCCGAAGACGGCCGTCGGCATTGCCGACTCCCCCCACGAGGTGCTCGCCTCGATGGGCAACTACGTCTTCAACACCGATGCCCTCATTGACGCAGTCATCCGTGATGGCGAGAAGCCTGACTCCAACCACGACATGGGTGGCGACATCATCCCCGACTTCGTGTCGCGCGGCCAGGCCGGCGTCTACGACCTCTCACACAACGAGGTTCCCGGTGCGACCGACCGCGACCGGTACTACTGGCGAGACGTGGGAACGATCGAGTCGTTCTACGACGCCCACCAGGACCTGATCTCGGCGCTCCCGATCTTCAACCTGTACAACAGCGAGTGGCCGATCTACACGCAGCAGCTCAACTCGCCGCCGGCGAAGTTCGTGCGCGACGCCAAGGGCAACAGCGGAACGACGGTCGAGTCCATCGTCTCGCTCGGCTGCCTCATCTCCGGCGCCCGCATCGAGCGAAGTGTTCTCGGGCCCTGGGTGACCATCGGGTCGAGCGCTCTTGTGCAAGACAGTGTGCTCTTCGACCGCGTGCACATCGAACCCGACGCCGTGATCCGTCGCGCTATTCTGGACAAGAACGTGGTTGTCGCCGCCGGGGCCATGATCGGCATCGACCACGCGCGCGACCGCGAACGTGGGTTCACAGTGACCGACACGGGCATAACCGTGGTCGGCAAGGGAGTACGCGTAGAGCCATGATGAACCAGTTGCTGACTCCGGATGCCCGCACCCACGATCAGCAACTGAACGGTTCTGGCTCCGTGGCATCGCCGGGCGCTCCCACTGTGTCCGCTCTCTCCGAGGTCGCTGCCCCCGGGGTTGCTGCCCCCGAGTTCGCGCCCCCCGCGTTCCTCGTCGTACTCGACGTCGACTCGACGCTCATCGAGAACGAGGTCATCGAGATGCTGGCAGAGTGCGCCGGCAGTCTCGACGAGGTCGCCCACATCACCGAGCGCGCCATGTCGGGCGAACTCGACTTCCAGCAGAGCCTCCGCTCGCGCGTGTCGACTCTCGCGGGGCTCCCTGTCGCCTGCTTCGGCGAGGTCGCCGCGAGCATCCGGGTGACGGATGGCGCTGACGAGCTGGTGGCCGGGCTCCACGCCGCGGGCGGGTACGTGGGGGTCGTCTCGGGCGGGTTCCACGAGCTCGTCGACGATGTGGCCCTCTCGCTCGGCCTCGACTTCTGGAGCGCCAACCGCCTCGAAGTGGCCGACGGAGTGCTGACGGGCACCCTCGTGGGCCCCGTCATCGACGCCGAGGCCAAGGCCTCGGCGCTCGTTGCCTGGGCGGCTGCGGCGGGCATCCCCCTCGTTCGCACCGTCGCCGTGGGCGACGGTGCGAACGACCTCCGCATGATGCACACCGCGGGCCTCTCGGTCGCGTTCAACGCCCGAGAGGTGGTCCGCTCCGCGGCCCACCTCTCGATCGACACCCGCGACCTCTCCCAGCTGCTCCCCCTCCTCGGCCTCCGCGGCTGACCCCCGCGCTGCGCCGCGCCGCCCCGCGCCGCCCCGCGCCGCCCCGCGCCGCCCCGCGCCGCCCCGCTCGCGTGCTCGCGTGCCCCCGTTCGCGTACATGAGACACCTGCGGACACGTGAGACCGGCACGCGGGTCTCACACGTCCGCAACTGTCTCACCACGGCACCACCGGCGCCGCTGCGCGCGACTGTTCGCGGGCCGGGCGAGCGGGCGCGGCGCGGGCGCTAGTGCCCCATGCCGAGGCCGCCGTCGACGGGGATGACCGCGCCCGAGATGTAGGAGGCGTCGTCGGAGGCGAGCCAGGCGACGACACGAGCGACTTCGGAGGCCGTGGCGAAGCGACCCGCGGGGATCTGTTTCTTGTACTCGGCCTGCAGCGCATCCGGAAGCTCGGCGGTCATCTCCGTCTCGATGAACCCGGGTGCGACGACGTTCGCCGTGATGCCGCGGGCACCGAGCTCCCGGGTCACCGACCGGGCGAGACCGACGAGACCGGCCTTTGAGGCCGAATAGTTGACCTGGCCGGCCGATCCGTAGAGCCCGACCACACTCGAGATCAGGATGATGCGGCCGAACCGTGCCTTCAACATCCCCTTCGACGCGCGTTTGACGACGCGGAACGCCCCGGTCAGGTTCGTGTCGATCACGTCGGTGAAGTCGTCTTCACTCATGCGCAGCAGCAGCGTGTCGCGGGTCATGCCCGCGTTCGCGACGACGACCTCGACCGGACCGAGCGCCGCCTCGACCTCGGTGAACGCGGAGTCGACGGTCGCGGCATCCGTCACGTCAGCCCGTACCGTGAGGGTGCCGGCAGGGCCCTCGCCGGAACGCGCGGTGACGGCGACGCGGTGCCCCTGGGCGACGAATTCCGAGGCAAGGGAGTAACCGATTCCGCGGTTGCCTCCGGTGATGAGAACAGTTCTGGGGGTCGTCATCTAACGCCTTTCGGGCTCTTGTCAACTGGTCCCTCAATGGGCCGCATACAAGCATATGGGGCCCACGGGAAGCGTAGGCTTAGATGAATTCCTTCCGACAGGCGGCACACGATGAAGCACGAAACACAGCAGTTCTCCGTGACGAGCCTTCCCGCGAACCCGGCCGACGAACGGCATGCCAGAATGGTGCGCTACACGCTCGCCATGGGCATCCGGCTCCTCTGCCTCGCGGGTCTGCTCTTCGTTCAGGGCTGGTGGTTGCTCATCCTCGGCGTCGCCGCCGTGGTGCTGCCGTGGTTCGCTGTCGTCATCGCCAACACGGGCAAGAACACCCCCGGAACGATGCAGGCGCCCGGCGGCCAGCTTGTTCCCCTGGGCCAGATGCCCCTCCGTGGCGGTGGCCGCGAGACCGGCGGCCGACCCGAGTGAGCCTGCTGGATGCGCTGGGTGGGTCGCCGCTCGGCGGTACTCCCGGCGCGCAGGAGTGTTCGCGCGCGGGCTGCCGCTCGGAGGCGGTCTGGTCGATCGGATGGCGCAACCCCAAGATCCACGCGGCCGACCGCGTCAAGGTCTGGGTGGCATGCGACGAGCACGTCGATTTCCTCCGCGAGTTCCTCGCGGCGCGCGACTTCCCGCTGACGGTCACTGCCCTCCCTTCGTAGGGTACGTATTGTGATCAATCGTCACTAAGCTGTTGCATTACCAGCGGTGCCGGACATTTCCTCTGTAGGGCCCGCACCGTGGGCCCAGAGATGAGGCCAGATGTCTGCACCACCCGACGATCATTTTCGTCAGTCGTATTTCGAGCACTATGCGGCCGTTCTGCGGTTCGTCCGTCGCCGCGCTCACCCACTGAACGTCGACGACATCGTCAGCGAGACGTTCACCGTCGCCTGGGTCAAGCGTCGAACCCTCCCTGCTGAACCACTGCCCTGGCTCTACAAGACTGCGCGGAACGTCATGCTCAACTCGGCTCGCGCCATCGACCGTCAACACGCCCTCGAAGTTCGCATCGCCACCTTCGAGCCCCACTCGGCACCGGATGAATCGGCCGCCCTCGACCGCCACCTCGACGTTCGAGCGGCCTTCGCGACCCTCTCGATCGCCGACCAGGAAGTTCTCGCCCTCGACGTGTGGGAGGACCTCGACGCGCGCTCCGCCGCAGCGGTGATCGGATGCTCGCGGGCCACCTACTCGATGCGCCTCACCCGCGCCCGCCGCCGCCTGGCCGCGCTCCTCACGGAGGATCATGTTCCGTTCGCAGACGCGCGCCGTGCGGCCGGCGCTGCCCTCCCCCAGACTCTTCCGACCCGATGAACAGGACTCCGCACATGACCCTCACCGAATACGACCTCACCGAGCGCCTTCGATCGCTGGACCCTTCTCCGGAACCGACCCTCTCCCAGGGAGATCGCCGTCACCTCGACGAGACACTCCTTCGCATCACGACCGCCACCGTCGAGGCGCCCACCCGCCGGCCGCGTCGTCGACGACTCGCCGTCGGTGCTTTCGGGGTGCTCTCCGTGGCAGCGGTCGCCGCCACGCTGGTGGTCTCGATCAACTCACCCTCGCAGGCCCCGGTGTCGAACTTCGCTCTCTCGGCGAAGGGTGCTCTGGCCAGCTACACGACGACGCCGGTTCCCGTGCCACCGAGCGCCGCCGACCGCAACGCCTGCGGTACCGCGTCGAGTGAGCACGGCAACACTTCGACGGAGGCGGTGCTGACCAGCGAGCAGCGTGGAGATTTTCGGGCAATGATGTTCGCCGACGGCGACACCCACACCGCATTTTGCATCGTGGCTGGAGACAGTGCCCTCTGGATCTCGAACGCGGAGTACCTCAGCACTGCCCCGCCCGAAGACCTTCAGCTCGAGCCGGCGCCGTCCGCAGATGAGATCACAACGGATCTCGGTCGAATGGACAGCCCATCTGACGAATTCGGCATCATCACGTCGATGTCGGGTCGCGCAGGTGACGACGTCACGTCTGTCACTCTCGCGCTCCACGACGGCCGCGTCGTCGACGCCAGCGTCAACAACGGCAGTTGGTCCGCTTGGTGGCCCAGCACGATCGACGCTGCGGTTGATGCAGACTTTCCCGACCGGACCACGTACACCACGGTCGACGGCGTCGAGCACGACGGTCCCGCTTTCGGGGGCTGAGCCGACCCGTCAGGCGAGCTCGATGAGGTCCTGGTACTCCTTGTTCCAGTGGTCCTCGACGCCGTCGGGGAGGATGAGCACGCGCTCGGGGTTCAGGGCCATGACCGCGCCCTCGTCGTGCGAGACCAGAACGACGGCGCCGGCGTAGTTGGCCAGGGCATCCAGGATCTCTTCGCGGGAGGCGGGATCGAGGTTGTTCGTGGGTTCGTCGAGCAGCAGAACGTTGGCGCCCGAGACGACGATCATCGCGAGGGCGAGCCGCGTCTTCTCGCCGCCCGAGAGCACCCCTGCGAGCTTGTGGCCGTCGTCGCCCGTGAAGAGGAACGAGCCGAGCACCCGCCTGGCCTCGGTCTCTGTCAGGTTCGGAGACGACGACACCATGTTCGAGAGCACCGTGCGCTTGACGTCGATGGTCTCGTGCTCCTGCGCGTAGTACCCGATCCGCAGGCCGTGGCCGGGTTCGATCTGCCCGGTGTCGGGCTTGTCGATGCCGGCGAGGATGCGCAGCAGCGTGGTCTTGCCGGCGCCGTTGAAGCCCAGGATGACCACCTTCGAGCCGCGGTCGATCGCGAGGTCGACCGCGGTGAAGATCTCCAGCGACCCGTAGCTCTTGGACAGGTCGCTGGCCATGAGCGGCGTGCGACCGCACGCGACCGGGTCGGGGAAGCGCAGCTTGGCCACGCGATCCACCTCGCGCACCTCGTCGAGACCCGAGAGCATCTTCTCTGCACGGCGCACCATCTGGTGGGCTGCCGCAGCTTTCGAGGCCTTCGCACCGAAGCGGGCGGCCTGCATCTGCAGCACGCCGGCCTTCTTCTCGACGTTGACGCGCTCCTTCTTGCGGCGCTCCTCGTCGCTGGCGCGCTGGCGGAGATAGTTCTTCCAGTTCATGTTGTACGTGTCGATGACCGTACGGTTGGCATCGAGGTAGAAGACGCGGTTGACGGTCTCCTCCACGAGCGCGACATCGTGGCTGATCACGATCAGCCCGCCCTGAAAGCCCTTGAGGAACTCGCGCAGCCAGACGACCGAGTCGGCGTCGAGGTGGTTGGTGGGCTCATCCAGCAGCATCGTGTCTGCACCCGAGAACAGGATGCGCGCCAACTCGATACGCCGGCGCTGCCCGCCCGAGAGGGTCGAGAGCGGCTGGTCGAGGATGTGGTCGGGCAGGCTCAGGTTCGACGCGATCGACGCCGCCTCAGCCTCGGCCGAATATCCGCCGAGAGCGTTGAACCGGTCATCCAGGTTGCCGTACTTCTTCATGGCCTTCTCGACGACCGCAGGGTCACCGGATGCCATGTCGAGCTGTGCCTGCTGCATCTGCAACACGATCTGGCCGAGGTCGCGGGCGTCGAGAATGCGGGTGCGTGCCAGGTCTTCGGGGTTGCCCGAGCGCGGGTCCTGCGGCAGGTAGCCGATCTGGCCCGACATGTCGATGCGACCGCCGTCGGGCTTGAGTTCGCCGGCGAGGGTCTTGGTGAGCGTCGTCTTGCCGGCACCGTTGCGCCCGACCAGCCCGATCTTGTCGCCGGCCGAGACACGGAAGTTCACGCCCTCCATCAGAACGCGGGCGCCGACGCGCAGCTCAAGGTCATGCACACTGAGCACGGGGGTAGTCCAATTCTGATTTCTCGCCGCTACGGCGAAGGTGGGGGTAGAAGCCAAGTATAAATCGTGAACGGAAAACGCCCCGACCGGAACGGATCCGGTCGGGGCGTCGTTGCTTGCCGAGGGCTAGATGGAGAAGCCGAGTGCCCGCATCATGTCGCGGCCGTCATCGGTGATCTTCTCGGGGCCCCACGGCGGCATCCACACCCAGTTGATGCGGAAGGCGTCGACGACGCCGTCGAGGGCCTCGGCGGTCTGCTCTTCGAGCACGTCGGTCAGGGGGCATCCGGCGCTCGTGAGCGTCATCGAGATGATGAGGGCGTCGTTGTCGCCATCCCAGCCGAGGTCGTAGATGAGCCCGAGGTCGACGACGTTGATGCCGAGCTCCGGGTCCATGACATCTTTGAGCGCCTCTTCGATCTGATCGAAGCGGGCGGGCTCGAGTGTGGTCACCATGTCGGACTCCTACTCGACGAGCGATGCCGCGTCGGCGGCTGCGGGAATGTCGGCGAGAAAACGATCGTAGCCCTCGTTCTCGAGGCGCACGGCGAGCTCGGGGCCGCCCTGCTCGACGATGCGACCGGCGACGAACACGTGCACGAAGTCGGGCTGGATGTACTTCAGGATGCGGTTGTAGTGCGTGATGAGCAGCACGCCGAGCCCGGTGTTCGTCTTCGCGCGGTTCACGCCCTCCGACACGATCTTCAGCGCGTCGACATCGAGCCCGGAATCGGTCTCGTCGAGCACCGCGAACTTGGGCTTGAGCAGTTCGAGCTGCAGGATCTCGTTGCGCTTCTTCTCGCCACCCGAGAAGCCTTCGTTCACGTTGCGCTCGGCGAACGCGCGGTCCATGCGCAGTGCCTCCATCGAGGTGCGGACGTCTTTGACCCAGGTGCGGATGGGCGGGGCCGATCCATCGATCGCGGTCTTCGCCGTGCGGAGGAAATTCGTGACGGTGACGCCGGGGATCTCCACCGGGTACTGCATCGCGAGGAAGAGGCCGGCGCGGGCGCGGGCATCCACGGTCGCCGTGGTCATCTCTTCGCCGTCGAGCAGGATCGACCCGCTGGTGACGTGGTACTTCGGATGACCGGCGATCGCATAGGCGAGCGTGGACTTGCCCGAGCCGTTCGGCCCCATGATCGCGTGGGTCTCGCCCTGGTTGATCGTGAGGTCGACGCCGCGCAGGATCTGCTTGGCGCCCTGCTCGGTGTCGACGCTGACGTGCAGGTCGCGGATTTCGAGTACAGACATGGCTTAGCTGATTTCCTTGGTCGTTGAGGGATCTATGTACACATCTCCGTCGACGATGCTGAGCTCGTAGACGGGAACCGGCTCGTAGGCCGGGAGGGTCAGGGGCTTGCCGGTGAGCAGCGAGAACTTCGAGCCGTGGGCCCAGCACTCGAGCGTGTCGTCTTCGACGAAACCCTCGGCCAGCGAGATGTCGCCGTGCGTGCAGGTGTCGCCGATGGCGAAGCACTCCCCCGACGAATCCTTCACCAGCGCGATGGCGACGCCGTCGATCTCGACGCGGACGGCTTCGTTCGGGTTCAGTTCTTCGAGAGCACAGATACGGGTGGCGGCCATCAGGCGGTCTCCTCCGGGGCAGGGGTGGGTGCAGCATCCGGAGCAGCATCGGGCGTGAACGCCGAGACTGAACCAGGCGTCAGGGTCAACTCCGCCTCGACCGCGCGCGACAACCGCTCTTCGACGGCCGGAGCACCGATCTGCTGGATGATCTCCGCGAGGAACCCGCGAACGACGAGTCGACGCGCCTCCTCCTCGCTGATACCGCGCGACTGCAGGTAGAACAGCTGCTCGTCGTCGAAACGCCCGGTCGAGCTGGCATGCCCGGCACCGAGGATGTTGCCGGTCTCGATCTCGAGGTTCGGGATGGAGTCGGCACGGGTGCCCTCCGAGAGCACGAGGTTGCGGTTCTCCTCATAGCTGTCGGTTCCGTCGGCGCTCTGGCGGATGAGCACGTCGCCCACCCAGACCGAGTGCGCACCCTCACCCTGCAGCGCGCCCTTGTACTTGACGCGGCTGCGTGAGTTCTCGGCTTCGTGGTCGATGTAGACGCGCTGCTCGAGGTGCTGCCCGGCGTCGGCGAAGTACAGCCCATACGCTTCGGTCGCGCTGCCGGGAGACGAGAGATGGATGCTCGGGTTCACCCGCACGATCGAGCCGCCGAGCGACACCACGATGTGGCGGAGCGTTGCGTCCCGGCCGACCTGGGCGAAGTGGCTTGCGAGGTGGGATGCTCCGTCATTCCACTCCTGCACGGTGACGACCGTGAGGTGGGCGCCCTCCTTGACCACGATCTCGACGTTCTCCGAGATCCGGGCGTCACCGGTGTTCTCGAGAATGACGACGCCGCGGCTGTTGGCGGCCGCGGTGATCACCGTGTGTGCGGCACGTGGTGCGCTGCCGAGGCCAGAGCGCCGGACGATGTACTCGCTCGTGGGCTCCTCCCCCGTCACGTCGATAGCCAAGGCCTTCTCGAACTGCGACCAGGCGTTGGCGCTGGCCTTGTCTTCGGGCAGGCCCGCAGACGCGATGCGCTCGTCGGTGCGACTGACCCACGACAGGGTGAATCCGTCGACGGGCTCGGCCACGGTGAGCGCAGACTCCAGAACGGACCCGTCGAGCTCACCCGAGATGAGATCGGAGACGAGCTTGATCGGCGTCAGCTTCCAGTCGACCTCGTGGCCGGAGGGCTCATCGAAGTCGGCGACGTCGGCCGAGGTATAACGCTCGGACCGGGTCTGCACCGGGCGCTCCGACCAGGCTCCGTCGGTGTGCGACTTCGAGCCCATCGGGGTGCCGCGGTGACCGCCGGTCGGAGTCTGTCCGCCGGGATCGACCGCCGGGACGGCGATACCGGCCGCCTCGGATGCTGCGGGAACGACCTTTTCGGTCGCCGTGATGTTGCTGGGTACTGCGGACATCTAGCCGACAGGTCCTTTCGGCGCGGGAAGGGTACGGACGGTCATCCGACCGACCCTTCCATGCCCATCTCGATGAGCTTGTTGAGTTCGAGCGCGTACTCCATGGGCAGCTCGCGCGCGATGGGCTCGATGAACCCGCGAACGATCATAGCCATGGCCTCGTCTTCGGGCAGACCGCGGCTCATGAGGTAGAAGAGCTGCTCTTCACTGACCCGCGAAACGGTCGCCTCGTGGCCGAGCTGCACATCGTCGACCCGGATGTCGATCGCGGGATAGGTGTCGCTGCGCGACTGGGTGTCGACGAGCAGGGCGTCGCAGCGCACGGTGTTCGCCGAGTGGTGCGCGTTCTCAGCGACGCGCACCTCGCCGCGGTAACCGGCACGGCCACCGCCGCGGGCGATCGACTTCGAGACGATCGACGACTGCGTGTAGGGCGCCATGTGGATCATCTTCGCGCCGGCGTCCTGGTGCTGGCCGGGGCCCGCGAACGCGACGGAGAGGGTCTCACCCTTGGCGTGCTCGCCGACCAGGTAGATCGACGGGTACTTCATGGTGACCTTCGAACCGATATTGCCGTCGATCCACTCCATGGTCGCGCCCTCGTGGGCGATGGCCCGCTTGGTGACCAGGTTGTAGACGTTGTTCGACCAGTTCTGGATCGTCGTGTAGCGAACGCGGGCGTTCTTCTTCACGATGATCTCGACCACGGCCGAGTGCAGCGAGTCGCTCTTGTAGATCGGGGCGGTGCAGCCCTCGATGTAGTGCACGTACGAACCCTCGTCGGCGATGATCAGCGTGCGCTCGAACTGGCCCATGTTCTCGGTGTTGATGCGGAAGTAGGCCTGCAGCGGAATCTCGACGTGCACGTTCTTCGGCACGTAGACGAACGACCCGCCCGACCAGACGGCCGAGTTGAGCGCTGCGAACTTGTTGTCGCCTGACGGGATGACCGTACCGAAGTACTCGTCGAAGAACTCGGGGTGCTCGCGGAGCGCGGTGTCGGTGTCCATGAAGATGACGCCCTGGGCCTCGAGATCTTCACGGATGGTGTGGTAGACGACCTCGGACTCGTACTGCGCGGCCACGCCGGAGACGAGGCGCTGGCGCTCAGCCTCGGGGATGCCGAGCTTCTCGTACGTGTTCTTGATGTCGTCGGGCAGGTCGTCCCACGTGGTGGCCTGCTTCTCCGTCGAGCGCACGAAGTATTTGATGTTGTCGAAGTCGATGCCCGAGAGGTCTGCTCCCCACGTCGGCATCGGCTTGCGCTCGAACAGGGCGAGGGCCTTGAGGCGGTTCTTGAGCATCCACTCGGGCTCGTTCTTGAGCGTCGAGATACCCGCGACGACCTCGGGTGAGATGCCCCGCTTGGCAATGGCACCGGCGGCGTCGGAGTCGGACCACCCGAACTCGTACACCCCCAGGTTCTGAAGCTCCGGGCGGTCGATGAGTACGTCTGTCATGACTTTCTCCCTTCCTTTTCTGGTACAACATGTCAGGTTCGGAAGGAATTCCACAAAGCGTAGAACATCGAGTCTCGGTATCTAGAATGTACTGAGATCAATCGGCACCGGCGCCGCTTCGTGCGAACGACCCGCTGCGCGTGCAGCGCGGGGTTCTTGACCCCCTCACTCTATCGCCTCAGCCCCATGAAGGAACCTGTCCTGTGAAACGCCTGTACACCTGGCTCCCCACCACCGTCGACCGTCGGGTGCGCCTTCTCGCCTGGGCGTCGCTCGTGGTGCAGATCGTTCTGATCGGAACCGGCGGGGCCGTTCGGCTGACCGGTTCGGGCCTGGGGTGCCCGACCTGGCCCCAATGCACCGACGGCTCGTTCGTGTCCACCCCGGAGATGGGCGTGCACGGCATCATCGAATTCACCAACCGGCTGCTCACGTTCGTCGTCGTCCTGGTGTCGATCGCCGCCTTCGTTATCGTGCTCCGGATGCGCCGCGAACGCCGCGATCTGTTCGTTCTGACCCTGCTGCAGGGGCTCTCGATCCCGCTGCAGGCGGTCATCGGCGGCATCACGGTGCTCACCGGCCTGAACCCCTACATCGTCGGGCTGCACTTCGTCGTGTCGATCGGGCTCGTCGTCGTCACCGCGATGCTCGTCTACCGGGTGCACGACGGAACGCGCGGTGCGGGGCTCACGCTCGTCGTGCCGGCCTGGTACCTCGGGGTCGCGCGGGCCGCGGCGGTGTTCGTCGGGCTGGCGGTGGCCCTGGGCATCCTGACCACCGGATCGGGCCCGCATGCCGGTGACGCCGCGACCCCGCGCAACGGGCTCAACACCGACGTGATGGAGCACCTGCACAGCTACCCGGCGTACGTGCTCTTCGCGCTGACCGTGCTGCTCGTCGTGGTCGCCGTGGTGCGCGGCCTGCCCCGTCGCTGGCCCGTGACCCTGCTCGCGGTCGAGGTCGCGCAGATCGCCGTGGGACTGACGCAGTCGCGACTGGGCCTGCCGCCCGCCCTCGTCATCGTGCACATGCTGCTCGCGGCCTGCCTAGTGGCCGCCATGACCGCGACCCTCCTCGCGGAGCGCCGCTCCCCCGCCGCCGCCCCGGCGGCCCCCGCCACCGCGGCGCCGCTGGCACCGGAAGCTGTAGCCCCCGCAGTATCCCCCGCATCTGCCGCGCGCTGACCCTCCCACCCCGCCGCCTCCGCCGCGCGCAGACCCCCCCATCGACTTTCCCGTTTGCGCACGAATCGCACCCCCGCGCCGCACAGTGGGGAAAGTCGACGGGGTCACCGGCGTGCGAGGGCAGTTGCGACGCGACGGACGGTGGTGTTAGGCGCAGTGAAGAGGCCGTACTTTCGCACGCGGAGCACCGTCCACCCCGCGAGATGGAAACGTTCTAGGCGCGTCATGTCTTTTTCGTATTGAGTCGTGTCGGTTCGGTGCTGGTCGCCGTCGTACTCCACGATCACCCGTTCGCGTCGAAACACCAGGTCTGCGCGGCCGATGAGGCCCCCGCGTGCATCCGCGAGCTCGGGGTTCACCTCAGGCAGCGGCAGGCCCGCGTCGATCAACAAGAGCCGCAGCAGTGACTCGGGCCGCGACTCCGCCCGGGTGGTGAGACGGGGCAGGGCTTCGGATGCTCTGCTCTTCCCACGCCCATGGAACCGTTCGACGCGCCAGGCCAGCTCGTCGAGAGTGACGAACGGTCGGCCCGGCACCGGGTGCGACTCCGGCGGGACGTGTGCGAAGTAGTCACCGGCCGCGACAAGGTCGTGCACCCCGAGCGTGCCGGCGAGCGTGAGCCACGTCGTCGCAGGGTCGGGAACCGGTAGTCCGCATCGGCGGCTCTCGACGAGAAGGGTCCGACCCAGGGATGTCTGGTGCCCGATGACATGCTTCTCCCGCGCAGCGTTGAGGGGAGCACGGACCGCCAGGTGGATCGGTCCGGCGACCGACCTCAGAGGCAGCGGGCAACCCCAGAGCAGGGCGCTTGTCGGCCCCCAGAACATCTCTCCTTCCCGCAGCCGCGGCTCGTACGATGTGCACGCCCTGAGCGCCGCGGCCTCGGTTCTCTCGTCAGTGCTCGGCGAGGCGGGCGTCAACACCCGAACCCCGCGGTACGGCGCCGAAAGGCCGCGCTGGCGCAACCGGTGACGGCTCACGCCCGCAGTTTCGGCGTCAGAGACACTGAACGGACGCGCAGTGAGGGGTACAGGAAGTTCTGGCATCCCGACACCCTGCCGCATCCCCGAATCCCCCGCAGAAGTTATCCACAGGCCCCACACGGCCTCCGCATCATCCAGTTTCCCGTTTGTGCAGCAATTGCTCGAGATCACCGCGCAAACGGGAAAGTCGATCGGGGGGGGGGGGGGTGAGCGGGCTAGAAGGGGAGGAGGGGGTCGATCGCGATCTCGAGGAAGAGGATGGTGAGGTAGGTGATCGAGGCGTGGAAGACGCGCATCGGCTTCACCGAGCCGTGGCGGATCGCGGAGCCGTAGAGGCGGTGGGTCTCGTAGATGAACCAGCCGCCCGAGGCGACGGCGGCGACCGAGTACAGGATGCCCATCGAGGCGACCGGGATGAGCAGCAGCGAGCAGGCGACCGTCGCCCAGGCGTAGAGGATGGTCTGCAGCCCCACGACCGACTGGCCCCGCACGACCGCCAGCATCGGCACGCCGACCGACTTGTAGTCCTCGCGATAGCGCATCGAGAGCGGCCAGTAGTGCGGTGGCGTCCAGAGGAAGATCACGCCGAACAGGATCCACGCGGGCCAGTCGAGTGAATCGTTCACCGCAGCCCAGCCGATCAGCACAGGCATACAGCCGGCCGTGCCGCCCCAGATGATGTTCTGTGAGGTGTGGCGCTTCAGGATGATCGTGTAGACGACCGCGTAGAGAACGATCGCGATGACCGACAGAAGAGCGGTGAACCAGTTGACGAGCAGGCCGAACCAGAGCGTCGACACGATCGCGAGCACCCAGGCGAAGACCAGTGCCTCGCGGTTCGACAGCTCGCCGGTGACGAGCGGACGGCCCTGCGTGCGGTTCATGACGCGGTCGATGTCGCGGTCGACGTAGCAGTTGAACGCTCCGGCGCTGCCGGCGCTGAGCGCCCCGCCGACGAGGGTGGCGAGCATCAGCCAGAGATTCGGGATGCCGCCCTGCGCCAGGATCATCACCGGCGCGGTCGTCACGAGCAGCAGCTCCATCACGCGCGGTTTCGTCAGGGCGACGTAAGCCTTGGCCTTCTGCCCCGCGGAGATACGCGGATGCTCGACTCGGCCTTCAACAGCTACGTCCATTGCTCCTCTAACTGCGTTCGACATACCCACCCCAGCATAGTTTACGGAGCGTAGAAGTCGTCACTGGCAGCCGACGGCACCCACCGAATCTCTATACTGGAAGCGAGGTGGGAATCACCTGCGGCTCATTGGTGTCCGGGCTCCTACCGCGTCGGCAACCGAAGAAGGGCTCTAAACCTCGTGGCATCACTGCAGTGGGATTCAATCGACGACCAGGCCGTCAAGACAGCGAAGGTTCTCGCTGCTGACGCCGTTGAGAAGGTCGGAAACGGTCATCCGGGAACGGCCATCAGCCTCGCGCCCCTCGCGTACCTCCTCTTCCAGAAGGAGATGCGGCGCGACCCGAACGACAACGAATGGATCGGCCGCGACCGCTTCATCCTCTCGGTGGGCCACAGCTCGCTGACGCTCTACATCCAGCTCTACCTGGGCGGCTACGGCCTCGAGCTCGACGACCTCAAGAAGCTGCGCACCTGGGGTTCGCTCACTCCGGGCCACCCCGAGTACGGCCACACCGACGGCGTCGAGATCACCACCGGCCCGCTCGGCCAGGGCCTCGCCTCGGCCGTGGGCTTCGCGTACGCCTCGCGCTTCGAGCGCGGCCTGTTCGATCCGGATGCCGCACCCGGCACGAGCCCGTTCGACCACTTCGTGTACACCATCGCCGGTGATGGCGACATGGAGGAGGGCGTGACGAACGAGGCATCCTCGCTCGCCGGCCACCAGGAGCTCGGCAACCTGATCGCGTTCTACGACAGCAACCAGATCTCGATCGAAGACGACACGAACATCGCGTTCACCGAAGATGTGCACGCCCGCTTCGAGGCGCTGCACTGGCACGTGCAGGTCGTCGACTGGAAGAAGACGGGCGAGTACGTCGAAGACGTGCACGCTCTGGCCGAAGCCATCGCGGCCGCCAAGGCAGAGACGGGCAAGCCGAGCCTGATCATCCTGAAGACGATCATCGGCTGGCCGAGCCCGAAGAAGCAGAACACCGGCAAGATCCACGGCTCGGCGCTCGGCGCCGAAGAGCTCGCGGGCCTCAAGGAGGTTCTCGGCTTCAACCCCGACGAGACGTTCGCCGTCTCCGACGAGGTCATCGGCCACACCCGCGAGGCCCTGACCCGCGGCACCGCTGCCCACGAGGAGTGGAAGGTCGGGTTCGACGCCTGGGCCGAGGCCAACCCCGAGAAGAAGGTGCTCCTCGACCGCATCCTGAAGGGTGACGTGCCCGAGGGCCTCGAAGAGGCGCTCCCGGTCTTCCCCGCAGGCAAAGAGGTCTCGACCCGTGCCTCCTCCGGCAAGGTCATCAACGCCATCGCAGGCGTCATGCCCGAGCTCTGGGGCGGCTCCGCCGACCTCGCAGAGTCGAACAACACCACCATCGAGTCGGCCGCCTCGTTCGTGCCGGCCGAGCGGTCGACCCACGAGTGGACCGGCAACCCGTACGGCCGCGTGCTGCACTTCGGCATCCGCGAGCACGCCATGGGCTCGATCCTGAACGGCATCGTGCTGCACGGCAACACGCGCCCGTTCGGCGGCACGTTCCTGATCTTCTCCGACTACATGCGCCCGGCCGTGCGTCTCGCCGCGCTGATGAAGTCCCCCGCCATCTACGTCTGGACCCACGACTCCGTGGCGCTCGGCGAAGACGGTCCGACCCACCAGCCGATCGAGCAGCTCTCGACGCTCCGGGCCATCCCGGGTCTCGACGTGGTTCGCCCCGGCGACGCGAACGAGGTCTCCTACGCCTGGAAGACGATCCTCGAACGACGCAAGGGCCCGGCCGGTCTCGCGCTCACCCGCCAGAACATCCCCGTGTACGAGCGTGGTGAGGGCGAAGCATCCGGTGAGACCTTCGCGTCGGCGAAGTACGTCGCCCAGGGCGCATACGTGCTCGCCGAGGCGCCGAACGGCACCCCCGACGTGATCTTCATCGCGACCGGTTCAGAGGTGCAGATCGCTGTCGAGGCCCGCGAGCTGCTGAAGGCCGACGGCATCAACGCCCGGGTCGTCTCGGCTCCGTGCCTGGAGTGGTTCGAGGAGCAGAGCGCGGAGTACCGCGAGTCTGTGCTGCCCGCCGCCGTCAAGGCGCGCGTGTCGATCGAGGCCGGCCTCGCGCTGACCTGGCGCGGCTACGTCGGCGACGCCGGCAAGAGCGTGTCGATCGAGCACTTCGGCGCATCCGCCGACTACAAGACGCTCTTCCGTGAGTTCGGGATGACCACCGGCGCTGCAATCGAAGCAGCCAAGGTGTCTCTCGCCGGCCTCAAGTAGATTTCAAGGAGATAGAAGACATGACTGATACACAAACGTCCACCCCCACCGCCCAGCTCTCCGCCGTCGGCGTCAGCATCTGGCTTGACGACCTCTCGCGTGAGCGCCTGAAGACCGACAACCTGCAGAAGCTGATCGCCGAGAAGAACGTCGTCGGGGTCACCACGAACCCGTCGATCTTCGCCTCGGCCCTGGCCAAGGGTGAGGCCTACGACGAGCAGGTGCGGGAGCTCGCTGCTGCGGGCGCCAACGTCACCGATGCCGTCTTCGAGATCACCACGAGCGACGTCGCGCACGGCTGCGACATCTTCCGCCCCATCTACGACGCGACGAACGGCTTCGACGGCCGGGTGTCGATCGAGGTCGAGCCCGGTTTCGCGAACGACGCCGAGGCGACGATCAAGCAGGCCAAAGAGCTCTTCGACAAGGTCGACAAAGAGAACGTGCTCATCAAGATCCCCGCGACGATCGAGGGCCTGAAGGCCATCACCGCCACGATCGCGGCCGGTATCAGCGTCAACGTCACGCTGATCTTCAGCCTCGAGCGCTACCGCGACGTCATCAACGCCTACCTGGCCGGTCTCGAGCAGGCACAGGCGGCCGGCGAAGACCTGACGAAGATCCACTCCGTCGCCTCCTTCTTCGTGTCGCGCGTCGACACCGAGATCGACAAGCGTCTCGTGGCCATCGGCACCGACGAGGCACTCGCGCTCAAGAGCAAGGCCGGCGTCGCCAACGCGCAGCTCGCCTACGAGGTCTATGAGCAGGCCTTCGAGACCGTGCGGGCCACCGTGCTCCTCGACGCGGGCGCCAACAAGCAGCGCCCGCTCTGGGCATCGACCGGTGTGAAAGACCCCGATGTGCTCGACACGACCTATGTGGTCGAGCTGGCAGCGCCCGAGGTCGTCAACACCATGCCCGAGAAGACGCTCGACGCCACGTTCGACCACGGAGTCGTCGCCGGCAACACGATCGCGGGCAGCTACGCCGAAGCGAACAAGGTGCTCGACGCGATCGCCGCGCAGGGGATCTCCTACGCCGAGGTCACCGAGCTGCTCGAGAAGGAGGGCGTCGACAAGTTCATCGTGTCGTGGAATGAGCTGCTCGAGACCGTCCAGACCGCGCTGAACGCCGCCAAGTGAGCGTTCGGGTCCACGTCAGTGGTGCGGCGGAGACGGCCGTCAGCACCCACATCGGCCAGTTGGTCGATGACCTGGTCGCCTCCAGCATCACTGCTCAGGACCCGGCCCTCTGGGGAACCGACGCCGAAGCTGGGGCGTCGAAGCGACTCGGCTGGACGGAGTCGGTTTCTGTGTCCCGTTCGCTCGTCGCCGAGATCGAGGCACTCCGCGCCGAACTCCTCGCCCGAGGGGTTGAGCACATCGTGCTCGCTGGGACGGGTGCCTCGCTGCTCGCCCCCGAGCTCATCGCCAAGACGGCGGGTGCGGAGCTGACCGTCCTCGACTCGGCAGTTCCCGGCCGGGTGCAGGATGTGCTGCACGACCGCCTGCAGAGCGCGGCCCTCGTGGTGTCGTCGACCTCCGGTTCCGCCGACGGGATCGACAGCCTCCGACGCGTTTTCGCGCAGGCCTTCCAGAGCCTCGGCATCGACCCCGCCGAACGAATCGTCGTGGTCACCGACCCGGGCTCCCCGCTCGGGCTGTCTGCCCGCGAAGCCGGTTACCGTGTCTTCGCCGCCGACCCGAGCGTCGGTGGGCGCTACTCGGCGCTCACCGCGTTCGGGCTGGTGCCCGCCGGGCTCGCCGGAGCCGACGTCGGTGAACTGCTCGACGAGGCCGACGCCATTCAGCTGTACCTCGCGACCGACGACGTCGACAACCCCGGTCTCATCCTCGGTGCGGCCATCGCCGGAACATCGCCACCCAAGAGCAGGCTCGGCATCGTCTCCGACGGCACGCACGTCGTCGGTTTCGGTGACTGGGCCACACAGCTGATCGCCGGGCCGACGGGCACGACGGGCACGACAAGCCGCGGCCTGCGACCCGTCGTTCTCGAGCTCGGCTCGCCGGAGCTCACGGCCGGTGCGGCCGACCTGCAGATCGTTCGGCTCGTGAAGGATGCAGACGCGTTCCACCTGCTCCCCCAGCACCGGCACGAGGGCGAGATCCTCGTCAGTGGATCGCTCGGCGGTCTCCTCCTCGCCTGGGAGTACGCTGCCGCGGTGGCGGCTCGACTCCTCGGCGTCGACCCGTTCGACGAACCTGACGACTGAAACCCGCCCGTTCTCACCCCACAAGCGCACACGCACACGCAAGGAGCACGATGTCACCGGTAGAAATCACTCCGGAGTTCAACCCGCTTCGACTACCGACCGACCGCCGTCTCAACCGCATCGCGGGGCCCAGCGCTCTCGTGATCTTCGGAGTGACCGGCGACCTGTCGCGTAAGAAGCTCATGCCGGCGGTCTACGATCTCGCCAGCCGAGGGCTGCTGCCACCCGGTTTCTCCCTCGTCGGCTTTGCCCGGCGCGACTGGGAAGACCAGGACTTCGAACGGGTCGTGCACGACTCCGTCAAGGAGTACGCCCGTACGCCCTTCGACGAGGATGTCTGGCGCCAGCTCTCCGAGGGCATCCGCTTCGTCTCGGGCGAGTTCGACGACGATTCGGCCTTCGAGCACCTCAAAGAGGTGATCGCCGAACTGGATGCCGACCGCGGCACGATGGGCAACCACGCGTTCTACCTGTCGATTCCCCCGAAGGCGTTCCCGCTGGTCACCGAACAGCTCCGTCGCTCGGGACTTGCGCATCCGGAGCCCGGCCAGTGGCGCCGCGTCGTCATCGAGAAGCCGTTCGGCAGCGACCTCAAGACGGCTCGCGAGCTGAACGACGTCGTCGAGTCGGTCTTCGCCCCCGATGACGTCTTCCGTATCGACCACTATCTGGGCAAGGAGACGGTGCAGAACATCCTGGCGCTCCGTTTCGCCAACCAGCTCTACGAACCCATCTGGAACGGCAACTACGTCGACCACGTGCAGATCACCATGGCCGAAGACATCGGTGTGGGCGGTCGTGCCGGGTACTACGACGGAATCGGCGCCGCCCGCGACGTCATCCAGAACCACCTCCTGCAACTCATGGCGCTCACCGCCATGGAGGAGCCGATCTCGTTCAACGCCTCCGACCTGCGGGCCGAGAAGGAGAAGGTACTGGCGGCCGTCAAGCTTCCGAAGGACCTCTCGCACTCGACTGCCCGCGGGCAGTACTCGAGTGGCTGGCAAGGCGGTGAATACGTGCCCGGCTTCCTCGAGGAGGACGGAATGAACCCCGAGTCGACGACCGAGACGTATGCCGCTGTGCGCATCGACATCGCGACGCGCCGGTGGGACGGGGTGCCGTTCTACCTGCGGGCGGGAAAGCGCCTCGGCCGTCGGGTGACCGAGATCGCGGTCGTCTTCAAGCGCGCCCCGCAGCACCTCTTCGCCGAGAGCCAGACCTCCGAGCTCGGCTCCAACGCGCTGGTCATCCGGGTGCAGCCCGACGAGGGTGTGACGATCCGTTTCGGTTCGAAGGTACCCGGCGCCGGTGTGCAGGTGCGCGATGTGACCATGGACTTCGGTTACGGCCACGCCTTCACCGAGGCCTCCCCCGAGGCCTACGAACGTCTCATCCTCGACGTCCTGCTCGGCGACCCGCCCCTCTTCCCTCGCCACCAGGAGGTGGAGCTGTCGTGGAAGATCCTCGACCCCATCGAGGAGTACTGGGCGACCCAGGGCCAGCCCGACCAGTACCGCCCCGGAACCTGGGGTCCGGACTCGGCCGAAGAACTCTTAGCCCGCGACGGAAGAACCTGGAGACGCCCGTGATCGTCGACTTTCCCGACACCAATACCAGCAAGATCTCGAAGGCCCTCGTCAAGATTCGCGAAGAGGGCGGCGCTGTCGCCCTCGGTCGTGTCCTGACGCTGGTCATCCGCACCAGCCTGGGACACGAGGAGGAGGCCATCGAGGCGGCGAACGATGCCTCGCGCGAGCATCCGATGCGTGTCATCGTCGTGTCGACCGACGCCGAGACCGACGGCGCCCGCACGGGCCGGGGTGCCCGCCTCGATGCGCAGATCCGCGTGGGCGGAGACGCCGGTGCGAGCGAGGTCGTTCTGCTCAAGGCCTACGGCGCCGCGGCGTCAGACGAAGAGGGGCTCGTCACCGGCCTGCTGCTGCCCGACGCCCCCGTGGTGGTCTGGTGGCCCGGCGACTCCCCCGACAGGGCCTCGAGTTCGAGCCTCGGGCGCATCGCCCAGCGCCGCATCACGGATGCCTCGAACCACCCCAACCCGGTGGAATCGCTCATCCGGCTGTCGCAGACCTACGCGCCCGGTGACACCGACTTCGCGTGGACCCGCCTCACCCTCTGGCGCGCCCAGCTCGCGGCTGTTCTCGACCAGCCACCCTTCGAACCGGTGTTGAGCGTGGAGGTGCAGGGAGCATCCGACTCGCCCTCGACGCTGCTGCTCGCGGCGTGGCTCGGCCACCAATTGCAGGCGCCCGTCACGTACGGGCTCACCAAACGGGCGAACGGTTCAAGCGGCATCCACAGTGTGAGACTCGTTCGGGCATCGGGGGCGATCGACCTGACGCGCGAGATCCCGAACGTGGCCACGCTCGTGCAGCCGAACCAGCCCACGCACGACCTTGCGCTTCCGCGCCGCAATCTGCGGGACTGTCTGGCCGAAGAGCTGCGCAGGCTCGATCCCGACGACCTGTATGGTGAAGTGATCTCGGTCGGTCTCGCAGAGCTGTTCGAGACCACCGATGTCGGCTCGCAGAGCCGTGCCTGACCACTGCCGTCTCCACGCGAAAACAGGGGCTGAATTCCGATGACAACTGACCGCCGCGTTCTGGTGCATCCCGACCGAGACTCTCTCGCCGGGGCGGTGGCCGCTCGTTTCATCACGAAGATCATCGACATCCTCGACGAGAACGACGAGGCGCACGTGGTGCTGAGCGGGGGCAGCGTCAACACGGCGGTGCTCGCCGCCATCCGCAACTCGCCCGCCCAGAACAACGTCGACTGGAAGCGCATCACCTTTTGGTGGGGCGACGAGCGGTTCGTCGAGGCCGGCAGTGCCGACCGCAACGACCTGCAGGCCCGGGAGGCACTGCTCGACCACGTTCTCGTCGATCCCGCGAAGGTGCATCCGTTCCCGTCGACCGACGAGATCGCCGACCTCGCCGAGGCGGCCGAGGCGTACGCGGCCGAGCTGGCGGCTGCGGCTCCGGATGCGGCGCTCTACCCGCGCTTCGACATCATGTTCCTCGGGGTGGGCCCTGACGGCCACATCGCTTCCCTCTTCCCCGGCATGTCGGGCGTGACCGAAACAGTGAAGACGGTGATCGCCGTGCGGGACTCCCCCAAGCCTCCGCCGCTGCGGCTCAGCCTGACGCTGCCGGTCATCCGCTCGGCCGACCGGATCTGGCTGGTCATGGCCGGGTCTGACAAGGCCTCTCCCCTCGGGCTGGCATTGGCGGGTGCGTCCATCGAGGAGGTTCCGGCGGCCGGTGCCGAGGGTCGCAGGCGCACCGTGTTCTTCGTCGACCAGGATGCCGCGGCCGAGGTTCCCGAGAACCTCATCGCGCCCTCCTACTGATCGGCACTCACCGACACCCAGCTCAACGAGAAGGGCGGCCCCGAGTCATTTCGGGGCCGCTCTTCTCGTTGTGCTCAGGCTTACTTGGAGGGGGTCGCCGTGCCGCGCCGCGCGCGCAGTTGAGCGAGAGCGTCTTCAAGCAGCTGTGCTGCCTCTTCTTCGGTGCGACGTTCTTTTACATAGGCGAGATGGGTCTTGTAGGGCTCGAGCTTCGCCACCGACGGCGGGTTCAGCTGGTCGCGGCCGGCGGGAAGCCCGGACTGCGGTGAGTCGATGGTCTCGGGAATCTCCTCGACGGGGAGGTTGGCCGCGAAGTAGCGCACCGTCTCGTTGCCGAGAGCATCCCAGTAGGAGATCTTGATGCGATCGGCGTGGTAGCCGCGATCCTGTTCGCCCATGGGGCCGGCGCCGACGCGCGAACCCCTGATGGCGCTGCCGCCTGATGCCATGATTTCCCCTAGTTTCCGGAATCGAACTTTGTGATGAGCCCCAGCACGATGATGCAGGCAACCCACACGATGCCGAGGATCACGGTGATGCGGTTCAGGTTGCGTTCTGCGACACCCGACGCGCCGAGGTTCGAGGTGACGCCACCACCGAACATGTCTGAGAGCCCTCCGCCGCGACCGCGGTGGAGGAGGATCAGCAGGGTGAGAAGGAGACTGGTTATGCCGAGCAGAACCTGCAAGACGACCTGGAGGATTTGCAACGGTTACCTTTCACACAAGACGGGAGACGCTCAGTCCCCCGCAGACAAAGACCAAGTATACCTTGAGCCTGCGGAAACACCGTGCGCGGGCGCCGCGAGTATTCATTCGCGGCGCCCGGAGGGTGCGCCATTGACTCAGACGCCCACGTGCTTCTTGAAGCGAACGATGGCACTGAACTCGTCGAGGTCGAGGCTCGCTCCACCCACCAGGGCGCCGTCGACGTTGGGTTCGCGCATGAAGCCGGCGATGTTGCCCGACTTGACCGAACCCCCGTAGAGGACGCGGGTCGCGGCGGCCGTATCAGGACCGAGCGTCGCGGCGAGCTCGGCCCGGAGGGCGGCACAGACCTGCTCGGCCTGCTCGGGCGTCGCCGCCTGGCCCGAGCCGATGGCCCAGACGGGCTCGTAGGCCACCACGATGTTCGCGTCGGACGGAACGCCGGCGAGTGCCGCCTTCAGCTGGCCGACGGGCACGGCACTCGGGCCGAACTCCTCGAGGTCGGCGGCCGTCTCGCCGACGCAGAGCACCGGAACCAGGCCGTGCTTGAGGGCTGCCCTGACCTTGGCGCCGATCTGCTCGTCGGTCTCGTTGTGCAGTGTGCGACGTTCCGAGTGGCCGATGATCACGTAGGCGCAGTCGAGCTTCGCCAGGAACTGGCCCGAGATCTCACCGGTGTAGGCACCGGAGTCGTGAGCCGAGACATCCTGGGCACCGTAGGCCAGCTCGAGCTTGTCGGCCGAGACGAGTGTCTGCACCGAGCGGAGGTCGGTGAACGGCGGGAACAGGGCCACCTCGACGTCGCTGTAGCTGTGCGAGGCGTCTTTCAGGCTCCAGGCGAGCTTCTGCACGAAGGCGATGGCCTGGAGGTGGTCGAGGTTCATCTTCCAGTTGCCGGCGATGAGGGGGGTGCGATTCGTCATGCTGTCCATCCGAGAATGTCGAGGCCGGGGAGGCGCTTGCCTTCGAGGAACTCGAGGCTGGCACCGCCGCCCGTGGAGATGTGACCGAACTGGTCATCGGTGAAACCGAGCGCGCGGACCGCAGCGGCAGAGTCGCCGCCGCCGACGACCCCGAGGCCGTCGACCTTCGTAAGCGCTGCGGCGATGGATCGGGTGCCCTCGGCGAAGGGCTCGAGTTCGAAGACGCCCATCGGGCCGTTCCAGAACACGGTGTGCGACGCCTCGATGATCTCGGCGAACGCGGCCGCGGTGTCGGGGCCGATGTCGAGCCCGAGCCCGCTCTCACCGAAGGGCGTCTCCTCGATCGTCTCGGCGCTGGTGACCGTGTGCTCGGCGTCGGCTCCGAACTTCGACGCCACGACGACGTCTGTCGGCAGCACGATCTTCACGCCGAGCTCGGACGCCTTCTCGAGGTAGCCCTTGACGGTCTCGATCTGGTCCTTCTCCAGCAGGCTGGCGCCGACCCGGAAGCCCTGGGCCGCGAGGAAGGTGAAGAGCATCCCGCCGCCGATGAGCAGCGAGTCGACCTTGGGCAGCAGATGGCCGATGACCCCGAGCTTGTCGGAGACCTTCGACCCGCCGAGCACGACCGCGTAGGGGCGGTCGGGCTTCTCGGTGAGCTTCTCGAGAACCTCGAGCTCGGTCTGGATGAGCAGTCCGGCCGCACTCGGCAGCAGTTCGGCCAACTCATAGACACTCGCCTGCTTGCGGTGCACGACGCCGAAGCCGTCCGAGACGAAGACGTCGGCGAACGCGGCCAGCTGCTCTGCGAACGCCGTGCGCTCCGTTGCGTCTTTGGAGGTCTCTCCGGCGTTGAACCGGAGGTTCTCGAGGAGCAGGAAGGTGCCGTCGCCGGCCAGGGAGGCCACAGCATCCCGGGCCGCCGAACCGACCGTGTCGGAGGCGAAGGCGACCGGCGCCTCGAGCAGCTCGGCGAGCCGCGAGGCGACCGGCGCCAGGCTGTACTTCGCTTCCGGAGTACCCTCAGGGCGGCCGAGGTGGCTCACAATGACCACCTTGGCCCCCTGGGCGGCGAGAGCCACGAGCGTGGGAAGTGACGCGCGAATACGCCCGTCGTCGGTGATGACACCGTCTTTCAACGGCACATTCAGATCGCAGCGGATGATGACTGTCTTGCCATCGAGCGACCCGAGGGACTCGAGCGTTCTGATTGTCACTTCGTGTTTCTCATTACCTTCTCGCGGGATTCATTCGTCGAGCCGGGCAGGGACCGGCTCGACCATGTGCTCAGAGTTTGGCGGCGACGTACTCGGTGATGTCGACGAGACGGTTGGAGTAGCCCCACTCGTTGTCGTACCACGAAGCGACCTTGACCTGGTTGCCGATGACCTTGGTGAGGCCCGCGTCGAAGATCGAGGAGTGCGGGTCGCCGACGATGTCGCTCGACACGATCTCGTCTTCGGTGTACTTCAGGATGCCCTTCAGCGGTCCCTCGGCGGCAGCCTTGTACGCGGCGTTGACCTGGTCGACCGTCACCGTGGCACTGGTCTCGATGGTGAGGTCGGTGATCGATCCGGTCGGAACCGGAACGCGCAGGGCGTAGCCGTCGAGCTTGCCGACGAGTTCGGGAATGACCAGCCCGAGCGCCTTGGCGGCACCGGTGGAGGTCGGGATGATGTTGACGGCGGCGGCGCGTGCACGGCGCAGGTCGCTGTGCGGGCCGTCCTGCAGGTTCTGGTCTGCGGTGTAGGCGTGCACCGTGGTCATCAGGCCGCGTTCGATACCGAAGTTGTCCATGAAGACCTTGGCCAGCGGCGCGAGGCAGTTGGTGGTGCAGGAGGCGTTCGAGATGACGTCGTGGATCGCGGGGTCGTAGGTGCCCTCGTTCACGCCGAGTACCAGCGTGGCGACGTTGTCGCCCGTGGCGGGAGCCGACACGATGACCTTCTTGGCGCCGCCGGCGATGTGCTTCTTGGCGTCTTCGGCCTTGGTGAAACGACCGGTGGATTCGATGACGATGTCGACGCCGAGTTCGCCCCAGGGCAGGTTGGTGGGATCGCGCTCGGCGAGCACCAGGATCGGCTTGCCGTTCACGATGATGTTGTCACCGTCGAGCTCGACGGTCGCGTCGAGCCGGCCGTTGATGGAGTCGTATTTGAGAAGGTGCGCGAGCGCCTTGTAGTCGGTCAGGTCGTTGACCGCGACGATCTCGAGGTCGCTGCCCTTGGCGAGGGCTGCTCTGAAGTAGTTACGGCCGATGCGGCCGAAGCCGTTGATGCCGATCTTTACGGACACGTGGTGCTCCTGTGAGTGTGGCCCCGCGGGGCTGGGTGTGGGGAGGGGGGTGAAGAAGGGTGACCGGGCCCGGTGGAGGGGCCCGGTCACAGTGTCGCTATGACAGTACCAGCAGGCCGTTCGTCTTCTCGGTGGCGGCCGCATAGCGTGCGGCGACGTTCTCCCAGTTCACGATGTTCCAGAAGGCCTTCACGTAGTCGGGCCGCACGTTCTGGTAGTCGAGGTAGTAGGCGTGCTCCCAGACGTCGAGCATGAGCAGGGGCACGAGGCCGAACGGAACGTTGCCCTGCTGGTCGAACAGCTGGAAGATGCTCAGCTTCTGCCCCAGCACGTCGTAGGCGAGAACCGACCAGCCGGAGCCCTGCACGCCGAGCGCTACGGCGGTGAAGTGCGCCTTGAACTTCTCGAGGTCGCCGAAGTCGGCGCCGATCGCCTCGGCGAGGGCACCTGTGGGCTCACTCGATTCGGGGGTCAGGTTCGTCCAGAAGATGGAGTGGTTGACGTGGCCGCCGAGGTTGAAGGCCAGGTCTTTCTCGAACTTGTTGACGGCGGCGAGGTTACCCGAGTCGCGGGCCTCGGCGAGGGCACCGTTCGCGGTGTTGGCGCCGGCGACGTAGGTCGCGTGGTGCTTGTCGTGGTGCAGCTGCATGATGGTCGCACTGATGTGCGGCTCGAGCGCTGCGTAGTCGTAGGGAAGGTCTGGAAGGGTGTATTCAGCCATCGTTTTCTCCTTGTACTCGTTTGCACCAGTCTATTGACTGAGTGCGGGGCCTCAGTCGTCGAGGTCGGGCGGCAGGTTGGCGTCGGTGCCCGGAATGCCCAGATCCTGCGCCTTCTTGTCGGCCATGGCCAGCAGGCGACGGATGCGCCCCGCGATCGCGTCCTTCGTCATCGGCGGGTCGGCGTGGTGGCCCAGTTCGTCGAGACTCGCATCCCGAAAGTTCAGCCGGAGTTCACCCGCGTAGCGCAGGTGCTCCGGCACCTCGTCGCCGATGATCTCCAGGGCTCGCTCGACCCGTGAGCAGGCCGCGACGGCGGCCTGTGCCGAACGCCGCAGGTTCGCGTCGTCGAAGTTGACCAGCCGATTGGCAGTGGCGCGTACCTCGCGGCGCTGGCGCATCTCCTCCCAGCGGGCGACCGACTGCTTCGCACCCATAATGCTGAGCATCGAGGCGATCGCCTCGCCGTCGCGGATGACGACGCGGTGCACTCCGCGTACCTCGCGGGCTTTGGCGGCGACATGCAGCCGTGCCGCGGCGCCCACCAGCGCCATGGCCGACTCGTTGCCCGGGCAGATCACCTCGAGGGCTGCGGACCGGCCCGGATCGGTCAGCGAGCCCTGAGCGAGGAATGCCCCGCGCCAGACGGCCCCGAGCTCGTCGGCAGACCCGGTGGTGAGGCGGTTCGGGAGGCCGCGGATGGGCCGCCGCCGAGCATCCAGCAACCCCGTCTGGCGGGCCAGCGTCTCGCCGCCCTCGAGAACGCGCACCAGATAGTAGCTGCTGCGCCGCACCCCGGAGGCCGAGATGAGCTGCACGTCTCCGCGCACTCCGTAGAGCTCGGCGAGATCTCTGCGCACCCGCTTCACGAGTTCGGGGGTGTCGAGCTCGCTCTCGATGGCGATGCGACCCGAGATGAGGTGCAGTCCGCCCGCGAATCGCAGGATGGTTGCGAGTTCAGCGGCGCGAGCCGACGTTCTGCTGACGACGACTTCGGTCAGTTCGTTCTTGACATCGGCGGTGAGAGCCATTCTCTTCCATCTCCTTACATCACTGCGCGAGTGTCCCGCTTGTGGCAGGAGGGCCGTCGCAGCTGTTATTCGCGACCGAGGTCGCGGTGTTTGACACTCACCACAACGCCGGGATTCGTGCTGATCAGGTCTGCCAGCCTGCGAGCCACGGCGACCGAGCGGTGTTTGCCGCCCGTGCAGCCTATGGCAATTGTGGCGTGCCGTTTGTTCTCGCGCTGGTACCCGGCGAGCACAGGCGCCAGCGCCAGGGCGTAGTTCTCGATGAAATCTCCCGCGCCCTCCTGCCCGAGGACGTAGTCGCTCACCTCGGTGTCGAGGCCGGTCTTGTCTTTCAGCTCGGGAATCCAGAAGGGGTTCGGGATGAAGCGGCAGTCGGCCATGGCGTCGGCGTCGGCGGGGGCCCCGTACTTGAACCCGAAGCTCATGATCGTGACCTGCACTCCGGCGGTGTCGACGGCCGAGAATCGCTCCTGCACCGCGTTGGCGAGCTGGTGCACGTTGAGGTCGGAGGTGTCGATGATCATGTCGCTCGACTCACGGATGGCGGTCATCCGCGCCCGCTCGGCTCCGATGCCGTCGAGCAGGGTGCCGTTGCCCTGCAGGGGATGCGGCCGCCTCACCTGCTCGAATCTGCGCACCAGGGCGGCATCCGTCGCCTCGAGGAAGACGACCCGCACCTGCGTGCCGCTCCGCAGGGCCAGGATGATCTCCTGCAGGTCGGTGAAGAAGTCCCGGCCGCGTACATCGACGACGGCCGCGAGCCTCGGCAGGGTCGAGCCGGCGTGCTCGGCGAGGTCGACGAGTGGACGCAGCATCTGCGGCGGAAGGTTGTCGACGACGTACCAGCCGAGGTCTTCGAGCGCATTGGCGACGGTCGAGCGGCCGGCCCCCGACATCCCGGTGACAATGAGCACTTCCTGCTGCCCAGCGGTGTCGGGTGTCATCGTGTGTCGAACTCTCGCCTCGTCGGTGCTCCGTGTGATTCCAGACTACCGGGCCCGGGGTGCGGCGCCGCTCGGCTGAGGCGGGCGCATACCCGTGGGAGCAGACCCGTGGGAGCAGGCCCGGCGGGCCGGCCCGTCGGGTCTGCCCATCGGGTGGTCACGCTCGGAGCTGCTGGTGGATGGTGCTGGCCAGGGCGGGGCCGACGCCCTTCACCTCGGCGATCTGCTCGGGTGACGCTTCCTTCAGCTTCGAGACCGAGCCGAACTCCTTCAGCAGGGTCTTCACCCGCGCAGGGCCGAGGCCGGGGATCTCGGAGAGCACGCTCGTGATGTCGCGCTTGCGGCGGATGCGCTGGTGGGTGATCGCGAAGCGGTGCGCCTCATCACGGATGCGCTGCAGCAGGAAGAGCGCCTCGCTGCCCCGGGGCAGGATGACGGGGAAGTCGTCGTCGGGCAGCCAGATCTCCTCCAGCCGCTTGGCGAGCCCCGCGAGGAAGATGCCCTGCACGCCGGACTCCTTCAGCGCACGCGCCGCGGCCTGCACCTGCGGCTGCCCGCCGTCGACGATCAGCAGATTCGGCGGGTACGAGAACTTCTTGGTGGCGCTGTCGGATTCGCTGCGCTCCGAGCCCTCCTCGAGGTAGGCCAGGCGCCGGGTGATGACCTGGTAGATCGAGTCGGTGTCGTCGGTGGTCTCGGGGATGGTGAAACGGCGGTACTGGTCTTTGCGGGCCAGGCCGTCTTCGAACACCACCATCGATGCGACCACGTTCGTGCCGCCGAGGTGCGAGACGTCGAAGCACTCCATGCGCAGCGGTGCGTCGGGCATCCCGAGCCCGTTCTGGATGTCGGTGAGTGCCTCTGTGCGCGCCACGAAGTCGCTGCTGCGGCGCATCTTGTAGAGCATCAGCGCGTTCTTGGCGTTGAGGGTCGCGGTCTGCATGAGCGCCGCCTTCTCGCCGCGCTGGGCCGTCTTCAGGGCGACCTTGGAGGTTCCACGACGCTCGGAGAGCCACTGCTCGAGTTCGCGTGCGTCGTCGGGGATGTCGGGCACGATGATTTCACGCGGCGGGACCTGGCCGTCGTAAGCCGTCTGCAGGATGGAGTCGACGAGCTCTGCGGTGGTGAGGTCGAGCTCCTTGTCGACCATCCAGGCGCGCACACCGCGGATGCGGCCGCCGCGCACTATGAACTGCTGCACCGCCGCCGCGAGCTCATCGTGTTCGATGCCGAAGAGGTCGGTGTCGACGCTGTCGGCCAGCACCACGGTGCTCTTCGCCAGTACGGCCTCGAGGGCGCCGAGCTGGTCGCGGAAACGGGCCGCCTTCTCATACTCCTGGGCATCGGAGGCTGCGCGCATCCGCTTGGTCGTCTCGGTGACGAACCGCTTGTCGTGGCCGTTCATGAAGGCGATGAAGTCGTTCACCATCTCGCGGTGCTCGGCGATGGTCACTGTGCCCGAGCAGGGGCCGCCGCAGCGCCCGATCTGGCCGGGGAAGCACGGGCGGCCGCTCGCCATCGCCTTCTTGTAGCTCGAATCGGAGCACGTTCTGATCGGGAAGGCCTTGATCATCAGGTCGATGGTGTCGTGCACCGCCCAGATCTTCGGATACGGGCCGAAGTACTTGGCACCCTTGATCCTGGGGTTTCGTGTCACCATCACCCGGGGTGCCTCATCGGCCAGCGTGATGGCCATGAACGGGTAGGTCTTGTCGTCGCGGAACTTGACGTTGAAGGGCGGGTCGAACTCCTTGATCCAGGTGTATTCGAGCTGCAGGGCCTCGATGTCGGTGCCGACGACGGTCCACTCGACGCTGACAGCCGTGGTGACCATGCGACGGGTTCGCTCGTGCAGGCTGCGGAGCGGCGCGAAGTAGTTGCTCAGCCGGGCACGCAGGTTCTGAGCCTTGCCGACGTAGAGCACGCGCTTGTTGGCGTCGCGAAAACGGTAGACGCCCGGCTGCGTGGGGATCTCCCCCGCCTTCGGACGGTAGCTGACGGTGTCTGTCATGACGCTTTGCGCCGCGTGCCTTCCTCCGCATCGAGGATCTCTTTGAGAAAGAACCCGGTGAAACTCTTCTTGACCTTCGCGAGCTGCTCGGGGGTGCCGGTTGCCAGCACCTTGCCGCCGCCGGAACCGCCCTCGGGCCCGAGGTCGATGAGCCAGTCGGCGCTCTTGATGACGTCGAGGTTGTGCTCGATGACGATGACCGTGTTGCCCTTGTCGACCAGACCGTTCAGCACCAGCAGGAGCTTACGCACATCTTCGAAATGCAGGCCGGTGGTGGGCTCGTCGAGCACGTAGACCGATCGGCCGTTCGAACGCTTCTGCAGTTCGGTCGCGAGCTTGACGCGCTGCGCCTCGCCGCCACTCAGCGTCGTGGCGCTCTGGCCGAGCCGCACGTAACCGAGGCCGACCTCGACGAGCGTCTTCAGGAACCGGTGGATGGCGCCGATCGGCTCGAAGAACTCCGCCGCCTCGGCGATCGGCATCTCGAGCACCTCGGCGATGTTCTTGCCCTTGTAGTGCACGAGCAGGGTGTCGCGGTTGTACCGCGCTCCCCCGCAGACCTCGCAGGCGACATAGACGTCGGGGAGGAAGTTCATCTCGATCTTGATCGTGCCGTCACCCGAGCAGGCCTCGCACCGACCGCCCTTGACGTTGAAGCTGAACCGGCCCGGCTGGTACCCGCGGGTCTTGGCCTCGATGGTTTCGGAGAAGAGGGTGCGGATGCGGTCGAACACCCCGGTGTAGGTCGCCGGGTTGGAGCGGGGTGTGCGACCGATCGGGTTCTGGTCGACGTGCACGACCTTGTCGAGATTCTCGAGGCCGGTGACGCGCTTGTGCTTGCCGGGGAGCTTGCGGGCCCCGTTGAGCTTGTTCGCGAGCACGCGGTACAGGATGTCGTTGACCAGCGACGACTTGCCCGAACCGCTCACCCCGGTGACGGCGATGAAGGTGCCGAGCGGGAACTTGACAGTGACGTTCTTGAGGTTGTTCGCCTCAGCGCCGACGACCACGATCTCGCGCTCGGGGTCGAGTGGTCGACGCCGATCGGGGATGTCGATCGACTTGCGCCCGGAGAGGTAGTCACCGGTGAGACTCTGGGTGTTCTTCAGCAGCCCCTCGTATGAACCGGAGTGCACGACCTTGCCGCCGTTGACGCCGGCGCCCGGACCGATGTCGACCACCCAGTCCGCCGTGCGGATGGTGTCTTCGTCGTGTTCGACCACGATCAGGGTGTTGCCGAGGTTCTTCAGTTTCACGAGCGTCTCGATCAGACGCCTGTTGTCGCGCTGGTGCAGACCGATACTCGGCTCGTCGAGCACGTACAGCACTCCGGTGAGACCCGATCCGATCTGGGTCGCCAGCCGGATGCGCTGGGCCTCGCCGCCGCTGAGGGAGGCGGCCGCGCGGGCGAGATTGAGGTAGTTCAGCCCGACCTGGATGAGGAAGTCGAGCCGCAGGCGGATCTCACGCAGCACCTGCGCGGCGATGTGCGCCTCGCGGTCGGTGAGGGTGAGGGTGTCCATGAAGTCCTGGGCGTCGGAGAGGCTGATGTCGGTGACGTCGGCGATGCTGTGGCCGTTGACGAGAACGGCGAGCACCTCGGGCTTGAGGCGCTTGCCGTTGCAGACCGGGCAGGCCACCTCGCGCAGGTACTCGGCCCAGCGGGCGCGCTGGTTGTCGGTCTCGGCCTGCAGGTACTGGCGCTCGATGTAGGGAACCACGCCCTCGAACCCCGAGGTGTAGCTCATCTCCCGGCCGAACCGGTTCTTCCACTTTACGCGGACCTCGAAGTTGTCGCCCCGCAGCACCGCCTCCTGAACGGTCGTGCTCAGCTCGTTCCACGGGGTGCTCAGCGTGAAGTCGAGGTCGCGCGCCAGGCCCTGCAGTAGTTTGTCGTAGTAGTTGTAGAGGCCCTTGCCCTGGGTCGACCACGGAATGAGCACGCCCTCGTTGATGCTGAGCTCGGGGTCGCCGAGCAGCAGGTCGGCGTCGACCGACATGCGGGTGCCGAGCCCCGAGCACTCGGGGCAGGCGCCGAAGGGAGCATTGAACGAGAACGTGCGTGGCTCGATCTCGGTGAGCTGGATGGGGTGCTGGTTCGGGCAGCTCAGTTTCTCGCTGAACGTCTGCCAGGCGTCGGGCCCCTCTGCATCGACGTAGTTGACCTGCACGATGCCGTCGGTGAGGCGCAGCGCCGTTTCGAGCGAGTCGGTGAGCCGGCTCAGAATGTCGGGGCCGGCGACCAGGCGGTCGACGACGACCGAGATGTCGTGCTTGTACTGCTTCTTCAGCTTCGGCGGCTCCTGCAGCTGGATGGTCTCGCCGTCGACGACCGCGCGGGAGTACCCGCCTGCGGCGAGCTCCTTGAAGAGGTCGACGAACTCGCCCTTCTTCTGTGAGATGACCGGGCTCACGATCTGGTACCGGATGCCCGCCTCGAGTTCGATGAGCTGGTCGGCGATCTGCTGCACCGTCTGGGCGGAGATGACCTCGCCGCAGACAGGGCAGTGCGCGATGCCGATACGGGCCCACAGCAGGCGCATGTAGTCGTAGATCTCGGTGATGGTGCCGACCGTCGACCGGGGGTTTCGGTTCGTCGACTTCTGGTCGATGCTGACCGCTGGGCTCAGACCCTCGATGAAGTCGACGTCGGGACGGTCGACCTGGCCGAGGAACTGGCGGGCGTAGGCACTGAGGCTCTCGACGTAGCGGCGCTGGCCCTCGGCGAAGATCGTGTCGAAGGCGAGACTCGACTTTCCGGAGCCGGAGAGACCGGTGAAGACGACCAGCGAATCGCGCGGAATGTCGAGGTCGACGTTCTGCAGATTGTGCACGCGAGCGCCTCGAACGCTCAGTTTCGAGAGGGGATCTACCTTTGTAATCGACACCCTAGAAGTCTATGGTCTGCCACTGACACTGCCCCCCGCGCCCCCTCTGCGCTCTGCTCGCCGGCTGCGCTCTGGGCTGAATCGGGCGGCCGTGCGTGGCTACGCCCGCCGGCTGCGCTCTCGGATGAACTCGGCTGCGGTGAGAGTGTGCGACCGACCCGGAACCATTTCGGGCCGGAGCCCGTTCAACCACGACCCCGGGTCTGCGCTGAGTGCCCCCGCCAGCGCAACGATGGTCGACAGGCTGGGGTTGGTCTGGCCCCGTTCGATCTTGCCCACGTTCGTCACGTGCATCTCCGCCAGCTCGGCGACGTGCTCCTGGCTGACGCCGAGTTGCAGGCGGGTGGAACGCACGCGGTCGCCGAAGAGACGGGCGGCTTCTGAATGGAGTTCAGGCATACCTCATGAATACTTGCACCAGTGATCTGCTACCAGAGTGCAGAGACATGATGCTTTTGAACCTTACACTCGCCAGACTATCTGAGCGAACGTCATCTTAGCGGCTCAGATGTGGCCTGCCTTCTCCATCTGCCGGAGTTCGTGCTTGAGGTCACCGAGCTCATCGCGGAGGCGCGCGGCCAACTCGAACTTCAGCTCTGCCGCAGCCGTCATCATCTGGTCGTTCAGGTCACCGATGAGACCCTCCAGTTCGTTGGCGCCGGCCGCGGCGATACCCTCGCGCCGCAGGTTCGGCGTGGGGCTCTTCTTGCGGCCGCCCCGCCCCGCCAGCAACTCGGCCGTGTCGGCACCCTCCCGGGCGAGCATCTCGGTGATGTCGTTGATCTTCTTGCGGAGCGGCTGCGGGTCGACACCGCGTTCGAGGTTGTAGGCGACCTGCTTCTCGCGGCGACGGGTGGTCTCCTCGATCGCGCGTGCCATCGAATCCGTCATCACGTCGGCGTACATGTGAACCTGGCCCGAGACGTTTCGAGCGGCCCGCCCGATGGTCTGGATGAGGGAGGTCGACGACCGCAGGAACCCCTCCTTGTCGGCATCCAGGATGGCCACCAGGGACACCTCGGGCAGGTCGAGCCCTTCGCGCAGCAGGTTGATGCCGACCAGCACGTCGTAGACGCCGGCGCGCAGCTCGGTCAGCAGTTCGACCCGGCGCAGGGTGTCGACATCCGAGTGCAGGTAGCGCACCCGCACACCGTGCTCCCCCATGAAGTCGGTCAGCTCCTCGGCCATCTTCTTCGTGAGCGTCGTCACCAGGATGCGCTCGTCTTTGGCCACCCGTATGCGGATCTCCTCGAGCAGGTCGTCGATCTGTCCCTTCGAGGGCTTCACGATGATCTCGGGGTCGATGAGGCCGGTGGGCCGAATGATCTGTTCCACCACCCCGTCGGCGATGCCCATCTCGTACTTGCCCGGCGTGGCCGACAGGTAGACCTTCTGGCCGACGCGGTCATTGAACTCGTTCCACCGCAGCGGACGGTTGTCGAGCGCGCTCGGCAGCCGGAACCCGTGCTCGACGAGCGTGCGCTTGCGCGAGGAGTCACCCTCGTACATCGCGCCGATCTGCGGAACGGTCACGTGGGACTCGTCGATCACGACCAGGAAGTCGTCGGGGAAGTAATCGAGCAGGCAGTGCGGCGCCTCGCCGGGGTTGCGACCGTCGATGTGCCGGGAGTAGTTCTCGATGCCCGAGGTGAACCCGATCTGCTGCATCATCTCGAGGTCGAAGGTGGTGCGCATACGCAGGCGCTGTGCCTCGAGCAGTTTGCCCTCACGCTCGAGCTGCTTGAGCCTGTCGGTCAGCTCCTCCTGGATGGTGCCGATCGCGCGGTGCATGACGTCGTTGTCGGCGACGTAGTGCGAGCCCGGGAAGACGGAGATCGAATCCATCTTGCGCACGATGTCGCCGGTGAGCGGGTGCAGCGTGTAGAGCGCCTCGATCTCGTCGCCGAACATCTCGATGCGGATGGCGAGCTCTTCGTACATCGGGATGATCTCGATGGTGTCGCCGCGCACCCGGAAGTTGCCGCGCGAGAAGTCGATGTCGTTGCGCTGGTACTGCATGGAGATGAACTTGCGGATGAGCCAGTCTCGGTCGAGCTTCATGCCCACCTGCAGGGCCATCATGGCGTTCATGTACTGCTCGGGCTGCCCCAGGCCGTAGATGCACGAGACGGTCGACACCACGACCACGTCGCGCCGGCTGAGGAGCGAGTTCGTCGTCGAGTGCCGCAGCCGCTCGACCTCGGCGTTCACCGAACTGTCTTTCTCGATGAACGTGTCGGTCTGCGGAACGTACGCCTCGGGCTGGTAGTAGTCGTAGTACGAGACGAAGTACTCGACCGCGTTCTTCGGCATCAGTTCGCGGAACTCGTTCGCCAGCTGCGCCGCGAGGGTCTTGTTGTGCGCGAGCACCAGTGTCGGCCGCTGCACCGCTTCGATGAGCCAGGCCGTCGTCGCGGACTTACCCGTTCCGGTCGCCCCGAGCAGCACGACGTCGGTTTCGCCGGCGTTGATGCGGGCCGTCAACTCGGCGATCGCGGTGGGCTGGTCGCCGCTGGGAGTGTAGTCGCTGATGACTTCGAAGGGGCGAACAGAGCGGGTGGGTTCCATGTCTTCAAGTTTATGGAGAGCCACTGACACTGGCTCCCTTCGGGTGCTGATTGCGCAGTGCGAGAAAGCCCTAAAGTGATAGCCATGCGCATAGGAATCCTGACCAGCGGTGGAGACTGCCCCGGCCTCAACGCGGTCATCCGCGGAATCGTGCTGAAGGGGACCGAGCTCAACGACCAGGAGTTCGTCGGTTTCAAGGGCGGCTGGCGCGGGGTCGTCAACTCCGACCTGGTCGAGCTCGGTCGCGCGAACGTCCGCGGTATCGCCAAGGAGGGCGGCACCATCCTCGGCACCTCCCGCACGAACCCGTTCGAGGGCGACGGCGGTCCCGACCGCATCCTCGCGAACATGCAGCGTGAGGGCATCGACGCCATCATCGCCATCGGTGGCGAGGGCACCCTGGCGGCTGCGAAACGCCTCACGGATGCCGGGCTCCAGATCGTCGGAGTGCCGAAGACCATCGACAACGACCTCGACGCGACCGACTACACGTTCGGCTTCGACACCGCCGTGCAGATCGCGACCGACGCCATGGACAGGCTCCGCACCACCGGGGACTCCCACAGCCGCTGCATGGTCGCCGAGGTCATGGGCCGGCACGTCGGCTGGATCGCCCTGCACTCGGGCATGGCCGCAGGGGCCCACGCCATCCTCATCCCCGAGCAGAAGACCACGACGGACGAGGTGCGCGGCTGGGTCGAGAGTGCCAACGCCCGCGGGCGCGCTCCACTCGTCGTCGTCGCCGAGGGCTTCATCCCCGGATCGGCGGATGACGCGCACTCCGAACGCGGACTCGATGCGTTCGGCCGCCCCCGCCTCGGCGGTATCGGCGAACGACTCGCCCCGATGATCGAGGAGATGACGGGTATCGAGACCCGCGCCACCACTCTCGGCCACATCCAGCGCGGCGGCGTGCCCAGCGCCTTCGACCGCGTTCTGGCCACCCGGCTCGGCATGGCTGCGAGCGACGCTGTGCAGACCGAGTCGTGGGGCCAGATGGTCGCCCTGCGCGGCACCGAGATCGTGAACGTCGGCTTCGAAGAGGCGCTCGGCAAGCTCAAGACCGTACCCCAGTCGCGCTACGACGAGGCCGCCCAGCTCTTCGGTTAGTCGGTTCCGGATGCCGCTGCGGCCTCCGCTGCGGTCCCGGGCAGGGCCGTGAGGGTCGTCCAGAGCTCTCCGACCTGGTCGAGGGTCTGCCCGAGTGTGCCGTTGGAGTCGATCACCACATCGGCGATGGCCAGGCGTTCGGCTTCGGAGGCCTGCGACGCTATTCTGCTGCGGGCATCCGCTTCGGTCATACCCCGGATCTCGACCAGCCGCCTGACACGGGTCTCCTCCGCGGCGCTGACCACGATGGCGAGCTCGAAGTCGTACGGGCGCCTGCTCGCCTCGAGGAGGAGGGGCACGTCGTAGACCACGATCGCGTCGGGGTCGGCAGCCTCGGCGGCAGCGATGCGCTCGAGACCCAGCTGGTGGACGGCCGGGTGCGTGATGTCGTTCAGCTTCTGCAGGTTCTGCGGCTGCCCGAAGACACGGCTGCCGAGAGCGGGGCGGTCGAGAGAGCCGTCGGGCTGCAGAACCTCCTGGCCGAACGCCTCTGCGATGTGGCGGAGGGCATCCGTTCCCGGTTCGACGACCTCGCGGGCGAGCCGGTCGGCGTCGATGATGACGGCTCCGAGTTCGGCGAGGCGGGCGGCGACGGTGGATTTTCCGGAGGCGATACCCCCGGTGAGGGCTACGAGATGCACCTGCTCATGGTACCGAGGCCGCGGGAGCTGCCGGGCATCCGGAGCCTGCTGTAACGGCGAATGGCCGCCCTCCCGGGGGAGGACGGCCATCCGTATGAGGCGTGGTGCAGTGGTGCTAGTTCGAGCTGAGCTTCTCGCGGAGGGCCGCGAGGGTCTCGTCGTCGGCGAGGGTACCCGCGCCGGCCGACTCGCTCGAGAACGTGGAACCGGCGGAGGCGGTCGAAGCGCCCTCGGTGATCTCCTCGTTCGAGGTCGCGACCTGCTTCTTGTGGGCCTCCCAGCGAGCCTGGGCTGCAGCGTAGTCCTGCTCCCACTTCTCGCGCTGGGTCTCGAAGCCCTCGCGCCACTCGTTGGTCTCCGGGTCGAACCCTTCGGGGTACTTGTAGTTGCCCTGGTCGTCGTACTCGGTGAGCATTCCGTACAGTGCCGGGTCGAACTCGGTACCTTCGGGGTCGACACCCTCGTTGGCCTGCTTGAGGCTCAGCGAGATGCGGCGACGCTCGAGGTCGATGTCGATGACCTTGACGAAGACGTCGTCACCGACCGAGACGACCTGCTCGGCGAGCTCGACGTGCTTGCCCGACAGCTCAGAGATGTGCACGAGGCCCTCGATGCCCTCTGCGACGCGAACGAACGCACCGAAGGGGACGAGCTTGGTGACCTTGCCGGGCGCAACCTGGCCGATGGCGTGGGTGCGGGCGAAGACCTGCCACGGGTCTTCCTGCGTCGCCTTGAGCGACAGGGAGACGCGCTCGCGCTCGAGGTCGACCTCGAGGATCTCGACGGTGACCTCCTGGCCCACCTCGACGACCTCTGAGGCGTGCTCGATGTGCTTCCACGAGAGCTCGGAGACGTGAACCAGACCGTCGACGCCGCCGAGGTCGACGAACGCACCGAAGTTGACGATCGACGAGACGACGCCCTTGCGGACCTGGCCCTTCTGGAGGTTGTTCAGGAACGTGGTGCGGCTCTCCGACTGCGTCTGCTCGAGCAGCGCGCGGCGGCTCAGAACGACGTTGTTGCGGTTCTTGTCGAGCTCGAGGATCTTCGCTTCGATCTCCTGGCCGAGGTACGGCGTGAGGTCACGAACGCGGCGCAGCTCGATGAGCGAGGCCGGCAGGAAGCCACGGAGGCCGATGTCGACGATGAGGCCACCCTTGACGACCTCGATGACCGAACCGGTGACAACACCGTCGGCATCTTTGATCTTCTCGACGTCGCCCCATGCACGCTCGTACTGAGCGCGCTTCTTCGACAGGATGAGACGGCCTTCTTTGTCTTCCTTCTGGAGGACCAGGGCCTCGACCAGGTCGCCGACCTGGACGACCTCTGTCGGGTCTACATCGTGCTTGATAGAGAGTTCGCGGGAGGGAATGACGCCCTCGGTCTTGTAACCGACATCGAGGAGGACCTCGTCGCGGTCAATCTTTACAACGGTGCCTTCGATGAGGTCTCCGTCGTTGAAGAACTTCAGTGTCTTCTCGACCGCGGCAAGGAAGTCTTCGGCAGACCCGATGTCGTTGACGGCGACCTGCTTGGGTGCCCTGTCGGTCGTTGTGATTGTCATGTAGTAGTAGCTCCAGTATGGACATGTATCAGGCAGCGCAGCAGGGTGCTCGGTCAGGATCGAGGGAGGATCTTCGCCGCGCGGCGAATGGGTTGTCGACGCAAATTGCGCCATGTAATCTTAGCCCCGCGAAATGGGCTGCGGCAACCACGCCTCAGCGCCGACGACTCCGGGCCGTCAGCACAGAGCAGCTACCCACTGCTCATCGATCAGCGATGCCTCCCGGGCCCACTGAACGGGGCCTCCGGTCGATGGCCAGCACCAGGTGGCATGCTGCGATCGGGATGTCAGCCGCTCGGCCAGGGACCGACCCGCGGACGCGACGGCCTTCCCACGTTTCGAAGCCTCGGGAGTCAGATACCGCATCAAGTTCTCGTATTCCGCGACGCTCCGCAGACACTGCTTCTCCTCTTGGTCTGTATCCCTGCGGGACAGTAGGCAAAACGAGGGCGGCGTCCCTTCCTTCAGGGCTGCGATGAGCCGATCGTGGCCGTCGAGGATGACATAGGAAAGGAGCCCGCTCACCCACCAGAGCAGCACAGGAGGCAGAACGTTTTCGCGGGCGAGGCGCCGAAAGGCCCTGACCCGAGCGGAATCGACCGGCGAGAACGACCTGAGCGGCACAATCGACGCGTCGTCGGACGATGCCATCCGATGGAGAACTCCTGTCTGGGCGTCGGATGCTCGCCGGTTGGCAGCCCTACCGTCAGCTGGGCAATGCGGTGCGCTGAGATCCGGTCCGACACCGAACGATCGACAAACCAGGCACCATCATGCAGTACCCATTGGCCGTCGTGGACGGGACTCGTCGTGCTCTCCATCAAGTGACTCCGGAACCTGTGCATCCAACGCGCGGAGGACGATCTCCCCCCACTTGGTTCCACAGTGCGCCGGGCCACGTCTGCCGTGATCGGAGGCATCACCCCCGGGCTTGAGCTCCCAGCCACCAATACTCTCGCACCATAATGGCCCGACTCTAGGAAGCAGAACGCCAACGGCCGTCCCACCGCGGACATGGTGATTCTGTGCGCATCGGCATACGTGACGATCAGCGAGGGACGAGGCGTCCCCGAAACCTGGAAGCAAGATCGATGTGTCAGCGGCATCCTGTGAAGCTGACAGTGCTGGTTAGTTGACTCAAGCTCACCTCCGTTGTTCAGCGCTGCATCGCGGAGACGAGAGTGTCGAGGCGCACTCCCCCGAGGTCGAGCGCGCGACGGTGGAACTCCCGGATGTCGAACGCGGAACCCTGGCGGGCGCGCTGGTCGTCGCGCAGCTGCTCCCAGATGCGCTGCCCCACCTTGTAGGAGGGCGCCTGCCCCGGCCAGCCGAGGTAGCGGTTCACCTCGAAGCGGATGAAGCCGTCGTTCATGTTGACGTTCTCCCGCAGGAATTCGAGGGCGTACTCCGCATCCCAGACGCCGGTGCCGTCAAGGCGCGGCTTGCCGAGGTGCACGCCGATGTCGAGCACGACGCGGGCCGCGCGCATGCGCTGGCCGTCGAGCATCCCGAGCCGGTCGGCGGGGTCGTCGAGGTAGCCGAGCTCCTCCATCAGTCGTTCGGCGTAGAGCGCCCAACCCTCGGCGTGGCCCGAGGTGCCGGCGAGCTGGCGGCGCCACGTGTTGAGCTTCGAGCGGTTGTAGACGGCCTGGCCGATCTGCAAGTGGTGGCCGGGGACGCCCTCGTGGTAGACCGTGGTCAGCTCGCGCCAGGTGTCGAACTCGGTGACGCCCGTGGGTACCGACCACCACATGCGCCCGGGCCGGGAGAAGTCGTCGGTGGGACCGGTGTAGTAGATGCCGCCCTCGTCGGTGGGCGCGATCATGCACTCGATGGTCTTGATCTCGTCGGGAATGTCGAACTGGCTCGCCGACAGCTCCTCGACGGCACGGTTCGAGGTCTCCTGCATCCACCGCTGCAGCGCGGCCGTGCCGAAGAGCTTGTGCGCCGGATCGGCGTCGAGGTGCGCAATCGCCTCGCGGACGGATGCCCCGGGGAGGATCTCGCGGGCGATCGACTCCTGCTCGCCCACCATGCGGGCCAGCTCGGCGACGCCCCACTCGTAGGTCTCGTCGAGGTCGACCGTCGCCCCGAGGAATTTGCGCGACTCGAGGGCGTAGAGCTCGCGGCCCACCCCGTCGACCTCCGACGCCGCGGGCATCAGCTCGTCGGCGAGGAAGGATGCCAGACGTTCGTAGGCTGCAGACGCGACCCCTGCGCCCGCACGAAGCTGCTTCGAGAGTGCGTCGGCAAGATCATCCGGAGAACGGACCAGCTCACCGAAGAACCCGGTCTCGCCCACGTTCTTCTCCGCCTGCAGCAGCACCTCGTGAACCTGGCGACGGGCCGGCACGACACCCTCGCGGATACCCTGCCGCAGGGTCTCGATGTAGCCGTCGATCGCGGTGCCCACGCCGGCCAGACGCAGGCCGACGACCTCCCAGTCGTCGACGGTTTCGGTGGGCATGAGGTCGTAGACCTCACGGATCTGCTGCGAGGGCGACTCGATGACGTTCAGGTCGCGCAGGTGCAGCCGTGCGTCTGAGCTCTCGAGCATGAGGCGCAGTTCGCTGCGGAGGTCGGTGCGGGTGACCGCGTCCACCTCGTCTGCCGGGGTGGCTGCGTCGAGGTCGGCCAGGGTGCTCCGCACCGCGGCGACATAGCTCTCGTGCCCCGCGGGTGAATAGTCGCCATAGCGGTCGTTCGCCTCGTTGCGGCCGATGTAGGTGCCGACGGCCGGTTCCAGGTCGACGAGGGTGTCAACCCAGCGTTCGGCGATGCGGTCGACGGCTGTCGGGGTGCGGGGTACGTCTTCAGACGTGGAACTGGTCATCCACTCAGACTATGCCCGCCCCCCGACACGCGCCGAAGAGGGTCAGTGCGGGTGTGAGGCGGGCTTCGGATGACCGGGGATCGAGTCTCCGCTGAGGTTCAGTTCTGACGGGTCGACCTCGATGTCGCCGACGTCGTCGGGACCGCCGGTGCCGGGCAGCACCTCGACGTCGGAGACGTTCGTGTCGTCGTCGATGGCGTCGCTGGCGGTGACGGGTTCGTTCTGCAGGATCTCGGTGTCTGCTTCGCTTCCGGGCATGTCTTTTTCGTTTGTCATACTCCGACGCTACGCACGGCACCGGTGTATTGCCATCATCGGGCAGCATGTCGCGGATGGCTTGACAAGCGGTTGTAGCGCTTTCCCCACCGGCGGATACTGCTGGAATGGCTGAACACGATGACTCGGGCGACAGGGCGACGCTCAGAGATTTTCACTCCGTTGTGAACATGACGGCGTCGCAACTGGAGAAATGGTTGCAGACCGAGGATTCGAAAGCCGTGGGCCAGAAGAAGGACTCGAATGAGTCGGTCGGGCACCGGAGTGGGCGTCACATCATCACGCTGCTGCACAAGAAGCAGGCCGAGTTCACCGCGGCCGACTACGAACACATGGAGAAGGTGGTGGGCTACGTGCACCGCCATCTGAAGCAGCGGCCCGACGGCGATATCACCGACACCCGCTGGAGATTCTCCCTCATGAACTGGGGCCACGATCCGCTGAAATAAGGGGATGTCAGGGGTCTCTGGCACTGTCTGAATCAGCTCTGCGCGCTGCTTCCGACGGCTCTCGGATGTCGGGTTCGAACGCTTTCGAGCGGTTGACTTATTCGAACATATGTTCGAATATTGGGGGGTGTCCGAACCCGCTGTTCTCCTCGCCGATGCCGCCCCCGCGGCTCCTTCGGTGCGCGATCTGCAGGAGCGCATCCGGCAGATGCAGACGACGAAGCTCGAGACCCGCAGCCTACAGACGTCACCTGCACTCGCGCCCCTGCTGCCCGGCGGAGCGCTGAAGGCGGGCTCCGCCTATTCGGTCGAGGGCTCCAACGCCCTGGTGATGGCCCTGATGGCCGGCCCCTCGGCGGCCGGGGCCTGGTGCGGGGTGGTCGGCCTGCCCGACTTCGGGGCGGAGGCGGCCAGCCGGTCGGGGGTCGACCTCGAACGGCTGGTGTTCGTGCCGCACCCAGGCGACCAGTGGCTGACGGTCGTCTCGGCCATCATCGACGTGGTGACGGTGGTGGTCACCGTGGCTCCCCCGCGGCTCGGCGACGCTCTCGCCGCCCGGCTCGCGGCACGCATCCGCCAGCGAGAGGCGACGCTGATCGTGCTGGGGGGCTGGCCGCAGAGCGACGCGACACTGCGCATCACCGAGAGCACGTGGGGTGGCATCGGTGAGGGCCACGGGCATCTCGCGAGCCGCCAGGTGACGGTGAACGCCGTGGGCAAGGGTTTCATGGGCCAGAAGCGCTCGGCGCGGCTCTGGCTGCCCGACGCGTCGGAGCAGGTGCGGGCGGTGGAGCCTGCGGCTGTGCCTGGTGCCGTGCCTGCTGCTGTGGTCGCGCCGGTGCGGGTGCCTCGCGGTTGGGGCGCGGGACGCGTCTTCGCCGACGCCCAAGAACTGGCGGGCTGACGATGACCCTCATCGAGAACACCGCGGTGCGGCACAGCCAGGCCACCCGCACGATGGTGCTCTGGTGCCCCGACTGGCCGGTGCGCGCGCTGGCGCAGTTCGAGGGCATCCCCGTCGAGGAACGCATCGCCCTCGTCGAACACGGGGTGGTCTTCGCCTGCTCCGCCTCCGCGCGGGCGGAGGGCGTGCGGCGGGGCCAGCGCATCCGCGAGGCGCAGGCGGCCTGCGTCGACCTGATGGCGTTCGACTACGACCCTGCGCTCGACTACCGGAGCTTCGAGCCCGTCGCCCTGGCCGTCGAGGAGCTGATGCCCGGGGTGCAGCTGCTGCGGCCCGGAATGTGCGCGCTGGCGGCCAGGGGCCCCGCTCGCTACTACGGTGGTGAGAGGGCGGCGGCAGGGGTGCTGCTCACCGCACTGGTGGGGCTGGGCGTGGAAGATGCCCGCATCACCGTCGCCGACGGCCGGTTCGCCGCAGAACAGCTCGCCCGCATGCCCGGTGAGACCGGCATCCGCATCGTCGAAGCCGGAGGTTCGCCGCAGTTCCTCGCCGATCATCCCATCGAAGCCGTCGGCGACTCGAACCTGTCGATGCTGCTGCGTCGGCTCGGGCTGACCACGCTCGGCTCGTTCGCCGCCCTCGACTTCCGAGACGTGCGTGCCCGCTTCGGCGAGACAGGTGTCTACGCCCACACGCTCGCCAGCGGTAGAGACGTGCGGCGGGTGGTTCCTCGTCTGCCCCCGCAGCTGCGCGACATCGAGGTGGCCTTCGAACCGCCGCTCGATCGTGTCGACCAGATCACCTTCGCCTTTCGAACGGCGGCGGAACGGTTCGTCGACGAACTCACCAGTGCGCTTCTGGTCTGCACGAGCATCCGGGTCGAACTGCACACCGACAATGGGCTGGTACACGATCGCGGGTGGGGGCATCCGCGGTGGTTCAGTGCGAACGATGTGCTCGACCGCATCCGCTGGCAGGTGCAGGGGCGCACGGGTGCCGGCGCAGGAGCGCTCACCTCGGCGATCTCACGGGTGCGCGTGCTCCCTGAGGGGCTCGACTCGATCGGCAACTACGAGACAGGGCTCTGGGGCAGCACGCCCGACGACCGCATCCACCATGGGTTGTCGCGGGTGCAGAGCCTGCTCGGCCACGGCGCGGTCATGACGGCGGTCATCGCCGGCGGGCGAGGCGTCGTGGAGCGACAGGTGATGATCCCGTGGGGTGATCCACGCGGCGGGGCCGGTGACGAGCATCCGTGGCCCGGCAGCATCCCCTTGCCGGCACCATCGACGGTGTTCGAGAAGCCGCGGGCCGTGACGGTGCAGGGTCACGATGGCGGGCCGGTCGACGTGACCGACCGCGGGTCGCTGACGTGCGTGCCGGCGCTGTTCGCGGTGAGTGATGCGGGTGCGGGTGTGGGTCGTGTTGCGGGCGCGGGCGGCATGGGTGGTGGTGCGGCGCACGGCGGCGGCGCGGGCGGGGGTCTCGCGGCGGTGGAGAGACAGCAACCCATTGCCGCGTGGGCGGGCCCCTGGCCGGTGTACGAGCGCTGGTGGGACCAGGCCGTCGCGCGGTCGTTCCACCGCTTCCAAGTGGTCGATGCCTCGGGTACGGCGTGGCTGCTCGCGCTGCACGAGCACGGCTGGTGGGCGGAGGCCCGCTATGACTGAGGGCACCTTGCCGGTGCGGCCAACCGCGCTCCCGGCATCCGGGCGGCGAGTCGCGCCCATCACCGCGCCCACTGCCGCGCTACCCACTTCACCCGCGGCAGAGGAGCGCTGATGGGGTTCAACAATCCGCCGATTCCGTGGTCGGAGTTGGAGCGACGGCTCTCTGACATGCGGCGTCCGGGCGACGATCCGAGCAAAGACGGCGGCGACGGGCCGGCGTACTCCCGCAAGCGGATGCCGTATGTTCCGCCGACCCTGCCGCCGAAGGCGGAGCTGCAGCTCGACGACGGCCCGCTCGTCGGGTACGCCGAACTGCACGCCCACTCGAACTTCAGCTTTCTCGACGGCGCATCCTCACCCGAAGAGCTGCTGGAAGAGGCCGCCCGGCTCCGGATGCACGGCCTCGCTCTCACCGACCACGACGGTTTCTACGGGGTCGTGCACCTGGCCGAGGCGGCAGAGGCCTACCCGAGCGTCTCCACCATCTTCGGCACCGAACTCTCCCTCGGCCTCAGCAAACCGCAGAACGGCATGGCCGACCCCGAAGGCAGCCACCTCGTCATCCTGGCGCGCAAGCAAGAGGGGTACCACCGACTCTCCGGTGCGATCACGACAGGCCAGCTTGCGGTGAAGGCGGAGAAGGGGCGCCCGCTCTACAACCTCGAACAGCTCGCCGACCAGGCGCGGGGCGGCAGCGGTGCCGACGGGAGTGAGGCGGTCGGCGGGTGGCACGGAACCGACAGCGGGGGTCGGGGCGGTCGTGGTCGGGGCGGTGGTCGCGATGTGGCTGGCGTGGGGGGTGCCGATCCGGCTGGGGGCAGCGCCTTCGGCGACGGCTCCGGCGAGTCCGCCTGGATGGTGCTCACGGGCTGCCGTAAAGGGATGGTGCGCCAGGCCCTCGCCGCAGAGGGGCTGCCCGGCGCCTCCCGCGAGCTCGACCGGCTGGTTGCGCTCTTCGGTCGCGACAACGTGCTCGTCGAGCTGTACGACCACGGCAACCCGCTCGACAGTGATGCCAACGACGCCCTCTACGAGCTCGCCCTGAAGCACCGGGTGAGTACAGTCGCGACCGGCAACGTGCACTACGCCACTCCACGGCAGTTCCCCCTCGGGCAGGCCCTCGCCGCCGTTCGGGCCAGGCGCAGCCTCGACGATCTCGAAGGGTGGTTGCCGGCATCCGCAGGTTCGCACCTGCGTTCGGGGGCCGAGATGGCGGCCCGCTTCGCGCGCTACCCGGGAGCGGTCGAACGAACGGTCGAAGTGGCCGACGACCTTTCGTTCCAACTGCGTACGGCCAAGCCACGACTTCCCCGGCAGGAGGTTCCGGCGGGGCACACCCCGATGACCTGGCTGAGAAAACTGGTTGACGATGCCATACCGACCCATTACCCGAACGCCTCCGATGCCGTTCTGAAGCGCATCCAGAGCGAACTCGCGGTGATCGAGCAGAAGGACTTCCCCGGCTACTTCCTGATCGTGCACGACATCGTGCACGAGGCACGGCGGCTGGGCATCCTGTGCCAGGGGCGTGGATCGGCCGCGAACTCGGCGGTCTGCTTCATCCTCGACATCACAGCTGTCGATTCGATCTTCTACAAGCTGCCGTTCGAACGGTTTCTGTCGAGTATGCGTGACGAAGAACCTGATATCGATGTGGATTTCGATTCGGGTCGACGGGAGGAGGTCATCCAGTACGTCTACAGGAAGTACGGGCGCCGAAACGCCGCCCAGGTCGCGAACGTCATCACCTACCGGCCGAAGTTCGCCGTGCGCGACATGGCCAAGGCGCTCGGGCACAGCCCCGGGCAGCAGGATGCCTGGTCGAAACAGATCGAGCGGTGGGGTTCGAAGGTTGCGAGCGAGGAGCATGACATCCCCGCCGACGTGATCGATCTCGCGGAGCAGGTGCTGCGGTTTCCGAGGCACCTGGGTATCCATTCGGGAGGGATGGTGCTCACTGATCGGCCCGTCGGAGAGGTCTGCCCCATCGAGAACGGCCGAATGGATGGTCGCACCGTTCTGCAGTGGGACAAGGACGACTGCGCGTGGATGGGCCTGGTCAAGTTCGACCTGCTGGGGCTCGGCATGCTCTCTGCCCTGCAGCACTCCCTCGACCTGGTTTGCGAGCACCTCGGAGAAGAGTGGAGCCTGCAGAGCATTCCCAAAGAGGAGCAGGGTGTGTACGACATGCTTTGCAGGGCCGACTCGATCGGTGTCTTCCAGGTCGAGAGTCGGGCGCAGATGGGTACGCTGCCGAGGCTCCAGCCGCGCAAGTTCTACGATCTCGTCGTCGAGATCGCACTCATCAGGCCCGGGCCGATCCAGGGTGGGGCCGTGCATCCGTACATCCGGCGCAAGCTCAAGCAGGAGCCGGTCACCTATCTGCACCCGCTGCTCGAGGAGCCGCTCGAGCGCACCCTCGGGGTACCGCTCTTCCAGGAGCAGCTGATGCAGGTCGCCCAGGCGGTGGGCAACTGTACGCCCGAAGACGCCGATCTGCTGCGCCGGGCGATGGGGTCCAAGCGCGGCATCGAGAAGATCTCGTCGCTGAAGGAAAAGCTCTTCGCGGGCATGGCATCGAACGGCATCGCACCCGACGTGGCCGAGCAGATCTACCAGAAGATCGAGGCGTTCGCGAGTTTCGGCTTCGCTGAGAGCCACTCGAACAGCTTCGCGCTGCTGGTCTATGCGAGTTCGTGGTTCAAACTGCACTATCCGGCGGCGTTCCTCGCGTCACTGCTGCGCGCCCAGCCGATGGGGTTCTACTCGCCGCAGACGCTGGTGGCGGATGCCCGGCGGCACGGTGTCGTGGTGCACCGCCCCGACATCCAGCGGTCGGGTGTGCAGGCGGGCCTCGAGCCGAGCGCCGGCGGTGCGGGTGGTGCGGGCGCGGGCGGTGCGGGCAGCGCGGGCGGTGCGGGTGCGGGCGGTGCGGGCAGCGCGGGCGCGGGCGGTGCGGGTGCGGGCGGTGCGGGTGCGGGCAGCGAGGGTTCGGGTGGGGGCGACGGCGCGGTGGGTGTCACGGCGGCAACGGGAATGGAGCAGTGCCTGCACACGGCGGGGCACCTGCCCAGTGAGAAGTTCGACCGGTCGGTTCCGGCCGACTACGCCGAGCATCGGCGTGACGGCAACCTCGATGTGCGCCTGGGGCTCGACGAGATCACGTCCATCGGCAAGAAGGTGGCCGAGCAGATCGTCGCTGAACGCGACCGGGGCGGCCTGTACATCGACATGGCCGACGTTGCCAGACGCAACGACCTCAACACCGCGCAGATGGAGGCACTGGCCTCGGCCGGCGCGTTCACCAGCCTCAACCTCACCCGGCGCGAGGCGCTGTGGGAGGCCGGAAACGCTGCACAGGATCGACCCGAGTTTCTGCAGGGCACCCACGTCAGCGTGCAACCTCCGCTGTTGCCCATGCTCAGCCCCACCGAGCAGGTGGTCTACGACCTGTGGAGCACGGGTATCTCCCCCGACGATCACCCCGTGGCGCATTCGCGCGACTGGCTCGATGAGCGGGGAGCGCTGTCGATCGCGGGGGTACAGACGTGCGAGAACGGTCGGCGTATCGAGGTGGGTGGCGTGGTGACGCACCGGCAGCGCCCCGCGACGGCGAGTGGTATCACGTTCGTGAACCTCGAGGATGAGACGGGCATCCTGAACGTGATCTGCAGCGTGGGGGTATGGACCCGCTACCGCCGTGTGGCGCGGGAGGCTCCGGCGATGGTGGTGCGCGGCATCCTGGAGCGCACCGACGACGGCATCATCAACCTGGTCGCCGACCGCATCGAACTCCTGCCGCTCGGCGCACCCACCCGCTCCCGCGACTTCCGTTGACCTGCCCGTCCCGCTCGCGCTGTCCCGCCCGTCACAGCCGCGGCTGCACCGCCACCCGGCAGGTGTGGCAATCGTGACATGTAACGGGAGCCCCCGTAGAGCGGGTCGCCGTGATCATCAGTGCGAGAGTAAAACCACGTCGCGATCGCGCGAGTGAGCCGCCTGCTCGGTCCACGAACATGGGCGACGTCGAGATTCTCGACGCCTGCTGCACCAGGACGTCGGCTGCAGCCGAAGTGAGATGCGTGTGCGTGACTGGGGATTCGACGTCGCCGAACGGCAAGGCGCTCACGGTGGTGAACGACCGGAGCCGGAGTGAGTGCAGCCACTCCATGGACACCTCGCCGGGCATCGCTCGACCTAGCACCGCTTCCATCCCAGCGAACGCACGCATCATCGACGCTTAAGGCCGGTAGCCAGCCGAGGCTTACACCTGCCGTCCCCTTCGTGGTTGACTCGAGCCGTGGAATCAACCGCGCCGGTACCAGCCAAAAACCTGGAGCTCGCCCAACACCGTGCTGAACACCTCGTCCAGCACGGCGCCACCGTTACCGGCCTTTCGCTTCAAGCTTTCGTTGTCGGTTCTTCCTTCCTGTGGACGCTCCTAGCTGCACCTTCCGCTTTTCATCCGCAGAGCCTTGTCTGGTTTTTGCTCGCAGCAATAGGGTTCGTGATCGCCGTCATCTATTGGGCTAGGGGACGACGCCGACACGAACTGCTCCCCAACATCACCGCGGACGCTGAACGCCCGTTCGCTGTCCTGACCAAACGACAACGGGCCACTATCACCAGACAGATGCGGGGTAAAGAAGAGACGACACCGTCCACGGCGCCGCTCGTTCGGGCGATGCTGCTGTGGCAGCGACGTTCAACACGGATCGTGCTACCAACCCTCATCGGAATGGGCATTGGGCTCATCGGACTAGGCGGATCGACGACTCGCACACTGGGCGGTTGGTCCTTCGCGCTTCAAGCATTCGAACTTGTCACCGTGCTCTTCGTCACCATCCTCAGCCTCAGGGAAGCGCGCCGATGTAACCGTGTACTCACCGAAATCGGCACCGACTGGAGCGACGAAACCACCGTCCGCTGACAAGTCAGATCCACCTCAGAGATGGTCCGCCACGCGGTGTGACGATTTCGTTTCTTCAGTGCGCTTATCTGGATTGGATACAGCTGGCTCGAGGCCCGCTCCCCCACCGGCGCGGTTCTGCCTCTGTGGCCAGATACGTCATCGCGCCCAGGGGTCGTAATCGGCCAGCAGCGGCTCCTGGGCCGGGCGGATGCCTTCCGGAACGTGCTGCAGATTCACCCGCACACGGTACCAGAGTGAACTCGAGCCCCTCATGCCGTCGATCAGCACATCGGCCGGATGAAGGGCGGCAGCGGCATCGGGATGCCCGGCGCACCACTGCTCGTACAATTTCGTCGCCTCGCTCTTCGTCTTGGTGCGGGCGACCTCGATGAGCGGCATCGTCGACGATCGGCGACCTGACCCGTCGGGGCCCCGGGGCGGCTTCTCAGACGGACCGAGCTCCGCAGCGAGGCGGAGCAGACCCTCGAGCGACCCGGCCGCCTCATCGATTCCGCGGTGCGGGTCGCCGATATCGGCGAAGCGCTCCAGCACGGTGGCCACGGTGAACTGCTCGGGCTTCAGTGCGCGCACCTCGCTCCATTCGACCGGGGTCGAGACCCGGGCATCCGGGAGCGAACGGATGGAATAAGCCGAGGCAACGGTGCGATCCTTCGCGTTCTGGTTGAAGTCGACGAACACGCTTTCGCCTCGCTCCTCCTTCCACCACTTGGCCGTAGCCAGCCCCGGGGCGCGGTTCTCCACCTCTCGCGCAAGCGATTCCGCAGCGAGCCGCAGCTCCGCGAAGCTCCACTCGGGGCGGATGCGGACGAGAATGTGGAGGCCTCGCGACCCGCTCGTCTTCGGCCAGCCCACCAGCTCATAGTCGGCCAGCACCTCCTGGGCGATGTAGGCCACGTCGACGATCTGCGACCAGTCGACACCGGGCATCGGGTCGAGGTCGACGCGCAACTCATCGGGGTGGTCGAGGTCTTCGGCGCGTACCGGATGCGGGTTGAGATCGAGGCAGCCGAGGTTCGCCACCCACGCCAAGCCGGCCGCGGAGCGCACGACTGTCTCCTCGGCCGACGTGCCGCGGGTGTAGTGCAGGGTCGCCGTGTCAATGTAGGGCGGGTGGTTCTCAGGCACCCGCTTCTGGAAAAAGGCCTCCTCGTCGATGCCCTTCACGAACCGCTTCAGCACCATCGGCCGGCCGCCGGCCCCGCGCAGGGCGCCCTCGGCGACGGCCACGTAGTAGTTCACGATGTCGAGCTTCGTGAGCCCAACCTCAGGGAAGACCACGCGGTCAGGGCTGGTGACGCGCACCTTTTCGCCACCGATCTCGACCACGGCGGCTGGCGTCTTCGCTGCACTCATGCTGAAACGCTACCGCCGGGCGGTGTGGGGGCGGAAGCGGGTAGCAGTCGAGGCCGCAGATCACCGGTTCGCGTCGCCGCGGCCGGCTGTGTCATCGGCGCCGTGTGCCACGGCTCTCAGGTGCTCCCGCGGGACTCGCCGAAGGTGGCCGCATGACCTCCTGGAGGGCCGTCGCCCCCGCGACCGACGCTCAAACTCGAATCGACCCCGCAAAGGGTCACTGATTCGGTACGCGGCCTACCCTCGGCTGCCTGGGCGCGTACGGCGCAACTGATGATCGATCGTTCTTTGCGAACTGGACCAATGCGGCCAGGACTGGGAGCTGCGTTGTTGTGTCCCATATGCTGAGCGAAGCAGTCATGGCGTCCGAGTCTGGCTGGCGAGGAGCGCCCGTGCCCGAACAACGCCTTCACCCCGCTCCCCCAATCCCTCCCCGAGGAGCCCTCAAGACCGTAGCGACCGTCATGGATCTAGTGACGTCCTACCCGCTCGCAGCCCGCACCCGCGGCGGGCTGACGCAGGCTCCAGCGTTTTCGCAGCTGGTCGAGATCGACTACGTCACGTCGTCACCAACCGATCCGGGTTACTCCCCTGTAGTAGCCGTTCTCACGCTGAACCACTCGAACGGACCCGGTGAACTTCTTCGGCAGGCGGAAAGCCTCAGGGCCGCTGGCAACCGCATCGCTCTCGCAAACGTCGGCGAGTCTCCTGCCTCGGTCGCCGTTCTTCCGTTGCTGCAACCAGACCTTATTCAGATCAATCTCCCGGCGCTTCAACGCCAACCCGACTTCCAGTCGTCGCAGACCTACAACGCGCTCAGCGGCTACGCCGAAGAACTCCCTGCTGTCGTACTCGCCAGCGGAGTCACCACTGAAGACGATCGTCTGCTCGCCGCCGCGTTCGGCGCTACCCTCGGCGAAGGCACCTACTTCTCATCACTGGCTGACGCTCAAGAACCGGCCGGCATCCGTTTCGCCGCCGAACCGCGGACAACCGCGCCGCAAACGACACCGTTCCTGATCGCCGCCCGCCGCGGCCAGGTCGCAACAGCGAGCCGAACCCAGCTCCTGAAGACGAGCCATATCCTGGAGACCTGTGCGTTCGACTGCGACGAGGCGACGGTCGTGATGTCCACGTTCCAGAAGAGCACGAACCTCACCCCGAACACGATCGAGCTGTACTCGGCTCTGGCCCGTAACCTCAGCTACGTCTTCGCCTTCACCCACCCCGTGGACATCTCCGAAACGAGCCTTCAGGAGATCCCCGATCTGCGCATTCACACCTTCGCCCGCCACGATCCGCTCTCCCTCGAATGGGACCTCATCATTGTGAACGCCCGATACCAAGTCCTGCTCGCCGCGCGGGAGAACCCTGAATCAACCGACGAAGCGACGGAGTTCGACTTCGTTGTCACCCACGACCGGCCCACCATCTTGTCCGCGGCGCAATCGCTCACGTCCTACCTCTGACCAGTTCGCGCAAAGCTACGTCTGCAAAGCACCCGTCTGGTCGCCCGCGCTGGTTTCAGAGGCGGCCTAGAAATGCTAGCGAGGCGCAAGCCGGCAGACCCCGGTGGTGAGTGATGCTGTACTCAACTGAACCCCCGAGTCTGCGGCACCTGGGCCCGGCAACTTCCCGTGCTCAACAGGGGGGCGCGCTCGAACCGAGCGTGACGCCCGGCTCTCTGGGTACCTCAATTTCGACGCTCTGAACGTGAGTCGCTTTCGGATGCGCCTCAGATTTGGCCTGCCAATGTGTTCAACGGTTTTTCGACGACTTGGCTTGCATACCGATACACCCTGATTTCCGCACTCAATTTTCCGCCCACGCAGTCAACGGTTGCGTGGCACTTCCACTCGCCAGCAATCGTTTGGCTTCCCTCGGATGTGATCGTCGTGACCCCTGATACGTCCCACTCGCCAACCGTCGGCGTTTGGCGATCGAGCTCGAGCAGGCTGATTTCGCCGACAGTGATCGTACTCGGGATGGCTTCGCCTGCCCTTATCGATACCTCGGCACAAGCGTTGACGATACGACTGTTCGGACCCTCCCACTGCACCTCGACACCATTCACGGTGTTCGTGCAGCCAGCCATCACCACTCCTATACCCAGCAGAACGCAAGCCGCCACGGTTCGTCTTCGCAACCGACCCTCGCCAGTCACCGTCTCGGCGGCGTTCCTCCGACCTCTGTGCATGTGGACAGTTTAGAAAGAGCCATCGCTAACAAACAGGCCACACTGCCCATGCAGCGGCGCTGAAGCGCGACCGCGATGCCGAACGGACATGAAATCGGGCATCCCCGCCATATACGTGTGCGCATCTGCAGAATCGTGTCGATCTGCGAGTGCGGTGGCGGCTGCGGGGGGTCGCACCGTCGCGGGCGAGCCACCTTGTACCGTGATTTAGGTGGCGAATGGGGCCGAGTCCAAATACACGATGGAGGCGGTACGTGCCTGAGTCACCGCAGATCCACTGAGGGTCGGAGCGAGCACCCGCGCACACCGTGCCGTGCTGAAGAGGGTCGGGCTCCCCGGCGGCGTCACGGCAGGGTGCCCCTAGTGGGCCGCCTCGTTCCAGTTCTGGCCGCGGCCGAGTTGCACGTCGAGGGGCACCTTGAGGTCGGCGGCCGTCGACATGCGGGCCGTGACGATGGCGGCGAGGGCATCCCACTCGCCCGGATAGACGTCGAACACCAGCTCGTCGTGCACCTGCAGCAGCATTCGCGACTGCAGCCCGTGCGATGCCATGTCAGCGGCGATATTGACCATCGCGATCTTGAGGATGTCGGCGGCCGTGCCCTGGATCGGAGCGTTCAGCGCCTGGCGTTCGGCGTTGTCGCGCAGCACCCGGTTGCCGCTGTTGAGGTCGGGGAACATCCGGCGGCGACCGAAGATGGTCTCGGTGTAGCCGTCTTCGCGCGCCTGCACCACAACGTTCCGGAGGTAGTCGCGCACCGCGCCGAAGCGTTCGAAGTAGTCGCCCATCAGCTGTTTCGCCTCGGCGGTCGGGATGCGGAGCTGCTTTGAGAGCCCGAACGCCGAGAGCCCGTACGCGAGCCCGTACGACATCGCCTTCACTTTCGAGCGCATCGCCGAGGTCACATCGGAGGGGGCCACACCGAAGATGCGCGCCCCGACGAAGCGGTGCAGGTCTTCGCCCGACTGGAACGCTGCGATCAGCCCCGCGTCTTCGGAGAGGTGCGCCATGATGCGCATCTCGATCTGCGAGTAGTCGGTGGTGAGCAGGGTCTCGTACGACTCCCCCACAATGAAGGCCTTGCGGATGCGGCGACCCTCCTCCGTGCGCACAGGGATGTTCTGCAGGTTGGGGTCGGTCGACGAGATGCGCCCGGTCGACGATCCGGTCTGCACGTAGGTGGTGTGGATGCGACGGTCGGGCGCGATCGACTTGTCGAGCGTCTCGACGATCTGGTTCAGTTTGGTCGCGTCTCGGTGCAGCAGGAGCAGGTCGAGGAACGGATGCGGAGACGACGCCTGCAGGTCGGCCAGCGACACGGCGTCGGTCGAGTAGCCCGTCTTCGTCGCGCGGGTCTTCGGCATGCCGAGCTGGTCGAAGAGCACCTCCTGGATCTGTTTCGGTGAACCGAGGTTGATCTCCCGCTCGATGATCGCGAAGGCCTGTGTCGCAAGATCGGTCGAGCGTGCGGTGAGCTCTGCCGACAGCTCCGACAGCTGCGGGTGGCTCACCGCGACACCGTCGAGCTCCATCTGCGCCAGCACAACCAGCACGGGCATCTCGATGTCGACGAGAACCGACCGCGACCCGTCGTCGAGCTTCGCGTCGAGCGCCCGCGCCACCCTGCCGACGAACCAGGCCTGAACGGCCGGGCCGATCACGGAGTCGTCATCGGGAACGAGCTGGTTGGGGTCGGGAGAGGGCAGAGTCTCTGCGAGCATCCGGTCGACCAGGTCGGCCAGGGTGGGCGAGGCCGTGTCGGACTTCAGGAGCCAGGCCGCGACGGAGGTGTCGAACGCGACGCCCGACACGGTGAGACCCGCCGTGAGAAGGGCTTTCAGCTGCACCTTCGCCCCGTGCAGGATCTTCGGTGCGTCGGAGGCGAGCCAGTTCTCGAACGGGAGAAGTGAAGCAGAGTCGGGTGACCACGGCAGGAAGACCGCCGAGTCTGAGGCGGCCACACCGAAACCGATCGGCTTGCCGTCGAGCAGCTCGGTCGAGAGCGCCAGACCGAACGGTTCAGCCACCGTCACCCGGTCGAACCATTCCGCCAGCTCAGCGCCGACGATGTTCTGCGGCACCGGGGCGACCACGGCCTTGATGTCGACGAGTGACGACGAGCCCACCCCGCCAGGGCCAGGACCACCCGAACCGCCCGCGCCCCCGGTACCCGTTTCGATACCGTCGAGCTTGAACACCCGCTCGAGCAGCGTGCGGAACTCCAGCCGGGCGAAGAGGTCGCGCACCGCATCTTCGTCGATCGCCCGGCGGTCGAAGTCTGCCGGGCCATGCTCGAGCTCGACATCGGTGAGCAGCCGGTTCAGGCGGCGGTTGCGCACCGCGTTCTCCTGGAACTCGCGGAGGCTCTCGCCGACCTTGCCGCCGATCTCATCCGACCGGCGGAGAATTTCGTCGAGACTGCCGAACTGGTTGAGCCACTTCACCGCGGTCTTCTCGCCGACCTTCGGGATGCCCGGCAGGTTGTCGCTCGTCTCCCCGACGAGAGCCGCGATCTCGGGGTACTGGTGCGGCTCGATGCCGTAGCGCTCGAACACCTTGTCGCGGTCGTAGCGCGTGAGGTCGGTGACCCCCTGCCGTGACGGGTAGAGCAGCGTGACCCTGTCGTTGACGAGCTGGATCGTGTCGCGGTCGCCCGAGACCACCAGCACGCGATAGCCCTGCTCGGCACCCTGCACCGACAGCGTGGCGAGGATGTCGTCGGCCTCGAAGCCCTCCTTCTCGAGGGTGGTGATGTTCATCGCCTTCAGGGCGTCTTTCAGCAGCGGTACCTGACCGGAGAACTCGGGCGGGGTCTCGCCCCGGGTTCCCTTGTACTCGGGGTACTCATCGGTGCGGAAGGAGTGCCGGGACATGTCGAACGCCACAGCGATGTGGGTGGGTTTCTCATTCTTCAGCAGCAGGAGCAGCATCGACAGAAAACCGTGGATGGCGTTCGTGTGCTGGCCGTCACGGGTCGTGAAACTGTCGACGGGAAGCGCGTAGAACGCTCGGAAAGCGAGCGAGTGGCCGTCGATGATGAGAAGGGTGGGCTGTTCGTTGTCGGACACAGCCCCAGCCTACTGGAGCCCCCCGACACCCCCGCCGGGGGGCGAATGGATGCCGCGTCAGGAGGCGTCGCGGAGGAAATTCGTGATGCGAACCGTCGACAGGCGCCGCCCGGCCTCATCGCTGATCGCGATCTCGTGCACGGTCAGGGTGCGCCCCAGCTTGATGGCTGTGCACACTCCGGTGACGGTTCCGGATGTCGCGGAGCCGGTGTGGCTCGCACTGACTTCGATGCCCATCGCGATCCGGCCTTCGCCGGCGTGGAGATTGGCGGAGAACGAACCGAGGCTCTCGGCGAGCACCACGTAGGCACCGCCGTGCACGATCCCGAACGGCTGGGTGTTGCCCTCGACGGGCATCGTGGCGACAGAGCGTTCCGCGGTCAACTCAGTGAACTCGATGCCCATGCGTTCGGCGAGGGCACCCCGACCGAGGGCGATCGCGTCGGACTCGTTGATGGTCGAACTTATTTCTTGACGCTGAGCTGCTCGATGATCGCCTGGGCGACATCGTGCATGGTGAGCCGACGGTCCATCGAGGCCTTCTGGATCCAGCGGAATGCCTCGGGCTCGGTGAGGCCCATCTTCTCGTTGAGAAGACCCTTGGCCCGGTCGACGAGCTTGCGGGTCTCGAACCTCTCGACGAGGTCGGCGACCTCGGCCTCGAGCGTGATGATCTGCGCGTAGCGCGACAGGGCGATCTCGATGGCCGGCAGAAGGTCGCTCGGGGTGAAGGGTTTGACGACGTAGGCCAGGGCACCGGCCTCGGTGGCCCGCTCGACGAGTTCTTTCTGGCTGAAGGCCGTGAGCAGCACGACCGGAGCGATGTGGCCCTTGCTCAGGCGTTCTGCCGCAGAGATGCCGTCGAGCAGGGGCATCTTGACGTCCATGATGACCAGGTCGGGGCGGAGCTCCGTGGCGAGGGCGACCGCGGTCTCGCCGTCACCGGCCTCACCGACGACCTCGAACCCGGCATCGCGGAGGATCTCGACGATGTCGAGTCTTATCAGGGATTCGTCTTCAGCGACGACCACACGACGGGGTGCGGAGGTGGAGGCAGGTTGGTCGGTCACAGAGATAACCCTACGGTATTCTGAACGGTGTTGATGCGAGCCGGTGTGGCGGAATGGTAGACGCGGCGCACTCAAAATGCGTTGTCGCAAGACGTGCGGGTTCGAGTCCCGCCACCGGTACGAGCTGGTAGTGGAGTACAGAAAGAAGCCCCCCGGGGATGTTCCCAGGGGGCTTCTCCGTTCTGCAGAGGCCTAGTGGTCGAGCTCGTCGGGGCTCGGCTTCTGCGGGTTGTGGCCCTCGCCGACGATGTGCACGCGCATGTCGTTGGTGGTTCCGGCCTTGCCGGGAGGGGAACCGGAGATCACGACGACCCTGTCACCCATCGCGGCGAGGTTCTCGCCGAGCAGCACGTCGTCGACCTGCACCATGAGCTGGTCGGTGTGCTTGACGCGGTCCACGAGGTAGGACTCGACGCCCCAGGAGAGCGCCATGCGGTTGCGGATGCCCGGCTCCGGTGTGAGGCCGATGATCGGGATGCTGGAGCGCAGTCGCGTCATCCGGCGAACCGAGTCGCCGGACTCCGTGAACACGACGAGGTACTTGGCACCGACGAAGTCGGCGACCTCGGAGGCGGCCAGGGTGATCGCGCCGGCCTGGGTGCGAGGCTTCGTGCCGAGAGCGGGGATGCGCTCGAGGCCGTGCACCTCAGTGGACTCGACGATGCGGGCCATGGTCTGCACCGTGATGACGGGGTACTCCCCCACGCTGGTCTCGCCGGAGAGCATGACGGCGTCGGCTCCGTCGAGTACCGCATTCGCGACATCCGAGGTCTCGGCGCGCGTCGGGATCGGTGAGGAGATCATCGATTCGAGCATCTGGGTCGCCACGATGACGGGCTTCGCCATGCGACGGGAGAGCTCGACGGCACGCTTCTGCACGATCGGAACGGCTTCGAGGGGAAGCTCCACGCCGAGGTCGCCGCGGGCGACCATGATGCTGTCGAACGCATCGATGATCTCTTCGAGATTCTCGACGGCCTGCGGCTTCTCGATCTTTGCGCATACCGGGATGCGACGGCCCTCTTCGGCCATGATCTCGTGCACGCGCGAGATGTCGGCCGCGTCACGCACGAACGACAGCGCGATCATGTCCGCGCCGAGCTTCAGGCCCCAGCGGAGGTCGGCTTCGTCCTTCTCGGAGAGCGCCGGCACATTGACGGCCACGCCGGGGAGGTTGATGCCCTTGTTGTTCGAGACGTTGCCGGCGACGATGACCTCTGTGGTCACGACGACACCGTCGGTCTCGAGAACCTTGACCTTCACCTTGCCATCGTCGACCAGCAGAAAATCGCCGGGTGCGACATCCTGCGGCAGTCCTTTGAACGTCGTGCCCGAGAGCTCGCGCGTTCCGATGACGTCTTCGGTGGTGATTTTGAAGATGTCGCCCTGCTCGAGGTAGTAGGGACCGGCCTCGAACTTGCCGAGGCGGATCTTGGGGCCCTGCAGGTCGACCAGCACGGCCACGGCGCGGCCGGAGTCTTCGGCGGCCTTCCGTACGGTGGCGTAGATGCCCTCGTGCACGTCATACGTTCCGTGGCTGAGGTTCATGCGGCAGACATCGACTCCGGCATCGATGATCGCTCTGATGTTTTCATACGACGACGTTGCCGGCCCGAGGGTCGCGACGATCTTTGCGCGTCTCATTCTTGGAATTGCTCCATGCTCCTGCGCGGGTGCGCATTGTTGGGTGTTCAGTGAAGACGGATGCCCGCCACAAGTCTTTCGCGATCAGACCGAGATTGCACGGTCGCGGGGGGAAACGGGGAATGGCAGTTCGGTGGCACCTTCGAGGTAGGTGTCGACAGCGGCCGCCGCGGCGCGCCCCTCTGCGATGGCCCAGACGATGAGCGACTGGCCGCGACCGGCGTCGCCCGCGACGAAGACACCCGGGATGCTGGTCTCGTACTGCTCATCGCGCTCGACGTTGCCACGCTTGTCGAACGCGGCACCGACCTGGTGGGTGAGAGCGTCGCCCTCGGGCCCGGTGAAGCCCAGCGCCAACAGCACGAGATCGGCGGGGATCTCGCGCTCGGTTCCGGCCTTCGGCACGCGGCGCCCGTCGAGGTACTCGGTCTCGGCGACGCGGATCGCGCGAACCTCACCCGACTCGTTCGCGAGGAATTCGACCGTCGAGGCCAGGAACATCCGCTCGCCGCCCTCTTCGTGCGCACTTCCGACCTCGAAGAGGTTCGGCACCATCGGCCAGGGCTGTTCGTCGGGACGCTCGGTCGGGGGCTGGTTCCCGATGGCGAGGTTGGTCACCGAGAGGGCCTGCTGGCGGTGGGCGGTTCCGATGCAGTCGGCGCCCGTGTCACCGCCACCGAGCACGACGACGTGCTTGCCCTCGGCGGTGAGCTGGTCGTCGACGGTGTCGCCCGCGCCGACCTTGTTGCCCTGCACGAGGTACTCCATGGCGAAGTGCACGCCGTCGAGGTCGCGGCCCGGGATGGGCAGGTCGCGGGGCACGGTCGCTCCGGTGCAGATGATCACCGAGTCGTAGCGCGAACGGAGGTCTGCCCACGTGATGTCGACGCCGATGTTGATGCCGGCGCGGAAGCGGGTTCCCTCGGCCATCATCTGGGTGAGTCGCGCCTCGAGGTGCTTCTTCTCCATCTTGAAGTCGGGGATGCCGTACCGCAACAGCCCGCCGATGCGGTCGTCGCGCTCATAGACGGCAACGGTGTGGCCCGCGCGGGTCAGCTGCTGGGCGGCGGCGAGCCCGGCCGGGCCCGATCCGACGACGGCGACCGTCTTGCCGGTGAGGCGCTCGGGCGGGTGTGGCGTGACCCAGCCGTTGGCGAAGGCCTGGTCGATGATCGACTGCTCGACCTGTTTGATCGTCACCGCGGGCTGGTTGATGCCCAGAACGCAGGAACTCTCGCACGGAGCCGGGCAGAGGCGACCGGTGAACTCCGGGAAGTTGTTCGTCGCATGCAGGCGTTCGATGGCCTGTCGGCCCTCGTTCCGCCACGTGAGGTCATTCCACTCGGGAATCAGGTTGCCGAGGGGGCAGCTGTGGTGGCAGAACGGAATGCCGCAGTCCATACACCGGCCGGCCTGGCGCCGTGTCTCCGACGGATCGGCGGCCTCGTAGACCTCTTTCCAGTCCATCAGGCGGATCGGAATCGGGCGGCGCTTGGGCAGTTCCCGCTCGGTGACCTTCAAAAAGCCCTTGGGATCAGCCACCGGTAACCTCCAGAATTCTCTCCCAGACGACATCTCCGTCGGGGTCGAGACCCTCGTCGACGGCGCTCTGGCGTGTGGCGAGTACTGCCGCATAGTCGCGCGGCAGTACCTTGACGAAATCGCGCACCGTGTTATCGAAGTCGGCGAGCATCGCTGCGGCGACCGTCGACCCCGTCTCCGACTCGTGTTCGGCGAGCAGTGAATGCACGAGCGCAGCGTCGTTCTCGTCGAGGGCCGATAGTGTCAGCTCACCGGAGCCGAGCGAGTCGGTGTTGACGAGCTCGGTGCGCAACCTGTGCACATAGGCGGTACCGCCCGACATCCCGGCCCCGAGGTTGCGGCCGGTCGTGCCCAGGATCAGGGCGATGCCGCCGGTCATGTACTCAAGGGCATGGTCGCCCACGCCCTCGGCGACGGCAGTGGCACCGGAGTTGCGCACCAGGAAGCGCTCCCCCACAATGCCCCGGATGAACATCGTGCCGCTGGTCGCGCCGTAGCCGATGACGTTGCCGGCGATCACGTTCTGGGAGGCGTCGAAGGTCGACTCGCGGTTCGGTCGCACCACGATGCGGCCCCCGGAGAGACCCTTACCGACGTAGTCGTTGGAGTCGCCCTCGAGCCGCAGGGTGATGCCCTTCGGCAGGAAGGCGCCGAGCGACTGGCCGGCCGAGCCCATCAGTGTGATCTGGATGGTGTCGTCGGGCAGGCCGTCTTCACCGTGCCGCACCGTCACCTCGTGGCCGAGCATCGTGCCGACGGCACGTTCGGTGTTGCGGATCGGCAGGCTGATGACGACCGGCTCGCCGAACTCAAGCGCCTCCGCCGAATCGCGGATGAGCCGGTTGTCGAAGTGCTTGTCGAGGTCGTGCTGCTGCTGGCGCCGGTTCACCCGGGGCTCGTCGGCGGCGAAGGTCGGCCCGACGAGGATGGGCGACAGGTCGAGACCGTCGGCCTTCCAGTGCTCGAGGGCGTGGTCGACGTTCAGCAGCTCGTGGTGGCCGATGGCCTCCTCCAGCGTGCGGAACCCCAGCTCAGCGAGGTACTCGCGCACCTCCTGCGCCAGGAACTCGAAGAAGTTGACCACGAACTCGGGCTTGCCGGTGAACCGGGCGCGGAGCTCGGGGTTCTGCGTCGCGACCCCGACGGGGCAGGTGTCGAGGTGGCAGACGCGCATCATGACGCAGCCCGAGACGACGAGCGGCGCGGTCGCGAAACCGAACTCCTCGGCCCCGAGCAGGGCGCCGACGATCACGTCGCGGCCCGTCTTCATCTGGCCGTCGACCTGCACGACCACGCGGTCGCGCATCCCGTTCAGCATGAGGGTCTGCTGGGTCTCGGCGAGGCCGAGCTCCCACGGGGTGCCGGCGTGCTTCAGCGAGTTCAGCGGGCTGGCACCGGTTCCGCCGTCGTGGCCCGAGACGAGCACGACGTCGGCCAGGGCCTTGGTCACACCGGCCGCAACCGCACCGATGCCGTTCTGGCTCACCAGTTTGACGTGCACCCGGGCTTCGGGGTTTGCGCGCTTGAGGTCGAAGATCAGCTGCTTGAGGTCTTCGATCGAGTAGATGTCGTGGTGCGGCGGCGGCGAGATGAGGCCGACGCCGGCGGTTGCGTGGCGGGTGCGGGCGATCCACGGGTAGACCTTCGTTGGAGGCAGCTGGCCACCCTCGCCGGGCTTCGCGCCCTGCGCCATCTTGATCTGGATGTCGGTGGCGTGCGTGAGGTACATGCTGGTCACGCCGAAACGGCCCGAGGCGACCTGCTTGATCGCGCTGCGACGCTCAGGGTCGAGCAGGCGCGCGGTGTCTTCGCCGCCCTCACCGGTGTTCGACTTGCCGCCGAGGCGGTTCATCGCGATCGCGAGGGTGGTGTGCGCCTCCTCGGAGATGGAACCGTAGCTCATCGCCCCGGTCGAGAAACGCCTGACGATCGATTCGACCGATTCGACCTCGTCGAGCGGGATGGCCGGCCGTGCATCCGTCTTCAGCTTGAACAGGCCGCGGAGGGTCATCAACTCGGCGGCCTGGTCGTCGACGAGCTTGGTGTACTCACGGAAGATGTCGTAGCGGCGCGCCCGCGTGGAGTGCTGCAGCCGGAAGACGGTGTCGGGGTTGAACAGGTGCGGCGGGCCTTCGCGGCGCCACTGGTACTCGCCGCCGACAGCGAGGGGTTCGTGAACGGTGATGGCGCCGTCTTCGGGGAAGGCGGCGGTGTGGCGGCTGGCGCTCTCCGACGCGATGACGTCGATGCCGACACCGCCGAGCTTCGAGGAGGTTCCGGTGAAGTACTCCGCGACGAATTCCTTGTCGAGGCCGACCGCTTCGAACGCCTGGGCGCCTGCGTACGACGAGACCGTGGAGATGCCCATCTTCGACATGATCTTCAGAACGCCCTTGCCGAGCGCCTTGATGACGTTCTTCACGGCCTTCTCCGGCGTGATGCCGGTGATCATGCCCGAACGGACGAGGTTCTCGCAGGTCTCCATGGCGAGGTACGGGTTGATGGCGGATGCCCCATAGCCGATCAGCAGCGCGACGTGGTGGACCTCGCGAACGTCACCCGCCTCGACGATGATGCCGACCTTCATGCGCGTCTCCCGACGGATGAGGTGGTGGTGCACACCCGAGAGCATGAGAAGGGAGGGAACCGGTGCGTTCTCCTTGTTGGAGTCGCGGTCAGAGAGCACGATGAACTTCGCGCCGTTCGCGATGGCCTCGTCGGCCTCGGCGCACATCTCGGCGATGCGCTCCTTCATCGCGGTCTGGCCGTTCTCGACGCGGTACAGACCGCGGATGGTCGTGGTCGTCGAACTGCCCGACGTGGGGTCGATGTGCTGGATCTTCGCGAGCTCGTCGTTGTCGATCACCGGGAAGTCGAGCACGACCTGGCCGGTGTGGCCGGGGGTCGCGTCGAGCAGGTTGCGCTCCGGACCGAGGCCAAGGCGGAGCGACGTCACGACCTCCTCCCGGATCGAGTCGAGCGGCGGGTTCGTGACCTGCGCGAACTGCTGCGTGAAGTAGTCGAAGAGCAGCCGCGGGCGCTTGGAGAGCACAGCGATGGGTGTGTCGGAACCCATGGCGCCGAGTGGCTCGGCCCCGTTCTTCGCCATCGGGGTCAGGAGGATGCGGATCTCCTCCTCGGTGAACCCGAAGGTGCGCTGGCGGCGCGTGACCGAGGCGGGGGTGTGCACGATGTGCTCCCGCTCGGGCAGGTCGCGGAGGTTGATCCGGCCACGGTCGAGCCACTCGGCCCAGGGCTCCGACGCAGCGAGCTCCGCCTTGATCTCGTCGTCTTCGATGAGACGGCCGGCCTCCGTGTCGACGAGGAACATCTTGCCGGGGCGGAGGCGACCCTTCCGCACGACCTTCGCGGGGTCGACGTCGAGCACGCCGATCTCACTGGCGAGCACCACGAGACCGTCGTCGGTGATGAGGTAGCGGCCGGGGCGCAGCCCGTTGCGGTCGAGGGTCGCGCCGACGAGGTCGCCGTCGGTGAAGACGAGAGCGGCGGGGCCGTCCCACGGCTCCATCAGCATGGAGTGGAACTCGTAGAACGAGCGGCGCTCCGGGTCGAAGTCGGCGTTGTTCTCCCACGCCTCGGGCACCATCATCATGATGGCGTGCGGCAGCGAGCGGCCCGCGAGGGTGAGCAGCTCGACCGTCTCGTCGAACGACGCCGAGTCGCTGGCGCCGGGCGTGACGATCGGCAGCATTGGAGCCATGTCGCCCAGCAGCTCGCTCTTCAGCTGGGACTGCCGTGCGCGCATCCAGTTGCGGTTGCCCTGCACCGTGTTGATCTCACCGTTGTGCGCCATCATGCGAAGCGGCTGGGCGAGGGGCCACGACGGGAAGGTGTTCGTGGAGTATCGCGAGTGCACCAGCGCGAGCTTCGACGCGAACCGCTCGTCGGAGAGGTCGGGGTAGAACGGCTCGAGCTGCAGCGTCGTGACCATGCCCTTGTACGTCAGCGTGCGCGCCGACAGCGACATGAAGTAGATCTCCTGCTCGTGCTCGACTCGCTTGCGCAGGCGGTAGACGACCCGGTCGAGCTGGATGCCGGTGAGCGTGTCGCCCGAGGCGTCGTGGTGCCTGGCGGTGATGAACAACTGCCAGATCGCGGGCATCGCCTCGCGGGCCAGCCGCCCGAGCTCGCCCGGTCGCACCGGAATCTCTCGCCAGCCGAGAACCGACAGGCCCTCCTCCGCGGCGATCTCGGCGAGGCGGGCCGTGACCTTCTCCCGAAGGTCGTCGTCGAGGGGCAGAAAAGCGTTGCCGACCGCGTAGTGCCCGACCTCGGGCAGCTCGAACCCTGCGACGGCGCGCAGGAACTCGTCGGGGATCTGGGTCAGGATGCCCGCACCGTCGCCGGTGCCCGCATCGGAGCCGACCGCTCCGCGGTGCTCGAGGTGCCGCAGGGCATCCAGGGCCGTGTCGATGATGTCGTGGCCGGCCGTACCCCGGAGGGTCGCGACCATGGCCAGGCCGCAGGCGTCTTTCTCGCTCGCTGGGTCGTACATGCCCTGCGCCGCGGGGTGCGCGCTGAAACGTGCAGTGGTGCTGTGCTCAACCATAGGAATCCATCCCCCCGGCCGACTGGCATCCGGGTTGCTGATAGTTGGGACGCCGGCGGCCCGAGTGGGGAAATGCGATGGTGACGGGCAGTTGAGTACGACTGCTATTTCTTTCCGACTGTGCTTGTGGCCTTCGGTTCACGGGGTGCGTCACCAGAAACAGACTCGTCAAGGGCATCGTCGCCGCTGAGTTCTTCGTCTGTGTATCTGTCTGCCGAGTCTACCTCAGTGCTTGTCGCAGACCACGCTATTCCTGAACGGTACGGGCCGCGTTCGACACCGGGATGACGCTTGGTCTGCACGAGGATCAGGATGAGCCCCAGTGCGATCGCGATCCAGGAGGCCCAGACGTTCGTGCGCACTCCGAAGAAGATCTCGCTCGGATCGATACGGATGGTCTCGAAGACGCTGCGGCCGGCGCCGTACCAGATGAGGTAGGCACCGAAGACCTTGCCCCACTGGAGCTTCAGCCTGCTGCTGAGCGTGAGGAGGACGATGACCCCGATGACGTCCCAGATGACCTCGTAGGCGAAGGTGGGCTGGAACAGCGTTCCGGGTGCCAGGCCGATCGGGATGGCCGGGTTCGGCGAGGCGATCTCGAGCCCCCACCAGCCGTTTGTCGGATAGCCGAACAGCTCCTGGTTGAAGTAGTTGCCGAAGCGCCCGAAGGCCTGGGCGAGCAGCAGGCCCGGGGCGAGTGCGTCACCGAAGGTCCACAGGCGGATGCCCGTCAGCCGGCACCCGATGTAGGCGCCGAGGGCCCCACCGATCAGCCCGCCGTAGATCGCGATACCGCCCTCCCAGATGTACAGCGTCTTCAGGAGGTCTGCACCGGGGTAGAAGTAGTCGCCCGGGTGGGTGAGCACGTGGAACACGCGCGACCCGATGATGCCCAGCGGCACAGCCCAGAGGATGATGTCCAGCACGATACCGGGCTCTGCGCCGCGCTTCGTGAGACGTCTGGAGGTCATGATCGTCGCGATGATGATGCCGAGCAGGATGCACAGGGCATAGAACTTGATGCTCAGGTTCCAGTTGCCGGGCAGGTCGATGCCCAACGTGCGAATCCACCCGGTGATGTCGAGCGCGCTGATCGACGGGCTGGGAATGCTCTGCGGCAAAAACACCTTGGTGGTTGACCTTCCATACGGGAGACGAATGCGAGGGGGGCAAACGGCAAGCCCAATTCTAGGGTGCTGGGGTCAGCGCGCGGTACCAGCGGCGAGGCCGGCGGCGACACGCGCGACACCGCTGACACCGTCGTCGTTCAGTGCGCGTACGAGGGCCGATCCCACAATGGCGCCATCGGCGTAGGCGAGTACTTCGGCGACCTGGTCACCGGTCGAGATGCCGATGCCCACACACGCGCTGGTCGAACCGGCCGCACGGAGGCGGTCGACGAGGGTGCGCGCCGAAACGTCGACATCGGTGCGGGCGCCGGTGACGCCCATGGTGGAAACGACGTAGACGAAGCCCCGGCTGCTCTGGGTGACGACCTCGAGACGCGCGTCGGTCGAGGTCGGTGCCGCGAGGAACACCCGGTCGAGCCTGGTGCGGTCGCTCGTGGCGAGCCACTCGGCACCGGAGTCCACGGTGAGGTCGGGCGTGATGAGCCCGGCGCCCCCCGCCGAGACGAGGTCGTCGGCGAAGCGGTCGACGCCGTACTGCACCACCGGGTTCCAGTACGTCATGAGCAGGATCGGCGCATCCACCCTCGAACGGATGGCCTCGACAGCGGTGAACGCATCGCGCAGGCGGAAACCGTTCTCGAGCGCGGTCTGGGTGGCGCGCTGGATGACCGGGCCGTCCATCACGGGATCGGAGTACGGCAGGCCGAGCTCCAGCACGTCGACGCCGTTCTCGACGAGCGCCACGGCCGCGTCGACGCTCTGATCGATCGTGGGGAAGCCGACGGGCAGGTACCCGATGAGGGCGCCCGCCCGTTCGGAGTTGGCGCGGGCGATGCGGGTACCGACGGGCGAGTCGGTCGTCGCGGTGTCGCTCACAGTTGCACCCCGGCACCCGATGCCAGGTCGGCGGCCTCCTCGGAATCGACGCGCAGGGCGTTCACGCCCAGTTCGCCCGGCTCGAGCGAGCTGTATTCGACCTCGGTGGCGACCAGGGCCGCCTCGTCGAGCACGCCGAAGTAGCGCGCTGCGGTCTCGACGTCTTTGTCGCCGCGCCCGCTCAGGTTCAGCAGGATGACGCCGTCGGGCCCGAGCTCGCGGCCCAGCGTGAGTGCACCGGCCAGAGCGTGCGCCGTCTCGATCGCCGGGATGATGCCCTCGGTCTCGCAGAGCAGCCGGAAGGCTGCCATCGCCTCGGTGTCGGTGATCGGCAGGTACTCGGCGCGACCGATGGAGGCGAGCCAGGCGTGCTCCGGGCCGACCCCCGGGTAGTCGAGGCCCGCAGAGATGGAGTGCGAGTCGAGCGTCTGGCCGTCTTCGTTCTGCAGGATCAGGCTGCGCGAGCCGTGCAGCACGCCGGGGCGACCCTTCGTGATCGTGGCCGAGTGGCGCAGGGTCTCGACGCCGTCTCCGGCCGCCTCGTACCCGATCAGGCGCACGTCGGGGTCGTCGAGGAAGGCGTGGAAGATGCCGATGGCGTTCGAGCCTCCGCCGACGCAGGCGACCACGGCGTCGGGCAGCGCACCCGTCAGGTCGAGCACCTGTTGGCGGGCCTCTTCGCCGATGATCTTGTGGAAGTCGCGCACCATCACCGGGAACGGGTGCGGGCCGGCCACTGTGCCGAGGACGTAGTGCGTGTCGCCGACGTTGGCCACCCAGTCACGGAACGCCTCGTTGAGGGCGTCTTTCAGGGTGCGCGTGCCGGTCGTGACGGGAACCACCTCGGCGCCGAGAAGGCGCATGCGCGCCACGTTCAGCGCCTGCCGCTCGGTGTCGACCTCACCCATGTACACGATGCAGCTCATGCCCATCAGGGCGGCTGCGGTGGCCGTGGCGACGCCGTGCTGCCCGGCCCCGGTCTCGGCTATCAGGCGGGTCTTGCCGAGGCGCTTCGCGAGCAGCGCCTGGCCGAGAACGTTGTTGATCTTGTGCGAGCCCGTGTGGTTCAGGTCTTCACGCTTCAGGATGATGCGTGCTCCGCCCGCATGCGCGGCGAACCTCGGTGCCTCGGTGATGATCGACGGCCGCCCGGTGTAGGTACGGTGAAGCGAGGCGAGTTCGGCGGCGAAGGCCGGATCGTTCTTCGCCACGCCGTAGGCGGCCGAGATCTCGTCGAGAGCGGCGATGAGCGACTCGGGCATGAATCGTCCGCCGAATTCGCCGAAGAACGGCCCCTGTTCGTCGCGGAGGTGGGTGGTCATGAGACTCCTAGGAATTCTTCGAGGGTGCGCGCCGGGTCGCCGGTGACGAGGGCTTCGCCCACCAGCACCACGTCGGCGCCGCTCGAACGGTAGTGGCTCACGTCGGCGGCTGTCTTGACGGCCGACTCGGCCACGCGGATGATTCCGGCCGGGATGCGGTCGGCGAGCGTTCCGAACAGGTCGGGGTCGAGTTCGAACGTCGACAGGTTGCGGGCGTTGACACCGATGAGTGAGGCACCGAGATCGAGTGCGCGTTCGACCTCGTCGGCCGAGTGCGTCTCGACGAGTGCGGTCATGCCGAGGGAATGGATGAGTTCGTGCAGGTGTTGCAGCACCGGCTGCTCGAGCGCAGCGACGATGAGCAGCACGAGGTCGGCACCGGCGGCACGCGCCTCGAACACCTGGTAGTCGAGCGAGACGAAGTCTTTGCGCAGCACCGGAATGGAGACGGTGTCGCGCACCAGCTCGAGGTCTTCGAGCGAGCCCTTGAACTTTCGGCCCTCGGTGAGCACGCTCACGGCGCTCGCGCCGGCGGACTGGTAGGTGGAGGCGAGCGCGGCGGGGTCGGTGATGGCTGCCAGGGACCCGCGCGACGGGCTCGCCCGTTTGATCTCGGCGATGATCTTGACTCGTTCGGCCGGGGCGAGGAAAGCGAGGGCGTCGAGGGCCGGAGGCATAGCGAGGGCCCTCTTCTCGACCTCGTCGAAGCCGACCAGGGCGAGCCGCGCGCTGGCGTCTTCAGCAGCTCCAGCGGTCAGGGTGTCGAGCACGGGTGGTCAGTGCCCCCTGGCCGCGACGCGGGAGCCGCCGACGCCGTAGCCCGCCTTGGCGAGGCCGTAGCCCACCAGCAGACCGACGACGACGAGACCGACCGCCGCCCAGACGAGCCAGACGATGCTGAAGAAGAAGGCGACCGTGCCGATGGCGAAAGCCACCAGCATGATGACGACGGCCGTCCATGATGCGGTCGAACTGCCGTGGCCGAGTTCTTCGGTCTCGTTGGTCATTGTGCTCCTTGAAAAGTGCGGTCGCGGGTCGGTGTCCAGTGTATCCGGTGCTTCCCGGGTCAGTCCGTCGGGTCCTGCCCGCGGGTCAGGCTGTCCCAGCTGTCGACGGCCTGCGTGCGGGCGGTGTCCACGTCGCGGTGGACACCCCGATCACGCGGCGTGGTGTCGTCGGCGTCGGTGGTGTCGTCGGGAGTGGTCGCGTCCAGCGCCTCGGCATCGGTCGACAGAGCGCCGTTCGGAACGCGCTCCTCGTCTGACAGCACAAGGTCAGCCGGATCACCCGAGGTGCGCCCGTCTGCGGCGGCGTACGTGACCGGCTGGTACTTGCGGCCGGACTCGGGCCAGCGCGCGATCGACAGAACGATCAGGATGCCCGTCAGCGCCATCAGCACGCCAGCGACGATGGCGAGAAAGGGCCACAGCTCCGCCCCGGCTGCGGTGGCGATCTGGCTGATCGAACTCGTTCCCGCAACCCCGGTGGCCGTGGTGATGGCAGACTGCCCCGCACCGACGGGGTCGGCGAGGGCGGCTACGGCCGAGAAAGTGATCGAGACCCCGAGCACCAGCTCGAGCACCCCGAGCACGATGCGGATGAACCGCCCCGCGATCGCCAGGGCCGCCGAGAGCGCCAGCCCGGCCAGCGCGAGGGCCGAGAGCGCGGGCGCGGCCACGGCGCCCTGCACGGTCACCGACACGGTGTCACCCGCCCGACCCTGGGCGTGCAGGGTGAACCACGGCTGCGACCAGGAGAGGAAGACGAGAGCGCTCCAGACGATCACGGCGAGGATGGTGAGGGACTTCAACCGTCGGGTACGGGATGCCCGCAGCTCGGCTCCGCCCTGGGTGGCGGTCGCGTCGGCCGGGGATGGTTGCTCGGCCGAGCCTGTCCCGCCGGTCATCCGACCCTCGTCATCGCGTTCGCGATTGCCACCGCGCGAAGTGGTGCAGCCGCCTTGTTCTGCGACTCGATGAACTCGGAGTCGGGGTCGGAGTCGGCCACGAGCCCGCCACCGGCCTGCACCCGGGCCACTCCCTCAGCGATCACGGCGGTGCGGATGGCGATGGCGAGGTCGGCGTCGCCGGCGAAGTCGAAGTAGCCGACCACTCCCCCGTAGAGCCCCCGCTGGGCGGGTTCGAGGTCGTCGATGATCTGCATGGCCCGCGGTTTCGGGGCGCCCGACAGGGTTCCCGCCGGGAAGGTGGCTCGAAAGACGTCGATCGCCGTGACGTCGGGCGCGAGCGTTCCTTCGACCGACGAGACGATGTGCATGATGTGGCTGAACCGTTCGATGCGCATGAACTCGGTGACCTCGACCGAGCCCGCTTCGCAGACCTTGAGCAGGTCGTTGCGGGCGAGGTCGACGAGCATGAGGTGTTCTGCGCGCTCCTTCGGGTCGGCGAGCAGGTCGGTCTCGAAAGCGTCGTCCTGCTCGACGGTGGCACCGCGCGGGCGCGATCCGGCGATCGGGTGCGTGAAAGCCCGGCCGCTGCCTACGGTGACGAGAGCCTCGGGGCTCGACCCGACGATCGCATAGGGCTGCCGCGAGGGCGATTCCAGGTTCAGGAGGTACAGATACGGGCTCGGGTTGAGCGTGCGCAGCACCCGGTAGACGTCGATCGGTTCGGCCGTGCACTCCAGGTCGAAGCGCTGGGCGATCACGACCTGGAAGATGTCGCCGTCACGGATGTGCTCCTTGGCCACCGCGATCGACGCGAGGAATTCGTCTCGCGTGGTCCGGGCATCCGGAGCCGCCGCCAGGCTGAAGTCAGCCTCGGCCAACCAGGCTTCGGCGGGCTTGGAGAGGCGGCGCTGCATCGAATCGAGGCGCGTCTGCGCGTCGCGCCACAGGTCGTCGCCGGTGTCGGCACCGGCGTCGGCGAGCACCGTCGACACCAGCACGACCGTGCCGAGCAGGTGGTCGACCGCGATCAGGTCGGAGACGAACGAGAGCGCCTGGCTCGGGATGGCGAAGTCGGCGGGAGGCTGGTCGGGCAGGTGCTCGATCTGGCGAACCGCCTCCCACCCGATGAAGCCCACGAGCCCGCCGGTGAGGGGCGGATGCCCGGGGATGGCCGGCGTCTTCCACTCTTCGTAGAGCTCGGCGAGAGCCTCGAGCGGGCCGGCGGGCATTCCGTGCGGGAAGGCGCGGGCCGAGCTGAGGCCCGATCCCATCCAGATGGCGCGGTCGCCCTCGGCGCTCAACACGCCGTAGCTCGACACGCCGATGAACGAGAAGCGCGACCAGACCCCGCCCTGGGCGGCCGACTCGAGCAGGAAGGTGCCCGGCCGGTTGTCGCTCAGCTTGCGGTAGATGCCCACCGGTGTCTCGCCGTCGGCGAAGAGGGTGCGGATGACCGGAATGACGCGATGCGTCGACAGGAGGTCGTCGAAGTCCACGCGGGTGGTCGAGGTCGTTCGTGTTTCAGCCATCACCGTCATTCGCCAGCGTCGAGAGAGGAGGACAGGCCGCCAGCAGCGAACCGCGCCGGAGCCAGAGGGTCGCCGTCGAAACAGGTTCGGGTGCCGGTGTGGCAGGCCACGCCGATCTGGTCGACCTTCACGAGAAGCGTATCGCCATCGCAGTCCAGGGCGGCTTCGTGCACATACTGCGCGTGGCCCGAGGTGTCGCCCTTACGCCAGTACTCCTGGCGGGAGCGCGACCAGAACGTGACGCGGCCGCTGGTGTAGGTGCGGCGCAGGGCCTCGGCATCCATCCAGCCCATCATCAGCACCTCGAGCGTGTCGAACTGCTGGATGATGGCCGGCAGCAGGCCCTTCTCGCTGAACGTCGCGCGCGCGATGACCGCCTCGACGTCGGTGGGCAGTATGGCGGTCGGATCGCTCATCGAACGGTCACCCCTTTTCTTCTCAGGGCCGCCTTCACGTCACCGATCGTCAGCTCGCGATTGTGGAACACGGAGGCCGCGAGTACGGCATCGGCACCCGCCGCGATCGCCTCGGGAAAGTCGTCCACCGTGCCGGCGCCGCCCGACGCGATGACGGGAACCGAACTGAACCCCTTCATGAGACCGATCAATTCCAGGTCGTAGCCGTCTTTCGTTCCGTCGGCGTCGATCGAGTTGACGAGCAGTTCGCCCGCCCCCAGTTCGATGGCCCGGGTGGCCCAGGCGAGGGCGTCCAGATCGGTCTCGCGGCGGCCGCCGTGGGTGGTGACGACGAACCCCGAGTCGGTTCGGGCGGATCGTTTGACGTCGAGCGAGAGCACCAGCACCTGGGCGCCGAACCGGTCGGCGATCTCCCCGAGCAGTTCGGGGCGGGCGATGGCGGCGGAGTTGACGCCCACCTTGTCGGCTCCGCTCGCGAGCAGCATCGCCACGTCTTCGGCGGTGCGCACTCCCCCGCCGACGGTGAGCGGAATGAAGACCTGCTCGGCAGTCTGCCGCACGATGTCGTAGGTCGTCGCGCGTTCGTCGACCGTGGCGGTCACATCGAGGAAGGTGATCTCATCGGCACCCTGCGCCGCGTAGAGCCGGGCGAGCTCGACGGGGTCACCGGCGTCACGGAGGTTCTCGAAGTTGACGCCCTTGACGACCCGGCCGGCGGCCACGTCGAGGCACGGGATCACCCGAACGGCGAGTGCCATGCTCAGAGCCTGGCAGCGTGGATCGGGCTGACGAGGATGGCGCGGGCGCCGACCTCCCAGAGCGAGTCCATCACGAGATTCATCTCGCTGCGGGGCACCATCGCGCGAACGGCCACCCAGTCGGCGTCGGCGAGCGGTGAGATGGTGGGCGACTCGATGCCCGGCGTGATCGCCGTCGCGGCGTCGAGGTGCACGCGGGGTACGTCGTAGTCCATCAGCACGTACTGCCGGGCGACGAGAACGCCCTGCAGACGGCGCAGCAGGGTTTCGGCCGCGGGGCTCTGCGTACCCGAGGAGATCAGCACAGCGGTGGACTGCAGGATGACCGGACCGAAGATCTCGAGACCGGCCTTTCGCAGGGTGCTGCCGGTGGAGACGACGTCGGCCACCGCATCCGCCACCCCCAGTCGCACGGCGGACTCGACGGCCCCGTCGAGCTTCACCAGGGTCGCGGTGACGTTCGTCTGTGCGAGGAACGCGCCGACCAGCCCGGGATAACTGGTCGCGACGCGACGGCCCTGCAGCTGGTCGAGGGTCTCGAACGCGCCACCCGGCGCGGCGAAACGGAAGGTGGACTGCCCGAAGTCCAATTCGGCGACCTCGGCGGCCGGCGACTCTGAGTCGAGCAGAAGGTCACGGCCGGTGATACCGACGTCGAGTGCGCCCGACCCCACGTAGGTGGCGATGTCCCGCGGGCGCAGGTAGAAGAACTCGACGCTGTTCTTCGGATCCTGCGTGACCAGCTCGCGCGGGTCGCGACGCCCGATGTAGCCGGCCTCGGCGAGCATCTGGGCGGCGGTCTCTGACAGCGAACCCTTGTTGGGCACCGCGATTTTCAGCATTTCAGGACTTTCGTGGGGGGGGGGTTTGTGGAGGGTCAGAGGTGTTTGTACACGTCGGCGGGGCTGAGGCCCTTCGCCAGCATCATCACCTGCAGATGGTAGAGCAGCTGCGAGATCTCTTCGGCTGTCTCTCGGTCGCTCTGGTATTCCGCGGCCATCCACACCTCGGCGGCCTCTTCGACGATCTTCTTGCCGATCGCGTGCACGCCGGCGTCGAGCTCCCTAACGGTGCCCGATCCCTCGGGGCGCAGCTGCTGCTTCTGCATCAGCTCGTCGAACAGGGTGTCGAAGGTCTTCACCCTTCTAGGTTAGTGCGTGTGCTGGGCGGCGAGGTTCCGCAGCAGCTCGATCTGGTTCGCGGCGTTCTCGGCCCCGAACACGCTCGACCCGGCGACGAAGGTGTCGGCGCCGGCGGCAGCCGCGATGCCGATCGTGTCTTCGCTGATGCCTCCGTCGACCTGCAGCCAGACATCGAGACCAGCCCGGTCGACTGCTTCGCGTGCAGCGCTCAGCTTCGGCATCGTGTCGGCCATGAACGACTGCCCGCCGAAGCCCGGCTCGACGGTCATGATGAGCAGCAGGTCGAATTCGGCCAGCAGTTCGAGGTAGGGGGCGATGCTCGTGCCCGGCTTCACGGCGAGGCCGGCGCGGGCGCCGATCTGCCTGATGCGCCGGGCGGTGGCCACTGCATCCTGGGCCGCTTCGGCGTGGAACGTCACCGAGTAGGCGCCGCTCTCGGCGTAGACGGGCGCCCAGCGGTCGGCATCGGTGATCATCAGGTGCAGGTCGAGCGGCAGTGGCGAGACCTTCTGCAGCGCCTCGACCACGGGCAGGCCGAGGGTGAGGTTCGGCACGAAATGGTTGTCCATCACATCGACGTGCACGAGGTCGGCGGTCGCGACGCGTTCGATTCCCGCCTGCAGGTTCGCAAAGTCGGCGGACAGGATGCTGGGGTGGATACGCACGGGCACACTCCAACCCTAGCCGGGGCTGCGGGGCGGGCGCAGGCGTCAGGCGGCGGGCGCCTTGCGGAGGAGGGCGATGAACATGGCGTCGGTGCCGTGGCGGTGGGGCCAGAGCTGGGCCTGCGTCTCGTCTGATCCGAGCACCAGCGGGGTATCGGCGAGTGACTGCAGCGTGGCCTGGGTGGCGAGCGGCTCGAGCACTCCCCCATGGCGCTTCAGAGCATCCGTCACCTGCCCGCGGGTCTCGGCGACGTGCGGTGAGCACGTGACGTAGGCGAGGATACCGCCCGGCTTCAGCGCCTGAACCGCCGCGTCGATGAGCCGCGACTGCAGCTGCACCAGCTCGGCGACGTCTTTCGGCGACTTGCGCCACCGCGCCTCGGGCCGGCGCCGGAGCGCCCCGAGCCCGGTGCAGGGCGCATCGACGAGCACGCGGTCGAACTCGCCCGGGTTCGTCTCGCCGACCGTGGTTCCGTCGAGCTCCCACACCTCGGGCGGATGCGGCAGGGCGGCCAGGGCGTTCCGCACGAGCTCGGCGCGGGCCGCAACCGGCTCGTTCGCGACCAGAGTGGCGCCGCCCGCCCGCGCCTCTGCCGCGAGTACGGCCGACTTGCCGCCGGGGCCGGCGCAGAGGTCGAGCCAGCGCTCACCGGCCATGATCGGTGCCGCACGCGTCAGCGCGAGGGCGGCGAGTTGCGAGCCCTCGTCCTGCACGCGCACGGTGCCGGCCTGTACCTCGGGAATGCCCCGCGGATCGCCGGCATCCGTGATGAACCCGAACGGCGAATACGGTGCCGGATGCCCGTCGGCGGTGATGTCGTCGCGATCCGCCAGCCCCGGCAGGGCGACGAGCCCGAGTCGCGCGGGCTCGTTGTCGGCTTCGAGCAGCTCGACGAGGTCGACTTCGGCCTCGTCAGCCGTTGCTCCGTCGGTGAGCAGGGCGCGGCGGAAGGCGCGGATGATCCACGACGGATGCGAGTACAGCACCTCGAGCCGCCCGTCGGCATCGCGGGCGTTCTCCAGCACCCTGCCCTGCCACTCGTCGGGGGTCGTGCGCGTGATGGTGCGGAGGACGCCGTTCACGAAACCCGTGGACGAGCGGGATGCGACGACCCGCGCGAGTTCGACGGCTTCGTTCACCGCGGCATGGCTCGCGACCCGCAGCGACAGCAGCTGATGGGCGGCGAGTTCGAGCACGTCGACGAGCACACCGTCGATCTCGTCGATGCGCCGGTTCGCGGCGAGCTCGATCACGCGATCGTAGTAGCCGCGCTGGCGGAGGGTTCCGTAGGTGAGTTCGGTGGCGAGGGCCGCGTCGGCGGTGTTCAGCTTCGCGCGGGCGATCTTCGTCGGCAGGAGCAGGTTCGCATAGGCGTCGTCTTCGCGAACAGCTCGGATGACCTCGAACGCGATGCGGCGCGCGGGCTGTACGGCTGTGGCGCTCTGCGTGCGCTCGCGGGGGCCCGGGGCGGTACCCGAGCGGTCGCGACCCGCTCCCCGGCCCCGGCCCCGGTCGCGGTTGGGGTTCGGGCTGGCGTGCTGGGCGTTCACTCCGCCACCACCTCTCGTGTCTCGTCGGTTCGATCGCCTGCCATGGCGGGGTCTGTGGTGCTGGTCGCTGCGGTGGCCAGACCCTCGGCCGCGCCATCTGCGATGCCGTCGGTCACCACGACGTCGCCCGTCACCCCGCGCCACCAGTCTGCGGCAGCCATCGGCTTTCGACCCGACGGCTGCACGCGAACGAGCCGCAGGGGAACGTCGGCCGTGCCGATCACCGGCGTACCGCCCACCAGCCGGATCTGCCCCGGCGCCAGAGCGGGCGCATCGTGCGCGGGTTCCGCTTCGAGGATCTTGAAGCGCTCGCCGCCGATGCTCGTGAAGGCACCGGGCTCGGGCGTCACGCCGCGAAGTCGCTGGTAGATCGACGCCGACCGCTCGGTGAAGTCGAGTCGGGCATCCTTCAGCGCCAGCTTGGGGGCGAGCGTGGGTTCGCCCTGCTGCGGCGTCGACACGGCGGTTCCGTCGGCGAGACCCTGCACCACGTCGGCCACGAGGCCGGCCCCGTCGTCGGCCAGCGCACCCAGCAGGCTGCCGGATGTCTGGTGTGCGCCGATCGGCGTACGGAGCGTCGCAAAGACAGGCCCGGCATCCATTCCCGCAACCAACTGGAAGACCGACGCACCGGTGACAGCATCGCCGGCGATCACCGCATGCTGCACCGGCGCCGCGCCCCGCCAGCGCGGCAGCAGGGAGAAGTGCAGGTTGATCCAGCCGAGGCGCGGGAGGCTCAGCAGCGGTTCGCGCACGAACCCGCCATAGGCGACGATCACCCCGAGTTCGGCGCCGAGGGATTCGACCTCAGCGGTGACGGCGTCGTCGAGCCTGTTCGCTTTGATCACGCGCAGCCCGAGAGCGCCGGCGCAGTCTGCCACGGGAGACGCGGTCAGCACACGCTTGCGACCCTGCGGAGCATCCTGCCGCGTGATGACCGCGACGATCTCGTGCCGGGGGTCAGCGGCGAGGCGGCGGAGCGTCGGGGCGCTGACCTCGGGTGTGCCGGCGAACACAAGTCTCAATCGAGGATCTCCAAATCGTCGAAGCGAACCCGGAGGGTCGGCGGGGAGCGGTACGTGGCGGGTTTGCCCGGAATCTTGCGCCGGCTGGTCGCATTCTTGATGACCGCGGCGCGCAGTGTGGCCGCAACGGCCACGCCGACCGCGTAGTCGAAGCGCACGATGGAACGAACGAACTCGTCACCGTCGGGAACAGGACCGAGCACGTCTATCTTCGCGCTGTCTTCGCCCTGCACCGAATCGTGCAGCTGCTGCACGGCTGCAGCAACGGCTTCGGCGGTTCCCCTCACCGTGGCGACCCGCACGGCGGGTGGGAAGCGCAGCCGTCGTCGGTCGGCCAGTTCGGAGCGCGCGAACCGGTTCTGCTGCCAGGTCACCAGTGTTCGGGCGAGCTCACCCCCGACGCCCACGATGATGGCAGGCGCCCGCGGGGCCGCCAGTGCGATCGCGTTCGACCACCAGCGCAGGCAGTCCTCGGCCACCGTGAGCGACTCGCGGGCGAGCATGCGTTCGCCGTCGAGCAGCAGCACGGCGCGGTACCCGCCCGCCGCGACCGGCTCGGCGCCGCGGGTCGCGATCACGAGCGCCGGCTCGGCCGAGACGTCGCCGAGCGAGCGGGTGCCGTCGGAGATGACGATGCGTGTTGCCGGGAAGGCCCGCCCGAGGTCTTCGGCGGTGCGGGTGCTGCCCTGGCCGATGAGGCGGAACGTCGTGCCCTCGCAGTGCCGGCACTGCCACTGGGCTGCGATGGCGCCGCACCAGGCGCACGAGGGCGGGGAGTTCTTCGTCGTCGTTCGCAGCGGGCCGTCGCAGACGAGGCAGTGGGCGGGGCTGTTGCAGGAGGCGCAGGCGAGCACGGGTGCGTAGCCCGGGCGGGCGACCTGCACGAGAACGGGGCCCGACTCGAGCGCGGTGCGAACGGCGTTCCAGGCGGCCGACGGAATGCGCGCCGACTGCGCGAACCGGTCGTTCGACACCTGCGCGGAGGTGGGCACGACGTTCGGCAGAAACCGGGGGCTCTGCTCGACATCGGCCAGGAAGCCGAGCTCGACGAGCCGTTCGACCTCGGAGCTGCGGGAGTGCGCAACGAATGCCAGGGCCGCCCCAGACAGCTCCTGCCGAACGAGTGCCGCGTCGCGGGTCGACACATAGGGGCTGAGGGGCTCGTTGTGCAGGGGGTCGCCGTCGTCCCACACCGCGATGAGACCGAGCTCGTGGGCGGGAGCGAAGATCGCTGAGCGGGTACCGTAGATGACCCGCGGATGCTCTTCCAGGCACTCGAGAAAGTGACCGTAGCGCTCGGGGTTGGTCTGGTGCGCGTCGAGCGGCGAGAGGAGGTCGGCCGGCACCCCCGCCCCCTGCAGGGCGGTCTCGAGCTGCTGCTGGTCGCGGTAGTCGGGCACCACCAGGATGGCTGACCGGCCGAGCCGGAGGGTGCCGGCGGCCATCGCGGCCATCGTCTCGGCCCAGGCGCCCACCCACGAGCCACCCGGCACCTGCCGCACGGTGGGCACCGCAGTGATCGCGAGCCGCGCCCGCCCCGCAATCGCCCGCTCGACGACGCCCTCGCCGTAGCCCCGCACCGCAGGCGCGCCGCCGGGCCCTGCGGGTTCGTCGGGGTCGCCCGCCGCCGCATCGGCGTGGTCGCGGATGGCTGAGGGCGCGGCTGTCTGGCTCTTGGCCACCTCGCCAGCCCCTGGCTGGCTCGCCGCCGCATCGCGGGCCGCAGCCTGGCGGGCCGCCCACGCCTTCTCGACGCGCACCTGCCGCGGCGGCACGGCGATGCGCACCACGTCGCTCGCGTTTCCCGCTGCCCGGGTCGCCACGCGCCGGGCGAGTTGCCAGACCTCGGGCGCCAGCACCGGCACCGGCGACACCACCTCCTCGATGTCGCTGAGGGTGCCCACGTAGTCTGCGTGGTTCGTCACCTCGACGATGTAGCCGCGCGAGACGCGACCCGCCGTGCGCAACGGAACCTTGACGCGCACGCCCGGCCGGGCATCCTCGGCCAGGTGCGGCGGAATGCGGTAGTCGAACAGCCGGTCGAGCTGCGGCAGCGGCGACTCGAGCATCACCCGTGCTACGGGGGTGATGCCGTCGGCGCTCACAACCCCGCTGCGGCCTGCAGGTCGGCGACCCGGTCGAGGCGCTCCCAGGTGAAGTCGGGAAGTTCGCGCCCGAAGTGACCGTAGGTGGCCGTCTGGGCGTAGATGGGACGGAGCAGGTCGAGATCGCGGATGATCGCCGCCGGCCGCAGGTCGAACACCTGCCGGATGGCCTCGATGATGCGCTCGTCGGGCACGTGGGCCGTGCCGAACGTCTCGACATAAAGCCCGACCGGAGCCGACTTGCCGATCGCGTACGCGACCTGCACCTCGAGCTTGTCGGCGAACCCGGCGGCGACCGCGTTCTTCGCGACCCAGCGCATGGCGTAGGCCGCCGAGCGGTCGACCTTCGAGGGGTCTTTGCCACTGAAGGCCCCGCCGCCGTGCCTGCTGGCGCCGCCGTACGTGTCGACGATGATCTTGCGGCCGGTGACCCCGGCGTCGCCCTGCGGTCCACCGATCTCGAAACGACCGGTGGGGTTGATCAGGAATTTGGTCGCCCCTGAGTCGAGGTGCGAGTCGTCGAGCACGGGCTGGATGACCAGCTCGGCCACATCGTGCTGCAGCTGCTCGGTGGAGACGCTCGGCGTGTGCTGGGTCGAGAGAACGACGGTGTCGACCGTGCGGGGAACGAGCCCGTCGTAGCCGATGGTGACCTGCGTCTTGCCGTCGGGCCGCAGGTAGTCGAGCTGCCCGGTCTTGCGCACCTCGGCGAGGCGCTCGGAGAGCCGGTGCGCGAGCCAGATGGGCAGCGGCATGAGCTGCGGGGTCTCGGTCGTCGCGAAGCCGAACATGATGCCCTGGTCGCCGGCGCCCTGCTGGTCGAGCGGGTCGGAACCACCCGCGCCCTGGCGGGTCTCCCACGCGTTGTTGACACCCTGCGCGATGTCGGGCGACTGCGCTCCGATCGAGACCGAGACCCCGCAGCTGTTGCCGTCGAAGCCGATGTCTGAAGAGGTGTAGCCGATGGCGTTCACGCGCTCGCGGATGATCGTGGGAATGTCGACGTACCCCTCGGTCGTCACCTCGCCGGCGACGTGCACGAGCCCCGTCGTCACGAGGGTCTCGACGGCCACGCGGCTGGTCGGGTCGACCGTGAGGAGGGCGTCGAGGATGCTGTCGGAGATCTGGTCGCAGATCTTGTCGGGGTGGCCCTCGGTGACCGACTCGGAGGTGAAGAGGCGAAGGGTAGTCATTGTGCTCCTGGGGGGTTCGACCGTGCGGGTTGTGCCAGCACGTTCAGAATGCTGTGAGCCACCGACAGCTTCGAGCCGGTGGCCTCGATCACTATATGCCCGGCCGTATCGAGCACGATGACCGTGTTGCTGTCTGTGGCAAAACCCTCGGTGAACCCCACCCTGTTGACAACAAGATAGGTCGCGCGTTTGCGGGCGGCCTTCGATCGGCCGAGCTCGAGCAGCTCATCGCGAGTGCCAGCCGTCTCGGCTGCAAAACCGATGACGGTCTGGTTCGGGGCGCTGTTCGCCGCCAACTCGGCCAGGATGTCGGGGTTCTTGACGAGCTCGAGGGTCAGGATGTCGCCGGTCTTCTCCTTCTTGATCTTGCCCGGCGAGACCTCGCGCGGGCGGTAGTCGGCGACCGCGGCCGCCATGATGACCACGTCGGCCTCGCCGAGCAGCGCCAGCATCTCGGCGCGCAGCTGTTCGGCCGTCTCGACAGCGTGCACCTCGGTGCCGCGGGGTGGCTCCACCTCGAGGTGGGCCCCGACGAACGTGACGCGAGCGCCGCGCGACAGGGCGGCCTCGGCGAGGGCCGCACCCTGCTTGCCGCTCGAGCGGTTGCCGAGAAAGCGTACGGGGTCCAGCGGCTCGCGCGTGCCGCCGGCCGAGATCAGGATGCGGAGGCCCGCGAGATCCTCGGCGCCCGAATCGACGCCGCCGGCGCCCGAATCGACGCCGCCGGCGCCGGAATCGACGCCGCCGGCCCCCGATGCCCCACCGACCTCCGCCAGCAGCGCCAACCCCGCCGTCACGATCTCGTCGGGCTCCGACATCCGGCCCGGCCCGACATCGGTACCGGTCAGCTGCCCCGTCGCGGGCCCGATGAAGCGGTACCCCCGCAAGGCGAGCAGGGCCGCGTTGGCCACGGTGGCCGCGTTCCGCCACATCTCGGTGTGCATCGCCGGCGCGAGCAGGATGGGCGCCGTCGTCGCCAGCACCGTGTTGCCGAGCAGATCGTCTGCAAGGCCCGCCGCCAGCTTCGCCAGTGTGTTCGCCGTCGTCGGAGCGATCACGACCAGATCTGCCGCCTGCCCGAGGGCCACGTGCCGCACCTCGGCGACGCCTTCGTAGAGGTCGGTGTGAACGGTGTTCCGCGAGATGGCTTCGAGCGTCGGCTTGCCGACGAACCGCAGTGCGTGCTCGGTGGCGATCACCTGCACGGAGTGGCCGGCGAGAACGAACCCCCGCACCACCCCGACGGCCTTGTAGGCGGCAATACCCCCGGTGATACCGACGACGATGTTCATGGTCCTACTCTGGCAGGTGCGGGCAGCAAAAAGCTCGCCGTCAGGATGTGACGGCGAGCCCTCGGTGCTGAAGAGAAGAGCTACTCCGAAATCGGAGCGTTGCTCGTCCGATTCCTACTCCGGAATCGGAGCGTTGCTCGTCCCATTCCTACTCGGGAATCGGAGCATTGGCCTTGACGGTGAGCTTGTCCTCGTTGATCTCGTGCAGGGCGATCGACAGCGGCTTGTCGTCGATGCCCGAGTCGACCAGCGGGCCGACGTTGTCGAACAGGCTGCCTTCGTGCAGGTCGGCGTAGTAGTCGTTGATCTGGCGCGCACGCTTCGACGCGAAGATGACGAGGGCGTACTTCGAGTCGACCTTCGACAGCAGTTCGTCGATGGGCGGGTCGATGATGCCGAGGGGCTTGGCTGGCATGGGTGTGCTCCTTGAATCGGGGGAAGGTTTCGTCGCGTCAGGCCGGGGCGGGCCGAGCGGAAATATTCATCAAGTCTACGACCTCGCGGGCCGCATCTTCGACCCTGTTGTTCACGACACGGTGGTCGAATTCGTTCTGGGCCTTCAATTCGACCTTCGCGGTCGACAGCCGCCGGGCCTGCTCCTCGCTCGATTCGGTGCCGCGACCGATGAGCCGGCGAACGAGTTCCTCCCAGGTCGGGGGCAGCAGAAACACGAGCACCGCTTCGGGCATCGATGCCCGCACCTGCCGGGCACCCTGGATGTCGATCTCCAGCAGAACGCTCCGCCCGGTATCGAGGGCCTCCTGCACGGGACCTCGGGGCGTGCCGTACCGGGACTGGTTGTGCACGACCGCCCACTCCAGGAACTCGCCCGCTTCGGTCATCCGGTCGAACTCCTCGTCGGTGACGAAGAAGTAGCTCACGCCGTCGATCTCGCCGGGCCGGGGAGCCCTGGTCGTGGCCGAGACCGACAGCTTCACCTCGGGGTAGTTCTCGCGGATGTACGTCGAAACCGTTCCCTTGCCGACCGCGGTCGGGCCCGCGAGCACGACAAGGCGCGTCTGAGCCGCAGCGGGCGCCGGATGCCCGGGGCCGGGGTGCTGGGCTCCGGAGGCCGTCGGCGCACGGGTGCCCAGGTACTCCACCAGCCGCTCCCGCTGGTGGCGGCCGAGACCCCCCACTCGCTTCGACCGAGAGATGTCGAGCCTGTCGAGCATCCGGTCGACCCGCACCGGGCCGAGACCCGGTATGCAGAGCAGAAGGTCGCGAACGCGCAGCCCTGCCTCGACACTGTCGGCCTCGGCGAGCCCCACGGTCGCGACGTCGACGGCTGCCCGGCGGCCGGCGATGACCTCGTTCTTGACGGCAGCACGCGCCCGGCGGGCAGCGACCGCGGCCTTCGACGCAGCGACCCGGTCGACCTCCGGCGGCTTCATGCCGAGACCGCCGACGAACCGGCCACGGCCTCGTTCGCTGCACCCAGCGCACCGACCACGCTCGGCGCGTCCGCCGCGCCCAGCGCGTCGCGCAGCTCGGAAACCTGGGCATCGATGCGGGAGGCCAGCCCCGCGGGCCCCGCCTGCAGCACCGACCGGGAGACCGCGACGACGGTGGTCGGAGTGAGGGTCCCGTACACACGGCGAACGTCGGCGAACGTCGCGCCCTGGAATCCGAAGCCCGGCGCAAGCACCGGCGTCGCGGGAGTCGCCGCCAGACGATCGCGGTCGATCCCGTAGTCGGTCAGTGTCTTCGTTGCTCCCAGCACGAGTCCGATGTTACCGACCGCGGAGGTGTCGGGGTGGTGGGCACGATTGTGGGCGCCCACGTCGGCGGCGACGAGCCCGGCGAGCGAGAGCGATTCTCCCTCACGGTCGGCCCGGGCGCTCTGCACAGAGAACGACTCCGGATTCGACGTGGCGCTCAGCACAAAGGCACCCTTGCCGATCTTCTCGACCAGGGCGAACACCGGCATCAGCGACCCGACTCCGGCGTACGCCGTGAGCGTCACCGCGTCGGCCTCGAGCGGCGAGCCCGGCTCGAGCCAGGCCCGTCCGTACGCCTCGGCGCTGGTACCGATGTCGCCCCGCTTGGCGTCCGCGATCACGATCAGTCCAGCGGAGCGTGCCGCTGTGAGAACCTGCTCCAGGGCCGCGAAACCGGCGGCGCCGTAGAGCTCGTAGAACGCCACCTGCGGTTTCAGGATGCCCACCCGCCCCGCCGCGGCATCCACGACCCGCAGGCCGAACTCCCGCACGCCGTCCGCAGAGCGGTCGAGCCCCCAGGCGTCGAGCAGGTAGTCGTGCGGATCGATGCCCACGCAGAGCTGCCCGGACGCGGCGAAGACGGCGGCGAGCCGAGAGCCGAAGCCGCCAGCACCGCCCACCCCGGGAGTCACGCCGCTCACAGCGCAGGCGTAGCCAGCGCGCGCACCTCGGCCCGCTCCAGCGCCTCGGCGCGCTCCCACGCGTACTCCTGCAGGCTCGTCACCGAGAAGCCGTCCTTCATGCCGTCGAACGAGGCCACCGCCGCGCCGAGCTGGGCGATCGTGGTGAACAGCGGCTTGTCGGCCGCCACCGCCGCCGCCCTGATCTCGTAGCCGTCGGCGCGTGCCGACCGCCCCGAGGGCGTGTTGATCACGATGTCGACCTCGTTGCGGTTGATCAGGTCGACGATCGTCGGCTCGTCGGTCGAGGCATCCACACCCTGGCTGTACTTCCGAACGATGCGCGTTCGGATACCGTTGCGGTTCAGCACCTCGGCCGTGCCGAGCGTGGCGATGATCTCGAAACCGAGCTGCTGCAGGCGCAGCACCGGCAGCACGATCGCGCGTTTGTCACGGTCTGACACCGACACGAACACGGTGCCGCTCTGGGGCAGCCCGCCGTACGCGGCCTCCTGGCTCTTGGCGAACGCCCGCGGGAAGTCGCGGTCGATACCCATGACCTCGCCCGTGGAACGCATCTCCGGCCCGAGCACCGAGTCGACGACGAGCCCTTCCTTGGTGCGGAAGCGTTTGAACGGCAGCACGGCTTCTTTCACCGAGACGGGCGCGTCGAACGGAACGATGGAGCCGTCGATGACCGGCAGCATCCCTTCCGCCTTCAGCGCGGCGATCGTGTCGCCCACCATGATGCGCGACGCCGCCTTCGCCAGCGGAATGCCGAGCGCCTTCGACACGAACGGCACGGTACGGGAGGCCCGGGGGTTCGCCTCGAGCACGTAGAGAATGCCCGCACCCACCGCGAACTGCACGTTCAGCAGGCCGCGCACACCGATGCCCGAAGCGATACCGAGCGTCGCCGTCTTGACGCGGGCGATGACATCCTGGCCCAGCGTGACGGGCGGGAGGGTGCACGAGGAGTCACCGGAGTGAATGCCCGCCTCCTCGATGTGCTCCATGATGCCGCCGATGTACAGCTCGTCGCCGTCGTAGAGTGCGTCGACGTCGATCTCGATCGCATCGTCGAGGAAACGGTCGACGAGCAGCGGAGTGGACTCCCCCACGATGCCCTGGCCGGCGATGCGCTCGAAGTAGTCCTCGAGCGACGGGCTGTCGTAGACGATCTCCATGCCGCGCCCGCCGAGCACATACGAGGGGCGCACGAGCACCGGGTAGCCGATCTCCTCGGCGACGGTGACAGCGGAGTCGTAGTCGTAGGCCGTGCCGTTCTTCGGTGCGAGAAGGCCCGCCGCATCCAGGATGCCGGCGAAGAGCCCGCGCTCCTCGGCGAGGTCGATCGCCTCAGGAGTGGTGCCGAGAATCGGAACGCCCGCGGCCTTCAGCCCCTTCGCGAGCCCGAGCGCGGTCTGGCCGCCGAGCTGCACCACGACGCCGACGAGTTCACCGCTCGCCGACTCCGCGTGGATGACCTCCAGCACGTCTTCGAGCGTCAACGGCTCGAAGTACAGCCGGTCGGAGGTGTCGTAGTCGGTCGAGACCGTCTCGGGGTTGCAGTTGATCATGATCGTCTCGTAGCCGGCGTCCGCCAGTGCGAACGAGGCGTGCACGCAGGAGTAGTCGAACTCGACGCCCTGGCCGATGCGGTTCGGCCCGGAGCCCAGGATGACGACCTTCCGCCTGTCAGAGGGCGTCACCTCGGTCTCGGAGTCGTACGACGAGTAGTGGTAGGGCGTGAGCGCCGGGAACTCCCCCGCGCAGGTGTCGACGGTCTTGTAGACCGGGCGGATGCCCAGGCCGTACCTGATCGAACGGATCTCCTCCTCGGTGGTGCCCCGGAGCGCCGCGATCTGCAGGTCGGAGAAACCGTGGTCCTTCGCCAGGAGGAGGGTTGCTTCATCCGTCAGCGGCGCGGAGGCCACGGTATCGGCGACCTCGTTGATGAGCACGATCTGGTCGATGAACCACGGGTCGATCTTGGTGGCCTCGAAGACCTCCTCGAGCGTGGCGCCCGCGCGGAGGGCCTGCTGGACCGTCACGATACGGCCGTCGGTCGGCACGGCCGCGATCGCCAGCAGCTGGTCTTTCGAGAGGGCGGAGGCGTCACCGTCCCAGTGGAACGACGACCCGCGCTTCTCGAGCGAGCGCAGGGCCTTCTGCAGTGCGGTCGAGTAGTTGCGGCCGATGGCCATCGCCTCGCCGACCGACTTCATGGTGGTCGTGAGCGTCGCATCCGCCGCGGGGAACTTCTCGAACGCGAACCGAGGCACCTTGACGACCACGTAGTCCAGGGTGGGCTCGAACGAGGCCGGCGTCACCTTCGTGATGTCGTTCGGGATCTCGTCGAGCCGATAGCCGATCGCGAGCTTGGCCGCGATCTTGGCGATCGGGAAGCCGGTGGCCTTGGACGCCAGCGCCGATGACCGCGAGACGCGCGGGTTCATCTCGATCACGATGACGCGCCCGTTGGCCGGGTCGATGGCGAACTGGATGTTGCAGCCACCCGTGTCCACGCCGACCGCGCGGATGATGTCGATGCCGATGTTGCGGAGGTTCTGGTACTCGCGGTCGGTCAGCGTGAGGGCGGGGGCGACGGTGATCGAGTCACCGGTGTGCACTCCGACCGGGTCGACGTTCTCGATCGAGCAGACGACCACCGTGTTGTCGGCCGTGTCGCGCATGAGTTCGAGCTCGTACTCCTTCCAGCCCAGGATGCTCTCTTCGAGCAGCACCTCGGTGGTCGGGCTCTGGTGCAGCCCGTCGCCGACGATGCGCCGCAGCTCCGACTCGGTGTAGGCGAAACCCGATCCGAGCCCGCCCATGGTGAACGAGGGGCGGACGACCAGCGGGTAGCCGAGGTCTTCGGCGAACACGACGGCCTCCTCGACGGTGTGTGCGATGAACGACCGCGCGACATCCGCTCCGCACTCCAGCACGAGCTCCTTGAAGATCTGGCGGTCCTCACCCTTGTTGATCGCCTCGAAGTTCGCGCCGATCAGCTCGACGTCGTACTTCTCGAGGATGCCGTGGTTGTGCAGGTCGATCGCCGCATTCAGCGCGGTCTGGCCACCCAGGGTCGGCAGGATCGCATCCGGCTTCTCCTTCTCGATGATGCTCTCGATGACCCGCCAGGTGATCGGCTCGACGTAGGTGGCATCGGCGAAGTCGGGGTCTGTCATGATGGTCGCCGGGTTCGAGTTGACCAGGATGACGCGTACGCCCTCCTCGCGGAGCACCCGGCAGGCCTGGGTGCCCGAGTAGTCGAACTCACAGGCCTGGCCGATGACGATCGGGCCGGAGCCGATCACCAGGACGCTTTTGATGTCTTCTCTCTTGGGCATTACTTGCTGCCATCCTTCGCAAGATCGAGAACCATGTCTCTGAAACGGTCGAACAGGTACATCGAATCGTGCGGCCCGGCGGCCGCCTCGGGGTGGTACTGCACACTGAACGCATTGATGTCGAGGCACCGGATGCCCTCCACCACGTCGTCGTTCAGGCTGATGTGGCTCACCTCGACCCGGCCGAAGCCCTCGGGGCTGTCGATGACGCCCTCCCGCGGTGCATCGACCGCGAAGCCGTGGTTCTGGCTGGTGATCTCGACGCGACCGGTGGTGCGGTCGAGCACCGGCTGATTGATGCCGCGGTGCCCGAACGGCAGCTTGTAGGTTCCGAAGCCGAGCGCACGCCCGAGCAACTGGTTGCCGAAGCAGATGCCGAAGTACGGCACCCCGGCCCGCAGAACGTCGCGCAGCACCTCGACATGACCCTCGGATGCCTCGGGGTCGCCGGGCCCGTTCGAGTAGAACAGCGCAGAGGGCGAGAGCGCGAGCACCTCGGCAGACGTGATGGCCTCGGGCAGCACCTCCACGTCGAAGCCGCGCGCGGCGAGGTAGTTCAGGGTGGACTTCTTCACGCCGAGGTCGAGCACCGCGACGGATCCGATTCGCTCACCGACCGCCGGGATGGTGTAGCGCTCGGGCGTCGAGACACGACTCGACAGGTTCTGCCCCGCCATCTGGGCGCCCTCCCGCACGAGCCGCAGCTGGGCATCCGGTTCCAGGGTGAAGTCGGGGCCCGAGAAGATACCGGCCCGCATGGCACCCGCTGAACGCAGGTGCCGGGTGAGGGCCCGGGTGTCGATGCCACTGATTCCCACGACCTCGTCGCGAACCAGGTCGTCGTCGAGCGAGCGGGTGGCACGGTGGTTGGAGACGATGCGCGAGGGATCGCGCACGACGTAGCCGGCCACCCAGATGCGTGCGGACTCGAGGTCTTCATCGTTGGTACCGGTATTGCCGATGTGCGGCGCCGTCATCATGACGATCTGGCCGGCGTACGAGGGGTCGGTCAGGGTCTCCTGGTACCCGGTCATACCGGTGGCGAAGACGGCCTCGCCGAAGGTGCGACCGCGGGCGCCGTAGGCCCGTCCGATGTGACGGGTGCCGTCTTCGAGAACGAATACTGCCGGTTCGGTGACGTTCACGCGACCTGGCCTTTCTGTTGCGGATTGCCGGTGGGCTTGAGGAGCGCCTGCACGGTGCTGAGCACGCGGGCGCTGGCGGTCTGGTCGAGGATGCGCACGTACGACTCGATGTTCGCGCTCGAGGGGCGGTCGCCGGCTGCTGCGGCGGCGAGGATGGCCTTCTTCTCGGTGCGCGTCGCGCCGGCGGTGGCGGCCACCGTGCGGGCCTTCTCGTCGCCGACCAGCGGCGTGGTCCAGTCCAGGCGCACGAGACCGCCCGACTCGACGACGCGGTCGATCGTGAAGGTCGATGTTCCGATGCTCCGGATGTTGTCGAACGGAACGAAGATGTCGCGCTCGCCGTCGATCGAGAGCGTGACGCCCTTCTCCCAGACGATGAACGTGCCGCGGCCGCGGAATGCCAGGCCCGGCAGGGCGAGGCGCTCGAGCGGCTTGTCGGCCGGTGTCGTGGCCACGTACAGCATGGGGGTCTCGAGCAGGAGCTGCCCGGCGTCGACCGGGGTCACCGCGGCGGCGGCGAAGCCGGACTGGCGCTTCCTGCGGGCGCGCCAGCCGAGCACCATGCCCAGGTAGACGACGACGAGCACGGCGAGCACGATGAGGGCGGGGCCGAGGTTGTTCACGCGGGTGTACCTGCTTTCCAGAGAGCGGCCGAGGCTTTGACGGTGTCGCTGTCGAGCACACGGGTGTCGATCATGGTCGGGTATCCGTGATGGAAGGTGTGCTGCACCCGGCCCGAGAGGGTTCGGCCGAGGAAGGGTGAGTTGTGGCTCTTGCCCGCGAGCCGGTCCAGCTCGAAAGTGCTCGCCGCGCTCGGGTCGTGAAGGGTGAAGTTCGCGGGGGCGCCGTTCTCGAATGCGTGGCTGTGCCCGGCGAGCCGACCGATCTCGGCGGGGGTGCGGGAGAGAACGCGGGCGATGTCGTTCCAGCCGAGCAGCCCGGTGTCGACCAGGGCGGTCTGGGCGACCGACAGGGCGCTCTCGAGGCCGACCATGCCGAAGCTCGCCGCGTCCCACTCACTCTCCTTCGACTCGGTCGGGTGAGGAGCGTGGTCGGTGGCGATGATGTCGATCGTGCCGTCGGCGAGACCCCGGCGGAGCGCCAGCACGTCTTCGTCACGGCGGAGCGGCGGGTTCACTTTGAAGCGGGCGTCATAGCTCCGCACGAGGTCTTCGGTCAGCAGCAGATGGTGCGGTGTGGCCTCCGCCGTCACCACGATGCCGCGGGACTTCGCCCACCGGATGACCTCCACCGACCCCGCGGTCGAGACATGGCACACGTGCAGGCGTGCGCCCACGTGCTCGGCGAGCAGAACATCCCGCGCGATGATCGACTCCTCGGCGACCGCAGGCCAGCCCTTCAACCCGAGTTCGCTCGAGAGGGCGCCCTCGTTCATCTGGGCGTTCTCGGTCAGCCGGGGATCCTGGGCGTGCTGGGCGACGACACCGTCGAAGGTCTTGACGTACTCGAGGGCGCGTCGCATGAGCAGGGAGTCGTGCACGCACTTGCCGTCATCCGAGAAGACGCGCACGCGGGCGCGGGAGTGCGCCATGGCGCCGATCTCGCTGAGGCGCTCGCCGCCGAGCCCGACCGTGACCGCGCCGATGGGTCGCACGGTGGCGTACCCCGCGTCGTCACCCAGGGCCATGACCTGTTCGACGACGCCCGCTGTGTCGGAGACGGGAAGAGTGTTCGCCATTGCGAAGACGCCGGTGAAACCGCCCGCCGCCGCAGCGCGACTGCCGGTGAGCACGGTCTCGCTCTGCTCGAAACCGGGCTCCCGCAGGTGGGTGTGCAGGTCGACGAGCCCGGGGAGGGCGACCAGACCGTCGGCGTCGATGCGCGTGGCGCCCCGGGTGCTCGCGCTGTCGGTTCCCGGCGCCAGGCGGGTGAGCCGGTCATCCTGAACCACCAGATCGGTGCGTTCTCCGGTCGGAAGCGTCGCACCGACGATCAGGTACGTCGGAGTGCTCACGAGGGTTCCTTTCGTTCGGCCGGCTGGGGCTGATTCGCCATCAGGACTGGCCCGACATCAGCAGGTAGAGAACGGCCATGCGGATCGAGACCCCGTTGGCGACCTGTTCGAGCACCGTCGAGCGGGCAGAGTCCGCGGCGCCGGCAGAGATCTCGAGGCCGCGGTTCATCGGGCCGGGGTGCATCACCATCGTATCGGGGCGGAGCGTGGCGAGACGTGCGTCGTCGAGGCCCCAGATGCGGGCGTACTCGCGGGCGTTCGGGAAGAAGGCCGCGTTCATGCGTTCGCTCTGGATGCGCAGCATCATCACGACATCGGGCTGCGTCTCGCGGAGGGTCGTGTCGAGGTCGTAGCTGATCGTGGCGGGCCAGGTCGAAGCCCCGAACGGGATGAGTGTCGCCGGTGCCACGAAGCTGACGTGCGCCCCGAGGGTCTCGAGCAGCCAGAGGTTCGAGCGCGCGACCCGGGAGTGCAGGATGTCGCCCACGATCACGACGCTCACGCCCTTCAGATTGCGCCCGCGGCTGGTGTCGCCGAAGAGCCGACGCCGGATCGTGAACGCGTCGAGCAGGGCCTGGGTGGGGTGTTCGTGGGTGCCGTCGCCCGCGTTGACGATGGGGGCGTCGATCCAGCCGCTCTCGGCGAGCACCTGGGGGGCGCCGCTGGCGTGGTGGCGGATGACGACGCCATCGGCGCCCATCGCGGCGAGGGTCTGGGCGGTGTCCTTCAGGCTCTCGCCCTTCGACACGCTGGAACCCTTGGCGCTGAAGTTGATCACGTCGGCGCTGAGGCGCTTCGCGGCGGCTTCGAACGAGATACGGGTGCGGGTGCTGTCTTCGAAGAAGAGGTTCACGACCGTTTTGCCACGGAGCGCGGGCAGCTTCTTCACCTCGCGTTCGTTCACGGTGGCCATGTCCTCGGCGACGTCGAGGATCTGCAGGGCTTCGTCGCGGCTGAGCTGCTTCGTCGAGAGGAGGTGCCTCACCGGGTGCCCCCGTCGGGTTCGGCGCTGCCCGTCTCGCCCGGCCCCTCGATGCTGACCTCTTCGACGTCGTCGACCTCGCTGAGCCGCACGTTGATGCGCTCGTCGGTCGAGGTCGGCAGATTCTTGCCCACGAAGTCGGCACGAATAGGCAGTTCACGGTGCCCGCGGTCGACCAGCACGGCCAGTCGCACGACCTTCGGCCGGCCGATGTCGCTCAGCGCATCGAGCGCGGCACGGATGGTGCGCCCCGAGTACAGCACGTCGTCGACGAGCACCACGGTCTTGCCGTCGACTCCCCCGGCCGGAATCTGTGTCGGCTGCGGCGTGCGCGTCACGTTCCGGGCCAGGTCGTCGCGGTACATCGTGGCGTCGAGCGCCCCCACCAGCGACGCCGGAGCATCGGGTTCGATGCGCTGGATGATCTCGGCGATGCGCCGCGCCAGAAAGACCCCCCGGGTCGGAACACCGAGGATGACGAGCCCGCCCGCCCCGCGGTTGCTCTCGAGGATCTCGTGCGAGATACGGGTCAGAGCCCGCGCAATGTCAGCCTGAGACAGCACAGTACGCGCCATTCCGGACTCCCTTCTCCGTCTCGCAGAACGGCTCTTAAAGGTTGTCGTATTGCGTCGACCCTACCAGCCCGAACCGACGCGGTTTCCGGCTTTTTCCGCAGTTACCGCGGCCGAGGCACGAATCGGTGTCCATTGCGTGCGCGGACGCCGGAAGCTAGTGCGCGACGCCCTTCGTCTGGGCGATCTTCGCGAGGATGCCGTTGATGAAGCCGGCGGAGTCGTCGGTGGACATCGACTGGGCGGCCTCGACCGCCTCGGCGATGGCCACGGCATCCGGCACGCCGTCGTTGTACAGCACCTCCCAGATGCCGATGCGCAGCAGTGCCCGGTCAACGTGAGGCATGCGGCCGAGGGTCCAGCCGACGGCGTACGTCTCGATCAGCTCGTCGATCTCGTAGCCGTGTGCCACCACCCCGTCGACGATCTCGCGGGCGTACTCCCACGACGCCTCACGCGACGGTTCGGTCAGCGCCCGCGCCGCCTCGGCTGCGAGGGATTCGTTGATGGAGATCTGCCGGACATCTGCCGCATACAGAACGTCGAGCGCCCGCTTGCGGGCCTTGGTGCGTGCACTCATCGAACGGGTGCGCCCTAGTCGCTGACGCGGCCGAGGTAGTCGCCCGTGCGGGTGTCGACCTTGACCTTGGTGCCCTGCTCGAGGAAGAGCGGCACCTGGATCTCGTGGCCGGTCTCGACGGTCGCAGGCTTGGTGCCCCCGGTCGAGCGGTCGCCCTGCAGGCCCGGCTCGGTGTAGGTGATCTCGAGGATGACGGAGGCCGGCAGCTCGACGTAGAGCGGCGCATCTTCGTGCAGCGCGATCGTGACGGGCTGGTTCTCGAGCATGTAGTTCTTCGCGTCGCCGACGACGGCGTCGGTCACGCTGAGCTGCTCGTAGGTGTCGTTGTCCATGAACACGAAGTCCTGGCCGTCGTTGTAGGAGTAGGTGTAGTCGCGGCGGTCGACGTTGGCCGTCTCGATCTTCGCGCCCGCGTTGAATGTGCGGTCGACCACCTTGCCCGAGAGCACGTTCTTGATCTTGGTGCGGACGAACGCACCACCCTTGCCGGGCTTGACGTGCTGGAAGTCGACGACAGCCCAGAGCTGGCCATCGATCTTCATCACTACGCCGTTACGGATGTCGCTTGTCGAAGCCATGAGAGTGGTGATTTCCGTTCAGTTGAGAAGATGCTGGTGGGGCCGTTTCGACCCGACATCACAGTGTAGTCGAGATGCGCCCGAGGTGGTCCAGGGCCAGACGGTACCCCTCGAAGCCGAATCCCGCGATGACTCCGGTCGCCACGGCGGAGATCACGCTGGTGTGCCGGAAGGTCTCCCGGGCATGCGGGTTCGAGATGTGCACCTCGATGAGCGGCACCCCGGCCTTCGTCACCAGGGCCGCGGCATCCCGCAGCCCGTAGGAGTAGTGCGTGAAGGCGGCGGGGTTCAGGATGACCGGGGTGCGGGCATCCACGGCAGCGTGAAGCCACCCGATCAGCTCTGACTCGTCATCGGTCTGCCGCACCTCGAGGGTGAACCCGTCGGGAGTGTTCTCGTCGAGCAGCTTTCGCAGGGCGGCGAGATCCTGGTGCCCGTAGACGTCGGGCTCGCGGCTGCCGAGCCGACCGAGGTTGGGGCCGTTGAGCACAACGACGTGTGTCACGAGCCGATCTCCTGGTACGCGGCGAACAGCAGCGACGTCTCGGGCCCCTGCAGAACGGTCGGCTTGGCCACGTCGTCGAGCACGATGAAGCGCAGCATGCTGCCCCGAGCCTTCTTGTCGCGCTGCATCGCCGCGAGCAGGGTGTTCCAGCGGCCGACGGGGTAGGTGGTCGGCAGGCCCAGGGACTCCAGGATGCTGCGGTGCCGGTCGACGGCGGCATCCGACAGCGAGCCGGTGAGCCGGCCGAGCTCTGCGGCGAAGACCATGCCGACGGCCACCGCCGCGCCGTGCCGCCACTGATAACGCTCGGTGTGCTCGATCGCGTGGCCGAGCGTATGGCCGTAGTTCAGGATCTCGCGGAGCCCCGACTCCCTGAAGTCTTCCCCGACGACTCTCGCCTTGAGGCCGATCGACAGCTCGACGAGCCGCCGGAACTGCGGGGTACCCGGGTCGGTCGCCACCGCCACATCGGCCTCGAGATGAGCGAGGATCTCGGGCTCGGCAATGAAGCCGGCCTTGACGACCTCGGCGAACCCGGCGAGCAGGTCGTTGCGCGGCAGGCTGACGAGCGTGTCGAGGTCGGCGACGACCGCGCGCGGGGCATAGAACGCGCCCACGAGGTTCTTGCCCTCCGCCGTGTTGATGCCGGTCTTGCCGCCGACCGCCGCGTCGACCATGCCCAGCAGCGTCGTCGGAACCTGAACGAGCTGCACCCCGCGCAGCCAGGTCGCCGCGACGAAACCGGCGAGGTCGGTGGTCGCCCCGCCACCGAAGCCGACGATGGCGTCGGTACGGGTGAAGTCGGCCTGCCCGAGGATCTGCCAGAGGAACGACGCCACCTCCACCCGCTTCGCGGCCTCACCGTCGGGCACCTCTGCGAGCAGCACCTCGAACTCATCCCGCAGTTCTGTACGGAGCGAGGCCGCCCAATCGGCGAGCTGCGGAGCGTGCACGATGAGCACCTTCCGCACGCCCGGCGTGAACGAGGCACGCAGGTTCGAGAGCACGCCGCGCCCGACGATCACGTCGTACGGTTCGGTGCCCGGAACGGCGATGACGGTGGGGGTGTCGGTGTTCATCTGTCTTCTCTGGTTGTGACGGGGGTGCGCTCTGCCCGGCCGAGTCGGGTTCTGACCCAGGCGGCGACCTCATCGGCGATGTCGTCGGCCCGGTGGTGCGAGGTGTCGACCGTGAGGTCGGCGAGGTCGGCGTAGAGCTCTCGCCGAGCATCCACGACCCGCTGCCACGACGCGACGTCGGGAACGAGCGGCCGTTTCGCGTTGCCCAGCCGGCCCGCGACGGCCTCGGCTGTCGCGGTGAAGAGCACGACGAGGCAGGCGTCGAGATCGCGCTGCGTAGCCGTGTTCAGCACGGCTCCGCCGCCGAACGAGACGACTCCGCCTCCGCGCAGGGCTTTCACGACCTCGACCCGCTCGATCTCCCGGAACCGGTCTTCGCCCTGCGTCTCGAAGATCACAGGGATGGGCCCGTGCTCGGCCTGGATCTGTTTGTCGGTGTCGGTGAACGGCAGCTCGAGCAGCTTCGCCACGCGGCGGCCGATGCGGGTCTTGCCCGCGGCCGGCGGGCCGATGATGACGACGGTCACGGTCTGCTCCGAAGCGCCGGCGGAATCGCGTCGAGATACCCGTCGAGGTTGCGCTTCGTCTCGCGCACCGAGTCTCCGCCGAACTTCTCCTGCACGGCGTTGGCGAGCACCAGCGCGACCATCGCTTCGGCCACGACCCCGGCCGCGGGAACGGCGCAGACGTCGGAGCGCTGGTGGTGGGCGGGCGCTGCTTCGCCGGTGGCGACATCCACGGTTCGAAGGGCGTGCGGGATGGTCGCGATGGGCTTCATGCCGGCGCGAACCCGCAGCACCGTGCCGGTACTCATTCCGCCCTCGGTGCCGCCGGCTCTGTCGCTCAAACGCTCGATCTCGCCGTCGACCTCGAAGAGTTCGTCGTGCGCCTCGGACCCGCGGCGGGTCGTCGTGAGGAATCCGTCGCCGACCTCGACGCCCTTGATCGCCTGGATGCCCATCAGTGCGGCCGCGAGCTGGGAGTCGAGGCGTCTGTCCCAGTGCACGTGCGAGCCGAGCCCCGGCGGAAGGCCGTAGGCGAGCACCTCGACGACGCCGCCGAGCGTGTCGCCCTCCTTGTGTGCGTCGTCGACCTCTGCGACCATGCGCTCGGAGGTGGCGGGGTCGAAGCAGCGCAGCAGATCGGCGTCGAGCGTGTCGACATCGGCCGGCGTCGGCAGAGCCGACCCCTCGGGCACGCGAACCGGCCCGATCGAGAGGGTGTGGCTGACCAGCGAGATGCCGAGCTCGGCGAGAAAACTGCGGGCGACGGCACCGAGTGCGACGCGGGCCGCGGTCTCGCGGGCGCTGGCCCGTTCGAGAATCGGGCGGGCCTCGTCGAAGTCGTACTTCTGCATGCCCACCAGGTCGGCGTGGCCGGGTCGGGGACGGGTGAGGGGTGCACCCCGACCGGTGGTCTTCGGCTCGCCGACGACCGGGTCGGCGCCCATCACCTCGACCCATTTGGGCCACTCGGTGTTGCCGACGCGAACGGCGACGGGGCTGCCCAGCGTGAAACCGTGCACCACGCCGCCCGAGAGGGACACTTCGTCCTGCTCGAACTTCATGCGCGCGCCCCGGCCGTACCCGAGTTTGCGGCGCGCGAGGTCTATACGGATGTCTTCAACGGAAACCGGGATTCCAGACGGCAGACCCTCAAGGATGGCAATGAGTTCGGGGCCGTGGGATTCTCCGGCTGTGAGCCAACGGAGCATGCTGAAATCCTCCCACACGATTGGCGGAGGCCGAGCCGCGGGTGTGGGGGGCGGCGGTGCGGCGGGAGCCGAGCCGCACGGCGGGGGCAGACCGCGGTCAGGCCTCGAGGCCGACGGCCCCGAACATCGCCGCCAGCACGGCCGCTTCGTTCTCGAGCACCAGCTCGGGGTCACCGTTCACGAAGATGCGCACTTGCACGAGGGCCTGGTGCACGAGCATCCGGAGCCCGGACACCACGACTGCGCCACCCGCCGACCAGGCCGTTCCGAGCACGCTGGGCCAGGGTGAGTACGCGACGTCGAGGAGCACCGATCCCGGTTGCGGCGTCATGGAGGCGATGTCGGCGGGCGTGAGCACTCCCCCGGGCAGGGTGCTGATGGTCACCGTTTCGGCACGGGGGAAGCTCAGCGCCTCGGCGAGCGGGATGACCGTGGCCGCCAGCCCCGCCGCCCGCGCCACCGCGACGGCGCCCTCGGCCCGAACGGCCGTCCGTGCGGCGATGTTCACGCGCTGGGCCCCGAGGCTCGCCGCGGCGACCACGGCCGACCGTGCCGTCGCTCCAGCGCCGAGCACGAGCACCTCGCGGAGGGCGGCGGAGCCTCCGCCCGCCACGGCCAACGCCCCGACGATCCCCGCCACGTCGGTGTTGAACCCCTCGCGTCGCATCCGGTTGCCGTCGGCCCGGAACAGCACCGTGTTCGCCGCGCCCGTGAGCGTCGCCATCCTGTCGGCGGAGTCGAGGAGCGGAAGCACCTCCTCCTTCAGCGGCATGGTGAGGGAGAGCCCCCGCCACGAGGTGTCGAGACCCTCGATGAAGGCCCCGAGCATTCCGGAACCCACCTCGGCCGACCCGTAGTCGGCCTCGAAGCCGAGCTCGCGATAGGCCGCGGCATGCAGCGCGGGCGACTGGGAGTGAGCGATCGGCGAGCCCAGCACGGCCAGCTGCGGCCGCGGAATCATCCCCCGGCGCCCGGGTTGGCCGCCGACCACGCCTGGTACTGCTCGACCGCGGCATTGTGCTCGTCGAGCGTTGTCGAGAAGACGGTCTCACCCGTATCGAGGTTCACCGTTACGAAGTAGACCCACGTGCCGTCGGCGGGGTGCTGGGCCGCATCGATGGCGGTGTCGCCCGGGTTCGAGATGGGGCCGACGGGTAGCCCGGTGTACACGTAGGTGTTGTACTTGTTCGACTCGTCGTTGCGTTCTGCATCGGTCGTGTCGACCCGCTTCTGGCCGGTGCCGTAGGCGACGGTCGCGTCGGACTGCAGCGGCATGCCGTCGGCGATGCGGTTCGTGAAGACACGGGAGACTTTGTAGAAGTCGGGCTCAAGCCGTGCCTCCTTCTGGATGACCGAGGCGAGCGTCAGCACCTTCTCCCGGTCGCCCACAGCGACGCCCGCGGCATCCAGTGACTGGAAGGTGCGGTTCACCATGGTCTGCAGAAGGTCTTTTGCGCTGGTGTTCGGCTCGAAGGTGTAGGTCGCCGGAAAGAGGTAGCCCTCGATGTTCGGTGCGGAGGCGTCGATGCCGAACTGGGTGTAGTTGGTCGCCTCGGCCTGCAGATCGGCAAGCGGCACCCCGGTGTCGGTCGAGAGGGTCGTGAGCACGTCGGCTGCGATCGTTCCCTCGGGAATGACGACGCTGACGGTGACGTGGTTGGCCGGGTCTTCGAGGGCGCTGAGTGCCGACTGCGCGCTCATCTCCTTCGACAGCGTGTAGGTGCCGGGCTGGAAGACCACGTTGGGCTGGGTGAGCAGCAGCTTGTAGAAGGCCGCTGAGCTCTTCACGACCCCTTCCTTCTCCAGATTGTCGCCGATGATCTCACCGACGTCGCCGTCGCTGATGACGAAGGCGACCTTGTCGCCGGTGCCGGTACCGGCGAAGTCGTCTGCAGAGTCGTTGCCGCCGCCGAAGATCTTCGAGATGCCGGGAATGAGGGGGCCGATGACGACGCTACCCACGGCGACGAGCCCGCCGACCAGGAGCACGGCGACGATCGCGAAGATGATGCCGCGCCGGGCACGACGCCGCCTCGGTTGCCTCGGGCCGTCGCTTCCGCGCCGGGGCCGCTCCTGCTCGATCGTGGCGCGGCGGCCACCGCCGCCTGTGGGCGACTCGCGAAAGAATTCGGCGAAGGGATGGTTCTCGGGTGGCTGGGGGTCAGTCACGGTGCAATCCTTGGTTCGGGTCGACGAGCTGGCCGGGTGGGTTGCCCGACGTGCGCTCGACGTCGAGGGCATGTTGCAGAAGTATAACGGCGGCGACTTGATCGATGACCGAACGGGAGTTTTTGGTGTTGCGCCCGGAGCGGTGCAGGGCTGCCTGCGCCGACACCGTCGTCAGGCGTTCGTCGATCATCCGAACGTCTCGGTCGACGGCTGTGGCGAGGCGCAGGGCGAAGGCCAGGGCATCGTCTGTCGATGCGGTACTGCCACCCGACATCGACAGCGGCAGCCCGACGATGAACTCCACCGTGTCGTATTCCCGGGCGATCGTCAGGATGCGGTCGACATCGGCGGAGCCCGCCGTCTGTCGCGCCACGGTTTCGACCGGCGTGGCGAGGATGCCGTGCAGGTCTGAGCGCGCAACGCCCACCCGGGCCTTGCCGACGTCGATGCCGAGGCGCACGCCGGGCCTCACGAGCTCCGTCTCCCCGGGGAAATCAGGTGCCACAGAATCCGGCGCGCCTCTAGCCTCACGACCGCCCGTCACCCACCGCGGCGCGGATGGCGGCCAGAGCATCGTCGATCGCAGTGACGTTCGTTCCGCCGCCCTGGGCGAGGTCGTCTCTACCGCCGCCGCCACCGCCGAGCACCCCGGAGGCCAGCTTCGCCAGCGCGCCGGCCTTCAGCGAACGGGTGCGGGCCGCCTCGTTGGTGGCGGTGATCACGACCGGCTTGTCGGAGAGGCTCGCCGCCAGGGCGATGACTGCCGCGTCGGAACCGAGTCGCTCGCGAACGCCGGTGACGAGCATCCGGAGGTCGTCGCTGGATCGCAGCTCGCCCACATTCGCCGTGACGAGGGACACGTCGCCGGCACGGACCGCCGTGTCGGCCAGCGCGGGAACCCTCGCCGACAGGGCACTCGATTCGTAGGAGGCGATCTTCTTCTCGGCCGTCTTGAGGTTCGCGACGAGGTCGGCGATGCGGTTGGCGAGCTCGTCGCGCGGCGCCTTCAGCGACGACGTGAGCTGTGAGACGATGGCCCGCTCGGTGGCGAACTCGCGGAACGCGTCGGCTCCCACGAGCGACTCGACGCGGCGGTTGGTCGACCCGATCGACGACTCCCCCAGCAGGTTGATGAGGCCGATCTCGGAGGTGTGCACGACGTGGGTGCCGCCGCAGAGTTCGCGTGACCAGGGCCCACCGATCTCGACCATGCGCACGACGTCGCCGTACTTCTCGCCGAAGAGGGCCATCGCACCGAGCTCTTTCGCCTCATCGACGGCCATCTCCCGGGTGATCACCTCGAAGTCGGCGCGCACGGCGGTGTTCGAGATCTCTTCGATCTCCGAGCGGGTCTCGACCGAGAGCGGCTGGCTCCAGGTGAAGTCGAGACGCAGGTAGCCGGCCCTGTTGTAGGAGCCGGACTGGTGTGCCGCCCCGCCGAGGATCTCACGGAGCGCGGCATGCACGATGTGCGTGGCCGAATGCGCCTGGGTGGCACCCTTTCTCCATTCGTGGTCGACCACGGAGCGCGCGGCATCGCCGACGGCGACCTGCCCGGTGGTGACCCTCGCACGGTGGCTGATGAGGCCCTTGACCGGCTTCTGCACGTCGAGCACTTCGAGCTCGAAACCGTCGCCGACGATGGTGCCGGAGTCGGCCTCCTGCCCGCCCGACTCGGCGTAGAGGCTGGTCTCGGCGAGGATGACCTCGACGAGCTCGCCCGAGACGGCCGTGTTGACGGACTGGGAGTCGATGATGAGGCCGAGCACCCGGGAGTCGGTCTCGAGTTCGGTGTAGCCGGTGAAGACGGTCTCGCCCGCGGCACGGAACTCCGCGAAGGCGCTCAGGTCGAGACCGCCGAGCTTCTTCGATTTGGCATCGGCCTTGGCACGCTGCTTCTGCTCGGTCATCAGGCGCTCGAATGCGGCGCGGTCGACCGCGAGCCCGGCCTCCTCGGCGATCTCGACCGTGAGATCGATCGGAAAGCCGTAGGTGTCGTGCAGTTGGAAGGCCGTGTCGCCGGCGAGGGCGGGGGCGCCCTCGCCCTTGGTCTTCAGCACGGCGAGATCGAGGATGGTCGTGCCACCGGTGAGCGTACGGAGGAAAGCCTCCTCCTCGGCGTAGGCCGTACGGGAGATGCGCTCGTAGTCTGCGGAGACCTCGGGATACGCGGCCGACATGGCGTCGCGTGAAGCGGGGAACAGCTCGGCGAACGTCGACCGGTCGACTCCGAGCAGCCGCATGCTCCGCACGGTGCGTCGGAGCAGTCGCCGCAGCACGTACCCGCGCCCCTCGTTCGACGGAGTCACGCCATCGGACATCAGCATCAGGGCAGAGCGCACGTGATCGGCGACGACGCGCATGCGCACGTCGTCGTCGTGCTGGGCCCCGTACCGTCGGCCCGAGAGTTCGGCCGCCCGGTCGAGCACGGGACGCACCTGGTCGATCTCGTAGAGGTTCTCGACCCCCTGCTTGATGAACGCGACGCGTTCGAGTCCCATCCCGGTGTCGATGTTCTTCTTCGGCAGCTCACCGAGGATGTCGAAGTCGACCTTCGACGTCACGTTGCCGATGAGGTACTGCATGAACACGAGGTTCCAGATCTCGATGTACCGGTTCTCGTCGGCCGCCGGGCCGCCCTCCGCGCCGTAGGCAGGGCCCCGGTCGTAGTAGATCTCCGAGCAGGGACCCGCGGGGCCGGGCTGGCCGGTCGACCAGTAGTTGTCTTCTTTGCCGAGGCGCTGGATGCGGTTGTCGGGCAGGCCCGCCGTCTTCTTCCACAGCGCGATGGCCTCATCGTCGTCTTCGTAGACGGTGACCCAGAGGTCTTTCTCGTCGAAACCGAGGCCACCGTCGGCCTCGCTGGTCGTCAGCAGCTCCCACGCGAACTCGATGGCGGTCTCTTTGAAGTAGTCGCCGAACGAGAAGTTGCCGTTCATCTGGAAGAACGTGCCGTGGCGGGTGGTCTTGCCGACCTCTTCGATGTCGAGCGTACGGATGCACTTCTGAACGCTCGTCGCGCGTTTGAAGGGCGCCGGCACCAGCCCCGACATGTACGGGATGAACGGCACCATACCTGCGACGGTGAAGAGCAGGGTCGGGTCGTCGCTGACCAGCGAGGCCGAGGGAACGACGGTGTGGCCACGGTCGCCGAAGAACTCGAGCCAGCGACGGCGGATGTCTGCGGTCTGCACTACTTGGTTGCAGCCTTCTTCACCGCGTCACCGGCATCGCCGATGGCGGAGCGGAGCTCGTCTTCACGCTCGTGGTAGCCGTCGACCAGCGCGTCGGAGAAGTCTTTGATCTTCGCGTCGAGTTCGGCGAAGAACCTCTTGCCCTGCGCGGTCTGGTTCAACTGGTGTGCTGCCACGATTCCGACGGCTATTCCGGCGGTGAACCACAGGACTTTCTTCACAACGGGCTCCTTCTGAGGGGGGTCGATTTCGAGCTGCCGCCAGCTTACCGGCTGTCAGTAATCCGACTTGCGGGTGCGCCTGCCTGTGGACTTCTTCTTCGAACCGCCGCTTGTGGAGGAGGTTTCTTCTGCGATGGTGCTGCCCCCGCGGATGGCTGCGCGAACCGCTGCGCTGAAGCCCGCGATCTTGATCAGAGGCCCGCCCACCGACGCGGCGAAGAGCGCCACGAGGGAATTCACGTTGCCGGTGACCTCGGCGACATTCGACGTGATGGCATCGACCCGTGCCAGCTGCTTGTTCGCCTCCTGCACGGTGACGGTCGTCTCCTCGAGAATCGGCGTCACTCCCCGGCTCACGTCTTTGATCGCCAGCGTGGTCTCGTCGAACACCCTGCCGAGCTTGATCAGCGGGAGGGCGAGAAACCCGACCAGAACCGCAAACACACCAGCGGCGATCAGCCCGGCGATATCTCCACCCGTCATGGGCTTTCTCCTTACACGTCGAACAGAAAAAGGGCGGTCCACCCGAAGATGGACCGCCCCAAGCGTATCCGTAACGCTACGACGAACGGGTGCTAGCGTGCCGCGTAGTACTCGACGACCAGCTGGACTTCACAGGTCACGGGAACCTCGGCGCGGCGCGGGCGACGCTCGAGACGGGCCTGCAGCTTGTCGATCTCGACCGACAGGTACCCGGGAACCTTGGGCAGAACGTCGACGTGACCGCCGGCGGCAGCCACCTGGAACGGAGGAAGAACCTCTGAGCGGGCGTGCACGTGGATCATCTGGCCGGGCTTCACGCGGAACGACGGGCGGTCCACGCGGGCGCCGTCGACCAGGATGTGACGGTGCACGATCAGCTGGCGGGCCTGGGCCGTCGTGCGGGCGAAGCCCGCACGGAGAACGAGAGCGTCGAGACGCATCTCGAGCAGCTCGACCAGGTTCTCACCGGTCAGGCCGCTGCCGCGGCGGGCTTCCTCGAACGCGATCTTGAGCTGGGCCTCCCGAATGCCGTACTGGGCGCGCAGGCGCTGCTTCTCGCGCAGACGCACCGCATAGTCGGAATCAGTCTTGCGCTTGGTGCGGCCGTGCTCACCCGGAGCGTAGGGACGCTTCTCGAGGTACTTGGCGGCCTTCGGGGTCAGCGGAATGCCGAGGGCCCGGGAAAGGCGGGTCTTGCTGCGGGTACGTGACTTGGTAGACACAAACATCCTTCGAAAGTGAAATGGTGAAATGGTGACCCACAGGCATATGGATGCCGGGGGAAATCGGAGGGATGGGCCAAGCGGTTCGGCTACAGAACTCGCTGTTCCTCGTCGGGGTCTCTCGCAGCCGCGCTAAAGATACCCAGAAGTAGGCCTCGAAAAGATTACCACAGTGCGGTTCAGCCTTTGGTGATCCGGCGGATCTTCTCCAGCCGTGCCGCGACATCCCGTTCGTTGCCGTGCTCGGTCGGTCGGTAATACTCCGTCGTCTTCAGCTCGTCGGGCAGATACTGCTGTTCGACCACGCCGAGGTCGCTGTCATGGGGGTACACGTATCCCTTGCCGTGCCCGAGCCGTTTGGCGCCCGCGTAGTGCGCATCGCGCATCGGTTTGGGCACACGCCCGATCTTCCCGGCGCGCACATCGGCGATCGCCCTGTCGATGGCCAGGTAGGAGGCGTTCGACTTCGGTGCGGTGGCGAGGTAGACGACGGCCTCGGCGAGCGGGATGCGCCCCTCCGGCATGCCGATGAACTGCACCGCGTCGGCAGCCGCTGTCGCTATGACCAGGGCCTGCGGGTCAGCCATGCCGATGTCTTCGGCAGCCGAGATGATGATGCGCCGTGCAATGAACCGCGGGTCTTCGCCCGCCTCGATCATTCGTGCGAGGTAATGGATGGCCGCATCGACATCGGAACCCCGCACCGACTTGATGAACGCGCTGATCACGTCGTAGTGCTCGTCGCCGTTGCGGTCGTACCGCAGCAGCGCCCGGTCGACGGCCTGGGCGACGGTCTCGTCGGTGATCTCGGGCAGCGCGGCGGGTTCCGGCCCGTCGTCATCGTCGTCGTCGCGGTCTTCGTCGTCATCGTCGTCGTCACCGTCGCGGTCTTCGCCGTCGCGAGGTTCGGCGCCGGCGCCGGCCAGCACCGATGTCGCCGCGGCCTCCAGCGCCGTCAACGCCCGCCGTGCGTCGCCCGACGCCAACCGGATGATCGTGGCCCGTCCCTCGGCAGAGAGAGCGACGCGCCCGGCGAGACCCCGGGCATCCGTCACCGCCCTGTCGACGAGCACGCCCAGATCGCGGTCGCTGAGCGGCTCGAGCGTCAACAGCAGGGAGCGGGAGAGCAGGGGCGAGATGACCGAGAACGACGGGTTCTCGGTGGTGGCCGCGACCAGGATGACCCAGCCGTTCTCGACCCCCGGCAGCAGTGCGTCTTGCTGGGCCTTCGTAAAGCGGTGGATCTCGTCGAGAAAGAGCACCGTCGAGACCCCGTAGAGATCGCGGCTGCGGAACGCCTCCTCCATCACCTGGCGCACGTCTTTCACTCCGGCCGTGACCGCGGAGAGCTCGACGAACTTGCGGTTCGAACTGTGCGCGATGGCCTGCGCCAGGGTGGTCTTGCCGGTTCCGGGCGGGCCCCACAGGATGATCGACACCGACCCCTGCGCGACACTGGTGTCGGAGGCGAGGTTGACGAGCGGTGATCCCGGCCGCAGCAGATGCTTCTGACCGGCGACCTCCTCGAGGCTTCGCGGGCGCATCCGTACCGCGAGGGGCACGGCTCCCGCGTGGAGCCCCTGCTGCGTTCCGGCCATGGCTTCTACGGTAGTCGCCACCACCGACACCGGCGCCCGGCGGCTCGGCACGGGCATCCTGAGCCTGTCCTTTTCAACTGCGCGTACGATTCACCGTAAAGTTCTCGGGGGTCTGTCGCAGTTCTCGCGCCAGAACAGTCGTCGACGGAGGATTCGTGGCACCGAGCAATTCCGAGCGTGAGGCACGCGAAGCCAAGCAGCGGCTCCGCAACTACCAGGCCCGCCAGAGCGTGCATGCCTCGCAGGTCAGCCGTCGCCGGCGCGACAACCTGCTCGCCGTCATCGCGCTGCTCGTGGTCATCGTTCTTGCGGTCCTCGCGCAGCTCTTCTACTTCTCGGGCGGCCCAGGCATGCCCGCACCCACTCCCTCCACGTCGGCGACGCCCGAGCCCACCGCCACGCCGACGACCACCCCCAGCGCCACGGGCAACACCGGAGACGTCCCGCCCACCACCGTCGCCCAGGGTCGGGACTGGACCGGGACGCTCACGCTGAACAGCATCCCCCTGGCCATCACGCTCGATGGCGTGGCGGCTCCGCAGGCGGTGTCGTCGTTCATCTCTCTCGTGCAGGCCGGCTTCTACACCAACCTCACCTGCCACCGGCTCACGACCGAGGGCATCTTCGTTCTTCAGTGCGGCGACCCGAACGGCGACGGCACGGGCGGGCCGGGATACTCCTACGGACCGGTCGAGAACGCGCCGGCCGGCGGTGTCTACCCGGCCGGCACTCTTGCCATGGCCCGCCAGGGCGACGCGGCCTACAGCCAGGGCAGCCAGTTCTTCATCGTCTACGCCGACTCGACGATCCCGGCCGACACGGCGGGCGGGTACACGGTGCTCGGGCAGGTCACGAGTGGGCTCGACCAGCTCCAGTCCGGAGTCATCGCCGCGGGCGTGGCAAGCGGTACGCAGACGCCGAACGTTCCCACCACCATCACCAGCGTCACCGTGCAGTAGGGTGAATTTCGTGATAAGCAGTGACCAGCATCCCTGGGGACGCGTCGATGAGACCGGTACGGTCTTCCTCCGCGAGCCCTCCGGAGAGCGCGTCGTCGGCCAGTATCCCGACGGCACCCCCGAGGAGGCACTCGCCTATTTCGAGCGGAAGTACACCGATCTCGCGGGGCAGGTGACACTACTCGAGCAGCGCGTCAGGCGCGGTGCGTCAGCATCCGATGTCAGCCGAGCCGTCTCCTCCCTGTCGAGCGCCATCGACACCGCGAACGCGATCGGCGACCTCGCGGCGTTGAAGAAGCGGGTGGATGCTCTGACAGAGGTCGTCTCGTCGCTGACCGAGAAGCAGCAGGAGGAGACGAAGGCCCAGCTGGCCGACGCCATCGCCGAACGCACCGCGATCGTCACCCAGGTCGAAGCCCTCGCCGCCGAAGACCCGGCCAAGGCGCAGTGGAAGCAGGTGACCGCCCGCCTCGACGATCTGTTCGCACGCTGGCAGAAGCACCAGCAAGACGGCCCGCGACTCCCCCGCACCGAGGCCGGCGAACTGTGGAAGAGGTTCCGCGACGCCCGCACCATCATCGAGGGTCACCGCAAGTCGTTCTTCGCAGAACTCGACACCGCCCACCGTGACGCACGCACCAAGAAGCAGCAGCTCGTCGAGCGCGCTGAGGCGCTCATTCCGAAGGGGGCCGACGGCGTCAACGCCTACCGCGACCTGCTGACGGAGTGGAAGAACGCGGGCCGCGCCGGCAAGCGGGTCGACGACACCCTGTGGGACAAGTTCAAGGCCGCCGGCGACATGATCTACGCGGCGCGCACCGAGGTCGTGGCGAAAGACGACGAAGAGTTCGCGGGCAACCTCACCCTGAAACTGGCCCTCCTCGACGAGGCCGAGCCCCTTCTCACCGAGACCGATCGGGCCGTCGCCCGCGAACGGCTCACCTCGATCCAGCGGCGCTGGGACGAGATCGGCAAGGTTCCGCGCGACCAGGTGAAGTCGGTCGACGATCGTCTGCGCAAGGTCGAGGCCGCCGTTCGCAAGCTCGACGACGACTTCTGGCAGAAGAACAATCCCGAGAAGAAGGCGCGTGCCGAGGGTCTCGCCGGCCAGCTCACCGACGCGATTGCGAAACTGCAGTTCGAGATCGACGTGGCGAAGGCCGCGGGCGATGCCTCGAAGGTCGCCGAACTGCGAGAGGCTCTGGATGCCCGCCAGGTCTGGCTCGACGCCCTGGGGTAGTTCCGCCGCTGTTCCACAGGTCACCCGGCCGAACGGTTCTCCACAGATCGCTCCTTCGCGAACGTGGGGCGTACTGGGCGGACGCACGATGGTGGCATGCCCCAGTTGCCCGATCTGCTTTTCCCCTCCGCCGACCTCAGCCTCGCCGAACTCTGTGCGGCGCGCCTCGACGGTGAACTCATGGCCGTCGACGACGGTTTCACGTCGGTCGACCAGCCACTGACCCTTGCACTCCGGCTGCAGTCCGTCAGGTCGCTGCTCGCCGGCCGTGTCGTGCTCGAGGGCCAGAGCGCACTCTGGGCCCATGGGTTTCGATCGCTGCCGCCGACCCCGCACCAGGGTTGCACGCCGAGCGGCACGCGTCGACGTGCGGTCGGATCAGCGCGGATCGTGGTGCGCGAGGTGGTTCTCCCCCCGGGCGACATCGAGACGCACCACGGAGTGCGTCTGACGTCGATGCTGCGCACTGCGGTCGACATCGCGAGGGGTGCCGACACCTTCGGCGAAGTGCAGCTCGGCCAGCTGGCCGAGCTGCTGGCCGCGGCTTCAGCGACCCCCGACGACTGCCTCGCGCAGCTCACCCGATCGCGCAACACACCGAACAGGGTGCGGGCGCTGGGAAGGCTGTGTGAGGCCTTCGCGCTTGCGGAGAGGAACGACCGCCCCGGTTGCGGGGGTGCCTCAGCCTCCGCTGACGCGGTACACGTCGTACACCGCGTCGATGCGCCTCACCGCATTCAGCACCCGGTCGAGATGGGTGGTGTCGCCCATCTCGAAGACGAACCGGCTGATCGCCAGTCGGTCGCGTGAGGTGCTCACCGTGGCCGAGAGAATGTTGACGTGATGCTCAGAGAGTACCCGGGTGACGTCGGAGAGCAACCCGGAACGGTCCAGCGCCTCCACCTGTATCTGCACCAGGAAGACACTCTTCGACGACGGGGCCCACTCGACCTCGATCATGCGCTCCGGTTCGAGCAGCAGCGACTTCACGTTGTGGCAGTCGGACTGGTGCACAGACACGCCAGCGCCCCGGGTGACGAACCCGACGATCTCGTCGCCCGGCACGGGTGTGCAGCATTTGGCGAGCTTCACGAGAATGTCGGGGGCCCCGCGTACGAGAACGCCCGACTCGCTGTGGCTCGACCGCGGGCGCCGCCCAACGACGAGGTCGACCTCGCTGTCGTCGCTCTCGACCTCGGTCTGCAGCGACGAGAGAACCTTCTCGATCACGGACTGGGTCGAGACGTGTCCCTCCCCGATCGCGGCGTAGAGCGCTTCGACGCTGTTGTAGCTCAGCTGGGAGGCCACTTCGGTGAACGAGTCCTGGCTCATCAGCTTCTGCAGCGGCAGGTTCTGTTTGCGCATCGCGCGGGCGATGGAGTCACGACCCTGCTCGACGGCCTCGTCGCGACGTTCCTTGGTGAACCACTGGCGGATCTTGTTGCGGGCCCGCGGGCTCTGAACGAAGGTCAGCCAGTCCTGGCTGGGGCCCGAGTCGGGGTTCTTCGACGTGAAGACCTCCACGACGTCACCCGTGACGAGCGTGCTCTCCAGCGGCACCAGGCGACCGTTGACCTTCGCGCCCATCGTGCGGTGACCGACCTCGGTGTGCACGGCATACGCGAAGTCGACCGGCGTCGCTCCGGCGGGAAGCCCGATGACCCGACCCTTGGGGGTGAAGACGTAGACCTCTTTGGCACCGATCTCGAAGCGCAGGGAGTCGAGGAATTCCCCCGGGTCGACCGTCTCGGCCTGCCAGTCGGAGATGCGGGCGAGCCACGCCATGTCGGCGTCTCCCCGATCGTCTGTCGAGCCTGTCTTGCCGGCGTTGACCCGCTCCTTGTACTTCCAGTGCGCGGCCACACCGAACTCGGCCCGCTGGTGCATCTCATTGGTGCGGATCTGTATCTCGACGGCCCGCCCACCCGGCCCGACCACGGTGGTGTGCAGCGACTGGTAGAGATTGAACTTGGGGGTGGCGATGTAGTCCTTGAAGCGGCCCGGCATGGGCGTCCATCTGGCGTGGATGGAGCCCAGCACGGCGTAACAGTCGCGCACCGAATTGACGAGAACCCGAATGCCCACCAGATCGTAGATCTCGTCGAATTCACGACCGCGAACGATCATCTTCTGGTAGATCGAGTAGTACTGCTTGGGCCGACCGGCGACCTTGCCGCGGATCTTTGACGTCTTCAGGTCATCGGTGACCATGTCGATGACCTGTTGCACGTACTCCTCGCGCTGCGGAGTGCGCTGTCGAACGAGATTCTCGATCTCGACGTAGAGTTTCGGCGAGAGAACGGCGAAGGAGAGGTCTTCGAGCTCCCACTTGATGGCCTGGATGCCCAGCCGATGCGCCAGTGGCGCATAGATCTCGAGCGTCTCCTGAGCCTTGCGGGTCGAGGACTCCGGCGAGACGAATCCCCAGGTGCGGGCGTTGTGCAGGCGGTCGGCGAGCTTGATGATGAGAACGCGGATGTCTTTCGACATGGCCACGATCATCTTGCGCACCGTCTCGGCCTGCGCGCTCTCGCCGTACTTGACCTTGTCGAGCTTGGTCACACCATCGACCAGCATCGCGACCTCGTCGCCGAACTCGGCCCGCAGTTCGCCGAGCGAGTAGTCGGTGTCTTCGACCGTGTCGTGCAGCAGAGCGGCGGCGATGGTCTTGGTTCCGATGCCGAGCTCCGCGAGGATCTGCGCCACGGCGACCGGGTGCGTGATGTAGGGCTCGCCACTTCGTCGCTTCTGCCCGTCGTGAGCGCGCTCCGCGACGGTGTAGGCGCGTTCGATGATGCTGAGATCGGCCTTCGGATGATTCGTCCGCACCGTGCGCATCAGGGTGTCGACGGCCCCGGCCGGCTGTGCCCGCGAGAAGAGGCGGGGAACGAGGCGCCGCAGCGACGCATTGGTCGCGGTGGTTTCAGTCATGACAGAGCCTCCGAGACCATTATCTCTCACGGAGCAGAGATGCTCTCGGTCACCTTCTCTGGCGCGGTCGATCCGCGGGCGGCGCGCTGAGCGAGTACCCGCTGGTCGACCTTCTGGATCTTCGGCTCGCGCTCCCGCAGCTGTGCGTAGAGCGGTGAGGCGATGAAGATCGTCGAATACGTTCCCACGAAGATGCCGATGAGCAGCGCGAGCGATATGTCGCGCAGCGTGCCGGCACCGAGCACGAAGGCACCGATGATCAGAATGGAGGCCACGGGCAGCATCGCGACGACCGAGGTGTTGATTGAACGCACGAGGGTCTGGTTGACCGCGAGGTTGATCGTCTCGCCGAAGGTCCGTGTGGACTTGTCGCCCCACTCCGCCGTGTTCTCCCGGATCTTGTCGAACACCACGACGGTGTCGTAGAGCGAGTAGCCCAGAATGGTGAGGAACCCGATGACAGCGGCAGGCGTGATCTCGAAGCCGGTGATGCCGTAGATGCCCGCGGTGATGACCAGGTCGTGCAGCAGCGCGATCATCGCCGACAGGGCGATCTTCCAGGTTCGGAAGTAGATCGCCATGAAGATCGCGGCGAGAGCGATGAAGATCAGCAGGCCACGGATGGCCTGGCCGGTGATGTCGGCGCCCCAGGTCGGCCCGATGAAGTTGATGGTGACATCGGAGGGCTGAACGCTGTAGGCGGCCGCGAGGGCGTCGCGCACCGAGTTCTGCTCTGCATCGCCGAGCTGGTCGGTCTGGATGCGGATGCCGCTCTGGCCGAGGGTCGAGACGAGGGGAACGATCGCGGGGTCGACCGACTTGACGGCATCGATACCGGCCTGCTGCGAGGCATTCGACACCTGCGAGATCGAGAACTGCGACCCACCGCTGAATTCGATACCGAACACGAACCCGCCCCGCAGGAACGGCCCGACGATCGACACCAGGATGAGCACTCCCGCGATCGCGTACCAGAGCTTGCGCCGACCGATGATGTTGTACGAGCGCTTGCCCGTGTAGAGATCGTTGCCCAACTCACTGAACTTGGCCATCAGCGCTTCGCTCCCTTGTCGGAACCGCCGGTACCCGGCTGCTTCGTCGTGTCATCACTCGGCCGGGGCGGATCGATCACCATGGTGGTCGAACCGGCTGACTTGCGCTCCGCGATCGTCTGGCGGCGGGCAGCCTCGCGGCTCGCCGACTCCTGCTTCGATCGGGGAATGGCGGCAGACGGGCTCTTGAACTGCGCCCGGCCGCGGTACACGGCACCGAGCTGGCGTGGATCGAGCCCGCTCGTCCTGTGTCCGTCGCGGAAGTAGGGCAGTTCGGCCAGCAGCGTCATCACAGGATGCGTGAACATCATCACCACGACGAGGTCGATGATCGTCGTGAGACCGAGGGTGAGCGCGAAGCCCTTCACGCTTCCGACGGCGACGATGTACAGCACGACAGCGGCCATCAGGTTGATGAGGTCGGAGGCGAAGATCGTGCGGATCGCCCGCTTCCACCCGGCCTGCACAGAGGAGGGCAGCCCGCGCCCGTCACGCAGTTCGTCGCGTATTCGTTCGAAGTAGACGATGAACGAGTCGGCGGTGATACCGATCGCCACAATGAGACCCGCGACACCGGCCAGCGAGAGGCGGTAGCCCGCGCGCCAGGAGAGCAGGTCGACGAGCAGGTAGGTGAGGGTGCCGGCCACGACGAGCGAGGCGATGGTCACGACGCCGAGCACGCGGTACTGCGCGAGCGAGTACAGCACGACGAGGATGAGACCGATCAGACCGGCGATCAGACCGCTGATCAGCTGGGTCGAGCCGAGGGTCGCCGAGATGGTGTTCTGGCTCTGCACGGTGAAGCTGATCGGCAGTGCGCCGAACTTCAGCTGGTCGGCGAGGGTCTTCGACGACGCGGCGTCGAAGTTGCCGGAGATCTGCGGCTCGCCGTTGGTGATGACGGCGAGGGTGCGCGGCGCCGAGATGACCTTGCCGTCGAGAACGATGGCGAACTGGTTCTGAGCCCCGGTGAGGCCCGAGAGCCGTGTTGTAACGCTGGCGAATTCGCTGCTGCCCTGGTCGTTGAAGAAGATGTTGACCACGTACTGGCCGGTCGATGCTCCGGAGCTGGTCTGGGCGACGCCGCTCGTGGCGTTCGAGATCGTGTCTCCGGCCACCTCGACCGGGCCGAGGATGTACTTCGCGCCGTCTTCACCACAGGCCACCAGGGGCTGGTCGGCGGGCGCCTGGCCGGCATCCGTCGCCGCGGTCGACGTGCAGTCGATGTTCAGGAACTGGTCTTCGAGCGCCGGAGTGACGTACGCCAGGTCGCTCGCGTTGGTCGGGGCGACCGTGGGCGTCGCGCTGAGGCCCGGGGTCGGTGTCGTGGTGGGAACCGATGCAGCGTCGGAGACGAGCACAGCCCGGAAGTCGAGTTTCGCCGACGCCTCGATGCGGGCCAGCGTCGCGTCATCCGGTGTGCCCGGGATGGAAACGACGATGTTCTGCCCACCCTGGGTCGAGATCTGCGCCTCGGAGACACCGCTGGCGTCGACGCGCTGCCGGATGATCGACACGGCCTGCGCGACCTGCTCGTCGGAGACGGCCGCACCGCCGGTCTTCGGGGCAAGGATGATCTCCGTGCCGCCCTCGAGGTCGAGAGCCAGTTTCGGTGTGAACGACCCACCGCCCCAGATCGTTCCTGCGAGATTGACGCCTGCAAGGGCGATGAAGATGACAAGGAGCCACACCAGTGTGCGCCTGGCTCTCTTGACGGCGGTTGATTTTGCCACCTGCGAAACTCAGCTTTCTATGACGCCCCCGCGGCAGAGTGCTGCCGACGCATGAGCCTACGGCATGACGCCTCTGGCCCGCGTCGAAGCAGTCGTCTGCCGCGAACTCGTGAACGGGTTGGGGTTACTCGGCCGACTGACGGGGGTTGCCGTGTTCGTCGAGAGGAACACCGTTGAGCATCGTACCGCCATCGACGGGCTTCTTCTCGAGGAGGGGTTCGTGGACGCGCTCACCGAACTCGGGCGAGGTCTCGTCGTCGGCCGTCTCGGCACGATCGAGGGCGACCTCTTCTTCGGTGGGAACGACGCGGGTGACCGTCTGGCGGTGCACCTTCAGAACGGTGCCCGGGGTGGTCTCGAGCATGATCTGGTTGTTCTCGACATCGATCGACAGGATGGTGCCGTAGACGCCGAAGTTGGTCATGACATAGGCCCCCTCCGTGATCTTCGTCGCCAGCTCTTCGGTCTCACGCTTGCGCTTGCGGCTGTTGCGCACCATGAAGATAATGAGAACGGCCAGCACGGCCAGCATGATCAGGGTTAACGGATCCATTGAGAGTAGAGAGCCTTCCACGGGGTTGGGGGTGTTGACGGCTCCAGTGTACTGATCGGGGCTGAGCGCCAGCTTGAATCATAGTTCATCGCCGAACAGGGGCTGGGCCTGCCCCGGAGCGACATCCTTCTGCGGCGTCATGCCGAAGTGCCGCCAGCCCTCCCGTGTGGCGACGCGGCCGCGCGGGGTTCGTACGATGAGCCCGATGCGCACCAGGAAGGGCTCGACGACCGATTCGATGGTCTCCGACTCCTCGCCGACCGAGACCGCCAGCGTGTTCAGGCCCACCGGGCCACCGTTGAACCGCGTGAGGAGGATCATCATCACGGCCCGGTCGAGCCGGTCGAGCCCCCGTTCGTCGACGTCGTACAGTTCGAGTGCCGAGCGCACCACCGCCCGGGTCGCCTCTCCCCCGTGCACCAGCGCGTAGTCGCGCACCCGCCGCAGCAGCCGGTTCGCGATTCGCGGCGTTCCCCGGGAGCGACCCGCGATCTCGATCAGCGCCGACTCCTCGATCGAGAGTTCGAGCATCACCGCGGCCCGGCGGAGCACATGCACCAGCTCCTCGGGGTCGTAGAACTCGAGGTGCGCCGTGAAACCGAACCGATCGCGAAGAGGGTTCGGGAGCAGCCCCGACCGAGTGGTGGCGCCCACGAGCGTGAACGGTGCGAGGTCGAGGGGGATGGATGTCGCGCCAGCCCCCTTTCCCACCATGATGTCGATGCGGAAGTCCTCCATCGCGAGGTAGAGCAGCTCCTCGGCCGAACGCGCCATGCGGTGGATCTCGTCGACGAACAGCACCTCCCCCGGCACCAGGGAGGACAGCACTGCGGCCAGGTCGCCCGCGTGCTGGATGGCAGGGCCGCTCGACATGCGAAGCGGTCGCCCGCTCTCGTGCGCAACGATCATGGCGAGCGTGGTCTTGCCGAGGCCCGGAGGGCCGGCCAGGAGAATGTGGTCGGGGGTGCGGTTCTGGATGGTCGCAGCATCCAGCAGCAGCTGCAACTGCCCGCGCACCCGCTGTTGGCCCACGAACTCCGCCAGGCTCTTGGGCCGAAGCGCTCCCTCGAAGGCGACCTCCGCCTCGGAACCCAGCTCGGGCTGCAGCAGTTCGTCGGCGCTCATCGGGGGCCCGCCGAACCCTGGCGCGGGCCGAGTTCGCTGAGTGCCAGACGCAGCAGGGACTGCACGCTCATCGTGTCGACGTCGTCACTGGCGGTGAGCAGCACGCGGTCGAGGGCTTCGGATGCACTGCGATCGTTCCAGCCGAGACCGACCAGAGCCACCAGCACGTCGTCGCGGATCGACGTCTGGCCTGTGAACGACGGCACCCGGCCCGCGGCGGTCCCGGCAGAGAACCCGGCGACCTTGCCCGTGAGCGACACGACGATCAGCTTCGCCGTCTTCGGCCCAATACCTGTGACGCGGCGGAACACGGAATCGTCGTCCCGCGTGACGGCCTGGGCGATCTCGGACGGTGTGAGGGCAGCGAGCACGCCCAGCGCCGACTTCGGCCCGACACCTGTCACACCCACCAGGAGGGAGAAGATCTCGAGCGAGTCGGCGCCTTCGAACCCGAAGAGCGAGAGCGCGTCTTCCCGCACGATGAGGGTCGTGACAACGAACGCCTCCTGACCCACGCGCAGGGACAGCGCGTGCGCGGGCGTGACCTGTACGGAGTAACCCACCCCGGAAACCTCGATGACGACGGCCGAGCCGACAGCTGCGAGCACGGTACCGCGAAGACTGGAGATCACGAATCAACCCTATGACTCGTACACACTTTCGAACCTCCGACATGCGGAGCGTCGAAGAGATACAGGTCAGCGGCGGAGGCCGCGGCGCTCGGGGCTGGCGGCCTTGGCGGCCTGCTCCGCGGCGAACCACACCGCCTGCGCTCCGGTCAGCGCTCTGTCGGGGCGGTCGCGCGACTCGGCACCGCCGTGCAGGTCGGCCGTCGCACTGCCCGCCAGGCGGCCGAGCGGGGAACGCCACGCGTGGCAGATGGCGAGGGCGAGGGCGTCGGCCGCATCCGCCGGCTTCGGAATGACCGCCAGGCGGAGGATCTTGGCGACCATCGTGCCGACCTGCTTCTTGTCGGCCTGGCCGTATCCGGTGACAGCAGCCTTGACCTCGGTCGGCGTGTGCATGCCGATCGGCAGCGAACGCTTGGCGGCCGCGAGCATCGCGAGGCCACTGACCTGGGCCGTGCCCATCACCGTACTGACGTTGGTGTCGGCGAAGACGCGCTCGAGGGCGACGCGCTCGGGCCGGTATTCGTCCATCAGGGCCTCGAGCTCGGTACTGATCGTCAGAAGACGGCTCTCGTGCTGGTGCCCCGCGGGCGTTCGGATCACGGTCACGTGCACGAGCGTGGCAACGCGGCCCTCGGTCACGTCGACGATACCGACGCCGCAGCGCGTCAGGCCGGGGTCGATGCCGAGCACTCTCACGACGCGATCCTCACGGGAGTGCCGGCCGGCCGGGCACCGCGGCTCAGTCTTCTTCGAGCTCGGCCTGGACCTCGGAGCTCAGGTCGAAGTTGCTGTAGACGTTCTGCACATCATCATTGTCTTCCAGCGCGTCGATCAACTTGAACACCCGGCGTGCCGTGTCGGCGTCGACCTCGATCTTGAGGCTCGGCACGAACTCCACATCGGCCGACTCGTAGTCGATACCGGCGTCTTGCAGCGCGGTTCGGTTCGCGACCAGGTCGGTCGCCTCGGTCAGCACCTCGAACGTCGACCCGTGGTCGGTCACCTCTTCTGCCCCCGCATCCATCACGGCCACCAGCACATCGTCTTCGCTCAGCCCGTCGGCGTGGGCGACCGTGATGACACCCTTGCGGTGGAAGTTGTAGGCGACACTGCCCGGGTCTCCCATGGTTCCGCCGTTGCGGGTCATGATCGTGCGAACGTCTGCGGCAGCGCGGTTCTTGTTGTCGGTGAGGCACTCGATGAGAATGGCCACTCCGTTCGCGCCGTATCCCTCGTACATGATGGTCTGGTAGTCGACGGCCTCAGAGCCCACACCGGCACCGCGCTTGACGGCACGGTCGATGAGGTCTTTGGGCACGGAGGTCTTCTTGGCCTTCTGCACGGCGTCGACGAGCGTGGGGTTGCCCACCAGGTCTGCGCCGCCCTGGCGCGCCGCGACCTCGATGTTCTTGATCAGCTTCGCGAACGACTTCGCGCGCCGGGCGTCGGTGACGGCCTTCTGGTGCTTGGTGGTGGCCCACTTGGAATGACCTGACATAGTGCTCTCCTCGAAAATTCTCACCCAGTCTAAAACATCGCCGACACGGGGCCCCATCGATCGGGCGCTATCGCTGGAAACCGACCTCGAGAACGCGATTGTAGAAACGTCGGTGGAAGCGGTAGTCCTCGGTCATCTCCGGGTGGAAGGAGGTGCCGAGCAGATTGCCCTGTTCGACGGCGATCACCCGCCCGTCCTCGAGCGCTCCGAGAACGGATGCCCGCTCCCCCACATCGTCGACGACCGGCGCCCTGATGAACACCGCGTGCACGGCCGGCTCCCCCAGTTCGGGAATGTCGATGTCGACCTCGAAGGAGTCCTTCTGGCTTCCGAACGCATTGCGGCGAACCGCGATGTCGAGTCCGCCGAAGCTCTGCTGCCCGGCGATCGCATCGACGAGCCGGTCGGCCAGCATGATCAGGCCCGCACAGGTGCCGTAGACGGGCAGACCCGCCGCGATCGCCTCCTTCAGCGGCTCGGCGACCCCGAACATCCGCGACAGCTTGTCGATGACGCTCGACTCCCCGCCGGGGATGACCAGCCCCGAGACCTGCGCCAGCTCGGAGGGGCGTCGCACGGAGATGACGTCGGCGCCGAACGAGCGCAGAACGGCGGCGTGCTCGCGAAAGTCGCCCTGCAGGGCGAGAACGCCGACCGGCGCGGAAGCGCCCGTGCTACCAGCCACGCTCTGCGAGGCGGTGGGGGGCGGGGATGTCGGCGACGTTGATGCCGACCATCGCCTCGCCGAGCCCACGCGAAGCCTCCAGAACCACCTGCGGGTCGTCGTAGAACGTTGTCGCCTTGACGATCGCGGCGGCGCGCTTCGCCGGGTCACCCGACTTGAACACCCCGGAGCCCACGAAGACGCCGTCGGCGCCGAGCTGCATCATCAGCGCAGCATCGGCGGGCGTCGCGACACCCCCCGCGGTGAAGAGCACGACCGGGAGCTTGCCCGTCTCGGCGATCTCGGCGACCAGCGCGTAGGGCGCCTGCAGTTCTTTTGCCGCGACATAGAGCTCGTCGGGTGCGAGAGCGGTGAGCGCGCGGATCTCGGCATTGATGGTGCGGATGTGCTTGGTCGCCTCCGAGACGTCGCCGGTGCCGGCCTCGCCCTTCGAACGGATCATGGCCGCGCCCTCGTTGATGCGTCGAAGCGCTTCGCCGAGGTTGGTCGCACCGCAGACGAAGGGAACGGTGAAGTTCCACTTGTCGATGTGGTTCACGTAGTCGGCCGGGCTCAGCACCTCCGACTCGTCGATGTAGTCGACGTCGAGCGCCTGCAGGATCTGCGCCTCGACGAAGTGGCCGATGCGCGCCTTCGCCATCACGGGGATGGACACGGCCGCGATGATGCCGTCGATCATGTCGGGGTCGCTCGAGCGGGCGACGCCCCCCTGCGAACGGATGTCGGCGGGAACGCGCTCGAGGGCCATCACAGCGACGGCGCCGGCGTCTTCGGCGATGCGGGCCTGTTCGGCGTTCACGACGTCCATGATGACGCCGCCTTTGAGCATTTCTGCGAGTCCCCGCTTGACGCGGGTGCTGCCGACGGAGGAGGTGGGAGTGCTGTCTGTCATAGTTCTTCTATTCTATGTAGAAATCGACGGGTTCAGGCGGGCCAGGCGGCGGCAACAGAGGCGCGGACGTCCCCCAGCAGCTGGGGCAGTGCCTTCGTCTTGGCGATGATGGGAAAGAAGTTCGAGTCGGTCGCCCAGCGCGGAACGATGTGCTGGTGCAGGTGGTCGGCGATGCCGGCGCCCGCGATGCGACCCTGGTTCATGCCGAGGTTGAAGCCCTCGCAGTTCGACACCTCGCGCAGCACCCGCATCGCGGTCTGGGTGAGTCCCGCGATCTCCGCCGTCTCCTCGGCGGTCGCCTCGTCGTAGAGCGGGATGTGCCGGTACGGGCAGACGAGCAAATGACCGCTGTTGTAGGGGAACAGGTTGAGCAGAACGTAGGCATGCCGACCCCGGGCGACGATGAGCGCATCCTCGTCGCTCCGCGTCGGGGCGATGCAGAACGGGCACTGCTCGTCGCCCGGCTGCGTGCCGTTCTGGATGTAGACCATGCGGTGCGGGGTCCACAGTCGCTGGAACGCGTCAGGAACACCCGCCATGGTGCTCGAGTCGGTGATCTCGACGCCCTCGGAGTCGGAGGTCATCAGATCTGCCCGGCTGAGGTGACCTGCGCCTTGTTCTCGATGGCTGCAACGATGCGCTCGATGGCCGAGGCCACCGGCACGGCGTTCTCCTGCGTGCCGTCACGAAAACGGAAGCTGACGGTGCCGCCGGCCCGGTCGTCCTCGCCCACGATCAGCAGGAAGGGCACCTTCTCCTTCGTGTGGGTGCGGATCTTCTTCTGCATGCGGTCGTCGGAACGGTCGAGCTCCGCGCGCACACCTCGCCGTTTGAGCTGGCCGATCAGGTCGCCGAGGTACTCCTCGTACTGTTCGGCGATCGGGATGCCGACCACCTGCACCGGAGAGAGCCAGACCGGGAATGCACCGGCGTAGTGCTCGGTGAGAATCGCGAAGAAGCGCTCGATCGACCCGAACAGCGCCCGGTGGATCATGATCGGCTGCTGCCTGGTGCCATCGGAAGCCGTGTATTCCAACTCGAACCGCTCGGGCTGGTTGAAGTCGAGTTGGATGGTCGACATCTGCCAGGTGCGGCCGATCGCGTCTCGGGCCTGCACGGAGATCTTCGGACCGTAGAACGCCGCTCCCCCGGGATCGGGCACGAGCTCGAGCCCGGATTCGATCGCGACCTCCCGCAGGGTCTCCGTCGCGCTCTCCCAGAGGTCGTCGGCGCCGATGAACTTCGGATTGGTCGCGTCTCGCGTACTGAGTTCGAGGTAGAAGTCGTCGAGACCGTAGTCCTTCAGCAGATCGAGCACGAACTGCAGGGTGGATGTCAGCTCGGACTTGACCAGCTCCGGCGTCACGTAGATGTGCGCGTCATCCTGGGTCATGCCCCGCACCCGGGTGAGGCCCTGCAGGGTGCCGCTCTTCTCGTAGCGGTAGACGGAGCCGAACTCGAACATGCGCAGCGGCAACTCGCGGTAGCTGCGGCCGCGGGCGCGGAAGATGAGGTTGTGGTACGGGCAGTTCATCGGCTTCAGGTAGTAGTCCTGGCCCTGCCGGGTGATGTTGCCGTCGGCGTCGCGCTCCTCGTCGAGGTGCATGGGCGGGAACATGCCGTCGGCGTACCACTGCAGGTGACCGCTGGTCATGAAGAGGTTGGCCTTGGTGATGTGCGGGGTGTTCACGAAGTCGTAGCCGGCCTCGATGTGGCGCTTGCGCGAGTAGTTCTCGAGCTCCTGCCGGATGATGCCGCCCTTCGGGTGGAAGACCGCGAGACCGGATCCGATCTCTTCGGGGAAGGAGAAGAGGTCGAGCTCGGCGCCGATGCGACGGTGGTCGCGCTTGGCGGCCTCCTCCAGCCGCGACTGGTGCGCGCGCAGTTCGTCTTTCGACGGCCAGGCCGTGCCGTAGATGCGCTGCAGCTGGGGGTTCTTCTCCGACCCGCGCCAGTACGCCGCCGCCAGGCGGGTGAGCGCGAAACCGTTGCCGATCATCCGTGTGTTCGGCAGGTGCGGCCCTCGGCAGAGATCTTTCCAGACGGTCTCGCCCGTCTTCGGGTCGACGTTGTCGTAGATGGTGAGCTCGGTGCCGCCCACCTCGACCGACTCGTCTTCGGCTGCCGAGCCGCCCTTGATGCCGATGAGCTCCAGCTTGTACGGCTCGTTCGCCAGTTCGGCCCGGGCATCGTCTTCGGTGACCACACGACGAACGAAACGCTGGCCCTGCCGGATGATGCGTTCCATCGATTTCTCGAGGGTCTTCAGGTCGTCAGGGGTGAACGCGGTCGACACATCGAAGTCGTAGTAGAAACCGTCGGTCACGGGCGGCCCGATGCCCAGCTTCGCTTCGGGGTTGATCGACTGCACAGCCTGCGCCAGCACATGGGTCGCCGAGTGGCGCAGGATGTTCAGTCCGTCGGGAGAAGAGAGCGCGACGCCCTCGACGTAGTCGCCGGTCTGCGCTGTGGCGGCCAGGTCGCGCAGCTCGCCATTGACCTTCATCGCCACGATCGTTCGATCGGTGAAGAGTTCGAACCCGGTGCTGGCGTTCTCGACCTGGATGATGTCACTCACGTACGTGCGGCTCCTCAGTAGTGCTCGGTGTGCTTCAACTTTAGTGCTGCGAAGATGGAGCCATGACCTGTGCCAGCCCCGAGCACCCGGCGCCCGGCGGGCTGTTCGTGCCCCCGATCGCGGTACCGCTCCGCACGATCGGGGGGCGCCGCTTCGACTTCAGCCGCCAGATCGCGGTCATGGCGATCATCAACCGCACGCCCGACTCTTTCTACGACCGGGGCAGAACGTTCGCCCTCGACCGCGCCGTCGCGGCGGCCGTGCAGGCGGTGCTCGACGGCGCAGACTGGGTCGACATCGGAGGGGTGCCGTTCGCGCCCGGGCCCGAGCTGCCTCTCGCCGAGGAGCTTCGCCGGGTGGTGCCGGTGGTCGAGGCGCTGGCCGCCGAGTCCGACGTGGTCATCTCCGTAGACACCTTCCGTTCCGAGGTCGCAGAGGCGGCGATCGCGGCCGGTGCGTCGGTGATCAACGACACCACGGGCATCCACGACCCTCGGCTCGCCGATGTGGTGGCCGACAGCTCTGCGACCCTCGTCATCACGCACAGCAGGGCCGAACCGCGAAAACCGTTCCCCCGCCCGCAGTACCTCGACGTAGCGGGCGAGATCGCCGCATTCCTCTCGGCCCGCATCGACTTCGCCCTCAGTCGGGGCATTCCCGAAGAACGCCTCATCGTCGACCCGGGGCACGACCTCAACAAGAACACGGCGCAGACGCTCGAACTCTCAAGGCGGTTGCCCGAGGTCGCCGCGCTCGGCTTTCCCGTGCTCGCGGCCATGTCGAACAAGGACTTCATCGGCGAGACACTCGGCCGGGACAAGGCCGACCGACTCGCCGGCTCGCTGGCGGCCGCCAGCGCGAGCGTGCTGCTCGGCGCGCGCATCGTCCGCATGCACGACGTGGTGGCCTCGGTGGATGCGATGCGCATGCTCGAGGGCATCCTCGGCTGGCGCGACCCCGTGCACGCGGTGCACAACGTCTGACCCGTCCCTCTCGTGTGAATGGAGAACCCGGTGACCCACGGCATCATCAGTCTCTACCCGACGGCTCGGCACCCTGCGGGGGCTCCGGATGCTCTCACCGACGCCGAGCTGCTGTCGGCCTACAGCGTGGCCGATCGTTCTGCGACCCTCGTTCGCGCCAACGTCGTCGCGAGCCTCGACGGTTCTGCGACGGCCTCCGGTCTCTCCGGCGCGCTGGGCGCACCATCCGACAAACGGGTGTTCGACCTGCTCCGTCAGCTGTGCGACGTGGTGATCGTCGGCGCCGGAACCGTTCGTTCGGAAGGGTACGGTGCGCTGCGGTTGGCACCGGAGGCTGTGGCCTGGCGTCTTGCGAACGGGCTCCCCGAGCATCCGGTGTTCGCCGTCGTCAGCGGACGCCTCGACCTCGACCCGGCGAACGACCTCTTCGCCGCAGCGCCGGTCAGGCCGCTCGTGCTGACCGCTCGGACCGCACCCGCCTCCCGGCGGGCGACTCTCTCAGAGGTCTCTGAGGTGGTGGACTGCGGCGAGACCCGGGTGGAGGCGTTGCGCCTCGTGGCGGCACTCGTCGAGCGGGGGCTGTCGCAGATCCACTGCGAGGGCGGGCCGACGCTGCTCGGCACACTCGTGGCCGCCGATCTTCTCGACGAACTCTGCCTGACGACGAGCCCGACTCTTGAAGGCGGAGTCGGACCACGAATCTCGCACGCGGCGGCGAGCATCCCCCTTCAGCCGATGCACCTCGAGCACGTTCTGCTCGCGGGCAGCATGCTGCTCTCCCGGTACTCGCGGCAGCGTAGCAGTAGCGAAGGGCAGAGTGGGTCGGGTCTCAGACCGGCAGCAGCGGGTTGATGTCGGGTGCCTCAGCCAGGTGCTCCCCGGCGATCGACAGCGCCTGCTGGATGTGAGCGGTCTGCATGTGCCCGTCGAGATCGCTCTGCGAACGCCACTTCTCGATGGTGAAGAAGGTTCCGGGAGCTGTAGCCGACGAGTAGAGGTCGTAGCTGACGCAGCCCTCCTCGGCACGGGTCGGCTGCACAAGCCCGCGGAGCGCGTCGCCGACGATCTGCTCCGCCCCCGGCTTCGCTTTCAGAACGGCGACGACGTTGAGATCCGGCATGGTGTGCTCCCTCTGCTTCCGGCGACGCTGCCGGGTCGGCTGAGGCTATCACGCGCCCTGCGCAACCGGTTCTGCGGGGTTGGGCTACGGGGATGTTACGGGAATGAGTCGGGCCGGTATCCATCCCCCATTTGGGGGATACTCACCACCCCGTTTCCGCTAGCGTTGAGGAGACGGGCACTGGATGCCCGGGGCGCGAGCGGGCCGCAGCCCGCTCCGGGTGTCAGCTGAGGTGAGGGGTCACGCCGATGTCAGCAGCAAGAACGATGAGCCGCCGGGAGCGCCGTCGTCAGTTTGTCCGTTCCCGGGCCTGGCTGGTCATCCGGCTCGTGGCCCTGGCCCTGATCGCCGCGGTCGCGATCCTGCTGGCCATGCTCGCCTTCAGCGACGCCCACGGCTAGCCCCACCCGCGCCCTCAACGACAAAAGGCCCCGAGAGTATCGAGGCCTTCAGTCTTCTGTGGGCGGTACTGGGATCGAACCAGCGACCTCTTCCGTGTCAGGGAAGCGCGCTACCGCTGCGCCAACCGCCCATGGTCAATTTCGTGCATGTGAGTGTCTTACATTTCATTCGAGCGAGGTGGCGACGGGATTTGAACCCGTGTGGACGGCTTTGCAGGCCGCTGCCTCGCCTCTCGGCCACGCCACCATGTGGAGGGTTACCCCCGGTACTTCAACACTCGAGCGGATGACGAGATTCGAACTCGCGACCCCAACCTTGGCAAGGTTGTGCGCTACCACTGCGCCACATCCGCACTTACTTCAACCCGCATTACTGCGTGCTCGGAAGACTCTACCCGAACCCCCGACACAAAACCAAACCACGCGGATCGCGTGTCGTCACACCCGCTCGATGTGCGTTCGGGGCTCGCGGTCGGCTAAGATCGACGAGCACGAGATCGGGATTCCCCTGCGGTTCCCACCACGTTCTCGGGCGATTGGCGCAGTTGGTAGCGCGCTTCGTTCACACCGAAGAGGTCATCGGTTCGAGTCCGGTATCGCCCACTCCACACACCCCACGCACGTTCCCCGGTGGGGTCGAGAGTCCGGTGGGGTCGCGCGTCCAGTGGGTAGTGCGTCCGGTGGGGTCGCGCGTCCGGTGGGGTCGAGCGTCGGCGGGTCGGAAGAGTGGCTCAGGACCGGTAGCGCTGCTGCAGTGCTTCTGCCACCCGCGCGTATCGGGCAGCATCCAGGGCCGCTCCCTCACGACGCATGCTGGCGTCGTTCACGCGGAAGAGTCGGTCGAGGCGCACCCAGGACGCCCGCCCCGTCTGATCCCACGGGCCGCGGCCGAGTTCGAGTGAACCGAGATCACCCTCGTGCTCCTTGCTCGTGAGCTGCACGCCCAGAACAGTGTTGGCGCTCAGCCGCGCCAGAACCAGCACGGGGCGGTCTTTGCCGCGGCCGTCGTTCTCCTCGTACGGCACCCAGGTCCAGACGACCTCGCCCGGGTCGGGTCGAGCGTCGGCGTGTGGCGAGTAGCTCAATTTCTGGTGCCCGAGTGAGCGCGAGTCGATCTCGACGGTGCGGGTCGCGTCGGTCGGCAGCGGTGCCGGGCGCGACGACGAGGTGGTCGTGCGAGTGCCCGACCCGCCGGTCGCCGCAGGTGCCCTGCGTGCGGGCAGGCTGGAAGCGAGCGATCGGAGAACGGTACCGAGGAGACGCGTGAAGGAGGCCACGTCGACAATCTACGCGACCCGCCACCGCGCCCGCCCGCCACCGCATGCTCGCCCGCCGGCCCGCCGGCCCGCCGGCCCGCCGGCCCGCCCGCCCGCCCGCCGGCCCACCTGCCCTCCCATCCGCCGCCCCGCCCCCGCATGCTCGCCCGCCGGCCCGGCCGCCCCGCATACCCGCCCCACTTTGCGCAAAAGCACCCAACCTCGGGGGTTTGGGTGCTTTTGCGCAAAACGGGCCGCCAGCGCGGGCGCCAGCACGGGCCGCCTGGGGGGGGCCGCCAGGGGGGGGGGGGTTTGTGGAGGGTCAGAGGTGTTTGTACACGTCGGCGGGGCTGAGGCCCTTCGCCAGCATCATCACCTGCAGATGGTAGAGCAGCTGCGAGATCTCTTCGGCTGTCTCTCGGTCGCTC
>NZ_NBXD01000015.1 GCF_003399645.1 Subtercola boreus
ACGGTCGATCTGCTCGGAGGCCTCGGCCTTGTTCAGGTCGGCAGACAGCGTCTCGCCGGCCTCGTGCGCGAGCGTGTCGAGGTAGCTGCGCTGCGGGCCGGTCATCGGCTCGTCGCCCGTGACCCACTCGCTGGGATCTTTGCTGGCCGAGGTGGAGGGGTCGGGGCGGTCGCCACCCAGCACGTCGCCGCCGGTTGCGCCGGGGGCTGCGGCTGCGGTGTCTTCGGTGTCGGAGGGATCGGACGGGTTCTCGTTCTGGTTCGTGTCGCTCATGACGCCAGACTAAAACAGGCCACCGACACTCGCCCACGAAGAAGCAGGGCCTTGACAGCGCGCACGAGGTGCGCCGCCGAGGCCCCGCTGGGGAGAACGCGGGAGGTCAGTCGCGCAGGTTCTCCTTGAATTCGTTCTTCGCCTCGGTGGCGTCGCGGTTGTGCTCCGCCTTCTTCACCTCGGCGTCGGCCTTGGCCTCGTCGGCCTTGTCGGAGACGCGGCCCTTGGCGTCTTCGAAGGAGCGGCTGACCTTTTCACCGGCTGCTTCGGCAGCCTCTTTCGCGTTGTCGAGAAGTCCCGTGTCTTCGTTCCTCGTCTCTCAGTGGCGCTGGCCTCTGCAGCACTCGTGACCCCCACACTATTGAGCCGCCCGTGACCCGTCAAAGCGCACCGGCAGCTTTCCCAGAACACGCTGAGGCAGAATGGGGCCGGCGACGAAGCCGACGGAAGGCACGGAACAGATGAGCACTGAAGAAGTACGCCCGAGGCCCTGGCTCGACAGCTACGCCGAGGGGGTCCCCGACGACATCGAGCTGCCCACCGGCTCGCTCGTCGACCTCATCGAGTCGTCGGTGAAGCGCTTCGGCCCCGCGCCCGCGCTCGAGTTCTTCGGCCGCGTGACGACCTACCGTGAGCTCGGCGACCAGATCGACAGGGCGGCCGAGGGCCTCCGCCGCCTCGGCGTCGAGCACGGCGATCGGGTCGCCCTCGTTCTGCCGAACTGTCCGCAGCACATCGTGGCGTTCTACGCCGTGCTGCGGCTCGGAGCGATCGTGATCGAGCACAATCCGCTCTACACCCCGCGTGAGCTGCGGCACCAGTTCGAAGACCACGGCGCCACGGTCGTGATCGCCTGGGACAGGGTGGTCGAGACCATCCAGAAGATGCCCGACGACGTGGCCTTCGAGCATGTGGTGTCGGTCGACCTCACGCAGGCTATGCCGCTGTCGAAGCGCCTGGCGCTGCGACTGCCGATCGCGAAGGCGAGGGCCGCCCGGCAGAGCCTGCACGCGAAGGTGCGCCGCACGATCGACTGGCGCTCGCTCGTCGAGGGCCCGCGCATCAGGACGTCGCGCCCGCGCCCCGGGCTTCACGATGTTGCCCTGCTGCAGTACACGAGCGGCACAACCGGCACACCCAAGGGCGCCATCCTGAGCCACTTCAACCTGCACGCGAATGCGCTCCAGGGCCGCGCCTGGCTGCCGGGCCTGGTGGAGGGACGGGAGGTCGTCTACGGCGTGCTGCCGATGTTCCACGCCTATGGGCTCACGCTCTGCCTCACCTTCGCCATGAGCACGGGCTCCCGGCTCGTGCTGCTGCCGCGTTTCGATGTCGACCTGGTGCTGGATGCCGCGAAGAAGCATCCGCCCACCTTCCTGCCGGCCGTGCCGCCGATCTACCGCAGGCTCGCCGAGGCGGCAGAACAGCGCGGAACCGATCTGTCGGGCATCCGGTTCGCCATCTCGGGTGCGATGAACCTGCCGCCCGAGACCGTCGAGCTGTGGGAGCGGGTGACGGGCGGGATGCTCGTGGAGGGCTACGGGCTCACCGAGACATCTCCCGTCGCACTCGGCAATCCCGTGGGGCCCACCCGGCGCGCCGGAACGATCGGCGTGCCGTTCCCGAGCACCGAGGCGAAGGTGGTCGACCCCGACGACCCGACCAGCGAGCGGCCGACCGGAGAGGCCGGGGAGCTTCTGCTCCGTGGCCCGCAGGTGTTCCAGGGCTACTGGCGAAAGCCGGATGCCTCGCGCGAGGTACTGATCGATGACGGCTGGTTCCGCACCGGCGACATCGTCTCGATCGACGTCGATGGCTTCGTGACGGTCGTCGACCGCATCAAGGAGCTCATCATCACCGGCGGGTTCAATGTCTCGCCCAGCGAGGTCGAAGACGCCGTTCGCCAGCACCGCAGCGTGGCAGACGTGGCCGTGGTCGGGATGCCCGGGGAGCACGGCGGCGAAGAGGTGGTCGCCGCGGTCGTGCTCGCCGACGGTGCGACGCTCGACGAGGCGGCCATCCGCGATTTCTGCCGGGAGCACCTCACGGCGTACAAGGTTCCCCGGCGCATCGTGGTCGTCGAGGAGCTGCCCACCTCGCTGATCGGCAAGGTGCTGCGCCGGAAGGTGCGCGACGACCTGATGCGGGCCGCGGGCTGAGGCCCACGCACAACGAAGCCGGGCGCCCCTCCGTCGAAGGAGAGACGCCTGGCTTCGTGCTGTGTTCAGTGTCTATGCGGAGTCGAGCGCGTAGCTCTCCTCGCCGTGCACGACGGTGTCGACACCGGCGACCTCGTCTTCGTTGCTGATGCGGAAGCCGATCGTCTTCTGGATGATCGTTCCGAGCACGTAGGCGATGACGAACGAGTAGATCAGTACGGCGCCGGCACCGACGGCCTGGGCACCGAGCTGGCTGAGCGGGCTCGAGTCACCGGCGGCGATGCGGTCGATCAGGCCGATTCCGGTACCGAAGATACCGATGTAGAGGGTTCCGATGATTCCACCGACGAGGTGGATGCCCACGACGTCGAGCGAGTCGTCGAAGCCGAGCTTGAACTTTAGCTCGATCGCCAGGCAGCAGATCGCACCGGTGATGAGACCCAGCACCATGCCCCAGCCGGGCGTCAGGATGTTGCAGGCCGGGGTGATGGCGACGAGACCGGCCACTGCACCGGAGGCTGCACCGATGGAGGTCGGCTTGCCGTCTTTGAACTTCTCGACGATCAGCCAGCCGAGAATGGCGGCGGCGGGAGCGGCGAGCGTGTTGATCCAGGCCAGGGCCGCGGTGCCGTCGACGCCCGCTTCGGAACCGGCGTTGAAGCCGAACCAGCCGAACCAGAGCAGAGCGGCGCCGAGCAGGGTCAGAGGCACGTTGTGCGGCTTCTGGATGCCCTTCTGGAATCCGATGCGCTTGCCGAGAACGAGAGCGAGCGCGAGACCCGCCGCACCGGCGTTGATGTGCACCGCTGTACCACCGGCGAAGTCGTTCACGCCGAGGCCGAACACGATCCAGCCGCCGTCGGAGGTGGCGCCGTCGGTGAGGGTGAAGTTGAACACCCAGTGGGCGACCGGGAAGTAGACGATCGTCACCCAGAGGAAGGCGAAGAGCATCCAGGAGCCGAACTTGGCGCGGTCGGCGATGGCTCCGGAGATCAGCGCGACGGTGATGATGGCGAAGGTCGCCTGGAAGCCGGCGAACGCGAGGCCGTAGAGGTTCGCGCCGGAACCGTCGGGTGCCGAAACCAGGTCACCGAGCAGGAACTGCCCGCTCGGGTTTCCCAGAACGCCCTTGATCAGGTCGTTCGAGGTGTCGCCCGCGACCGTGCCGAACGCGAAGCCATAACCGTAGATGACCCAGAGAACCCCGACCAGGCCCATGGCCCCGAAGCTCATCATCATCATGCTGACGACACTCTTGGCCTTGACCATGCCGCCGTAGAAGAATGCCACGCCGGGGGTCATGATCAGAACGAGCGCGGCGGCCACGAGCAGCCACAGGGCGTTCACCGTTGTGGTCAGATCACCAATCGTTGGATCCATGGGAACCTCTTACCTCTCTAGAACATCAAATGGTGCGCCGATGCGTGAGAGATCCCCCGCTTCAGAGGTCTGCGTGCCTCGGCTACGCCCTTAGCATCGTGGGTCGAGGTTTCGTCGGAGTCCGATCTATGTTTCGGGCAGGTAACGCGATCCATGCGTTTGTAACAACTGTGTTTCTGGCCGCCGAGCGTTCTCGGAGAACCTCAGCGCTGGCTCGACGCGATCAGTCGGGACACCGAGCGCAGGTACTTCTTGCGGTATCCGCCGTTCATCATGTCGCCCGCGAAGACGCTGTCGAGCGGGGCTCCGGTGGCCAGGATGGGCAGCTGGGCGTCGTAGACGCGGTCGATGAAGGCCACGAAACGCAGGGCATCCGTCTGGTTCGTCAGGGGTACGACATCGGTCAGCACCAGCGCGTCGAGGCCGGTGAGCAGCTTGACGTACTTCGACGGGTGCAGTGAACCGAGGTACTGGATGACCTCGGTGAAGTCGTCGGTGGTGAACCGCTCCCCCGCCGCGGTCATCCGGTCGATGCCCTGCTCGAGCTCCGCACCGTCGAGCGTCGCCGCGTGCCCCTCGATGTCGCGGCGGCGGTAGTCGATGCCGTCGATTCGGATGATGTCGAAGCGGTCGGCCAGGGCCTGGATCTCCCGTAGGAAGTCCTGGGCCGCGAACCGGCCCTCGCCGAGTGCGTTGGGCGGCGTGTTCGAGGTCGCCGCGATCTTCGTTCCGGATGCGACCAGGTCGCCGAGCAGCCGGGTCATCATCATCGTGTCGCCCGGGTCGTCGAGCTCGAACTCGTCGATGGCGATGAGTTTCGACCCCTGCAGCAGTTTCACAGTGTCGAGGTACCCGAGCGCACCGACGAGAGCGGTGAACTCGATGAACGTTCCGAAGAACTTCGGTGCCGGGGCGGCGTGCCAGAGCGCGGCGAGCAGATGGGTCTTGCCGACGCCGAAACCACCGTCGAGGTAGATGCCCGGTTTCGACGCCGGTCGCTTCTTCGCCCGCGAGAAGAATCCGCCCGACTTCGCCTGGCTGAAGGACTGGCTGAAGTCGCGCACCCGGTGCAGCGTTTCGCCCTGTGACGGGTAATCGCGGTCGGGGCGGTAGGAGTCGAACGAAGCCGTGTCAAACTGGCGCGGTGGCACGAGTACGGCGGCCATCTCCGGCCCGCTCAGGGTGGGCCGCAGATCGACGAGGCGCAATGGAATAGTTGTACTGCCGCTGTCAGTTGTCATCACTGAGTATTAAAGCGCACGAAACGAAGACCCGGCCGCCCGGCCGCCACAGGAGGTACAGCATGGCTGTCGAGAACGACACCACACCGAAGTTCGCCGAGTACGCCCACCCCGATCGCCTGGTAAGCACCGAATGGCTGGCGGAACACCTGGGCGACCTCGACCTCGTCGTCGTCGAGAGCGACGAAGACGTTCTGCTGTACGAGACCGGTCACATCCCAGGCGCTGTCAAGATCGACTGGCACACCGACCTCAACGACCCCGTGACGCGCGACTATATCTTCGGTGAGCAGTTCGCCGAGCTCGTCGGCAGCCGCGGCATCGACCGCAACTCGACCGTGGTGATGTACGGCGACAAGAGCAACTGGTGGGCCGCGTACACGCTCTGGGTGTTCAGCCTGTTCGGTCATGAAGACGTGCGCCTGCTCGACGGCGGGCGCGACAAGTGGATCGCCGAGGGCCGCGCGGTGACCACCGACGAGCCGGAGATCACTCCGCGCGAATACCCGATCGCCGAGAGAAGCGATGTGGAGATCCGCGCCTACAAAGACGACGTGCTCGACCACCTCGACGAGGGCGGTGTTCTCATCGATGTGCGATCGCCCGAGGAGTACAGCGGGGAGCGCACCACGGCCCCGGCCTACCCCGACGAGGGGGCGCTGCGAGCCGGCCACATCCCCAGTGCGCACAACGTGCCGTGGGCGAAGGCCGCGGCCGAAGACGGCACGTTCAAGCCGCTGGCCGACCTCAACGCGATCTACCGCGAGGGCCTGGGCCTCACCGCCGATGACGATGTCATCGCCTACTGCCGCATCGGCGAGCGTTCGAGCCACACCTGGTTCGTGCTGACCCACCTGCTGGGCTTCGAGGGCGTGCGCAACTACGACGGGTCGTGGACCGAATGGGGTTCCGCGGTGCGCGTTCCCATCACCAAGGGTGCCGAACGCGGCGAGGCTCCGCTCGCGTGAGCGGTGCCGAACTGCCGGACGCCCTGGCCGAGATCCGTGACGACTTTCTCGCGCTCACGCTGAAGGAGCGGTTGCAAATGCTGCTGGAGTTCTCGAACGAGCTGCCCGCTCTGCCCGAGCGCTATGCCGAGCATCCCGACCTTCTCGAGCGTGTGGAGGAGTGCCAGTCGCCGGTGTTCATCTTCGTGGAGGTCGACGACGCCGACGTGGTGCACCTGCACGCGACGGCGCCGAAGGAGTCGCCGACCACGCGCGGGTTCGCGTCGATCCTCGCCCAGGGTCTCGCCGGGATGACCGCGACCGAGGTTCTGGCGGTGCCCGACGACTTTCCGCAGATGATCGGTCTGATGGAGGCGGTCTCGCCGCTGCGCGTACGCGGCATGACCGCGATGCTCGGCCGGACCAAACGCCAGGTGAGAGAACGGATGCACGCGGCCTAGAGCCGGTGGGCCACGATCCAGTCGTGGATGGCGCGGGTGTATCTCACCGGGTCGTAGTTCCAGAGGCGCACGTGCTTGGCGACGGAGAACGGCACGAGCGTCACGACATCGGGCCGCGCCTCGGCGAGACGGCGTGAGGCGGTCGACGGCACGAACCCGTCGTCGTCGCTGTGCAGGATCAGAACCGGGAACGAGATCTCCGCGGCCCGGGCGACGAAATCGAGGCGCTTGAAGTCGATGGGAGCATCCTGGCCGGTGACGACCTTGCCCACCGCATTGCCGATCGTCGCCATGACCGCCTGCGACACGGGCTCCGGCAGGTGGTTGAGGTGGCCCTGGAAGACGATCGTGTCGCTCCACGCGACGACCGGCGAGTCGAGGATGACCGCGCTGATGACCGCGCGGTGGGCCGAGCGGGTCGCGGCCTGCAGCACTGTCGCCCCACCCATCGACCAGCCGAACAGCACGATGCTCGTGGCGCCGTGCTCGACGGCATACGTGATGGCTGCATCGACGTCGTGCCATTCGGTGTCGCCGAGGGCGTAGCGGCCGTCGGAGCTGCGGGGCGCCTCCCCGTCGTTGCGGTACGAGATCTGCAGGGTGGTGAAGCCGAGTTCGTGCAGCAGCGGCAGGGCCCGGATGGTCTCGGCCCGGCGCACCCCGCGACCGTGCACCGCGATCACCCACCGTGTTCGCGACTCCCCCGGCACGAGCCACGAGGGGGCCGGGCCGAGTTCGGTCTCGACCGTGGTGTCTTCGACGCTCAGCCCGAGTTCGCGCGGATCGAGGTAGTACCAGCTGCCCAGACGGCACCACCGGGCATCCTGCAGCGACCCTGCGTCGACCTGCTCGAGGCTCCGGACGACGCGGCCACCGGCCACGCCGACGATGTCGCCGATGCGGGCGTGACCCGTGCCGTTCGCGAACCAGAGGCTGTAGCGGCCCGCCACCAGGGAGTCGGCCGAGACACCGAGCGTGACGGTGCGGGCCTCGAGGTCGACCGCGTGGATGCGGAGCGTCTCGTCGGCCGAGTCGGTGGGAATGACGACGGAGCGGGAGAACCGGGCGGTGACATAGGCGAGGCCGGCGGTGGCGAGGGTCAGGGCGCTGCCGACGGCGATCGCGGTGACCGCCCACGCGGGTGCGGGCCGCGCGCGCGCCGTCTTCGTTCGGGGCCGGTGCGGCTCGCTCTGCTCATTCGTCATCGGAACACCTTTCCACGGGCCGCCGGGCCGAGGGGGGCAGGCGGCGTGCCTTCCCAGCAGACACACGAAAAAACTCTAGTCTGACGGTGTGTCCGAAACCTTCAACAGCCCGGCGTTGCCGCCGGCGTTCGCTCGGGCCCTCGGGTCGCTTCGAACCGCTGGCGTACGCCCGGAGCTCGTGGTGAACGAGATCGCGTCGCCCGGCACTCTCGCCCCGTACTCCCTCGCGCTGTCGGCCGATGTGACACCGCTTCGGCACGGCTCAGACAGTGACCTCGGAACGGGTCGCTTCATTCTGCTGTACGACCCCGAGGAGCCCGAGGCCTGGGGCGGAGCGTTCCGGGTGGTGTGCTTCGTGCAGGCGCCCCTCGAGACCGAGATCGGGCTCGACCCCTTTCTCGCCGACGTCACCTGGTCGTGGTTGATCGACGCCCTCGACGCGAAGGGTGCAGACTATTCACATGCTTCGGGTACCGCAACCAAGATCATCTCGTCGGGTTTCGGTGAGCTTGCGAAGCAGGGCGACGGAGCCCAGATCGAATTGCGGGCGTCGTGGACGCCGGGAGACGAACAGATGAAATCGCACGTCGAAGGCTGGGGTGAGCTGCTCTGCATGCTCGCCGGACTCCCCCCGGTCGCAGAGGGAGTCAGTCTGCTCCAGGCCAGGCGTCGGGCGCGTGACTGAACCGGGCGAGACCGTGGCCACAGGCAGTGAGGGGCCCGCACTTCTCTCCCTCCCCCTTCCCGGGGGCCCCGCGCGCGACGTGATCGACACTCGTGAGGGGTACCTCGAGGCGGTGCAACAGATCGCCGCAGGAACCGGGCCGCTCGCCATCGATGCGGAACGGGCATCCGGGTTCAAGTACTCTCAGCGCGCCTACCTGATCCAGCTCTACCGGCAGGGTGCCGGTACCTTCCTGTTCGACCCCCCGCCCATCGGCTCGTTCAGGGAACTCGCCGACCTCATCTCGGGCGAGGAATGGGTTCTGCACGCCGCATCGCAAGACCTGGCCTGCCTCCGTGAGGTCGACCTCGCCCCGACGAGGATCTTCGACACCGAACTCGCGGCACGGTTGCTCGGAATGCCCCGGGTCGGGCTCGGAACGGTGGTGGAGGAGCTCCTGGCCATCCACATCGCCAAGGAGCACTCCGCCGCCGACTGGTCGACCCGCCCGCTGCCGGCCGCCTGGCTCGAATACGCGGCCCTCGACGTGGAACTGCTGCTTGACGTGCGCGACATCATGGTCGGCATGCTCGAAGACCAGGGCAAGACAGAGATCGCCCGGCAGGAGTTCCAGGCGACGCTCGACAAGGAGTCCAAGCCCGTGGCGGCCGATCCGTGGCGACGGCTGTCCGGCGTGCATTCGCTCCGCGGGGCGAAGAACCTCGCCGCGGCGCGGGAGCTGTGGCTCGCCCGGGACGCCCTTGCCCGCGAGACCGACGTTGCGCCCGGGCGCCTGGTCCCCGACCTCTCGCTGACCTCGGCGGCACGTGCGCTGCCGGCGACGAAGCGCGACCTCGCCGCCATGCGCGACTTCACAGGCCGGGCCTCGCGCTCGGAACTCGACCGGTGGTGGGCCGCGATCGAGGTGGGCCGGGCATCCGTCGACCCCCCGCAGCTCAGCCGCACGGGCGACACGCTGCCGCCGCCGCGCAGCTGGTCGGAACGCAACCCCGAAGCGGATGCCCGGCTGAAGCTCGCGCGCCAGGCCCTGCTCGAGGTGAGCGAGGAACGGCGCATCCCGATCGAGAACCTGCTCACACCGGAGCTGCTGCGCCGGGCCGCGTGGACTCCGCCCGCGGATGTGACGGCCCGATCCATCGCTCTGGCCCTCGAGACGGCCGGGGCGAGACCCTGGCAGATTGAGCTAACCGCACAGCCGATCGCCCAAGCCTTTGTAGAAGCTCGCCAACAGCCCACCGATGACGTCGAAGCGGGATCGTAGGAACAAGCAACCGATTTCGGCGGTTTTTCGGGTGTGCCTAGCATGGGATCGACCCGTTCAATCTGAGAGGCATGAGGCACAGTGGCCGAAATATCTGAAGTCGTCTTCGTTGATGGAGTACGCACCCCCTTCGGGCGTGCGGGCGAAAAGGGAATGTACTGGAACACGCGCGCAGACGACCTCGTCGTCAAGGCGATGCTGGGTCTGCTCGAACGAAACCCGAACGTGCCGCACGACCGCATCGACGAGGTCGCCATCGCCGCGACCACCCAGACCGGTGACCAGGGCCTGACCCTCGGCCGCACCGCCGCCATCCTCGCCGGGCTGCCGAAATCGGTTCCCGGCTTCGCGATCGACCGCATGTGCGCCGGAGCGATGACCTCGGTCACCACTCTCGGCAGCGGCATCGGTTTCGGCGCCTACGACCTCGTCATCGCCGGCGGAGTCGAGCACATGGGCCGCCACCCGATGGGCGCCGACGCCGACCCGAACCCGCGCTTCCTCTCCGAGAAGCTCGTGGGCAGCGATGCGCTCAATATGGGGATGACCGCCGAGCGCATCCACGACCGCTTCCCCGCGCTGACCAAGGAACGCTCCGACCGGTACGCTCTGCGCAGCCAGCAGAAGGTCGCCGCGGCCTACGAGGCGAACAAGATCCAGCCCGACCTGATTCCGGTCGCCACCCGCAGTGAGAGCGGCTGGGGCCTCGCCACGCGCGACGAGGCACCTCGCCCCGAGACCACCATGGAGGGTCTCGCGGCCCTGCGTACGCCGTTCCGCCCGCACGGGCGCGTTACGGCCGGCAATTCGTCGGGCCTGAACGACGGCGCGACCGCCAGCCTGCTCGCGAGCGGCACTGTCGCCCGCGAGCTGGGTCTGGTCGCCAAGATGCGCATGGTGAGCTTCGCCTTCGCGGGCGTCGAGCCCGAGATCATGGGCATCGGCCCCGTGCCGTCGACCGAGAAGGCGTTGAAGAAGGCGGGCCTGTCGATCACCGACATCGGGCTGTTCGAGCTCAACGAGGCCTTCGCCATCCAGGTGCTGTCGTTCCTCGACCACTTCGGCATCGACGACGACGATCCCCGCGTGAACGAGTACGGCGGCGCGATCGCCATCGGCCACCCGCTCGCCTCCTCGGGCGTGCGGTTGATGAACCAGCTCGCCCGGCAGTTCTCCGAGCATCCGGAGGTGCAGTACGGTCTCACCGCGATGTGCGTGGGCCTCGGCCAGGGCGGCACCGTCATCTGGGAGAACCCGAACTACGACCGGAAGGCGAAGAAGTCGCGCTGACGCGACCTCCCACGATCATGACGAACTACGCTGACATCGATTTCACCGAACTGCTCTCGTTCTCTGCCGACGAGGTCGTGACGCACTCGTACGTGCGCGACGTGACCCTGAAGAGCGGCAAGACGCTCGCCCTGCTCACCCTCGACAACGGCCGCGACCACACCCGCCCCTCCACGCTCGGACCGGTCACCCTGGTCGAGTACGGCGAGGCCCTGGATGCCCTGGCCGCCCGTGCGGCCGCCGGTGAGATCCACGCGGTCGCCGTCACCGGCAAGCCGTTCATCCTGGCCGCCGGTGCCGACCTGAGCAAGGTCGGCTCGGTCTCCTCGCGCGGGCTGGCACTGCAGATGGCCCAGCTCGGCCACCATGTGCTGTCGAAGCTCGGACAGGTGGGTGTTCCCTCGTTCACGTTCATCAACGGGCTCGCGCTCGGCGGTGGAGTCGAGATCGGCCTGAACGGCGACTACCGCACGGTCGACGCCGGAATCGCGGCGGCCGCCCTGCCCGAGGTCTTCCTGGGCATCATCCCGGGCTGGGGCGGTGCCTACCTCCTGCCGAACCTGATCGGCATCGAGAACGCCCTCAAGGTGATCGTCGAGAACCCCCTGAAGAACAACCGCACCCTCACGGGCCAGGATGTCTTCGACCTCGGGATGGCCGACGCGATCTTCAGCTCGGCGAACTTCCTCGAGGAGTCGCTGAACTGGGCCGATGGTGTGCTCACGGATCGCATCACGGTCAAGCGTGCGAACGAGCCGGGCCGCATCGAACGCATGGTGAAGTGGGATGCCGCGATCGGCATCGCCCGCAAGATGCTGGAGGGGCGCATCGGTACGGTCGCTCGCTCGCCGTATGTGGCACTCGATCTGCTCAAGGCGGCCAAGTCGGGTACCCGCGAGGAGGGGTTCCAGCGCGAAGACGAGGCGCTGGCCGATCTGGTCGCCGGGGACCAGTTCCGGGCGAGCATCTACGCCTTCAACCTCGTGCAGAAGCGTGCGAAGAAGCCTGCCGGGGCTCCCGACAGGGCGCTGGCGAAGAAGGTCACGAAGGTCGGCGTCATCGGCGCGGGCCTCATGGCCTCGCAGTTCGCCCTGCTGTTCGTGCGTCGCCTGAAGGTGCCGGTCATCATCACCGACCTCGACCAGGCGCGCGTCGACAAGGGGCTCGACTATATCCGCAGTGAGATCGGGAAGCTCCTCGAGAAGGGACGCATCTCGCCAGACGAGGCGAACCGGCTCAACGCGCTCATCTCGGGCACGACAGACAAGGCCGACTTCGCCGACGCCGACTGGGTGATCGAGGCCGTCTTCGAGGAGCTCGGGGTGAAGCAGGACGTCTTCGCCGACATCGAGAAGTACATCTCCCCCACCGCGGTGCTCGCCACCAACACGTCGTCGCTCTCTGTCGAGGCCATCTCGGCGAAGCTGGCGCATCCGGAGCGCGTCGTCGGCTTCCACTTCTTCAACCCGGTGGCCGTGATGCCCCTGGTAGAGGTGGTGAACACGCCACTCACAGACGAGGCAACGCTGTCGACCGCGATGGTCACGGCTGCCGCCCTGCGCAAGAACGCCGTGATCACGCGCGACACCCCGGGTTTCGTCGTGAACCGTCTGCTCGCGAAGCTGCTGGGCGAGGCGATGCATGCGGTGGACACCGGAACACCCTTCGAGGTGGTGGACTCGGCGCTCGACCCGTTTGGGCTGCCGATGTCGTCGTTCGAGTTGCTCGAGCTCGTGGGGCTCAAGGTCGGGGCGCACGTGCTCGACACACACCACGCTGCATTCCCGGAGCGCTTCTTCGAGAGCACCAACCTGCACAGGCTGGCCGAGCACGGAAGAATCTTCGAGCGCGACGCGAAGGGCAAGGTGAAGGGTTTCGACAAGACCGCGGTGAAGATCGTGTCGGGCGGAACGTCGCCGATGACCGGTGAGCAGCTGCTGCGGCGCGTCGAAGACGGACTGGCCGACGAGATCCACCGCATGCTCGAAGACGATGTGGTGCACGCCGCCGAGGACATCGATCTGTGCATGATCCTCGGAGCGGGTTGGCCCTTCCAGATGGGTGGCGCGACACCCTACCTCGACCGCGTCGGTGCCTCCGAACGCGCCTTCGGCGACACGTTCCACCACCCCCGCATCGCGGGCGTCGCGTAGCGCCCGCCGCCACCCCCCCCTCCCGCGCGTCTCACGAGCCGCGCATTGTGCGCAAAAGCACCCAACCCTTCGGGTTTGGGTGCTTTTGCGCAAAACGGGCGCGCACTTCGGACGCGCGCGCGGGTCAGTGGCTGTCGAGCTGGCGGGAGTCGGCGTCGTCGGGAAGGGGGCGGGCGTACGGGATCTTGCTGCCGATGACCTGTGCCACGATGTCGCGGGCGATGTGCTGCGGGGTGAGGCCCACCCGCTCGAGGATCTCGCTGCGGGAGGCGTGCTGGAGGAACTCGTCGGGCAGTCCCAGCTCCGTGAGAGCGGTGTCGACGCCGGCCGCACGGAGGTCTTGCCGGATGCGTGTTCCCACGCCACCGACCCGCACGCCGTCTTCGATCGTGACGACCAGGCGGTGTGACGCCGCCAGCTCGATCAGGCTCTGGGCGACGGGCACGACCCAGCGCGGGTCGATCACCGTCGCTCCGATGCCCTGGGCCGCCAGGCGTTCGGCGACCTGCAGACCCATCGACGCGAACGGGCCGACCGTGACGATGAGCACGTCTTTCTGCGGAGCGTGCCGCAGAACATCCACACCGTCACTGAGGCGTTCGACAGCGTCGATGGTGGCTCCGGCCGGGCCCTTCGGGAAGCGCACGACGGTCGGGGCGTCGTCGACGGCGATGGCCTCGGCCAGCTCCTCGCGCAGTCGTTCGGCGTCGCGGGGAGCACTGAGCCGGATGTGCGGCACGACCTGAAGGATGGCGAGATCCCACATACCGTGGTGGCTGGGGCCGTCGGGCCCGGTGACACCGGCCCTGTCGAGAACGAACGTGACGCCGGCGTGGTGCAGACCGACATCCATCAGCACTTGGTCGAAGGCACGGTTGATGAAGGTGGCGTAGAGCGCGACGACGGGGTGGAGCCCACCGAATGCCAGGCCAGCAGCGCTGGTGACGGCATGTTGCTCGGCGATGCCGACGTCGAGCACGCGTTTTGGAAAGCGCTCGGCCATCTTGTGCAGACCCGTGGGCCGCAGCATGGCGGCGGTGATGCCCACGATCTTCGGGTTCGTCGCGGCGAGCTTGGCGATCTCGTCGCTGAACACACTCGTCCACGACGGACCGACGCTCGGCCCGCCGATCGGCTCGCCGGTCTCGGGGTCGATCTGGCCGACGGCGTGGAACTGGTCGGCGGTGTCGTCGCGGGCGGGCTGATACCCGCGGCCCTTCTCGGTGATGGCGTGCACGATGACCGGTCCGTGGTACTCCTTGGCCTGGTGCAGGGCCTGTTCCATCGCGACGACGTCGTGCCCGTCGACAGGGCCGATGTACTTGATCTCGAGGTTGGAGTAGAGCGCCTCATTGTTCGTGAGCCGAGCGAGGAACCCGTGCATCCCGCCCCGCGCACCGCGGTAGATGGCGCGCCCCGCGGCACCGAAATGGCCGAACAACCGCTCGCTGGAGTGGTGCAGGTCGCGGTAGGCGGCCGCGGTGCGCACGGAGTTGAGGTAGCGGGCCATGCCACCGATCGTGGGGGCGTAGGAGCGGCCGTTGTCGTTGACGATGACCACGAGGTTGCGGTCGTTGTCGTCGCTGATGTTGTTGAGGGCCTCCCACGTCATGCCTCCGGTGAGGGCGCCATCGCCGACGACAGCGACCACGTGCCGGTCGCCCTGGCCGGTCATCGTGAAGGCGCGGGAGATGCCGTCGGCCCAGCTCAGCGAACTGGAGGCGTGCGAGCTCTCGACCACATCGTGCGGGCTCTCCGAGCGCTGGGGGTAGCCGGCGAGGCCGTCACTCTCGCGCAGGCGGCTGAAGTCCTGGCGACCCGTCAGGAGCTTGTGCACGTACGACTGGTGGCCCGTGTCGAACACGATCGCGTCGTGCGGTGAGTGGAAGGCCCGGTGGATGGCGATGGTCATCTCGACCACGCCGAGGTTCGGCCCCAGGTGCCCACCCGTCTTCGACACCTCTGAGATCAGGAAGGCACGCACCTCGGCCGCCAGCTGTACCAGCTGCTCGGCACTCAGCGCGTCGAGGTCCCGTGGCCCGTGGATCTGCTCGAGAAGGGTCACGAGGTGCCACCTTTCGAAATCGGGAAGGCGCCCACAATCGGGCGCTCCCCGAGTCTATAAGTGCTTCGTGTGAACATCCGAAGCCTCCACGCGCGCTTGACAACCCCAGACGGTGAGCCGGAGGTTCACTCCACCGGCCAGCCGGAGGCTCACGGTACGACGGAGATCACTTCGTGGCGGGGCACGGTTGCACCCCAGTGGTTCACCACCAGCAGGTCGAAGCCGGTAGTGCCCAGCGTGGACGGGATACCGGAGAGATGCCCGGTGTGCTCGTCGAGTCGCAGCCCGTCGGGCAGGCTCCCGACGCTCAGGATGACCTGCGGAAGGTACCCGCCCATACCGATGTCGAGCGACACGGGTGATCCGCGTTCGACCGGTCCGCCGAACGAGCCCGACGTGATCGACGGGGCGAGTTCGGCCCGCTGCACCTGCCCGGTGACGTAGTCGATCGCGTAGAGGCTGCTGCCCGACAGCGCCATGGCCCGGATCAGTGCCACGGCCCCCGCGCCGGCATCGAAGCCGGCGCGGGGCACGGCGGCCAGACCCGCCGCGTCGACAGCGGTCACGGCGCCCACGTGTTCGTCACCGATGAAGAGGTCGCCGTAGGGATCGAGCAGCAGCGTCGTCGGGCGATGCGGCCCGGGCAGGGCCGGGAGCGCCGCCGTCAGCATCCGGCCGTCGGCGCCGAACTTCGACACGGTACCCACGGCGTTGGCGGAATAGACACTGCGCCACGGATCGACCGCGACCGCCACCGGCTGCGATCCTGTCGGCAGTGCCGCGAACATCTCGGTGACGCGGCCCCTCGACGAGACCGCCGAGATGCGGTCGGTCTGGGTGTCGGCCACGAAGACGGTTCCCCCGGAATCGACGGAGAGGCCCAGAGGGTGGTCGGCGGGGTCGAGGCGGGCGAACGTGGGCGACACGACCCCCGCTGCCGTGATGCGGGTGACGGTGGAGGTGCCCCAGTTGGCGACGAACACGTTTCCCGCCGTGTCGGAGGTGATCGCGCGCGGCATCGATCCGCGACCGTCGTAGGCCCAGTACGCCGTTGCGAGGCCCGAGGGCGACACCCGGGTGACCGAGTCGGTGGCGCCGCAGGCGATGTAGAGGAACCCCCGCGGGTCGATGGTCATGGCCTGCGGGCTCACTCCCCCACCGAGTGCGGCGAAGACCCGGGTGACGACGCCGGACGGAGTGATCTTCGAGACCGTCGCATCACCCTCATTCAGAACGAAGAGGTTGCCGGCAGCATCGGTGACGCTCGCGACCGGCTTCGCTTCGGCGCCGAGGCTGGCGAAGGCACCCCCGGGAACCGTCGTCGCCTCTGCCCGGGGAGGAGCGGCGGTGAGCACGCCGGCGATGAGGGCCGCGACGGCCAGGGTTGTGAGCATGGTCTTCACGGGGTGCCCGCCTTCGATAGAGGAACGCTGATGTTCCGTCGAACCCCCGTACCGAGAGTGTGGCACCGTTCGGGAACAATTTCCACCGGAGGTACAGAAACGCGGGGTGCGGATGCATGATGACGATAAATCATCTATCCTCGGTGCATGCCGTCACGTACCCCGTCCACCCTTTCGTCCCCTCGCACTGTTCTGGCCGGCGCAACCGCGTGCGGCGTTGCTGCGCTCGTCGTCGGCGCAGCGTGCGGCGCGGGTGCGGCGTGGGCGGCGACGACCTACACCGTCGTCACGACGCTTCCGGTGCACGCTCCGCTCGTGCTGGGCGTCGACACGGGAGACCACACGCTCTACGCCGTCGACAGCGCGGGTTCCACTGTCTCGATCTTCCGCGGCGGCGTTCTCATTGGCACCCGGAGCATCGGCGCCGACGCTGCGGCGATCGCGGTCGACAGCACGACTCACACGGCCTTCATCGCCGACTCCGGATCAGCCGACGTCACGGTCATCCGTGGCGGTGCCGTCGTGGCCCGGGTGACGGTCGGCACCGCACCCACCTCGGTGGCGGTCGACGAAACGATGGGGGTCGCGTACGTCGGGAACCTCGCGAGCAACACGGTCTCGATCATCCGGGAACCCACCCCGGGGAGCTTCACCGCGACCGACATCGCGGTCGGCAACCAGCCGGTCGCCGTCGCGGTCGACAGTTCGACCCACACCGCCTATGTCGTCAACACTCTCTCGACGAACGTCTCCGAGATCCAGGGCACTGCCGTGGTGCGAACGGTGAGCGTCAATGCCGACCCGAACGCGATCGCGGTCGACAGCGTCAGCCACACGGCCTACGTGGTCAACAACACCTCCCAGAACGTCTCTGTCATTCAGGGCACCAGCATCACCTCGACCACCGTGCCGGTCGGTGCGAACCCTCTCGCCGTCGCGGTCGACAGCTCGACCCACACGGCCTACGTGGTGAACCAGCTCTCGACGAACGTCACTGAGATCCAGGGAGCGGCCGTGGCCAGAACGGTCAGCGTCAACGCCGACCCGCTCGCCGTTGCGGTCGACAGCACGACGCACACAGCCTTCGTCGTGAATAACACCTCGCAGAATGTTTCGGTGATCGAGGGCACCGCGATCCGCAGCCAGACCCTGCCGGTCGGCGCGGATCCACGGCAGGTGGTCGTCGACCCCTCCCTCGGCACGGCCGTGGTCGCCAACTACGGCGGTGACTCGCTGACCGTCATCGGAGCCCAGGCGGCGCCCACCTCCACCCCCACGCCCACCCCGACACCCACAGCCACGACAACACCGACGACGACCGCTACGACGACCGCCGCCCCAGCCCCCGGTGCCAGCAATGGCGTCGGCAACGGCAGAGCGGGCGGTGCAACCGGCGGAGGAACGCTGGCATCGACGGGAGCTCCGGCGGCACCCCTGGCCGGGCTCGCGGCGCTCCTCCTCGTGACGGGTCTGGTCGCCCGCCGCCGGAGGCCCGGCCGCACCCGCTGACCCGCTTCTGCTGACCCGCCTCCGAGTGGGCAGCACGACGGAAGGGCGACTCCTCCCCCATGGGAAGAGCCGCCCTTCACTACAAGCGGGGCGCAGCTGCCCCGCGCGCTACGCCGCCGTGACCAGCGACCGCAGCACGTACTGCAGGATGCCGCCGTTGCGGTAGTAGTCCGCCTCGCCGGGGGTGTCGATGCGCAGCACGGCGTCGAACTCGACCGTCTCCTTGCCCGCGGGCGACTGCGCCGACGGAACCGCGGTGACGTGCAGTGTTTTCGGCGTACGACCCTCGTTGAGCTCCTCGACGCCCGAGATGCTGACGACCTCGGTACCGTCGAGGCCGAGCGATGCCCAGCTCTCACCGGCGGGGAACTGCAGCGGCAGCACTCCCATGCCGATCAGGTTCGAGCGGTGGATGCGCTCGAAGCTCTCGACGATGACGGCCTTCACGCCGAGCAGCGACGTGCCCTTGGCCGCCCAGTCGCGCGAGGAGCCCGAGCCGTACTCCTTGCCGCCGAAGATGACGAGCGGGATGCCCGCCGCCTGGTAGTTCTCGCTGGCGTCGTAGATGAACGACTGTGGAGCATCCGGCTGCGTGAAGTCTCGCGTGTACCCGCCCTCGACATTGTCGAGCAGCTGGTTCTTCAGGCGAATGTTCGCGAACGTGCCACGGATCATGATCTCGTGATTGCCGCGGCGTGACCCGTAGGAGTTGTAGTCCTTGCGGTCGACTCCGTGGGCATCGAGGTACTTGCCGGCGGGGCTGTCGGCCTTGATGTTGCCGGCGGGGCTGATGTGGTCGGTGGTGACCGAGTCGCCGAGCTTCGCGAGCACACGGGCATCCGTGATGGAGGACACCGGGGTGGTCTCGATCGTCATGCCGTCGAAGTACGGGGGCTTCCGTACGTAGGTCGACTCGGCGTCCCATTCGAAGGTCGGGCCGGTGGGCGTCGGCAGCGAACGCCAGCGCTCGTCACCGTCGAACACGCTCGAGTACTCATGCGTGAACATGCCGGTGTTGATCGAGGTGTCGATCGTCTCCTGCACCTCGGCGGCATCGGGCCAGATGTCTTTCAGGAAGACATCGTTGCCGTCGTGGTCCTGGCCGAGCGGGTCGATCTCGAAGTCGAAGTTCATCGACCCGGCGAGAGCGTAGGCGATGACCAGCGGCGGCGAGGCGAGGTAGTTCATCTTGACGTCGGGGCTGATGCGACCCTCGAAGTTGCGGTTGCCCGAGAGCACCGCGGTGACGGCCAGGTCGTTCTTGTTGATGGCATCCGTCACCTCTTCGATGAGCGGACCGGTGTTGCCGATGCAGACCGTGCAGCCGTAGCCGACGGTGTAGAAGCCGAGGGCCTCTAGGTCGCCCGTGAGGCCGGCCTTCTCGTAGTAGTCGGTGACGACCTTGGAGCCCGGAGCCAGCGTGGTCTTGACCCAGGGCTTCGAGGTGAGGCCCTTCTTCACCGCGTTGCGGGCCAGAAGGCCGGCCGCGAGCATGACAGACGGGTTCGACGTGTTGGTGCACGAGGTGATCGCGGCGACGGCGACGGCGCCGTGGTCGAGCGTGTAGTCGGCCTTCTCGGTGTGCACGTGGGTCGGCTTCGACACGCTGCCCGGGGCGTGCGACACGTGGCTGTGGGCCAGTTCGTGTGCGCGCTCGGAATCCTGCGGGGTGAAGCTGGGCGGGTCGGATGCGGGGAAGGTCTCCTCGAGCCCGGCGTCCACCCGCGAGAGGTCCTGCGTGGCGTAGTCGTTCAGGTCGAGTTCGAACTGCGACTTCGCGTGCTTGAGTTCCACTCTGTCCTGCGGGCGCTTCGGGCCGGCGATCGAGGGCACGACCGTCGTCAGGTCGAGCTCGAGGTATTCACTGAACGAGGGCTCGACCGACGGGTCGTGCCAGAGGTGCTGCAGCTTCGCATACGCCTCGACGAGGGCGACCTGGTCGTCGCTCCGGCCGGTGAGGCGCAGATAGTCGAGCGTCACGTCGTCGATGGGGAACATCGCGGCCGTTGAACCGAATTCCGGGCTCATGTTGCCGATGGTGGCGCGGTTCGCGAGCGGAACGGCGGTGACGCCCTCTCCGTAGAATTCGACGAACTTGCCCACCACGCCGTGCTTTCTCACCATCTGCGTGATGGTCAGCACAACGTCGGTGGCGGTGACGCCGGCCGGGATGGTGCCCGAGAGCTTGAACCCGACGACCTTCGGGATAAGCATGGAGACGGGCTGGCCGAGCATGGCGGCCTCGGCCTCGATGCCGCCGACCCCCCAGCCGAGCACGCCCAGGCCGTTGACCATCGTCGTGTGCGAGTCGGTGCCGACGCAGGTGTCGGGGTAGGCACGAAGCACTCCGTCGACCTCCCGCGTGAAGATGACGCGGGCCAGGTACTCGATGTTCACCTGGTGCACGATGCCGGTTCCCGGCGGCACGACCTTGAAGTCGTCGAACGCGGTCTGGCCCCAGCGGAGGAACTGGTAGCGCTCACCGTTGCGCTCGTACTCGATGTCGACGTTGCGTTCGAGGGCGTTCTCGCTGCCGAACAGATCGGCGATGACCGAGTGGTCGATGACCAGTTCGGCGGGGGCGAGCGGGTTGATCTTGGTGGGGTCGCCGCCCAGCGTGCCGACCGCTTCGCGCATGGTGGCGAGGTCGACGATGCAGGGAACGCCGGTGAAGTCCTGCATCACGACGCGCGCGGGCGTGAACTGGATCTCGGTGTCGGGCTCGGCGGTGGGCTGCCACGAGCCGAGCGCCGTGATGTGCTCAGCCGTGATGTTCGCGCCGTCTTCGGTGCGCAACAGGTTCTCGAGCAGGATCTTGAGGCTGAACGGAAGCTTCTCATAACCCGGAACGGTGTCGAGGCGGTAGACCTCGTACCCGTTCTCTCCCACGGTGAGGGTGTCTTTCGACCCAAAACTGTTTACTGCAGACACGGCGCCTTCTCCTTCGCTGACTACGTCAATCTTGTTCGTCTCGGACACCGCTGGCTAGCAAGGGTGGCCTTACCAAAGTATCTTGACGTCGAGATAACTTTAGCATCCCCGTCAGGCCCGGTCGACGACCAGGCCACGTCGTTTCGCGAATCTGTAGTAGAGCTCGATTCCCGATGCCCCGGCCGCCCCCACAGCGATCACGTAGACCAGCCACGGCGTCATGGTGAAGCCGAGCATGAAGAAGTTCTGCGTGAACGGCACCACGAAGCTCAGGACGAACGCGGCGCTCACGGAGGCCACCAGCACCACCCGCGCCCGGGAGAGCGGCCGCGCCAGCACCGACACGATCCAGAGCGACACCATGAAGAGGGCGATGGTCGTAAGGCTCCGCGCCTCGGACTGCGGTAGCGAGACCCGCAGGGGGGCGTACGCGAGCAGGCAGGTCGAAGCGCCGATCAGCCCGGTGGGCACGGAGAACTTCAGCACCCGGGGCAGCACCCCCGGGCGGTAGCGCCGGCGGTTCGGTGCAAGCGCCAGGAAGAACGAAGGGATGCCGATCGCCAGGGTGGAAACCAGCGTCAACTGCCGGGGCAGGAAGGGGAACTCCCACGCGGCCGCCGCTGTCACGAGCGCCAGCACGATGCCGTAGACCGTCTTCGAGAGAAAGAGGTTCGACACCCGCTCCACGTTGGCGATCACGCGCCGCCCGAGCATGAGAACCTCGGGCAGGCGGTCGAAGCGGCTGTCGAGCAGCACCAGCCTCGACACCGCCCGCGTGGCAGGCGTCGCGTTGCCCATCGCGATTCCCAGGTCGGCGTCTTTGATGGCCATCGCATCGTTGACTCCGTCGCCCGTCATGGCGACCGATCGCCCCTGGGCCTGCAGCATCTTCACGATGCGGCGTTTCTGTTCGGGCGCGACCCGCCCGAACACGCTGCCGGTGGCCAGCGCATCCGTCACCTGCTCATCGGTCTCGAGCGTGCTGGCGTCGACAGCTTCTTCGCCGAGGTTCAGCTGGCGGGCGATCGACCCCACCGTGTGCGGGTTGTCGCCCGACAGAACGATCACTCGCACGCCCTCGTCGGCGAAGTATCCGAGCGTGCCCTTCGCCTCGGGCCTCAGCGTCTCTTCGAGAACGACGAAACAGGCGGGCTGGGCGCTGCGCACGAGGTCGGGTTCGTCGACGAACCGCGAGGGAGCATCCGTCGATGTCGACAGTGCCAGCGTGCGGCGCCCGCTCGACGCGATCACGTGGGCCTCGGCGAGGGCTTCCGGATGATCGGCCAGCAGTCGCTCGGGCGCGCCCAGCAGCCACGTGGTGTGTGTGCCGTCGGCTCCGCCTCCCGCCCCGCCCGACACCTGCAGCCGCACCGCGCTGAACCCGCGCAGCGAGCTGAACGCGAGCCGCTCCCCCACCACCGCTTCGCCCAGCTCGAACCGGTTCGAGAGCGCCCGCGAAGTCGCGTTGCCGGCCTCATCGGTCGACAGCGCCGCCAGCGCTCGGGTCGCCGGCGTGAGATCGTCGTCGCGCCCCGGCAGCTGCTGCAGCCCGTGGAACCCGATCGCCCCTGTCGTCAGCGTGCCCGTCTTGTCGAGGCACAGCACGTCGACGCGGGCCAGCACCTCCACTGCGGCCAGCTCCTGCACCAGCACGCGCTGCCGGGTGAGGCGGATGGCGGCGACACCGAACGCCAGGCTCGTCAGCAGCACCAGACCTTCGGGGATGATGCCGACGACGCTCGCCACCGCATCGATGAGCGCCTGCCGGTAGCTCGTGTCGTTCGGGTCGAAGAGTGCGGCGAACCCGCCGTAGGCCCCGATGCGCCCCAGCAGGATGATGATGATCAGCGGCACGAGAATCCACGACAGGTAGACGAGGATGCGGTTCGTGGCCGCCCGCAGCTCCGAGTGCACGAGGCTGTGCCTCTTGATCTCGGCCGTCAGTCTGCTCGCGTAGGAGTCTGCGCCGACCGCGACAACGCGCGCCTCGGCCGTGCCCGACGACACCAGCGACCCCGAGAGCAGGGAGTCGCCGACCTTCTTCGCAATCGGGTCGGACTCGCCCGTGAGCATCGACTCGTCGAGGAACAGGGCGCTCGTCGTCTCCACGACGGCATCGGCCGTGATCTGGTCGCCGGGGCGCACGATCACCAGGTCGCCGAGAACGACCTCTTCGGGCCGGATGATCTGCAGCTCACCACCGCGCCGCACCGCCGTCTCGGGCGACGCGAGCAGCGCCAGTCTGTCGAGGGCGCGCTTGGCCCGCAGCTCCTGCACGATGCCGATCAGGGCGTTGACCACCACGACGCCGAAGAAGAAGCCGTCGCGCAGGTCGCCGAGCAGGCACACGGCGACGAAGCACACCGTGAGGATGCCGTTGAAGAAGGTGAAGACGTTCTCGGCGAGGATGCTCCGGAACGACCTCGACGTGGGTGTCGCGGTGACATTGACCTGGCCGCGGGCGATCCGGTCGGCCACCTCCGCGGGCGACAGCCCCGGATCGGCGACGTTGCTGCCCACGGTCATCCGCTCGCTCCCCTCCTGCCCGCTACGGGTTCTCGGGGCTCGGGTCGGCGGTGGCCACGGTCTTCTGGTGACCGAATGCCGCCCGAACCAGCAGCCAGGTCACCCAGAGCATCGCCGCGTAGAGAGGTACGCCGAGCAGCAGTTTCACCGAGGCGAGCGCCCCCGCCTCGCCGGCGAGGTAGAGCGGCAACTCGACCGCGAGACGGAGCCCGAAGAGCCCGACCCAGCACCAGGTCGCGATCAGAACGACGCGGAACTTCGCCGGGTCGGCCCTCCAGCCCAGCGCGTCGCCCGTCAACACCCCCACGATCAGCCCGATCAGCGGCCAGCGAACGACGATCGACACCAGCAGCACCAGCACCGAGACAGCGTTGATGATCAGTCCCGGCAGGAAGTTGTCTTCGGCGCGCCCGGTGAAGAGGGCGAGGGCGGCCGAGATCGCCACGCCGATGAGCCCGGCGACGGCCGGCATCACGGGGCTGCGGGTGGCGAGGCGCACCACGATGAACACGACCGAGACCGCGAGCGGCGCGAGAACGCTCGGCGTCAGGTCTCTCGTGAACGTGTAGATGACGAGAAAGGCCAGCCCCGGCAGGATCGACTCGACCAGGCCCCGGATGCCGCCGATCGCCCGGAGCAGGGACTGGGCCGTCGGGGTCTCGCCGGGCGCGACCTGACCGATGCCCGACCGTTTGGCCGCAGCCGCGAAGGCCTCGGAGAACGAGGGCGTGCGCTCGTCCCTGTGCTGGTCGTCCATCGGTTCAGACCGCGGCGCTCGACTTGGGAATGGTGAGCGGGATGAGGTCGCGCGGCGGCATGGGAGACCCGCCGCGAACCACCACGACGCTGCGGAACAGTTCCTCGACCGCTGCGCGGGACGCCTCGTTCTGCAGGGCCTCGCCCGCGATGACCCCGCGGAGGAACCAGCGCGGGCCGTCGACCCCGACGAACCGGGCGAGACGCAGCACCGGAGCACCGTCGGGGCCGGCGGCCGGAACCTGGGCGATGAGCTCCGGCCCGAAGACGCCCTCCTGTTCGAGGAGGGTTCCGCCCTGGCCCGTGATCTGGTCGCGGATCTGCGAACGGATGTCGTGCCACAGCCCCGTCGAGCGGGGGGCGGCGAACGCCTGCACCTGCAGGGTCGAGCCGGCGTAGTCGAGGCCGACCGCGACGACGCGCTGCGTACCCTCCTCCACCTCCAGTCGCAGTTGCAGCCCCTCGCGGGGAAGGATCTTCACACCGCCCAGGTCGACGTAGGGGCGTGCGGGGTTCGCTTCGTCCGCATCGAACGGGCCGTCGGTCTCACGGTTCTCCGGAGCGGATTTGGCATCGCCCGGGCCGGCGTCGACCTCGGAGCGATCCAGATCGGCCGGTTCGAGTTCTGCGGGTGCGTCTGGAATGTTGTCTGACACGGGCAATCAGCTTCCTGAGTGGGGGGTGGTGTAGCCGGTCGAACCGAAACCGCCGGCACCGCGGGCACTGCCCGGGAGGTGTTCGACGGGAACGAAGACCGCGCGGGTCACCGGCATGATGACCAGCTGCGCGATTCTGTCGCCGACGGCGATATCGTACGGCACCGAGGTGTCAGTGTTCAGAAGTGCGACGCGGATCTCCCCCCGATAACCCGCATCCACGGTTCCCGGCGAATTGACGATCGTGATGCCGTGCTTGCTCGCGAGGCCGCTGCGCGGAACGACGAAGGCGACGAAGCCGTCGGGCAGGGCGATCGAGACCCCCGTGGCGACAGTGTGACGCTGACCGGGCTCGAGCGTCAGCGCCTCGGCCGACAGCAGATCGGCACCAGCATCGCCCGGATGCGCGTAGCTGGGAATGTGCTCAGCCTTGAGGAGAACTTCGACGGATTCAGTCACGAGTCGAGGGTAGTGCAGAATCCCGGCCCGAAACTCTGATCGAATAGAGCTATGGCGACCTACCGCGAACGACTGAGCCCCCCCGCGCGCATCTATCTGTACCTGGTGCTGCTCATCCCGGCGAGCATCCTGGTCTTCGCACCGATCAACATGCTGGCGGGCATCGTCTGCGCCATTGTTCTGTACGGCGGCAGCGTGCTTGTTCTCTTCGTTCTCTCACCGGTCGTCACGGTGGGCGACGGGATGCTGGTGGCGGGCCGGGCGCGGATCCCCCTGTCGTTCGTGGGCGAACCCGAGGCCATGACGGGCGGCGACGCGACGATGGCCCGGGGGCAGAGGCTCGACGCACGCGCCTGGTTGTGCATCCGGGGCTGGATCCAGCCGGTGGTGCGGGTGAGCATCCACGACCCGGAAGACCCCGTACCGTACTGGCTCATTTCGTCCCGTAACCCAAAAGAGCTCGTGGCCGCCTTACAGAAGGCTGACCACGAGCTCGCTTAGAGCGTTGCTTACCTTACATCTCGCATTCGATGCAGACGGGCCCGAGCTTCGTCTGGTGATCGATCTGCGAGCGGTGCTTCACCAGGAAGCAGCTCACACAGGTGAACTCGTCTGCCTGCGGCGGAAGAACCACCACGTCGAGGTCGAGGTCTGAGAGATCTGCGCCCGGCAGTTCGAAGCCACCCGGATTGTCGGCGTCGTCAACGTCTACGACCCCAGACATCTTGTCGGGGACCCGCTCCTTCAGCGCTTCGATCGAGTCTGAATCGTCGTCGGTCTTCCGCGGAGCGTCGTAATCGGTTGCCATGCTTATCCACTTCTCATACGCCAGCTGAAACAAAATCGGCGGCGTTAGTTTGCATCATCCAAGAGGTAATAGCAAACCGCCAGAACAGGGCTTGCCACCCTCGCCCGTAGCAACTTACGGCACGCCCCGAACATTCCCGGGCGATGCTTCTTTGTCGTGGCATCCTTGCAGGGAACTCCAGACCAAGACGGGGCCAGAAACCATGCAAGATCTTACTGTCATCGGAATCGAGAACGGGGCTCTGCTCGTCTCGAGCGAGACCGGTGAGCGCTACCGTGTCGCCATCGACGAAGTGCTTCAGTCGAGGCTCCGCCAGAGCACCTCGTCGGTCACCCCGGGGGTGAAGGTGTCGCCGCGCGAGATCCAGTCGCAGATCCGGGCTGGTATGAGCGCCGAAGACGTCGCGCGGGCCACCGGCGCCTCGCTCGAGTACGTCGAGCGCTTCGAGGGGCCCGTCGTGGCCGAGCGGCTGCACATCGTCTCGTCGGCGCTCAGGGTGGCGGTCAAGGTCGCGTTCAGCAGCGACCCTCTGCGCGGCGACCCCCTGGGCGACGACCAGTCCTCCACCTTCGGCGAGATCATCGAGGAGCGCCTGGCGGGCCTCGGCGCTATCGACCTGCGCTGGGCCAGCTGGAAGGAGGAGTCGGGCTGGATCGTCAAGCTCACCTTCACCGCCGACGAGATCGACCACGATGCGCGCTGGCAGTACGACCCGAAGCGCCACTCGCTCACGCCCCTCAACTCCGGGGCGATCACGCTGTCGCAGCACGGCGAGATCTCTGACGGGCTGATTCCCCGGCTTCGCGCCGTCGACCTCAACGGTGCCGAGACGGTCTCGGTCAACCCGGGCATCCAGCGCTCCGAGAGGGTCGGGCTCGGAATCGACGAGTTGGATGCCGCGTTCCCCGCTGCAGGCTCCGGCGAGGGTCATTCGGATGACCGTGGTGCTGCTTCCGGGCCGGCTGCGTTCGACCCGCCTCTCTCCGGTGACGCCACCGGTGATCGCCCGGCGCCCGGCGCCTCCGACATCCCCGCCTTCCCCGCAGCCGAGGCATCCCCCACCCCTTCCGCGGCCGCGGCCGCGGAGAAGCCTGCCCGGGTTCGCGCAGACGGTTCTGCCGCCCGTTCCATCTGGGGCTCGGTGTCTCGTGCGGCAAAGGGAACGGATGCCCGTGAGCCCGGTACCGGGCCCACGGCTCCCCCGGTGATCGTCGAACCGACCCCGTTCAGCAGACCCGCGTCGCTCACCGAGCAGGAGTCGTCGGCCCGTGCGGCGGCGGCAGCAGTCAACCGCGCGACACCCGCCCCTACGGCCCACAACGAGACGGCAGACCTGCTCGAGGCCCTCCGGCGCCGTCGTGGCGAGCGGGAAGCCGCCACGTTCGTCGACGACAGCGAAGACCTCGACCCGTTCGGCGATACCCGCTCCGACCACCCCTCCCAGCACGCCGCGCACGCGGGCATGTTCACCCGCGGTTCGTCGGGGTTGCCCACTCCTGCCGGCCCCGTCGGCGACACGCGACCCGTCGCACATCTCAACCCCGACCGTCTCGCAGACCAGGGCCGGCCGGGCGACACCGGTAGCGTCGTCGATGTGCCCCTCGCCGGCCTCGAGTCCGACGCGACGCCCGCCGCCGACCCGGCCTCTCGCCAGCGCCAGACCACCCCCCAGCCGGGTAAGAAGCGCCGTGCCGCAATGCCCAGCTGGGACGAGATCGTCTTCGGTGCGCGCAGCGACGACGACCTGAGCTGAGCTGACCTGAGGGCCTGTGCCGGACGGCAGGCTCGCCGACGGCCCCTCGGCCGAGGGCGCCTCTGCCGGAGTCGTCCGAGCGGGCGGCGCACCGGCCGACTGCACCCCAGTCGGTGCTCCGCCGAGCAAGCGGCACCTGAGGCAGACCTACCGACGGCATATGGTGGGTCACTCCGCCGACGGCACAGAGTCCTGGCTCAACTGGATCGTGTCCGATGCCACCGGCGCGGCGCCGGACTACGTGCAGGCGACCGCGCGGCAGGGCGTAAGCGAGTTCGCGCGGGTGGCGGCGCCGGCTGCGCAGAGCCGCGGTGTGGCGACCGGCAGAGCGAACGCGGTCCTCAGCTGGCTGCGGTCAGAGGGTGGGTCACAGTTCGTGGCGCATAACCACCCCGATCACGCCGCCTCCGAGGCCGTCGTGCGCCACCTCGGGCTCACTCCCACAACCACCGGCGTCGACGGTGAACGTCGAAGGGTCAGCTGACGCGCCCGTTCGTCTCATTCGCGTACGCGCGCGCAGGCGCGGTTGCGACAAACGGCCGCGGAACCGACAGAAGCGCTCTGCGGGCGGTCAGCGTGCGGCGAACGCGCCGAAGCGCAGCAGCGGCACGTACAGCTCGTCATCGGTGAACGAGCCGTGCTGCCCGATCATGGTGCGCTTCGCCGGAGGGGTGCGACGGGAGTCGTAGAAGGCCACGTTCTTGCGCGCCGCTACGAGGACGTCGCCGATGCGGCCCCGGATGCCCGGCAGCACCTCGCCGAACCACCCGGCGTCGATAGCCTCGTCGCGCGTCGCCACCCACGCCCGTGCTCCCTCGACCCTCCGCCACGCCGCCACCAGCGCGTCGCGTTCCGCAGGGGACAGCGACGGTTCCAGGTGCAGCTGCAGGCAGCGCGGGTCGCCGGCCACGTGCCGCACGCCCGCCACCAGTTCAGGCAGCGTGTCGAACAGCACGTGCGACGTCGACGGAACGTCGACCATTCCGTGGTCGGCGGTCAGCAGCATCCCTTCGCCCGCTCCCAGCGAGGGGAGGAACATCGCCAGTGACCCGTCGACGGCCTCGAGCGCGGCGATGAACTCGTCGGACTGCCAGCCGTGAGCGTGGGACGCCATGTCGAGTTCGGGAATATAGAGGTACACGAGTTGGCGCCCACCGGCGTCGAGGGCGGTTCGCGCCGCCGCAAACCGGTCGGCGATCGTCTTGCCTGCCACGTAGCGTGCCCCGCGCAACGCAGCGTCAGTGAAGCCGCTGTTCTCATAGCGCGGAGCACCGATGGCCGTGCATCCGATGCCTGCTGAGGAGGCCCTCTCGAACAGGGTCGGCTGCGCCTGCCACTCGCGCGGGCTCATCTGGGCCCCCCACCCCGTCAGCTGGTTCAACACCACGTCGTGCTCAGGCACGAGCGCCGTGTAGCCGACGATGCCGTTCGTGCCGGGGGTCGTTCCGGTTGTCAGCGACGTCAGGGCGACGGCGGTCGTGGTGGGAAAGCCGCTGGCGAGCTTCGACTTCTTCGTGAGCGCCGCCATCAGGTGGCGGGCGTGCCCGGCCCGTGCACGGAGCGACGACACCCCGAGCCCGTCGACGAGCACCACAACGATACGCTCGGCGGCGGGCAG
>NZ_NBXD01000016.1 GCF_003399645.1 Subtercola boreus
CTCCAGGATGTTGGGCTCGCCCCCGAGGGCCGCCAGACAACTCGGAAACACGTCGACCAGATGCGGTGCCTCGGCGTCGAAGGCGGGAAGGTCGGCCAGGAGCGGGGAGGGCACGGGGCAAGTCTGGCACACCGCGTCGTGTCAGCGTCGGGAGCGTCGGAGGCCCCCGGTATCATGGGTGGCAAATGACGCCGAGAACCCCCGAGCCCGCGCCCGACATAGTCGAGAACATCGAAGACATCGATGTGTCGAGCGAGATGCAGGGCTCGTTTCTCGAATATGCCTATTCGGTCATCTACTCCCGTGCGCTCCCGGATGCCCGTGACGGCCTGAAGCCCGTCCAGCGACGCATCATCTACCAGATGAGCGTGATGGGGCTGCGGCCCGACCGCGGCCACGTGAAATCCGCTCGCGTCGTGGGCGACGTGATGGGCAAGCTGCACCCGCACGGCGATGCGTCCATCTACGACGCGCTGGTACGCCTGGCCCAGAGCTGGACCCTCCGACTCCCCCTCGTCGATGGGCACGGCAACTTCGGCTCCCTCGACGACGGCCCCGCCGCATCCCGCTACACCGAGGCGCGCCCGGCACCCGCGGCCCTCTCCATGACCGACGGCCTCGACGAAGACGTCGTCGACTTCATCCCGAACTACGACAACACCGAGGTGCAGCCCGACGTTCTGCCCGCCGCCTACCCGAACCTGCTGGTGAACGGGGCGAGCGGTATCGCGGTCGGCATGGCCACGAACATGGCCCCGCACAACCTCATCGAGGTGGTGGCCGGAGCGCGCTACCTGATCACGCATCCGGCGGCCACGGTCGATGACCTGATGCAGTTCATTCCCGGCCCCGATCTTCCCGGCGGCGGTACGATCGTCGGGCTGGCCGGCATCCGCGACGCCTACGCCACCGGGCGCGGTGCGTTCAAGACGCGCGCGAAGGTCAGCATCGAGACCCTGACTGCGCGGAAGGTCGGGCTTGTCGTGACAGAACTGCCCTACCTGGTGGGTGCCGAGAAGGTCATCTCCAAAATCAAAGACGGCGTGAATTCGAAGAAGCTGCAGGGCATCTCCGACGTCACCGACCTCACCGACCGCACCAACGGGCTGCGGCTCGTGATCGGCATCAAGACCGGTTTCAGTCCTGAGGCCGTGCTCGAACAGCTCTACCGCCAGACCCCGCTCGAAGACTCCTTCAACATCAACAACGTCGCGCTCGTCAACGGCAGCCCGCAGACGCTCGGGTTGAAGCAGCTGCTGCAGGTGTACGTCGACCACCGCATCGAGGTGACGACCCGGCGTACGCAGTTCCGGCTGCGCAAGCGCCGCGAGCGGCTGCACCTGCTGCTCGGCCTCCTGATCGCCATTCTCGACATCGACGAGGTGATCCAGGTCATCCGCAATTCGGATGACACCGAGCAGGCGCGCACCCGCCTCATCGACGTGTTCGACCTCGACCAGTTGCAGGCCGACTACATCCTCGAACTCCGGCTTCGCCGACTCACGCGTTTCTCCCGCATCGAGCTCGAAACCGAACGGGACCAGTTGCTCAAGGAGATCGAACACCTCGAAGCACTGCTCGCCAACAAGGCGCTCATCCGCCAGACGGTCTCCGAGGAGCTCGACGAGGTGGCCGATGCGCTCGGCACGCCCCGGCGCACGTTGCTGACGGAGGCGCGGGCGGCAGCGCCCACCACGGCCGCGGCCCGCCGTGAGCAGGTGTCGCTCGAACTCGCCGACACACCGTGCCGCGTGTTCCTCTCCACGACCGGCCGAACGATTCGCGTCGACCTGCCGACGCCGGCTGAGATCGTGTCGGGCGGTGGCGACAGCGACGGTGGTGCAGATTCCCCGGCCGACGGCTCCGTGCCCGGCCGCAGCCCGCGACCCACGGGTGCGCACACCCGGCGCAGCAAACACGACGCCGTGCTTTCGGTCGTCGAGACCACCACGCGCACCGAGATCGGTGCCGTCACCTCGCTCGGTCGGTTGCTCAGGATGAGTGTGCAAGACCTGCCCGTGGCGCCGGCGAACTCCGTGCAGCTCGGAGCCGGCGTGCGCATCGCCGACTATCTGGCCGTCGACACGAAACGTGAGCAGATCATTGCACTCGTCTCGCTCTCCTCCGACGTTCCGATCGCGCTCGGCACCAAGCTCGGAACCGTCAAACGCATCATCCCCAGTGACTGGCCGAACAAGCCCGACTTCGAGCTGATCGCGCTGAAGCCCGGAGACGAAGTCGTCGGCGCCACCCAGCCCACCGAATCGTCTAACCTCGTCTTCGTGGCTTCCGATGCCCAGCTGCTGCACTTCCCCGCCGCCGCTGTTCGCCCGCAGGGGCGCACCGCGGGCGGCATGGCGGGTATCAGCCTGGGCGCCGGTGCCACCGTGATCGCGTTCAGCGCGGTTGCGCCCGGTGCGATCGCTCCGGACGCCACCACCCAACCCGTCGAGGGTGAGCTCGCCGAGGCATCCGCTACCCGCATCGTCGTGGCCACCGTCGCCAGCAGCTCGGGCATGCTCCCCGGCACCGACTCCGGCTCGGCGAAGGTGTCGGAGTTTAGCGAGTTCCCGCCCAAGGGCCGTGCCACCGGCGGCGTGCGCGCCCACCGGTTCCTCCGCGGCGAGGATGCCCTGCAACTGGCCTGGGTCGGCCCCGAACCGGCCCTCGCGGTCGCTTCAGACGGTGCCGTGCGCACGCTGCCCGAGCCGGGCGCGAAGCGCGATGCGTCGGGAACCCCGCTGGCGGCCCCCGTCGCCTCCATCGGCTTCGCCGCCACGCTCCCCTGAGCGCACCGGTGCTCGCGTCTGTTCGACCCCGCAGCCGTGATCCTCGATCAGGCTGAGCGATCGCTCGATCAGCTGACGTCGAAACGCATCTGCGCCCGGATGTAGTATTCCGAGCTGCTGACGATCCCCTCCCGCGCGATCGAGTCGCCCACGCGGAGGTCGATACTCTTCCAGTTGGCCAGCCCCGAGGCATCCGGAATCCGACCGAGGTAGGTGGCGTACATTGCGCCGACACGGTCGCCGGTGGTCTCATCCGACATCCAGAACTGATCGACCACCCAGTTGCGACCGTGTGTCGTCGCAAGATCGCCCCACCATTTGTAGTCAGCGGCGCTGCCGTCGCGCCCGAGCAGCGCGTTGTAGAGCGACTTCGCAGAGGAGGTGTTGGTCGAACCGTGGTTCGTGTACCACTCCGCCGACTCGTAGAGCGACTTCAGGATGTCGTCGGTCGAGATGTACCCGAGCTTCATGTCGGTCAGCCACATGGCCCGGCCACCGGCATCCGGGGCCCGGCCCAGGATGGACTGGTAAGCGTCGACGATGCGCTTCAGCCGGTACTCGTCGCTCTCGACGAAGTTACGGGCCATCCACGCCGCCGGTGTCTCGGGCAGCTGATGGTCGTTGTAGAACTGGAACACTGCGAGCCAGGGTCGGATGTCGTCGACACTCGGGGTGCGCTGGAGGAAGTCCCAGTACTCGGCGTAGACGTTCGCCTCGGGACCGGTACCGAGCGGATTGCCGGCGTGGAGATTCGGCCGCACTTCGCGGAGGGTCGGAGCGATCGTCGCGGTCTCGCCCTCGTCCAGCATGAAGGCCGAACCGATCTCTGCGTCGCCGAAGTCGGAACCCGAGTACCGCACTATGGCGACGTACTCCCCCGGCTGGGCGAAGCTGAACCGGAAGGAGCCGGTCGCGCCGACGGTCGCCCGCTGCTCGGCCGTGGGGTAGAAACCGAGGCCCTGGTAGGCGATGTAGATGTCGACGACGGCCTTCGAGTAGTCGATGCCCCGGTCGCAGCCGTCGCTGCATCCGACATGTCCGGTGATCGACCCGTTCTCGAGGAGGTATCCGTCGGCATCGATCGAGCTGCCGGGTGTGATGGGTACCGTGGCGCCGTCGGGGTAGAACCCGTAGACCGAGCGCCACGCCTGCAGCACGTGTTTCGGATCGGAGTCGTCGTAGAACTGGATCCAGTAGTCGCCAGCCGGAAGGTCTGCGAGCACGTACCGGCCATCAGCGTCGCTCGTCGTCGAGCGGGAGAACGTCACCGCCCCCGTCGCGTCGAACTGCAGCGCCGACACGGTCGCCCCCGGCAGCAGCAGGTGATTGGCCGCTGTCGAGCCGGTCACCTCTCCTCCGTCGGGTGAGCCGGCGGGGAGCCCTCTGCCCACAGGGGGTCCCGGCTTGACCACGGGCGGATGCTGTGGAGTCGTGTACGGATACAGCTTGTAGAGCTCGGGGACAGGGTCGAAGGCGGCTGCCGAGGCGGCATTGGCGATGAGAGCGGCGCCCGCCAGAACGGCTGCAAGCACCATTGACACGATGCGTCGCTTCATGCGTCGGCCTCCCCCAGAACCCGTGCTGCCCGCTGTGGCAACCTCTCGACGCTAACACGCAGACAAGACTCGGGAGTCTGAGAGTCCTCACACGAAAGAAGCGGCGGCGAGCATCCGGTTCATGATGCCCGCCGCCGCTTCGAGCGTTCGGGAAGGGTGCGCGCTAGCGCTGCTCGAGGAGTCTGTCTGACTCGTCGTGCCAGCTCTTGGCGATCGGGAAGAGCTTCGCGTGCACCTCACGGCCGTGGTGGGCGCAGAAGAGAAGGTCTCCGCTGTTCATCTCGACACGGATGTACGCCTGCGCACCGCAGCTGTCGCAGCGGTCTGCGCCGGTCAGCTGGCGGCTCACTTGCAGATCGCCCACCACGTCGGTCTCTGTTGCAATTGATTGCATCTTCTGGCTCCTCACGGGTCGATACCTCAGACAATCTGTAGAACCCATACAAGCATGAGTATGTTCCCGCGATGTTACATTCCCCTGTGTTTCGCTCTGCGCGTAGCAGAGCGGTGCAGGCGAGTGTCTTCGCGGCTGTGGATGGTGGATCTAACTAGGCTAAGACGTCGGAACGTCCGGGCGACCCGCCTTGACGTATCCGCAGAAACATCCCAGTGAACCCGCTGAGCTAAGGAGCACCTGTGGCATCGTCCGACTACTCCGCCAGGCACCTGTCGGTACTGGAGGGTCTCGAGGCCGTGCGCAAGCGCCCCGGTATGTACATCGGCTCGACCGGGCCGAAGGGCCTCATGCACTGCCTCTGGGAGATCATCGACAATTCGGTCGACGAGGCGCTCGGCGGGCACGGCGATGAGATCTCGATCATCCTGCACCCCGACGCCAGCATCGAGGTGCGTGACCGCGCCCGCGGCATCCCGGTCGACATCGAACCGCGCACCGGCCTCAGCGGGGTCGAAGTGGTGTTCACGAAGCTGCACGCCGGCGGCAAGTTCGGCTCGGGGTCGTACGCGGCATCCGGAGGTCTGCACGGAGTCGGTGCCTCGGTCGTGAACGCGCTGAGCGAGCGGCTCGACGTGGAGGTCGACCGGGACGGCAAGACGTTCGCCATGTCGTTCCACCGCGGTGAGCCCGGCAACTTCGCTGACCCGGTGGGCGGCGCACCGTCACCGCGTTCGCCCTTCACCCCCTTCGAGAACCAGAGCGAACTGCGGGTTGTCGGAAAGGTGAAGCGGGGCGTGACCGGCACACGCATCCGCTACTGGGCCGACCCGCAGATCTTCACCGAACAGGCGCAGTTCCAGACCTCCGAGCTCGTCGACCGGGCACGCCAGACGGCGTTCCTCGTCTCCGGCCTCACACTCGACATCACGGACAATCGCGGTGAAGAGCCTCTGCACGAGACCTTCAGCTACGAAGGCGGGCTCGCCGAGTTCGTCGATTTTCTGGCACCGGATGCTGCGCTGACCGACACCTGGCGCCTGTCGGGTTCGGGCACCTTCGCCGAGACCGTTCCCGTGCTGAACAATTCGGGCGCGATGGTGCCCACCGAGCTCACCCGGGACTGCAGCGTGGACATCGCCCTGCGCTGGGGAACAGGGTATGAGACCGAAGTGAAGACCTTCGTGAACATCATCTCGACGCCGAAGGGCGGAACGCACCTCGCCGGCTTCGAGGCCGGGCTGCTGCGCTTCCTGCGAAAGACCGTCGACGACAACGCGCGCCGCCTCAAGGTCGGCAACGACAAGCTCGACAAAGAGGATGTGCTGGCCGGGCTCACCGCCGTGCTCACCGTGCGGCTGCCCGAGCCGCAGTTCGAGGGGCAGACGAAGGAGATCCTCGGCACACCCGCCGTGCGCGCCATCGTCACGTCGGTGGTCACGAAGGCGCTCACCGAGCGGTTCACCTCGACCAGGCGCGACGACAAGACGCAGACCGCGCTGGTGCTCGACAAGGTCGTCGCCGAGATGAAGTCGCGCATCTCTGCCCGGGCGCACAAAGAGACGCAGCGTCGCAAGAATGCCCTCGAGAGCTCTTCGCTGCCGGCGAAGCTGGTCGACTGCCGCTCGAGCGACGTCTCGGGCAGCGAGCTGTTCATCGTCGAGGGCGACTCGGCGCTCGGCACAGCCAAACAGGCTCGCAACAGTGAGTTCCAGGCGTTGCTGCCGATTCGAGGCAAGATTCTGAACGTTCAGAAGGCCTCGGTCAGCGACATGCTGTCGAACGCCGAATGCGCCTCGATGATCCAGGTCATCGGTGCGGGGTCGGGTCGCACCTTCGATCTCTCGGCGGCACGGTACGGCAAGATCATCCTGATGAGTGACGCGGATGTCGACGGCGCGCACATCCGCACGCTGCTCCTCACACTGTTCTTCCGGTACATGCGGCCGATGATCGACGCGGGCAGGGTGTTCGCGGCTGTGCCGCCCCTGCACAGGGTCATCGTGATGAACCCGGGAACGAAGCCCAACGAGACGATCTACACCTACTCCGAGGCCGAGCTGAGCGGCGTTCTCTCGGGGCTCGCGAAGTCGAAGAAGAAGTACCAGGAGCCCATCCAGCGCTACAAGGGCCTCGGCGAGATGGATGCCGACCAGTTGGCGCTCACCACGATGGACAAGCAGCACCGAATGCTCCGTCGAGTTCGGGTGGATGACGCGGCCGCCGCCGAGCGCACCTTCGAGCTGCTCATGGGTGACGACGTGGCCCCCCGCAAGGAGTTCATCATCGCCGGCAGCGACACCATGTCGAAGGACCGGATCGACACCTGAGTGCTCTTGGCGTGCCCTATTCGCTGAGGGGGGCCGACGCGATGGTCTCGCGGGCCTTCGCGGCGCGACGGTCGATCTCCACGAGGTCGGCCGGAGCCGCGGGCAGCGTCTCGCCGCGGCGGGCCAGCGCTGCCTCCAGCAGCCAGTCCGCGAGGGCGGGGTTGTTGGCGAGAACCGGCCCGTGGAGGTGGGTGCCGATGAGGTTGCCGACCCAGAAGCCCTCGGCACGATCATCCGGGGCCACCAGCACGGTCCCGTCGGCGTTCGCACCCGACGCAGCCACGGCCGCCGCGCCCGCAGACGCCCCGGGCCCCAACGCAGGCAGGTTGCCCCGACCGTAGACGACCGACCCGAGCGGGGTCGCATCACCGATCGACACTGAGGAGCCGCGGTTCTCGAACCCGACGAGGGTACCGAGCTTCGGCGACGAGACGACGAAGTCGCCCACTACACGCTCCCCCCCGACGACCGTCGTGACGGGGAAGACCCCGGCGCCGGTCAGCTCCGTGCCGTCGACAAGCGTCACCGAGCGCCCGAGCAGCTGAAAGCCGGCACCGACCGCGAGAAAGGGCACCCCGTGTGCCGCCAGCGCGCGAAGCGGCGGTGCAACGACGGGCAACCAAGCATACGTCTCGAGCTGTGCCGAGACCGGACCGCTGCCGATGAACACCAGGTCGACCGAGGCCGGCAGCGAATCACCGTCTTCGTAGCGTTTCACGCTCACGCTCACGCCGCGCGACTCTGCACGACGAACGAGAATTTCGACGTTGCCGTTCTCGCCGTTCATCCCGAGCGTTCGGGGGAACAGGTGCAGGATGTTCAGTCGATCGGCGGCCGACGACGCCCTCTCGGTGTCAGTCATGCCTGCCCACCCCCTTCGAGCTCCTTGAAGCCCAGAATCTTGCGAATGCCCATCATCTGCTCGTAGTTCAGGATCATCGTCTTTCGACCGTTCGCCGGCCGCGGCAGTGCGAGGAACCGTTTCAGGGCGGCCCGCACGTCGAGGTCGACAGAACCGACGGGAATGTCGGCGTACCCCAGGCGCACCGCGAACTGCCAGGCCTTCGAGCCGGTGATCACATCGACGTGCGACAGGCTCGAGAAGTCGATGTCGTAGATCCACGACGGATCGGGTGTGCCCTCGTCGACCGCCATGAAGACCTGTTCGGGCGTGGACCCCAGCGAATCGAGGTTCAACTGCAGGCTCGCCGGGTTCTTCATCATGATGATCTCGATCGATTCACCGGCGACCTGCAGCAGCTCGCCCCGACCGTAGACCGTCGACAGCCCGTTGAGGGCCGCGGTGACGAGTCCCGGGCGGAAGGCTGCTCCCATCACCGAGCGAGCGGTGGCGGTCGCTCCGGCCGCGTCGAGGGCGTAGTGCAGCCCACGCGCGGGCAGGCGCACGGCGATGTCGTGACCGTCGACCGCGAGTACGGCCTGGCTGTCACCGAGATCGGTCACCGTGACGGCGGCCTCGCGCGCACCGACTTCGGCGTGGGCATCACCGAACCGGTCGGCCGAGGCGACGCCGTGAGCGGCTCCTGCGATGAGCTCGGGTGAGGCCCCGAAGAACGAGACCTCCCGATCGCCCGGAATGCGTCGGTCCATGTCGACGAGGTGGTTGTCGTCCCGGTTCAGGATGAGAGAGGTCGTCGAGGTCATGGCGACCTGTTCGAGCATCCGCACCACGCGGTCGGGCTCGTGGTACCGGTTGAGCTGGTCGATCTGGATGTTCAGCAGGAGCACCGTGCGCGGCTTCAGCAGCTTCGCGAGCCGGGGGCCGTAGCCCTCGTCGACCTCGAGGATGGCGATGTCGGCGTCGAGCTTTCCGCCGAGCGACACCTGCGACAGCACGGAGGAGGCGATCCCCTGGGGCAGATTGCCGCCGGAGGGGTTCGTGAAGACCTTCAGGCCATGCTCGCGGAGGATGGCCGCGAGCATGTTCGTCGTCGTCGACTTCCCGTTCGAGCCCGAGATCGCGACGACCCCGCGGGGAATGGCCGAGATGGTGTCTTCGAGAAAGCGGGGGGCGATGCGGAGGGCGACGGTTCCCGGAATGGCGGAACCGCCCCCGCGCATCCGCGCGGCAACCCGAACAGCGCGACCGACTGCGACGGCTGCCGCGGTACGAACTCCCACCGGCTTATTCGAGGTAGTCGCGAAGCGACTGCGATCGGGAGGGGTGACGGAGCTTGGCCATGGTCTTCGACTCGATCTGGCGGATGCGCTCCCGCGTCACGCCGAAGGTGTCACCGATCTGGTCCAGGGTCTTCGGCATGCCGTCGCCCAGCCCGAAGCGCATGCGGATCACGCCCGCCTCGCGCTCGGAGAGGGAGTCGAGCAGCGACTCGAGCTGCTTCTGCAGCATCGTGAAGCCCACGGCGTCGGCGGGAACGACGGCCTCGGTGTCTTCGATGAGGTCACCGAACTCGCTGTCGCCGTCTTCACCCAGCGGAGTGTGCAGCGAGATGGGCTCTCGGCCGTACTTCTGCACCTCGACGACCTTCTCGGGCGTCATGTCGAGTTCGCGGCTGAGCTCCTCGGGCGTGGGCTCGCGACCGAGATCCTGCAGCATCTGCCGCTGCACGCGCGCCAGCTTGTTGATGACCTCGACCATGTGCACGGGGATGCGGATGGTGCGCGCCTGGTCGGCCATGGCACGCGTGATCGCCTGCCGGATCCACCAGGTTGCATAGGTCGAGAACTTGAACCCCTTGGTGTAGTCGAACTTCTCGACGGCACGGATGAGGCCCAGGTTGCCCTCCTGGATGAGGTCGAGGAACTGCATTCCGCGACCGGTGTAGCGCTTGGCGAGGCTGACGACGAGGCGGAGGTTGGCGCCGAGCAGGTGGCTCTTGGCACGCTGGCCGTCTTTCGCGACCCACTGCAGCTCGCGCTTGGCCGACGGGCTGAGGCCCTCGGAGTTCGCCAGCTTGTCTTCGGCGAACAGTCCCGCCTCGATGCGCATCGCGAGCTCGACCTCTTCGGCCGCGTTCAGCAGGGCGACCTTGCCGATCTGCTTCAGGTAGTCCTTGACCGGGTCGGCCGTCGCGCCGGTGATGGCGCTGGAGTAGACCGGTACGTCATCGTCGTCGTCGACCAGGGAGAGGACGAGGGCGCCGCTCGGCAGCGCCTCGGTCGTCGCGGTGCCGGTCGACTCCTCGTCGGTCTCGTCGTCGCCTGCCGTCGCTTCGGCGTCGGGGGCCACGGCGCCCGGTGCGATGACGACCACATCGTCGGCGACGACGTCATCGGCCACCGTGTCGTCGGTGTCGACATCCGCCGTGTCGATGTCGACGTCTTCGTCTTCGACGTCGGGATCGGTGGTGGCCTTGCTCGCGGTCGCCTTGCCCCTGGCCGTGGCCCGGGGTGCTGCCGTCTTCTTTGCCGCCGTCTTGGGCGCGGCCGTCGTCTTGGTGGCAGCGGTCTTGGGCGAAGCGGTCTTCGGTGCAGCAGCCTTCGGCGCTGCGGTCTTCGTGGCGGCGACCTTCGTCGCGGGAGCCTTCGTGGTGGCCATACGGATCACCTTTCACACTGGTGGAGATGACGGGAGGGACTGGATGCGCCCCCGCGCCACTGTCAACCAGAGTTGTTTTTTGACATTACTAAGACCCATGTCAAGTGCTGGGAATTCGCGTGGCAGACACGCTGACCACCCCAGAACAAGAACGGGTCTCTAGAGACAATTATTGCACGGATTGCGAACCTTGGCCGACAGATGGCCCTTTTGTCAAGGGCGCTTTCGTGACCAGGCTGCAGAGAGTGCAACCCAGAGGGGGGCCACCGATATTCCCTCGTCTTCTTCGAGCTGCGCCCTCGCGCGGCGCCTCGCTCGCACCAGAAAGAGCACTCCGAGCCCGATCACCACGTATTGCACTGCGAATGCCAGCTTGAAAGCGCCCACGTCATACAGGGAAGCGCTGAAGCCGACGTTGTGCAGAGCATCCAGAATCACCCCGATGAGGAACAGCATCACGAAGCTCGCCGTGAAGCCACCGACGTTCACCACGCCGTTCGCCGAGCCCAGCGTGTGCGGAGGGTTGAATGTGCGGGCGAAGTCGAAGCCGATGAGAGACCCGGGCCCGCCCGCGCCCATCGCGACCACGAGCAGCACCACCAGCCAGAGTGGTGGTGTGCCCGGCCAGACGAGAACGGCCGTCCACACGACGCCCAGCATCGCCACGATCCCGAGGACCAGGTTCGACCGTCGCGTCGGGAAGCGCGCGGTCAACAGTCCCAGGATCGGCCCCGACACGAGGCCGACGACCACGATCACGACCAGCAGCCCCGAGGCCAGGGTCGTACTGTAGCCGAGCGCCGAGACCATGAACGGAAACCCCCAGAACAGCGCGAAGACGGTGCCCGACGACTGCGTCACGAAGTGAGACCAGAAACCGAGCTGGGTGCCGGGCCGCCGAAGCGTCGGGCCGAGGCGCTTCAGCACCACGCCGAGCGTCGGCTGTTCGGGCGCGGTCACCGAGGGGGGCCTGTCGCCAAGCACGAGCAGGCTCAGGATGAACGCCAGCAGCGCCACGGAGGCCGCCGACGTGAACGCCGCGCTCCAGCCCGCCTCGTGCAGGACGATGGCGAACGGGACCGCCGAGAGAATCTGGCCGATCGCCCCGAGGTTGCCCATCCACTGGGAGAGCTGCGGCACGATGCGCCCGCTGAACCACGAATTCACGAGGCGGATGACCGAGATGAAGATCGCGGAGTCGCCCGCCCCGACGAGAACCCGGCCGATCACCGCGATGCCGATGTCGGTCGAGAACGCCAGGGTGAGCTGGCCCACGACCATGACGGCGGTGCCGACCACGATGAGCAGCTTCGGCCCCACCCGGTCGATGAGGATCCCGTTCGGAATCTGCAGTGCGGCGTAGACGATGAGCTGCACGACGGCGAGCGTCGAGAGGATCGCGGCCGAGGTGTAGTAGCGATCGGCGGCCGAGACCCCGGAGACCCCGAGCGAGCTGCGCTGCAGCACGGCGGCGATGTACGCCAGTGCGGCGACACCGAACACGAACCAGGATCGTTTGGAGTTCACCGGGAGAGTTTACCGGCGAACCCCGAGCTCCTACGGTGCGGCCCGAAGGGCCGACCATATATTCAGAGCCCGCGAACCCCGAGCTCCTACGGTGCGGCCCGAAGGGCCGACCATATATTCAGAGCCCGCCGAACCCCGGCCCCGAGTCGTCGCCGCGCCGCTTGATGGCGAGGAAGTTCTCGAGCTCCGCCGCGATCTCGTCGGCCGAGGGCAGCTCGCCGTCTTCATCCGTCAGCGGCGACCGCAGCCCGGCATTCTCCATGTAACTGTCGTGTCGCTCCTCGAGCGTGCCGACCAGCTTCTCGAGCTCGGCGTTCGACTGGACCTGCTGGTCGATCTTGGTCAGGAACTCTCGCCCCTCCTCGCGCAGCCTGTCGGTGGGGAAGATCAGGCCGGTCGCTGCGCTGATGCTCTCGAGCGACGCCAGGGCGGCGAGCGGGTACTCCGTGTCGGCCAGATAGTGCGGAATGAGCAGCACGAACCCGGCCACCGGGTGACCGAGCTGCTGCAGCCGGTACTCCACGAGGTGCAGCGCATTGGAGGGCACCTGGGTGTGCGGCCGCCAGACCGACATGGCGTCGGTGAGCTCGACGCGGTTGCCACTCACCGTCACGCCGATTGCGCGCGTGTGCGGCACCGGCATGGGAATGGAGTGCACCCACGTCGTGGTCTTCGCCTGGAAACGGTCGACCAGGTGCAGAACGGCGGCGGTGAACTGCTCCCAGCGGAAGTCGGGCTCGAACCCGTGCAGGAAGAGGAACTGCTGCCCCACCTCGTCGCTCAGCAGGTACAGCCTCAGGGTCTGTGGCTGGTAGTCGGTGAGGTGGTCCTGGTCGAAGTCGATGATGGGCCGGCGGGCCCGGTAGTCGAGCAGCGTGTCGTTGTCGAACTCGGCGACGACACGGTTGTTCAGCGTGTCGAGCAGGTAGTCGCCGAACTGGCTCACGGCCGCCCCGGCGTCGGTGAAGCCCGTCAGGGCAGCAACCAGGGGCAGGCCCTCCGGGATCATCTCGACCTCGTCTGCCAGTTCGAACAACTCCGCCGGATCCTTCATACGTCCACTCTAATCTCGTCGTCTGACACCAGACCCTCGAACGATCCGCCTGTGGCGAACGCCGCGCGTAGCCGCGTCATAGGGTTGAACGTATGAGTCTCCCCGATATCTCCCTCACCCAGACGACCCCCGCTGAGATCGACGCCGATGCCCTCGTGCTGGCCACCGCGAAGATCGACGAGACGGTGGTGATCATCGGCGGGGAAGCCCTGCCGGAGGAGGCACGGGCCGCCCTCGAGGCGATGTTCGCGGGCCTCGGCCACGGCGGCAAGAAAGACGAGGTGCAGCGCGTCGGGCCCATCACGGGCATCCGTTCGCCCGTCGTCATCCTCACCGGTCTCGGCCAGAGTGACCAGACCCCGGATGCCCTGCGGTACGCCGCCGGAGCAGCCACCCGCCGCGTGCGGGGCCTCGAGACTGTCGCGCTGGGCCTGCCCGTGACCAGCGTCGCCGATGCTCGCGCCGTGCTCGAGGGAGCGGCCATGGGTGCCTACGACTACACCGAGTACCGGCACTCGACGCTCGAGGGTCGCCAGGCCGGCGCATCCTCCCTCGTGTTGAGCTCGGCCCTCGAAGGAGCCGATACCGCGATCGCACCCGCACTCGAGACCGCTCGCGCCGTGGCCCTGGTGCGCGATCTGGTGAACGCGGCCCCGCTCGACCTGTACCCGGCGACGCTCGTCGAGCGGGCCGAGGCCGCCGCCCGGAGCCTTCCGGTCACGCTCAGGGTGTGGAACGAGGAGGCGCTCGAGGCGGAGGGGTTCGGCGGCATCCTCGGCGTCGGGCAGGGCTCGACGAGAGGCCCGCGACTGGTGCGCGTCTCGTACGAGCCGAGCGGGGCATCCCGACACCTCGCCCTGGTCGGCAAAGGCATCACCTTCGACTCCGGCGGACTCTCGCTGAAGCCGCCGGCGTCGATGATCGGAATGAAGAACGACATGACGGGGGCTGCGACCGTGCTGGCCGTGGCGCTCGCCGCCGCGGCGCTCGCCCTTCCGGTGCGCGTCACCGCCTGGCTCTGCATCGCCGAGAACATGCCCTCGGGCTCCGCGATCCGCCCCGGCGACGTGCTCAAGATCTACGGCGGCAAGACCGTCGAGGTGCTGAACACCGACGCCGAGGGGCGCCTGGTTCTGGCCGACGGGCTCGTGGCCGCCAGCGAGGAGCAGCCCGACGCGATCATCGACGTGGCGACCCTGACCGGGGCGCAGGTGACGGCGCTCGGCAACCGGTACGTCGGAGTCATGGGTGACGGCGAACTGGTCGCACAGGTGCTCGCGTCGGCGACAGCCACGTCGGAGACGCTCTGGCACATGCCGATGCCGGCGGAGCTCCGGCCCCTGCTGAACTCGGACATCGCCGACCTGCAGAACATGAGGCCCGGCAACACCGCGGGCGGCATGCTCATCGCGGCGATCTTCCTCCGGGAGTTCGTTGGCGACAGGGCCGACGGCACCGGCAGCATCCCGTGGGCGCACCTCGACATCGCCGGGCCCGCCGTCAACGGCGGCGAGGGATACGGGTTCACGGGCAAGGGGCCGACCGGCGTGACCGTTCGCACCCTGCTCGACCTCGCGGAACGGATGTCTGCGGAGTGACTCGTAGTAGGCTCGGGGGGGCGAAAAAAGTAGCTCGCCATCAAGACACCTGCCCATCCGCGGGTGCAGTCACCATGCTCGATGCATAAGGGAGTCTCTCAAGTGTCGGAAACCGATTTTGACATCGTCGTCCTCGGCGGCGGGAGCGGTGGCTACGCAGCCGCTCTTCGCGCCAGCCAGCTCGGCTTCACCGTTGCGCTGATCGAGAAAGACAAGCTCGGCGGCACGTGCCTGCACCGAGGGTGCATCCCGACCAAGGCGTTGCTGCACTCGGCAGAGGTGGCCGACGTGTCGCGCGAGTCGGCGAAGTACGGCGTGAAGACCACCTTCGAGGGCATCGACCTCGCCGCGGTCACGGCCTACCGCGAGGGCATCGTCTCCAGCAAGTTCAAGGGCCTGGAGGGGCTCATCAAGGCTCGCAAGATCACGGTGATCCGGGGCGAGGGCAAGCTCGTCGCACCGAAGACCGTTCGGGTCGGCGACGACCTCTACACCGGCAAGAGCATGATCCTCGCCACCGGGTCGTACTCGCGCACCCTCCCCGGGCTCGAGATCGGCGGCCGGGTGATCACCAGCGAGACCGCTCTCGCGCTCGACTACATCCCGAAGAAGGTCGCCATCCTCGGCGGCGGCGTCATCGGAGTCGAATTCGCCAGCGTCTGGAAGTCGTTCGGCGCCGAGGTGTCGATCATCGAGGCGCTCCCCCACCTCGTTCCCAACGAAGAAGAGTCGATCTCGAAGCAGTTCGAGCGCGCCTACCGCAAGCGCGGCATCGAGTTCTCGCTCGGCATCCGCTTCCAGAGCGTCACGCAGAATGACGAGGGTGTCGTCGTCACGCTCGAGAACGGCGCGACGGTCGAGGCCGACCTGCTGCTCGTGGCCGTCGGTCGCGGTCCGTCCACCGCCGGGCTCGGCTTCGAGGAGGCAGGAATCACGATCGACCGCGGTTTCGTCATCACGAACGACCGTCTCGAGACGAACATCCCGGGCGTCTACGCCGTCGGCGACATCGTTCCCGGCCTGCAGCTCGCACACCGCGGCTTCCAGCAGGGCATTTTCGTCGCCGAGGAGATCGGCGGGCTGAAGCCGCAGGTCGTCGAAGACGTCAACATCCCCAAGGTCACCTACTCCGAGCCCGAGGTCGCCTCGGTGGGCTACACCGAGGCGAAAGCCGTCGCGAAGTTCGGGGCCGACAAGGTCTCGGCGTACGACTACAACCTGGCCGGCAACGGCAAGAGCCACATCCTCGGCACCTCGGGTGTCGTCAAGGTCGTGCGGGTGAATGACGGCCCGGTCGTCGGCATCCACATGATCGGTGCCCGCGTCGGCGAACTGATCGGCGAAGGCCAGCTCATCGTCAACTGGGAGGCCTACCCCGAAGACGTGGCGTCGCTCGTGCACGCCCACCCGACCCAGAACGAGGCACTCGGTGAGGCGCACATGGCGCTCGCCGGAAAGCCGTTGCACGCCATGTGAGTGGCTTGCCCCAGCACGACCCGGCGATTGGGCTGCCCGCCTAAACTCGGTAACGACACACTGAAAATGCAGAACTGAAACGTCTTTCGAAGAGGAGACAAACTGATGAGCGAATCCGTCAACCTTCCGGCACTCGGCGAGAGTGTAACCGAGGGAACGGTGACCCGCTGGCTCAAGAACGTGGGCGACCGCGTCGAAGTCGACGAGCCCTTACTCGAAGTCTCGACCGACAAAGTCGACACAGAGATCCCGTCTCCCATTGCCGGTGTGATCGAGCAGATCCTGGTTCAGGAAGACGAGACCGTCGAGGTCGGCACTCCTCTCGTGACGATCGGTGACGGCTCGGGTGCCGGTGCCGGTGCTGCCGAGCCCGAGGCGCCCGCCGAGGCTGAGCCCGCTGCTGCCGAGCCCGCTGCAGTTCCCGCTGAGACGGTTCCGGATGCTCCGGTGCAGGCCTCGACCGACGCCGCTGCTCCCGACGCCCCAGCCTCCTCCGGCGAGGTGCCGTCGACGGATGCTCCGACCGAGGCCCAGGCGCCGGCCCCCGCTGCGGCTCCCGCCGCGCCCGCGGCACCCGCCACCCCCGCGGCACCCGCCACCCCCGCTCCGGCCGCTGCTGCTCCCGCTTCGGCGGAGCCCATGCCTGCAGCGCCTGCCGCCCCGACCCCGTCGGCCGCCCCGGCGACGCCGGCACCGGCCGCTGCTACTGCCACCCCGGCTGCTGCTCCCGCCGCTGCTGCTGCTCCCGCCGCTGAAGCGTCCGGTAGCAACGCCGGGTACGTCACTCCTCTGGTTCGCAAGCTCGCGCACGACCAGGGCATCGATCTCGCAACCGTCACCGGTTCCGGTGTGGGTGGCCGCATCCGCAAGGAAGACGTGCAGGCTGCGGTCGAAGCGAAGGCTGCTGCCGCCGCGGCGTCCTCTGCGGCGCCCGCCGCCGGGGCCGCATCCGCTCCGGCTGCAGCCCCCGCCCCGCTTGAGACGTCGCCGCTTCGCGGCACGACCGTTCCGATGTCGCGCCTTCGCAAGGTCGTCGCCGAGCGTGCGGTCATCTCGATGCAGACCAGCGCCCAGCTCACCAGCGTGGTCGAGGTCGACGTCACCAAGGTCGCCGCCTTCCGCGACCGGGTCAAGGGCGCGTTCGCCGAGAAGACCGGAACGAAGCTCTCGTTCCTCCCCTTCTTCGCGATGGCTGCCGCTGAGGCCCTGAAGGCCTACCCGATCGTCAACGCAACGATCGACGGTGACTCGATCGTCTACCCCGACCACGAGAACATCAGCATCGCTGTCGACACCGAGCGCGGACTGCTCACGCCTGTCGTGCGGAACGCCGGTGAGCTCGACCTCGCCGGTCTCGCTAAGGAGATCGCCGACCTCGCTGCCCGCACCCGCGACAACAAGCTGAAGCCCGACGAGCTCGGTGGCGGAACGTTCACGCTGACCAACACCGGTTCGCGCGGCGCGCTCTTCGACACGCCCATCGTGTTCCTTCCGCAGGTGGCCATCCTCGGTACCGGCATCGTCGCGAAGAAGCCTGTCGTCGTGACGGTCGACGGCTCCGATGCCATCGCGATCCGTTCGACGGTCTACCTCGCGCTGAGCTACGACCACCGCATCGTCGACGGTGCCGACGCCGCCCGCTTCCTCGTCGCGGTCAAGAACCGCCTCGAGGCCGGCGACTTCGCCGCCAGTCTCGGCATCTGAGCAGCACCGGAACACGCGCAACGCTCGTCAGTGCGCCGGCGGTCGTAGCTCCCCTAAGCGGGAGTGAAGATCTCCCTGATGCGCCACCCGGCCTCGCCCTTTACCAGAAGGAGCGAGGCCGGTTCTCGTTCACCCGCGTGCTCCTCTCCGGCCGTACTCCCTGTCTCGGTGCCGGGTCCCGGCGAATCGGGGGGTAGAGCGGCGAAAGGCTGTGAGCCGGTGGGCGGCTGCGGTTCACCGGGCTCGCTCGCAGAAGTCTGTGCGTCGGGCGGCTGCGGGCTCGCGGCCTGCGCGGCAGCAGGCTCAGCCCTGAGGAGCGCACTCGCCCCGAGCGCCTGAACGAGTGTCAGCACCCGGCCCTCCAAACGGTCAGGAGCCTGCGATACCTGCTCCCCCGAGGCCCGCAGCAGCGCGGCGACAGCGGCCTCGTCGACGGTGCGAGCCGCCGACCCCGCCTGATCGACTCCTGCCAGGCACGGGATCGACCTGGTTCGGAAGCACTGTGCCCGCGCCGCCAGAAGCGCAGCGCCTGCCGCTACCGGATCAGTGCCGACACCTGCCGCCACGGTCGCCGCCGCACCGGGGCTCGACACCGTGGGTTTTGCGGCAGCCGCCCCAGGCGCCTCCGCCTCCGCCCCCGCCCCTGCCCCGGCCCCGGCCCCCGCTTGCGATGCCGCGCCAGCCCTCACCGTGGACGTCGGCGCGGTACCGGGAACGACAGGAGGAGCCGCAGGCGAGGGCCCGCCAGCCGCCTCACCCCGTGGCGGTACAGCGAGAAGCGATCCTGCGACCGCCACAGCGCACACCACCGCGGCGACGATCGCTGTGCGTGGTCGGAGGCCGCGACGCGCCCCACCGTGGCCGCCACGCTCGCGTTCCCTCCACCAGTCCCGTGCGAGCCCCGGCGCCGATTTCGCCACCTCGCGCACCCGCGACGACAGCGCACGCATCCGGGCCCGGGGCCGCGCCGCGTCGAGGTCTGCCCGCGCGCGTTCCTCCACCTCCGACCGGATTCCCGCCAGCACGGCAGAACCCTCCGCCGCCCAGTCATAGCGCTCCCCCGCCCCCGGCGGCCCGGCCCCCGGCAGCTTCCCCACCCCAAGCTCCCCCGCCCCCGGCGGCCCGGCCCCCGGCAGCTTCCCCACCCCAAGCGGCCCGGCCCCCGGCAGCACCACCGCCTCGGGCTCCGCCATCGCGAACAGCTGTTCCTCGGCTTCGCGGTAGAAGGGCTCCCGCCGCCCTCGTTGCAGCGCAGCCAGCTCCGCGACCAGGAAGACACCGCACCCCGGCACGGCAGGCTCGACGCGACCCAGCGTGAGCTGCGCCAACGAGACGAATTGGCGGGCATCGTCGAACACTGCCCGCCTGAACCGCGCCGAACCGCGCGACACCCCCGCGCCCTCCCCTGCGCCACCCCCCGCGCCAACCCCCGCGCCACCCCCCGCGCCCGCCCCTGCACCCCCCAGCTCGAACTCCTGCGCCCCCTCCCACCCGTCGAGCACGGCCCGCCCGACGGGATCGAAGAAGACCTCCGCGGCCGTGATGCGACCGTGGGTGCACCGCAGGTCGTGCAACTCCCGCAGGGCCTGCAGGATCGGCACGAGAATGGTCACCGCCTCGCCCGGGCGGAGGGATCGGCGAGCGAGCAGGGCGGCGAGGGTCAGGGAGTGCACGAGAACGATGGTGCTGCACAACCGAGGAGCCGCGCATCCGGAACCACCGATCTGTGGAGAGTTCGCCCACAGCGCCACAAGTGGAGGAGAGGATGCCCACAACGGAGCAGCCACCGTGCGGCCGACTCGGTACCATAGGGGTATGGCACGCAGTAAAGAGAAAGCTCCGAAGGCTCCCAAGAAGCCGAAGGAAGACGGTCGCATCAAGCAGATGTGGCAGGTCTTCCAGATGACCCGTCGCTACGACAAGAACATCGTTCTCCTGCTCGTGCTGAGCATCCTGGTTCCCGTGGCGATCGGCCTCGTTCTTGCTCTGCTGCTCAGCGACGGCAACGGGTTCGTCATCGCGATGTGGATCGTCGCCGGCGTTCTGGCGGGCGTTCTGATCGCCCTCGTCGTGCTCGGCCGGCGCGCCGAGGCGGCCGCCTACGGGCAGATCGCCGGGCAGCCCGGCGCGGTCGGGGCTGTTCTCCGCAGCTCGCTCAAGCGCAGCTGGCGCGGCAGCGAGATGCCGGTCGCCGTCAACGGCAAGACCCAGGATGCCGTCTACCGCGCCGTCGGCCGCGGAGGCGTCGTTCTCATCAGCGAGGGCCCCAAGTCGCGCACCACCCGCATGCTCGAAGACGAACGCCGCAAGGTGCTCCGCGTACTGCCCAATGTGCCGGTCACCTTCCTCTACGTCGGCCCCGACGACGACGCCGTGCCCCTCCACAAGGTGCCGGCCCGCCTCAACCGCATCAAGGCGAACCTCACCAAGCCCGAGGTCATGGCCGTCAGCAACCGCCTCACCTCGCTCAGCTCGGGAAACTTGCCCATCCCCAAGGGCGTCGACCCCATGAAGGCCCGTCCGCAGCGCGGCCGCTGACACCCCGTCCGCAGCGCGGCCAATGAAGGCCCGTCCGCAGCGCGGCCGCTGACCCCCCGCCCGCTTTGCGCAGAAGCACCCAAACGAAACGGTTTGGGTGCTTCTGCGCAAAATGGACGCTCCCCGTCACACCGCCGAAACATCCTCGCCACAGTCGCTTCGTAGATTTGCCCCATCGGATACCGCATCGGAGCGGAGGATTTCCGCGTTCTGAGGGGTTCGTCCATGAGCAACAAAGTCCGTCTGCAGGCCGTGCGCGACGTCGAGGCCTACGTGCCTCCCGAGGTCAGCTTCACCGACACTGAAGCACCCGGGCAGGTGTTCGGCGAGAATGTCTTCAACCAGGTCGTCATGCAGAAGCGGCTTCCGAAGTCGGTCTACAAGTCGGTCATCGCGACCATCGAGCACGGCGCGAAACTCGATCCCCTCGTCGCCGATGCCGTCGCGAGTGCCATGAAGGACTGGGCGCTGGAGAAGGGCGCCACCCACTACGCGCACGTCTTCTATCCGCTCACCGGGCTGACGGCCGAGAAGCACGACAGCTTCTTCGAGCCGGTCGGCGACGGAACCGCCCTCGCCGAGTTCGCCGGCAAGACCCTGACCCAGGGTGAGCCCGATGCTTCCAGCTTTCCGAACGGAGGCCTCCGCAACACCTTCGAGGCCCGCGGCTACACCGGCTGGGATGTGACGAGCCCCGCGTACGTGCTCGAGAACCCGAACGGCAATACGCTGTGCATCCCGACCGTCTTCGTGTCGATGACGGGCGAAGCCCTCGACCACAAGACTCCGCTGCTCCGCTCGCAGCAGGCGATGGGCGCGCACGCCGAGCGCATCCTGAGGCTCTTCGGCCACACCGACCCCGAGCACGTCGTCTCGTACTGCGGGCCCGAGCAGGAGTACTTCCTCGTCGACCGGCACTTCTTTCTCGCCCGCCCCGACCTGCTGAACGCGGGTCGCACGCTGTTCGGGTCGAAGCCGCCCAAGGGCCAGGAGTTCGACGATCACTATTTCGGCGCCATCCCCGAGCGGGTGCTCGGTTTCATGATGGACACCGAGCGTGAACTCTTCAAGCTCGGAATCCCGGCCAAGACCCGCCACAACGAGGTCGCACCCGGTCAGTTCGAGATCGCGCCCATGTTCGAGAAGGCCAACCTCGCGGCCGACCACCAGCAGCTGCTCATGACCACGTTCAAGTCGATCGCCAAGAAGCACGGCATGGAGTGCCTGTTCCACGAGAAGCCCTTCCAGGGCGTCAACGGATCGGGTAAGCACGTGAACTTCAGCCTCGGGAATTCCGAGGTCGGCAGCGTGTTCGTGCCCGGCGACACCCCCCACGAGAACGCGCAGTTCCTGGTGTTCTGCGCGGCTGTCATTCGCGCCGTGCACACCTACGCGGGGCTCCTCCGCGCATCCGTCGCCAGTGCGACCAACGATCACCGGCTGGGAGCGAACGAGGCTCCCCCGGCGATCATCTCGATCTTCCTCGGCGACCAGCTCGCCGACGTGTTCGAACAGATCGCGAAGGGCCCGGCCACGAGCTCCAAGGGCAAGGGCAAGATGGTGATCGGCGTCGACACGCTGCCGGTGCTGCCGACCGACCCGGGAGACCGCAACCGCACCAGCCCCTTCGCGTTCACGGGCAACCGCTTCGAGTTCCGCGCGCCGGGTTCGATGCAGACCGTCGCGGGCCCGATGACCACGATCAACACGATCATGGCCGACTCGCTCGACTACATCGCGACGAACCTCGAGGCCGCCGTGGCCGAAGGAACCGATTTCGACCAGGCCGTGCAGACCATCCTCACCGAAATCATCAACGAGCACGGCGCGGTCGTCTTCAACGGCGACGGCTACGCGGATGCCTGGCCCATCGAGGCTGAGAAGCGCGGCCTGGCGAACCTCAAGACCACCCTCGACGCGCTGCCCGAGCTCATCACCGAGCCGGCCATGGAACTGTTCGAGAAGTACCACGTCTTCAACCACCGCGAGATGCACAGCCGCTACGAGATCGGGCTCGAGCAGTACGCGCTCACGATCGGGGTCGAGGCGCGACTGACGCTCGAACTCGGAACGACGGCCGTTCTGCCGGCGGCCATCCGGCACCAGACCGAACTCGCGGTGAACGTCGGTGCGCTGAAGGCTGCGGGAGTGGAGGCCGACACGACCCTGCTCGAGGCGGTGTCGGCTCCTCTTGCCGATCTGCGGGCGGGTCTGGTGACACTCAAGAGCGCGCTCGAGGCCGAAGGCCACGATGACGCCCTTGCCGAGGCCGAGCATGCTCGAGAGGCGCTGCTTCCCGCGATGGCCTCGGTTCGCCAGGCGTCAGACACGCTCGAAGACCTGGTGGCCGATGACCTGTGGCCGCTGCCGACCTACCAGGAGATGCTGTTCATCCTCTAGCGACGCACCAACACCGTTCCCGCGAAGACATCGTGGAGCCCGCGCTGGTCTGAAACCCAGATCAGCGCGGGAATGGTCAGGATGAGCAGACCGGTACGGATGATGGGGCGCCACCAGCCCGCGTAGGTGCCGTCGACCTTCACCAGGCGAAGGCCCAGCAGGAGGTGACCGAATCCGCCGCCTGTGAACACCAGGAGCACGATCTGCTCGGCCACGAAGATGAGGGTCGCAGCCCACGGGTTGCCGAAGAAGAAAGCAGCGTAGACGACAAAACAGACCGCCCAGTCGATGAGGAGTGCGATCATCCGCCGCCCGGGTCGACCGACCGAACCGCGCCCCTCCTGCGGAAAACCGAGGCGTTCACCGGGCCAGTTGCTCGGAGCGGCTCCGGACCAGCGGGAGGGGGGCTTGGCATTCGACACGCGATGAGTCTAGGTGAGCCAGCTTGGCGTCACCTCCTGTAACGTGCCCGAAACAATTGCGACACGGCAGAGTAATGGCTTCGCTGTACCCTGACGGGAGCCGCGTCTGCGACTGGTAGTGCCAGCCCTTCAGAACCACCCATTCAGTACCAACCATTTGGAGTCTCTCAAATGTTCAGCGATTCTTCCGAGGTGCTCAAGTTCATCAAGGACACCGACGTCAAGTTCCTTGATATCCGCTTCACCGACCTTCCCGGCGTGCAGCAGCACTTCAACATTCCCGCATCGACTGTCGACGAGGACTTCTTCTCCGTCGGCCAGATGTTCGACGGCTCGTCCATCCGTGGGTTCGCGTCGATCCACGAGTCCGACATGCAGCTCATCCCCGACGTGTCGACCGCTTACATCGACCCCTTCCGTGTCGAGCGCACCCTGATCGTCATCTTCGACATCTACAACCCGCGGAACGGCGAGATCTACAGCCGCGACCCGCGCCAGGTCGCCAAGAAGGCCGAGAAGTACCTCGCCTCGACCGGCATCGCCGACACCGCGTTCTTCGCTCCCGAGGCCGAGTTCTACATCTTCGACGACGTGAGATACGAAGTGAAGCAGAACAAGAGCTTCTACTCGGTCGACTCCAGCGAGGGCGCATGGAACTCGGGCCGTGAAGAAGAGGGTGGCAACCTCGCCAACAAGACCCCCTTCAAGGGCGGCTACTTCCCCGTCAGCCCGGTCGACCAGCACGCAGACCTCCGCGACGACATCTCGCTGAAGCTCATCGACTCGGGGCTCATCCTCGAGCGTGCGCACCACGAGGTCGGCACCGCCGGCCAGGGCGAGATCAACTACCGTTTCGACACCATGGTGCACGCGGCAGACGACATCCTGAAGTTCAAGTACATCGTGAAGAACACGGCCACCCAGTGGGGCAAGACCGCGACCTTCATGCCGAAGCCGCTCTTCGGAGACAACGGGTCGGGCATGCACACGCACCAGTCGCTCTGGAACGACGGCTCTCCGCTGTTCTACGACGAGGCCGGTTACGGCGGGCTCAGCGACGTGGCGCGCTGGTACATCGGAGGCCTGCTGAAGCACGCTCCCGCGGTGCTCGCGTTCACGAACCCGACCGTCAACTCGTACCACCGCCTAGTGCCGGGTTTCGAGGCTCCCGTCAACCTGGTCTACTCGGCCGGCAACCGCTCGGCGTCCATCCGCATTCCGATCACCGGCACGAACCCGAAGGCGAAGCGTATCGAGTTCCGTGCTCCGGATGCCTCGGGCAACCCGTATCTCGCCTTCGCCGCGCAGCTCATGGCGGGCCTCGACGGCATCCAGAACCGCATCGAGCCGCACGAGCCGGTCGACAAGGACCTGTACGAGCTTCCGCCCGAGGAGGCGAAGAACATCCCCCAGGTTCCCGCGTCGCTCGGCGAGGCCCTCCTGGCCCTCGAGGCAGACAACGAGTTCCTGACCAAGGGAGGCGTCTTCACGCCCGACCTGATCGAGACCTGGATCGAATACAAGCGCGAGAACGAGATCAAGCCGATCGCGCAGCGCCCGCACCCGTTCGAGTTCGAGCTCTACTACGGCGTGTAGCCACGCCACAGAACCGCAGAACCGCAGCACCGCACAGGGGCCGCACTTCCTCCGGGGGTGCGGCCCCTGTGGCGTTGCGGTGCGGCCGCCGCGCCGTGTCGGCGCAAAGGAGGACTGCGCGGGGCAGGGAAGTGGGAAATACTGGAGGGGTGTCCCGTCCCTCACGACTCCTGCGCTCTGCGGCCGTCGGGGTGCTGGCGGTGGCGCTTCTCACGTCGTGTACGACACAGATGAAGCTCAGCGCCCCGGTCACAGTGACCGCGACGGTCACGGCCACGCCGACACCCACGCCGACCCCGACGCCCACTCCCACACCGACACCCACGCCGACGGTCGTAGAGACGCCGGAACCGCCGCCTCCGCCCCCGCCGCCGACTCCCCCGAACGCCGTGGGCGGCCAGACCGACGGCGGGAACACCCCCACGACACCGGTCGTCGGAGACACGGGGCCGCAGTCCTACGCGGTCGGGAAGGTCTCGCAGGTCAACGACTATGAGTTCCGGTACACGGTCGTTCGGGAAGACCAGGTGCTCGCCATAGCCTCCCGCTTCAACCTCCAGGTGATGGATGTCGTGCGCGTGAATTTTCCCTGCGCCGACCCGCTCAACGTTCAACCGGGCGACGTGCTCGACATCCGGTGGCCCCTCGAATCGGAGCAAGTCGGCTGCTGACGGCTCTGCAGAGCGCCGCCCGGATCAGCCCAGATCAGCCCAGTTCAGCTCAGGCCAGCACGGGGCACAGCATCACGGGCTTCAGCAGCTGCTGGCGCTCAGCCATGAATTCCTCCTCCGAGACCCGACCAGCGCGACGACGGCGACCGAGTTCCCCCAGGGCCGCATCGATCTCCGCGACCCTGGCCCGGCGTTCCGCGCGTTCGGCAGCTCGGCGTGAGCCGGCGGCAGCGGCGACGAGCAGGTGCTGCACGTGTCGATGAGATGTCAGAATTCTGTTCGCTTTCACAACGAAGTCATTCGGAGACCCCCGAATACCGGATTGCTTCGATGGCCGTCACAGGGCAAACGCTCAGGTCGGGCGGAACGTATACCGGGCGCTACTGCTGGTTCTGCGTGAGAGTGACCCCGTACGAGGCTTCGGCGCTGTTGAAGAAGGTGTCGCGGTCGCGCACGATCGCCTGCGGCGGCAGCTGCTCTGATCGGGTCGAGGCCGTCGATGACCGCCGAACGGCGGTGCCGATGGCCAGAAACTCGATCAGTCCGTTGCCGAGGTCGTACACGTAGGTCTTGATACCGACGACATCGTCGGCTCCGACCGCCGTCGCCTGCTGCTGCACTTTGGCGAGCGACTCCTCGCGGGCACCGTAGATGAGCTGGGTCAGCTCGCTGATCTCCCCCTTGACGAGGTTCTTGAACGCCGAGGTGATGCCACCGACGAAGCCGAGCGAGTAGACCGAGGTGCCCATCACCAGCTTCATCGGCGCGTAGCCGATGCGTGCCAGGCTCCACATCTCCTCAGCCGTGAGGTCGCTCGTCACGACGCCGATCGCCTCGAGTGCCGGGTCGGACATGTCGTGCCGAGAGGCGGTACCCACCATCAGCATCTCCTGCACGGCCGTTCCGCCGAAGGGCAGGATGTTCGTGGTGATACCCACGACCGCGTTGGCCCCCACCGACTGCGCCTCGCCCACGATGCGCTGCAGCGCGAGGTTGCGGGTACGGGAGAACAGGTCGCTGTACTCGGTGACCTCCCCCCGGGCGAGCTGCCGGAACGCCCCCGTGATTCCGCGGCCCACCCCGATCGAGTAGGCGACGTTGCCCATCACGAACGAGACCGGGGTGTAGCCCGCGTCGATCTGGCAGAACAGCTCCTGCCCGTCGCTCGATGTCGTGAACGCGACATCCGGAACGCCCTCCTTCTGGTGCACCGTCGATGCCACCGAGAGGAACTCGATGTTCTGGGCGTGGAAGATCAGTTCGGTCGTGACACTTGTCGCGCCGTGCCCCTGGCTCTGCTGCATCTCGGCGATGAGCCGCTGCATCGACAGGTGTCGCCCCTGGGTGATCATGTCGGTGATCGCGCTGACCTCACCGCCCACCATCCCCCTGAACCCCGCGCTCAGCGACCCGAGAAAGCCGCGGGAGAAGACGCTGTTGCCGACCAGCAGGTTGCCCGGGTGGTAACCGAGCAGGTCGACGCAAAACATCTCGTTGCCCGACAGGCCGCTCAGCACCGACTGCCGACGGGGAGGGGTCGTGGGATCGGTCATGGCGTTCCTTTCACAGAAGCGAGCGAACCTCAGCCTACAGCGAACCGTAGAAGTCGCGCTCGAAGACGGCACGCGCACGGCGTGTGACCGCCAGGTAGTCCTCCTCGAGCGCCGTGGCCGACCCCGGCGGATACTCCAGCAGGCGTGCCACGCCCTCGAGCTGGCGCCGGTCGGCGGGCAGCACGTCGCCCGTGCGGTTGGTCCAGAGCGTCATCGCCGACCGCGCCCGCGACGCGAAGATCCACGCGTCACGGAGCTTCGCGGCATCCCCCTCGTCGACATACCCTGCTGCGACTTCGGAATCGAGAGCATCGAGTGTGGAGGTGGTTCTGAATTCCGGATGCTCGGCCCCGTGCTCGAGCTGGAGCAGCTGCACGTACCACTCGACGTCGCTCAGCGACCCGCGCCCCAGCTTGAGGTGCCGTGCCGGGTCGGCGCCCTGCGGCAACCGCTCCTTCTCCACGCGCGCCTTGATGCGCTTCACCTCGCGCACCGCGTTCTCCCCGATGGACGCGGGGTAGCGAACCTCATCGGCCACCGCCTCGAAATCGAGCATCAGCGCCGCATCGCCGACGACGCCACGTGCTCGCAGCAGCGCCTGCGCCTCCCAGGTGAGCGACCAGCGCCGGTAGTAGGCACGGTAGCTGTCGAGTGAACGGACGACGATACCGTTCTTGCCCTCGGGGCGCAGGTCATTGTCGAGCTCGAGCGGCAACCGGTGGTCTTCGGTCAGCCGCACGAGCTCGTTGACGATGAACCGCGCCACCGACTGCGCGGTCTCCGGGTCGACCGAGACCGCACGGTAGACGTACATCACGTCGGTGTCCGAGCCGAACCCGATCTCGCGTCCGCCGTACCGGCCCATGCCGATGACCGCGAACTCGATGCCGTCACCCCGGGCCAGCGCCGCCGATCCACGGATCGCGTCGAGCGTTCCCTGCAGGAAGACGGTGGTGATGTCGGTGAGCCCGCGCGCGAGCTCCTGCACGGTGAGAAGACCCAGGATGGCGGCGCACGCGAGACGCAGCACTTCCCGCCGCCGCGCGGTTCGCAGGGCGGCGGCCACGGCATCCGGCGTGTCGTGGCGCGCGATGGTGGCGCTCGTCTCACCCCAGAGCACGGCGAACGGGCGGGGTCTGAGCTCGTGGTCGTTCTCGAGCCAGGCTGCGGCCTCAGGGATGCGTTCGAGAAGCTCGGCCGCGAAGCGCGAGCCCGAGAGCACCTGGGTGAGACGGGATGCAGCTCCTGAGGAGTCGCGGAGCATCCGAAGGAACCAGTACGTCTCGCCGAGCGTGTCACTCAGCCGCCGGAACGCGAGCAGCCCGTAGTCGGGGTCGGCGCCGTTCGCGAACCACTGCAGCATGACCGGCAGAAGGTGCCGCTGGATGGCGGCACGCCGCGAGACGCCCGCGGTCATCGCGCGGATGTGGCCGAGGGCGCCCTTCGGGTCGAGAAACCCGATCGCGGCCAGGCGGGCGACGGCCTGCTCGCTGGTGAGGCTGATCTCGTCGGGGCCGAGCGCCGCCACCGCGGCCAGCAGCGGTCGATAGAACAGTCGATGGTGCAGCGTTCGCACGCGCACCTTGATGGCGTTCCAGATCTCGAGCAGGGCGGGCGCGCTCGGCGCCAGCTCGGTCGCCCGGGCGAGCACGCGCTGCCCGAACTCGTCGCGCGGAACCAGGTGCGTGCGCCGCAGCGCCCGCAACTGCAGGCGGTGCTCCATCAGCCGCAGAACCCGGTAGTCCCGGGAGAACTCGTGCGCCTCGACCCGGCCGATGTAACCCTGGTTCGCGAGCGCGGCCAGCGCGGGCAGGGTTCCGGCCTGCCGCACGAGGGGATCGTTCTGGCCGTGAACGAGCTGCAGCAGCTGCACGGTGAACTCGATGTCGCGAAGCCCGCCGGGCCCGAGCTTGAGCTGATAGTCGACTTCGTCGACCGGAATGTGGTCGGTGACGCGCTGCCGCATCTTCTGCACCGACTCGACGAACCCCTCGCGCGACGCACTCGTCCACACCCGGGGAGCGACCGCGTCGGCGTACCGGCCGCCCAGGGCGAGGTCACCCGCCAGCGGCCGCGCCTTCAGCAGCGCCTGGAACTCCCAGCTCTTCGCCCAGCGTTCGTAATACGCGATGTGCGACTCGAGCGAACGCACCAGAGCGCCGGCCTTGCCCTCGGGTCGGAGGTTCGGGTCGACCTCCCAGAGCGCCGGCTCCCTCGTCGTCTCGGTGATGCCGTGCATGGTCAGCATCGCCAGTGCGGTGGCGATGTCGATCGCGCGGGCGGTGCTGAGGCCCGCCTCCTCGTCGCCCTCCCCCACGAAGATCACGTCGACGTCGCTGACGTAGTTCAGCTCGCGGGCGCCGGCCTTGCCCATGCCGATGATCGCGAGTCTCGTCGAAGCCACCTCCGCGCTGTCGAAGTACCAGCGGCTCGCACCGCGAGTGGATGCCCGGCGGCGCGCACACGCCAACGAGGCGTCGAGCGCGGCGGCGGCCAGGTCGGCGAGCGTGTGTGCGATCAGGTCGACACCGGCCACCGGATCGGCCTGTTCGAGGTCGAACGCGGTGACCTGCGCCAGCACCCGGCGGTACCGGACGCGCAAGCGCACCCAGTCGGCATCGCCGGCGGCCGCGGCCGCGAATCCGTCGACGGCCGCCACGGCGCCCAGCAGATCGTCCTGCAGCTCCTCGGCCGTCGGAAGACGCGAGATGCGCTCGGCGAGAGCCCCGAGCTCTTCGGGGTGGGCGAGAAAGAAGTCGGCCAGCCCGCTCGATGCACCGAAGACGCGAAGCAGCCGGGTGCGGGTCGGCTCCTCGGCGAGCAGGCCGCGCGTGGTCACGGGGAGCGTCGCGTGCGGCCTCTTGTCGACCGCCTCCCGCCCGGAGCCCGGCACCGGCTGGCGGAGCATCTTCACGAGGTACGACAGGGCCTGGTCGGGGTCGGCGGTCATTCGCAGCGAGGCGAGCAGATCATCCACCCCCACCGCACCGATCTCGCTCGCCACCCCCAGGTCACGGGTCGCCTCCTCCAACTCGGAGAAGCCGACCCTGGCCAATTCGGTGAGGCTCAGCGAGCCGGGTACGCGTGCCATCGGGAGCTCGTTACAGCATCTCCAGGTTGCTCTTCAACTCGAACGGCGTGACCTGGTCGCGGTACTCGGCCCATTCCCTGCGCTTGTTGAGCAGCACGTAGTTGAAGACGTGCTCGCCCAGTGTCTCGGCGACGAGTTCACTCTTCTCCATCTCACCGATCGCCTGGTCGAGGCTGGCCGGCAGCGAGTTGTAGCCCAGGGCACGGCGTTCGGTGTCGCTGAGGCTCCAGACGTTGTCTTCTGCTTCGGCCGGCAGCTCGTAGCCCTCCTCGATGCCCTTCAGCCCGGCCGCGAGCAGCAGGGAGTAGGCGAGGTAAGGGTTGGCCGCCGAATCGATCGCACGGTACTCGACCCGCGACGACTGGCCCTTGTTCGGCTTGTAGAGCGGAACGCGAACCAGCGCCGAGCGGTTGTTGTGGCCCCAGCACACGAAGCTCGGGGCCTCGTCGCCGCCCCAGAGGCGTTTGTACGAGTTGACGAACTGGTTGGTCACGGCAGTGATCTCGGGGGCGTGCTTCAGCAGCCCGGCGATGAACTGGCGGCCGATCTTCGACAGCTGGTACTCGGCACCCGCCTCGAAGAATGCGTTCGAATCGCCCTCGAAGAGCGACATGTGGGTGTGCATGCCCGACCCCGGGTGACCGGAGAGTGGTTTCGGCATGAACGTCGCATAGACACCCTGCTCGATCGCCACCTCCTTCACGACGGTGCGGAAGGTCATGATGTTGTCGGCCGTGGTGAGCGCATCGGCGTAGCGCAGGTCGATCTCGTTCTGGCCGGGGCCGGCTTCGTGGTGGCTGAACTCCACCGAGATGCCGAGGTCTTCGAGCATCCGCACCGAGCGGCGGCGAAAGTCGTGGGCCGTGCCGCCGGGAACGTTGTCGAAGTACCCGGCCTTGTCGACGGGCTCGGGGCCGTCTTCGCCGTATTGCGACGACTTCAGCAGGTAGAACTCGATCTCCGGATGCGTGTAGAACGAGAACCCCCGGTCGCCGGCCTTGGCGAGGGTGCGCTTCAGAACATTGCGGGGATCGGCCACCGCGGGCTGGCCATCAGGGGTGGTGATGTCGCAGAACATGCGGGCAGTGGGGTCGATCTCGCCGCGCCACGGCAGGATCTGGAAGGTGGTGGGGTCGGGATGCGCGAGCACGTCGGCCTCGAACGACCGCGTCAGGCCCTCGATGGCCGAGCCGTCGAAACCGAGCCCCTCGGCGAACGCGCCCTCGACCTCGGCGGGAGCGATGGCGACGGATTTGAGGGTGCCCACCACGTCGGTGAACCACAGCCGAACGAACTTGACCCCGCGTTCTTCAATGGTTCGAAGAACGAAGTCGCGCTGCTTATCCATCGACGGTTGTTACCTCTCTCCGGCACGTGTTCTGCCGCTATTAGGCTAGTGGCTATGCCGAGACTTCGCTTAGCACTGGCCCAGACCAACCCCGTCGTCGGTGATCTCGAAGGCAACTCCGCCGAGATCGTCGCTGCCGTTCGCCGTGCAAGAGATGCCGGTGCCGACCTGGTCGCCTTCGGCGAGATGGCGCTCTCGGGCTACCCGATCGAAGACCTCGCATCGAGGCCGTCGTTCCTCGGTGCCTGCCGTGCGCGGGCCGCCGGGCTGGCGACCGAGCTCGACGAGGCCGGTCTCGGTGACATCGTCGTCGTCGTCGGGCATCCCGATGGCCCGTTCGAACCGCGGGCGTTCACCACCACGAACGCGCCGACCGCCATCGCCCAGAACGTGGCCTCGATCATCCAGAACGGAGAGATCAAGGCGCGCTACGCCAAGCACCACCTGCCGAACTACTCGGTCTTCGACGAGTACCGCATCTTCATCGCCGGTGACGAGCTGCTGGTGCTGCGGATGCGCGGAATCGACGTCGCCCTCATCATCTGCGAAGACCTCTGGCGCGACGGCGGCCCGGTGAACCGGGTGGCCTCGGCCGACGCCGGCATGCTGCTCGTCATCAACGCCTCGCCCTACGAGCGCGACAAGAACGAGGTGCGCCTGCCGCTCGTCGTGCGACGCGCGGTCGAGAACGACACGATCGTCGCCTACGTGAACATCGTCGGCGGGCAGGATGATCTGCTCTTCGATGGCGACAGCGTCGTCGTCGACCGGCAGGGCTCGATCATCGCGCGGGCGCCGCAGTTCGTGCCCCACCTCCTCGTCACCGACATCGATGCCGAGGCCGCGACGCTGGACGATCTGCCCCCCGATGTCGCACGCGTCACCCTCGAGCTGCCGATGTCGGGCTCCCTCACCGACCAGACGGCGCTCACCGCCGACGTGGCCGTGGTACCCGACGAACTCGAGCAGGTCTGGAACGCCCTGGTGCTGGGGCTCGGCGACTACGTGCGCAAGAACGGCTTCCGCTCGGTGACGCTCGGGCTGTCGGGCGGTATCGATTCCGCTGTGTGCGCCTCGCTCGCGGCCGACGCGATCGGCGCCTCCTCGGTCTATGGCGTGTCGATGCCCAGCCGCTGGTCCTCCGATCACTCCCGTTCCGACGCCGACGACCTCGCCGAGCGCATCGGCGTCCACTACGAGACGCAGGCGATCGCCGACCTCGTGCAGCCGATCGAGACGCAGCTCGCGCTGGACGGAATCGCGGCCGAGAACTTGCAGGCGCGCATCCGGGGCATCATCCTGATGGGCCTGTCGAACCAGCACGGCCACCTTGTGCTCACGACCGGCAACAAGAGCGAGCTCGCGGTCGGCTACTCGACCATCTACGGCGACTCGGTGGGTGGTTTCGCGCCCCTGAAAGACGTGCCCAAGATGCTGGTCTGGGAGCTGGCGCGCTGGCGCAACGCTTTCGCAGCCCGGCGCGGTGAGACGCCGCCGATCCCCGAGAACTCCATCTCGAAGCCCCCGTCGGCGGAGTTGCGGCCCGACCAGACCGACCAGGACTCGCTGCCCGAGTACGAGATCCTCGACGCCCTGCTGGAGGACTACATCAACGGCGGCTTCGGGCGCAACGAGCTCGTCGAGCGCGGATTCGATGCCGAAACCGTCGACCGCATCATCTCGCTGGTCGACCACTCGGAGTGGAAACGCCGCCAGAGCGCGATCGGCACGAAGATCTCCCGCACGGCCTTCGGCCGCGACCGCCGCCTCCCCATCACCTACCGCCCCACCGCCGTCGATTGACTCTCTTCAGAAGTGAGACACCTGCGGACACCTGAGACCGGTGCGCGTGTCTCACGTGTCCGCAACTGTCTCACGTGCCTTCCGTAGACTGGGCTGCATGTCAGAGCAGCCTCCCCGCAAACGCGTTCGCACCCGGCACTTCCAGAACGCGAAGGAGAACGGCATCCCGATCGTCGGGCTGACGTCGTACGACCAGCTCTCCGCAGCGATCTTCGACGCCGCCGACATCGACTTCCTGCTGGTGGGCGACTCGGCGGGCAACAATGTCTTCGGCAACGAGACCACGCTCGCCGTGACCGTCGACCAGCTCATCCCCCTGACCCGAGCCGTCGCCGGCGCCGCCAAGCGCGCGCTCGTCGTGGCCGACATGCCGTTCGGTTCCTACGAGGGCGGCCCCGACGACGCTCTGCGCACGGCCGTGCGTTTCATGAAGGAGTCCAACGCCCACGCCGTCAAGCTCGAGGGCGGGGTGCGGAGCGCCGCGCAGATCCGGCGCATCGTCGACGCGGGCATTCCCGTGATGGGGCACATCGGGTTCACGCCGCAGAGCGAACACGGGCTCGGCGGACACATCATCCAGGGCCGCGGCTCAGGGGCTGAACAACTTCTCGACGACGCGCGCGCGGTCCAGGCCGCCGGTGCGTTCGCCGTCGTGCTCGAGATGGTGCCGAGCGACATCGCCGGCCGCATCACGAAGGAGCTGAGCATCCCGACCATCAGCGTCGGTGCCGGCCCGCACACCGACGGCCAGCTGCTCGTCTGGACCGACTTCGCCGGCTTCTCGCAGGGCCGAACCCCCCGCTTCGTGAAGCAGTACGCGAACCTCACGCAGGTGCTGACGGATGCCGTCACCGCCTTTCGTGACGACGTCGCCTCCGGCGCGTACCCGGCCCCCGAGCACGAGTACGAGGGCTGACCTGCGGCTCGTCGAGCCTGTGCAGCGCGACCCGGGGTCAGTCGTTGGCGGCGTCTTCTTCGGCCCACTTGGCGGAGTTGGCACGAAGCTTCTCGAGGGCGTGCTCGGCCTCGGCCCTGGTCTCGAACGGGCCGACGCGGTCGGGGGCCGGCGAGACATACCCGAGCTCGACGTCGCCGGTCGTGAGGTTGTACCAGTACTGCTTCGACGGGTCGCCGGACATGAGAGCTCCAAGGGGTCGTGAACTACGATCGATCCTATGCCCAAGGACTCAGCAGGCCACCTCACCCCGGGCCGGGTCTCTCCGCTCCGAACCGTTCCCGCAAGCATTCCCCGACCGGAATACGTCGGCCGCAGAGACCCGGATGAGGGCGGCGGCAGCGACGTCTACTCCGGCGAGGAACTGGCGAGCATCCGCGAGTCGTCACGCATCGCCGCCGAGGCTCTCGCCCACGTGGGCGGGCAGGTGCGCCCGGGTGTCACGACCGACGAGTTGGATGCTCTGGGTCACGCCTTTCTCATCGAGCACGGCGCCTACCCTTCCACTCTCGGCTATCGCGGCTACCCCAAATCGCTCTGCACGAGTGTCAACGAGGTCGTCTGCCACGGAATCCCCGACAGCACTGTTCTCGATGAGGGCGACATAGTGAACATCGACATCACGGCCTACCGGAACGGGATGCACGGCGACACGAATGCGACCTTCTTCGCAGGCGAGCCGAGCGAGGAGGTGCGCCTGCTCGTGGAGCGCACGCGCGAGGCCATGAACCGAGGCATCAGGGCGGTCGCACCGGGCCGACAGGTGAACGTGATCGGCCGGGCGATCGAATCGTACGCGAAGCGGTTCGGCTACGGCGTCGTGCGCGACTACACCGGGCACGGTGTCGGGCAGCAGTTCCACTCGGGGCTGGTCATTCCGCACTACGACGCCGCACCTCGCTTCGACGACGAGATCGAGGTGGGGATGGTGTTCACGATCGAACCGATGCTCACCCTCGGGGGCCAGGCGAACGAGCTGTGGAGCGACAACTGGACCGTCGTCACCCGGGACCGGTCTGTCAGCGCCCAGTTCGAGCACACGCTGGTGGTCACCGAGCGCGGTGCCGAGGTTCTGACCCTGCCAGAATAGAGTCACGCGCGCTTCAGCATGGAAGCGGGAAACGAGGATCCACGATGACTGGCAGCACAGACTCTTCGATTGCCATCGGCATCGACATCGGCGGCACGGGCATCAAGGGTGCCATCGTGAACACGGCGACCGGCGAACTGCTGAGCGACCGCATCAAGCTCGACACCCCCGAGGGTGGCAAGCCGAAAGACGTCGTCGCCACGGTCGAGACCCTCCTCTCCCAGCTGTCGGATGCTCCCGCCGGAGCTCCCATCGGTATCGACTTTCCCGCCGTGGTTCAGAACGGCAAGACCATGTCGGCTGCGAACGTGTCGAAGAAGTGGATCGGCCTCGAGGCCGAGAAGCTGTTCGAAGACGCTCTGCAGCGCGACATCACCTTCGTCAACGATGCGGATGCCGCAGGGTACGCCGAGGTGCGCTTCGGTGCGGCGAAAGGCAAGAACGGCCTCATCATCATGACGACGCTCGGCACGGGCATCGGCACGGCGATCATCTACAACGGTGTGCTGATTCCGAATGCCGAGCTCGGGCACCTGCAGATCGACGGCGGCGACTACGAGCACAAGGCGTCTTTCGCAGCCAAGGAGCGAGACGACCTCAACTGGACGCAGTGGGCCGCACGCCTGCAGACCTACTACGCCGAGCTCGAGAAGCTGCTCTGGCCCGACCTCATCATCGTCGGCGGTGGCGTGTCGAAGAGCCACGACGAGTTCCTGCCGAAGATCTCGATCAACACTCCCCTGGTGCCGGCGACCCTGCGAAACAACGCGGGCATCCTGGGCGCAGCCTCGCTGGCCCTCGAGCCGAAGGTGCTTCCGAACGCGAACCAGCTCGTCGGCGAACCGGGCGAGAGCGCCCACAGCCTGCGCTGAAGCACCCCGGTGGGGTGGGCGCGAAAGGGCCGGTCACTACGCCGGGTTCTGTCTGAGGCCCGCGTGCGAGCACGCGAACCCGTGGACGGCCATCTATCTACGACGTACGTTGCCGCACGCCTCCAGCGGTCTACCCGAAGACACGACGAGCAGCCGTATTGCCTTCTGTCTGACCTTGCTCCGGGCGAGGTTTACCGAGCCAGCCATGTCACCATGGCAGCTGGTGGTCTCTTACACCACCGTTTCACCCTTACCCCGGCCACCCGGAGGCGGCCGTGGCGGTCTGTTCTCTGTGGCACTGTTCTCTCGGGTTGCCCCGGGTGGGTGTTACCCACCGCCCTGCTCTGGTGGAGCCCGGACGTTCCTCGGCGACTGTCGCACCCGCGAACGGATGATCGAGCCGACGCGACCGTCTTGCCGACCCTTTCGCGTGACCCAGTCTAGCGAGGATCGCCCGCACGGCCCGACCCCTGGGGCCAGACAGCTCAGAGGCCGGACTCCTCCGTGCGCACCAGGATGCAGCTGCTGTCGGGGTCGAGCACCACGTCGTCGGGCGCCGCGAGCCTGATCTTCGCCAGGTCGCTCTCATGCAGCTTCACATTGCTGCCCATGGACACTCCGCGCGTGAGCAGTGCCGCGCCGATGCCGTAGCGCTGCCGTTGGCGATCGTAGAGCGCCAGGAGTTCATCGCCGATGCCGCCCGCGATGAGGTCGCGGTTCAGCTGAACGCCCTTGCGCTCAGCATCCAGTGTCACGAGGGAGGCGTCGCGGCTGGTTCGGAGGGCATCCTGTTCGGCGGTCAGCTCGCCCATCTCCTCCGTCACGACCGCCAGCCGGGAGTTGATCTCGTCGATGCGCTCCATCACTGCGAGCTCGATGTCTTCGAGGTCGCTCTGACGCTTCGTGAGCGACGTGATCTCGTGCTCGAGACCCTGGATGTCTTTCGTCGACGTGCTGGTCTGCAGCCGTGCGCGATCGCGCTCCATGCGGGTCGTCACCACGTGCACGTCGGACTCGACGCGGGAGATCTCTAGCTCGGCGTCTTCGAGTTCACCCCGCACTGAGGCGAGCCGGTGCGACACCGTACCGATCTGCGTCTGGAGTTCGGCCAGCCGCTTCAGCTCGGGGAGGGTCTTCGCCTGATGGCCGAGCTGCGCGAGGCGGGTGTCGGCGGCCTGCAGGTCGAGCAGCGACCGTTGCTCTGAAGCGGGTGCTTTCATTTCGAAGATCCTTCGGTTCTGTATGGAGTTCGGGAGGCGGTTCAGGATGTCGCGGTCACTGTGTCACGACGAAGTCCCACGGGTCGGTGCGCAGCTCGCTCACGGTCACGGTGACCCCTGGCAACGCCGCCCGCAGTTGTTCGGCGGCGACGTCGAGCCACAGCCACTCGCTCGCCCAGTGTGACACGTCGACGAGCGCCGGACCGCGACCGAGAGCCCCCTGCTCCTTCGCTTCCGACGCGGGATGGTGCCGCAGGTCGGAGGTGATGTAGACGTCGGCGCCCCGTACGCCCGGTTCCCCGAGCAGCGAGTCGCCGGCTCCCCCGCAGAGGGCGACCCGCGAGACCAGCCGTTCGTAGTGCCCTGCGACCCGGATTCCGGTGGCCGTGGCCGGCAGCAGTTCGGCGAGCTGCAGGGCGAGGCGACCGAGCGTGATCGGTTCGACGAGGGTGCCGACCCGGCCGATTCCGGTACCGACCACCGCCGACCGGCCGCGCGCGGCGACGAGGGGAACGGCATCCTGAAGCCCGAGCCGCGAGGCGATGACGGCGCAGACGCCGTTCTCGACGATGTCGGCATTGGTGTGGGCCGCGACGAGGGCGCAGCCGCCACGGATGAGACGCGCGAGCAGCGCGCCCTTGTAGGTGCTCTCGGCGACGGTGGTCACTCCGCGGAGGAGGAGAGGGTGGTGCACGAGCAGCAGGTCGGCCGACAGGTCGAGCGCTTCGTCGACGGTCTCTGCCACGGCATCGACGGCGAGATGGATGCTCGTGATCTCGGCGTCGGGCGACCCGCTGACCAGGCCGGGGGCGTCCCACTCCTCGGCATTCTCCAGAGGCCAGAGCTGCTCGATGACGGTATTGACCGTTCGGAGGGTGGAAGTCACACTGTCAACTCTACTGGCGACCCGTACTATAAGCTCTCAGCTTCTATGACGGGAATATCAGCTCCGGGCTGATATCGCGAGGAGCACGATCGCTCCCCCGGCGACGGCCCAGCTGACCAGACTACCCACGAGGAAGTACTCGGCTTTGGTGCCCGAGAGACCATCTCCTGAGCCGGCGTCGTTCGCGATCTCGGGAAAGCGCACAATTCCCTTCGCTGCCACGAGTGCGGCGACGATCGGGTAGTACCCCGCCAACACCATGCCCACGATGAGCAACCGCTCGAGCGGCCCGATGAGGCGGCCGCCCTTCAGATCGGCGTGGGTGCGGCCTCCGTCGACTGTCGGTCGGCCCGCGCTACCGCCGGCGCCGACCCGCAGGGTGGTGCGTACCAGGATGTTTGCGCTCTCGCAGAGAAAGAGCAGCACTCCGAAGCCCAGGGCCAGTGCCGCAAGCGGAACCTCCCGCAGTACGGCCGACGGCGCGTCTGCGTGGCCGTCGACGAGAAACCCCTGTGCCGTGACGGCGGTGCGATCGACGAGGAGGAGCAGGATGAGCACGGCGACGAGACCCACGACGGCGCCCCGGCCGCCCAGCCCCGACCGATGCTCGGCCGAGGTGGTGAACGCGAGCCAGCCGCCCGCGGCGAGCAGTGCCATCAGGGCGAACACGACAGGTACCCCGAGTCCGGTGACAGCGATTGTCGCCAGTGCGAGCCAGATCACCGCGACAGCGGCCGCCGCAGCCGCCGTCGCGGTGCGGCCCCGGCCGAGCGCCCGGTTGCGGCAGAGGTCGGCGAGACCGATCGCGGCGAGGAGGAGAGCGGTCAGCACGGTGCCTCCGCATCCCGCAAACCCGCATCCCGCACACCCGCATCCCGAAGGTCCGCATCCCGAAGCTCCGCATCCCGCAGCGACTGGATGCCCGCCTGCAGGGCGGTCACGCCCGAACGCCGGATCGACTGCGACACCGCCGACTGCGAGATCTGCTCAGCCTTGGCCATACTGGCCTGCGAACGACCGAGCCAGGTGCCGAGCGCGAGGCGCCTCTCGCGCCCGCTCATCTGGCTGACGACGTGGTCGCGGCTGAGCAGGTAGGCGTTCACTGACGCCTCGAGCACTGCCGTGCCGGCGGCCGTGCCGGGCTCGGCGTCACGGAACCAGCTCCGGAGGGAGGGCACCCGGGTGTCGGCACGCTGGTGTGCCTCGTCGATCGCCTCGCGGGCCGACCACCACCCCGGTCCGTCCTGGATGATACCCGTCAGCCCGGTGCCCACTGAGCGGATCTCGCCGCGACCGATGCCGAAACGGCAGTCGACGGGTTCAGGCATCGAGAGCCTCGCGACCAGCGTCGCCTCGAGCGCGTCGGCCACCGTCGCGTACACCGCCTGGAATTCGTCGCCCACGGTCGCGGCCAGCGGCTCGACGGGCCGCGTTCGGTCGTTCACTGCGTTCAGTGCCTCCTCGATGCGTACCTGCATCGAACTCCGCTCGGGAATGGCGCGGGAGTCGACGAGATCGAGAATCACCGCAACTGGTACTCGTTTCACCATGACTTAACCATACTGCTTATATTCACTGACTATTAGCTCTCAGCTAATAGTTTTCGAGTCCGGCCGATGAGACACGGTCACAGTGAACTTGGCACTCTGACCGATGACCAGAGTGGCCCCGACGAGCCGCCGCAGGTCGGCCTGGTAGGCGAGGTGCGAGTTGAAGACCGTCAACAGCCGGCCGCCCGGGGCGAGCACCCGTCCCGCCTCCCGGAACAGCTCGAGCGCCACGCCCGTGTGCACTGAACTGTCGACATGGAAGGGTGGATTGCACACGATGAGGTCGGCCGAGCCGTCGGGCTGCGCCGTGAGACCGTTGTCGCGCACGACCGAGACGCGCGAGTCGAGCCCGTTCGCCCGCACCGTGGCGAGCGCCGAAGCGCACGCCGCAGCGGACTGGTCGGTGGCGATGACACGCAACTGCGGAAAGCGGATCGCCAGCACCGCCGCGATGACCCCGGTACCGCAGCCGAGGTCGATGGCGACGGGCGAAGCCGCAGGCGGCACCACCGCTTCGAGGAACTCCAGAACGAACCGTGTGCCGATGTCGAGCCCGGTACCGGCGAAGACGCCACCGTGTGCGGCGATCGAGATTCCCAACTCGTCGTTCACCGCGACCCTGGGGTAGGGCCGGGCATCCGGAGCAGAAGCCTCAGAGCCAGCCACAGAGCCAGCCACAGAGCCAGCCACAGCGCCAGCCACAGCGCGCGGAACCCGGGCGACCAGAACCCGGGACTTCTGCCGCGCGAGGGACGCGCGTACGTCACCGAACGACTCACCGAGCGTGTCGTTCATGGCACGCGAGAGGTGCTTGATGCGGCCGCCACCGAAGACGGCCACATCGGGGTGAGCGAACCGGGCCACCGCATCGGCGATCTCGTCGAGCTCCGCCAGCGCCCGCGGCAGCTGCAGAAGCACGACCCGCGCATCTGCCAGCAGCTCTTCGTCGAGTGGCAGTGAACGGTAGACGCCTCTCAGCCCGAGCCGCGCCGCGTTCGCTCGGAGGGCCTGCTCGCCGACCAGTCTGTCCTGGTGCACCCGGATGCCCGCCAGCCCGAAGGCGTCGGCGGCGCCCAGCGTGAGCGCTCCGTACCGGTCACCGATCACCACCACGGAACCGGCCTCTGCCCCGAGAAGCGACGGCGCTGCCTCGTCGAGGATGAGCCGGTCGGTGGCATCGCTCGCGAACAGGTTCGGCGCCTCGACATCCGGCGTGCGCCGCAGCGTCTCGAGCAGTTCGTACATCGCACCAGTCTCCCGCACACCGCCGACACCGGGGCACAGCCGACACCCGCGCCCCGTCGATATCGTCAGCCCCCCGGATGACGACGAGCCACCGCACACCCCCCGTCACCGCGGGCTATCATCGGGACATGACCGCCGGGGGCACGACGACAGCCGGGATCCGCCTCACGGGGCTCGACGTCGCCCGCGGCATCGCCGTTCTCGGCATGTTCGTCGCCCACACCTGGCCGGCCTCCGACAGTGCATTCTCGGAACTCCTCACGACCGTGGCGGGCGGGGAACGCCCGCGCACACTCTTCGCGGTGGTCGGCGGTATCTCCCTCGCCCTCTTCGTGCAGAGTCTCGGGCGGCGTGCCGACTTCGACACCCGGCGCATCCGGCAGACCGTGGCGGTGCGGGGCGTCGCCCTCGTCGCCCTCGGACTCTTCCTCCAGACGATGTACAGCGGCGTCTCCGTCGTACTCGACACCTGGGGTCTGCTCTTCCTCGTCTTCGTCCCGCTGCTGAAAGCCCCGACCCGGTGGCTGGTGGGAGGCGCACTCATCGCACTGCCGGTGGGCGTCGCCCTGCAACTGGCGAGCGCACGGTGGACGCCGCGGCTCACTCCCCAGGGCAGCCTGTTCACGCAGCCACTCGACTGGTTCGTGTCGGGCAGCTATCCCCTACTCATCTGGGTCGCCTTCCTCGCGGTCGGCTTCGTGCTGGCCCGCCTCGACATCACCCGCAGGCAGACGCAGCTCTGGATGCTCGGCGGCGGCCTCGCGATCGCCGTGCTCGCGAACCTGCTGCAGTGGTTCGCGCTTTCTCCCGAGACCTTCGCCGGCGAGGTGGCGCTGCACGCCTCGGCGGCGGCCGTCGCGGTGGCAGTGGTCTCAGCGCTCAGCCTGGTGACGACGAGCAGGGCCGTGTCGATCATCCTGTACCCGCTTGCGGCGGTGGGGATGATGCCCCTGACGATCTACACCGGCCACGTGCTCGCTCTGGCGTTGCGGTACTGGATCGACCCAGCCCAACCGCGCATGAGCGAGACCCTCTGGGTGGTGCTCACCATTACGAGCCTAGTGCTGGCGACGCTGTGGCGGAGGTTCCTCGGGCAGGGACCGCTCGAGCGGGTGTTGCGAACCGTGGACGGCAGCGCGCCACCCACACGCCCCGTTCAAACGAGCCGCAGAACCTCCCGAGCGAGGGCCTAGCCCTTCGCGGGCCTAGCCCTTCCAGGGAACCGTGGTCACCGGCTTGCCGAACTGGTCGACGGTGTCGACGCCGCTGTTCGCGACCACGTCGTCGAAGGTGGCCGACGAATCATTCGGCAGGGCCATGAGTTCGACGCGGCTGTCGAGCCCGTCGGGGCCGACCACCACTGCACGCTGGCTGGGGTAACTGCCCTGGCCCATGAACATGGTGCCTCGGCCGATGAGGGAGTTTCGTGCCGTCTTGATGCCGCCGAGCTGCATGACGCCGACACCGATTCCGTGGGCGCCCTTGTCGCCCGAGGTGACGATGTTGTAGCCGTTCACGGTGGCGCCCACCCCACCGCTGAGTTCGAGCTGGTAGCCGCCGAGCGCCGAGTTGCCCTCGAGGCGGATTCCGTTGATGTTGAGCTCGGAGACACTCGAGGCGGTGTTCGTGGTCGGGATGGCGAGAAAGCCGCGACCGGCCTTGTTGCCCTGGCCGCAGCCGATGATGCGCACGTTGTCGAAGCGGGCGTTCGTCGGTGCGATGCGCACGCCGCCCGAGATGCAGTTGATGATCTCGGTGTCGCGCACCACGACATCGATGGCGTTGATTCCATCGCAGTCGTAACCCCAGCTACCGGCATTGATGATGCGCAGGCCGTCGATCACGTTGGCGTAGGAGTACTCGTCGTTCGCCGCCGTGAAGACCTCCCGCGCAGCGAAGATCCCCGCCTTGCCCGACCCGGAGATCTCGAGGTCGACGAACCGGCTGTGCAGGAGCGAGCGCGTGTAGATGCCATGGCGCCCCGCGCTGGTGCCGAAGATGCTGAAGTTCTTCAGCGTGACCCGGGCCTTGTTGTTGGCGCCGGGCCCGGTGCTGGTGCCGGTCTTGCCCTTCACCACGAACGCATCCCCGGTCGAACCGGAGATCTGACGGAGCCGCGTGACACCACGCCCATAGCCCTCCACGATGACCTCGGGGAAGCCGTAGGGCACGCCGGAACCCACCTGGCGGGCGATGGCGGGGTCGTCGTAGTTGAACCCGGTGCTCCGCACCCGGATGTCGCCGGGCGGCAGGTACCCGTGGCCGCCGGTCTTCATGAGGGCCAGGAAGAAGGCGTTCATGGCGACGGTGTGGTCGGCGTCACCGGATTTGAAGCCGAACTGTTCGGGGTAGTAGACCCGCGATTGGTCACCGACGACGGTGGCCGCCTCGGCGCTCGACGGCTGCGAGAGTACCGGTGACACCGCTGCTCCGACCCCTGCCGTCGCGGCGGCCGCGAGCAGGATGTTGCGGCGGCTGATACCGTTCGCCGCCGGTGTCGATCCGCTGTCTTCTGGCCCGGCCTGAAGCATGATGGTTCTCCCCCGAATCGTCACTGCTGTGGGCCCTACCGGGATCGAACCGATGACATCCACGGTGTAAACGTGGCGCTCTACCAGCTGAGCTAAAGGCCCTGGTTATAAAAACCCTAACAGGAGCTACACGCGCGCGGGCTCGAGCTCCTCCAGTGCGGCGCGGTAGGCCTCGATGGAGCGTGGTTCGCCCGGCGCGGTGATGAAGCTGGCACGGATGATGCCGTGGGTGTCGATGACGAAGGTGGCCCGGTTGGAGAAACCCTTGCCCTCCAGGAACACGCCGTACTCCTTCGCAACCTCGCCGTGCGGCCAGAAGTCGGCGAGGAGGTTGAAGTCGAAGCCCTTCTCCTCGCTCCAGGCGCGGAGGGCAGACTTTGAGTCGACCGAGATGCCGAGCAGTTCGATGCTGTTGTCGCGGAACAGGGCGATGTTGTCTTCGAGGGCGCAGAACTCGCTGGTGCAGACGCCCGAGAAGGCGAGGGGGTAGAAGACGAGCACGACCGGCTTGACGCCGCGGAACTGGCTCAGACGCACCTTCTCGCCGAACTGGTTCGACAGTTCGAAGTCGGGGGCGAACGTGTCGTTTTCGAGTGCCATGACAGGCGATCCTTCCGGTGACAGGTACCTTGCCCGCCAGACCCAAGCTCGAAGTCTAATCCCTTAGGCTTGTCGAGGCTCAGGAATCCGTGAACCGGAACCCCGGCTGTGTGAATGATCTCTACAACAAAGAAGAGAGAGGTTGACGTTGACTGTCAACGACCAAGACCCGTATTCGGTCACGAACATCGATGCCGATCCCGACGAAACCGCCGAATGGTCTGAATCCCTCGACCAACTGGTCGCCGCTCGCGGCCACGGCCGCGCCAGGGAGATCATGCTCAGCCTGCTGAAGCGCAGCAAAGAGCTGCACCTCGGCGTTCCGATGGTTCCGACCACCGACTACATCAACACCATTGCTCCCGAGAACGAACCCGACTTTCCCGGCAACGAAGACATCGAGCGCCGCTACCGCGCCTGGATCCGCTGGAACGCCGCCATGCTCGTGCACCGCGCCCAGCGCCCCGGCATCGCCGTCGGTGGGCACATCTCCACCTACGCCTCCAGCGCGTCGCTTTACGAAGTGGGCTTCAACCACTTCTTCCGCGGGCAGGATGCCCCGGGCGGCGGCGACCAGGTCTTCATCCAGGGTCACGCCTCCCCTGGTACCTACGCCCGTGCCTTCCTCGAGGGCCGGCTCGACGAGAACAGGCTCGACGGGTTCCGCCAGGAGAAGTCGCACGCGGGCGGCGGGCTGAGCTCGTACCCGCACCCCCGCCTCATGCCGGAGTTCTGGCAGTTCCCGACCGTCTCGATGGGCATCGGCCCGATCAACGCGATCTACCAGGCCCAGGCCAACAAGTACCTCACCAACCGCGGCATCAAAGACGCCAGCGACCAGCAGGTCTGGGCTTTTCTCGGCGACGGCGAGATGGACGAGGTCGAGAGCCGCGGCCAGCTGCAGGTGGCCGCCAACGACGGTCTCGACAACCTCAACTTCGTCATCAACTGCAACCTGCAGCGCCTCGACGGCCCGGTGCGCGGCAACGGCAAGATCATCCAGGAGCTCGAGAGCTTCTTCCGAGGCGCCGGCTGGAACGTCATCAAGGTCATCTGGGGCCGCGAATGGGACTCGCTTCTGCAGAACGACAGCGAGGGCGCCCTGCTCAACCTGATGAACACGACTCCGGATGGCGACTTCCAGACGTACAAGACCGAAGACGGCGCGTTCGTCCGTGAGAACTTCTTCGGGCGCGACCCGCGGGCTCTGAAGCTCATAGAGGACTACAGCGACGACCAGGTCTGGGGCCTGAAGCGCGGCGGCCACGACTACCGCAAGGTCTACGCCGCGTTCAAGGCGGCCTCTGAGCACACGGGCCAGCCCACCGTCATCCTCGCCCACACCATCAAGGGCTACGGCCTGGGCAAGAGCTTCGAGGGCCGCAATGCGACCCACCAGATGAAGAAGATGACGCTCGAAAACCTGAAGATGTTCCGCGACGAGATGCACATCCCCATCACGAACGCGAAGCTCGAAGAGAACCCGTACCTCCCCCCGTACTACAACCCGGGTGAGGGCGACGAGGCCATCGAGTACATGCACGAGCGCCGCCGGGCGCTCGGCGGCTACCTGCCCGAACGCCGCACGAAGCACACGGCGATCACGCTGCCCGACGACTCGGCCTACGCGATCATGAAGAAGGGCTCCGGAACGCAGGAGATCGCCACCACCATGGCCTTCGTGCGCCTGCTGAAGGAGATGACGCGGTCGAAGGACTTCGGCAACCGCGTCGTGCCGGTCATCCCCGACGAGGCGCGCACCTTCGGTATGGATGCGTTCTTCCCGAGTGCCAAGATCTACAACCCGAACGGCCAGCACTACACCAGTGTCGACCGCGACCTGCTGCTCGCCTACAAGGAGAGCCCGCAGGGCCAGATCGTGCACGTCGGCATCAACGAGGCCGGTGCCGTCGCCGCGTTCACCGCAGCGGGCACCTCGTACTCGACGCAGGGCGAGCCGCTCATCCCGGTCTACGTCTTCTACTCGATGTTCGGTTTCCAGCGCACGGGCGACGCCCTCTGGGCCGCGGGCGACCAGATGACCCGCGGGTTCATCATGGGCGCGACGGCCGGTCGCACCACGCTGACCGGCGAGGGCCTGCAGCACGCCGACGGCCACAGTCACCTCATCGCCTCGACCAACCCGGCCGTGGTGTCGTACGACCCCGCATACGGATACGAGATCGGCCACATCGTGCGCTCGGGCCTCGAGCGGATGTACGGCGGAACGCACAGCGATCCGAACGTGATGTACTACCTGACTCTCTACAACGAGCCGATGGTCATGCCCGCGGAGCCCGAGAACGTAGATGTCGAGGGCATCGTCAAGGGCATTCACTACCTCAAGGGTGGTTCGGTCGACGGGCCGAAGGCGCAGATCCTCGCCTCCGGCGTGGGTGTGCCGTGGGCCCTCGAGGCCCAGCAGCTGCTGGCCGACGACTGGGGTGTCTCAGCCGATGTCTGGAGCGTCACGAGCTGGACGGAGCTTCGCCGCGACGGCTTGCGCGCCGAGGAGCACAACTTCCTCAACCCGAGTGAGCAGCCCCACGTGCCGTACCTGACCGACAAGCTCTCGGGCTCGCACGGTCCGTTCGTCGCGGTCAGCGACTACATGCACGCGGTTCCCGACCAGATCAGGCAGTTCGTGCCCGGTGACTACGCCACGCTCGGGGCCGACGACTTCGGCTTCAGCGACACCCGGCCCGCCGCCCGGAGGTACTACAAGATCGACGGCCCGTCGGTGGTCGTGCGCGTGCTCGAACAGCTTGCCGCACGTCACGAGGTCGACCCGAACGCACCGCAGTGGGCGATCGACAAGTACCGTCTGCACGACGTCGCCGCCGGCACCTCCGGATCGGCGGGCGGCGAGAGCTGAGCGGCCAGGAGGCCGCCCCCGCGGCTGCACCGCACACACCGCCAACATCGAAGATGGCCCGCACAAAAGAACAGACGCTCGCCTGGCTCCGCACGGTGTCGGGCGAGTTGTCGACCGCGACGATCAAGAAACTCGACGAGACGCTTCCCTGGTACGGCGACATGCCGCCGGGGAGGCGCTCCGCCGTCGGACTGGTCGCGCAGGCCGGTATCAAGTCGTTCATCACCTGGTACGACGACCCCACCACGACCACCTGGATCGCCTCCGACGTCTTCGGTGCGGCTCCCCGGGAACTGCTGCGCTCGGTGAGCCTGCAGCAGACGCTCCAGCTCATCCGCGTCGTGGTCGAGGTCGTCGAAGAGCGCATCAAAGGCGACCAGTCCCTCCGCGAGGCGATCCTGCTCTACTCGCGGGAGATCGCCTTCGCGTCGGCCGACGTCTACGCCCGTGCCGCCGAGGCACGCGGCCTCTGGGATGCGCGGCTCGAGGCGCTCGTCGTCGATTCCATCCTCTCGGGTGAGTACGACGACGAGCTCCCGAGTCGCATTGCCGCCCTCGGCTGGCACGGCCACGGCGCGGTCAGCGTGCTGGTCGGCACGACGCCGCGGATGCTCGACGTCGACCAGCTGCGCAGAACCTCACGCCACCTGGCGGCCGACGTTCTGATTGGCGTGCAGGGCGGCCGGCTGGTGCTCGTCATCGGTCGTTCCCAACCCGCGGTCGGAGCGGCCGACGAACCCCTCCCGGGTGCTGCCGTCGAACCCACGCTCTCGTTCATGGAGATCGCCAAGGCGCTGGAGCCCGGCTTCGGGCCCGGCCACCTTGTTCTCGGACACGAGGTGCCGAGCTTGGTCGACGCATCCCGCAGCGCCAAGGCGGCCCTGGCCGGCTTCGCGGTCGCCAAGTCGTGGCGGAACGCCCCACGGCCGGTGTATGCCGACGATCTGCTACCCGAACGCGCCCTCGCCGGCGACCCGCTCGCCCGGTCGACGCTGGTCAACCGGGTGTACCGTCCGCTGCAGGACCAGAGCCCCGAACTCATGACCACACTGTGGTGCTACCTCGACAACGGGCGGTCGCTGGAGGGCACAGCCCGGGAACTCTTCGTGCACCCCAACACCGTGCGCTACCGACTCAAGCGGGTCTCCCACGTGATCGGCTGGGATGCGACCGGCGCCCGTGAAGCCCTCATCCTGCAATCGGCGCTCATTCTCGGGTCGATGAACGAACCTGACCCGGCCGTGCGTCGTCGTTAGAGGCATTCGCCAATACTTTCCCCCATCTTTGTGCGCTTTTCGACACCGACTCCTTCCCAACCCTTGAAAGACTGAACTCCATGATCGTGATCGTCTGCCCCGGCCAGGGCTCACAGACCCCCGGCTTTCTCGCACCCTGGGTTGCAGAACCCGCCTTCGCCGGACACCTCGACACCCTGTCGCAGCTGGCGGGGCTCGACCTGGTGAAGCACGGCACCGAGAGCGACGCCGACACCATCCGCGACACGCGCATCGCCCAGCCGCTCATCGTGGCGGCGGGCCTCCTGGCGCTCGGCGCCCTGCTGGCCGACGGTCGTCGCAGCCGCGTGGGGGGCGTCGCCGGCCACTCGGTGGGGGAGATCACCGCCGCCCAGGCCGCCGGCATCCTCACCGAGAGCGAGGCGATGACGTTCGTGCGCGAACGCGGGGCGGCGATGGCCGAGGCTGCCGCGATCACGCCGACGGGCATGAGCGCAGTGGTCGGTGGCGATGAGAGCGAACTGCTCGCGGCCCTCGCCGAGCTCGACCTGGAGCCCGCGAACTTCAACGGCGGCGGCCAGATCGTCGTAGCCGGTGCCCTCGAGAGGCTGGCCGAACTCGCCGGTGTCGCTCCCCGGGGCGCCCGTGTCATTCCGCTCCAGGTCGCCGGCGCGTTCCACACCCGGTACATGCAGCCCGCGGTCGAGCATCTCACCGATGTCGCGCACACGCTCTCCCCCACGCATCCCTCTCTTCCCATCTGGACCAACCGCGACGGTGGTGTGGTCGACACCGGGGAGTCGTTCGTCGACTTGCTCGTCGGCCAGGTCTCGTCGCCGGTGCGCTGGGACCGCACGATGGCGTCGTTCCTCGACGCCGGCGTGACCGGCATCATCGAGGTCGCACCGGCCGGCGCCCTGGTCGGGCTGGCCAAGCGGGGCCTCCGAGGGGTTCCGTCGGTGGCCATCAAGACTCCCGACGACCTGCCGGCCGCCATCGAGATGCTGGAGCAGAACGCATGAACCGCCCCACACTGCAGCAGTCGAAGGGCCACGAGTTCACGCGCATCTACGCGATGGGCGCAGCCCGGGGCGACCTCGTCGTCGGGAACGAGGAGCTCGTCGAGGCCATCAACTCCTCCGACGAGTGGATCCGCCAGCGTACCGGCATCATCGAACGGCGACGCGCATCGAAGGACATCACCGCCGTCGACCTCGCCGTCGAGGCTGGTCGAGAGGCGATCGAGACGTCAGGCATACGCCCCGACCAGATCGGTGCAGTCATCGTGGCGACGGTCAGCAACCCGGCGGTCACCCCCTCGGTCTCGGCCCTCGTCGCCGAGCGCGTGGGTGCGGGTACCGCTGCGGCCTACGACATCGAGGCCGCCTGCGCCGGCTACGCGTACGCCATCGCGCAGGCAGACGCCCTGGTGAGATCCGGCGTCGCCGAGTACGTGCTCGTCATCGGTGCCGAGAAGCTCAGCGACTTCGTCAACCCAGCCGACCGAACCATCTCCTTCCTGCTCGGCGATGGCGCCGGGGCGGCCGTCGTCGGCCCCAGCGACTTCCCCGGCATCTCGAAGTCGATTCTCGGCTCCGATGGGTCGAAGTGGGGAGCCGTCGGCATGGAGGGCACCTACGTCGGCTTCCGGGCCGGTGAGAACGAGTGGCCCACCATGCGGCAGGAGGGCCAGACGGTCTTCCGCTGGGCCGTCTGGGAGATGGCGAAGGTCGCTCAGCAGGCCCTGGACGCGGCCGGTGTCACGGCCGCCGACCTGACCGCTTTCATTCCCCACCAAGCCAACATGCGAATCATCGACGAGTTCGCGAAGGTGCTGAAGCTGCCCGACAGCGTCATCATCGCGCGTGACATCGCCACGACAGGCAACACGTCGGCCGCCTCGATCCCCCTCGCGACGCACCGGCTGCTCGCCGAGCATCCGGAAGCCGCCGGAGGCCTCGCCCTGCAGATCGGTTTCGGCGCAGGTCTCGTTTTCGGCTCGCAGGTCATCGTCCTGCCGGGGAACCCGCCCGCTCTGACCTAAACTGAGTGTCGCCTCAAACGACTCAACTGTCGAACGAGAGACCCCCAACACGCCTGACTCAGGCGCCATCCAAGGAGACAAATAATGGCATTTTCCACCGAAGAAGTTCTTGCTGGCCTGGCCGAGCTCATCAACGACGAAACCGGCATCGCTGCCGACACGGTGGAGCTCGACAAGTCGTTCACCGACGACCTCGACATCGACTCCATCTCGATGATGACCATCGTCGTGAACGCCGAAGAGAAGTTCGACGTCAAGATCCCCGACGAAGAGGTCAAGAACCTCAAGACCGTCGGTGACGCTGTGACTTTCATCACCAACGCGCAGGCCTAGGCTCCCGCAGCAGCGCACCACCCTCCGGATGACCGGGGTCGCCTCCCGCGCCCCGGTCTCCTGCACCACCCGCCCGTCTGATCCACAGAAAGTCCAGCTCATGAGCAAACGAATCGTCGTCACCGGAATCGGTGCCACGTCTCCCCTCGGCGGAACGGCCGAAGAGAGCTGGCAGGCCCTGCTGGGCGGCGTTTCGGGCAACCGTGCGCTCGAACAGGACTGGGTCGAGAAGTGGCAGGTGCCCATCACGATGGCCGCCCAGGCGGTCGTCCCCTCGGCCGACGTGCTCACGCGCCAGGAGACCAAGCGCCTCGACCCCAACAGCCAGTTCGCCCTGACCGCGGCCCGTGAAGCCTGGGCTGACGCCGGGTCCCCCGAGATCGACCCCGAACGCCTCGCAGTCGACTGGGCCACCGGTATCGGTGGCCTCTGGACGCTGCTCGACGCCTGGGACACACTGCGCGAGCGAGGCCCACGCCGCGTCCTGCCGATGACCGTCCCGATGCTCATGCCGAACGGTGCGGCCGCGGCCATCAGCATGGACCTCGGCGCACGCGGCTTCAGCCGTACTGACGTCTCGGCCTGCGCGTCGAGCACCGAATCGATCGCGAACGCCTACGATCACCTCCAGGCCGGTCTCGCCGACGTCATCGTCGCCGGCGGCTCCGAGGCGAGCATCCACCCGCTCCCCATCGCTTCCTTCGCCGCCATGCAGGCGCTCTCGAAGCGAATGGATGATCCCGCCACCGCCTCACGGCCCTACGATGTCAACCGCGACGGCTTCGTGCTCGGGGAGGGCGCGGCGGCCGTCGTGCTCGAGACGTATGAACACGCCGTCGCCCGCGGGGCGAAGATTTACGCCGAACTTCTCGGTGGGTCGGTCACGAGCGACGCCTACCACATCACCGCTCCCGACCCCGAGGGCTCGGCAGCGGCGCGCGCGATGAAGGCCGCCGTGGAGAATGCCGGCTACACGCTCAGCGACGTCGGGCATATCAACGCCCATGCCACCAGCACCCCGGTCGGCGACATCGCCGAGTACAACGCCCTGCGCCGCGTCTTCGGCGAAGCAGTCGAGGGCATCCCGGTGTCGGCCACGAAGGCATCGACGGGTCACCTTCTGGGCGGTGCCGGTGCCATTGAGGCCATCTTCGTGATCAAGGCTCTGCAGGAGCGGCTCGCTCCTCCGACGATCAACCTCCATGACCAGGATCCCGAGATCAAGCTCGACGTCGTCATCTCACCGCGTGCCCTGCCGCCGGGCGACCTGCTGGCGATCAGCAACTCCTTCGGCTTCGGTGGCCACAACGCCGTGGCGGCCTTCAAGACGGTCTGACGCCCGCCTCACCCACCCGCACGCGCACGCCCGTGATGGCTCGAAGGGCCCCAAATCGTGCCACAGCCGGGGCCGTCCAACGATTTTGGCCCCTTCACGGCCAGTCACCCGACCGAGTGCAGCCAGACCACGGGCGCAAAATCGCTGGCGTACCGGAACGGCTCGAGTTCGTCGTCCCACGCCTGGCCGAGGGCCAATCGCAGCTCGCGGTGCAGCTCGAGCGCGTTCGTGCCAGCGGACTCCATGGCTGCACGCACGCGATCCTCGGGGATGACGGTGTTGCCCGCGCTGTCGGTCTGCGCGAAGTAGATTCCGAGATCGGGCGTGTGCATCCATCGTCCGCCGTCGCGGCCCGGGGCCGGATCTTCGGTGACCTCGTACCGCAGGTGCTCCCAGCCCCGCAGCGCCGAGGCGATGGCCGCGCCGGTGCCTGCCGGGCCCTCCCAGTAGAACTCGGTGCGCTGGGACCCGCGCAGTACGGGCTGCTCGATCCACTCGAAGTTCACCGCACGACCAATGGCGCGACCTGCGGCCCACTCGACGTGAGGGCAGAGCGCGCGAGGAGCGGAGTGAACGTAGACCACTCCGCGTGCGACTGATGCCACCATCTGTTTTCTCCATTCGTGAGGTACGTCTTCCCCAACGACCTGTGAATGGATGCTCGGGCCGAAGCGGCCCGGGAACGGTGGCAACCGTATTCAATTGTGCGGCCCACCTCGGCGAGTCCGCTGGCTCCAGTATGCCTGACCGGCGGGCCGAATGACAAGGCTGTAACTCACCGCGCTACGCTCATTCGAACGAGAAGGGTCGTGGTCGCGTGTCGGTGAGGTCGAGCATCCTGGCGCTGCTCACCCTGGGGCCGGCCTACGGACTGCAGGTGCATTCGGAGATCGAGGCACGCACCTCCCGTCTCGGCAGGATCAATGTCGGGCAGATCTACGCGACACTGACCCGACTTGTCGAGGCAGGCCTCGTCGAGCCCGTTTCTGCTGACCTCGACGGCTCCGTTCCGCCCGGAACGGCGGTAGCGCGACTCCCCTTCTATGAGCTGACAACCGCGGGCCGGCTCGAGGCCGGAACGTGGCTCGCCGGCGCACCGGAAGGAGAGCCCGCCTGGGAGGAGATGGTCGAACACATCCTTCTCGCGTGCACGCTGCCCGGTGCTGATCCGTTGCGGCTGCTGGGCAGTTATCGCACTGTGTGGAGTCGCAGCCCGGAATGCACCCCTTCCGAACCCCACGACCTCGCCGAGTCTGCTCGCCGCCAGCTCACGGAGGCGGCCCTCCGATGGCTTGGCGAGGTCGAGCAGCGGTGGATGTCGGGAACGCTTCTCACCCGCGCCCTGTCGAGTGACCGACCCCGTCGTGGGCGCCGGCCGGTTGCGCGCAGTTGACAGATTCTCGCTCCTTGCGGCTTATATGAGTATGCTTCATGTATCTGTCAGCCTGCGGCTCGGATGCCGCCTGCCTCCCTGGAGCGACCATGACCATCTCACGACTCACCGCATTCCTCCTCGTCGTACCTGCCGTGTGCACGGTTCTGTTGCTGGCGGGGTGCTCCAGCGCCTCGAACGACGTGCCACTGTCGACGGGAGCACCAACCGCCCGTGCCCAAGACCCGACCCCGCGCCCGACGGTCTCGGCACCATCCGTTGAGCAGACCGGTGACGTGTTCGCGCTGGCGGTCGGCGACTGCCTGAACGATGGCACAGACACCCATGTCTCAGAAGTACCGACGGTCGACTGCGCCACCGCCCACGACCTCGAGGTCTACTACGAGTTCGACCTCCCCGATGCCGAAGCATTCCCCGGAACGGGCCCGGTCGGCGATGCTGCCGAAACCGGGTGCAGGAACCAGTTCGACTCCTTCGTCGGGGTGAGTTACGACCAGTCGATCCTGGCGTTCACCGAATACGTCCCGACCGAGACCTCCTGGGGCAGCGGCGACCGTACCGTCATCTGCGTACTGGGCGACCCCAACGGAAAGACGACCGGCACCCTGCGAGGCGCCGCGAGCTGACCTGGCACCTGCATCGCCCAGCTGTGCGAGACGTCAGCTGGCCTCGCGGCGGGGCACTTCGGGCTCCTGAACTCGCTCGAACCCCCGCCGCACCTCGGTGGCGATAGCCGCAGCGCCCCGCCTCGACGTGATGATCGTGTAGTGGTTAACGTGGGCCACCAGGCGGTGGTTCAGCCCGGGCCATTCGCGCCGGGCGATCTCGAGCTCGCGGACGCTGTAGACACCCGGCGCCTCATTGAGCAGACCACGCGGTGCAGTCAGCAGAACGGCCGCGTCATCCACCTCCCGTAGCCGCTCCCAGAGCGCCGTACTGCCACTGAGCTCGCGGGCGTCGATACTCAGGGCGGCCTGGGAGGCGATCGGTCGGTACTCGATCTCGGCGTCGGCGCCGAGTGTCTCGTCGAGCAGATAGTCGACGTAGGTGTCGAGCTCCGGGCTCCAGTCCCGCGCGAATGCCGGGTGCATCTGTCGGAATCGCCGATGGGTCGCCGGGCTGGAGAACACCAGCTCGAGCCCCGCCGCCCGCCTGCCGAGAACGGTCTCGAGCAGATCGGCGGGATCGCACGTCAGCGGTACGGTGAGCGGTAGTCCGCCGTCGACGAGTACGGCCCGGGTGAAGCTCTCCCGCCGGGCCTGCAGGGCCGCGACAGCTGCAAAGGCGCCCAGCGAATGACCGACGAGAGTGACGCCTGACAACTGGAGGGCATCCATCACCGTGAGAATGTCGGTGGCGTGCTGGTCGATTCCGAACGGACCGGGCAGCCCGGCGCTTCTGCCGCGACCACGGAGGTCTGGGGCGATGATGCGCACCTCGGGAAGCGCGGCGGCGAGAGACGCCCAGACGAGGTGGGCGCCCTCCATGCAGTGCAGCGCCACCACGACGGGTGCTTCTTCGGCCCATGGACCCTGTGGACGCCACTCGCCGACGCGCAGGCAACCGCCCCGCACCGCGATGTCGTGAGTGTGATAGCTCACCGGACGAGCCGGTGGGAGGTTGCTGAACGTATTCGGTTCTGACATGGAAGGTACCCCAAATTGCAACGGTGGCAGCGCAAGCGTGCCGGCACAGCGCCCCTAAGACCCGGTTGCGAGTCGAGCCGTAGAAACGCTAACCGGTGCGCTGACGCACGTCAACAGTCAGTGACAAAAAATCACCTCTTGCAACCGAATTGTTCTGAATTCTGTCGCAAGTCCATGCAAACGTTGGCTGGGTGGCGCCACTGCGAGCGTCGTCCACGGGTGACGCTCGCCACGAGGTATCGTTGACCAGCGGCAGCGTCACGGCGTCGGCCGCGCGGGGCGTTAGCTCAGCTGGTTAGAGCAGCGGACTCATAATCCGTCGGTCGCGGGTTCAAGTCCCGCACGCCCCACCGACTCACGCGTCACACGGCACGCACGCCCCACCGCACGGGGTTCACTCCGTGGGCAGGTCGATGATGCGCATCGATGACGTGTTCAGCGACTCTGCCGCCATCGTCTCGTCGATCGCCGCGGCATCCACGTCGTTTGCACCCCGGTAGAGGCGCTCGAAAGTCACGATCGTGCGCTGCAGGTCGTGCTTCTCGATGAGTTTGAGTGAGGCGTGCTTGAACTCGTCGAGCTTCTCCTGGGGCAGGCGCAGCAGGAATTCGAGCCGGTCGGCCATCTGCTGGGAGTCGCCGGGCGCGAAGAGAAAGCCGTTCTTGCCGTCTTTCACGAGATGCGGTAGCGCCATGGCGTCAGCGGCGACGATCGGCAGGCCTGAGGCCATCGCCTCCATCGTCGCGATGCTCTGCAACTCGGCGACCGACGGCATCCCGAAGATCGTCGCGTTCGTGTAGGCGGCGCGGAGCTCCTCCTCGGTGACATAGCCGGCGAAGTGCACGCGGTCTTCGAGGCCGAGGGTCTTCGACAGGTTCTCGAGGTGCTTCAGCAGGTCGCCGCCACCGACGATGTCAAGCTGAACGTCGAGGTCGGCCGGTAGCAGGCCGACTGCCCTGATGAGAACGTCGATCTGCTTCTCACCTGTGACGCGCCCGACGAAGAGGATTCGGTTGCCCGTGCGCGGCTCGAAGCTGGGCGTGTAGTTGTCGGCGTCGATACCGCAGGAGATGGCGAGCACGCCGCCCAGACCGGTCGACTTCTCGAGGAACTCCGCCGCCCTCTGGGTCGGGGTCGTGACCACGTCGGCGCGCCCGAAGGTGCGCTTGGCAGCCCGCCAGGCCATGCTGACCGCCTTCTCCTGCCACGACTTCGGCAGCAGGGTGAATTCGAGCAGGTTCTCGGGCATGAAATGGTTCGTGCCGATGATGCGTATGTTCTTGCGCTTGCGTGCGGCGATCGAGAGGCCGCGGCCGACGATGATGTGCGACTGGAAGTGCACGACATCGGGGTCGACCTGTTCCAGAATGCGATCGCTGTTCCTGTTGATGAACCAGGGCTCCGACCAGCGCAGCCAGTCGTGCGGATACCAGCGGAAGCTCCGCAGGCGGTGAACAGTGATGTCCTGGCCGTCGTACGATTCCGTCCAGGTGCCGTGTTTGCGCGAGGCGGCCGGTGCCACGACGTGCACTTCGTGTCCGCGGGCAGCCAACCCGGATGCAAGCCGCTGCGAGAAGCGCGCACTTCCGTTCACGTTGGGAGAGAACGTGTCTGCTCCGATGACGACCTTCAGTGGCTTCGCGGGGACGGCGTCTGCAGCTGCAGGGTACGGGCCGGAAGGAGCTGGCAAGTGAGAACTTTCTGGTTCGGGAGGGCGGAGGTCGAACATCTGTCACCACAACGGTCTTTCGGAGAATCTACCCTAGTAACCGCAGTCAGTGACCGGTCTGCGGGTGGTAGCGGGCGAGGCCGAAGACACCGAGAACGGCCAGGATGCCCGTCAGCACGAAGCCGACGAGAGCGAGCGGCGGGGCAAGCTGAGCCTCGCCGAGCACCACGATACCGATACCGACCGCCACCATCGGGTCGATCACGGTCAATCCGGCGATCACCAGGTCGGGTGGACCCGATGCGTAGGCCGTCTGGACGAAATAGGCTCCAGCGGCCGCGGAGGCGAGGAGACCGACCAGGCAGATGAACGTCAGCCACTCGAAGTCACCCTGCTGCAGTCGGCTGATGACGACCTTGGCGAGGGTGGCGACGAAGCCGTAGAGCACGCCGGCGCCGACGATGTACGAGACGGCTCGCATCCGCTTTCTGAAGAGCACGAACAGAGTCACGAACAGGGCCAGCACGACGGCCAGGATGATGACGATCGTCACGAGCTGAGGGTCTTGAATGGGCTTGTCGACGGCGGTGAACGCCGCAATGAGAACGAAGAGAGCGACGCCTCCGACGCACATCACGATGGAGATGACGGACGCCCGGTTGAGCTTGCTTCGCGTGACCCGAGCGTTGAGGATCGACGTGATGACGAGGGCGATCGCTCCCAGCGGCTGCACCACGATGATCGGAGCGAAGTTCAGGCTGGTGAGCTGGAAGACGATCGCCAGGGCCAGCATGAGCGACCCGAGAACCCAGGAGGGACGACCCAGCAGGGCCAGGAGCTGCTTGACGTCGAGCCCACCGGTGGCCTGCTGGCTCGCTGCCTCGACCTTGTTGACCCCGCGGTGCTGGAACTGTGCGCCGAACGACAGAAAGACGGCACCGATCAGGGCGATCGGGATGCCGATGGACTGAATGGGATTCGAGGCGAGCTCGGTGACGGCGGCGAGTTCGGGGGGCACCCGTCGACAGTATCGCGGTTTGCGCGCGGATAGGCTTGACGACATGGCTGTTCTTCCCATTCGGATCTTCGGCGATCCGGCGCTCCACTCCCCCGCACTTCCCATCACTGCATTCGACGACGATCTGCGTGTTCTCGTCGCCGACATGGTCGACACGATGCATGCGGCGCCCGGTGTCGGGCTCGCCGCACCGCAGGTGGGTGTCGGGCTCCGGCTCTTCGTGTATGAGTACACCGACACCGACGATGTGGTGCACTCGGGCACGGCGGTGAACCCCGTGCTGCTTGTGAGCCCCCCTCCCGTCGAGGAGGCAGACGAAGACCTCGACTCCGAGGGTTGCCTCTCTTTTCCGGGTGAACGGTTTCCACTCGTCAGGTCGGCGGATGCTCTACTGCGGGCTTTCACCGTGACGGGCGAGCCCTTTGAGGTAGCTGCGTCGGGCTGGTTGGCACGGATCTTCCAGCACGAGTACGACCACCTCGACGGGTACCTCTACGTCGACAGGCTCGAGTTCTCGTACGCCAAGGCCGCGGGGAAGATCGCGCGTAAGCGCAGCTGGGGTGGACCGGGCCAGAAGTGGATGCCCGGGGTCGACACTTTCGAGGGCGGGGCCTAAATCGGCGGATGAACCGGGTCAGCATCGGGTCAGCCGGCTGCCCGCGACCCGGGTGGGGCGGCCTGCTGGATCGGCGTCACTCTGGGGTGCGGTATGCTTTTGGCTGCACGTTTCGGCGGGCAGGGTCGGGCGCAAGCCGTTCGATTCGGCCCTCAGATGTTTCGTGATAGCGTAACTAAGCTGTTTCAGCATTCCTCGATAGCTCAATTGGCAGAGCAGCCGACTGTTAATCGGCAGGTTCTTGGTTCGAGTCCAAGTCGGGGAGCGAAAAGGTCGTCAGGGCTCCACCCCGGCGGCCTTTTTTCATGCCCGGATGCGGGGTGGGCGCATCGTTTGGCGTGTTTGTAGGACACTCCGTGGGGAGGTGTGCAATGCGGTTGCGCTGCCGCGCCCTGCGGGCTTGCCGGGAATGGATGGGGCGGGTCGGGCGGATGGCTGGGTCAATGGCTGGGTGCCTGCGCTCGGGGCGTCAGGGAGGTGGCTGGGTCGGATGGCCGGGATTGTGCACTGACGGATTCCTGTGTGCGTGATAGAGGATTTGGGGTGCGCGAGAAAGGGATGCCCGGTGCGCGGCAGCGTGATGCCGGGTGCATGGAGGCGGGGAGCCGGTGTGCTGCGAATGACCGGGTGTGGGTTGGGGTTATCCGGTTTGTGGGAGTGGGCGGGCGCGGTTTTGTTGGCAGGGTCGGGGGGTTTGTCGCCAGTCGAGCCAGTCGGGGGGTATCAAATGCGGGGTTCCGTTTCGCATCACCAGCTTCCACCTCGTTTTGTGCACATGGGAGTGGTGGAAGTGGCAGAGCAGGGCACCGTTGTCGAGATCTGTTTTGCCCGGTTGGTGGGTTTTCGTTTGCCAGCCCTCGACGTGGTGTGATTCGCACCAGGACGGTGGTGCTTCGCAGGAGGGCCACACGCAGCCGCCGTCGCGGGCGGCGAGGGCACGGTTTTGCGCGGCGGTGAACAGGCGCTTCGTTTTGCCGTGCTGCAACACCTGACCCTGGCCACCGAACAAAGTCGTGATGACATCCGAGTGGCAGAGCAGGGTTTCGATCGTGCTCGCGGGCACGGGTTCGGTGAGACCATCGATCCAACCGATACCGCGACCGGAGATGACGTCGTCGAGGGTGGCGTGCACGTTCACGGTGGGGGCGGCCCCGTTCAGGCGCGGCATCGACGGAAGGCCGGCTGCGGCGGTGACGAGTTGCAGGAGACCGTCGGCGAGCTTCTGACCCCTGGTGCGGGTGTCACGAAGCAGCGGGTCGACCGAGTCGCCGTCGGGGGCGGTCAGGTCGTGGGTGCCGGCGCCGGTGCTGGTGCCGGTGGGGTCGGTGAAGGTGGGGATGCGGGGGCTGGTGAACGGCTCAAGGGCTGCCCGCAAGTGACCGGCGGCGGTCGGGGGCAGGAGGCCGGTGAGTTTCGTCATCCCGGTCTTCTCCGTGACCAAAGTCAGGGTGCGTTTGTCGTGCAGTTGCGCCTCGGTGGGCTCGACACCGTCGGGGTCGAGGTGCGCGATCATCCGCACCGCGAAACGGTCGATGACATCTGCCGAGTAGCACTGGCCCCCCAACGACTCTTGCGCCAACGACACCAACTGGGCTTCGGCCTCGATCAGAGCATCCGTGAACCCCGTACATTTCGCCACCCGGCCGAGCCGGGTCGTGATCACGGTCGCCACGTCGAGACCGATCGCACCCAACCCGACCGCCTCCGCGACGTGGGAGAACGCGGGCAGGTTCGGCAGCCCACACAGCGACATCGTCACCCGCAACTCCCCACCGACCTTCATCAGCTTCTTCGCCGTGTGCTCGCTCGTACCGGTGTTCGCGGCCAAAAACCCGGCCGGGGTGGTGAAGTTCGACGCCTTCGACAACCCGTCCTCGCCGAGCTCGGGTCTGCACCTCTCAGCCACCTCCCCCGCCAGCTGCAGACGCAACGATGTGACCAACCGTTCCAGGTACTCCACCTGCACCACCCCAGCCATCAACTCACCAGTGGCAAGCCCCATGGGCGCGGCAGCCCCGGCACCCGATCCGGGGTCGAGTACGCCCAACCCGATGAGGGCATCCACGCACCCCACAATCGCCGACGCGGTGTCGACTTCGGGTGGTGTGGCGGGTGGTTTCATGACTCCAGTCAAACACCAACCACTGACATTACCTCAGCAAAAACACCCTCAAACAGACCAGTTCCCAAAATAGTTTCTGAGAGTTTTTGGCAGAATGAAAGCGTGAGCGACGCGGACGAAGCAAGGCCCGCCGTGCGCGCCAGCCTCGCCGTCGGAATTGCCACTGCGGCCTACGGAGTCTCGTTCGGAGCACTCGCTACGGCGGCTGGACTGGATATCTGGCAGACGTGTTTCATGAGCCTCGTGATGTTCACGGGTGGTTCGCAATTCGCTCTCGTGGGTGTGATTGCTGCAGGAGGTATCGCGGCCGGGCCGTCGGCGATCGCCAGCGCCACCCTGCTCGGCTCACGCAACGTCATCTACGCACTTCGCATGTCTCCGGTTGTCGGATCCGGCTGGTTGAAACGAATTGGCGCCGCTCACTTGACGATTGATGAGTCTGTAGCTGTCTCGGCCGCACAGTCGACTCCGCGAGCACAGCGGGTCGGATTCTGGCTCACGGGCCTGATCGTCTTCGTCGGCTGGAATATCACCACCCTGATCGGTGCGCTCATCGGCGACCTGATCGGCGACGTCAGCGCCTATGGTCTCGATGCCGCGGCCGCGGCTGCGTTTCTCGGCCTGCTGTGGCCACGGCTGAAGCAGTTGCAGGCCCAGGCCGTCGCCGTGGCGGCCGGAGTGGGCGCCGCGGCGCTCACTCCCTTCGTGACGCCCGGTCTGCCGGTGATCATCGCAGCAAGTGTGGCCGTGATCGTCGGTGTGACCAACTGGTTGGGCGCAGCATCCGGAGCCGATCGCGAAAGCGGCACAGCCGAAATCGAACCGATCGAGGGGATGCCATCGTGACGCTCTGGCAGGTTCTCATCGCAGCGGCCATCGCGTGCTTCGCTCTGAAACTCACCGGGTACGTGATTCCGCCTGCACTGATCTCACGCCCTACGCCAGCGCGTGTCGCCAATCTGCTGACAGTCGCGCTCCTCGCTGCGCTGATTGCCGTGCAGACGTTAGGGAACGGGCAGCACCTCGTCGTGGATGCACGGGTGCCCGCCGTGCTCGTGGCGGCCGGGCTCTATACGCTGAAGGTGCCGTTCATCGTCGTCGTCATCGCCGCCGCGGTCGTGGCCGCGGGTATCCGCGCCCTCACATGACAGAACCCACGACGGGCCCTGATCGACGCTTCTCTCAGTACCCCGCCTGCGGGTCGACGATTCCCGCGAAGGCCCCATCACCCAGGAACGCGGCCACGTTCTGCCGCAGGCGCGCTGCCAGCAGCGGCGCCGTCATCTCGGGTGTGTCAGCGCTGTGCGGGGTGATGATCGCGTTCGGGGACGACCAGAGCGGATGCCCGTCGGGCAGGGGCTCCGGATCGGTGACATCCACGCCCGCACCCGCGATCTCGCCCGAAGCGAGGGCGTTGACCAGTGCGTCGGTGTCGATGAGTCCGCCTCGCGCGATGTTCACGATGTAGGCAGTCGACTTCATCAGCGCGAACTGGCTCGGTCCGAAAAGATGACGGGTTCCATCGGTCATTGCCGCCGCCACGATGACGAGGTCGGCTTCGGGCAACACGTCGTCGAGAGCATCCGCTCCCACGGTGCGGTCGGCTCCGGGCACCGCATCGGCGCTTCGACGTACGACGGTGACCGAGACGCCGAACGGGGCGAGCAGGTTGAGCAGTTCGACGGCGATACCGCCTGCGCCGATGATGACTACGTGGCGGCCGTAGAGTGACTCACCCGACGGACGCGCCCACGAGGTCGCGCGAACACGGGTCGGGATCTCGCGCATCAACGACAGGGAGAGGGCCAGGGCATGCTCGGCGACCGGTTGGGCGTAAGCGCCTTTCGCGCTCGTCCAGAGCAGCTGTGGGCGGTCGTGCTGCTTCAGCTGGTCGGCGAAAGCATCGACACCCGCCCAGGGCAGCTGCACCCACTGCACCTGCGGATTGGCGTCGAGTGCGGCCGACAGATCACTGCCCGATCCCGAGGCGAGCCAGACGATCGCGCGGGTCTCCGGCGACAGCTCGGCAACGTCTCCCCCGGCCTCGGTGATCGCGTCGACGAAGATCTTCTTCGGGCGCGGCAGTACGGCGATCGGCCCGGCGGCCGGACGCCGGTCGGCGGCCAGCGGTGTCGCATCGACCGCGAGCACGGCTCGGTGCTGCCCGGCGTGGGGGCCGGCAGCGTCGGGCTGGTCGTTTCGTGGGGTACTCATCGGTCCACCGATCGTGCGAGGCCTGTGACGTAGGGGTGCCGCGGATCTCGCAGAACATCATCGATCGTACCCGCGCCGACGACGACCCCCTCGTGCAGCACGATGATGCGGTCGACCGATCGTCTCAGCACCTCGAGGTCGTGGCTCACGATGAGTGCAGTCGCACCCCGCTCCCGCTGCATCGCGACGATGACATCGATGATCGGGCCGCGGATGGACACGTCAACACCGGCGGTGGGCTCGTCTGCGACGAGAAAAACCGGGTCCAGGATGAGCGACCGTGCGATCGCGACACGCTGGCGCTGACCGTTCGACAGTTCGTGCGGGAGCTTTCGTGCCGTTGAGACAGGCAGCAGCAGAGCATCCAGCAGCATGGCGACCTTGAGGCTGGCCTCCTTCTCGCTGTAGCGCTTGTCGCGCGAGAAGATCGGCTCGGCGACGAGTTCGGCGACGGTGAGGTTCGGGGCGAACCCGCCACCCGAGCTCTGGGGCAGATAGCCGACACCGTACGTGAGCCTGTTGAACTTGCGACCGCGCACACCTTTGCGAAGGTCGAAGCCGAGAACCCGGAACCCTCCGCCGACGATGCGCGGGTTGACCTCAGCCGATCTCGACCCGCTCTGGCCCGAGGCGACGTGCGCGAAGGTGGACTTGCCCGATCCGCTGGAACCGACGACACCGACGATCTCGCCGGGCTCGACGCGCAGGCTCACGCCCCGCACCGCCGTGTACACCGGGCTGACGCTGTGGGCGGGATACTCGATCGTCACGTCGGACGCGAGCAGAACGGGCTCACTCATGGCCTCGAGCTTACGGCGCTCAATCCGCCTGGATGGCGCGCCTCTCCGCCTCGAGCTGCATGAGTTCGCGGTTGAGGGAACGGTACGCCTCGGGGTCTGCTGTCGAATCGGTGCGTTGCAGCCGGCCGTGCACCTCGGCCTTGCGACGCACGAGATGCCGCTCGATGAGCGATGACGTCACACGCCGGAGATAGACATCGAGCTCCCGCTCGGGTCGCTCGGGAACCGGAGCCACGGCGAGCTGCTCGACGAGCCTGACGTACTGCGGTGCGACGGCACCCGCGATGACGGCGACCCAGTCGGCCCGCTCGTAGTCGTCGATCGAGGCCGCTATCGCACTGCGGACAGCGGCGAGGGAGGCATCGCTGAACCCGACGACGGATGCCCGGGCCAGCAGTTCGCGACCGACGACCTTCGGGTACTGCAGCATCGCCATCAGCGCGTCCCGTTCGAGGCGAACCGCCGTCGTCGCGGGTAGCTGCGTGAGCGAGACGGACGGAATGGCAGGAACGGGGTCGGCGGAATGGGCAGAGCCGCGCTGAGAGCCGGGCTGAGCCGAGCCGGACTGCGCCGAACCGGGCTGCGCCGAGCCGGGCTGAGCCGAACCGGGCTGAGCCGAACCCGACAGCGTCTGGCCCGGTCGCCCGAGGCTGTGCTGTGGCCCCGTCTGAGTGCGATCGGATCCGTCGCCCTGGCCTCGACTCGCCGCGCTCATCGGTGCACGGTCGAACGACCCGGTCTGGCCGCGGTCGGCGGTTGCGGGGCGCCCCGAACCGGCGGGAGAGGACGACGACGGCGTGCTCACCCGCGCGGAGCCCGCGTTGCGCTGCCCGGACTCCTCCCGCCGCCTGGCCGCCTCGACGGCCCGCGTCGCCTCGTCGAGCTCGATGCCGAGCAGCCCGGCGAGTTCACGGGTGTATCCGGGCCGAAGCGCCGGGTCACGGATGTCGGAGACGATCGGTGCCGCTTCGCGAAGCCCCGCGGCTCGTCCCTCGACGGTGTTCAGGTCGTAGTTCAAGAGTTTCTGGCGGATCGCGAATTCGAACATGGGCTTCTTCGACGAGATGAGGCGTCGAACGGCATCATCTCCCCGGCTGAGCCGGAGGTCGCAGGGGTCGAGACCGTCGGGGGCCACCGCGACGTAGGTCTGCGCCTCGAAACGCTGCTCTTCACTGAACGCGCGGAGTGCGGCCTTCTGGCCCGCAGCATCCGGATCGAAGGTGAACACCACCTCGCCGAGGCCCGAGGTGTCGTCTCCGAGAATGCGCCGGATGATCTTGATGTGGTCGACGCCGAACGCCGTTCCGCAGGTGGCGACCGCCGTCGTCACGCCCGCGAGATGGCAGGCCATGACGTCGGTGTAGCCCTCGACGACGACGACCTGCCGTCCACGGGAGATGTCGCGCTTCGCCAGGTCGAGCCCGTAGAGCACCTGGGACTTGTGGTACACCGGCGTCTCAGGGGTGTTGAGGTATTTGGGCCCCTTGTCATCGTCGAAGAGACGCCGGGCTCCGAAGCCGACGGTCTGGCCGGTCTGGTCACGGATGGGCCAGACGAGACGCCCACGGAATCGGTCGTAGGAGCCGCGATCACCGGAGCTGGTCAGGCCGGCGACGCTGAGCTCCTCGGCCGTGAATCCCCGGGAACGCAGGTGTTTGCCGAGATTGTCCCAGCCCTGGGGGGCGTAGCCCACGCCGAAGCGTTCGGCGGCTGCCGCATCGAAGCCACGTTCGCCCAGGAACTGTCGCCCGGCATCCGCCCCGTCGGTCATGAGTTGCTCGGTGAACCACTCCCGTGCCGCCTCATTCGCCGCGAGGAGCCGGGCGCGGTTGCTGTGGTCGCTCGCCTGGCCGCCGTCTTCGTAGTGCAACTCGAAGCCGATACCGGCGGCGAGACGTTCGACGGCCTCGCTGAAGGTGACGTGGTCGACCTTCTGCAGGAAGGAGAACACGTCACCCCCTTCGCCGCAGCCGAAGCAGTGGTAGTAGCCGACCTGGGGGCGCACGTGAAAACTCGGGGAACGCTCGTCGTGGAACGGGCACAGCCCCTTCATCGACCCGACGCCCGCACTCTTCAGGGTGACGAACTCCCCGACCACATCGGCGATGTTGACGCGCGAACGCACCTCGTCGATATCGTTCCGTCTGATGAGCCCGGCCACGCGCGTCACGCTCCCGGTTCGGAGGCGGGCGAGGTGGGCGCAGGCGAGGTGGGCGCAGGCGAGGTGGGCGCGGGCGAGGTGGGCACGGACGAGGTCGGCACGGGCGAAGTCGGCACCGACGCGGCCGGCACAGAAGAGGCCGACCCGTGCACACCACTCACCGCAGTGAGCCGACCGTGCCACGCCAGGGCGGACTGGTCGGTCAGGCTCGCCACCTGGTCGACGATGACCCGCTTGCGGCTGTCGTCGCTGCCGGCCGCCGCCCAGTCGTCGACGAAGGCCGGTTCGAGGTGCCGGTCGCCGCCGGCGAGCAGCGTTTCGGCCAATTCGACGAGCAGGTCGCGCTGGGCCCGGTAGATCGGTTTGCGTTTCGTGCTGGCCATCACGAACGCAGCGACGATGCCCTTCAGAACGGCGATCTCGGCGGCCACCGATCGCGGAACCACGACGTTCGCGTTGTAGCGGCTCAGGCTGTCGGCTGTGAAGGCCTCCCGCGTGGCGTGCGTGGCCGACCCCGCGAACCGCCCGATCATCTGGCTGGTGAGATTCTTCAGGCGAGCCTGGTCGACGCGGCTGCCGTTCCACGAATCGAGCCAGACGTCGAGAGAGTCGAGACGGTCGAAGGCCGCGATGAGCTCCGCATGGCTGAACGACCCGCCGACCCAGGAGTGCATGCTCGAGACGAGTGCATCGTGGTCGACCCTGCTGCCGAGGGCCGGAACATCGATGTACCCGTTCAGCACCGCATCTTCGAAGTCGTGCACCGAATAGGCGATGTCGTCGGAGAGGTCCATCACCTGTGCCTCCACGCACAGCACACCGGCGGGGGCACCCTCTCGCAACCAGGTGAAGACGGGGGTGTCGTCGCTGTAGACGCCGAACTTCTGCCGCCCGCTCGCATCGGTGACGGCATCCTCGACAGACCAGGGGTACTTGCAGCTCGCGTCGAGACTGGCGCGGGTGAGGTTCAGCCCGAACGATTCGGAGCGAGCCCCGAACACCTTCGGTTCGAGCCGCGTGAGTATGCGCAGGCTCTGAGCGTTGCCCTCGAAACCCCCGATGTCGGCGGCCCACTCCGAGAGAGCCCGCTCGCCGTTGTGCCCGAACGGCGGATGCCCCAGGTCGTGTGCCAGACAGGCCGTGTCGACGACGTCGGGGTCGAGCCCCAGGCTCGCTGCGAGCTCCCGGCCGACCTGGGCCACCTCGAGGGAGTGCGTGAGGCGGTTGCGTGCGAAATCGAGATCGGCCGTCGGGCTCAGCACCTGCGTCTTGGCAGCGAGACGCCTCAGCGCCCCCGAGTGCAACAGGCGCGCACGATCGCGGGCGAAGTCGCTGCGGCGGCTGTAGTGCTCCTCGGCGAGGGGACGCTCGGTGTCGTGCAGCGTGTACCCGCTCGTGGGTGCGGACTGCACGGCCGCAGCCGGGCCGTGCGAGGTGACCGCCGCCGAATCGATGAGCGCGGGTGTGACGGCCTCGGCCCGGGCGCTACCCACCGCTGTGCTCCAGCTCGGCGCCGGCGAGCTCGCGGAGCCCCGGTGTGTCGAGGCTGCGAGAAGCGAGCCACCCCTCGGGCAGGTGGGGCTTCTTCGGTCGACCGGCACGCCCGCGCGGGCCCTCGGCGTCGACACCCGGGTAGGGCAGGCCGGCGTCGAGGGTCGCGAGCAGGTCGTCCATCTCGGCGAGCGACGTGACCATGGCCAGGGCCGAGCGCACCTCGTGACCGACGGGGTAGCCCTTGAAGTACCAGGCCACGTGCTTGCGGATGTCGCGGCAGGCGTGCTCTTCGCTGTCGAAGAACTCCGTGAGCAGCACGGCGTGGCGGCGCAGTGCCTGGGCCACCTGGCCGAGCGGCGGGTGTGCACGGGCGGCCAGTGCCTGGGCCTCGCTGATCTCGCCGGCACGCGCCCGGAAGGCCGCGGCGAGGTCGCCGAACAGCCACGGGCGCCCCAGGCACCCTCGGCCGACCACGACACCGTCGCAGCCGGTCTCGTCGACCATGCGCAGGGCGTCGTCGGCCGACCAGATGTCGCCGTTGCCGAGCACGGGAACGCTCGTGATGGTCTCCTTCAGCTTCGCGATGGCCGACCAGTCGGCCTGGCCGGAGTAGAAGTTGGCGGCCGTGCGGGCGTGCAGCGCGATGGAGGCCACCCCGGCGCCTTCGGCGGCACGGGCGGCCTCGAGGTAGGTGAGGTGGTCGTCGTCGATGCCCTTGCGCATCTTCACGGTGACCGGGATGTCGCCCGCCGCCGTCACGGCCGCTTCGACGATGGACGCGAAGAGGTCGCTCTTCCACGGCAGGGCCGCACCGCCGCCGCGCCGGGTCACCTTCGGAACGGGGCAGCCGAAGTTCATGTCGATGTGGTCGGCTCGATCTTCGGCCACCAGCATGGTGACCGCCTCACGCATGGTCTTCGGGTCGACCCCGTAGAGCTGGATCGACCGGGTCGTCTCGGAGGGGTGGTGCGCGATGAGGCGCATCGACTCGGGCGTGCGCTCGACCAGTGCGCGGCTCGTGATCATCTCGCTGACGTACAGCCCCGCGCCGTATTCCCGGCAGAGCCGCCGGTAGGCGGTGTTCGTGATGCCCGCCATAGGCGCGAGAACAACCGGCACATCGAGCGCGATCGGACCGATCGTGAGCGTGGGCCGGGTGGCGGCGGAAGGCGTGGCAGACATTTGATCAATTCTCCCAGAATTTACCGGGCGCCGAGCCGTCAGGACGCGTTCAGTGGAGAACCGTCAGTTCTCGTCGTCTGTGGAGGAGTTATCCGCCGTCTGATAGACCGTGTCACCCCTCGAGGCAGGCGCGGTCCCGTCCGTCACACCCTCACCCGCGCCGACCGGCGCACACACCCCGTCCACCCCGCAGACCATTCCCTCGGGCACCGCCCCGCCGAGCAGCGTCAGCACGGGCGAGACGAGAAGCGGAACCCCCGAGCGCGACCCGGCCTCGCCGCTCACGGCGCCACCGCCGAACGCTCGTCGGCCAGCTGGCCCAGCAACTGCGAGAAGACGGCCGCATCCTGGGCACCCGACACTCCGTACTTCGCATCGAACACGAAGAACGGAACGCCCTGGATGCCGTATTCGACGGCCTGGGCCTGATCGGCTTTCACGGCCGGCAGGTATTCGTTCGCGCCGAGTGACCGCAGCACGTCGTCTCGATCGAGCCCGATCTCTGCGGCCAGGTCGGCGAGGTCGTCGTCACGCCCGACATGGCGACCCTCCTCGAAGTACGCCTTCAGCAGGCGCTCCTTGGCCTCGAGTTGCACTCCGTGCGCCTTTGCGTAGTGGATCAGCTGGTGGGCCTTGACCGTGTTCGTGTGCTGCAGAGCGTCATAGTCGTAGTGCAGGCCCACCTCTCTGGCGATGCCGGTGACGCGGTCGAGCATCGCCATGGTCTGCTCGGGCGCGAGCCCTTTGTGCTTCGCCAGGAAGTCGATCTCGGTGCCGTCGAAGTCGACGGGCGTGTCGGGCGCCAGCTCGAAGCTGTGGTACTCGACCTCGATGTCGAGCGGATGATCGCCCGCACCCGCACGATAGGCGGCGATACCGCTCTCGAGCTTACGTTTTCCGATGTAGCACCAGGGGCAGGCGATGTCGCTCCACACGTCGATCGTGATCGGACCACCTTCGACCTGCACGGATTCACTCATGCGAAAGACAACGGAGCGCGCGGGAAGGCTATTCCCCCGCCAGCGGTTGAAGGGGGCATGACAGACGAAGAACCCACAGGCCGCGACCGCGTCGAGGCGGATGCCCGGGGGCGCGGTCTCGCCATCGAGATCGTCGAGCGCCCAGCCGCCGACAGCCTCGAGAGTGCCGCGGCGCTCCTCGGACTCTCCCCGAGCGATGTCGTGAAGTCCCTCGTCGTGAAGCGACACGATGGCGACTACCTCTTCGCGCTCATTCCCGGCGACCGCCAGATCAGCTGGTCGAAGCTCCGCGCGCTCGTCGGTGTCAACAAGCTCTCGCTCCCCTCACCCGACGCAGCACTCGAGGCGACCGGGTTCGAGCGCGGCACCATCACCCCGCTCGGCAGTCTCTCTGCTCTGCCGGTCTTCGCCGACGAACGGATGACCGGCAGACGCGTGGCGCTGGGCGCCGGTGCACACGGCTTCTCCCTCTTCACCGACGCCGACCCGCTTCTCGCCTCGCTCGGAGCAACCGTGGCCGACATCTCCGACCCCCTCAAGCCTCGGAACTAGCGCGTTAGAGCCCGGCGGGGGTGTCGACCGCTCCCCCGAAGCGGCGGGTGCGCCCGGTGTAGTGCTCGATGGCCTGCCAGAGGTCGGCCCGAGTGAAGTCGGGCCAGAGCTGGTCGAGGAACACCATCTCGGCATACGCCGACTGCCACAGCATGAAGTTGCTCGTGCGCTGCTCGCCCGAGCTTCTTACGAAGAGATCGACGTCGGGCAGGTCGGGAACATACAGGTGTTTCTGAATGAGCTTCTCCGAGATGCCCGACGGTTTCAACCGCCCGGCGGCCACCTCGACAGCCAGCTGCTGGACGGCATCCGTCAACTCGTTGCGACCGCCGTAGTTGACGCACATCGTGAGCGTGAGTGTCGAGTTGGCGGCGGTGAGCCGCTCGGCGAACTGCAGCTCGTTGATGACCGACGCCCACAGGCGCGGCCGCCGCCCCGCCCAGCGCACCCGCACACCCCACTCGTTCAGCTGGTCGCGCCGCCGGTGCAGTACCTCCCGGTTGAACCCCATCAGAAAGCGCACCTCATCGGGCGACCGCTTCCAGTTCTCGGTCGAGAAGGCATACACGCTGAGGTGCTTCACACCGATCTGGATGGCGCCTGCGACCACGTCGAGCAGCGCCGCTTCGCCGGCCTTGTGACCCTCCACCCGGGTGAGGCCGCGGGAGTTCGCCCAGCGGCCATTGCCGTCCATCACGATCGCGACGTGCTTCGGCACCTGCGAAACCGGAACGTCGGGCGGGTAGACGCCGGTGTAGTCGAGAGGGCGGAACTCTGCGGCGGTGGGCGAGGTCTTGGGCACGCGGCTCATGTGGTCGGAGCTTTCCTGTCGGGGGCAGCAGGCAGGGCGGATGCCCGTTGCCGGGCCAGCTGGGCATCGCGCAGCGTGAAAGTGGTCTGGTTCGACCTGTCGACGTGCTGCAGTGAACGCAGCCCACGCTCGAGGTGCCACTGCGCATAGGCCGCCACGATACCGCTGGCCTGCGACTTGACGCGTTCGGCGGCACCGTCGGCGCTCGGCCAGTCCCCGGAGAGCAGGGCGCTCAGCAGCCCCAGGGTATCGGCGTCGAGCCGCGGGGTGCCGGGGGGCGCCAGCTCGTCGCTCACCACACCGCCGAGCTGCACGACGAACGCCGAATGCGGCCCGGGTGCTCCCGAAACCGCACAATCGTTGAAGCTCGGGGCCCAGCCCGCCATCGACAGCGCCCGCAGCAGGTACGAGTCGAGCGTCACACTCGAGCCGTGCTCGCCGCGGGAGAGCGAGCGCAGCGCACCCACCAGCAGAAGGTACTGCTGGTGCGTGGCATCCGCCTCAGTGAGCTTGTCGGCCGTCTCGACCATCGCACTCGCGGCCGTGTAGCTGCCGTAGTCGGAGGCGATCTCGGCGCCGTACGAGGCGATCGTCACCGCCTGGGTGATCGTGTCGAGGGTACGGCCCTCGAAGAACTGCACATCGGCGACCATGAACGGTTCGAGCCGGGCACCGAACTTCGAGGCGGTGCGGCGAACACCCTTGGCCACGGCGCGGATCTTGCCGTGCTGCCGCGAGAGCATGGTGACGATGCGGTCGGCTTCACCCAGCTTGTGGGTACGCAGCACGACGACTTCATCACGGTAGAGGGGCACCCCCCAATTATCGGCCCCACGGCTGACAGTGCGGCGGGTGGGCACGCCCGGGGGCCGGTTTTGCGCAAAAGCACCCAAACCTGTGGTTTTGGGTGCTTTTGCGCAAAACGCGCGGCTGTGTGGGCGGCGCTAGACCGCTGCGAGCTCGCGGTCACGGCCGGTGACCCGGATGGCCCGGTTCACCGCGCTGACGACAGCCTTCAGGGAGGCGGTCGAGATGTCGGCGTCGATGCCGACGCCCCAGAACGTGACCCCGTCGACCTGGCATTCGACGTACGCCGCCGCGAGGGCGTCGCCGCCGGCGCTGAGTGCGTGCTCGACGTAGTCGAAGAGCCGCACCTCGACGCCCTCCTGGCCGAGGATGTCGAGGAACGCCGCGATCGGGCCGTTGCCCGAACCGACGAGTGACCGTGCATCCTCGCCGTCTCGCAGGTCGACCGAGAGAGAGGTCTGGCCGGTGAGGTCGCTCGAGGTGCTGGTGCGGGTGAGCTCGAACCGACCCCACTTGTCTTCGGCGCGTGAGAGCGGAGCGGGCAGGTATTCGTCCTGGAAGATCTCCCAGATCTGGCCGCTCGTGACCTCGCCACCATCGGCATCCGTCTTGGCCTGCACGACACCGCTGAACTCGATCTGCAACCGGCGTGGCAGGTCGAGTTTGTGGTCGGTCTTCAGCAGGTAGGCGACGCCGCCCTTGCCCGACTGCGAGTTGACGCGGATGACCGCCTCGTACGACCGGCCGAGGTCTTTCGGGTCGACCGGCAGGTAGGGCACCGCCCACAGCAGTTCGTCGACGTGCACGCCCTGGGACGCGGCATCCGACGCCATGGCCTCGAAGCCCTTCTTGATCGCGTCCTGGTGCGAGCCGCTGAAGGCGGTGTAGACGAGGTCGCCGGCCCAGGGGTGACGCTCGGGAACCTTCAGCTGGTTGCAGTATTCGACCGTACGGCGCACTCCGTCGAGGTCGCTGAAGTCGATCTGCGGGTCGATCCCCTGCGTGAACAGGTTGATGCCGAGGGCGACGAGGTCGACGTTGCCGGTGCGCTCTCCGTTGCCGAAGAGGCAGCCCTCGATGCGGTCGGCTCCGGCCAGGTAGCCGAGCTCGGCTGCTGCGACGGCGGTGCCGCGATCGTTGTGCGGGTGCAGCGAGAGCAGCACGTTCGAACGGTAGGCGAGGTGCCGCGACATCCACTCGATCGAGTCGGCGTAGACGTTCGGCGTGGCCATCTCGACGGTCGCGGGCAGGTTGACGATGACCTTGCGCTCTGCGGTCGGCTGAAAGACGTCGAGCACCTGGTTGGTGATGTCGAGTGCGAAGTCGAGCTCGGTACCGGTGTAGCTCTCGGGGCTGTACTCGTAGTACACGGTGGTCTCGGGAATGGTCTTCTCATACTGACGGCAGAGACGGGCGCCCTCCAGCGCGAGGTCGATGATCCCCTGCTTGTCACTTCGAAAGACGACGTCGCGCTGCAGCACGCTCGTGGAGTTGTAGAGGTGCACGATGGCCTGTCTGGCACCGGCGATCGACTCGTAGGTGCGCGCGATGAGGCTCTCCCTCGCCTGCGTCAGAACCTGGATCGTGACGTCGTCGGGAATCGCGTTCTCGTCGATGAGGCTGCGCACGAAGTCGAAGTCGGTCTGGCTCGCACTCGGAAAGCCGATCTCGATCTCCTTGTAGCCCATGCGCACCAGAAGGTCGAACATGATGCGTTTGCGCTCGGGGTTCATGGGATCGATGAGGGCCTGGTTGCCGTCCCGCAGATCGACCGCGCACCAGCGCGGAGCTTCGGTGATGGTCCTGGTCGGCCAGGTACGGTCGGGCAGATCGACCGCGAACGTCTCGTTGTACGGGCGGTACTTGTGAATCGGCATGGCCGATGTGTTCTGGTTGTTCTTCATGGGACTTTTCTTTCGGGTCTGATGTGGTGGCCCGAGGTGCGTCGACAACGCACGAACTCCGTGACGGGGGAAGGACTAGAAGGCCCCGTCACGGCAGCTAAGAAGGAGCAGACCGAGAAACACCCTCTCAGGCTAGCACTACGATGAGCGGCCGAGAAAGCCGAGGGCATGCCTCGCGGAGAAGGTCGGCACATAGGCGCGGGCGAGGCTCACCCCCACGAGCGGCAGGGTGAGCGGATCGGCGTAGGCCAGATAGAGAGGTACCCGGGTCGGCTTGAACTTCTGTTTGAACGACAGCAGCGACTGGAACCCGTACACCGGTTCGAGTGCTCGGCCGAGCACTCCGAGCAGGGCCTGCGTCGCGCCCTCCTGTTTCGCGGAATCCTCCGTGCCGCCCTGGGCGAGCGGAGCGGCCGACAGGCTGACGAACGACAGCCCCGCCGCCCGGGCTCGCAGGATGGTCTCGGCGATCGTGAACTCCATGACCCCGTTCACCGAGTCGGACCGCCGGCGCATGAAGTCGAGCGTCCAGCCCACGACCTCTCCGTCGCGGTAGCTCGGCAGCCAACTCGTGACGCCCAGCACCTGGTCGTCGGCGTCGACCGCGAGCATCAGCCGAACATCCGGATCGATCAGTTCGTCGAGCCCGCCGAGGGTGAAACCCATTTCGGGCAGGTCCTTCTCGGCGACCCACTGCTCGGAGATGTCGCGCACCTGGGCGACCTGGGACGTGCTGAGGCGGGCGAACGACGTCCATTCCGCCGTGATGCCGAGCTTCACGGCTTTGTTGATGGCGGTACGGATGCCCTGCATCTTTTTGCCCTCGAGCGAGAAGCGGGGCAGTTCGACGACGGCCTCCTCGGCCACCTGCATGAGCGAGAAGTCGAGGGCCGTGAACTCCGCCGCGAGATCACCGGAGACCGCGTAGAAGACGGGGGTCCAGCCGTGGTCGGTGCAGTACCTGGAGAACTCCGCGATGGCCCGGCCCCGATCATCCGGAGCACAGAGCGGTTCACCGGTCGCGATCGCGATGCCGTTGATCACGCGGTAGGCCACAGCGGCCGCGCCCTGCTCCGGGCCCTGGAACCAGTAGTGGTGGCCCGTCCACGTGGCCATCCAGGAGAGCGAGCCGGTCACCCCGGTGTGAAGGAGCGAGCGGATGCGGGCACTCGCGTTCGCCTCAGACCCCACCTTGAGCCGCGTGATCGAGAGCAGCGAGGCGACGATGACAATGACCCAGAACACCGGGCCCACCCATTCGTAGAGCACCCGGGCGGCATCGCCGGTGGGAAAGACATCGGAGCGCTCGAGCGACAGGAAACCCACGGGCATGAACCTCTCCGGCAGGTCGACGAGCAGGTCGGAGAGGGTCACGGCGGGGCTGAACTGGGCCCGGAGCGCCCAGGCCGCTGCGACGTAGGCGGCCGAGACGCTCAGCAGCGCCACGGCGACGAGGAGAAAGAAGCGCGCCGTCGTTCCCGTCGAGAATCCGCTGGGGAAGATCGGCAGGCTCGCCACCAGCAGAACGGCGATCACCAGCGGCAGAACGATCGAGATCACGACCGAGATGCTGTACTGGTCGAACTGCCCGTTCGAGAGATCGAAGAAGGTGTTGGCGCCGATCGCCGGGAAGACCCCGTAGTAGACCAGGCCGAGGAGCGCGAAGAACAGGTTCACGGCGACGGCCAGCCAGAGCGCCACGCGGCGCCCGCGAACGATGCCGAGGGCGGCCACCAACAGCACCACGAGGGGCAGCAGCGTCACCAGTACCGGGCCCACACCGTCGAGGCGCGAGGAGGCCACCGCATCGGAACACAGGTCGCTGTACTGCCCCGAGACGCAGGCGGCCGCGATGTCGGCCTGGTTCGACAGGGTGTCGCGAAAGAGCAGCCCCAGCGGTTGCAGCGGCCCGAAACCGTTCGGCGAGATGATCGTGATGAGCGGGCCGATCGCGGTGATGACCACGAGCGAGGCGATGAGCGACCGCAGTTCGCGGTGACTGCTGCGGCTGAGGCGGCTGCGGGGCCGGCCGAACTTCAGCCGGTGCAGCAGCATGCCGAGGAACACCCCCGCCACCGCTGCGAGCCCGCGATAGAGATCGGAGGGCATGCCCGAATACAGCACGAACATCAGCAGCGCGGCGAAGCCGAGGATGCGGATGCGCCGCCGCAGCAGCGGGCCCGCGAACGCACTGGCGGCCATCAGGGTGCCGATGACCGGGATCAGCGGGTCGATCGTCGAGTGCGACCGGATCTGTTCGGCCGCGATGATCCCGAACCAGATGCCGAGCCCCTGTACGGCGAGCCCCAGCGTTCCGCCGACGATCGCGACGGTGAGGTACGCGATCACGGTTCGCCACGTGCCGAGCAGCCGCTCTGCCGCCCCCAGCACGATCAGGATGATCGGCACCAGAATGACGATGTGCAACGCTCTCGGTGCGAACAGCACGCTGGTCAGCGCGGCGAACCAGTGGTGCTGGTCGACGACCTGGTTGAAGCTCATCGAGAGCACGTTCTCGAAGAGCCGCCCGATCGAGGCGTGGAAGAGCAACTGCAGGATCCCCACGAGGATGGCGACCCCGGCGATGACCCACGTGAACGGGATCGACGCCGCCCAGCGCCCGACCGCCCCCAGCGCCCGGGCACCGCCGGTCATCCCTCTCGCCCGTGTGCCCGCTTTCCCCGTCGCATCCTGCAGCTCGTCGCTCACGACCCGAGCCCCCAGTTGGCCGCCAGCAGGCCGACGCCCCGCGCGAACGAATAGGTCGCCGTCGTGTAGTCGTGCGCGCTGTCGGGGGCCTCGAAGTAGGTGGTCCGCATACCTGCTGTCTTCGCTGCGGCCGACACCACGAGGGTATGGGCGCGGTACTCGAGGTCGTTCGCCCCGACGGCGAAGATCGCGAATGTGCTGGCATACGGTGTGTGTTTCTTCAGAATGGTGAGCGGTTGTGCGTCGGAGTAGGCGCCGGGGTTGCCACCGAAACCGTCCTGGATGGTCGCCTGGGTGTCTCCGTTGGCGGGTACGAGCTCACCCGAGATGTCGAGAAGAGAGCCGAAGAGCTCCGGATGCCCGGCCCCCAGTTGGATCGAACAGGTGCCACCCTGGGAGAAACCCGCGATGGCCCACCCGTCGGGGGATGCGGCGACCGGGAGGTTCGCCGTGATCCAAGTGACGACATCGACGGTCAGGTACGTCGCCGAATTGCCGAGTGCCCCGTCGACGCACATCGGGTTGTTCGTTGGGTCACCGAGCTGGTCGGGCGAGACCACGATGGGTGCCAGTCCGTTGTGCAACCGGGCGTAGCTGTCGAGCGTCTCGGTGAGGTGCGCCGAGACCAAGGGATCGGCCGGGTCGCCGGGCTGGCCCGACAGCGCGATGACCACCGGAAGTGCCGGCGGGTCGGCGGTGAGGGCGGCGGGCGGGAGGTAGACGAGCGCATCGCGGGCATCGAAGCCCGAGACGGTGGCCGGAATGTGCACGGTGCCGACCACCCCGGCCGTCGGCAGACCCGCGGGAGGGAGCCAGCTGCTCGACAGCGGGGCCTGCAGCACCGTGGCCGCGCCCAGGGCCGGCAGCGTCGACGACTGGTAGGGAGACACGCCGACGAGCGACTCGAGCGTGGGGTAGGTGCCGATGTCGATGTTGAAGCTCATCGCGCTCGTCGCAGCGAAGACCACCGCGCCGAACAGAGCGACGATCCTGCGGCCCAGACGGCCCGCCACGAGAGAACTGACGGCGAGGGCGAGGGCGGCGAACCCGGCTGCGATCCAGCACCGGGTCACGAACGAGAAGGCGACCCCGAAGAGGTCGAGCAGGTCGCCGAAGATCCAGGCCACGAGCAGGCCGACCACCGCGCCCACGACCAGCGACCCCAGACCGACCAGAAGCCAGCGCGTGCGGCGCCAGCTGCGATTCGGGCGCACAGTGAGAAGAAGCAGCGCGATGACAGCCGCGACGGCGTAGACCCCAAAGACCAGTGGCGAGTCGATGATGCTGGTGCTCCCGAGAGAACCCATGCGCCAACCTCGATCTGTACTGCCCAGCCCCCGCGCATCCACGGTGCGGGAGTGCGGCGACCAGTCTGGTGGGCCATTCTGAATGTAGTCTGTAGAGACCGAACCGAGAGGCGTGAGGCAATGACAGACGCTGTTGAGCCAGCCGCGAACCCTGCCGGCGACACTCCCCCCTCAGATGCTCGCAACATCCTCATCTCGGGCGGATCGGGCTTCATCGGCACCGAGTTGACCACCCAGTTGCGGCGTGCCGGGCACACCGTCACCCTCCTCGTGCGGCACCCCACACGCAACGCCGACGAGCGCATGTGGGACCCGGATGCGGGGTGGCTGAACCCCGAGGTCATCGAGCGTGCCGACGCGGTCATCAACCTCTCGGGCGCCTCGATCTCGAAGCTCCCCTGGACACTGTCGTACAAGCGCACCATCCTCGAGTCCCGCGTGAACGCGACCACGACGCTCGCCGCGGCCATCGCCAAGGCGAAGAACCCGCCCGCGGTTTTCCTCAGCGGGTCGGCCGTCGGCTACTACGGCGATCGGCCGGGCGAGGTACTCACCGAGCAGAGCGGAATCGGCGAGGGGTTCCTGCCGAAGGTCGTCGATGCGTGGGAGCGGGCATCCCGCCTGGCCTCTCCGGCCAGCCGCGTTGTGAACGTGCGCACGGGGGTCGTGCTCGGCCAGGGCGGCCTGACCGGCACGCTGAAGCTCATCGCGAAGCTGGGCGGGGCCGGGCCGCTGGGCTCGGGAACGCAGCACTGGCCCTGGATCAGCCTGTACGACGAAGCCGCCGGCATCCGCCACCTGCTCAGCTCGGAGCTCGAAGGCCCGGTCAACCTTGCGGGCCCGACGCCGGCAACGGCGGCCGACGTCATGCGTACGATCGCCGAGCAGGTGCACCGCCCGTACTGGCTGCCCGCTCCGGCGTGGGCGATCAAGGGCATTCTGGCCGACGCCGGGCGGGAACTCATCCTGTCCGACCAGAACCAGTCGCCCCAACTGCTGCTCGACGACGGGTTCGTCTTCCGCGACGTCGATCTCGAGCAGACGGTGGAGAAGGCGCTGGCCGGCTAGAGCACCCATGAGCTGGGCGTGCACGGGCTAGGCGCTCACGGGCTCCGCCTCGTAGAACGCGATCGCCTGGCGCAGAGCTCTTCGGGCGCGTTTGCGGTCACCGCTTGCGTCGTAGGCGAGTCCCAGCCGGAACCAGGCCCTCCAGCTCTCGGGAGCCGACTCGACTTCGGCGCGATAGATCTCGAACTCGGCATCGGCCTCGGCTCGGTAGGGTCGCCCGCTCGGCCGCTTCGGCAGGTCGTCGACCGGCAGTTCGTCATCGGCGCGCAGGATGCCCACCAGTTTCTGGGTGCGAAAACCGAACAGCAACTCGCGGTACAGGGCCCAGGCCCCGACGATCGGCAGCACGAGCAGGGCGATCCCGATGCCGACCCCGGCCGGATTGCCCGTCGAGATGAACAGAACGGCGTGCTGGAACACCAGCACGAGGTACATGACGAGCAGCAGTGCCATCACGAGGGCTGCGATGCGGCCCTTCATGGAGTCGCCGCCTTCGAACTGTGCGCGAGCAGGCGCGGCAGATCGATCAGCTTGTCGAGCCCCACCACGACCCCCGTCGCCTCGGTCGCGGCGCGGAGACCGAGCAGTATTCCGGCCTCGTACGAGGTGGGCGAGAGAGTCTCGTGGCTGAAAGTCAGCACCTCGCCGACTCCACCGAAGATGACCTCCTGCTTCGCCACCACACCCGACAGGCGCAGGCTGTGCACCGGCACACTCGCCACCTGCTGGCCGCGAGCCCGTTGGTCGGTGTGCGGAGCCGAGACCGGGCCCACCGCGGCGCGCGCAGCACCGATCAGCTCGGCGGTACGCGTGGCGGTGCCCGACGGGGAGTCGACCTTGCCCGCCCCATGCGCCTCCACGATCTCGATCGAATCGAAGAACTGGGCAGCCATCGCCGAGAACGCCGTCGCGAGCACGGAACCCAGCGAGAAGTTCGGCACGATCACCACGCCCACCGTCGGTGTCTGGGCGAGCCGGTGCTCGAGGGCGAGGATGCGGTCCCCCGACCATCCGGATGTTCCCACCAGCACGTCGATACCGTGCGTGACCGCGAAGTCGACCACCGACTGGCTCACCCCCGGAACCGTCACGTCGAAGACGACATCGGCCCCGATCATCTTCTCGAGCGCATCCTTCGACGACAGCTCGGCGACGATCTCGAATTCCTGCTCGTCGCCCTGCATCGTGCGCGTCAACAGGTCGTGCGCCAGCTGCCCCATCTTACCCGTTGCGCCGACGATCGCGACCTTCGTACTCATGGGCCCAATCTACCAAGCGCACGTAGGCTTTCCCTGTGCACCTCGTCGAACGCCCCGTCACCGCGCCGGATGCCCACCTGCTGTTGACCCACTACTTCACCAGTCGCGAGCTCGACTTTCCGCGCGCCCTCGGCACCTACCGGGTGACGTACCCCGACCCCGCCCAGTTCGTGCCGCCCGCCGGGGTGTTCCTGGTGGCGACGGACGACACCGGCGAGCCGGTCGGGTGTGGCGGAATCAGGATGCTGCCCGCATCCGACCGCGCCCGGCTGCCAGAGCGCGGCGTGGCCGGCTCGGCCCACAACGCCCCCACCCCGGTGTACGAGGTGAAGCACGTCTGGCTCGAACCGGCCGCGCGCGGGCAGGGGTGGGCGAGCATCCTGATGGCCGCCCTCGAAGACCGCGCCCGTGCTTTCGGCGCAGACACCGTCGTGCTCGACACCAACGCCAGCCTCGCCAGCGCAGCCCGTCTCTACGCCCGCCTCGGCTATGGGGGCGTCGGACCCTACAATGACAACCCGAACGCGACGAACTGGTACCTCAAGCGCCTCGGCTGACGCCCGTCGCCTTCGCTCGGGGGTCAGGCACGGCCGTGCGAGGTGCGCGAACGTCGTGAGACGGAGTCGAGCGCAACGGCGAGCAGCAGCACCAGGCCGGTGACCATGAACCGGAACGACGAGTCCAGGTTGAGCAGCGTCAGGCCGCTCGAGATGGACTGGATGACGATGATTCCCAGCAGGGCGGCGAAGGCGGTACCGCGGCCGCCGAAGAGACTGGTGCCGCCGATGACAGCGGCGGCGATGGCGTTGAGATTCACGTCACCGGTGCCGCTGGATTGGCTGGATGCGGCCAGCCTGGATGCAGCGAGGATCCCGCCGACTGCGGCGAGGGTGCTGCAGACGACGAAGACGGAGGTGTAGACCGTCTTGACCCTGATGCCCGCGCGGCGTGCCGCCTCGACGTTGCCGCCCACGGCGAAGACGGCACGGCCCCATTTGGTGCGGGTGAGAGCGTAGTTCAGAATCAGCACGAGCGCGACGAAGAGAACGAACATCCAGCCGATGCCGCGGGCGATGTTGAGGTACCACGCGGCGAAGCCGAGTCCGATGAGCAGGGCGCCGCTCTTCAGGGCGATGAGGCTCAGCGGTTGGGCGGAGAGACCTGCACCTCGCCGTGCCCGAGCCTTGGCCAGGTCGCTGAGGAAGAGCCCGCCTGCTGCGATGACGACGAGCACATACGACAGCCACGCTGGTACGAAGGCGAGTTGGGCGAAGATGACGAGAGGTGAGTCGAAGGGGATGTTGATGGTGCCGATCCCCTTGAGAACGTAGAGCTGCAGTCCGAGGAAGCTGAGAAGGCCGGCGAGGGTGATCACGAAGCTCGGTACTCCGAACCGGTTGAAGATCTGTCCATAGACCCAGCCGATGACCACGCCGGTGAGCACTGCCACGGCGATCGCGGCGAACACGTTCCAACCGAGGTTGACGAAGAGGATGCCGATGATCGCTGAGGACAGTCCGCTGACAGAGCCGACGGAGAGATCGATCTGAGCGACGAGCAATACGCAGACGATTCCGAGCGCGATGACTCCGGTGGGTGAGGATTCCAGGAGCAGGTTCACCAGATTGGCTGCGGAGAGAAACCCGTGGTTGAGGATCTGCAGCACGGTCCAGATGACGGCGAGGCCGATGACGACCGGAAGTGCGCCGAGGTCTCCGCCCCGGATCTTGTCGACGAAACCGGCAATGGTTCCGCGGATGCCTTCTCTGTTCTGCAGGCGTTCATCCTGCAGGTCGGAGGGGCGGGTGGCTGTGTTCGTCATCGCTCGGTTTCCTTGTCGTTCAGGTTCTCAGACGACGGTGGCTCGACCGTCCCGTCGGGCAGCACGGTGGGCTGGATGGTGCGCAGGTCGACCTGGCTGGTGCGCCGGGTCACGGCGTTGTCGGTTGCTCCCGTGATGGCCGCGATGATCTCCTCCGGGGTCACCGTGCCGACTTTGTAGTCCCCGTTGTTCCTGCCGAGTCTGAGCACGACGACGCGGTCGGCGACGGCCTGCACATCGGCCATGTTGTGGCTGATCATGATGACTCCGAGGCCTCGCTCGCGGAGTCGTTCGACGAGGTTGAGCACTTCGGCTGTCTGCGCGACTCCCAGTGCGGCTGTCGGCTCGTCGAGGATGATCACTTTCGGGTCGCCGAGGAGTGAGCGGGCGATGGCGACGGTCTGGCGCTGGCCACCGGAGAGGGAGGCGATCGGAATCCGCACCGACGGGATCTTCGCGGAGAGCTGTCGCAGAAGCTCCCAGGAGCGCACCTCCATGGCGATGTCGTTCAGGCGGGCAGGGCGCAACTCCCGCCCGAGGAAGAGGTTCTCGATGACGTTGAGGTTGTCGCAGAGCGCCAGGTCCTGGAAGACCGTCGCTATTCCCAGGTCGAGCGCAGACGTGGGGTTCGGGATGGCTACGGGCTGGGCGTTGAAGTGGATCGTACCGGCGTCTGGCAGGTGCACCCCGGAGAGAACCTTCACGAGCGTCGATTTGCCGGCGCCGTTGTCGCCGACGATGGCGACGACTTCGCCCGCAGCGACGTCGAGGCTGATGTCGGTGAGTGCGGCGACGGCGCCGAAGCTCTTGCTGATGCCGCGGAGACTGAGGATGGTGGCCGGGGCGGTGCTCCGGTCGAGGGTGGATGTGGTCATCTGGTCCTTCTGACGGGTCGGTTGAGGGGGGCGGGCGCGGGGGTGATGTGCTTCCGCGCCCGCCCTTCACGTGGTCGGCTGTGCAGGCCGAGGCCGGCTACTGGATGCCGGCCGTCGTGCAGGCTGCCGCGTACTCGCCGGTGCAGACCTCGGCGGCGGTCATGATCTTGCTGTCGAACAGAATCTCTTTGATGTTGTCGAGCGTGACCACGTCGGGGTTGAACAGCTGCGACGGAGTGTCGTAGAGGGTCGCTTTACCGTCGACCTTGGTGCCCTGGGCGAAGGAGTAGGCAACCTCTGCCGCCGCGTCCGCGACGATGCTGATGGGTTTGGAGATGGTGTTGTACTGGGTGCCGGCCAGGATGCGCTGAGCCGCGGCGACCTCTGCGTCATTGCCCGTGACGGGGGGCACAGGGCTGGTTCCTGCTGCCTTGAATGCTGCGATGACGCCGCCACCCGTTCCGTCGTTCGCTGCGACGACACCGTTGATCTTCGTGCCGAACTGGGTGATCTGACCACTCGCCCAGTTCTGTGCCTGGGCCGGGTCCCACGCCGGAGTGTCGAATTCCGCCAGAACCGTCAGGCCGCTGGAGTCCACGGCCTCGTGGATCCCCTTCTTGATGAGACCCGCAGCAGCGTCGGTGGGCGAGCCGTTCACGATGAGGATGCTGCCGGCCGGGTCGGTCGCCTTGACCTTGTCGACGAGCGACTGTGCGATGGCCTTTCCGATTCCCTCGTTGTCGAAGGAGACGTAGTAGTCGGCCTTCTGGGTCGGGATGGGGCGGTCGTACGCGATGATCGGAATGGATGCCGCGTTGGCCGCGACGACAATACCGGCCGCCGCAGTCGAATCGACGGCATCGATGACGATCGCGTTCACGCCCTGGGCGATGGCCGAGTTCGCCTGCTGTTGCTGGGTGTCTGCGCTGGCGTTCGCATTCGAGTAAAGAACGGTGCAGTCTGCACACAGTTCCTTGACCTTCGCTTCGAACAGAGGTTTGTCCTGCTGCTCGTAGCGGGTCGAGGCGAGGTCCGGCATGAGGAACGCGATCTTGTAGGCGCCGCTGGTGGATGCTGTTCCACCGCCCGCCTGTTCGACGCATCCGCTGAGAGCGGCGGCGCTGAGGATGGCGGCCAGAGAAACGACCGCGACCTTGGCATGGATCTTCTTCATTTGCATCTCCCTTGATGATGTATATCGGTGACAGTAACAGCATTCTGGTCGTTTTGTGACATATTTGTTGGGATATTTAACACAATGGATGTGACGGACCGCCGATACACCGTGGCAAGCAGCTCTATGCTGTGTGCATGGCTGAACCGAATGTTGCTCGTCAGACCAAGGCAGCGCGGCAACGGAAGATCGTCGACCATCTGGGTTCCGTGTCGTCGGCCACAGCGGCAGAGCTCGCCGACCTGACCGGCGTGAGCCCGATGACTGTTCACCGTGACATCGATGACCTGGCCCGCCGAGGCATCCTCCGCAAGTTCCACGGCGGCGTGTCGGTGTTGCCCACGACGGTCTTCGAGAGCAGCTCCGAGTTTCGGATGCAGACCCGCTCGAGCGCCAAGAACGCCCTGGCCCGGGAAGCGCTGAAGATGGTCGAACCGGGGATGTCGATGTTGCTCGACGACTCCACCACCGTGCTCGCCCTGGCCCGGCTTCTGGGCGATGTGGGGCCCTTGACGGTGATCACCAACTACCGGCAGGCCATCGAGGAGCTCCGCGAGAACGAGGACATCCGGCTGATCATCACCGGGGGTCAGTATTCACGAACCCATGACTCCTTCATCGGTATTCCCGACCAGTCCTCTGCCGAACCCTACGCCGTCGATATCGTGTTCCAGTCGACCTCGACGATGGGCACGGAGATGACCTACCACCAGGAGCAGGACATCGTTCTGATGAAGCGTGCGATGCTGCGCTCAGGCACCCGGCGTGTGCTGATGATGGACAGCTCGAAGGTGGGACGAACGTCTCTGAACCGGTACGTTCCGGTTTCGGAATTCACCGATGTCATCCTCACCGACGACGTCGACCCGTCCATCGTGGCTCAATTGGCCGAGAAAACCGTCGTGCATCTCGCCACCTCGCGGCCATGATCGACAAGTTCTACCAGAAAGCTTGATATTTGTATCAGACCGAGTGGTAATCTGCTCGCATCGGGTAATGAGGCTCCTGGCCATCACTCCCGCGATGTGCCAGAAAGGCATGACATGCCCCACGTGCTCGCAGCAGGCGACTTGTTCGTCACGCCGTCCCTCTTCATCGATGCCATAAAGGCCCGCACAGGCCCTGAGGCCGAGGTGTCGTTCAGCGAACTGACACTGCCCTGGCCGATTGAGCCGTTCGGGCCCGTCGGTTCGGTGAACGAGGCGAGCGGAGACCCTACGGCACTGATCGGTGCCCTCGCGGGCGCCGAGGTCGCCGTGACACAGATGGCACCGTTCACTGCAGAGGTCTTCGAAAGCTCACCCGACCTCAGACTGATCAGTGTCTGCCGCGGCGGGCCGGTCAACGTCGACCTCGACGCTGCAACCCGCGCAGGGGTCATCGTGTCCTTCGCCCCGGGGCGGAACGCCGTTGCGGCAGCAGAGTTCGCCGTCGGGCTGATGCTCACCGCCATGCGCCGCGTCGTCATCGCCGACGCCGACCTGAAGAAGGGAACGTGGCGGGGTGACTACTACACCTACGACAACGCCGGATCGGAACTCGACGGCGCAACGGTGGGACTGATCGGATACGGCGCGATCGGTCGGATCGTCGCCCGGATCCTCCGCGCGTTCGGCTCCACCGTGGTCACGTTCGATCCATACGCGAGCGCCGAGGCCATCGCGGCCGACGGTGTCGAACTCGTCGAGCTCGAGGACCTGCTTCGCCGATCCTCGGTCGTCAGCCTCCACGCCCGGCTCACCGCGGAGACCCATCATCTCCTGAACGCCGAGAACCTGTCCCTCCTCCCGGTCGGCGCGGTTCTGGTCAACAGCGCGCGCGGCGACCTGCTCGACTACGCACCCCTGCCAGAACTGCTCTCCAGCGGAAGGCTGGGAGCCCTCGCCCTCGACGTGTACGACGTCGAACCACCATCCGCGGACTGGCCGCTCTTCGCCGCCCCGAACGTGGTCTTGTCACCCCACCTGGCGGGAGCGACGAAACAGACCGCGGAACGCGCCGCGAACATCGTCGCCGATGACATCGCCGCCTACCTGCGCGGAGACAGACCCCGGTACGTCGCCAACCCTGACGTGTGGAACGTGCTCTCCGAGAGGTTTGGCTCATGATCGTCGGCGTCGATATCGGAACCTCGATCACCAAAGCCTCCGCCATCTTCCACGACGGCAGGGTCGGTGCGACCGCGAGCATGCCGTCCCGGCTCATCCAGCTCAGCGGCGGGCGTGTGGAACAGGACCTCGAGAACGTGCTCGACTCGGTCGCCTCTGTGGTCAGGAGGATCGTGGCCTCTGCGACAGAGCCCATCGAGGCCGTCGCTCTGACCGGACAGGGGGATGGTCTCTGGCTTCGGGATCACGAAGGTCGAGCCGTCAGGCCGATGATCTCCTGGATGGATGCCCGGGCCGCCGACACCATCGAAGAGTGGAACACAGGTGGCGCCTCGAGTGTGTCGCAACAGATCTTCCGGCTCACCGGATCCGGTATCTTCCCCGGCTGCCACGCAGCGCTGCTCCACTGGCTCGCGCAGAATGAGCCTGAGTCCCTGGCGCACGCTGCCGTCGCGGGTTACTGCGTCGACGCCGTCATCCACAACCTCACCGGTGTCATCACGGTCGATGCATCCGATGCCTCCCTGCCGTTCATGGACGTCACGACCGGGCAGTACGTACCCGGAGCTCTCGAGCTCTGCGGTATCGGTGAGTGGGCCCATCTCCTTCCCGCCCCCGCAGGACCGGGCGCGCTCTTCCGGCTCGACGACCGGGGCGCTGACCTCCTGGGGCTGCCGGTGGGCACCCCCGTCACCGGCGGGCCCTACGATCTGCAGGCCTGCGGATTCGGATCCGGCACCACCCGGTCGGGCGAAGGCACGCTTGTCGTCGGCACCACCCTCAGCTGCCAGGTGCTCACGGAAGACAGGACGATCCCGCCCGACGCCGACCCCGCAGGAATGTGGCTGTGCACGCCGGAGCCCGGGCTCTACCTGCGCGTCATGCCTTCGATGGTCGGAACAGCGAGCATCGACTGGCTGCTCGGTCTCTTCGAACTCGCCCCCGAGGCATTGAACGACTTGCTCCTTCTGAGCGCTCCGGGTGCAGACGGAGTCAGCGCTCTCTCCTTCCTCTCCCCCGCCGGTGAACGCGCACCCTTCGTCGACCCGCTCGCCCGCGGCCAGTTCTCGGGGATCCAGCTGCGAAGCACCCGGGCAGACATCGTGAGAGCCCTCTGCGAAGGCCTCGCGTTCGCTGCGCGACACTGTTTCGAGGTCATGGGACTGAGCGACGACGTCGCTGCATGTGGTGGTGGATTGAAATCGGAGGAATGGGCGCACATCTTCGCCGACGTACTGGGTCGGCCGCTCTACCTGCCGGATGACGCCGCCGTCGGAGCACGGGGAGCCGCGATGATCGCGTGGGCACAACTCGGACGACCCGTCGACAGCGATCTCTGGCGCGCCCAGAGGCGACGCATCGACCCCGACCTCGATCGAGCGGCGCTCTACAACACCCTCTACGGCGAATACCAGCAGCGACTCGACAGCGCCCGCGCACTCTGGCCCCTCGGCAGGGTGGCGCATCCGGAAGGTGCCGACAGATCCACCCGCGCCGGCTCGATCACCCCATGAGTGCTTCCGATGAGCTCTGGATCGGGATCGACGTCGGAACCCAGAGCGTGAAGGTCTCCGTCGTCGACGGTGCCGGCGCGCTCCGGGCTGCAGCAGGCTCACCACTGCACAGCATCCGGGAGAAACATGCCGGAGGGGATCGCCACGAGCAGGACCCCCAGCAGTGGATCAGCGCGACCAGGGAAGCGCTCGGCGACGCCCTCCAGGGAATCGGGCCCTCTGAGAAGTCGCAGATAGGCGGAATGGCAGTCTGCTCGACCAGCGGCAGCATCACCCTCGTCGACGCTGAGGGCCGCCCTGTCTCAACGGGGATCATGTACGACGACGCCCGGGCCGGTGAGCTGTCGGCGGAGGTCGCCGCAGCCGACCCCGGGCTCTGGGCCAGACTCGGCTACCGGATCCAGCCGACCTGGGCGCTACCGAAGATCCTCTGGCTCGAGCGCAACCGCCTCCTCGACTCAGCGCCGGAGACCCCGCATTATGTAGCCCACCAGGCAGACGTCGTCGCCTCCGCCCTCGTCGGTCACCGCGTCGCCAGCGACTGGAGCCACTCGCTAAAATCCGGGTACGACCTCCTCGAGGAGCACTGGCCCACGCTGGCTCTGCAGCACCTCGGCATCGATCCTGAGGTGCTGCCGGTTGTCGTTCCGCCCGGAACGGTTCTCGGCAACACCTCCTCCTCCCTCACTGCGACCACCGGTGTTCCGACCGGAGTACCGGTGTTCGCCGGGATGACTGACGGGTGTGCAGCCCAGCTCGGAGCCGGTGCAATCGGCCTCGGTGACTGGCATACCGTCATCGGCACGACGATGGTCATGAAATCGGTGAGCACGCAGCTGGTCTTCGATGACGCCGGAGCCGTGTACTCACACCGCTCCCCCGAAGCGGCACGGTGGCTCCCGGGGGGAGCGTCGAACGTCGGTGCCGGCATCCTCACCACCCTCTTCCCCGGCGCGCAGCTCGACGAACTGACCTCCGCCGTCGCGGCCCGCTACGATCACCGCACGGCTGACCTCCCCTTCAGCTACCCCCTTCCCGGAGTCGGCGAACGATTCCCTGTCGTCGCACCGCAAGCGAGAGGCTTTGTGAGCAGCAACGGCCAGGATCATCCGATCGATGAAGCCATCGAGCATCTGGGGCAGACTGCCGCCTACGCCGCCATTCTGGTCGGCGTGGCCTGCGTCGAACGACTCGCCCTCGAGCAGCTCGCCCGCGCCGGAGCGGCGACGACAGGAACGATCAGTTCCTCGGGCGGAGGAACCCGAAACGCCTGGTGGGTGCAACTTCGCGCCGATCTGATCGGCAGGGAGATAACCGTCTCATCCACCGCAGACGGATCCACCGGTATGGCGATCCTCGCCGCCTGGGCCGGGCAGAGCCAGCCCGAGGTGCCTCTCGCCTCCATCGCTTCGACGATGTCGCATTCGGAGATCACCTACCGGCCGAATGCAGAACGATCGGTGGAACTCGAAACGGTCTACCGCACGTTTCTCGCCGCAGTCACCAACAGGGGGTGGATCGCCCCGTGACCGTTCTGCACCTCGCCCGCCACGGCGAAACGGTGTGGCATTCGGAGAACCGGTACGCTGGCTCCTCTGACATCGCCCTCACTCCGAAAGGTGTCGGCCAGAGCCAGGCGCTCGCGCGCTGGGCAGAAGCCCACGGCGTCACAGACATCCACACTTCCGACCTGCAGCGCGCCATCCAGACGGCCAGGCCCTCTGCCGACGCGCTCGGACTCCAGCTGCACCAGGATGCCAGGCTCCGCGAGGTGCACTTCGGTGCAGGCGAGGGACTCACCACCGAGGAGATGCGAGTGAGCTTTCCCGGGGCCCTGCAGTCCTACCGGCGAGCACCCGCCACGTCACCGCTGCCAACAGCTGAGAGCGGCCAGCACGCCGTCGACCGGGCATGGCCGGCCCTCCACGAGATTGCCGGCCGACGAGACGGTCGTGAACCCGGGAACGCACACCCAGAACGGGTTGCGCTCATCGTGATGCACTCCACACTCCTGCGCCTCATTCTCTGCCAGACCCTCGGAATTCCCCTGGATGCCTACAGAACCGCGTTCCCCACGGTCATCAACGTCGCCATAACCACCATCAGCCTCCCCCGCGACGGTCGCTCCGGCGGGTCACTGCTGGCCTACAACACCCCGGTCTGATCGTTCGCACCGTCACTCCGGCAGATCCAGCGTTCTCGCTGTCTCGTCGGAGGGGCTGCGACGGCTGCGGTCGCCCAGTTACATCTCTGCGAACCGGTCCCAGTCGGGAGAGAACTCGCGTGAGGCGGGGTCGAGAAACTGGAACCGGGCGAGGTTCGGGGTTCGGCCGCCGTCGCCGATGAGGGGTGCGTAGAACGCGCGGCCGAGTTCATTGGCTCGGCCGGTTCAAAGCGGTTCTACTCACTCGTGGGCGGGGCCGCCCCGAGAGGGGAATGCCGTGGGTCGCGACCTCGCTCCGCCGAAGACCTGCGACCCGGCGGTTGGGACCGGCTTGGAGCGTCGGCCCGCGTGTCTTCAGTCCGCGTCGTCGAGGATGGCTGCAGTTCCGGCCGATGATCGAACGGAGAATGGTCTCGTGTTTCGGGTTGCTCTCATCGGCCAGGAACACGCGATCGATCTTCGCGAGAGACCGGGGGTTGTCAACAACGTAGCGGTTGCGGCGTGTTCTTGCCCATAGTCATCCAGGGCGATGATCAATCCTTCGGCAGCAAGCTCCCGCACCCTCTCGACGATGGTGGAGTCGACCCGGCCGAGAGAGTTCTCGGTCAGCTCCAGGCACATCCGTATCGCCGGGTGCATGAGCCGGCGGGCGCGAAGCGCGTTCACGAACCCGTCACGGAGCAGCTGGTCGGCCTCGATGTTGATGCTGAGGAAAGACACCTCGGGTGTGATGGTCTGGGAGGCCGTCATGTGATGCAGCGCACGGTCCGTGATCTGCAGGGTCAGATCATCCAGCATTCCCTGGTCCCGGGCAATATCGATCAGGGTCGGCGGGCTGAGCGGGGTGTTGTCGGCGCGGGTGTATCTGGCCAGGACTTCGAACCCGACGATGTACCCGCCAGCCACATCGACAACGGGTTGGAACGCCACCGTGACCGAACCTTCGCGAATCGCGCCCATGACCTCTGCGACGAGACCGATTGACTCCGCAACCAGACCTTCAGCATGTTTTCGTTCTCGTTTCTGTTCATACATCCGTTCGTCGGCCGCTTTCATCACCTCATCGAACGTCGAACGACCAACCGGGGCGGGCGCTCCGATACCGATTCGTGCATCTATGGTCAACGACTCGATCTGGACCGGTTTCTCCACCGCACGGCCGATGCGCGACGCGACCGCGCTGGCAGTGTCCGAGTCCAGGAGTACCGCGAATTCGTCACCGCCTATCCGAGCAACGATGTCCTCTGCACGAACGCTCTTCCGGATCCGACGCCCGACGATATCGAGCACCGTGTTGCCGACGGAATGACCGTGCGTGTCATTGACGAGTTTGAAGTCATCGAGGTCCATCAACAGGATCGCGTACCGACCGGGTTCCGTGAGGGCCTGGAATTCCTCGAAGAAGCCGCGGATGTTCAACAGGCCCGTCACAGAATCTGTTGTCGCCTGGTCACGGAGTGTTCGCGTGCTTCGGCGGTCATACAGTGCTTGGGTTGCGATGTGCGCGAGCGCCTCCAGCGCTTTGCGTTCCAGTGCGGAGAATCCGTCGGAGTCTGAGCGGCGGGTGAGGATGATGTGGCGGGTTGTGTCTCCCGGGGCGTGCACCGGAGCGGAGAGTTCGAATGGGCGCCCCGGTTTCGCATCGATGCGGGTGCTGCCAGCAGGAATGGTAGCGCGGGCGGCGTTTTCGAGCGCCACCAGAATCGTTTCGTCACTACCCCACGGCAAGGCGAGGGCAGCGTTGATGAGACCGTTCAGCTTCTGCTCGAGACGGGTGCGCCGCACCTGCTGGCTGATGACAAGCAGTACCAGCGCGACGATGAGGAGGCTGTTCGCTGAGCGGATCTCCAAACCAGCGCCCAGATCGATCCTGCTCACCGGCGCAGACAGATGCGCCCTGGCATACCCGAGAACGCGATCACCGCCTGCACATACTCCGAACCGATCGCCAACACCGCGTAGGCCAACACAGACGGCACGACGGCGAGCACCGGCCACCATCCGAAACCCGGGAACAGACCCCGCACCAGAACGAACGCCGCCCCGGACCGAGCGGTCAGACCCGACCAGTACACAACAATCAGCCACGACCGACGAAGGATCACCTGAATGAGGAGGATCGAGATCAACCAGAGCACAAGAGCGCTGACCGGTTCGACATCCTCGGCGATGAACGCCAGCACGACGACCGCGACGCCGATCGACACGGTTCCCACACCAGACGCCAACTCGATCCGGAACGGCAGCACCAACCACATCGCAGCGAACAGAACCAGGAACGGCAACCAGAGCGAAGGAAGAGATTCGACCCGGGAGACGAACAAGACGGCAGCCACACCGACGCCGGCGAAACCCACCCACAACATCGGTCACCTCAACGCGTGGGACCGGCCCTGACCGAGGCTCTCAGAGATCTCACTCATGCGGAACGACGAACCCGTTCGCTTCGATGCGAGCGGACGCGATCTCGGGGGTCGACAGCCCGAGCACCCGAAGACACGATGAGGCGATGGTGGCATCATCGTCTTCTGCGGCCGCGTCGGTGGTGTCGCGGCGCAGTTGGATGACGAGTTCGACGAGCTGGATGAGGAGCGATCCGATTCGGTGCTCGCTGAGGGTGGCGATGACGTCCGGGTGCGCAGCCGCGGCCCCGAGTCGGCCGTAGCTGGCCTGGAGTCGTACGCGCTCGTTGCGAAAGTCGTCGTACCTCGCATCCTGGATCTCGGGCAGCAGATACAGCGTGCCGATGTTGTGGGGGGTGCGGCGGAGCGTTCGGGCGTCGGTGCTGGCAAGCGCGAACAGGGCCCCGGCCGGGCTGATCCGTTCGGGCACGAGGGCTTCGATTCCGTCGACGAACTCGATACTCGGCCGCACCGAACCGGAGAGGAGTTCTGCGAGGATGTCGTCCTTGCCGGCGAAGTGGTAGTAGAGGGACTGTTGCCGGATGCCGACCCTGTCGGCGATCGCGCGGGTCGAAGCCCCGGAGAAGCCCGACTCGGCGAAGAGAGCTGCGGCTGCGTCGAGGATCTGTTCTCTGGCCGTCAGGGTGCCGTCGGGTGCGTCAGCGTTGGCTCGGGGGCGACCGGCTCTGCTCGGTGGTGCGGTGGTCATGGTCTCCATGGTCTCACCCCGAAGGTTCGGCACAGTCGTCTACCCGGTGTTCAAAGCGGCAGCCAGGCGAGCCAGCCGCCGTAGCCGCTGATGTCCTGTGTACCGATGGTGGCGACCGATTCGCAGAGAAACCCCGACACGGCAGAGCCGTCTTCGAGCATCACCTTCCCGATGGCCATCGGTGAGGGCAGGGCGGCGACGAAGGTGCCAAACCCGGCGGCCGGCAGCGTCCACACCTCCCCCGCAATCGCGGTCCCGCCGGTGACGACGCGTACGAGGCCGGGCTTCGGCGGTGTCGTGTCGAGGGCGAAGAGGGCGTAGTCGGCGCTGGTGCGGATGCTTCGGGAGAAGGTGCCTCCAGCGGAGACGAGCTGCTGGTTGAGCGGTTGATCGGTCAGGTGTGCTCCGACGACGAGGATGTCGATGGCGGGCTGGAGCAGGCGCTCCGCGATGTGGTGCACAGCGAGGTCGTGGAACGCGGGTGCGGTGATCATCACACCGAAGGGAAGCCCGTCCACCGTACCGGCCGGGATGGAAGTGGAGGTCATGTCGAGCAGGTTCGCGAAGTTCGTGTACCGGCCCATCCGGCTGTTGCCGCCGATGGGGTCGGCGGCGAGTTGTTCGAGGGTGGGGTGCCAGGTGGTCGTCGGGGTCAGCAGGGCATCGCATCCGGCGAGAGCGGTGCGGGCGACCGAACCGAGGCGATCGAGCTCCTCCCTGTCGTGGAGGAGTTCGACGGCAGTCTTTGCCGCGCCGCCGAGCACGATTGCGGCTACAGAGGGGTCGAGATCGGAGCCGATGAGGTCCCGGTGCTCGTCGATGTGGGCGCCGACGGCGGCGTACCTCTCGGCGACGAAGGCGCCGTCGTAGAGCAGCACGGCCGCTTTGAGAAGGGCGGTGATGTCCACCTCGACGACGTCGACTCCGGCAGCCCCGAGGCGCGCTGCCGCTCTGCGGAAGGCCTCGGCCCAGCCGGGGGCGAGGCCCTCGAGTTGATCGGCCGTCGGGATTCCGATGCGAGGCCGGGACGGCAGCACGGAGCCGGCCGCGTGCTGGGCCGCCTCGTCGGGAGTGCGCGCGAGGGGGTCGATGCCGTCAGGTCCGGTGAGCAGCTCGGCAGTGTTCCGCGCGAGGCCCAGCTCGCGCGCGAAGACCGTGACGCAGTCGAGGCTGCGGCACGCGGGAACGACTCCGGTCGTGGGGATCCGGCCGCGGGTGAGTTTGACGCCGACGATCCCGTTCAGTGCGGCGGGAACCCGGCCGGACCCGGCGGTGTCTGTTCCGAGAGCCACATCGACGATGCCGAGGGCGACGGCGACGGCTGACCCGGAGCTCGAGCCGCCGGAGATGCGGCTGGGATCCCAGGCGTTGCGAACGGCGCCGAAGGGACTCCGGGCGCCGACGAGGCCGGTCGCGAACTGGTCGAGGTTGGTCTTTCCGATCACCACGCTGCCGGCGTCGCGCAATCGGCGCACGGCGGTGGCGTCTCGGCCCGGCCGGTAGCGGAAGCTGGGGGCTGCGGCTGTGGTGTCGAGTCCGAGAACGTCGATGTTGTCCTTGACCCCAGCGACAGTTCCGGCGAGAGGGAGGCTCTCCCCCGCTGCGACACGGGCGTCGATGGTGGCAGCCTCGGCGAGGGCATCCTGCTCGTCACGGATGCTGATCCAGATCTCGGGACGGTCGAGGGCGCGCAGGCGCGCATAGGCGGCCGTCACGCGATCGACGGAGGTGGGGAGTGTCATTTCGCGTCTCCGATGATCGAGAGGAGGATCTGCCCGGGTGCGACCTGCTCGCCGGGGCGGACGTGGATTTCGTCGATGGTGCCGGCCTCGTCGGCGAGCACGGAGGACTCCATCTTCATCGCCTCGAGCGACAGCAGTTTCTCGCCTGCTGCGACTCTCTGGCCGGGTTCGACGGAAACCTGCCAGACGGTCGAGGTGAACGGAGCGGAGACGCCGATGGCGCCCTCGGCGAGGATGACCGGGTCGGCGGGCTGCAGTTCTTTCGCATCAGGACGAACGTCGAACTCGCCGGATGCCCGCCAGCGCTCCTTCTCTTCGCCGAACGCCCGCGCCTGCACGGCACGGAAGTCCGTGATCGACTCGGCGTTGTCAGAAAGAAACCGCTGGTGGTCCGCAATCGCGAAGCTGCCCTCGACGGTCTCGAAGTCTCCCCGCCCGGCGTCGGTCTCGGCGCGCAGCTCGAGGAGCTCGTCGGCGCCGACCGGGTACCACTCGATGCGGTCGAAGAACTTCAGGGCCCAGGGGTTGTCGGCGAAGAGCCCGCCGCGGCGGAACCTGTTCCAGACCTGCACGGTGCGGCCGACGAACTGGTAGCCGCCGGGCCCTTCCATGCCGTAGATGCACAGGTAGGCGCCGCCGATACCGACCGAGTTCTCCGCCGTCCAGGTCCGGGCGGGGTTGTACTTGGTGGTGACGAGACGGTGCCGCGGGTCCAGCGGGGTGGCGACGGGCGCACCGAGGTAGACATCTCCGAGTCCGAGCACGAGGTAGGTCGCGTCGAAGACCGTCTTCAGCACGTCGTCGACCGAGTCGAGTCCGTTGATGCGCCGGATGAAGTCGATGTTCGACGGCGTCCACGGCGCATCGGCCCGCACCCCGTTCATGTACCGCTCGATCGCGAGGTGGGTCGCCGGGTCATCCCACGACAGCGGGAGCCGCACGGTGCGCGAGGGAACAACGAGTTCGTGGGTGGCGGGGATGTCCTGCTCGATCTCCCGGAGCATCCCGGCCAGTGTCGTGGCCTTCAGTCGGGTGGAATCGGTGTGGATCTGCAGCGAGCGGATGCCGGGGGTCAGCTCGAGCACACCGGCAGGCGACTCGTCCTTCAACCGGGTCATGAGCGCGTGCACGCGCATCCGGAGGCCGAGGTCCAGGGTGAGGTCGCCGTACTCGACGAGGAGGTTGTCGTCGCCGTCGCGCCGGTAGGTGACCGAGGGGCGGTCCTCGTCTGCATCCAGTCGGGCGATCACTCCGTCGTCGCCGTCTCCCCCGGCGCTTCTCACCGTGAGGGATGCGACGTCGTGGATGTGGTCGGCGGCATCGGCTTCGCGCACGGGGACGAACCGGATCGTGTCACCGGGTCGCAGCTGACCCAGTTTCCACAGCTCTCCACTGCCGACGACCGCTGGGCAGACGAAGCCGCCGAGACTGGGGCCGTCGGGGCCGAGGATGATCGGGGTATCGCCGGTGAAGTCGATGGCGCCGACGGCGTAGGGGTTGTCATGGATGTTCGACGGGTGAAGGCCTGCCTCGCCGCCGTCTTCCCGGGCCCATTCCGGGCGGGGGCCGTCGAGACGCACACCCGTGCGGGCGGAGTTGTAGTGAACCACGTAGTCGGTGGCGTAGAAGACGTCCATGTCGGCGCGGGTGAAGAACTCCGGGGCGCCGTGCGGACCCTCAGTGACCCCGATCTGCCAGGCCGAGGTGAAGGCGGGGCGGCGGACCGCCGGGGTGGAGCCGCCGACGGTCCCGAGCCGCGCGCCGGGACGGAAGGCAGGGTGGGGGGCATCGGAGTCCGACGATCCCGGTCTCAGAACGTCCCCGGGCAGCAGGGCTCGTCCGGCGTGACCTCCGAAGCCGCCGAGAGTGAAGGTCGACGCGCTCCCCAGGTACAGGGGCACGTCGATGCCGCCACGCACGGCGAGGTAGGCGCGCTGACCGGGCCCAGCAAGGATGCCGATGGCCAGCACGCTGCCGGCCGCGGCTTCGACCGGTTCCCACATCGGCAGCGGCTCGCCGTCGAGGGTGGCGGCCGCTGGCGCGCCGGTCAGAGCGATCAGAGTGGGAGCGCTGAAACGGAGGGTCGGGCCCGTGGCGGTGATCTCGAGTCCCGGGGCGCCGGCTGGGTTGCCGACGGCCAGGTTCGCCTCGGTGAGCGACACGGCGTCCATGGGTCCGCTCGGCGGTACGCCGATCTGCCAGTATCCGGTGCGGCCGGGGATGTCCTGCACGGTGGTCATGGCGCCGGAGTCCAGAACGTCGATGCGCGGATCAGGGTCAGAGGCCTCGTCGAGGGTGGAGGTGGAGTGCACGGCGGCGCGGAGGGCGGTCTCGTCAGTGAGCGCACGGAGCAGGCCGAGGTTCGTGACGACGCCGTCGATACGGCTGGTGTCGAGCCCCTCCCGGAGGAGGTCGAGCGCGGAGTCACGGGTGGGGGCTGCGGCGATGACTTTTGCGAGCATGGGGTCGTAGTACGGCGAGACTTCGAGGCCGGTCTCGATCCACCCGTCGATGCGCACCCCGCTGAGCGCGGGGCCGCCGTGACCCGGAAAGACCGCCTGAGTGACGAGGCCGGAGCTCGGCAGGCCGTTCTTCGCGGGGTCTTCGGCGTAGACGCGCGCTTCGAGGGCATGGCCGACCGGAACGAACGGGGAGGTGAACACGTCGGGTTCGATCCCATCGGCTCCGTCGCGGGCGAGGCGGAGCATCATCGCAACGAGGTCGACCCCGTAGACCTCCTCAGTGACCGGGTGCTCGACCTGGAGGCGGGTGTTCACCTCGAGAAACGACGCCTCTTCGCGGATCGGGTCATAGACGAACTCGACGGTGCCCGCAGAACGGTACGACACAGAGGAGGCGAGAGCGTGGGCTGAATCGTGGAGCTGCTGGCGCACCCGGTCGGGAAGAGCGGGTGCGGGCGCCTCTTCGATGACCTTCTGGTTGCGGCGCTGAAGGGAGCAGTCGCGGTCGCCGATGATCGCGACCCTTCCGTCACCGGCTCCGAAGAGCTGCACCTCCACGTGCCGGGCCGGGCGCACAAGCCGTTCGAGGAAGACCCCGGCGGAACCGAAGTTCTTCTCGCCGAGACGGGCGACGCGGTCATACGCGTCACGCACCTCGGCGGCTGACGCACAGGCCTGCATGCCGATCCCGCCGCCGCCGCCGGTGGCTTTCAGCATGACCGGCATCCCGATTCTCTCTGCTTCGGCGACGGCCTCAGCGGCGGAGGACAGCAGCCCGGTGCCGGTGAGCATGGGCACGCCGGCGAGGGCAGCGAGTTCGCGTGCAGTGTGCTTCTCACCGAACGAGGCAATCTGATCCACGGTGGGCCCGACGAAGCTGATTCCCTCGCCTTCGATGCGGCGTGCGAATTCGAGGTTCTCCGAGAGGAACCCGTAGCCGGGATGAATGGCACCGGCACCGACCCGGTGTGCGGCGTCGAGAATCCGGTCGATGTCGAGATAGGACCCGCGAGCAGGAGCAGGCCCGAGGCGTATCGCCTCGTCGGCTTCGCGCACATGCGGCGCGGCCCGGTCGGCGTCGGAGTACACCGCAACGGTTCGGAGGCCGAGCGAGTGTGCGGAACGGATGATGCGACGGGCGATCTCGCCGCGGTTGGCAATGAGCAGCGTGTCGAAGGCGGAGGTCACGCGTCAGCCGATCCGGTTGCAGACGACGCGTCTGTGATGATCATCCGGAGGGGTGTGCAGTTGAAGTCGTTGCACGGATTGTTCATCTGCGGGCAGTTGGAGACGATCACCAGAACGTCCCGCTCCGCACGGAGGGCGACGCGTTTGCCGGGTGCAGACATCCCGTCGACGATGCCGAGCGTGCCGTCCTCCTCGACGGGCACGTTCATGAACCAGTTGATGTTGGAGACGAGGTCGCGGGCGCCCAGGCCGTGCCGGGCCGCTTCGGCGAGGAAGTTCTCGCGGCAACCGTGTTGGTGTTCGGTGTGGAAGCCGTAGCGGAGGGTATTGGACTCTTTCGAGCAGGCACCGCCGATGGTGTCCTGCCGGTCGATCTCATTGCCGGTGATGGTCATCAGTGGCCGGCCGAGGTTCGAGCGGAGCACCGACCCCTCGCGCAGGTAGGCGTTGCCCTGCCAGGCAAGAGTGTCGGGCACCGAGTACCGCTCGTCGGTGTCGTGGAAGTCGTAGACGAGGAAGTCGGCCGACTGGTTGCCGCCGACATCGACGATGGTGAGGGACTGGCCGGCGCGCAGCATCGCGGACCAGGGTGCGAGGGGCGCCACGGTCTCGTCGCTGACGATTGCGCCACCGGCGAGCGGGCCCGACAAGTCGAGCGGTGAATCGGGCGTGAAGTGCGCACCGACGGGAACGGTGGAGCTGATGGTGCGCGTACCGCTCAGCTGCGTGGTCGTGGTGGTGGTGGTGGTGGTGGTCACAGTCCTCGGGCCTCCGCGTAGTCGATGGAATTGAGGTAGGCGCGGTTCACCTCGGGCGTGGCGGTGAACTGCGGGTCGCCGGGAAGCGTGGGGGTGCCCGGCCACGCGTGCACCCGGAGGGGGCCGACGAGATAGTCGTCGGCGGGGTCGAGCGGGTGGGGCACGTTGACGATGAGCACCAGCAGTGGGATCTCTGCCACGAGCTCGACGTGAGTGCCCGGCCCCGCTCCGCCCTGGAAGGTCAGTGCGCCGTCGGGTTCGACGTGCACGGCTTTGAAGAAGGAGATACTGGGCGGGAGGTCGCGGCCCGTGAGCCCGTGCTTGGAGGCGGCGAGAAGGAACCGTGACCTGCCGGAGGGGGCGGGACCCTGCGGGTCGGCGGATCCATACTTGGCGATACTGGATTCATCGGTGGTGGTGCCGCAGAACGTGTCGTGGCGTCCGGAGGTGTCGGCGGTGATGGTGGCGAGTGCGCGGCCGTCTCCGGAGAGCAGCGGGTGGCCGGAGCCGAGGTAGGCCTGCCAGGGGATCTTGATGGTGTCGGCGACGTTGAGCCGCTCGCTGGTCTCGAGCGCATTGAACAGGATGACGTGGGCGCAGGCGGCACCGGTCGGGTCATCGAGACGGATGCGTGTGCCGCGCGAAACGATCCGGTGTGTGTAGCCCCCGGGGGCGACGGTCTCCGCCCAGACGAGCGCGGCTGCAGGGACACCGTCGGGCACGAAGGGCGAGGTCGCCGCCGGCCGATAGGGCATCTGGTCAGAGGTCTGCAGCGCTTGCGCGCGAGCGTCGGCGCGGGCGGCGAGAACGCTGTCTGTGAGGTGGTCGTCGGCAATCGAGGGCATGGCGCCGTCGCTTTCTGTGGGGGTGCCGCCCGCGAGGGCGGGCGGCACCGGGAGGAATCGGTCAGGCGATGACGTCAGCTGGCGTACCGACCTGCGATGCCGACGCCGGCAGATGGCCGAGCCGGATGGCCCCGTCGCGGGCGTGGTTGCGGCGGTGCACGAGGTAGCCGGCAACGAGAGTGGCGCCGATGAAGAGCAGGGCACTCCACTGCAGCCACCAGGTCTCGCCGGTGAGATCGTAGATCTCCGCCCGCGGCCAGACGAGGTTGATCACCATGCCGATCTGGTAGAGCACGGCGAGCACATTCAGGGGGATGCCCCATCGGCCGAGCGTGAACAGCTTTCTCCCGTCCTCGTCGACACCGGGTGGGAATCCCTCTTTCCGCGAGGTGACCCGACGCACCAACAACGGGATGGTGACACCGAGGTAAGCGAGGTACAGCATCGCGATGCACAGGCTCGACAGGGCGGTGAAGATCGCGCTCTGCCCGAAGTTGACGGCCAGGGCGAGGGCAGCGCCGACGCCGACGACGATGCTCGTCGCAATCGGTGTTCCCGTTCGCGGCGAGACCCTCGCGAGGGTACGCCAGAACGGCAGGGCACGTTCACGGGCCATCGAGTACATCATGCGCGAGCCCGAGGTCTGAACGGCCAGGGTGCAGGCGAAGACGGCGACCGCGACGGCGACGAGCAGCAGTCGTCCGAAGACCGGGCCGAGGCGTTCCGTGACGACATAGGCGATGCCACCGCTGGCGAGGTTGCCGTCGGTGAGGCTCGGCGCAGACACCAGGGCGGCGATGATGAGCAGAGCCCCACCGAGACCGGAGACGATCACCGCGCGAAGAATCGTCTTCGGGATCGTTCTGCGCGGGGCGTGGGTCTCCTCCGCTAGCTCACCGGCAGAATCGAAACCGACCAGAACGTAGGCGGCCATGAGCGACGAGGCGAGAAACGCCCAGACATAGGGATCGCCGGTGGGGCCGGCGCCTTCCGTCGTGAAGACGACCGAAGGGTCCCGGGCAGGCAGCAGCAGCAGAGCTGCGACAAGCACGATGACCCCGACGATCTCGATGAAGACGCCGACGCTCGTCGCCAACGCCATGATGCGTACGCTCAGGATGTTCACGACCGTCGTGATGACGAGCAGGATCACGCCCAGCAGCACCGCGTTCTGCGCCCCCGTGGCCGAGGCAAGCGACGGGTCAGCCGTCGGTCCGCCCACTATCTGGAAGCCCTCCCAGATAGCAGGGAGCACGGCCTGAACGGCGATCGCGGCGACCGCTACCGTCAGGGTCTGAGCGACGATCATCACCCAACCGGTGAACCAGCCGAACGTCGTACCGGCTAGCCGGCTCGCCCACTGGAAGATCGACCCAGCAATCGGCCAGCTCGCAGCGAGCTGGGCGAAGTTGAGGGCCACCAGCAGCTGCCCGACGAAGACGATCGGCCAGGTCCAGAAGAACGCAGCCCCCCCGATCCCGAACCCCAACCCGAAGAGCTGGAAGACCGTCGTGAGGATCGACACGAACGAGAAGCCCGCAGCGAAGGATGCGAACGAACCCACCCCACGGTGGAGTTCCTGTCGATAATGGGTGACTGAGGGTGATGACGTGGAGTGGAGCGTGGGTGGTTCCTGGGCACTCATGGGCACAGCCTTCCGCGAACGAACATCCAATAACTGTCGATTGACAGGCAGTGATCTCATGGTGGGTGGCCGCGGTTGCCAGCCCATTTCACGCGTGTTAACTTCCTGTTTCGTGCCCCGCTGCAGAATCGAAGACGGCACGGTGACGGACGGTCCGTTCGTCCCGAGCAAGGAAGCCGGCCGCCCTTCTCCAACCCGCTCGCCCTTTTCTGACTCGGATTTCGCGGTTCGTGTCGAATCGGGGCTTGCCCGTTCGCTGTGGAGATGAAACTGTTCCCCTAACGAAAGGACACGACCGTGAAGTACGTCATCATGTTCACAACCACCCCCGAACTCGACGCAGCGGTATCGCCTGAGCACGCCGAGCAGGTCTACCGCCGCACCTACGACTGGTTCGGCACGCACAGCGAGGTGATGACCGAGTCCGGCGCCCAGCTGCAGCCGGTCACCACCGCGACCACGGTCAGCTACGGCGGCGACGCACCGGTCGTGGCCGACGGGCCGTTCTCGGAGGCGAAGGAGGTCATCGGCGGATTCCAGGTGATCGATGTTCCCGACCTCGACGCGGCAATCGCCGTCGTCAAGACGTGGCCGCTGCTCGAGCTGCCCGGCGTTTCGGTCGAGATCCGCCCGATCATCGTCTACTAGCGCCACATCGAGCCGTGAACGAAACGGATGCCGCGGCAGCGGAATCAGGCCGCTCGAAAGCCGCGGCATCCGATCAACTCCTCGCACGGACGATCCGCGAGGAGTCCGCGCGGATCGTCTCGGCGCTCACGGGCTGGCTCGGGAGCCTCGACCTTGCAGAGGAGTCGGTCGCCGAGGCAATCGAGGAGGCCGTGCGCCAGTGGCGCACCCGCGGGGTGCCGCCCAATCCCGGAGGATGGCTGACGCAGGCGGCCCGCCACAACGCCATCGATCGCCTGCGGCGCGAGAAGCGGTACCGCGAGAAGCTGGCCCTACTCACCGATCCGCTTGAGGCCGCACCGCTCATCGTGGCAGGCGAGCCCGACGAGCGACTGCCGCTGCTGTTCGGGTGCTGTCACCCCGCTCTCTCGCCGGACGCGCAGCTCGCTCTGACGCTCCGTGCGATCTGCGGACTCACGACCGCGCAGATCGCGCGTGCCACCCTGGCCCCGGAATCGACGGTCGCGCAGCGGATCGTGCGAGCCAAACGAAAGATCGGGGCCGCCGGCATCCCCCTGCGGATCCCCGAGGGATCCGAGCGGGCCGAGCGCCTCAACATCGTCCTGACCGTCATCTCCGTGATGTACAGCGAGGCCCACCTGGTTGCGGGCGGAGACGCGGCCGCGGACCGCGACCTCGCCGACGACGCCCTGTGGCTCGCACGCGTCGTCGCACACGAACTTCCGCGGGAGGCGGAGGCGCAGGCGCAGGGACTGCTCGCACTGCTGCTGTTCCACCGAGCACGCGAAGGGGCACGCGCCGTCGATGGAGAGCTCGTTCTGCTCGCCGATCAGGACCGGGCGCGGTGGGATCGCGGACTGATCGACGAGGCACAGGCCGTTCTCGAGACGGCGGCGATGCTCCGACGCCCGGGGCGCTGGCAGCTGCACGCGGCGATCGCCGCATGCCACTCCGACACGCGCGACGGCAGTCACACCGACTGGCTCCAGGTGCTCACGCTCTACGACATGCTGCTCGCGTACGACTACTCACCAATCGTGCGGCTGAACCGCACGGTTGCGCTTGCTGAGGTCGACGGACCGCAGGCGGCACTGGACGAGGTGGATGTGCTGCGGCGCACCCTCACGGGATACCACCTCTGGCACGCCGTGCGTGCGCGGATGCTCCGGCACCTCGGCCGTCGGGACGAAGCGATGGCCGAAGACCTGTGCGCCCTGGAACTCACAGCGAACGACGCTGAGCGGCGCCTGCTGGAGGCTCGGGTCGATCGCTGAGGCGGGAAGCGTCGGAAGGGTGGCCGGCAAAGACCGGACGGATGGTGCTTGGCATCCTCGCCACCCCGGCCGAGTACGAACGCGAACTCATCGGCGAAACGGGATCGAAATAGACCGCGATCTTCCCGCATTGTCGGCGGAAGTGTTCGCCGCATGAGCTAATGCAGCGACCTGCCTCTGCCGATAGTCGTAATGTACCAACAAGCTGGCTGACGGGCTTAAAGTGCCCAACCTGCTCGATTTTGTCAAGGACGGGAGTCGCCCGCACTCCCCGTGGGCGGGTCAGTTCCGGTACTCCCGATGCGACCCGGGTGCCTGCGCGGTATCAGTATCGGGCAAGACTTCAGTTTTGAGTGTCATTCCTCAAACTGGGCGCGGTGCGTACCGTTCTGAGGAGACGGAATATCGTCTCTCACGGAAGATGAAACAGACATGACTACTGAAACGAACATCATCGACGACGTGACAAGCGCTACTCTCGAAGCGTTCGCTCACGGCCTGGCCCACTCCTCCCGCTCCCCGATACTGCGCACACCCGCCTCCGTCGGGTTGGAGTTCGAGGACATCAGCTACCCCTCGTCCGATGGCACACCGCTGGAAGCGTGGCTCATTCCATGCGCAGGATCGGACAAGCTGATCGTAGCGATGCACGCCTTCGGCTTCAGCCGATACGGCTTCCCCTCCCACCTCGAACCCTGGAAATCCGCCTTCGGCCCGGGTAACGACACCGAGATCGACTTCCTTCTCGACTACGAGATCCTGCACGCCAACGGCTACAACGTCCTCGCCTTCGATTTCCGGAACGCAGGCGTGAGCGGAGACGCCAACGGGGGCATCGCGTCGAACAACCGATTCGAGACGCGCGACGTCTTCGGCACGCTGAACTACATCCACTCCCGGCCGGATCTAGCCGGGATGACCCTCGGCCTCTTCTCCCGGTGCATGGGGGCAAACGTCACGTTCCGCGCGATCGCCGAAAACCCGGAGGCCTTCGGTGAAGTCAGGTGCCTCGTCGCACCGCTACTCCTGTCGCCGCGAGCGTTTCTCGAGACGTCGTTGGCGTCGGCCGGCCTTGCAGAGTTCGTCGACGAGACAGATCGTCGCTTCCAGCAGATAACCGGCATTCCCACCGAAGGCGGCCGCGTCAGCGCATGGGCGCCATCGGTCACCATGCCAACACTGACCTACGGTGTCCATGACGATGTCATCACCCGCCCTTCCGACCTCGAGGACGCCTACGACGCCCTCGGGACAGACCAGAAATCGATGTTCTGGATCCGCGACACCCCCCGCCGGTGGGATGGTTACAAGTACTTCCAGCGCCACCCCGAGAAGATTCTCGAGTGGTTCGCCGAATACATGAACTGAGGGCGATTATGAGCGTGCAGGGCGACATCGTCGCAGCGATCATCGCGCTGCACGACTCCGCGGGGATCGACCACCCCGAGCTCGGAGTCAGGGTGCGGGTCTCGAGGTCGCCCTCCGACCCCGCACAGGTCCTCTTCGACCCGGTACTCCACCTGCCATTTCAGGGAAGGAAGCGCCTCGTCGCCGGGTCCAGCAAGATCGAATACGGAGCCGGGGATCTGGTGATCCTGGCCGCGCATATGCCGGCTTTCGTCGAAGTGATAAAAGCCACCGGCGAAACGCCGTACGTCGCCTTGGAGATCCCATTCGACCGTCACGCTCTTTCGGCGTTGGTCGCGGAGATGCCAGCCCGTACTGCAATGGTGAGCGACGTTGGCCCGGTCACCGTCGGTGATGTTCCTGAAACCGTCCTCGGACCTGTGCTGCGACTCCTTCAACTCCAGTCCGAGCCGGCCGCAGCCGCCGTACTCGCCGCCGACGTCCGGCGCGAGATCTACTACCGGCTACTCGGCAGCCACCTCGGTGACCCGATCCGCGAGCTGCTCCGAGCCGAGTCGACCCTGACCCGGATCGACGAGGTCACCAGCTGGATGCAGGATCACTTCGACCAAAGCATACGAATGGAAGACCTTGCCGCACGAGCACAGATGAGCGTCGGGTCTTTCCATCGCCAGTTCCGGCAGATCACCGGCAGCACCCCCGGCGCGTACCACAAAGCAGTTCGGCTTCATGAAGCGCGGCGACAGATCGTGGAACAGTCTGGGACGCTCGCCCAAATAGCTTCACGAGTCGGTTTCGTCAGCCCATCCCAATTCAGCCGTGACTACAAACGGACCTTCGGAACGGCGCCGTCCCATGACGCGACCGCCTTCCGCACCTAGAGAACCGTCCCGCCACATCCTGACACCGCAGCATCCTGACACCGTGACCTCGTACCGAGAAAGGCTCCTCATGCCCGTGACACGCGTCGAGAAAGACCGCAGTATCTACCGCAGAACCGGGCCGACAGGAGATGAGCACTACGGCTGCTGGGACTGGACCGCGGTCAGCCCGCCCGAATCGTTCGAAGTCATCGACCGGTTCGCCGACGAGACGGGCGCCGTCAACACCGCTCTTCCAGCGACCCGCATGGTCTTCGAACTCGCAGCGACGGATGCCGGGTCCCGTCTCACCTGCACCTCGCACTTCGATTCTGTCGACCAGTTCGAACAGTTTGCTCGAGATGGGCGTACTCGAAGGAACCCGCGAAGCCATGGCGCAGATCGACACCGTGCTCGCCGACCTGATGAGGGTGTGGTTGCTCGGGCCGGACGGCTGGACGATGCCGGTCTGCGAGATCGCCGCGAAAGTGGGTCACAGCTACCGGTACATCTGGGAACCAGTGAGCGGTGGCGAGGGATTCGGCTTCACCGGAGAGTTGCTCGAGAACGAGCCGCCGCACCGAGCGGTCACCACTGAAACCATGATCGGAGCGGACTTTCCTGCGTCGCTCAACGAACTCACTCTCACACCGGTCGACGGCGGAACCCTGCTCTCGCTCGTTATCACCGACGCCGCCCAGCGCGACGCCATCCTTGCCACGGGAATGACCAGCGGGATGGAGACCAGCTATCAGCGCCTCGAGAGCATCCTCGCGGTCTCTTTCACAGCCTGATCATCTGGCTGATGAAGGATTTAGTGTGCATTGTCGCGGCGGCCGGTGGTCCGAGGCCGGTACGAATCCTTCCCTCTGTATTTCTGCGATCCAGCGTAGGCGTGCGGGGGATCTCGAGAGTGTCCGGCAAACGAATCGTCTGGCCGTCAAGCTAGGAGCTTGGCTGTCCCACCGATAACCGTTGGTTGGTCACGTGACCGCGCCCTCATTCGCTCACACCCCGAGGTGCTTATGCGAGAAGGAAGACGTCGATGGCCCGTGAGACACGCTGAGTGAGCTGGGCGCGAAGCTGTTCGGGGCTGCCGACGAGTGAGGGTTGGAAGTTCGAGAATCCTTGCCAGAGTCCGAAGAGGTGCTCGGCGGCTTCGTTCGGGTCGGTCACGTTCACCTGATCCGCTGCTGCGGCGTGCTCGAGCACTCGTGCGAGGTTCGCCTTTGTCCGTCGCGGACCGGTCTCGTAGAACCGTCTCGCAAGATCCGGGTCGCGGCTGAGGTTGCGGGCCACCCCTGGTCTGCTGGCTGGCTTCGATCTGTTCCATCGCTCGCAGGACACCGGCCTGGAAGAGGGCGGTTTTGTCGGCGAAGTGTTTGTAGAGAGTGGCTTTGGACACGCCGGCTTTCGCTGCAATCGATTCGAGCGTCACTGCTTCGACGCCATGTTCGGGAAAGAGGTCCCAGGATGCTCCGACCAGTGCAGCCAGTTTCTCGACGTCGACCGGGCGTCCGAGGCGCGGGACCCACCGGGTTGACGCTTGCAAACATCCTGACCCGGTACGGGATTCCCGTGCGAATCCTGGAGAAAAAGCCCCGACTCTCGACGCAGACCGGCAGACGGGCATCCGGGGACTGCCGCAGCCGGCCTTGCAGACCAGGGCGTCGCGGTCGAATTCGGTTCCGAACTTCTCTCACTCACGCAGACCGCTGGCGGGGTCACCGCCGAGATCCGCGTCGACGGATCCATCGAGCGGGCCCACTTCTCCTCCGTCGTCGGTGCCGATGGCCACGCCGGAATCACACGCCTCTTCACCCGACTGAACTTCGAGACCAAGAAGACCGGCGTCGCGATTCGCCAGCTCGACTGCCGGCTTACCTGGCATCGCCTCTCCACGATGGATCAGATGTGGCTGTCCTACTTCGAACACGGCTTCGCGGTCGTCGTCCCACTCCGCGGCGGAGTGCACCGGGTCCTGGTCATCGAGCCCACAGACGCGATGCCGAACCGTGAACCAACCCTCGCCGAGATGCAGCACAAATTGCGAAGTGTCGCGGACGATCCTGACCTCACGCTCACGGATCCCGAATGGTTCAGCTACACCGATCTCTCGATGGGTATCGCGCCCGGGCTCATCGACGGACGCATCCTCCTGGCCGGGGATGTCGGTAACCCGGTCCTTCCCAACGGCGGGCGAGGGATGAACACGGGGATCGCCGACGCGTTCAACCTCGGCTGGAAACTCGCCGCCGTAGTTCAACACGACGCCCCCGATGCGCTGCTGCAAACTTCCGACACCGAGCGGCACGCCCTCCGAACCGCCCTTGAAAAGGCCCAGTTCGCGAGCCTGAAATACACGACCCTGCGTGCGACCGGGCCCTGGACTCCCAAACCGTCCGAGGGTTCAACAGCATCCACCTGCTCGACCTGCTCTACCGCGGCGGGTGGACCCTGCTCGCATTCACGGGCCAGCGCTCGACCGCGTCGACCCGCCTCCTCGTGGAGAGGACAGAGCGATTGTGCGCCCGCGTCTCGACGTACGTCATCACTACCGACAGCGCGTCGGCGCCCGCCAGCGACGAGCCGGGGCGCATCCTGTTCGACCTCGACGGAGAAGCGCACCGAATTTACGGGGCAACCGTCCCCACCCTTGTCCTCGTCCGGCCGGATGGGCACTTGGCAATGCGCGTGAATCTTGATGCAGCAGCCGACGTCGAGAGCTCCCTCGATACGTGGGTTCCCGACGCAACACAGCAGTTCGCTGCGACCAGGAGCGACATCGAAACTGCTCAGGCGAGATGAAGTGTGGTTCTCACGGCCAAGATTTGGCGGCCCCGACATGGGTGTCGCCCCATTCGATCAGAGCTTCGACAGCCTCCCATGCGTCCCGGATCTTGTCCGGGGCAACATCGACGGGAAGCGTGGTGAGGGCTGCGTAATGCTTCAGGCGGAGAAGCTCGATGTCGGGGTGGTCGCGGTCGTAGCCCCGGGGCGCCGTCTTCAAAGCCGGACCCGCCATCTCGAAGCCCGACGAGACGAGGGCATCGATGATCTCCGTGAGCTGCGCCGCGGCGGTAGGAACAGAGTCGATAGCGGTCCGGGCGCGAACCAACTGATCCCGGCTGGGTTCGTAGATACCCCCGCCAGCCTCGAGATGATCTGCGGTCAGGCTCAGATAGACGCCCCCAACCGAACCGGCCCACATGCTGGCATTGGTCTTGTAGGGCGACTTGTCGGGACTGAACCGCACATCACGGTTGGGTCGCATGACCCGACCGGGCCCGTAGGTCTTCTCCGCTTCGCCGAGCAGATCCTCCAGAGGCTGCCGAACAGCGGTGTCATACTGCTGCCTGTGCGCATCGAAGAACTGCCGTGAATTGTCTTTCGCCAGGCCGGCCAGGAAGGCACTCGCATCTGACCCGAATCCGGTAAACGTCATGACACCACTCTGCCTGTTATCGCCCGTCACTGGGCCACTGGATATTGACGATCCCCAAAGGCATTACCTGTGTTTCAATGCTTGAGAATTCGTCCTTGGTGCTCCCTCTGGCGGACCATTCGCACCCCCAACGGCGACACCGCCACACTGCACGTCAGACGCACAGGCGCAGCCCTCCATGCATACGCCTGGGGTGCCGCCGCCGCCGACGCAATCGCCAGCGCACCCGATCTTCTCGGTGCGCAAGACGATCCCACCGGGTTCGAACCGAACCACCCACTTCGTCCGGCAACGTGCCTTCGGTGACGCGGACGCGGTGTCCCCGAGGTCCCCGCAGGCCACGAGCGCCTCGCGGCTGAAAGCGTCGGCCCTGTCATGCTTCTTCGGCGGTGAGGTCGATCCGTTTCTCCCTGGTCGGCGACCTTCACGGGGTTCTCTCCACGCAGCAGATATGGTCACAGGCGCTTCGAAAGAACCGGTGGGCGATGTTTCCACCACAAGAAGCCGCTGCCCGGACTCTCGAAGCTCCTCTTCTACCACAGCCATCAACGCCTTCCCCAGACCTCCACGCTTCAGTGTCGGGTCGACAGCAATCATCGTGAGATCCCAGAGACGGTCACCGGCAGGCTTGGGTTGAAAGTAGGCGACTGCGTGAACAGTGCCAGCCGCATCATCAACGAGGCACCGGTGTTCGGGGACCGCACTCGCAAAGTAGTCCCTCAGGAGTGCGTCACTCCGAGGGCGGGCCGCCCGCGGCCACCGCCGGGTCCATCCACATGATCTCCCACCCGTGGCCGTCGGGGTCTTCGAGGTCGCGTGAGTACATAAAGCCGTGATCCTGCAGTGTGCCGGCGGGCTCGGTGCCGCCCGCAGCCACCCCCTTGGCGATCAGCTCGTCGACCTCCTCGCGGGAATCGACCCCCAGCGCATTCAGCACCTGCGCGTAGCGCTTCGGATCAACCAGCTCCTTCTCGGTGAAGGTCGAGAAGAACGGCTTTACGAGCAGCATGATGTAGATCGAGTCCGACAGCACGATGCTCGCCGCGTTCTCGTTGCTGAACTGCGGATTGATGCTGTATCCGAGGGCCGTGTAGAAGGCCTTCGACGCCTCGAGGTCGCTGACCGGCAGGTTCACGAAGATGTTGTTGGTCGCCATGGGGTTCTCCTCGTCGAGCGGTGATGGTGGGCACAGTCAACCAGAATCTGCAATGAAACAGTCTCCTTCGCCCAGAATGGGTCATCGACGTCCCGGATGTGGACTCAGCGATCTCCCTCGTGAAGACCTGGCCGGGGCTGGACCTCGGCGGCTGTGGCGTGGAGCGTCCGATGGTGACGGACTACATCTAACGCGAGCAGTGATTGAATCGGATGCCGCCTCGACATCGCCGAAGAGGCGGTGGCCGAGGCTGTCGAGAAGCGTTGCGCGCGCGGCGGGGCGACGGGATTCCGCCGAACCCCGGCGGAGGGCTCACCCAGGCTGCACGTCACAACGCCCTCGACAGGCTCCGCCGAGAGAGAGGCTTCCGGGAGAAGCTGGCGGGTTTGGCACCCGAGGTCGAGCGGGGGCATGCGACTGAGGATCCAGCCGACACCGATTCGTCCGACGGTATCGACGACCGGCTGTCGCTGCTGTTCGGCTGCTGCCACCCCGCGCCGTCGCAGGAGGTTCAACTCGCACTCACGCTGAGAGCCGTGTGCGGCCTCACCACCGCTCAGCTCGTTGCCGGCGGCGACGTCACCTCGAATCGCGACCTCGCCGACGACGCGCTGTGGCTGGCAGGCGTGATCGCGGCGGCGCTGCCGCGCGAGGCGGAAGGTCAAGGCCTCGCTCGCGTTGCTGCTGTTCCACCGCGCGCGCGAGAAGGCCCGGTCCGTGGACGGCGAGCTTGTGCTGGTGGCCAATCAGGACCGGTCGAGATAGAACAAAACTCTCACCGTTCGCGCCAGCGCCGAGCTGAAACAAGTCGCCCCGCTACATCGCTCCGGCTGTTAGCAGCTGCACGCTGCGGTCGCCGCGTGCTCCGCGGATGCTGAGACCGCAGCGAAACCCGACTGGCTGCAGGTTCTTGTTCTTTACGACCTCCTCCTCGGCTTCGACCCATCGCCTGTTGTGCGGCTCAATCGTGCTGTCGCGCTGGATCGGGCGGGAGCATCAACGGCAGCGCTCAGCGAGGTCAACGCCCTACCCGCCTTCCCTGTCGGCCGCCTTTCGAACTGCGTCCGGTACACGAAAGTGGATCGGGAAGCGCACGAGGTCATACGAGCAGATACTGCCCACCATTGAAAGACACCGGCTTTAGCGGGCCGGTACGCTGCCGATGGATTCACGATACAACGCAAAGGGCTCGGCATTGGGGCGGCAACGGCGCCGTAACGCGGCTCACGCTAGAGAGGGCGGGCGACGACGGCGCCGTCGGGCAGCTGCACCGTCTCCCCGAGGTGCCGGGCCGACGGTCTCAGAGTTCGATCCAGAGAGCCTTTCGAACGGCTGGACACCACACCCGGGCCTCCTGCAAGTTCTTCTTCCCACTGACCCACGGATTGAGACCGCGTCAGCGGTAGAGTCCAAAACTTAGACCTTCCCTCTCGTCAACCGACCTGAGACGCCGGTTCTTCAAACCGTCCGGGAGCGTAACCGCCCGGTACGCACCGCGGCGCTGCGCGTACTTTCCGGGATAAATGCACCGTGTCGGTGCAAGAGGACGCTTCCAGGACAATAGTGAGATGGTGGTCAAGAAGCCTTTACCTCGCATCGCTCGATCTTCGCCGACGCTACCCGAAACATCGCCCTTACAGTATTGGCTGGGTTCCGCCTTCGCAGTGGCCATTGCTTCTCCAGAAATCGCAGATAGTCAGTTGTTTCGGGAGGAGCGCGCGTACATCGCTGGTGCAACTGAGAATCGTCGTGAGGAGTTCGGGGCGGTGCGCGTGTGTGCACGACGAGCACTTGCATCACTAGACGTGGACGCAGGCGCACTCGTGCCTAATGGTGACCGCTCCCCGAGTTGGCCTGAGGGGGTCATCGGTAGCCTCGCGCATTGTCGGGACCTCTGTATTGCAGTGGTCACCACTGAACCTCACGTCCTCGGAGTCGGAATCGACGTGGAAACGTGCACGGCTGTCGATCTCGGACTTGAAAGCGTGGTTTGCACGGAAACTGAGCGTCGTTTTATTGATTCGTACCCGAGATACCTGCGAGACGACCTGCGCACGATGATCTTCTGTGCGAAGGAAGCCGTCTATAAATGTCAGTATCCGATAACAAAATTTTTCCTCGACTTTCTGGATATTGAGATTACGATAGCGGAATCTCTAGACACTTTTGTTGTCGCAAAGGTTCATCATGATCCCGATATCTCGCAGTTGCTGTCGCGGGTTGGGGGCAGTATCGTGCAACTAAACGGCTTCACTTTCGCCGTAGCAACGCTTACTGCATCTATGAGCGCTGAAGCGAGCTCAACGACAAAGGCAGTCAGGTCCTGATAAACCGTAAGTCCCGATAGTCCTGACAAGGTTGACGCAGAGCAATGTCAATTCCAGCATTCAATGCAGATGGCTTCCTACCCCCATATATCGGGCGCAGGGGGCCGCCAGAGTGGCTTTCGCCCTATCCCACTACCGCCGTTGAAGTGGTCAGGATATTCGGCACGACGTTATCACGGTGCGCTATTTTGGACGGTTGGCTAAACCATAGAGCGGCTCTGAGAGCAGCCGGTTTCGGTCGGGGATTTCAATGGCTGGTGGGAAGCTTTGTCGAGGATACGAACCCGAACGATCTCGATACCGTAGCCTTTCTTTTTCGGCCACCTGGGGTCGGGGATAGCAGCGCTCTCGCTGACCTGATGGAGATCAACAGTGCGATCTTCGACCGGGCAAAGGTCAGGGCTTCCCATGGCGTCGACTTCATCCCGGTCGACCTAGAGGGTGCACAAGAAGAGCTGATCAAGGAAGTCTGTTATTGGCTGGGTATGTTTTCCCATCGTCGAAACGACGATCTCTGGAAAGGCGTGCTTCAAATCACACTTGAAGATGAAGCTGAGGATAAAGCAGCGTACGCCCTACTCGAGACTCTGACGGTCAAATTGAGCGCGTAGCCAGGGCGGGGTACGAACGCGGGAAGCCCTGGTTGAGCAAATCGGGCATCGGACAACTCTGGCGCTGCTCAAACGACGGATGTCATCGGCGCCGACACGTGTTCAACCGTATTTCGACACGTCTCGGCTGTGGTTCGCGACCAGCCAAAGACCACCGCATACTAGTGACACCCGCAGGACATTACCGACGGCAGAGAAGCCGTCCGGAAGGGATTCAAGTGTATGAAGAACCCGCAGTTACAGGGGGCGAGACCGTCTCGAAGGTAGATGACAGCGAGGAAGCCCGGGGCTCTGGCTTCAACTCTCCAGAGAGAAATTTGTTCACGTGCGTAGTGGTGGGCAGTGGATCATTCGCAATTCACTGCATCACGCGCCTTCGCGCTCAAGGCTATTCCGTTCGAGGTGTTCTTGCATTCGACCACCTTCTTGGCAACTGGGCCAGGGATGAAGGCTTTCAATTTCTAGACTCGGTCGCCAGTCTGGATCGACTGATGACGCGGGAGAACATAGATTGGATCTTTTCGATCGTCAACCCGAAAATTCTTCCAGCGTCCTTGCTCCGGCGCGCGTCGGCAGGCGCGATAAATTATCACGACAGCCCATTGCCTCGCTACTCCGGGCGCCATGCGAGTTCGTGGGCGATTTTAGCTGGAGAAACGCGACACGGTATCACTTGGCATCGCATGATTGGCGACGTCGATGCGGGAGAGATCCTTCTCCAGCGTCATTTCGCAATCGAAGATGACGACACTGCACTCAGTTTGAATCTGAAGTGCTATCAGGAGGCCGAGAAAGCCTTCGAAGTCCTGCTTTCCCGCCTCAATACAGGAAGTTCGAGAGGCTTCTCTCAAGATCCAAAAGATCGAATGTTTTCTTCTCGTTTTCGTCGTCCGGAAGCGGCTGGATTTGTCCGCTGGGATTCCCCGGCACGAGATGCATCGAGACTCGTCCGTGCCATGAATTATGGCCCGGATCGCACTAACGCGTTGACCTGCGCGAAAATCTACAGTCCTCAAGAAATTGTTTGTATTGGCCGACTCGAGATGTCGACAACCAAATCCGGAGGTTCGCCGGGAACTCTACTCGGCATCGCGGAAGACGGCTGGCGAATCACGACGGGCACGAACGATGTCATCGTGAGTGAACTATCAAGAGCGGGAGGCACCACGGTAGATCCGCGCGTCTTGGCCGACGAACTCTCATTCGCTCCTGGCAAAAAATTATCCGTTCTGACCGATGCTGAATGTAACGCGCTGCAAGAACTACACCAACGGCTGGCAGTGCACGAAGAATTTTGGTTGCAGCGTCTTGAGCGTCTCAATCCCTCGCAACTGTCCTCCCAAAGCATGAGCACATTGCGACAAGAAGCCCGTGTGGAAGCTACGACGTGGGAGCGTTGCCCTGGTCTCGACAAAGCCGACTCGAATACGCGTGTCAATCATCTCCTCGCCACCCTGAATGTCTATCTAGCCCGTGTGACCCAGCAGTCGAAGATCGAAGTCGGCTGGGACACCGGAATGAGCTCGTCTTCAACCTCACCGGCATTGGCGCGTCTCGTTCCGATGGAAGTGGAGGTTAGTCTCGATTCTCTCTTCGATGAGATTTGTAAGTCGGTCGAATCCGAGCGCGAATTAGTCGCCAACAACGCCACCTACCCGCTCGACCTTCTCAATCGTTACCCGCAGTTGAGCGGTAATCAACAGCTTCAAGCCACTCAGCCCTGGCCTATAGCAGTCAGCGTGATTGCCGGGCAGCAAGAAAAACGAGTGGAATCGTTCGCAGGCGCTGCGTCACTCGGATCTCTCACGCTCGAAATTCGAGAATGGGATGGGTCCGTTCGTTGGATCTACGATTCAGCCGTTTTCGATTCCAGTGAGGTCAAGTTCGTTGCGCGACAGTTCTCCGCGCTCGCCGGCGCCGGGTGTAGTCCCGAAAATAGGCTGATGCCGGTCGGCCGTATTGATTTGGTTGGGCCGGATGAGCGGCGTCTTTTGGTGGAGGAGTGGAATGACACGGTCGTTCCGTTTGCTGAGGAGGCGTGTATTCATGAGATGTTCGAGGCCCAGGCGGAACGCTCCCCCGATGCGGTGGCGCTGGTCTACGAA
>NZ_NBXD01000017.1 GCF_003399645.1 Subtercola boreus
GGGTCGGTGAAGGTGGGGATGCGGGGGCTCGTGAACGGCTCAAGGGCTGCCCGCAAATGACCTGCGGCGGTCGGTGGGAGGAGGCCGGTGAGTTTCGTCATCCCGGTCTTCTCCGTGACCAAGGTCAGGTGACGTTTCTCGTGCAGTTGCGCCTCGGTGGGCTCTGCACCGTCGGGGTCGAGGTGCGCGATCATCCGTACCGCGAAACGGTCGATGACATCTGCGGAGTAGCACTGGCCCCCCAACGACTCTTGCGCCAGAGACACCAGTTGCGCTTCGGCCTCGATCAGAGCATCCGTGAACCCGGTACTTTTCGCCACCCTGCCGAGCCGTGTCGTGATCACGGTCGCCACGTCGAAACCGATCGCACCCAACCCGACCGCCTCCGCGACGTGGGAGAACGCGGGCAGGTTCGGCAGACCACACAGCGACATCGTGACCCGCAGCTGGCCACCGACCTTCATCAGCTTCTTCGCCGTGTGCTCGCTCGTACCCGTATTCGCGGCCAAAAACCCGGCCGGGGTGGTGAAGTTCGACGCCTTCGACAACCCGTCCTCGCCGAGCTCGGGTCTGCACCTCTCAGCCACCTCCCCAGCCAGTCGCAGACGCAACGAATCCGCCAACCGCACCAGGTACTCGACCTGCACCACCCCGGCCATCAACTCACCGGTGGCAAGCCCGGTGGGCGCGGCAGCCCCGGCACCCGATCCGGGGTCGAGTACGCCCAACCCGATGAG
>NZ_NBXD01000018.1 GCF_003399645.1 Subtercola boreus
GCAGGAAGAGGCTCCCGGCGCTCAACGCGTCCGGGCACGAAACAGAAGTGGGCAGAACTCGTGGCCACCAGCGGGCAATTCCCCTGGCCACCAGCGGGCAGAACTACTGGCCGCCCATGGGCAGTTTCACATGGCCGCTAACAGCTGGCAGCGCGAACGCATCCGGGGTCTGGCTCAAGCTCATTGATGTACCTCGAGAAATGGCGCCTATCACTCTTGCTGCGCTGAGGCCGGGAGTTACTTGGCCAGATGCTCACGACGTGGGGTGAGTCGGGGTGGCTGTTCCCCGGCTTCGATATTCTCTCCGAGACAGTTGTGGGCTCATCCCTCCCGGCCCAAGGCAGGCTGCAACAGGTAGACCGCCCGATTTCTCCGCCATTCTCATCGCACCAGGTTTAGGTGCAGGCTGTAGCTGAGAAATCCTTCATATTGAGAATCGCTCCGCCGAGCGTTCGGAAGCGAGACGTCCTGCTCCTCTTTAGAAGGAACCGTCGCGCGGCTTCGTCGGTTTTAGTGGTCGCCGTCGATCACTCTCTACTGCGCCGGGAGCGACCGGAGTGCGAAGCCCACGAAAGAAAGAGACAGACACTGCTACCCAGAGGACTGGAAGAAGTATCCCGACTACCCAATTGATGGAGGGGGTCGGTGACCACGGAATTAGCGCCCAAAAGCAAACTGTGCCCAAGAGAATCAGTGCTGAGCCGACGAGAGTGAAAACCAGACGAACGCGACCCGCCCGAAGAAAAGTGCGAATACAGAACACGAGAACGCCGAAGATGACTAGAAAGAATCCTGAATCGAAGAGGATCAACACAGCCAACCCCGGATCCTCAAGCAGTAGCACCAATTGAACACCCTCTTCTCGGCAAGGCACATGTTAGTCCGATCACTTGTTCGACGTCAGCTGTAAGCACGATGGTGTGGGACGAACCACTAATCGCCGGTCTGGACGAGCCCACCGTGCAGTTCTGGGTGGAGCCCACCACCGACGGTGAGATTATCGGCAGCACGGGATTCGAGCTGAGTGAGGATCGCAAGCACGCACTGATCCGCAGCGTCGCGGTCGCACCCGCGCACCGCACCGCAGGATCCGGCTCGCGCCTCGCGCGCTACGCACTGCACCAGGCGTATGCGGCAGGATCGACACGGGCGTGGCTCTTCTCGCGCCGATCCGGCCCGTTCTGGCAGAAGCTCGGGTTCACGAGCGCAGACAGGTACGCCCTCGCGTCGGCTCTACCCGAAGCACATCAGGTGCGCCTGTTCGTTGAGCGGGCAGCTCGAACGGGAGGTCGCCTGGTCGCAGGTCTTGAAAGACGATGCCAGCTGACCGAACGCTGCCGCGGGTGCCGGGTACGTCGTTCTGCTCGCAGCAGATCGGCTGAAAGCAGCGTGAGCCCCCAGACAGCGGGAGTGCGAGGAGAGTCAAGCCATGGCAAACGACACCAGACCCCTCATGTTCACCGACACCATGCGACAGCAGCTGCTGCTGAAACGCGTGCTCGTTCTCGACGGCGCACTCGACGACGACAACGGCATGATGCTCGCGGCCCAACTGCTCGGTCTCGCCGCCGAGGACGCCACCGCTGACATCGCGCTGTGGATCCACTCCCCCGGCGGCTCAGTCGCGTCGATGCTCGCGATTCGCGACGTGATGAAGCTCGTTCCCTGCGATGTCTCGACCCTCGCGGTCGGACTCGCGTGCAGTGCCGGCCAGTTTCTGCTCTCGTCAGGCGCCCCGGGCAAACGCGCTGCCCTGTCGCACGCGCGCATCCTGATGCACCAGGGCTCGGCGGGAATCGGCGGATCCGCCGTCGAAGTCGAGGTTCAAGCCGGTGATCTGAGGCACATGCGCGAGACCGTGCTGGGAATCATTTCGAACGACACCGGCCAGCCGATTGACACGATCTTCGAAGACTCGCTGCACGACCGCTGGTTCACGGCAGCGCAAGCGCGGGACTACGGCTTCATCGACCGCATCGCAGATTCCTTCGACCAGATTCTGCCCGGCCGCCGTCGACCGATCGGAATCGGGGTGCAGGCATGAGCAGCTACACGATCCCGAACGTCATCGCCCAGCATGCACGTGGCGAACGCATCATGGATGTCTATTCCCACCTGCTGAGCGAACGAATCGTGTATCTCGGTACCGGCATCGATTCGGGGGTCGCCAACGCTCTCATCGCGCAGCTCCTACATCTCGAATCAGATGGCACCGGCCAGGAGATCAATATGTACATCAACTGCGAAGGTGGCGATCTCTCGGCGATGCTGGCCATCTACGACACGATGCAGTTCATCACCTCGCCCATCGCCACGACGTGCGTCGGCGAAGCCGTCGGGGCCGGTGCCGCTCTCTTGGCGGCGGGCGAGCCGGGTCGGCGCGCAGCCCTGCGGCACGCACGTATCGTGCTACACCAACCGGCCGGGCAGGGCCGCGGCACGATTCCCGATCTCATTCTGCAGGCCGATGAACTGGTGCGCATCAGGGCCGACCTCGAGGGCGTTCTCGCCGAGCATTCCGGTCAGAGTGTCGAGACACTGCGCCGTGACACCGACCGGGCCCGAATCTTCACGGCCGAGGCCGCCAGACAGTATGGCCTGATCGACGAGATCAGGATGCGACCGCGAACGTGAGAGCAGATTTACGACGACGTCGAGAGTATTACGCCGCGAAGGCGAGAGTCATCGTTGTGACCGTGCCTCCACGCTCGATCGATGGGTGCTGACCGATCTGGTGCCGCGGTTCGACGGCACTCGGCCCCCGCAGTTCTTTCGACAGCAACTCCGTGAGATCGAGGAGCGTCACTCCCAGGGCTCCCGCGATGGCGGCGATCATCTCACTGGAAGGTTCTTTGAGTCCACGTTCGATCTCGGACAGGTACTGCGGCGAGATACCGGCGCGGGCGGCCGTCTCAGCGAGCTTGTTACCGTTCGCGAGACGCAGCATCCTCAGCCTTCGGCCAAGAATGTGACGCAAGAGTGGTTCGAGCACAGGGGTTGTGCGAACCCGAATGGGTGAGGGCGCCTCGCTGCCGGTCATTCGGCCAGTCAAGCAGAAGGTCGCCGACAGTGCAGCAGAATTCTGCTCACAGCAGAGCCAGGGCCAACTCGGGAAGCGAAGACCGTCGGTGGCATGGGGAAGAGTCAAGGCATGAAGACTATTGTCGTGCCGCCGCTGCTCTGCTCGCCTCTTGCGTACGTGCCCATTCTCGACACCCTGTGGTCCCGGGGGCAGGTGACGGTCGCAGACACGCGACATGACGACACCATCGCCGGGATGGCCGCACGGATTCTCTTTGAGAACGAGGGGAGCTTCGCTCTGCGCGGAACGAGCATGGGCGGGTGCGTCGCCCTCGAGGTGATGCGTCAGGCACCGGACCGAGTTCAGGCACTGGCCTTGGTCAGCACGTCAGCACGCGCAGACTCAGACGAGCAGAAGACAGCTCGTTCACGACAGTCGACCCTTGTGGAAGAGGGCCAGTTCGATGCTCTCATCGACGCTGCCTTTCCCGGTGTCGTCGCAGCCGAGAATGAATCCGACGACGAACTGCTCGCCCGGTGGCGAGCGATGACAAGACCCGTCGGGCCAGAAGCGTTTCTCCGCCAACAGCGGGCCGTCGTGGGACGGGCCGACCTCCGAAGCACCCTGGCCAGCATCACCTGCCCGACCGGGATCATCCACGGCACCGGCGACCGACTCATACCCTTCGACGCCGCCGAGGAATCGGTAGCCCTACTTCCCAGTGCAAGGTTCACCGCTATCGAAGGCGCCGGCCACCTCCTGTTCTTCGAGCAGGCCGAAACGGCACGCAACGCCATCGGCGCTTGGCTCGACGACGCGGCCTGAGCATCCCTGCGGCTGCCCACTGACGGGCGCAGGCTGTTCGACGCTCCTCCGCTCGTGGAACCGAGCGGGTTGCGGCCCACGGAGGTCAGGTTTTGATCTTGCCGCACCCGCATCCCTCCATCGTCAATAGACGGAATATCCGCCGTCCACCACCAGGATCGATCCGGTGATGAAGGATGCCGCAGCGCTGGAGAGGAACACCACCGACGGTGAGATCTCGTCAGCGCTTGCAGCGCGAGTCATGGGGGCGTCATCCACCCAGTAGCGCTTGAACTCTGGTCGGTGCAGCGGGGTCATGTCCGTGGCGACATAGCCCGGCGCGACCGCGTTGACACGAATATGCGAGGGCGCCCATTCGGCAGCCAGTGAACGGGTGAGGTGGTGCACCGCAGCTTTCGAGGCATTGTAGGCAGGCTGCCACTGTGGGCGGTTGACGATGATCCCCGACATGGACCCGATGTTCACGATCGCGGGAGCGTCACTGGCGCTGAGGTGAGGGAAGGCGGCGACGCACATCTTGAACAGGGCTTTGACGTTGAGGTTCATGACAAGGTCCCAGTCGTCATCTGTCACGGCGACGGAGGGATTGTGTACGCAGGCTCCAGCGTTGTTGACGAGAATGTCGAGACCGCCCATTCGCTCGACGGCTTCACTCACGATCCTGTCAGGCTCACCAGGCTGCGTGATGTCACCGGTCAGCGCCGTGACTCCGTCAGCCGATCCGAGGGCTCTCAGCGCATCTGCGTTGGCGTCAGCATCCCGCGAGACGAAGACCACCTGGGCGCCGGCCTCGTGCAGGGCGACGACCTGCTCGAATCCCAGCCCGCGATTGCCCCCGGTGACAAGGGCACGACGACCTGCGAGAGAGAACTTGCTCATGACATTCATTGCGGTCCTTTGTGTTGAGCTCGGGAAGGCATCCCTCCCGTGATCTGATGCTACTCAACAGGATGCCATCACCCGCCACAGAGCCAGCCTCTCAGCCCCCAGCGAACGACAAACGCAGCCGCTCCGACACCTCGTCAATCGCGCGGGTTCGACTCTCCAGCGCCGGGAAGGTGAGGAACAGGTGCGGCACACCGGCCACGATGCAGGTGTACTCCGGCACACCTGCGCTTCTGAGCCGGAGCCCGTATTCGACCCCCTCGTCTCGGAGCGGGTCGCCACCGGCGATCACCAGCGTGGCGGGCGCGACGCCCGACAGATCAGTCCGGCGAAGCGGGCTCGCCTCCGGCTCGAGACGTCGCCGTTCGTCGGGTACGTAGAGGTCCCAGTACCACTCCATCTCGGCCGTCGTGAGCAGCAGCCCGGCCCCGTTCATCGCAGGGCGGCGATACCGTCGTCGATGGCCGCGGGATACGGATGCTCGGGGGCCAGACGGCAGTCGACGCTCACGACAGACGCGCCGGCCTTCCGACACAGGTCACGGCACAGTGTGTCGTTCGTGTCGAGATCGCCGAGCATCGCCGTCTTGTCCTCGATCAGCACGAAGTCGAAGCCGGCACGCTCGAGAGTGCGGGCGACATCCACGGAGAACTCGCCGTCGAGCCGTTCTCCCCCGGATGCCCACGGGTCGTTCCACTCGTCGACGCCGAAGTTCAGGAACCACGCCAGATGGAACGGGCGGGAGGCGGGCATGAGACGGGATCTGACAGGATGGCCATGGGTCAGCTGCGCGAGGTGGTCACCGAGGCTCCCCACCCCGATTCGTACCGCCGTAGGCCGCAGGTACGAGGTCGAGCTGGGGCTCACCGCTTTCGACCAGTTCGAGGATTGCTTCGGCGACCCGCTCCGGCTCGTCGAAGGCCGCCCCGGCCGTCATCGCTTCCGCGTCAGCACGGCCTGCTCTGATCGAGCTCAGAAACTCTGTGCGTGTAGCAAACGGGATCATTGTGGAGACGGTGATCCCGGAGCCCTCGAGCTCGTTGCGGGCGATGGCCGAAAGACGCTCGAGAGCGATCTTCGACGCGACGTAGCCACCCGTTCCCGGCACATCAGCGAACGTCGTCCCGGAGCTGACATTGACGATGGCGCCTGCGCCCCGTCGGCGCATGATTGGCAGCACGGCCTGCATCATTGCCAACGGTGCCACGAGATTCAGCTCGAGAACGCCACGAAAGTCGTCCAGTGAGATGGCTTCCATCTCAGCCTGCAGGCCCTGCCCCGCATTGTTGACGAGAATGTCGATGCGCCCGAAAGCTTCGATTGCGGCCTGGACCAGAGCCGTCACCTGCAGCACATCGGTAACGTCACACCGCACCGCGATCGCTCCCTCGAGCTGTCCCGCGAGTTCTCGCACCCGGTCTTCTCGTCGAGCGGCCAGAACGACGCGTGCTCCGGCGGCGGAGGCGGCCCGCGCGGTTGCGGCCCCGATACCCGATGACGCCCCCGTGACGATGACCACTGAACCCTCGATCTTCATGCTCTTCTCCTCTGTCCGTCTGCTGATCGACTGAGCAGCCCTATTACGCTACTCCTCAGTAGCGTAATAGGTTTCCTGGGTTACCCTTGGTTCATGGCCGGCCACTCCCCACCCGCAGATACTCTCAAATCGGGTGAACGGCAGGCCGGTCGGCCGTACGATCGCTCCGGCGACGGGATGATCCTGGCCGCAACCCTCGATCTCCTCACCGAGCGAAGCTACGACCGAGTGACGCTCGATGATGTCGCTGCCCGTGCAGGAAAGGCGAAGACCACCATCTATCGCAGATGGGCCACGAAAGACGACCTCGTTCTCGCCGCGATCCATTCCATCGGCCAGCCCCCCGAGGTCGCAGACCTCCCCGACGAGGGCACGCTCCGGGCCGATCTGCTCGCCGTGATCGACTCACCGTGGCTCGGCGGGCCCGCCCGGCGGATTCTGATCTTCGCCGGGCTCACCTCCGCCGCCAGAAGCTCAGCCGGTCTGGCAGACGCCATCCGCCTCCAGGTCACGGAGCCGTATGTCGACGTCTACCGCCGCATACTCGAACGAGCCATCGACCGGGGCGAGGTACCCGAGCAGATGGCGACCCGGGTGCCCATCCTGGCCGACATCATCCCGGCCATGAGCTCACACCGTGTGAGCACCACCAGCGAACACGTGCACCGCGACTTCTACATCGCCGTGATCGACGACGTGCTCCTTCCCGCACTCGTGCCGAAAGTGACGAGTTCATCCGAGGAGGCGTGAAGGGTGAAATCGGTGGCGCGGGTCGATCTCGCTCAGCCGTGCTGCGAAAGGCTGGTGATTTCGGCGGAGGTGAGGCGGAGATCGACGGCCTTGACGGAATCCTGCACGCTCGCCGGGCGTGAGGCGCCGGGAATCGGCACGACGACAGGCGCGAGCGCGAGTTCCCAGGCAAGCGCGACCTGTTGGGCGCTGACGCCCCGATCGTCGGCGACCGCCTGGAAAGCGGTGTGCTCTCCGATGTTGCCCGCGCGGCGGATGCCGCCGAGCGGTGACCAGGGAAGGAACGCGATGCCGAGCTTCGCGCAGTGCTCGAGCTCGGCGAGGCTCGACCGGAACGCGGGAGAGAACTGGTTCTGCACCGACGCCAGACGCCCGCCGAGCACGTCGTTCGCTTCGTCGATCTGGGCAATGGTCGCGTTGGAGATGCCGGCCATCCGGATCACGCCCTGATCGAGGAGGTCGCGGAGCGCTCCGACCGAATCGACATAGGGCACGTTCGGGTCGGGACGGTGAAACTGGTAGAGACCGACCGCGTCCACACCGAGCCTCAGGGCAGAGGCCTTCGCGGCCTGAATGAGATACTCCGGTCGGCCGTTCAGCGTCCACGACCCGTCGCCGGGACGGAGGTGTCCGCCCTTGGTGGCGACGAGCACGTCGCTCGTATCACCGCTGGAGGATCGCAGCGCTTCGGCGATGAGTTCTTCGTTGTGACCGACCTCGTCGGCATGCTGGTGGTAAGCGTCTGCGGTGTCGATGAGGGTGACACCGGCGTCGAGCGCGGCGTGGATGGTCGTGATGGATCGGGCCCGGTCGGGCCGGCCTTCGATCGACATGGGCATCCCGCCGAGTCCGATCGCGCTGACGGAGTGGGTGCCGATGGTTCGTTGCTGCACGGTGATGCCTTTCGATCTGTGTTGGCGACTTTTCAGGAACTCTGTGGGACGCGACCTCGGGAGTCAGGCGGCCATTGCACCGTACCGCCTGTGGCCCTTGACGTCGTAGCGGTCGAGCATCATGACCTTCGACCAGATGTGGATGAAGTCGCGCACGAACCTGTCGTGCCCGTCGGTGCCCGCGTACGCGTCGGTGATCGAGCGCAGTTGGGCGTTCGAGCCGAAGAGTAGGGCGCTCCGGGAGGCCCGCCAGCGAGCTTCGCCGGTCGCCTGGACGCGGCCGGTGAAGATCGTCGAGTGCGGCTCCTGCTGCTTCCGGGAGCGGGTCCTGCCAGAGCAGATCGTCGGCGATGGTGACCTCGGGACCGAGGTACCGGTGCTTCGGCCCCATGTCGCGGCGCGTGAGCTTGTACCAGGCCTTCGAGAACGCGAGGGTGAACAGGTCGAAGTCGGCCAGGAAGCGCTCGCACACTGCCCGGTACTTCGGGTCGACCTTGAGTGGGATGTCCGAGGTCATCATCGTGAGCGGGTTCATCTGACCGGGTACGTGTGCGTCCGGCGTCTTCGGTGCCTCTGGGTCAGTCGGTGTCCACTGCAGAGCGCCGGCCGGGCTTCGCGTCTGCTCGTAGTCGTGCGCGAACAGGTTCTCGAGGTAGGTGTTGTCCCACTGCGTCGGGTTCGGAGTCCAGCTCCCCTCGATGCCATTGGTCGAGGTGTACTCGGCATTGCCGGTGCCGACGGGGTTGCGCCAGCCGAGACCCATCGACTCGATCGGGGCTTTCTCAGGTGATGGTCCGATGTCGGATGCAGGCACCTGGCCGTGGCTCTTGCCGAAATCGTGGCCGCCGGCGATCAGTGCCACCGTCTCCTCGTCGTTCATCGCCATCCGAGTGAACGTGATGCGGATGTCGCGTGCGGAGCCCATCGGGTCGCCGTTCGCGTAGGGCGTGCGGGTTCCAGACCTCCGGGCCCCACCAGGTGCCGTCGTCCGGTTCCCACGCATCGAGTCGTCCACCACCGAAGCCGTACGTCGGCAGGCCCATCAGCTCGAGGGAGCAGTTACCGGTCAAGACCATCAGGTCGGCCCAGGACAGCGCGTTACCGTGCTGGTGCTTGATCGGCTGCAAGAGCCGTCGTGATTTGTCGGTGTTGCCGTTGTCCCACCAACTCCCGATCGCTGCGAACCGCTGCATCGCGGTGCCCGCTCCGCCACGGCCATCGGCAATGCGGTACGTGCCGGCAGCATGCCACGCCATCCGGATCATCTGGGGCCGTAGTTGCCGTAGTTCGCCGGCCACCAGTCGACCGATGTGGTGAGCAGTCGCTTGATGTCCGCCTTGAGCGCCTCGAGGTCGATCGTGGCGAAAGCAGCCGCGTAGTCGAAGTCAGCGCCGAGCGGGTCTGCGTCGACGCCGTTCCGAGCGGCGTTGTCGGGGTCACAACCCTAAGATCAAGTGGGCGAGTCAGTCATCAGCTTCTCCCACCTGGTCTGAACGGCAATGACCGTGCTGCGAAACGCTAAGCAGGTGATCGGGGCAAAAGATAGGTCGGCAAGCCTACCCTTCCTGAGGGGGTCTCAGCCGATGCTCAGCCCCGGGGGACGCAGATCACCGTGTGGTGTTCCGGCGGAGCATCGCGGAGCGCACCGACAGCCAGATCGCGAGGCCGTAAATGACGAACGCGACGACGACGTGGATGGGAACGACCCAGTCCATGCCGAGCGTGGTGATGGCGTGGCCGAGCAGCCACTGGGCCACGCACCCCACGAACAGCGCCGCAGACGCGACAACGAGACTCCTCGGCGCCTTTAGACGGGCGAATGCGATGACAGCAGCGACGAGCGCGAAGACCATAACGGGGTAGGCCACGAAGCCGTGGACATCAGTCCAGGTCTGCCTGGCATCATCGGCCAGCCCGTCGGTGATGAACTCCCCGGCGGTCAGGGCCTGCACGACGATGAAGAACACCGTCAGGCCGAGGAAGATCGTATAGGCCCGGAGCGCGGGAATCGTGGTGGTGGGGTTCACAGACGGGGCGGAGGATGACATCGAGATTCTCTCTTCAGGGTCGATTCGGGTGGGACCGGACGCCATCCAGCTAAGACGAATTTCTGGACCGGATGTAATTATTCGAATCCTCACAGGTTTGCTCCCTGACGGGCTCATGCAGCCGGGTTGACACCCTGCGCTAGCTGTACTGGGCCATCAGGTTGGTGACACGCGGTTGAGGGGTGTGGTTCCGATGCCGGTGTGGATGCGTTCAGTGTTGTGGTAGTCCAGCCACGGTGCAAGTGCTGCTTTGCGTTCGGTGTTGCTGGTGTACGGGCGGGCGTAGGCCCATTCGGTGGCGAGGGTGCGGTTCAGGCGTTCGAGTTTCCCATTCGTCCAAGGGCAGTGCGGTTTGATGAAGCGCTGCTGCGCACCGAGCTGGGCGACCGCAGCCTCGAACGCGGTCGAGTGCCGGTATGCGAACGCGTTGTCGCTGATCACCCGCTCGATGCGGGGGATGCCTTGACTGGCGAAGAATTAGGCCGCTCGGAGGAGGACGCCGGCTGCGGTGGCACCTTACTCGTCGGCATGGATTTCGGCGTACGCGAGCCGGGTGCGGTCATCGATCACCGCGTGCACGTAGTCGTACCCGATGCCGCGTCCTCGGACTCTCTCTGACCGGCCGTGCACGCGCCAGCCGCCGCCATCAGGGACCCGGCCGAGCTTTTTCACGTCGACATGAACGAGTTCACCGGGCCGGTCCCGTTCGTACCGGGCTGGCACACCGGTTGCCGCAGCGATCCTGGCCGGCCCGCACCGCATCCGTGACCGCGCCGCGATCACGGCCTGCTCGCGGTCGGTGCTCGTACGAGTCGGTGTGTGGTGGGGCCGGCTTGACCGGTCCGACAACCCGGTCAGACCCTCGGCCCGGTAGCGGCGCACCCACCGGTACGCGCACTGGCGGGAGATGCCGAGTTCCTTCGCGACGTGAGCTGCGGGACGCCCCGCAAGAACCCGTTCAACAAGCAGCAACCTGCCGTGAACGGTGAGACGGGCATTAACGTGGGACATAAGGACCTCAAATCGAGCCCCGCACTGTCCCCAACGTCACGGCCCAGTACAGAACGTCTCGGCCAGAGCATCGATGTCTCCGGTCGAGAAAGGCACCCTCGGGTGAGCCACCCGTGCGTGTGTGACGTCTGGAGGCATGCTGGAAGCATAGGAGGCGGCAGGATACTCTCACTCTTCGGCCAAAGCAGATGCGTTAGTTTTTTTGCATCGTCACCACATTCCACGACAGGGGCGACAGCGTGACAACCCCGGTGACCGGTTCCTGTCTGGGCTCAACTTTGTAAGGATCATCCGCTGTATTGACGGCGTACGGATCATCGTTCTGCAGAACGCGGTGATCTGTCACGTGATAGCCGGCCAGTGTTCCGCTGAGGCTGAGGTCGAGTTGCGTGGGATCCGTCGGCGATCGGTTCACCGCGAAGAGCACTATCTCTCCCGTGGTGTCGTCGATCGTTGCGGCGGCGACAACCGATGACACCCGTCCGTATCGGTCGGTGTCGTGCTGCGGTGACGTCACGCTGAGGCGCAGGGAGCGGGTTCCTGCACGGCCGGCAACGTCGGCGAAAGGATAGAACGTCGATTGACGCCACGCACGGCCGCTTGGCTCGGTCGTGATCGGCGCGATGACGTTGACCAACTGCGCCAGACACGCCATCCGAACGCGATCACTGTGGTTCAGCAGCGAGATGAGGAGGGTGCCGAGAACAACGGCTTCTGCCGCGCTGTAGATGTCTTCTGCCAGATCGGGTGCCTTACGCCAGGCTTCCCTCTCTGTGTCACCACGATGGAATTCCGTTTGGTGCCAGATGTTCCACTCATCGAACGACAGCTGGATCGTTTTCGGTGAGTGCAATTTCCCTTTCACGAAATCTGCTGTGGCGACGACCGAGTCGATGAAGTCGTCCATCGAATCCGATGACGCGAGAAAGCTGTTGAGATCGCGGTCGTCAACGTCCTCGTAGTAGTTGTGCAAGGAAATGTAGTCGACCTGGTCGTAGGTCTGTTCCAAGACGGTCGCCTCCCAGGCGCCGAAGGTGGGCATGCGACTGTTCGAGCTACCGCAGGCGACGAGTTCGATTGTTGGATCCACACGCCGCATTGCCTTTGCGGCCTCCACTGCGATGCGCCCGTATTCCATCGGGGTTTTGTGGCCGATCTGCCACGGCGCATCCATCTCGTTTCCGAGGCACCACACCTTCACGTTGTGCGGAGCTTGCACTCCGTGACGACGTCGGAGGTCAGACCAGTAGGTTCCCCCGGGGTGATTGCAATATTCGACCAGGTTGCGCGCAGCATCAACGCCTCTCGTTCCCAGGTTGACGGCGAGCATGAGTTCGACGCCGGCGCTCTTCGACCATTCGGCGAACTCGTTGAGGCCGACTTCATTGGTCTCCGTGCTTCGCCACGCCAGGTCGAGCCTGACCGGCCTCTCGCTGGCAGGGCCGACTCCGTCCTCCCAGTTGTAGGCCGAAACGAAGTTGCCGCCCGGATAGCGAACCATCGTCGGCCCGAGTTCTTTCACCAGAGTGAGTACGTCGCCGCGGAAGCCACGCGAATCGGCTGAGGGGTGGTTCGGTTCATAGATGCCGGTGTACACAGTACGACCCATGTGTTCGACGAAGCTGCCGAACAGGCGTCGGTCGATCTCCCCGATCGTGAATGCCTCGTGCATGACCACCGTGGTGGGATTGCCTGTCATAGGGTCCTCAATCTCGTGCCGCGCTGGCGGCCTCGGAAAGCTTCAGGGGTTCGACCTTCTTGATGACGAAAGCGAAGGTGATGATGCCGAGAACCAAGAAGGCCGTCGTCATCACCAGGGGTGCAGTGAACGACCCGCCTGTCGCGTCGAGCAGCGCGCCCACTGCGATCGAGACCAGGATGCCGGCCACCGCTCCAGCGAAGTTCATGAGACCGGCGAGGGAGCCGACGTGTTTGACGGTGGGAGCCAGTTCGCCGGGCAGAAGCCAGACACTTGCGTTTGCGAAGGTGAGTGCTCCATAGGAGAGCGAGAGAAGCGCGATCGCGACGGCCGGACTGTCGGTACCGAGAGAGAGGAGGATGCAGGTCGAGACCGCGAGACCACCGATGATGCAGGTCTTCCGAGCCCGGGTCGCACTCCACCCGCGACGGATGAGCAGGTCGGCGACGTAGCCGCCGAGCCAACCGAGAAGCACGGCGAACAGAGCGGGAATCGACCCGAAGATGCCGAGTGACGGCAGCGAGAATCCGCGGCTCGTGATCAGGTAGGTGGGAAACCAGGTGACGAACCAGTAGATGACGAAGGCGATGCAGAAGTTGCCGAGCATCATGCCCCAGACAGCGCGGAAGCGTAGCAGGTCGACCCAACGGATGCGATCACGCGTCGCGGCGACATCCTGCTCCGACTCTTGACCCGCCTCGATGTACGCCAGTTCTTCTGCAGACACCATTTTGTGTTCCTGCGGTTTGCGGTAGAACGCATACCAGACGGCGGCCCAGATGACACCGAGTATTCCGGTGATGACAAACGAGAACTCCCAACTGGTGAGGCTGATGACAAGCACCACGATGGGCAGGGAAAGCGCGGTGCCGACACGCGAACCGCTGTCGAAGATGGCGGTCGCGAGACCGCGTTCGCGCTTCGGCATCCATTCGCGAACCGCTTTCACGTTGCTCGGGTACGCGGGAGCTTCTCCGATGCCCAACAGAAGTCGCAGCCCGAGCAGAGAGAGGAATCCTCGCCCGAGCGAGGTAGCCGCGGTGAAGATCGACCACAGGATCGCAGCCAGCGCGTAGCCACGTCGGGTACCGATCTTGTCGACGAACCAGCCGGCGAAAAGTTGAGCGACGGCGTAGGTCCAGAAGAAGCCGGAGAGGATGAGGCCGATTTCGGTGTTCGAGAGACTGAACTGCTGCTGGATCGAGGGCACGGCGGCGCTCAGATTCGCCCGGTCTATGTAGACGATTGCGGTACCGAGAAAAGCCAAGGCGATGATGACCCACCGGATGTTGCCTTTCGGCCGTGCGAGAGCCGCCGCATCGAGGTCGGTTCGGGGCCGGGTCTGAGTCGGTTGGCGGGCCTTGGCCGTTTGGTCTGTGGACGACCGGGCCGGAATACGGGATGACATGTCTTCTCACTTCATCGGGAGGGGTGGCGGAACGGCCAACCCGGAACAACTTGTACGATATGTGACATCCAAATCGAAGACTGTGAAAGTGTCAAGTGGTTGCTCAGGGCAGCTCTTCATGGAGCTATCAGGCGTTCAGGTAGTCGTTGGCTCCCGATCGGCCCTGCAGCAGGTTGGCGCGCATCGCACTTCCCGAACCCTCGGCGTCGCTCGCCACGATTCGCTCGAGGATGCGGGCGTGCGCCTCGACGAGCTCGTCGACGGGACGGCCTGCGTTTGTCCAACCCTCCCATACCTGCAGGAGCAGCCTGTCGAGCAGCGGAGCCACTGCCTCGATCGTCATCTGCATGAGGTCGTTGTGTGCAGCAACGACCACAGCCCGATGAAACGCCAGGTCGGCCCGATGCCTCGCGTCGTCGTCTCCAGCGGATCTCAACTGCTCAAGACGAGCACTGAGTTCGACCAGGTCCTCCCGCGTTGCGCGTCTTGCAGCCAACTCCGCGGCGGCCACCTCGATCGACTCGCGTAACTCCTGCACTTGAGCCAGGTCACTGCCGTGGACAGCGAAGCGCAGTCGAACCAGACGCTCGAGCTGACTACTCCCCGGCACAGTGATGACGCTCTGCGCTCCCTGCTGGCGAAGGAGGAGACCCTGTCCGGCGAGCTCGGCGATCGCCTCACGAACCACGGTCCGACTGACGCCGAGAGCTTCAGCGATCTCTGCGGCCGAGGGAATCGCGTCGCCTTCGCCCAGGCCGCGATCCCTGATCAGGTCGAGCACCGCATCGGCCGTCAGCGTGGTGAGCGAGGGGCGACGAAGATCTTGGCGCTTCATTGAATTCCTTCACGGGGGGTACATCGACCATGTCGACTTGTGTGCCATGTTACAACTCGACGTCCCGAGAACCGGGCGGGCGGCGACGTCACATCCTCATGTCGCTGGGCGAGCGTGCAGGGTGGCTGACGCCCGATCCCATCCAGGCAGACCACGGAGACTGACCGTTCAGCCCGAATCAACAGGGAGAAGCTACTCATGGATCTGAATCCTGACCCAGCCCGACGCCGTTGAGCGTGTCGCGCACGCAGTAGCTTCCTGGAGCAGCGTCGATCTCCTCGTCAACAATGCCGGCAACGTGCGCGCAGGCAGGCTCGACCTCACGACCGACGCGGATGTCCACTCGATGACCGACCCGAACCGCCCGTCGGAAGGACGCCCCGCGATGCAGCAACTCAACATCACCGACCCCCTGGTCGTCGATGAGGCCCTGGCACCCAACCTCGAGGCCCTCGAACTGGCCGTACGCGACCATCGCAGCATCTGAGGGGTCGCAACGCTGGCAATGCCCTCTCCCGCGTCTGTCTTCGCTCGAGCGCCTCCGTTGACGACGGCCTCCGCATAATGGAAGTACCCGAAAATTCTCGCCGTATTCCACCGGAGCCGACGACTCACATCCGCACGCAGAGAAGGATTCACCACCCATGGCAGGACTCAGCCTCTCGAAGGGCGCCAACCTCTCGCTCACCAAGACCAGCCCCGGCCTGACCGTCGCGACTGTCGGGCTCGGCTGGGACCCCCGCACCACGGCCGGGGAACAGTTCGACCTCGACGCCTCCGCGATCCTCGTCGCAGCGAACGGGAAAGTGCGTTCGAGTGAGGATTTCATTTTCTACAACCAGATGGCGACCCCCGACCAGTCCGTCGTGCACCAGGGCGACAACCGAACCGGCGAGGGAGACGGTGACGACGAACAGATTGTGATCACCCTCGCCTCCGTCGCCGACGACGTCCAGCGCATCATCATCGCCGTATCCATCCACGAGGCCGACAACCGCCACCAGAACTTCGGGCAAGTCCGTGCTGCGTTCTGCCGGGTCATGGACCAAGACCTGGAAGAGGTCGTGCGCTACGACCTCACCGAAGACGCCGCCCAGGAAACTGCGATGGTCTTCGCCGAGGTCTATCGGAAGGGCACCGAATGGAAATTCAAAGCGGTCGGGCAGGGATACACCGACGGACTCGCGGGAATCGCCAAAGACTTCGGCGTACCACTCGACTGAGCCGACGCATTCAGCCCACAACCGCGGCCATCATCTACAGGCCGAGTATCAGCAGATCTTCTGCGGGGGTCTCTCCTGATGCTCATGCCAGGAGATCGAACGCTGAGGCCACCTGAGCCTGCTCTTGCGGGCTCAGCGCGGAAAGGATCCGGCTGAGCTCGGCGCGTCGACGTTCCGTGACCTCGTCGACCAACGACCGACCCTGGGATGTCGCGGAGATCAGAACTTCACGACGGCTGTCCGGACTCGAGGCGCGCTCGACCCAACGACCAACTCGATGCCGATCTGGTCACCGCGATCTCGAGCGCGACGGGCACTCATGTCTCGCAGAAGCGGGCCACGATCGTCCAGGACGCCAGTGCAATCGTCAGAGCGGATCTCGTCGCGCTGAACGAGCCTGCCGCCTGACCCCGGGCTCCGCCGACGAAATGATCGCCGACGCCCCTATCGGTCCAGCTCCACTCGGCGGTATGAAGGACTGAGCGCTGCACCAACGTTCCGGAAGGAGAACGACGTGAGCATTGCCACGGAACCCGTCACGATCAGTGATTCGGCGAGACGCAAGGGAAACGTGCTGGTGAGCTGGCTCACCTCCACCGACCACAAGGTGATCGGGTACATGTACCTGATCGAGTCGTTCCTCTACTTCTGTTTCGGTGGAGTCATGGCGTTGGTCATTCGGGCCCAGCTCTTCGAACCCGCCAGCCAGCTGTTGGCGACGAAAGACCAGTACAACCAGCTCTTCACCATGCACGGAACGATCATGCTGCTGATGTTCGCCACTCCCCTGTTCTCGGGATTCGCAAACGTACTGATGCCGCTGCAGATCGGCGCTCCGGATGTCGCGTTCCCCCGCCTGAATGCGTTCGCGTTCTGGCTCTACACCTTCGGCAGCGCGATCGTGGTCGCCGGGTTCCTCACCCCCCAGGGTGCCGCGTCATTCGGCTGGTTCGCCTACGCACCGCTCTCCAGTACGACCTTCACCCCAGGCGATGGCGGCAATCTGTGGGTCTTCGGCCTGGTGCTCTCGGGCTTCGGCACCATCCTCGGCGCGGTGAACTTCATCACCACCATCATCACCATGCGCGCTCCCGGCATGACGATGTTCCGGTTGCCGCTGTTCACCTGGACCACGCTCGTCACCGGGATCCTGATGCTGATGGCGTTCCCCGTTCTCGCGGCCGCGCTGTCGGCGCTGGGCATCGACCGGGTGTTCGACGCACACATCTACGATGCAGCGAATGGCGGTGTGCTGCTCTGGCAGCACCTGTTCTGGTTCTTCGGCCACCCGGAGGTGTACATCATCGCGCTGCCGTTCTTCGGCATCATCAGTGAAGTACTCCCTGTGTTCAGTCGCAAACCCCTGTTCGGCTACAAGACCCTCGTCTACGCCACCATCGCCATCGCCGCCCTCTCGGTCACGGTCTGGGCTCACCACATGTACGTCACCGGGTCGGTGCTGTTGCCGTTCTTCTCGCTGATGACCATGCTGATCGCCGTACCGACAGGGGTCAAGATCTTCAACTGGGTCGGCACGATGTGGCGCGGCTCCGTGACCTTCGAAACACCGATGGTGTGGGCCGTCGGCTTTCTGATCACGTTCACGTTCGGCGGTCTGACCGGCGTCATCCTGGCTTCGCCGCCGCTCGACTTCCACGTCTCCGACAGTTACTTCGTCGTCGCCCACTTCCACTACGTGGTCTTCGGCACCGTGGTGTTCGCGATGTTCGCGGGCTTCTACTTCTGGTGGCCGAAGTGGACCGGCAGGATGCTGAACGAGAAGCTCGGCCAGTGGCACTTCTGGCTCCTGTTCATCGGATTCCACACGACGTTCCTCATCCAGCACTGGCTGGGAGTCGTGGGCATGCCCCGCCGGTACGCGTCGTACTCGCCCGATGACGGGTTCACGTGGATGAACCAGATCTCCACCGTGGGTGCGTTCCTGCTCGCCTCCTCGATGATCCCGTTCTTCCTGAACGTGTACATCACCGCCAGACGGGCTCCGCGAGCGACGGTGAACGACCCCTGGGGACACGCCCGGTCCCTGGAGTGGGCGACATCCTGCCCGCCACCGCGGCACAACTTCACGACCATCCCGCGCATTCGCTCGGAGTCCCCCGCTTTCGACCTGAACCATCCCGAAGCCGGTCTGCCCATCGGGGTGGGGCCCGCCGCGGACGCACCAGACGCTCCACCCCAGAAAGTCCGTTAGAGAGGCGCTGGGTGATGGAGGCTCTCCCCCCTCTGGTTGCTGGTTGTGATCTTCGTCGCGGCCGCAGCTGTCGTCTGGGTCGTCGGCATCCAACCGGCGAAGACGACCGATGTGCCCGATGAGAAGTTGCATTTCAGTAGCGCCCTCGGCGGCCTGATCGTGCGGGCGGGCGTCGACTCAGCCGGGCTCGCAGAGTGGTTGTGAGAGTGGTGACGAGCCAGGTTTCGTACTCAGCGGCGGTTCGGCCGCCCTGCGTGGCGAAAAGGGAGAACATTTCGGGGCTGGCCGACGACCAGAGCGTGTCGGTGCGTTGCTGGTTCGAGATACCAGAGCGAAGGCCGGGTAAGGGGAAGGCGGCGGCCGCGACGCCTTCCATGGTGACTCTTCTCTTTCGCATCGAATCGGCGTAGCCGTCAGCGATCTCGGGGTCAGAGGCTGCCGCCCCGGGCTACATGTGCCAATAGGTGGATGTTCGGGCCGCGACTTGCACGAAGAGGTGCGCCACCGCGGCGAGATATGTCGGCGCCGTGGGATGGGTGCCTGCGGTCTCGGTGAGTTGTCTCCTGATCGCCTCCCGCCAGGAATCCGGTGTCAACGGGATTCCTGATGCGGTCGCCGCGGCGTCGGCGGCCGCGCGGAACAGGGCGCTCTGACTGCCCCACGCAAGGTACAGCGTCTGCAACGACGCCCCGGCTCTCTCGGCGATCGACGTCACCGTCGTGGCGAGGTACCACGGTCGCGAAAGAGTTCATCGGCGGCCCCGAGGAGGCGTGCCCGCGTCTCTTCACGACTGGCGAGCCAGGCGATCCGCCCTGTGCCGGAGACTGTGGCCCAACATCACCGTCACCCCCGCCATCCGCGGGCGTTCGGTTCGACCGCGACCCGGAGGTCGTCACCCGCGATCTTCGGGGGTGGGGAAAGTCCGACGGGTCTCCCGAACCCTTCGGCCCCACCGAGGGCGAAGACATCCACGACGCGATCGAGTGGGCAGCACAGCAGCCCTGGTCCAATGGCAGGATCGGGATGAGCGGGGTGTCGTATCTCGCGATACCCCAGTGGTCCGCGGCCGCGACGAAACCTCCCCACCTGGCAGCGATCAGCCCCTGGGAGGGGTTCACCGATGCCTATCGCGACTTCTCCTACCCCGGCGGCATCCGGGAGAACGGATTCATGCGGGTCTGGAGTGCCTGGCAGAAATCCCTGCGGCCGAAATCGCCCTCGAGAGGATCGACGTGCCCGCACTGGTCTGCGGGAGCTTCTCCGACCAGAGTCTCCACTCCCGTGGTTCGTTCGAGGGGTTCCGGCGGGTCAGTTCGACACAGAAGTGGCTGTACACCCACAGAAGCCCGAAATGGTCGACCTACTATGACGCAGACGCTCTCGCCGCCCAGACGGCGTTCTTCGACCACTTCCTCCGCGGTGACGACACAGGAATCCTCGAAACCCGGCGGTTCGCATCGAGGTCATGCAGACCCGAAAAGACGTCGCAGCCGTCTACACGGCTGACCAGTGGCCACCGAAGCAAGCCAGCCCCCTCGTCCTCCACCTCGACGCTTCCGGCAACGCACTCTCCGCCACGTCACGTCCAGGGCCGGCGCAACAGGATGCGCCACACGGCAAGGCTCAGTTCCGCTGGCGATTCGAGCACCAGGCGGATGTCGACGGCCCGATGCGTCTGCGCGTCGCCGTCAGCATGGACCGCGACGATCTGACCCTGTTCGCCGGAGTCCGGAAGTTCTCCCGCGGCGAGGAGGTCGTCTTCGAGGGCTCCTACGGATTCACCGAAGACATCGTGACACGAGGGTGGCTCCGAGCGGCGCAGCGTGCAGTCGATCCCACGAAAGAGACCGAATGGTAAGCGCTCCACCCCTTCACTGCCTCGAAACCTGTCGCGCCGGGACAGATCGTGCAACTCGATCTCACGCTGCTGCCCTCGGCGACCCGGTTCGCCGCGGGTGACGAACTCGTGCTCGAGCTGCAGGACCGCTTCTTCTTCCGGGCCCCACCACTGGTCGGGCAATTCCCCGCGATCTACCAGCACACCCCGCAGCAGGCCTGGCGCATCCACACCGGCGGAGACCACCACAGCTCGTTGACTGTGCCGCTCTGGAACAGCGTCGGGACAGGCCAGACCGGGGAGCTCCGATGAGCGAGCCAGTCAGAAGAGCGGGAAGGGCACCGGGCACCGTCACGACTGCGAGAGTGCTTCTCGCGGCGGTCTCGCTGTACCACCTCGCCATCGTGCTGTTCACCGTCACGCACACCGAACTGCTCCGCCAGAACATCGCGGTCGATCATCCCGGGTTTGCATCGTCAGCCGTCGAAGAAAGCGCTGGCTCGGCAACCGTCCTCGCTCTGGCGGTGCACATCCCCCTGTTCGTTCTCACCGGCTACCTGGCCGTCGCTCTCGCGAGCGGGCACCCCTGGTCGCTTCGACCGGCGACCGTGTCGCAACTGTTCGGTATCGCTTTCATGAGCCTCAGCACACCGCCCTTCGACGACCTCAGAGCACTCATCCCCCTGCTCATCGTGCTGCAGGCAAGCGTGATCGCCTCCTCTGGATCCCGCGCCGATCCTGAACGTTCTTCGCCAACCACCCTCGATCACGTCGATCCCTCAGACAGGCGCAGATCGCTTCGGAGGAAGAGGTCCGGGGGTGATGCCCCCGAACCTCTTCTCCTCACCGAGACGCAGTACTGCCTGCTACTTGGTGAACCCGATGTCTTCCATGTGCAGGCTCAGCGTCGGGGTGATGGTCGAGCCGGTGACGTTCTTGTTCATGAGGTAGTTGAGAGTCTCATAGTGGGTGAACGCCAACGGCGCATCCGCGGTGAACGTGGTGCGGATCTGCTGGTAGAGCGCCTTGCGCGCAGCCTGGTCGTCGCTTGCGGCGGCCTGGTCGATCAGGGCGTCGACCGCCGGGTTGGAGTAGCCGGTGGTGTTGATGGGGCCGCCCGACTTCGCGACCAGCGAATAGAAGTTGTCGGGGTCGATGGTGCGTTCCTGGTACGCGCTCGTGATTTGGTAGTCGAGCGAAGAATACTTGTCGTACCAGACGGAGACGTCGACCGGATCGATGTTCATCGTGATGCCGACCTCCTTGAGTTCGTCGCGCACCACCTGTCCTGTCTTCAGCAGTTCGGGGTACTGCGACAGGCCGAGGTAGTCGATCGTCAGCCCGTTGGCGTATCCGGCCTCAGCCAGAAGTTTCTTTGCCTGGGCGACGTCTTGCGTGGCTCCGAAGATCCCGGATGCGTCGTACCACGCAGACCCGGTCGGTACCTCTTCGAGGCCGTCCTCCCCGGTGCCGAGGTAGGCGACGTCTTTGATGTCTGAGCGGTTGATCGCCAGTGCGACCGCCTGCCTGACCTTCGGGTCGTTGAACGGTGGCTTCGTGGTGTTCATGGCCAGAAAGTCCGGGATGCCGGCGACCGCACTGGTGACGTAGGTGAAGCGCGGGTCCTTGCTCAGCGAGCCGACCTGCTGCAGCGGCACGGCGTCGGCCCAGTCGATCTCGCCAGCGGAGAGAGCGTCGATCCGGCTCTGGTCGTTGGGGAGGAAGCGGAACGTGATCGCGTCGAGGTGGGGCAGATCCTTCTTGAAGTAGTCGGGGTTCTTCTTCACGGAGATGTGGTCGCCCTGCACCCATTCGACAAAGGTGAACGGGCCGGTTCCGACGGGATTGCGAGTCGGATCAGACGACTCGATGGCCTTCTGATTGACGATCTCGCCATTGGTGGCGAGGTTGGTGAGGAAGGGGCCGAAGGCCCCTTTCAGATGGAAGACGACGGTCGTGGGGTCGGTCGCCTCGACGGAGGAGATCTGCTCGTAGAGACCGGCATAGGCGCTGGCCGTCGCCGGGTCGAGAATGCGGTTGAAGGTGTAGACCACGTCGGCAGACGAGAACTTCTCACCGTTCTGGAAGGTGGCGTTGTCGACCAGTGTGAAGGTCCAGGTGGTCGGGTCGGTCTGCACCCACTTGGTGGCCAGGTCGGGAACGAAGGTGCCGTCGGCGTTCAGGTCGATGAGCTTGGAGAAGATGCCCTCGTAGACCTGCGCTCCGGTGTAGATGGATGAGGTGGCCGGGTCGAGCGAGTCGGGTTCGCCCGTGAGAGCGGCGCGCAGGGTGCCCCCGTCGGTGATCGAGGCCGCGGAGCCCGAGGTGGTGCCACCCGTGGAAGTGCCACAGGCCGTGAGGACGAGCGCTATCGAGAGTGAGAGCGCGCCGATGAAGGAGCGTTTGGCGACTCTGCGCCGGAGTGCTGTTTTCATGTGATTGCTTCCTTAGTGGCTGGTCAGTGCCGGCTCGAGGTGCCGTGTGGAGCGGGAGAGGGGATGTTCAGGATGCGCTGCGGACGAAGTCGATGAATGCTCTGTTGAACGGCTCGGGTGACTCCCAGAGGCAGGCGTGCCCGCCCGGTGTGGTTGCCCAGCGCGAGCCGGGAATGGCCTCGTGGAGGCGCTGGGAGAGTCGAACCGGAATGAGGATGTCTTCGTCACCGGCGAGAACGAGCGTCGGCACGGTGATGCTGCCGATCCGATCGAGAGCGTCATGTTCCTGAATGACGTTCAGTTGGGCCAGGTAGGTCTCCACCTCCATGTCGAGTGAGGCCATCGCACCAGCGAACTCGGTCGCGTCGGCAGGCCGATGCTCGAAGAACGGCCCGGTGAATGCCCAGAGCGCCACATCGCGCATGACGAACGGAACATCGATCGCCTTCGCCAGATCGGCCCAGTACGCGAACATCTGCTGGCAGAAGGGGTCTGCGACGCCGTAGGTGCAGGCCAGGGTGAGGGACTTGAGCCCGTCCCCGTGCGCGATTGCGAACTCCTGGGCGATCATCCCGCCCATCGACACCCCCATCAGGTGGAAGTCGGTGATGCCGAGCTCGTCCACCAGCGCCTTCGCGTCGTCAGCGAGGAGCGTGGAGGTGTAGGGCCCGGCTGGCCTGTCGGTCTCGCCGATACCGCGATTGTCGAATCGAAGAACCCGGAAACCCGCCTCGACGAGATCGGGGATCTGAAAGTCCCACGAATGAAGGTCGTCGGCAAGCCCGTTGATGAGCACGATGGTCTCGGTGGCGGTGTCGTCGCCGTCGATGAGGTAGTTGATGGTGATTCCGTTGACGTCAGCTACTGGCATGGTTTTCTCCTGTCTGGTGGTCGGAAGGGGGACGCGGAATCGCCTTGAGCAGCGTTCGCGTGTACTCGTGCTGGGGCGCCGTCATGACCTGATCGGTGTCGCCTGTTTCGACGACCACGCCATGGAACAACACGGCGATGTCGTCACTGACGTGTTCGACGACTCCGAGATCGTGGGTGATGAAGAGGGATGCGACACCGAGGTCGCTCTGCAGGTCCATGAGCAGGTTGAGGATCTGCGCCTGCACGCTGACGTCGAGCGCACTGACCGGTTCATCGGCGATGATCAGCTCGGGATTGCTGGCCAACGCGGCGGCGATTCCCACCCTCTGGCGTTGGCCTCCGGAGAGGGCTGCGGGCAGGCGCGTTGCGAAAGCGGGGTTCAGGCCGACACGATCGAACAGGTCGAGCACCCGCCGTTCGCGGTCGACCGGTGTGCCGATGGCGAAGCAGTCGAGCGCTTCGCGAACGCTGCGGCCGACCGGCCAGCGGGGGTCGAGACTGCCGAAGGGGTCCTGGAAGACAGGCTGAACGCGGCGGCGGAAATCGACGAGCGCCCGGCCACTGAGGCTGGAGGTCTCGACACCGTCGAAGACGACGGAACCGGACTCGGCTTTCTCGAGACCGAGGATGCAGCGGCCGAGAGTGCTCTTGCCGCTGCCCGACTCGCCGACCAGACCGAGGGTTCTGCCTGTATCGACAGACACGGAGACGTCCCTGAGCGCATGCACACGGTGGCGGTTCCACGGTGGCCCGCCTGTCGTGAAGGTCTTCGTGAGGCCTTCGACCGTCAGCAGGTCGCCCGTCATCTCTCCGCCTCCTTCGCCTGTGCCAGAAGTTCGGCCTCGGAAAGGCTCTCGATGCTCCAGGCGGCCGGGATGACCGGAAGCCGTGTCCCTCGGGGAGCGCCCGCGGGGTTGGCGGCCAGGAGGGCCCGCGTGTACGGATGCTTCGGAGCCCTGAACAGCTCCCGGGCCGTGGCAACTTCGAGCAGGACCCCGCCGTACATCACACCCACGCGATCGCAGACCTGCGCGATCACACCGAGGTCGTGCGAGATGAGCAGAACGGTTGTGCCGTGCACCGTGCGGAGGCGGTCGATCAGTTCGAGAACCTGCGCCTGGATCGTGACGTCGAGCGCCGTTGTCGGCTCGTCAGCGATCAGGAGCTGCGGATCGTTGGCCAGTGCTGCGGCGATCACGATGCGCTGGCGCTGGCCACCGGAGAGGCGGTGGGGTGCGTCCCCGTACCGGTCCGCCGCATCCGGAATGCCCACCTCTGTCATCAGGGCTGTCGCGCGTGCCTTGGCCTCCCGGCGGTCGATGAGGCGGTGCGCCCTGATGGTCTCGGCGATCTGGTCGCCGACAGGCCAGGTGGGGTCGAGGCTCGCGGATGCGTCCTGGAAGATCATCGAGACTTCGTCGCCTCGCATCGATCGAAGCTGGGCATCGTCCTGACCGACAACCTCGCGCCCGTTGACGAGAATGCTGCCGGTGACGGTCGCGGTGCCGGGCAGGAGCCCCATCACCGCGTTCGCGAGCGTGCTCTTGCCGCTGCCACTCTCCCCCACGATGCCGAAGATCTCGCCGCGCCGTAGCGCCAGAGTGACGCCGTCGACCGCCGGCCCGACGGGGGACGCGTCATCGGTCGCGAAAGTGACGCTGACGTCGGTGAACTGCAGGACGTCGGCCGGGACCTCGATCCGGTCATCGGGACTCATTCTGCGACCCCCTTCGGATCGAAGGCGCGGCGAAGGCCCTCGCCGAGGAAAGTGAACGCGAGAACCGCGACCACGATCGCGAGGCCGGGGAAGATCTCGACCCAGGGAGCCTGCACCAGCACATCACGACCGTCGCTCAGCATCCCGCCGAGCGACGGGGTCGGCGGCTGCGTGCCCAGTCCGAGGAAGCTGAGGCCCGCTTCGAGCTGCAACGCAAAGGCGCTGAGTACAGAGGCCTGCACGATCACCGGGCCCATCGCGTTGGGTGCGACGTGACTCACGATCACCCTCAGATGGCCCGCGCCCCGCGCCCTGGCCCCGACGACGAACTCGTTGCGAGTCACGATGAGGGTGCTCGAGCGCATCACCCTGGCCAGGATCGGCAGGTAGATGACGGCGATCGCGAGGGCTGCCACCGCGCTTCCGGGCCCGAGAATGGCGATGAAGGTGATGGCGAGAAGCATCGCCGGCAGCACGAGGATCATGTCGAGCGTGCGCGAGATCGTGGTGTCGACCCACCGCCCGAAGTATCCGGCGAGCAGCCCGAGTGGTACGGCGATGATCGTCGACACGAGCACCGCCGACACCGAGACCAGGAGGCTCACGCGCAGGCCGTAGAGCACCCGGCTCAGCACGTCGCGCCCCAGTACGTCAGAGCCGAAGGGGTGGTCGAAGCTCGGTGCACCGAGCACCTCCCTCACCACGACCGCCTCAGGGTCGTGTGGAGCCAGGAGGGGTGCGGCGATGGCCAGAATGGCGAGCACGCCGAGCAGCGCGCCCCCACCCAGGAGGAAGCGCGTGGATGACCGCCTCCTCGCCCGCGGCGTCGTGATCGGCGCCACGCGTTCGAGCTGCGTCTGAACGCTCATGTCGACTTCCCATCTGAGACCCGCGGGTCAAGAGCTCCGACCAGGATGTCGGTTATCAGCGAGACCACGATGAACGTGACGGCGATCGCGAGCACGCCGGCCTGGACTGCCGGGTAGTTGCGCTGGGTGATCGCAGTGACGACGAGTCGACCGACACCGGGGAGGGCGAAGAGCGTCTCGATGATGATGGCCCCACCGAGCAGCACGCCGATCTGGATGCCGATGACCGTGACGATGGCCGGGGCCGCGTTGCGGAGCGCATGGCCCGACACGATCCTGCGGGTGCTGAGCCCTTTGGCGCGCAGGAAAGTGATGAAGGGCCTGTCGAGTACACCGGTCAGTGCGCTTCGCGTGGTGCGCAGAATGTAGGCGGCCTCGCCGACCGCCAACGTCAGCACGGGCAGGATCATGTACCGGAGGTTGTTCACGGGGTCGTCGGCGAAGGGCACATAGCCCGAGGGCGGCAGGATCGCCAGCGTTCCGGTGAACAGGAGAACGAGCATGATGCCCAGCCAGAAGTCGGGAATGCTGATGCCGAAGACGACGAAACCCTCGGTCAGGCGTTTGACCCACCTGCCACCGGTGGCGGCCCTGATACCCAGGGGGACGCCGATGGCCACGGCGAGCACGATGGCAAGCCCGGTGAGCTCGAACGTCACCGGCAGGCGCTGGGCGAGAAGTTCTGACAGTGGTGCGTGACTGACGATGTCGGAGCCCAGGTCACCGCGGAACAGTGCGCCCGCCCAGTTCAGGTACTGGGTCAGGATGTCCTGGTCGAGCCCGAGCTGGTGACGGACTTCGGCGACGTTCGCATCCGTCGCCCTGAATCCGAGCATGGTGCGAACAGGGTCTCCGGGAACGAGCCTGATGATGAGGAACACGACGATGCTCATGACGAAGAGCACCGGAATCGTCAGCAGAACACGTCGCGCGACGAAGGCGAGTCGGGATGTCATTCTTCGTGCTCCGCTCGCTCGACCAGAGCGCGGATGAGGGTTTCAGACAGGGTGAAGTGCTTCGCGGCGATGTGGGATGCCTCGTCTTCCCGCCCGTCGATGACGGCGGACACCAGCTCCTGGTGCTGCCTGATCGCCTGCCTGCGCACCTCGTCGGTGTAGGGCTCGGCACCGAGGTTCAGGCTGATCCTGGTTCGGAGTTCGACAGAGAGGTTGACGAGGATCGGATTATGGGTGGCTTGGGCGATCGCCTGGTGCAGGCTCGAGTCGGCGCGGCGGGAAGCGTCGTGGTCGGGTGCATCGAGATAGTCCTGGAGGGCTGTCGAGATCCGTGCGGCATCCTCGTCGGTGCAGCGGAGCGCCGCGGTACGCGCGATCATCGGCTCGACGAGGGTTCGTGCGTCGAAGATCTGCTCGAACTCCTCCCAATTGGGTACCAGGTGCCTCCGCACGTGTTCGGCCGAGGTCGGCCCCCAGTCGGCGAGAACGAAGTATCCACCATTGCGACCGTGACGCACTTCGAGGTACCCGGTCTGGGTGAGCTGCTTGAGCGCCTCCCGCACCGATGTGCGCGATACCCCGAGCATCGACGCCAGTTCCCGTTCGGTGGGCAACTGTTGTGTCGTCACGTACACCCCCAGGGCGATGGCCGTGACGAGCCGGTCGACGACATCGTCGGCGACGCGGCGGGAGACGATCGGCGCTGCCCATTGACCCACGGTCGTGGGCTCGTCGAGAGTGTCCGGATCGGCGCCGGACGCTGTTTCGACGCTCATTCGACCTCCTCGAATCGCATCAGGAGGAACCGGGCGAGTGTTCGCGCGGCGTCGACGATGCTCTGGAGGTCGACGGATTCGTCGACCCCGTGCATGTCGAAGGCGGTCGCCCCGAAACACACGGCCGGAATACCGAAATCGTTGAGATAGGTGCGCGCGTCGGTCGTGCTTCCCAGAGTGAACGCTTCGAGGGTCGTGCCGTGGGCATCGGAATTCGCACGTCGCAGGTCCCTCACGAGAGCACTGTCTTCATCGAGCAGGTACCCGCCCGCCCGAAAGCCCGACAGCGTGACAACCGGCTGTGCAGGGAAATCCCGATCGGCTTCGACCGCGTCGGAAATGACGGCCCTGATACGCTCCTCCGCCTGCGTCGCCGACCAGCCACGAGGAAAACCGATGCGGATGCCGAGGCTCGCCGTCGCAGGCGCCGTCGAGGTCCAGTCGCCGGAGCGCACCGTGCCGAGATTGACGTTGTAGGGGCGCGAACCTCCGGGCATGCTCGGCTCGGGCTCGCTGGCGACGAGGGACTCCGACCAGCTCTGGAGTGTCGCCACGATGCGCATCCCCAACTCAATGGCATTCGCAACCCCGTGCGATGCCTCCGCGTGGGCAGAGAAGGCAATCACATCGACGTCGACCCACAACACACCCACGCCGCCCACCATGAGGCCGCCCTGCGTCGGTTCGAGCACGACGACCTCGGCGGCCGTCACTCCCTGTTCCGCGAGGGAGCGGAGTGTTCCGTTCCCGGTGCACTCCTCTTCGATGACGGCAAGGAAGCCGAGGCGGTTCGTCGCGAAGAGCCCGGGTGCGACATCCCGTAGCGCGCGGAGTGCGAGTATTCCCACAGCGAAGCCCGCCTTCATGTCTCCCGCACCGCGGCCGAACAGTCGGCCGTTGCGACGTTCGGGAGAGAAAGGCGGCGACGTCCAGAGTTCGGGCGACTCGGCGGGTACGACATCCATGTGACCGTTCAGGAGAAGGGTCAGCTCCTGTTCGCCGGGCGTTGTGGCCAGAAGCTGGAATCTCTCGTCGCTGAGCCGGCTGGACGGCGCAGTGACGCCCGCGCGCGGGTCGTCGAAAGGGGCATTGTCGAAGGGCAGTCGCGTCGTGTCGAGCCCCACCTGCTTCGCTTCTTCTTCGAACACTTCGAGGGCGGCCTGCTCGTGGCCGATCATGCTCGAAGCCGCCACAAGTCGCTCGAGGAAGGCAAAGGCCTCTTCTGTGTGAGCGTCGATGGCGCGGTCAAGGTGGTTCGACATGGCGGGAGATCCTCGTTCGCCTAATGGTTTAGAGTCCAGACCCTATACCAAATACGCACCTATCCGCACGAGCTGATAGACGTATCCGCCGATCCGTTACGTTCTCGGAATATGCCCGTCATGCGCCCGAAACACTGCGGGACGTCGTCGTGTCGAACCCGGCCTCAGCTGGGGCTCACCTCGCTGGCGAAGACGACCACGTTATCCACGTAGTGGCCGGTCGAGTCGTCGAAGACCCCGCCACAGGTGATGAGCCTGAGCTGCGCTGTCGGTGTCGGCGCGTAGACCTCCCCCGTGGGGAACGCGGCCTTCGCCACCTCGATCTCACGGTCGACGGCGAACACCCGCGTGCTGCCGTCAGACAGCGTCACCGTCACCCGGTCGCCGACTTTAAGCGACGAGAGTTCGTAGAACACGGCTGGACCGACCGCATCGTCGATGTGCCCCGCGATGACGGCCGGCCCGACATCACCCGGCACAACACCCTCCTGGTACCACCCGGCCGAGGCGAAGTTCTTCGGCGGCTGTATCCATCCGGTCGCATCGCGGCTCAGCGCCTCGAGCCCCGAGTCGACCCCGATGGCAGCGATCTGCACCCGCACGGGCGTGATGCCCTGCTGCTCCAGATCCGGGCCAGCAGGCCCTGCCGGGTCCTGGTTCGAACCCAGCGCCCCCCGCGCTGCGGCGGCTGGAGGCTCGGGCGCAGCCGCTGTCGGGGTGACCGGGGCGGGTGTGGTCGCTGCCGCTCGGCCGCCGGCATCTCCTGACCCGCTTACGCCTGCAGCGCTTCCGGCGCCCGCAGAACAGCCCGACAGCGCGATCGTCAGAACCAGAAGGCACCCACCCAGAACCGCCAGCACGCGCGGTGGTTCGCCCGGCGACGCAGCGCGACGGGTCATCGGGTGCGTTGCGGCAGAGAGGGCGGGTCTTGAACCAGAGCCGGAGCGGGACCGTCAGGGCGGTGTGAGCGCCGCAGGGCAACCCCGACCAGCAGAGCCAGCGCCAGCGCCAGACTCGACGCCACCAGCAGACTCGACGCCGTTGCCAGAGGTCCCGCCATACCCCCAGGGGATGCGAGATGGGCATTGACATGCACACCGGTGCCGCCGCCGCCGGTCTGAATACCGCCTGTCGGCAGGGCGGTGACACTCGACGCATCCGCCACCGACGTGACGGTGACGCCCCCGCTCGCGTTGTCGAGCACGAACAGGGTGGAGACAGCCCCGACCGGCAGGTCGACCTGTGCCGACGACGTCGTCGGCCCGCCCGATACCGTCAGGGTCGACGGCCCCGCCTCGACGTTCGAGTACGGCGAAGCCGTGCCAGACGTCACACCTGCGGCCAGTACCGTTCCCGTCGAGGTCGACACCGTGACACTCGGTACGGCAGTCGAAGCCTGAACGACACGAATACGTGACTCGCCCGCCGCCGGAGCGGTCAGATCGTCGGAGAACACCGCCGCCTTGAGTGAGGCGTTCTTCCCGTACGCCGCAACGGTGAGGGGCTGGCCACTGGCCACCGTGATCGACGCCTGAATGACCGGGGACGTCATGTCCCCGCCCGTCGGCACCATCGAAACGATGTACGCCCCCTTCGGCAGGGCGATGTAGTTCGAGACCTGCCCGTAGGCGATGTCCTGCAGAGAGCTCACGACCGACCCTCCCGCGAGCGCCGTCAACTGGATGTCGACCGCCGAGGTGTCAGGCGAGAGGTGAGCCAGCCGCACCCACCCTGTCGACGCGGCTTCGGACACGGCCGCAGCCGGGACAGCCGAAGGCGTCGCCGAGGCGACCTGGAGTGTCGGGCCTCCGACCATGGCACCGACGATGAGACCGAAGAGCGCCGCCACAACGACGCCCGACACCCGAAGACGGCGACGTGGAGGAACCTCTCCGCCCCGAGCGGCCCGCTGCACATTCCCACACCCGAGTGTTTTCACCATGTCGGTTCTCTCTCTCTTCGTCGCACCAGCGCTGCACATCAGGAAGCCGGTGCGGGCGAGGGAAGCAGTGACGATGGCTCCCCGGGTGCAAACGTCACCAGCACACCGGCGGGAACGCGTGCAACAGACTCGACCTCGACCGGGGCGCTCAACCCCTGGAACCAGGCCTCGACCGAGGCCGCGGCTGCGGCTGCGGCTGAGGCTGCGGCGCCAGCCGAGGCCGCACTTCCCGGGGCAGTACTGCCCGGGACCGTTGCGTCGGTGCCCAGCGGCACTCCCGCAAGGCCGGAGACCAGTATCCGGCGGCGTACCTCAGCCGTTCCGGTACCCGCATCGGCGGCCGGAAAGTCGGCCACGGTCAGTCGCGTCTGCCCCAGGTACTGACCGAGGCTCAGGATGCCGCGGGCATCGACCTGGCCCGCGACCAGCAGTTCGCGGGCATTCGCTGAGAGCGTGAGCCCCGCGTTGCTGGCCAGCTGGCTCCCGGCGAACGTTCGCGCCGCTGCCACCTGAACCGCCGTGGCGCCAACAGCTGCACTGCCGGCGATCGGCGCGTTGCCCACTGAGCCGTCGCCCACTGAGCCGTCGCCCACTGAGCCGTCGCCCACAGAGCCGTCGCCCATCGTGCCCGGAGCGAGCATGGGCACCTCCGGAGCAGCGCCGCCCTGGTTCAGAGCCGTGTTGCTGTCGAGTGCGACGACCGGTGACGTGCCGAGCGTCGGAGCCATCATCGCGACCGTCGCAACGACGGCCACTGCCGCCGCCGCCAGCAGGGCCACCCCGAGACGTTTTCTTCGTACAACACGGATGACATGCCGGGGCTCAGGACGCCTCGGTTTGCGGTGGTGCGCACCAGTCTTCACTGCTGCGTGCCTGTGATGCTCGCCGAGGGGATTCACGTGAAGCGAAAAACTGGTCATTCGGGGCCCTTTGCATCAGCTCGCACACGGTGGTGCGGGCAGGGACTGCGACCCTGGTCAGTTTCCTCCGCAGAACCTGCGGTGTCAGTCGATTCTGAACCCCCATCGCACTATCCGCACCTGTTTGGGGGGTTTCCGTCAAAATCTCACCCTCTTTTTTGTGCGCCGACGCTGTGAGGCAACCGACCCTCGCTACCCGAAGCGTGCGCCTGATCGTCGGGGCCGAGGGCATGCCTCACTCTTCTACGAGCGCAGAGGGGGAGAATCGTTGCACGACCACAGAGCGCTCAGCTCTCACTCAAGGAGACCCCATGACCCTGCCAGACCACCTGCTCGAGCTGCTCCGTCAGCCGAGTCCGTGCTTTCTCTCCACCCTCATGGCCGACGGTTCCCCGCAGGTGACGGAGACGTGGGTCGACACCGACGGCGAACACGTCATCATCAATACCGTGGTCGGCTTCGTGAAAGTCAGGAACGTTCAGCGCGACCCGCGGGTGGCCGTGGCGATCCAGGACCCCCAGAACCCGTTCCGGTACATCCAGGTGCGGGGCGAAGTCGTCAGTATGACGACGGAGGGCGGCGTGGAGAGCATCGAGGCCCTGTCGCAGAAGTACACCGGACAGCCCTACCCCTGGTACGGCGGACGCGACCAGGAGCGCATCATCCTGACCATTGCGGCGACCAGTATCAGCGGGCAGGGGTAGCGCCCCGTCAGAGACCCTGTTGCGCGAGCAGCCGCGGAATCTGCTCACGGAAGGGAAAGAAGCCCCGCGACGCGTGTGGCCACGCGAGAGTGTCCCACCGCCGCTGGAGGGTCGACAGCGTCACCCCTTCCGAAGCGACGGCGGCCCGCAGAGTGTCGATGCGCTCCCGCACCGGACCGACCGGAGCAAACGGCATCACGATGGAGTTCAGATTCTCTGACGCCGCCCACTCGAGCACGGTCGACGCGAACGTGTCGGAGAGCACGTGTGGCCGACCACTCGCGCCGGAGCGTGCGACGCCGTCGTCGAGAGCCGACATCGTGAACTCGGCCACCGCATCCGAGGCACCCAACGGCGAGCGGTCGTCGGCTCGGGCGAACCCGACCACAGCGACGAGCCGGTTGTGGGAGGTGACCGACGGATGTTCGGCCAGCAGACCGGGCGCATCCAGGTCTTCTTCGTGCAGGAGCAGACCCGACCGCGACCCGCTGGGGCTCGGCTCCGGCGGTGCGAGGGGTGAACGCGTCGGCAGCGGATCCTCGACGAGAGCCCGCGCCGTTGTGGCCAGCCCCTTCGGAGAGAAACGCCCTTCCGTGAAACGGGAGATGTTCGACTGGGACGCGAGATAGGTCTTGCCTGCCGTCTGGAGGCCGGCCACCCACCGCCACGACAGTGTGTTCGACGCGGCATCCCCATCGAGAAGATGACGGTAGAAGAAGTCCGCGCCCAGTTGCCACGGCAGGCGCAGGGTGAAGATCCAGATGCTCGCGAACCACATGCGGGTGTGATTGTGGAGGTACCCGGTCTCGATGAGTTCCTGCGCCCAGACATCCATCGCGTCGATCCCGGTGCGACCGACGATCGCATCCCGATAGTCGCCGGCCTCGGTCTGGCCGGCCTGAGCGAGTTCGACGACATCCCGTCGGTACCGCAGCCAGACGTCGGGGTTCTGTTCGAGCCAGCCCTTCCAGTAGGTGCGCCACATGACTTCCTGTACGAACTTCTCGCTCGAGGAGAGTCGGTGCTGGCCGAGCACGGCGGCGACGACTTCACTCTCCGTCAGGAGCCGATGCCGGATGTACGGAGAGAGCGACGAGACGTTGTCGCGACCCGGCCCGGCGTCGAGGTTGCGATCTCGGGCGTACTGCGATCCTGCTCGGGGAACGAAGTCGGCGAGGGCTTCGAGGGCGGCCGCACGAGTGGGAGTGAACACCCTTGCCATTATGAGCGCCCCTGCAGTGACGGCGGCCCCGCCCGCGCCGGGGTTGACGTCAAGACCCGGTACTGTTGGCTGCCGTGGCCCACGTTCGCCTCACCAGACAGGAACCCGTGACATCTTCGAGCACCTCCGCGTCGACGCTGGTGGTCATTCCCGCGTTCGGTTCGCCGGAGTTGACGGATGCGGTCGTCGCCGACCTGTGTCGCGACGGAAGCGACCTCGACCCGGCCGTGCGCATCGTGGTGGTCGACAACGCCGGTGACTACGTGCTGCCCGAAGGCCGCATCTCGGTGTACCGCCCGGGGCAGAACCTGCGGTGGATCGGCGCCACGAACTGGGCCCTCGAGGAGTCCTCGCGCGCGGGACATGCGGTCTGCGTGGTGCTGAACAACGACATCCGGCTGTCGCCCGGGTTCCTCGACGGGTTGCTCGCCCCGTTCCGGAGCGCAGACGACATCGCGATGGCGGCGGCCTGCTACGACGACTTCTGGCTGCATCAGCGGGCCCATACGATCCCCCGGGTCGCCGCAGAGTACGTGCCACGCGACGTGCTCCGCGACGTCGACTTCTGCGACGGTACCGCGATCGCATTCGCAGTACCCTCCGTGGCCCTGCTGGGGGGTCTCGACGAGGTCACGTTCGCCGGGCACGGCTACGGAGCGGACATCGACCTGGCCATCCGGGTGCGCGCGGCCGGCCTTCGATGCGTGGTCACCGAGGGCGCCTACGTCTCGCACCTGCGTCGCCAGACGATGAACCGCACCGGCCAGACGTCGGAGGGCAACCGCGCAGAGATCCTCGATGGTCTGAACGCGAAGTGGGGCGACGGCTGGCGGGCGGAGGCCGGGCTCTCGCCGGCGTCGTTCCCCGCCCACAACACCGGCAACGGCGCATCGTGGTACCTGACCCCGCCGACGTGGTGAGCCGTTCCGGCCCCTCCCCGCGGCGGATCGTCTACGCGGGTTTCGCCACCCGCCACCACAGCGGCGGTGTGCACGTGATGACCCAGCACGTGCGGCTGCTCTGCGCGGGCGGCCACGACGCTCGGTTGTGGCTGCCCGATCCGGCTGACCGCACCGACTGGATCGGGGATGACGTACCGATGCTGTTCGGCGCCACCCTCCCGATCGGCGCCGACGATCTCCTGGTGCTGCCGGAGACACCGACCATCCAGGGCCGCGACCCGGCGCCCGGAGCACGGAAGGTCATCTTCAACCAGAACCACTTCTACACCTTCGCCGCCGGCGCCCCCGGCGAGAACTTTCCCGGCTGGGCGCCTGAGCCCGCGGTCTGGGCGGTGTCGGCCGAGAGCCGCGACGTGCTCGCCGCCACGCTTCCCGGCCTGACGGTGGGGCTCGTGCCCAATCCGGTCGACGGCGAGCTGTTCTCCCCCGGCCCGACCGGGCAGCTCCGGGTGAGCTGGTTTCCCAAGAAGCGGCCTCGGGAGGCCTCCCTCCTTGCGCGGATGCTCGCCGACGACCCCCGGCTCTCCGGGGTGGAGCTGGTGGAGCTGAGAGAGGCCCCGCGGGCCGAGGTGGCTGCCACCCTGGCGACGACGGCGATCTTCATCGCCCTCGGGCACACCGAGAGCTTCGGTCTGCCCGTCGCCGAAGCGCTGGCGTCAGGATGTCTCGTGGTCGGCTACGACGGCGGAGGCGGTCACGAACTGTTCGAGGCGCCCGGAGCGTGGCGGGTTCCAGACCAGCGACCACTGCTGATCCGAGACCGGGTGGCCGAGCTCATCCAGAACATCGACGCCCGGGCGTCGGTGCGCGCCGCGAACCGACGCTGGGTGCTGGAGCGCTACCCCTTCGCCCGCACTGCTGCAGCGCTGCAGGAGGCGGTCGACGCTGCGTGGGCGGGGCCCGGCGCTGACACCGTGGCGGAGCATCCGGTCGCCTGGCTCGAGAGCCTCGGGCCCAACTTCACGGCGTACGCCTGACGGGTCAGTAGGCGCCCTTCACGACGTTGATGAGGTCGTCGCCGGCCACGTACCGTCGAATCTGGTCGGTGACCAGCGCGAAGGCTCGCGCTCCCGCCGAGGCGACGGAGCCGGCCGCGTGCGGGGTGATGATCAGGTTCGGTGCCTTCCAGAGCGGGTGGCCCGAGGGCAGTGGCTCCGGCTCCATCACGTCGAGAGCGGCGCGCAGGCGGCCAGACGTCAGCTCGGAGAGCAGTGCTTCGGTGTCGACGACCTTGCCCCGCGCGACGTTGACCAGGAGGGCGCCATCGGGCATCCGGGCCAGGAATTCGGCGTCCACGAGCCCCGTCGTGTCTGAGGTGAGCGGAACGGTCAGCACCACCACGTCGGCCTCGGGCAGCAGGCTCGGCAGTTCCGAGATGGCGTGGATGTCGTCACGAGCCGTGTGCGCCACGAGCACCGGATCGGCGTCGAAGGCCCGCAGCCGGCGGGCGGTCTGCTCGCCGAGGTCACCGGCGCCGATGATCAGCACCCGCTTGTCGCGCAGATCGTCGGCCTCCATCGGGTTCCATCGGCCCTCCTGCTGCGACTCGATGAAGTGGGGCAGCCGCCGGAGCGTCGCCAGGACGACCGTCAGAACCAGCTCGGCGACGGCCGAACCGTGAACACCGCGCGCCGTGCACAGCGTGACCCCGTCTGGGACGGAGTCGAGGATGTCCTCCACTCCCGCGCTCGTCAGCTGGGTGACCTCGAGCTTCGGCAGGGCAGCGAACTTGTCGGCGAGGTTGGTGGAATCCTCGACCTGCGGCACCCAGAAGACGGTCTCCGCCAGTTTGTCGGGTTTGTCGTCCTCACCGTTCCAGACGATCACCTCTACCCCGTCGGGAAGGTCTCCGAGGAGTTCTTGAGCGTTCGAGTCGGGTACGCATACGACAGTCATGGCTTCAGCGTAGTCACCGTCATGGCCGGGCTGCAGTCCTAGTGTCTCCGGGACTTCTACACAAGGTGAAACTTCGTTCATGGAAGGTACTTAGAATGCAATCAGGCACCCGGAAGTTCGTTTGCCGGTGAATCTTCTCTGCGGATCAATGCGGCTCCGAAGACAGGACCGATTGTGAACAGGAGACGCGCCATGACTGCTACTACGCAGCTCACCTACCCCAGCCAGGAGCCGGAGCTCACGGGTGAGGACATCCGCCTGCGCAACTGGGCCAAGAACGCACGGCTCGGTCCCCCCGGTTCTGTGGTCGCTCCGACCACGGAGGCGGAGCTTCAGGACTTGCTGTCTACCAGCGACGGCACGGTGAGGATGATCGGGAGCCGGATGTCACCCGGCCGGATGATGCAGGTCGCGAACAGCGATGGCACGCTGCTCGACCTCAGTGCGCTGAGCGGCCTGATCTCCAGCACCGACGACACCGTGACCTTCGCGGGTTCGACTCCCCTGGCCGCCGTCTACGCGTTTCTCCTGGCACGGGGGCAGATGCTGCCCGCCTCGCCCGGGGTGATCGCCGAGCAGACGCTGGCCGGCGCCCTCTCCACCGGCACCCATGGCCAGGGCCTGCAGCAGAGTGCGATCGCCGGCGCCGCGCTGTCGATCCGGATGGTGCTGGCCGACGGTTCGGTGGCGGAGTTCGACCGCGACCACCCGGACTTCGGCGCGGTGCAGCTCAGCCTCGGTTCGCTCGGAGTCATCACGGCGGTGACGTTGAAGGCTCGGGAGTCGGTGATCTACACCTGCCTCAAGACTGCCGTCAGCGCCGACAACCTGGAGGCCGACCTCGGGACCTGGAACCGGGAGAACAGTCTGGTCAAAGCGTGGTGGTTCCCCCAGGAGGGCCAGGTGCAGGTCTGGAAGGCCAACGAGGCCAGCGACGAAGAGGTCATGCGGTACCGGGCCGGCGGCGGTGAGCTGCTCGCGCACGCGAACACCAACAACTCGATGAACGACACCGTGGAGTCGACCCTCCGCCAGATGCGCGACGACACCAAGGGAGTGGCCGACGGCGGCAAGCCGCTTCGCACCATGACCCGGTTCAGGGACTTCACCGACGTCACGGGAGACATCTACCAGGTGTTCTGCAAGGGCATCGCGACTCCCCAGATCAACGTCGAGATCGCCGTCCCACTGGCCCGGGCCGGAGAAGTCATCAGGATGATCAAAGACTGGCACCGCGAGACCCGTCCCCGGATGCACTATCCGGTCATCCTGCGCTGCACCGGCCCATCCGACGGCTGGTTGAGCCCGTCGCACGGCCAGGACACCTGCTACTTCGGCTTCGTGGTCTACTACGCGGCCGATGGGTCGCTCTCCGAGGAGGGCGAGAGCTTTCTGAGGGCGGTCGAACGGGCTCTGGCCGACGAGGGCGGGCGTCCGCACTGGGGCAAGTATTTCGACGAGTCTCTGTATGACTGGCCGGCGCTCTACCCCCAGTGGGAGGCCTTCCGTCGGGTTCGCGAGGCGCTCGACCCCCAGCACCGCTTCGCCAATGCGTTCACTGCGGCACTGCTTGACTGACCGGGCCCGGCTACAACGACAGGAGTACCACCGATGAACGCCTGGGTGACGTTGTTGACGCAGCCCAATTACCTCGTCGGGGTGAGGGTGTTGCGCGCCTCACTGGCCGCATCCGGCAGCGTCATCCCCCTCGTGGTGATGGTGACCGACGGGATCGACGAGCAGACTCGGCAGCTTCTTCGAAACGACGGATGCCTCGTACGGGAGGTGGCGCCGCTCAGGCCGGCCGGCGGGTCGGGCGACAGCTACGCCAACTCCCGTTTTGCGGAGGTATGGACCAAGCTGGCCGTCTGGGGACTCACCGAGTTCGAGCGCATCGTCTTCCTCGACGCCGACATGCTGGTCATCCGGAACATGGATGAGCTGTTCTCACTGGACCTGCCCGATGGAGCCATCGCCGCGTGTCACGCCTGCCGGTGCAACCCCAACCGCATCGCGAGCTATCCGCCGAGCTGGACGCCGGCCACCTGCTTCTACACCCACTGCCGGGGCGGGGACCACGTCACCGAGCCGGATGCGACCGACAACTACCTGAACGGTGGATTCCTCGTGCTCTCGCCCGATGAGACCGTTCTCGCAGACATGGTGGGGCGGCTGGGGGCTCTGGAGGACCTGTCTCACTACGCGTTCGCCGAACAGGACTTCCTCAACGAGTTCTACCGCGATCGGTGGCGACCACTGCCCTACGTCTACAACGCACTGAAGACCCTGCCGCACCAACACCCGTCGGTCTGGGATCTGGCGGCGGTTGCGAACATCCACTACATCATCGACAAGCCGTGGGAGAAGCCCCTCGACCCCGCCGACCGGTACTTCGAGGTGAACAGCCTGTGGTGGGAGAGGGAAGACACCCTGGACTCGCCCGTCCAGGCGGTCACACAGCCGACTCCATCACCCGCCACCACTCCCGGGCGATGAGTTCGTGTCCCCCGGCGCTGGGATGCACGCCGTCCTCGATGACCGAGGCCGGGCCGGTCGCGCGGGCCTCTGCAGCGAAGAGATCGTTCAGCGGGATGAGGGTCGCGTCGTAGTGCACCGCCAGGTCTCGAACGACCTGGATCTTGGCGTCGAGGTCGTCAGTGTGCCAGGTGTGCTGCTCGCTCGTCACCGGTACCAGGAAGGGTTCGAGCAGCACTAGCCGGCGCAGGGTCAGCGCGGACAGCGCCCGGTCGAGCATCACCGAGTAGGTGGCCCGGAACTCAGCGGCCGACGTCGACAGCCCGGAGTCGAAGCGTCGCCACATATCGTTCACCCCGATCATGACCGAGAGGATGTCGGGCTTGATCTGCATAACATCGACCTCCCACCGCGCGAGCAGGTCGATCGTGCGGTCGCCGCCGACACCGGTGTTCACCACCTGAACGGGCTTTTCGTGCCGGGCGGCGATCTCGGCTATCCGGCGCACGTATCCGTCGCCGAGGTTCCCGCCGAGGCGCCCGTCGGGGTCGGTCCGGCGCCCGGCGTCGGTGATGCTGTCGCCCGTGAAGAGGAGCGTGGTCTGCACGGTCATGCCTGCGCCCCCAACAGTTGGGTGTAGCGGCCACCGAGAGCCACGAGCTCCTCATGCGTTCCGAGCTCGATGATGTGCCCCCGTTCCAGAACCGCGATGCGGTCTGCTGATCGTATCGTCGAGAGGCGGTGGGCCACGACGAGGGTCGTGCGACCCTCCATCAGTCGCTGCAGGGCCTCCTGCACCGAGCGCTCCGATTCACTGTCGAGCGCCGAGGTCGCCTCATCGAGGATCAGCACACGAGGATTGCGCACGAGTGCCCGGGCGATGGCGAAGCGCTGGCGTTGTCCGCCCGACAGGCGGGCCCCACGCTCTCCGACATGAGTGTGCCACCCGTCGGGCATGGCCTCGATCACGTCGAGGGCGTTCGCATCGCGAAGAGCACGGTGCACCTGTTCGTCGGTCGCGCGGGCCATACCGTAGGTGACGTTGTCGCGCACCGAACCCTCGAAGAGAACCGACTCCTGCGGCACGACGGAGAAGAAGCGCCGTGCGGCACGCATGTCGAGGTCATTGATGTCACGACCGTCGAGCAGGATGCGACCGGAACTCGGTCGGAGAAATCCGAGCACCAGGTTGAGCAGTGTCGACTTGCCCGACCCCGACGGGCCGACGAACGCCACCGTCTCGCCAGCGCGGATGTGCAGGGTGATGTTCGACAGGGCGGGCCGGTCCGCGTCGTCGTGCTCGAACCCGCCGTTCTCGATCAAAATGTCGCCGGTGACCTCGGAGGCCGGGGTACGACCGAAGTTGAGCTCGACATCCGGCTCCTGCAGAACCTCGCAGATCGACTTGATCGATTCACGACCCTTCGTGATGACCGGCGCGAGCGAGAGCATGTTGATGATGCTCCCGGTCAGGATCGTGAAGTAGGTGCTGAGCAGCACGACTTCACCGGCGGTGATCGGAATGAAGCCGGTGAGGGCGGCCAGTGCGGCACCGGTGAGGCAGAGCAGTCCGAGCGTCTGGTACGAGATCCAGCTCAGCGCACCGAACGATCCGTTCAGCCGGTCGAGCGCGAGCCCGGCGTCGCGAACCCCTTCGGCACTCGAACCGACCCGGTCGGCCGCCACGGCCTCGAGACCATGGGCCCGGGTGATCGGCATGAGGGTGGCCATCTCGCCAACCCGGGCGGAGAGATGCTCGACCGTGTGCCGGAAGTGCTCGTTGCGCGCGTTCGAGCGGGCGCGCAGCCCCCGCACCAGCAGGGCGGCCACCGGCACGGCCAGCAGGAAGACCGGCACGAAGGCCGGAACCCGCACGGCCGTCACGACGATCGCGCCGGCGAGGATGAAGAGCGCCGAGATACCGGTCTGCGCCGTCTGCTGCAGCATGAGCTCGATATTCTCGACGTCACGAACGAGCTTGGTCTGCATGACCGACGAACTCGCCCGGGCGTGATACCCGATCGACAGGCCCTGCAGGTGGTGCGCGAGACGATTGCGCACCTCGACCGCGAGCTGCCGAACGCTACCCATGTAGAGCTTCACGAACAGGATGTTCGAGGGGAAGTTCTGCACCAGCAGCAGCAGAGCGATCCCCAGCAGCGTCACGAGCCGAAGAGGGTCTCCGTGCTCGACGACGACATCGATGACCGCCGAGGTGATGACAGGAAGCACCCAGATCGGCGAGTCCTTGACGCCGAAGACGAGGATCGACAACAGGATGCGCGACCGGAACGGCCTGAGCCACGCCAGCAGAGTCGCGAAGGGCCGGGCGACGTCGAGCACCTCGTCGCTGGCCGGGCGCGCCCCGCGGCTCAGGTCGACACCCGGCGAGAAAACCGCTCGCTCCGCGCAGCGTAGTGCTGGCGCACCACCGAGGCAGCGGCCTTGCCATAGATGCAGTAGTCGTCGTTGCCGGAGGCGTCTTCGGCAAGGTAGAGCACGGCCGGCCAGTCCCACAGCATGAAACCCTGCACCCAGTCGCGGGCATTCGTTCGAGAGAACGCGTCTTCGTACCACCGGGCCTGCTCCTCCTCTGAGGGGGCACCGACGAGGGTCCAGTCGTTGGGGCGGGCGGCGGAACCGGCCCGACTCGGGCATCCGCTCTCCATGAAGAGGAACGGCTTGCCCGCCTCGCGTACAACCCGCTCGATCCTGTCGAGCTGCACATCCCACTCCCCGAGGGGGTAGTACCCGCTCGAGGAGATGACGTCCACCGCATCCCACCAGGTCACCCGGTTCTCCTGGTACTTGTCGCAGTTGTAGGTGATCGTGCCGGTGTAGACCGTGCGAACGCGGGCGATCAGGGCCCGCCACTCGCTCGCCCGCTTGTCGGTCTGCACCATCTCGCATCCGATGCAGAGCATCTCGCAGCCCTCGGCCTCGGCGATGCGGGCGTAGTGCACGATGAACTCTCCGTAGGAGTCGAACCACTCGGCCCAGCTCGGCTCGCCGGGCACCTCCTCGTCGAAGAAGCCGATGAAGGCGCGCCACGTTCCGTCGGCGACGTTCACCACCGGTTTCAGACAGACCGAGAAGCCGAGGCCCTTCGCCTCGCGGATACCCCACCGCACTTCGTCGTCGGTGGGGGCCGGTTCGTCGCGGAACCGGATGGTGGTCGACTGCGCCGTGTCCTGCTGGGCGGCAAAGCTCAGGGCGACCCAGGTGACGTCGAGGTCGGTGAGTTTCGCCATCGATGCGGATGCGGCCGGGGTCGCCCAGGTGCCGCGAACCCCGGTCCAGCCCCACGTCATTCCGCAGAACTGCTCGTCTGTCGTGATGCTCCGGTGGCTCATGGCAAGAGCTCCACCAGTTGGTTGGCGCTTCGCAGCACGAGGTGGTCAGCGACATCCGCCGCCGTGAGCTGCTTCGACGAACGCACGGTGAACGTGGCGCTCTCCCCCGGCAGGAGTGTCTGCAGCTGGTCGTCGACCGTCGCCTGGGCGTCGAGCCTGTCGATCAGCAGCGCCACGTCCCGCACGAGATTGCGGGCCGTGACCGTCACGGCGTAGCCCTCCGGCCCAGGCTCCACCCGGGTCAGGAGGTCGGCCGGCTCCAGTCTGGAGTCGCGGTACTCGGCGAAGAACCAGAGCGCCCGAACGTCGCCGAGGGTGACCGAGACCAGCTCGCCGCCCGCGTCGAGGGGGGTTGAAACATCCGTCGGCACCTCGAGCACGAGGGTCGACCGGCCCCCCACCAGAGCCTCGCCGGTCGTCGTCGACAGCACCCGGCCGTCGAAGTCGTGACGGGAGAAGGCGAGCTCACCCGACCACGGCTCGTCGGAGTCGTTCACGACCGCGACGACGAGGTGCTCACCCCGCGGCTGCACCGTGAGCAGCCGATCGGCGTAGGCGTGCTTGACGGCATGGAAGAGGGGCTTCTCGCGCCCGTCGCCGTCGATCGCCGCCCACGAGGTGACGGGCCAGCAGTCGTTCAGCTGCCAGACGATCGTGCCGGCGCAGACCGGACTGATCGACCGGAAGTGCTCGATGGCCACCTGAACGGCGGTCGCCTGGTTGAGCGACATCGCCCAGTGCCAGTCGTTCATGTCGTCGGGAAGCGGCAGGTGGGCGACGAGACCGTCGATGAGCTTGTCGTTGCCCTCCATCGCCTTCTGGTGCACCAGCATTCCGGGCGACTCCGGGGTGAGCGGGTCGTCGGAGAGGGAGCGGGTCAGGGTCGACCAGGCGGGCGGACCCTGCCAGCCGAACTCGGCCACGAAGCGCGCGGTGACATCGCGGTACCCGGGGTAGTCCTGCCGGTTCCACAGCTCCCAGAGGTGTGTCGAGCCGTGCAGCGGGTCGTTCGGGTGGTGGGCGGGGGCGGGTGCGCCCGAGCCGTCGGGCGCGTCGGACCGTGCCGCTTCGGGCGAGAACGGGCTCCCCGGTGTGTACGGGCGGAAGGGGTCGAGTTCTGCGACCAGCGACGGCAGCAGCTCGAGGTAGTAGCCCAGCCCCCACGACCGTCCGCCGAGGCGCGGTTCCCAATTCCACTCCTCGAAGCCCCAGATGTTCTCGTTGTTGCCGTTCCAGAGGGCGAGGCTCGGGTGCGGCATGATGCGGGCGATGTTGTCGCGGGCCTCCGCCTCGACCTCGGAGCGCATCGGCTCGTCTTCGGTGTAGGCCGCGCAGGCGAACAGGAAGTCCTGCCAGACCAGCAGCCCGCGCTCGTCGCAGAGGTCGTAGAAGTCACTGCTCTCGTAGATGCCGCCGCCCCAGACCCTGACGAGGTTGATGTTCGCCGCCCTCGCCTGCGCCAGCCGCCGGTCGTACCGCGCCCGGTCGACCCGGTGCGGGAATGCGTCGTCGGGGATCCAGTTGACGCCGCGCACGAAGATCGGGCGGTCGTTGACGATGAAGGTGAACGGGGTGCCGTTCTCGTCGGGCTCGTGGTCGATGCGCACGGTGCGGAACCCGACCCGGCCCGCCCAGGCGTCGAGAACCGTGTCGCCGTCGAGCAGCGCGACATCCACGTCGTAGAGGGGCTGCGCTCCGTGGCCGGCGGGCCACCAGCGCTCGACGTCGTCGACCGCGATCTCGAGCTCGGCGCTGAGTGCGTCCGGCTGCACCTCGACCTCGACCGTCTCCCCCGAGAGCGAGAGGCGCAGCGTCAGCGGTGAATTCGCCGCCCCGCCCCGCTCGACGTCGGCGCGAACCACGACGGAGCCCCGATCATCCTGAACTGTCGCGGTGGGCCGCACCGACGCGAGCCTCGCGGTCGACCAGCTGACGAGGGAGACGGGCCGCCACATGCCGACAGACGCCGTGTCGATACCCCAGTCCCAGCCGAAGCTGCAGGCCATCTTGCGGATGCTGTTGTACGGGTGGTGGTTCACGTGCGGCCGGTAGCCCTGGTCGAGGCTCGCCCGGTCGGCGTACTTCACCGGAGACGAGAAGGTGACCACGAGGTCGTTCGAACCCTGTCGCAACAGCGGCGCGACGTCGAACCGGTAGGTGCGGTGCATGTTCTTCGTGTCGGCGACCGCGTGCCCGTTCAGCTCGATCGAGGCAATCGTGTCGACCCCCTCGAAGACCAGCTGTGTGCGATCGTGACCGTCATCGCTGAACGAGAACGTCGTCGAGTACCGCCAGTCGCACGACCCGATCCAGGCGAGCAGGCGCTCGTTGTCGTCGAGATAGGGGTCGTCGATGAGCCCCGCCGCCATCAGGTCGGTGTGGATGCTGCCGGGCACGACAGCCGGTAATGCCCGACCTCGCAGATACTCGGGCACGGGCCCGCCGACGGCCTCGGCAGACCACCCCTCGTGCAGCAGTCTCGTCTGGATCAGCCGGGCGGTGGTCTCGGTGCGGGTGAACGTCACTTGGTGGCTCCTTGGGTGAATCCGTTGTAGATGTAGCGCTGCAGCACCAGAAAGATGATGAGGGTCGGGATGATGACGATCATCGCTCCGGCGGAGATGATCTCCCATTCCGAGCCGAACGGTCCCTTGAAACGGAACAGTGCGGTCGAAATGACTCCGAGCTTCGGGTTGGGGGCGTAGAGGTAGGGAAGGTAGAACTCGTTGTAGATCGCGATGCCCTTCACGATCACCACCGTGGCGATCGCCGGCTTCAGCAGCGGGAGGATCACCCGCCAGTAGATGCCGAACTTACTCGCACCGTCGAGCATCGCGGCCTCATCGAGCTCTTTCGGGATCGACTGCATGAACTGCACGAAGATGTAGATCGAGACGATGTCGGTGCCGAGGTTCAGCGCGATGAGAGCCCAGAGACTGTTGAACAATCCGAGCCCGTTGACGATCTGGAAGGTCGCGACCTGCGTCGTGACCGCCGGGATCAGCGTGGCGAGCAGGAAGAGCCCGATGATGATCTTCTTGAACCGGAACTCGAACCGGTCGATGGCGTAGGCGGTCATCGTGCCGATCAGGATGGTGCCGACGAGGGAGACGACCAGCACGAAGGTCGTGTTCACGAAGCCCAGCGCCATGTTCCCACGGGTGAACGCGGTGACGAAGTTCTCGAAGTTGAACCAGTTGCGGGGCAGATCGAGCGGACTGCTGTTCGCGTACTCCTCCTTCGACTTGAACGAGGTGATGAAGAGCACCACGAGCGGCAGCAGCGTGATGAAGCAGGCCACCACGAGCGAGAGGTACTTGAGACCGGTGAAGAGGTTCGCCACACTCCTCATGTCAGGTTCACTTCGTCGTCAGGGAGCAGCTTGCGCTGCACGAGCGTCACGATGAGCACGATCACCAGGAGCACGACGGCCATCGCCGAGGCCAGCCCGACCTGCCGGAAGGTGAACGCCTGCCGGATCGTCTCGATCACGAAGGTGGCACTTCCGTTCGCTCCCCCCGTCATGATGAACGGGATCTCGAAGACCGCCAGGCTGCCCGAGATCGCGAGGATGAACGACAGGCTGATGATCCTCTTGATCCCCGGCACGATGATGAACCGGAACTGCTGGAACCTGTTCGCCCCGTCGAGATCTGCCGCCTCGTACAGCTGCGAGGGAATGGACTGGATCGCGCCGAGGAACAGCACGAAGTTCAGACCCGTGTAGCGCCAGACCGAGGTCGCCGCGAGCGACGGGTTCACCGCATCCGGATTGCCCAGCCACTGGGTGGTGACCTCCTGCAGCCCGACCGCTTTCAACAGGCTGTCGAGCGTGCCGTCGGGCTGGAAGAAGTACAAAAACATCAGCCCGATCGCGACCCCGTTGATCAGGTAGGGAAAGAACAGGATGCCCTTGAACAGGTTGCGGAAGCGGGTGCTGAAGCTGAGCACCGTCGCGAAGTAGAGCGCGAGCCCCATCTGGATGAACGATGCCGCGATGTAGAACAGGCTCACGTAGAAGACCCGGAACACCTCGGGATCGGTGAAGATCTCGATGAAGTTGTCGGCTCCGACGATGTTCTTGGTCTTGTCGATCCCGTCCCAGTCCGTGACGCTGAACCAGATGAGGTTCGCCGCCGGAACGTAGGTGAAGGTGATCAGGAAGGCGAGCGGAACGATGAGGAAGAGGTACGGAGTGATCTTCCGGTGCCTCACCCCCGATCGCCCCGCCCGCTTCTTCTGCCCGGCCGTGACGGCTGGTTCAGCGAGGGGCAGCAACGCCCCGGCAAGACGGGTCACAGCGCTCAGGACCCGGCGCCCGCTCGTGCTTCGGCCCATTTCTGATTGAGCTGGGCGAAGTACGACTCCTTGTCACCGTCGGCTGCGCCGCGGGCGATGTCGACAAGCTTCTGGCGATAGATGCCACCGAACAGGTCGATCTCGGCCGCGTTGTAGATGTCGGAGTCGAGCGACGGGTTCTCGGGTGCGTCGAGCTGCACGTAGTTCACGCCGGCGGCATCGAGGTCCTTCAGGGTGTCGGGGGTCGCGCCGTCGATCGCGGTCGGAAGCGCGCCGGAGAGCTCGGAGTAGCCGGACTCATCCGTGAACCAGTCGATCCACGCCCGTGCGGTGACCTTGTTCGACGAGTTCACGTTGATCGCGTTGTTGAAGTCGCCCGCGATGGTCACGTTGTACTTGCCATCGGTCTGGTAGGGGAAGGGCATGTAGCCGATATCGGCCGGATCGGTGCCCGCCGCAGTCGCGGCCTCCTGCATCTGGATGACCGACCAGGAGCCGAGCAGCATGGTGCCGATCTCGCCCTTCGCCAGCGCAGGCTTCGAGCTCTCCCACGCGGTGGTGAGCGGGTCGGGCTCGGACAGGCCGTTCGAAACAATGTCGTAGATCAGGCCGTCGATGATGTTCTCCTCGCTCCCGGCGCTCCATGGCGCATCCGAGGAGTCCCTGTCCTTCACCACGGTGGTCTTGCCGGTGAAGCCCTGCGGGCCCTGCCACTGGCTGAGCGGCCAGACGTCCTTGTAGTTCGTGTAGTACGGGATGGCCTGGGTGTTGTTCTTGATCAGCTGCAGGTCGGCGATGAACGCGGCGGGGGTGGTCGGCAGGCCCTTCACACCGGCGTCGCTCCACACCTTCTTGTTGTAGACGATGCCGTTGGCGCTGCCGAAGGTCGGGATGCCGTACTGCGTTCCGTCGTAGGACTTGTCGTTCAGAAAGCGGTACTTCTTCGCGAGGTCGTCTTTGTTGCCCAGAGGCTCGAAGAACTGCGAGAACTGGGTGGGCAGAACCTGGCTCGGAATGAGCAGAACGTCGCCATAGTCCTTCGTGCTCAGGCGCGTGTTCACCTCGCCCTCGTAGTCGGTTATCGCCTCGAACGTGACGTTCGTGCCGGGGTACTTCGCTTCGAAGGTCTTCTTGTAGTCCTGGAAGACCGTGTCGACGATGTCGGTGCGGTTGGTCAGAACCGTGATGTCGCCGGACGGTTTGCCGTCTCCCCCGCCGGAGTCTCCGCCCGCCGTGCAGCCGGTGAGTATGAGGGCGAACGTCGCCAGGAATGCGGCGGCGATGTGTTTCTTAGCCATGGGTTGATCTCCATCTCCATTGATTGAGACGACTGTATGTCATCGTTGACATTAAAACAGCCCCCATTGGGATAACGTTCTGATCACACAGCCAAGATGCTGGTCTCACGGGTCGAATTGCGGATGCGACCCACGTGTCCACGTGGACATGATCGGCTCGGTGCTAGTGTTCCGCTATGACGGAGTCGAGCGCGGAGATGATGCCGGAGGCCCCACCGGCGGTCGGCCTCGCCGCTCCGGCGCAGCCGCGTGCGACACTCGCCGACGTGGGACGACTCGCCGGGGTCAGCGCCAAGACCGTCTCCCGGGTCGTGCTCGGCAGCAGTAGCGTGACACCCGAGACGCGGGACCGCGTTCTCCGCGCGGCCCGAACGCTTCGGTTCCGCCCCAACCACCTCGCCCGAGACCTGCGGTACGGCAGCGTCACCAACACTGTCGCGTTCGTGATCGGCGACCTGACGAACCCGTTCTACTTCGCGGTCGCCGCAGGAATCGAGCGAGAACTCGCCCGGCACGGGCTCCTGATGATCCTGGCCTCGACCGACGACGAACCCGAGAGCGAGAAGAGGGTCGTCGAGGCGCTCCTGCAACAGCGCGTGCGCGCCCTGCTGATGGTTCCCATCGCCTCCGACCAGTCCTACCTCGAGGGGGAACGCCAGCTCGGCACCCCCGTCGTCTGCATCGACCGCCCGGCCACGAACCTGATCGCCGACTCGGTGGTGCTCGCGAACTCCGACGGAACCGCCGAGGCCGTTCGCGCCCTCATCCGGCTCGGCCACCGCCGCATCGCGTTCGTCTGCTCGCCCGCCGCCCTGTTCACCCATCAGGAACGCCTGCGGGGCTACCGGCAGGCCCTCCGGGAGGCGGGGGTCACCGACACGACGCGCTGGGAGCGCCTCGAGGAGGCCGGCGGAGCATCCGCCGCCGACTCTGTGCGGGACCTCCTCGCCATGGCCGACCCGCCGACAGCCATCGTGGCCGGCAACAACCGCGCGAGTTCGGGGGTGCTGCACGCCCTTCGCGAAAGCGCCGATGACGTCGCGTTCATCGGCTTCGACGATTTCGAGCTGGCCGACGCCTACGGCATCAGCGTCGTCGCGTACGACCCCGCCGAACTCGGCCGCACCGCCGCACAGCTCGTGGTCTCCCGCATGGACGACCTCACCGGCCCTCCGCGGCACGTCGAGATTCCCACCCGGCTCATCCCGCGCGGATCGGGCGAGCGAGGCGCACCGTGACCTGCCTGTCGGGCTGCGGGGCGGTCATCCCAATCCGGTGAAATCTTTATAACAAAAGTATTGTAAGTTTCTTCTCCAGCGCGTAGCGTCTCACCAAGGCCCAGCCGTGGCGATCACAATGACGTGTTGAAAGGCAAGAAGAATGAAGAAATCCAAGTACGTGCTGGCGGCCGTGGGGCTCGCTTCGGCCGTCTCGCTGGTGCTCAGCGGATGCAGCGGCGGCGGCGATTCGTCGGCAGACGCTTCGAGCGAACCGGCCGCGACCTCGGGCGAGGTCACCTGGTGGGGCTATACGCCCGACACCCCCGTCGCGGAGCGGTACATCGCCGAGTTCAACAAAGAGTTCCCCGACATCAAAGTCACCTACAAGAACTTCGAGAACGTCGACTATCGAACCACCCTCACCCCCGCGCTCGACTCCGGCAAGGGTCCCGACGTCTTCGTGCTCTCCCCCGCCGGCGGCACACCCGACCTCTGGGGCCCCTACGCCATCGATCTCGCACCCCTCGCCCAGGAGAAGCTGGGCGCAGACTGGGAGTCGAAGTTCGGCGAGGGCTACGCCAAGCAGCTGAACGACTCGACGGGCCGCCTCGTCTCCGCTCCGATGGGCGGTATGGCAGCCGGGTTCCTCTGGATCGACCAGAACATTCTCGACGCAGCCGGCGCCAGCGTTCCCACCGACTACAACTCCTGGGTAGACACCTGCGCGAAGATCACCGCGATCGGCAAGACCTGCTTCACCATGGGCGCCGGCGGTGCCGACACGTTCCCCACCGAGATGTTCCACTCGATCGCCAACTCGGTCGATCCGAACTTCTTCATCGAAGCCGCGACCGGCAAGGCGAAGTGGAGCGACCCGGCTGGCATCGAGACCCTCAACATCGTCAAGAAGATGAGGGCAGACGGCATCATCAGCTCCGATGCGCTCGACGGCACGCAGTACCCGCTCGCCAACGAGGCCTTCATGCGCGGCGACGCCGCGATGGTGCAGATGGGCTTCTGGTACACGCAGTACTCGGGTGCCGAATCGTGCAAGACCTCCATGGAGGCGGCCGGCGTCGCGAACCCGACCTGCTTCGTGCAGCTTCCCGCGGCGTTCCCGGATGTCGCGGGCAAAGGCAATGGCTCGGCCTACTTCGGCGAAGCCGACTACGGCCTGGCGATCAGCGCCGACTCACCGAACATCGGAGCGTCGAAGACGTTCGTGTCGTGGATGACCATGTCGACGACCGGCCAGCAGAACGTCGCGAACGCACTCGACCTGCTGCCCGCCCTCCAGGGCGTGAAGCCCGACTTCGCCTCGATCAGCCTGGTCGACGACTCGGTGCAGAAGCCCGCCATCGAGGAGCTCATCTCCGAGAGCGGCTCGACGACGCAGTCACGGCAGTACCAGACGACCGAGAAGACCCTCGATGCGATCGTCATCGCGATCCAGCAGGTGCTCGACCCGACCGTCAACAAGTCCGTCGACGACATCGCCGCTGAACTGCAGTCCTCCTCCGAGGCCAGTACCGTCGGCGCCAACTGACCGGCACGCGGGCGACCGGGCGAAAAGCGAGCACCATGACTGTGACAACGGCGCGGCCGAAGACATCCGCCCCCGCGCGTTCGGGCCACTCCGGCCCGAACGCGCGGGGGGCGAAGCGAAGAACCTCCCACCTGGTTCCGGGCGGGCTGGTCTGGATCCTGCCCGGCTTCATCATCTCGGTGGGTCTGATCTACTACAGCATCGTCTATTCCGGCTACCTGTCGTTCTTCGACTGGGGTGGTGGCCGGTCGAAGATGATCCCCGCGGGGTTCGACAACTACGTGCAGGCGTTCACCGATCCGACGTTCTACACGGCCCTCCGCAACACCGTCATCTACTTCGTGGCCGTGTTCGCCGTGCAGGTCGTCGGCGGTGTGCTGTTCGCCGCGGTGATGCACTCGAAGATCTTCTTCGCGAACGTCTACAAGGTCATCGTGGTCATCCCCGTGGTCGTGGCTCCCGCCACTCTGGCCCCGGCGCACATCCAGGCCTGGCAGACCGACGGCACGGTCAACCAGATCCTCGAGGCAATCGGCCTCGGTTCCCTCGCCCAGGGCTGGATCGGCCAGTCGACGACCTCCCTGGTGGTCGTGACCCTGGTTGGATGCTGGGGGTCGGTCGGTTTCGGATTCATCCTGTTCTATGCGGGCATGGCCCAGATCGACCCCGAAATGCTGGAGGCGGCCCGGATCGACGGGGCCGGCAACCTCCGACTGCTGTTCTCCGTCGTTCTGCCGAATCTCAAGCCCATCACCATCTCGCTCGCGATCCTGAACTTCATCACCGCGCTCAAGCTGTTCGACAACGTCTGGCTGATCACCCAGGGCGGGCCGGCGCACTCCTCGGAGTTCCTCGGCACGATGATCTATGCCGAGACCGCCGGCACGGGCCGAAATCTCGGGTACGCCGCGACCCTGTCGGTCATCCTGCTGGTGATCGCCGTGTCGGTCTCGGTGATCATCCAGCTGCGCAGTCGCGAACGCAAGGCACTCATTGAGGAGACTCCGGATGTTTGAGACGCGCTCGCTGCGATCGAAACTGATTCTGCAGCTCATCGTCACGGTGTGCATGATCCCGTTCCTCATCCCGATCTACGCGATGGTCTCCCGATCGTTCGCCGGATCGGGGTGGGGCAACTACGCCGCCGTTCTCGCGGTGCCCGGCTTCGCCCGCTTCTTCCTCAACTCGGCCATCGTGGCAGGCGGATCGATCGTCATCATCTATCTCGCGACCATGGCCGCGGCCTTCGGGTTCTCCAAGCTCCGGGTGAAGCGCAAGGAAGTGCTCTTCTGGATGATGATGGCCGCGCTCACTCTGCCGGAGGTCGTGCTGATCGCACCGCTGTATGCGACGGCCGTGCGGCTCGACCTGCTCGGAACGTTCTGGGCGGTCATCCTGCCCATCGCAGCCCTGCAGATCCCGTTCACCGTGCTCATCACCCGCGGCTATGTCGACGGCATCCCCGACACCCTGTTCGAGGCTGCACGACTCGATGGCGCCGGCACGTGGCGCATGTTCTGGTCGGTTCTCGTACCGCTCGCAAAACCGATGGCTGTTGCGCTGATCGTCTTGGTGCTGATCAATTCCTGGAACGCCTATCTCTCGCCGAAGGTGTTCCTCACCGACGAAGACATGGGCGTCGTCACGCTGCTGCCCGAGTTCTTCCGCCGTCAGTACAATGACGACACCCCGAAGATCCTCGCCGCCGCCGTGGTCACAGCCATTCCGACCGTCGTCGCGTACATTCTGCTGCAGAAGCAGTTCGAGCGGGGCATGGCAGCGGGCGCAATCAAATGACAGCCATCCCTGAGGAGACATCGTGAGTACTGTTCGGCGACTCGGACCGTCTTCAGAGAACACCCGCAGCGCCATCCTCGACATGGTGCGCTCCAGCGGCACGGTCAGCCGTATCGAACTGTCGGAGATGTCAGGGCTGACCCCCACGTCGATCACGCGCATCGTGAAGTCGCTCATCGAAGACCGCCTCGTCGTCGAGACCGGCTTCAGCGACTCCACCGGGGGCAAACGGCGGAGCCTCATCGAACTGAACCCGCATGCCCGCTATGCCGTCGGCATTTCGCTCGACGACGCCCGTCTCACTTACGTCGTTGCCGATCTCGGCGGAACCGTCGTCGGGCACCACATCTCCGCCGGGATCGCCGGAACCCCGCCGAGCGACGTGGTGCTTCGCATCGGCGACGAACTGGAGGGGCTCTTTCTCGACCTCGAGATCCCGACCTCCGACATCGTCGGTATCGGGGTGGCCGGGGCCGGGCTCGACCTCAGCGCCGGAGCCGAACGCATCTCGCTCACGTCGGACGACTGGGACACCTTCGCCGTGCAGGAAGCCCTCGAGACCCGGATGGGGCTGCCCGTCGTTCGGGACAATGACGCCGCCTGCGCGGCCCTCGGCAACTTCTGGGCCGGCCGGCTGTCGGCCAGCCAGGACTTCGCCACCCTCTACATGTCGAACGGCTTCGGACTGGGGCTGATGATCGGCGGGAGTGTGAGCCGCGGCTCCTCCTCCAACGTCGGTGAGATCGGCCACATGACGCTCGACATCGGTGGGCCGGCCTGCTGGTGCGGGTCACGCGGCTGCCTGGAGATCCTGGCCGGCCCGCGCGCGATCGTCGGCTCGGCCATGGCCGACCCTGCACTCGCCCGCGACCTCGGGCTGTCGGGTGACGACGCGCATCTGCGACACAACTTCGACATGATCGCCCGCTCGGCGGCGGGCGGTGACCGGCGCTCCGCCCAGCTGATCGAGAGGTCGGCGGCCTACGTCGCCGCCGCGGTGCTCTCGGTCGTCAACCTCCTCGACCTCGGCCGCATCTACCTGGCCGGGCCGGGTTTCGCCGATGCGGGCGACTTCTACCTGCGCGCCATCACCGATCGGGTCGCGCGATTCGCGCGCACCAAGTCGGTGCACGGCGTCGAGATCACGCTGTCGGATCCGGGGCTCGACGCCGCGGCCGTCGGCGCCGCATCCCTCGCTCTGCAGCACGTTCTGACCCCCCACACTCGCGCCGAACGCGGCGTCTGACCCGCCGCGGTTCTGCGGCCACACCACGGGGCATCCGCCCACACCGAGAGAGAGGACTGGCACTCATGGCCATCCGTTCCATTCTGATCAACGTCGAAGACGTCAAGCGCTCCGTCGACTTCTACACCCGCTACCTCGGGGCCGAAGTCGTCGAGGCTTCGGACGACAGCGCCGTACTCGATGCCGTCGCAGGCCAGCTGCGCCTCGTGCGTCTCGGCGCCGGGGCGGGCGGCGCCGGGGCGGGCGGTGCGGGCGGCGGTGACGCATCGACCTGGATCCCCGACGACCTACAGGCGGGCTTCCGGCACGTCGGCTTCAAAGTCGCCGACATGGATGCTCGGGTCGACGCGCTGCACAAGGGCGGTGTTCCGTTCCATCTCGAACCGATCCACGCCGAGGGCGACGTGCGGATCACCTTCTTCTACGACCCCGACGGCACGCTGCTCGAGCTCGTCGAGGGCCCGCTGCAGTACCACGAGGTGTTCGACCGTGAGGCTGTGGACGCGGACTGGGCGCTCGGCACCCCGACCCGGCCGCGGTTCGACCACGTCGCTGAGACGGTGAACGACCTCGAAGCGACGAAGCAGTACTTCGGCGAACTCGGTTACAGCCTCATGTCGGGGATCCACCAGCCCAGCGACGACCGTGGCTTCGAGATCGCCTTCCTTCGCGACGGCGACACGTCGCTCGAGATCTTCACCTATGAGAAGGTCGAGAAGTCGAAGCGACAGCCGCAGCTCGAGGCACCGGGCTTCCTCGCCGTCGAGTTCGAGGGCGGCATGCCGCCGGGCGCCGAATCCGTGGGTACCCGAGCGGGCCTCGAGATCGTCGCCGACCCCGACGGGTTGCTGCACGCCGTCACGGGGTCGTGAGGTGCGCTGGCAGCTGAACCCCCTGGGCTCCACCGGGCTCACGGTGAGCCCGGTCACGCTCGGTGGCGCTCCGCTCGGCAGCATGCCCGAGAACTTCGGCTACACCGTGGCCGAGAACGATGCCATCGCCTTCGTGAAGACTGTGCTCGACAGCGACATCCGCTCGATCGACACGTCGAACGGCTACTCGGGCGGTCAGAGCGAGGTGCGCATCGGCCGTGCGATCGCCGAGTACGGCGGCCTGCCCGCCGACGTGCTGGTGATGACCAAGGTGGATGCCCGTGATGACGACTACAGCGGCGACCGCATCCGGCGCTCCCTCGAAGAGAGCCGTGAGCGGCTCGGCTTGTCACCGCTGCCCGTGGTGCACCTGCACGATCCGGAGTTCCACGACTTCGAAGCCATGACCGCTCCGGGCGGCGCTGTCGAGGCCCTCGTCGCAGCACGTGAGCGCGGTGAGATCGGGCACCTCGGCCTGGCCGGCGGCACGGTGCACGAGATGGCCCGGTATCTCGACCTCGGCGTCTTCGAACTGCTGCTCGTTCACAACCGGTACACGCTGGTCGACCGAAGCGCCGAAGACCTGATCGAACGGGCATCCGCCCAGGGCATGGCCGTTCTCAATGCGGCGGTGCTCGGAGGGGGCATTCTGGCCGACACCACCGGCACCAACACCCAGTACGGTTACCGGCCGGCGTCACCGGAGACACTCGACGCGATCCGGCGGATGCGCGAGGTCTGTGCGTCGTACGGCACCGACCTGGCGACCGCCGCCATCCGCTTCTCGACGCGGGAGAAGCGCGTGCACTCCACCATCGTCGGCATCAGCAAACCGGCGCGCATCGAGTCGACCATCACGGCCGCCACCGCCGACCTGCCCGACGACTTCTGGGGCGAGCTCGAAACGCTGCTCCCCTCCCCCGAGAACTGGCTCGACGCGCCACTCTCCTCCTGACCTCCCTTCGTCGCCGTTCCCTACAGAAAACCGAGTACACCCATGCCTCTCGTTCGAATCGACCTGCACGAACCCCTCCGCGATCTGCGGCCGCAGATGAGTGACGCCATCCACAGCGCGCTTGTCGAGGGGTGGGAGATGCCAGCCGACGATCTGTTCCAGATCTTCCGCCTGCACGAGCCCGGCGACCTGTTCTACAGCCGCACCTTCCCCGAGGCCGACCGCACCGACATCGTCTTCATCCAGATCCTCGCCTTCACCGGGTACAGCCCCGAGGTGAAACAGCGCGGTGCCACTCTGGTGGTCGACCGGCTCGAGGCGCTCGGTATCAAGCGGGACAACATCCTGATCGCCCTGAGCGAGAACGGCGACGGGGACTGGCTCGCGCCTGCTGCGGCAGCTGCTGCCCCCGCCTCGGCGTCGGTACCCACCTCGGAGTCGGTTCTCGCGGAGGCGGCCTCATGACGCCCTCACGATCCGACTTTCCGCCCTCGTTCGTCTGGGGCACCGCCACGGCCTCGTACCAGATCGAAGGCGCCACCACCGAAGACGGGCGGGGCGCCAGCATCTGGGACACCTTCGCCCGGCGGCCCGGCGCCATCGCCGACGGTTCGACCGGGGATGTGGCCGACGACCACTACCACCGCATGGCCGGCGATGTCGCACTCATGGCCGACCTCGGTGTCGAGGCGTACCGGTTCTCGATCGCGTGGCCGCGCATCCAGCCGCTCGGCAACGGCGAGGTGAACCGCGCCGGCATCGACTTCTACCGCAGGCTCGCCGACGAGCTGCTGGAGAAGGGCATCACGCCGTGGGCGACCCTCTACCACTGGGATCTGCCCCAGGCGCTCGAAGACGCCGGCGGCTGGTTGGAGCGCGATACCGCTCACCGGTTCGCCGACTACGCCGGTCTCGTCGCATCCGAGCTCGGCGACGTGGTCTCGAACTGGATCACGCTGAACGAGCCGTGGTGCTCCGCGTTCCTCGGCTATGCCAGCGGTGAGCACGCGCCGGGCCGGCAGGAGGGTACCCACGCCGCCCGCGCCGCCCACCACCTGCTGCTCGGTCACGCTCTGGCGCTGCCGAACATCCGGAGCGCGGCACCGGAGGCGAACGTCGGCATCACCCTCAACCTCTATTCAGTGCACGCGGCGAGCGACAGCGAGGCCGACCGGGATGCTGCACGGCGCATCGACGGACTCGGCAACCGGCTCTTCCTCGACCCGGTGCTCACGGGTGCCTATCCGGATGATGTACTCGACGACCTCGGCGAAGCAGCCTGGTTCGAGCAGAACGCCACCCCCGATGACCTCGCCGCGATCTCGGCGCCGATCGACTTTCTCGGCATCAACTACTACAGCCGGCACACGGTGCGTGCAGGTACTGCCGAGACCCTGCCGCCGGGCCTCGCCAGCACGAACCCCGGGAGCGAGTTCGTGCAGTTCATCGAGACCGGCGCCTTGCGCACTCAGATGGGTTGGGAGATCCATCCCGACGGCCTCGTCGACGTGCTCGCCATGGCCACCGCCAAGGCACCCGGCCTGCCGCTCTACATCACCGAGAACGGCTCGGCGTACCCCGACGTCGTGTCGGCAGACGGCACCGTCGACGACCCCGAACGCCTCGACTACCTCCAACGCCACCTCGATGCCTGCCGCGAAGCTCTGGCTGCGGGGGTACCTCTCGCGGGCTACTTCGCCTGGTCGCTGATCGACAATTTCGAGTGGGCATGGGGGTATTCGCGCCGCTTCGGGCTCGTGCACGTCGACTACGACACCCAGGTGCGTACCCCCAAATCGAGCGCCCTCTGGCTCCGCGACATGCTGCGCGCCGAGGTGCGTTAAGGGCGCCCGCTGACTGTCGGCGGGAATGTCGTCACCTGGGAGGCACCGAGCAGCCGCGTCATCCGCTCGGTAGGGTCTGCAGGATGTTCGACAGGATGCTGTCGGCCGAGATGGGCGAATCGAAAACGACAGACGAGATCGAGACCCAGTAGCCCGTCTCGGTGAAGACGTCGAACACGGGGACCTCGGTGCCGTTCTCGACGTAGCCGCGGTTGCCGGCGGTGCCGCTGAGTGCGGCGTCGAGGGTTCCGGTGCCCTTGATCTTCGCCTCGTACGTCGCAAGATCGGCCGAGCTGGGGTTGGCGACTCCGACCGAGATCGACGATCCACTCGACGCGTTCAGCCAGGAGCAGATCTTTCCGTCGAGCTTCGCGATGGTGGCGAAGCTGTTGTCGCCCGAGACCTCTGCGCCGGCGTCGGCGGTGAAATCGGGGCTGATGCTGGCGATGGTCGAGTCGGCCACCAGCGAGGAGCAGGCGATGGCGACAGCCGAGCCGGACGCTGCCGGCGAGGCCGTCGGGGACGTGGTCGGCGACGGGGTGGGCGTCGATGTCGGGTGCGGTGACGCAGACGGAGTCACCGTGACGGTCACCGTCGGGGATGGTGACGACGCTGGTGTCGACGGAGAGCATCCGGCCAGTACGGCGAACGACACGGCCACCAACGACGTGGCCGAAGTGATGCGGAACGCCCGAACCGGGCGCCGAAAAGTCTGCATTGCTACTCCCCTGAATCTGTGTGCACATCGTGACAGAGAGGCGGCGCCGCAGACCGGCGATCCCCGGTTCTTACCTCGAAAGGGGGGAGGTCCAGCGGGGGACGCTCGACAGCACGTGCACGTCTCATGACACGTGCGGCGGGAGGGCCGTGTACGGAGGTGAACGCTCCGCTATCCTTTCCCGGTGCCTGCGGCCGTTTTGTCAGGCGGGCACGACGAGACGAAGGGGAGCGCGATGAGCAACAGGAAGAGCTTCGAGACGGATGGGCGCACCGTCTCGTTCGCAGACGAGGGGGCGGGCCCGGCCCTCGCACTCGTGATCGATCCGACAGCCGATCTCGACCGTCTCGCGACACTCTCGCACCTCGTCTCGGCAGCAGACTTTCGTGTCGTGCGCATCCAGACCGACCATGCAGACGATGTCTTCGCGACACTCGACCATCTCGACATCGCCGATGCGTGGATCGGCGGCCACGGCGCAGGCGGAGTCATCGCACGCCGAGCCGCAACCGCCCATCGTGAACGCGTGAACGGAGTGCTGCTCCTGGGGGTCGAACTGCAGGAGGCAGCGCTGCCCGACGGTATCCCGGTACTGGTCGTGCAGGCGAGCGATGACGAGGTCACGCCCCCGGCCAACGGGGAGGCGCTGCGGGTCTCCGCTCCGGGGCTTGTCAGCGTGGTGACGATCGAGGGCGGCGGCCACCATTTTCCCCAGACGCGGGCCGGCGAGGCAGCGTGGGCGATCGAGGACTACCTCGATTGGGACTGACTGCTCCCTCGCTCAGACGCCGGTGCGGTCACGCCTCGGCCGGCGGAGGCCTGCCACGATCAGCACGATGCCGACTACGGCGACAACGATTCCGATGTACAGCCACATGCGTTCGCCGGTCATCGAACTGCCGGGGATGAGATTGGCACCCTGCCCGGCGAACACTGCTCCGACCAGCAGAGCGACCACGCCGACGATCACGAGAGCTGTTCGACCCATTCGGTTGTTCATGGTCTCAACCTACCCTCGGCCCGCGATGGGCGCGCATCGACACGGGTGCTCGCCGCTAGCGTTGTCTCATGCACGTGCTCGACGATCCCATCCGATCTGCCCTCACCTCGAGGCACGCCCTCCTGGCGACGGCCGACGGAACGGCGCTCCGCTACCCGCCCGACGTCGCACCCTTCGGATCGATGCCGCCTCGCCCGACGTCAGACGACTGGGCGGCCCTGGCCCGACTGACCACCGACGATGATCCCTCGGCCATGTTCGTACCCGCCGGGTTCGCCGTGCCGTCGGGCTGGGTCACCCACCTGAGCCTTGGGCTCACGCAGTTGACCGACGACCGAGTGGAGGCGTCTGGGCCGCGCGGCTGGGACATCGTCGATCTGGGCGACGACCAGGTCGAGGAGATGCTCGAGCTGACCGCGCTGACCCGGCCGGGCCCGTTCCTGCCGCGGACCCTTCTGTTCGGCGGGTATGTCGGCATCCGTCAGCGCGGCACGCTTGTCGCGATGGCCGGGCGGCGCCTCAGCATGCCGGGCTGGGTCGAGGTCAGCGCCGTCTGCACCCACCCCGACGCTCGCGGCCACGGCTTCGCCCGGCGACTGATCACAGAAGTGGTGCGCGGCATCCGGGCTGACGGTGACCGGGCCTTTCTCCATGTGGCGCACGGGAACCCGGCCCAGGGCGTCTATGAGGCGATGGGGTTCACCGTGCGTCGTGACGACCTGAAGGTGGTCGACGTCTCACCTCGGGGCTGAGAGGATCTGGGGATGACAGAACCCGTTGTGCGAAACACCCTGCTCGAGCAGACCCTCCCCGGGAAGATCACGGGAGCTGTGGCGATGCGCCGGATCACCCTGCAACCGAACGTGGAGGGTGGCCCGCACCATCACAACGGTCCCGTCTTCGGTGTCGTCGAATCAGGTTCGGTCTTCTTCCGGGTCGACGGCGGCCCTGAAAAGATCCTGCGGGCGGGCGACGTGTTCTACGAGCCTGCTGACGTCGTGATCGACCGGTTCGATGCCACCGACGAAGGCGTCACGTTTCTTGGCGTCTTCCTCTCGGAACCCGGCGTGGATCCCGAGCTGACCGCCGGCCCGCCACCCGCGTGAGCGCGGGTAGCGGCCGGCTTGTGATCAGGATGTGCCGAACGGGTTGCCCCCGGGCGTTGTCCGCGAAAGACTCGTCAGACCGCTGTCGACAGGAGACACGTGCGTTCGTCCGTCCCGATCCCCGGCAATCCGTGGCCGCACGACATGGTGCTGAGCGTCGAAGACAACCCGAAGGCGCTCATCGATATGCTCTGGGTGCGCGAAGCGTGGGGTCTGCAGCCCGACGGTGACGACCTGCCTCCTCTTCTCGCAGACCAATCCGTGCGGGAGCACTCCGAATCCGTCGATGTTTCGAAACGCGCACTGTGGCAGAGCGCCTGGCCCTCCGTCTGGGCCGCCTGCGTCGACCATGCCGGTCGGGTGAGCACTGAAGACCTCTTCACCCGGCTGCATCAGACGGCGAACGGGTCGGCAGAGCGGGCGGAACTCCTGAGGGAGCTTCTCGGCCCGGACTGGCGTGACCGCTTCGGCGACGAGGCCTTCGACGAGCGCTACCGAGCGTGGACCACTGGAAACTTCGAGGCCCTCTTCCGAGGCCACCGCCGGCCGTTGGACGAAGATCCCGAGCGCGTATCGCTCGCTTCATTGGTTCCCGCCTGGGAGGCGGGCCTGACCAGAGTCGTGACTGTTCCGTGCGCGGGAACCCACTCTCGAAAGATCGGACCGCACACGCTTCTCGTCACCGCCGAGACCCGGGAGAACCCGGAGCGGTACGCCGAAGCGCTGGACGGGTTCCGCTAGGTACGCGCCACGGCGTCAGACGGTGTCGGGCGTCAGACGGTGTCGGGCGTCCGACCGCTCCGGGCCAGGATCTGTTCGACGTCGATGCGTCCCAGCAGGTCGTCCCACTGGATCGAACGCGCTTCCTCAGCGACTGCCTCCTCGGCGAAGACCTTGCCGTTCCGGTGCACCACAACACCTTCGGGAACCATCGTGTTCAGCTCGGCGAGTACGGTGTCGTCTGCCGTCTCAGAGTCGAAATCGGCCCCCATGGTGGCGATGTAATCGGCTGACACGGTGTACGCGACGATTCCCACTTCGATCTGGCTCATGCATCCAGCCTACGCCGCCCGTCTCGGCCCGCGAGGGCCGGGAGTGGACCCGGTGCGCGCGAAGGTCAGCCACTCCTCGTCCAGTACGTAGCCGAGGGCTCTGTTCGCAGCGATGCTTGCAGGGTTGTCGAGCGAGCCACCAGTCCGGAACCATACGTAGCCCTCCTCGACAAGCGCGAGGACAGATGCGGCTTTCACTGCCGTTCCGAGCCCTCTGCCCCGCATCTCCTGCTGCACCACGGTGAAGTCCGTCTCGACCGCTTTCTCACCGACGTCGACATAGGTCATGCCCACCAGCTGGCCTTCGGGCCGAAAGGCTCCCCAGCCCCGATGCACGATGGTGGGGGTCGCTTGAGCGGAGTTCAGCCGGTCGTGCGCGGTGGCGACGTCGCCGGGATAGTCGCCAGCGGTCACGGCGTCCAGATCAAGGATCGCCGCGACATCCGATGACCTGAGCTCTCGTACAGTCACGAGACGTTCCACCCGGCGCATCAGGGCCGCCAGCCGTCCTTCACTGTCGCCTCCGATCGCGAGGCCCGCTCCCCACGACCCGGCGATGACCGCCCAGCCTGCTGCCTCCAGCTCGACTCGAACGGCGGGATCGGCCCTGACCACCCTGCGTTCCTTCTCCCGAGCAGCAGAGGCTTTCATTCGGACTTTCGCCGGCGCTCCTGCACTCCCGCCTGCGCACCGAATTCGCGCTCGAGGTCGGCGGTCAGGGTGGCGGCCCGCTTGAGTTGAGCGATGCCCTGAACCACGAAGACGGGGCCCAGGAGGAGCACGGGCAGCCGGGTGACCTCGAAGCCAGACCTGATGTAGAGCCACGTCGCGAAGAACGCATACAGAACGCCCCCGATGACAGCGATCCTGGCGAACACCCGGGTTCGGTCGATGGCGATCCGGCGCTGAATCGGACTCTTCGCCGGACTGTTGGTCACGATCCGTACCCCCTCCGCACTCGACCGATGAAGGGACAGGTCTGCGCTGCCCCAGATGATTCACCACACTATCGCCCAGCTGCACCGGCGCTGTGTTACGCCGGGTGTCCTCGCTCACCGGGTGAGCGGATGTCGCGGGGTACGTTCGAGAAGTGACCCGTTCAGCACCCTCTCTCAACGCGCCGCGCAAGCGGCTCTCAGGGTCGGGCGCTTCTGCGGTCGCCTTCCAGCGGGTGGGCAAGTCCTTCGCGCCACCGGCGGTCAGACGCAACAGGAAGGCCGCGCCATCCGCCGCCCCGGTCGGCCCCGTCGACGTGCTGCGTGATGTTTCGATCGAGATCGCGGCCGGCGAGGTCGTGGCGATCCTCGGCACGAGCGGATGCGGCAAGTCCACTCTTCTGCGCATCGTCTCGGGCCTCGAACACGCCACCTCCGGGTCGGTCACCCTCGATGGAACCGCCGTGACAGCCATCGACGCGCGCTGCGCGTTCGCCCTCCAGGAGCCGCGCCTGCTGCCGTGGCGCACCCTCAGCGCGAATGTGTCGCTGGGCCTTCCGCCGGGCACGCCGGCCGCTGAGGGCCGGGCCCGCGTGCACGAGCTGTTGCGGCTCGTCGGCCTCGAGCACGCTGCCGAGCAGCGCCCGCACGAAGTCTCGGGCGGTATGGCCCAGCGGGCATCCCTCGCCCGCGCGCTCGCCCGCGACCCCCACGTTCTTCTGCTCGACGAGCCGTTCGGCGCGCTCGACGCCCTCACCCGCCTGAAGATGCAGGAACTGCTGCTCGACATCCACGCGGCCGCACCCACCACGGTGCTGCTCGTCACGCACGACGTCGATGAGGCGCTGCAGCTGGCCGATCGCATCATCCTGCTCGGGCGGGAGGACGGGCTTGCGGGCTCGACCGTCGCGCAGGTGTCGACGCCGCCGGGGACCCGCCCGCGCGACCGCGGATCTGCCGAACTCGCCGAGCTGCGGGCCGAACTGCTGGCCAGTCTGGGCATCGCCCGCCACCAGGCCTGACGCTCGCCGCGGCATCCGCGCGCCGCACGCCGACCCACGACCCACGCCGTAGAAACAGCCCACAACACCCCACGCACCGACGAAAGAGACACCCCCATGAGAAAAACACCCTTCGGCATTGCGGCCCTGGTAGCCGGCGCCACCTCGGTCGCCCTGCTGCTCTCGGGCTGCGTCGCGGGCGAGAGCTCGGGCGCGGCCGCCGCGCCCGCCAGCGCCGCGCCCTCCGGAACCGTCACCGAGGGCGGCACCCTGAACATCGACTACGCGACCTACAATCCGCTGAGCCTCGTCATCAAGAACAACGGCTGGCTCGAGCAGGCCCTCAAAGGCCAGAACATCACCGTGAACTGGGTGAAGTCGGCCGGCTCGAACAAGGCCAACCAGGCGCTGCTCTCCGGCGCGATCGATGTCGGATCGACGGCCGGCTCGGCCGCCCTGCTCGCCAAGGCGAATGGCAGCGGCATCCAGGTCATCGACATCTTCTCCCAGCCCAACTGGGCCGCGCTCGTGGTGCCGGCGAACTCGGCGATCAAGACGGTTGCCGATCTCAAGGGCAAATCGATCGCGGCGACGAAGGGCACCGATCCGTACTTCTTCCTGGTGCAGGCCCTCGCCGCGAACGGGCTCTCGCTCGACGACGTCACCGTGCAGAACCTGCAGCACGCCGACGGCTGGGCGGCGTTGCAGAACGGTTCCGTCGACGCGTGGTCGGGCCTGGACCCCATCCTCTCGAACGCCCTCACCACCGGCGCGACCGAGCTGTACCAGAACGTCGACTTCAACAGCTACGGCTTCCTGAACGCGAACGAGTCGTTTGTGAAGGCCAAGCCCGATGTTGCCCAGACCGTCGTCAACGCCTACGAGCACGCTCGCGCCTGGGCCATTTCGAACCCCACCGAGACGGCCGGATACCTGGCGACCGAGGCCGCCATCGACCCGGCCGTGGCCACGACCGTCATCACCGACCGCACCAACCTCGACGTGAGCCCGGTTCCGGGTGACGCGCAGCTGAGCGTTCTGAAGACCATCGGCCCGATCTTCGTGCAGACCGGAGACGTCGCCAGCCAGGATCTCATCGACACCGCCCTCACCACCATTGAGAACCCCACGTTCGCCGAAGCAGCCGACCCGAATGCGATCGGTGAGTGACCTGACGTCGCTCGCGACGCCCACCCCGCTGGGTTCCAGACGGTGGTTCAGGATGATCGGGGGCGCCCTTCTGCCTCTGGTCATCCTGCTCGTCTGGCAGGTGCTCTCGACCAGCGGCCAGTACACGATCGCACAGTCCCCCACCCCCGCAGCCGTCTTCCAGGCGGCGATCGACCTCGCGAACCGTGGCTTGCTCGGCCAGTACATCGCCATTTCGGTGCAGCGCGTCATCATCGGCTTCGTCATCGGCGCGGCGCTCGGCCTCGTGCTGGGCGCCCTCGTCGGGCTCTCACGAATCTGGGAGGTGCTCTTCGGCCCCACCCTCGGAGCTGTTCGAGCGTTCCCTCGTTGGCGTGGGTGCCGTTGCTCATCCTGTACCTGAGAATCGGCGAGGAGTCGAAGATCACGCTCATCGCGATCGGCGCCTTCTTCCCGGTGTACACGACCGTCGCGTCGGCGCTGCGGCACGTCGACCGGCACCTCGTCGAGGCGGGGCGAGCGTTCGGCCTGCGCGGCATCCGTCTGCTGGGCGTCGTGCAGCTGCCGGCCGTGGTGCCGTCGGTGATCTCGGGGCTGCGCCTCGCTCTTGCCCAGTCGTGGCTGTTCCTCGTGGCGGCCGAGCTCATCGCCTCCTCGATGGGCCTGGGCTTTCTGCTCAGCGATTCGGGAAACAACGGTCGCACCGACCGCCTGTTCCTCGCGATCATCCTGCTCGCCGTCTTCGGCAAGACGACGGATGCTCTCATCGGCCTCTTTCAACGCTGGGCACTGAACCGCTGGGCCTAGGCGCGGCGGGCCGCGACCTCGATCCACCACTGAAGCGGTCGGTCCTGCTCGAGCAGCGCGATCCTTCCGGCCTTTTCGGCTGCCCCGGCCGCGTCACCGAATCCGGTGGACGGCTCGATGGCGATGATCGAGCTCCCCGCGAACTCCTGGCGGTCCCAGAACACACCGAGGTGGAGCGGAGCTGCGCTCCCCCACCGCATCTGCAGTTCTCCCCCGCTCGCACGGTGCAGCGTCGCGCCGCCCACCGCCCCCATCACCGCGGTTTCGACGAACACCTTGAGCGAACGACCGGGCGACAGCCCCTGAAGCACCGGGGTGGCTGCGAGCCCGAGGCCGTGCCGCACACCCGGCCGCGGGTACTCCTCAATGAGATGGTCTTCGTTCGACCCTCTCAGCTGTACCGTGTCGCCGAGGTCGGCCGCGAATTGTGGATGAGCGCTCCAGAGCAGTGGTACCGGCCGCAGGGCCGTCGTGGTCGCAATGTAGACCAGCCGCAGTCCGTCGGCCGTGGCGGAGATCGTGCGACTGAGCCTGACCGGCAGGGATTGCAGGCGAACGGAGGTCGTCAGAAGATGCGGCGTCTCCTCCTCGACCATCCACGGCACTCGCCACGCCTCACCGTGGTCGGAGAGTCGGGCTCCGGTTCCGAGCGTGGTTGCCGCCACCGTGGGGCACGCTTCATCCCAGCCGCCCATGCCCTCCCGAACGAACGGAACGACGCCGCCCTCTGTCTCCCGGGGCGGCCAGGTGTCGGTCGACGGGGCGAGCCACTCGTGCCTGCCGGCTCCGGCCGCCGCCGAGGTGAGGTTCACGATGCGCGCACCGCGCTCGGTGTCGACGACACAGCTCAGACCCCCGCCGCCATCGACGCGGTGCGTCACGCAGGCAGCCCGATGCGGCGCTCACCCGACCGCAGCTGCTGGATGATCACGGCGACGACCAGCAGACCACCCTTGGCCACGTTCTGCCAGAAGGCGTTCACGTCGAGCAGGGTCATGCCGTTCGTCAGGATGCCGAGCAGTATGACGGCGAGAATCGTGCCCATGATGGTTCCCTTGCCACCCTTGAGCGCTGCTCCACCCAGCGCTGCAGCCGTGATCGACTCGAGTTCCAGACCTTCGGAACCGGAGACGGGCTGCCCCGATCCGGTGCGGGCGGTGATCAGGATGCCGGCGATCGCCGCGACCGCACCCGTCATCATGTAGACACCCAGAATGTAGCGGTTGATGTTGATGCCCGCCAGCCGGGAGGCGACGTCGTTGCCGCCGACCGCGTAGATGTTGCGACCGATGCTGGTGTAGCGCAGCACCACGTGCATCAGGACGGCGAGCACGATGAGCACCCAGATGAGCGACGGGATTCCCACCAGCGTTCCGCGAGCGAGAAAGACGAAGAAGCCGTCGGCGCCGGTGTAGCCCTGCGCCCGCCCGTCGGAGACGAGCTGCGCGACGCCCTTGTAGGCCGCGAGCGTCGCCAGCGTCGCAATGACCGGGTTCACCCGGCCGAAGACGATGATGCAGCCGTTGACCAGCCCGCAGAGCAGGCCGAGACCGAGGGCGCCGACAACACCGAGGAGGGGTCCGGCCACAGTGAAGATCATCGCCGATGTGACGGAGGCGAGCCCGGCAATCGACCCGACCGAGATGTCCAGGGCACCCATGATGATCACGACGGTCTGCACGACGGCGAGCAGGCCCGAAACCGCGACGGCGGTTCCGATCACACGCACGTTGTCGATACCGAAGAAGAGGGGGTTCTGCGAACCGATGACGGCGACGAGCGCGACGATCGCGATCAGCAGCGAGATGTTCTGCACGCCGATCGTCGTCATGATGCGTCGGCCGAGCGTGGGTCGGGGAGCTGCCGCGACCTCCTTGGCGAGAGCGGTTTCGGGGCGTTGGGCGGTTGGAGCAGACACCGGGTGGGTCCTTTCGAAAAGGGGATGAAGGTGAAGGGAGCGGCGTGCGGCTCTCAGCGGGCCGCGGGCGCGCGGGTCTCCGTCATGGCCAGGGCGAGGATCGACTCCTCGGTCGCCTCGGTGCAGTCCAGCGTGCCGGTGACGGTTCCGCCGGCCATGACGTAGATGCGATCGGAGAGCCCGAGTACCTCGGGCAGCTCACTCGACACGACGAGGATGGCGACACCCTGTTGGGCGAGCTGGTCGATGATCGCGTAGATCTCGGCCTTCGCACCCACATCGACCCCGCGGGTGGGTTCATCGAGCACGAGCAGTGAGGGATTGTGCGCGAGCCAGCGGGCCAGCACGACCTTCTGCTGGTTGCCACCCGAGAGATTCTTCACGAGTTGCTCGGTGGAGGGCGTGCGGATGCGCAACTGGTCGATGTAGGTGCGGGCGATCGCCCTCTCGCCCTTCTCGCTCACGAAGATGCCTCGAGCGAGTTTCGGCAGCACCGCGAGCACGATGTTGTCGCGAACGGTGCGCTGCATGATGAGCGCCTCGGCCTTGCGCTCTTCAGGCGCGAAGCCGATTCCGGCAGCGATCGAATCGGCCGGGCTCCGGAACGAGACGGGGCGGCCCTTCACGAGAACAGTGCCGCTGGTGACGGGCAGGTCGCCCACGATCGCCTTCATCAGCTCGCTCCGGCCGGCGCCGACCAGGCCAGCGACACCGACGACCTCCCCCGCCCGCACGGTCAGGTCGATGTGCGACACGTCGTCGGTACCGACATCCCGAAGCTCGAGTACCGGCTCGCCTGCTGTCTGGCGTTCGCGTGAGAACAGTTGGGAGAGATCCCGGCCCACCATCATTCTGACGAGGTCGTTGTGGTCGGTGTCTTCGGTCTTCTTGGTGCCGACCAGCTTGCCGTCGCGCAGCACCGTGATGCGGTCGGCGAGTCGGAAGATCTCGTTCATGCGGTGCGACACATATCCGACCGCGACACCCTCGTCGCGAAGCGTGGCGATGAGGTCGAACAGAAGTGCCGATTCCTCGTCGCCGAGAGACGATGTGGGTTCGTCGAAGCAGATCACCCGCGGTTTGTCGATCACCGCGCGCATGATCTCGACCACCTGGCGCTGGGCGGCCGAGAGCCGGCTGCCGATGGTCTGGGGCGACACGATGCGATCGAAACCGTAGCGGGCGAGGTCTTTGGCAGCCCGTTTCTCCAGCGCTCGACGGTTGAACAGGAGCCCCTGGCTTCGGATGGCCCCGACGTAGATGTTCTCGGCCACAGAGACGTGGGGCACGATCTCGGGCTCCTGCGCGATGACGCGAAGGCCGGCGGCACGCGACTGTGATGGCTCGGAGAAGTCGGTCACCTCGCCCCCGAGGCGCAGCTCACCCGAATCGGGGCGGTAGTCCCCCGTCAGGATCTTCAGCAGGGTCGACTTACCGGCGCCGTTCTCGCCCATGATCGCCGTGACCTCACCGGCACGCAGTTCGAGGTCGACGCCGGTGAGCGCCACGACCGGACCGAAGTGCTTACCGATCTGCTTCGCGCTCAGCACCACCTCGTGCGCGCGGCCTGCTCGTTCAGTGCGGATGGAGTCATTCACGGTGGACTTCCCGTCGGATGGAGGGTGGGGAGGGAGCAGCCGGGAACGACTGCGGTGCACAGTCGTTCCCGGCGATCACGCTAGGTGCAGACGACGCCCTCGGCCTGCCAGTTCGACTGGTCGACGATGGCGGTCTTGGCGATCGATTTCGCCGGCAACGGGGTTCCGTCACGAACGAGGCCGACCATCGACGTGAGGGCGGCCTTACCGACCTCGACGCCCGAGATGAACAGAGCGGCCTTGTTGCCGGTCTGCTGACCTGCCGCCCAGTCCTTGCAGGTGAGGTACGCCCCCAGACCCACACCGACGATGCTGGCGGGCGCGACACCCGAGTTCTGCAGCGCGGTGACGACTCCGGTCTCGTTCTCGTCGTTGCAGCCCCAGACGATCCAGTTCTTGACTCCGGCGTTCGCGGTGATCACGGCGCCCGCCTTGTTCTGGGCGTCGGTGGCCGAGTTGTCGGTGCCGATGTCGACAATGCTCGGGGCATCGCTGCCCACGGCCTTGGTGAAGGCATCCTTCGCTCCGTCGACGCGCTGCCCGCACACGGACAGGTCCTGCTTGTAGGCGCTCAGAATGCGCGTGTCTGCAGCCGACCACCCAGCAGACTTGTAGAGTTCGGCCGCCTTCGTGCCCACCGCGTTGCCCATAGCCGTGCCGTCGAACCCGGCAAAGGCCGCTTCGGCGCCGCTGGCGTCTTTGATCACGTCATCGGAGGCCATGATCGGGATGCCCGCTGCGGTAGCCGCCTGAATCACCTGCGGACCGATCTGCTGGTCGGGCACGACGATGATGATGCCGTCGACCTTCTGGGCGATGACCGAGTCGACCTCACTGATCGCTTTGTTCGCGTCTGTGCCGAGGTTGACCACCTTGATGTCGACGTCGCCGAGCTCGGCCGCGGCGGCTTTCGCCCCATCCGCCTCATCGACGAAGTACTGCTGGTCGCCCTGCTTCTGCAGGTAGGCGATGGTGAGCTTGCCGGACTTCGGGCCGGCGGCAGAGGCCGCGGGAGCCGTCTCCTGGCCGGAGGTGCAGGCCGACGTTCCGAGGATCAGGGCGAGCGAGGCGGCTGCGATGACCGCCCCTCTCGCCGTTCGTCGGGTCAGGAACTTCTTCATGGTGTGCCCTTTTCTGTGTGGGTTCCGGCGGGCGTCTTCGCTCGCCGGGGGGTGGGGTGGAGTAAGGCGCGCAGCTGGTCTCGAAGCAGCGCCACCTCACGATCCCTGGCGGCCTGCGGATCGTCCGTGAACAACAGCATGGTCGGCAGGGAAGTAGCGAAATAATCGATGACAGCTGGCTGGCTGGCGAGCTCGTCGACATGGCGGCGCAGCCCGGCGGTGAGTGCCTCTGCCTCTGTAGAACGGCCCAGCCTGGTGAACGCCACGATGCTGTACACCGTCTGGTCGCTGAAAGCCCGGGTGCTCATGCTCTGAAAATCACCCGTGAAGGCGGCCGCCATCGACCAGGCTTCGTCGGCGTCACCGGCGCGGCCCGCCGCTTCGGCGATATCGCCCCGCAACAGGTACAGCCGGGCGGCATTGGCCAGAAAGTGCCGCGCCTCCCCGAGTCCGGCGGGGGTGTGGATGCTCGACTCGGCCCACCGCGCAGCACGCTCGAGCGCGCCGTCGGCCAGTGACGCTTCGGCGAGCGCTACCGTTGCGTTCTCCCAGGCCGTGAGCGTCTGGCCCTCGCCGCCCTCCCACGGCTGGAACCGGCGGGAGGCGAGCAGGTCGAGTGCCTCCGACGCTCTCCCGGCCCCGGTCAGCAGCTCGGCGAAGGCCACGCTGAGGTCGTCGCGCTCGAGCACCAGTTCGAGCCGGGGTTCGAGAGCGGCGAGACGATCGGCGTCGGAGACGCCGAGACGTTTGTCGAGCTGGTCGCTCTCGAACCACAGCTTGGCATCGTCGGGAGAGAGTTCCAGGGCTGCGGAGTAACAGGCACGGGCCGAGTCTGCGTCACCGGAGACGTTGTAGGCGGCGATGGCCAGGTTCCGGTGCACCATCGTCAGTGTTGCCGCCCGTGGCGCCGGGTCAGTGGCCCCGCATGGGTGTTCCGTGCGCACGGCGCGCTGCCACCACCGTTCAGCATCATCGTAGCGGCGCTTGTCGTAGTACCAGTTGCCGAGAAGAGCCGCAGCGAGTTCGTCGTGAGCGTCGGCTTCTGCCGCCTCGCGAAGCACCGACACATCGGCCAGCCGTGAGGCGAGAGTGAATCGACGATCGGCACGCCGCGCAGCGGCTCGGGCCTCGGCCGCGGCACGCTCGTCACCCTGCGCGGAGAGCAGGGAGGCACGGTGGTAGTGCACGAGGGGCGCCACCTGTACCTGGCCGAGAGCGGTCGAACGCGCAGCCTCGGCCGCCTCGGCGAGCGTCTCGAGCGCCCGCCGAGGCGATCCGGCGTCGCGAAACTCGAGGGCGACGTCGAGGAGGGTCGGGGCGTCTGTCGTGTGCGGCTGCGCGGCGAGCACACGGGTCCACTGGTCGAGCGCGTCGAAGCTCAGCGTGCGTTCGAGCAGCTCCGCCGCTTCGGGCTCGCGGCCCCCGTCGAGCAGCACGGACGCGAGCAGCGCCGCCGCCTGGAGGTGCTCGGGGTCGAAACGCAGCGCGGCGCGTGCGTTCTCCTCTGCGGCTCGCAGATCACCGGCCCGTGCCGCCAGCTGCGCGAGCGCAAACCGGGCGGGGGTGCGCCAGGCGGCGTTCCATGCGGCCTTCTCGAAGATCTCCCGGGCCTCGGTCTCACGACCCTGCAGCACGAGCGCCCGGCCCAGCAGAAAGTGCGCCTCACCCTCCGCAGGGTTGGGCACCCGGGCGGTGAGCCGGGCGATGGCGTTCCTGAGCAGCAACTCCGCCTCGGCGAACGAGCCGGCCCAGAGCATCCGCGCGGCCAGCGCCGTGTTGGAGCGCACGTCGAATGGATCGCGGCGAAGAGCCTCCCGCCAGTAGGGTTCGGGCAGCCGGGTCGCGTGCCGATACTGGTGCAGGTACAGACCTGTGAGAAACAACTCCTCGAGCGTCTCGATTTCGCCCGGCTGCGCCGGTTCCGCCGCAGAGACGGGCGGGATGGCCCCGTCACCCGACTCGCGCGTGCGGGTGCGCAGCAGTTCCCGACCATCGCGCTCGACCGAGAGCACGACCGACCCCCCGGGGTGCGCCCCCGGTACCGAAAAAGTGCTGAGGAACGGCGAGCCGGGGTCGAGGTCGACACTGTGGCGCACCAGTTCCTCCCCCGCTGCGTTCACGACGCGCAGGGTCAACCCGCGCTGCGGTGACGTCACGACGACTCCCAGGCGCATCCGGGTTCGTTCAGCACCGGCTGCGGCTACGCCCTCCTCGGCGAGCCCCTCCTCGGCGAGTACATCGAGCCGAACGGCCACCTCCCGCGTCGCCTGCTGGACCGGCCCGATCGACCGGATCGGATACCAGTACTGGCTGAAGGTCTTCGTCTCACCCGGAGCGAGAAAGGAGAAGTCGGGCTGGTTGTCGGTGTACGCACCAGCCATCAGTTCGACGTACGGCCCGTCGCTGTCGGTGAGGTTCGCATCCCACGCCTGGCCGAAGGCCTCATTGCCCCACGTCCACTGCTTCTTCCCGGGGGCGAGATGACGGTCGGCCCAGTGTACGAAACCCGCTCCGCGACCGTGGTCGTAGCCACCGAAGAAGTCGTCGGCCGTGTTCGTCACCATGTACGACGTCGGTACGGGAATGTTGCGGTACCAGTCGAGACGGTCGCCGTCGGGGCGATCCGGGGTGCGCCTCGCCGGGTAGTCGACCCCGTAATACGAACCGTCGACGGCAGGGAAGGTGGCGATCGCCCGCTTCGCGTGGTCGGCCACGAAGTCGACGTCGACAGGAAAGAACGATTGGTAGGTGTCATCCACCGCGGCGGCGACGTTGGCCCACCAGAGAAAGGTCTGGGTCTCGGGCGTTCGGTTGTACAACCGCACCCGGGCTTCGATGAGCGAGCTGCCCGGTCGCAACCTGATTCCGTGCATCCCCTTCATACGGGAGAACGGGTCGTGGTCGGAGCACCAGACCGTCACAGAACCATCGGCCTCGCGCTCGATCTCGACGTCGGTCGGCAGGAAGGTGGCCGGACGGTGGTGCTGCGGCCAGTTGAACTCGACCCCGCCCGAGATCCAGGGGCCCGCCAGGCCGACGAGCGCGGGCTTGATGACGTTGTTGCGGTAGAAGAAGTCGTAGCCCGCGACCTTGTCGTACCCGATGTGGATGCGGCCGCCGAGTTCGGGCAGCACGACAACCCGCAGCCACTCGTTCTCGAGGTGGATGGCCTGCCACTCGTGGGGCGCCTTGGTCTGGCTGATGCGTTCGTGGAAGGGCAGCGGGTACACCCGGCCGCTCGAACCCTGGTAGACCCTCTGCTCGAGGAACGCAGGGAGCGTGTCAGGCTCGCCCGGCAGGTAGGTGTCGATGACCAACGGCTCCGACCAGCAGGCCACACCGTCTTCAGACAGCTCCGCCGGAACCGCGGGGAGATCGATGCGGGAGTCGTCGGTGGCCTCGTCGGTGAGCATGTAGTCAGATTAGGCGGATGTCGACGGCCGCCGATATGCACAATTCCACGACAAAACTAGACAAAACGCTTATTCGTCACCATCATGGTCGAATGTCGATCGCCGAGGGTTTTCCGGGCCAGCGCCTCCGCGTGCTTCCGCGGCCGATCATCACCGAGGCGTTGCAGCAACCGGGTACGTCGCACCTGGTGGCCACCGACTGCGGCTATTTTCCCGAGGCACGGGCGCACGGGATGTCGCGGGCGAGGCCCATCGAGCAGGCCGTCATTCTCATCTGTACGAACGGTCGCGGGTGGTGCCGCGTCGATGACACGCAGCATTCGGTCGCAGAGAACCAGGTGGTCGTCATTCCCCCCGGCACCCAGCACGCCTACGGAAGCGATGCGACCGACCCGTGGACGCTGTGGTGGCTGCACGTCGACGGTCGTGACCTGCCCGAGTTCCTCACCGCCGCTCGCATGACCTCATCGGCACCGGTGCGCACGCTGGCCAACACCTACCGCGTGGTCGAGCTCGTCGAGGAGGTGTTGCAGCAGATGGAGGGCGACATCTCGACGGCGAGCCTGCTCGCGGCCTCCGGAGCCGCCTGGCATCTGCTCGCCGTGCTCGCCTCCAGCGCCACGTCGGCACGATCGCGTAACACCGTCGTCGACGAAGCGCGGGACTACCTGCGCAGCCATCTCACCGAGCGTGTGTCGGTCGCGGAGCTGGCAGCGCGGGCTTCCCTCAGCCCCTCGCATTTCGCGGCTCTCTTCAAAGAACACGTCGGCTTTCCTGTGCTGCAGTACCAGACCCAATTGCGCATGGCGCGGGCCCGTGAGCTGCTCGACACCACCAGTCTGCCGGTGGCCCGCATCGCGAACGCCGTCGGCTATCGCGATGAGTTCTACTTCTCAAGGCAGTTTCGATCTGTGCACGGCACGACGGCTCTTCGGTACCGCGCCCAGCACAAGGGCTGATCGTCACTCCCCGGCCGCGTTCGAGCCGTCAGAGCGCCGCTTAGACTTGTCCCGATGTTCTCCTCTCCGGTTGACCTGTGAACACGGGCGATGCCCTCACCGCTGTTCGTTCGGGCGTGTACCCCGACCCGGTGACCGCCGAGGCGCTCCTTCACGCGCGAGGCGCCGAACTCGACGAGCTTCTCGCTGTGGCCGGCAGGCTCAGAGACGAGGGCCTGGAACGGGCGGGACGACCCGGGGTCATCACCTACTCCCGCAAGGTCTTCATCCCACTGACGCACCTCTGCCAGGACAGATGCCACTACTGCGTCTTCGTACAGTCCCCCGGCAGTCTCGCGCGGGCGGGAATCGCGCCCTACCTCTCGACCGACGACGTGCTGCAGATCGCCCGGCAGGGCGCGGCGATGGGCTGCAAGGAGGCGCTGTTCACGCTCGGTGACCGGCCGGAGAACCGGTGGCCCACCGCGAGGGACTGGCTTGACGAACACGGCTACGAGTCGACGATCGACTACGTCCGTGACATGGCCGAACGGGTTCTGGTGGAGACAGGACTGTTGCCGCACCTGAACCCCGGCGTGATGACACCGGCCGAGCTGGCGTCGTTGAAGCGCGTCGCGCCCTCGATGGGGATGATGCTGGAGACGACCGCGACACGGCTGTGGTCGGAGAAGGGCGAGGCGCACTTCGGCTCGCCCGACAAGGAGCCGGCCGTTCGGCTCCGGGTGCTCGACGACGCCGGGCGTCTGAAGATCCCGTTCACCACGGGGGTGCTCGTCGGAATCGGCGAGACGCCCGCCGAGCGGGTCGACGCGATGTTCGCCATCCGGGCCTCCGCGGCCGAGCACGGGCACGTTCAAGAGACCATCGTGCAGAACTTCCGCGCGAAGGATTCGACCGCCATGAGGGGCGCCGGCGACCTCGCGACCGACGAGTACGTCGCAGCCGTGGCCGTCACCCGGCTGGTGCTGGGGGCGGATGCACGGCTGCAGGCACCGCCGAACCTCACCGATTCGGCAGAACTCGAGCTGTTGATCCGCGCCGGGATCGATGACTGGGGCGGCGTGAGCCCCCTCACCCCCGACCACGTGAACCCCGAACGGCCGTGGCCGGAGATCGACGAACTGGCCCGCCTCACCGCGGCCGGCGGCTACGCGCTCAGGGAACGACTGACGACCCACCCGCACTACATCCGGGAAGGCGCACCCTGGCTCGACCCCGCTGTGCTGCCGTTCGTTCGAGCCCTGGCCGACAGTGCCGGGCTCGCTCGCGACGAGGGCACCCCTCTACAACCGGCACGTCTGCAGGGCACGGGTGCAGGCAGTTCAGCGTTCGGGAGGGTGCACGTCACAGTGCGCTCGACGGTCTCGATGGCACTCGAACGTGCGGAACGCTCGCCGTCCGCCCTCGCTGACGCAGACCTCACGGCGCTCCTGCGTGCGACAGGAGCAGAGCTTGATGCGCTGGCCACCCTCGCCGACGAGCTCCGGAGCTCCCGGTTCGGCGCCACCGTCAGCTTCGTGATGAACCGGAACCTCGATTCATCGCTCGTCGGGGACACGGATGCCGGCAGGGGCGGCGGTCGCGCCGGCGGCCTGACGCTCGCCGACCTCGGCGCCCTGGCCTCCGAGGCCGCAGCGCTCGGGGCCACCGAGATCTGCATGCAGGGGCTCGCCCGCCCCGAGCTGGGCGCGTCGGCATACCGCGATCTCGTTCGCGCCGTGGTCGACGCCCAGCCGACACTGCACCTGCACGCCTTCCGGCCGGTCGAACTCGCCGACGGAGCGGCCCGTTCGGGTCTCGCGCTGCCGGAGCACCTCGCCGCCCTGGCGGAGGCGGGGGTCGGCTCCGTACCCGGAACCGGGGCCCGCATCCTTGATGACCAGGTACGCCAGACGATGACCGGCGGCCGCGACATCCCGGTCGCCGAGTGGCTGGACATCATCACGGCTGCACACCGGGCGGGTCTTCGCTCCACCGCCACCATGATCTACGGGCACATCGAGAGAGCCGACCAGATCGTGGCGCACCTGCGCACCGTCGTTGCAGTGCAGGAGCAGACCGGCGGGTTCACCGAGTTCATTCCGATGCCGTTCGTTCCCGCCGAGCATCCCGCGATGCCCGCGCACCTCACGGGCCGAACCCCCAACCTCCGTCGGTCGCGGGCCGTCATCGCGGTCAGCCGGCTGGTGCTCGACGATCACATCGGCCACATCCAGGCCGCCTGGACCAAGCTCGGCCCAGCCGGTGCGCTTACGGTGCTGAACGGCGGCGCTGACGACCTCGGCGGTGTGCTTCTGGACGGGTCGCTCAACCCGGCGGCCGGTGCCGAGTCCGGTCGCCAGTTGAGCGCAGACGACGTGGCCGGGTACGCCCGGAGGCTCGGTCGAACGGCGTGGCAGCGTTCCACGCTCTACCGACCGATCGAAACGAGGTGACAGAACCCCGCGAGGGCCCGCCGTCGGCCCTGCCGGCCGGGCCGGCCCCGCTCGTCGACGTGCTCATCGTCGGGGCAGGATTCGCGGGTATCGGCATGGGGCTCCGCCTCGAACGGGAAGGGCGCCACTCCTTCACCATCATCGAGCGCGCGGGCAGCGTCGGAGGAACCTGGCGCGACAACACCTACCCGGGCGTGGCCTCCGACATCCCCTCGCACCTGTATTCGTTCTCGTTCCGACAGAACCCGCGATGGAGTACCCGGTTCGCCGCCGGCCCCGAGATCCGCGCCTACCTCGAACAGTGCGTGCTCAAGGGAGGCCTTCTTCCCCACCTGCGGCTGAACACGGAACTGCTGCAAGCCGAGTGGAATCAGGATGAGGGCTGCTGGGAGGTGGAGACCACGAACGGTGTCTACGCCGCACGATCTCTGGTCGCCGCGGCCGGGCGGCTCTCCGAGCCGAAGATCCCCGCCATCCCGGGCCTCGATTCGTTCCCCGGGCCGCTCTTCCACACCAGTCGCTGGCCCGAGGGAATCGATCTCGAAGGCCTTCGTGTCGGTATCACCGGCACCGGCGCATCCGCCGTTCAGATCATCCCGCAGATCGCCGAGAAAGCTGCCGGACTCGTGGTCTTCCAGCGGAGCGCACCCTACGTCGTGCCCCGCCTGAACCGCCGCTACAGCGTCAGGGAGAGAGAACTCTTCGAGTCACGACCCGACCTCCTGGAGGCATCCCGCGACCAGGCGTTCCGGCAGGCTGAGGCCGGTTTCCCCAGCCGCCTCGGCACGGAGCCCGACCTCAGCGACCAACGCGCACGGTGGCGCAACCACCTCGACGCGCAGGTGGAGGACCCGGCCCTTCGCCTCGCCCTCACGCCGGACTACGTCTTCGGCTGCAAACGGATCCTCGTCTCCGACGACTACTACCCCGCCCTCACCCTGCCCGGTGTCACCCTGGAGACCTCGGCGCTGGTGTCGATAGAGGGACGCCGCGTCGCCGCCCGGAACGGCCGCAGCCACGACATCGATGTGCTCATCCTCGCGACCGGATTCCACTCCACCCAGCAGCCGTTCGCCGGGCGTGTCACCGGCCGGGGCCGTGTGCTGCTCGCCGATCACTGGTCGAACGGGATGACCGCGTTCGCCTCCACCGTCGTCAGCGGCTTTCCCAACCTCTTCATCATCGACGGCCCGAACGCGAGCCTCGGTCACAATTCGGCGATCCACATGATCGAGACACAGATCGACTACATCCTCGGTGCCCTCGACCACCTCGCTCGTCACCCCGGCACCGACCTCGACGTGACGGCCGAGGCGGAGGCCGCCTACTCCCGCTCGGTCGACGAGGCCGCTGCCCGAACCGTCTGGCTGACCGGTGGCTGTCGGAGCTGGTACGTCGACGAGCGGAGCAACCGCCTCACCCTGCTCTGGCCGGGTCTCGCAGAATCCTTCCGAACCCAGAACGGGATCTTCGACCCGGCGCCGTTCGACCCGGCCCCGGCGCCCGGCCGCGGCGAAGCCGACACCACAACCCACACCCCGCACACCTAGGGCGTGAGCAGCCCGTTCTCGTAGGCGTAGACGACGATCTGGGCGCGGCTCTGCAGCCACAGTTTGTTCAGGATGTTGCGCACATGCGTCTTGGTCGTGGCTTCGCTGATGTACGCCGCACCCGCGATGGCACTGTTGCTCAGCCCCTTGGCCGCGAGCAGGAAGATCTCCTGCTCGCGCGGCGAGAGCACCGCGATCGCGTCGACGGGCCGTGGACCGACTCCCGCGGGCGCCTCCTCGAACTCCGTGACGAGTCTCATCGTCGCTCCGGGGTGCACCACGCGGTCGCCCGCGTGCACGGCACGGATGGTCTGGAGCACGAACTCCGGAGTGGCATCCTTCGTCAGGAAGGCGGCGGCACCGTGCTTCATCGCCTGGAAGACGGCCCTCTCGCGCTGGATCGTGGTCAGGATGATGACCCGCCGGCCGCCGGGTCTGGCGCCTGTGCGTCACCGGTGCTGGTGATCGACAGGGCAAGACCCGGCCCCTCCCAACTGAAGGTGATCACGGCCGCGGGATGGGCGCCGCTGTGTCTGAGCGCATTCGTGAGGCTCTCCTGGATGGTGCGGTAGACCACCACCTGCCGGCTCGGCGTGAGCAGCTCTGGCGTGCCGAATTGCTCGGTCTCGATCGTCATTCCCGCCGCGGCCAGTCGACCCGTGAGCGCGGGCAGGTCCGCCAGGGTCGGCTGCGGCCTGTTCACGGCCTCATCCCGCAGACCCTCGATCAGTCCACGGAGGTCCAGCAGAGCCGAGCGGGCAGTGTCGGCGAACTCCCGGAGTGCGGTGTCGGTCGTCTCGGGTTTCGCCTCGCGAAGGAACCGTGCCCCGTCAGCGACCGCGACGGCGAGCTGAATGCCGACCACCATCGCGTGGAGCAGCACAACCAGAAGACCGACCCACGTGACAAGGGTTCGAGCGCTCAGAGTGACCAAGAAGGCGACGAGGATGCTCGCGCCGGCGACCGGCCACGACGTCGCCTCCGGGGGCTCGAGCAACCCGATGAACTGCAACGCCGGCATGGTGAACACGATGGCCAGAGAGACCCAGGGCAGCGTGCTGGCCACGCCGATCGCGATCGCGTAGGGCGCGAGTCCGACGTAGAACGAGGCACCGTGCATGCGGCCGTCTTCGGCCACGATCCGCGGGCAGCGTGGGCAGTGGGTAGGCTGTGGTGCACTGACCGCGGCCGGGGAGGACTGTCAGCCGGATGACCGATGATGACGCTCGCGCCAGCGACGCTGCTGGCGCTACGGAGATGAGCGACGCACGTGGGCCCGCCGAGGGCCTCACCGACGGCCCTGCCGCAGGACGTCTCGCACCGGCCGCGCGCTCCCCCCGCAGGCGCCGCCTGCTGATCGCGCTCGGTGCCCTGGCGGTGGTGGTCGTCATGGGCGCCGGGTTCTGGTTCTGGAGCTCGCTCAGCGAGACCCGCTATGAGGCCGCAGGCTCCGCGCTGCAGTCCCAGCTCGCAGACGAGTCGGCGGCCGTGCACGCTTACAACGCCCGGCGGGCCGACGTGAACACCCTCGCCGTGCGCGTTCGCTCCATCGTCGACCGCGCGGAGTTCAGCGCAGACACCAGCGCCCCGGCCGACGCCGTGCGACGCGACCTCGCGGTGCTCGAGCCCCTGGCATCCTCGCCGAACGCACCGGAACCGGCCGCGCTCCCCCAGCGCGCAGACGCCGGCGGGTACGAGCCTCCGTGGCAGCTCACGTCGGAGGCCGAGACGCTCGAGGATGCCGCCCGGCAGTCCCAGCAGGCCACGGAACGGTTGGTCGCGTCGACCGGCGCGACCAAGTCGGCCGGTGAGGCAGCCAGCGCATCGGAGGCGGCGTACTTCGAGACGACCGCCCAGAGTGCGGAACAGGTCATCGCCGCCAACGCGCTCTCAGACCGCTCGGTGCAGGTCGCGCTGCTCGATCTGGTCGAGGAGGCACGGAACCCCGCGATGAGCGCGAGCCGCAACGGAGCGTTCCTCGGCTCGGTGTTCGAGGCCGAGTCGCAGGTTCGTTCGTCACAGGGCACGAACCAGGCCGAACAGGATGACCCGGCCTGGGCGGTGCGTCGGGAGATCGAGGCGTACGCCCGTTCCCTCAGCCGCGGAGTCGCGCTCGAGTTCGTCTGGGCCCCGGAGGTCGACGGATTGGGAGAGGGCTGGCTCTCCGGAACGGCCGAACCGTACGAAGACCACGGCGGGTACGCGATCATCAGTCTGAACTACTCGATGGAAGACGCCTGGAACGACGGCCTCAACGACACCGACGCCCGCGCGCTCGTCGCCCACGAGGTGGGCCACACCCAGATCTTCCGCTGCGCCACCCTCTTCGCCGACCCGGCCATCGGCCAGAACCAGGAGATGTGGGCGACGGCCTGGTCCATCAGCCTGGGCTATGACGTCGACGGTTCCGGCATCCAGGCCTACGGACGACCCACCGACGCGCAGATCGCCGTCGCTGCCCAGTGTCGCTGACCCGGATTCGCGAGGATTCGTGAGGATGCACGACAGGGGGCACGCCAACGCGTTCGAGCTCGAGCGAAGCCGGTTGACGGCGATCGCCTCCCGGCTGCTCGGCGATCGTCACGAGGCAGAAGACGTGGTGCAGCTGACGTGGTTGCGCTTCAGCAACGCGCGTGCCGAGATCGAGAATGTGCCGGGCTGGTTGACGACAGTCGCCACGCGGTTGTGCCTGGACAGACTGCGGGCGCGCATCCCGCAGCCGGCGGAGGTACCCGACCGCGCGAGCGAGAGAGACGACCCGGCCGTGGCCGCCCAGCAGACGGAGGCCGTCGGCCAGGCGCTCCACATCGTGGTCGAGAGGCTGACACCGAACGAGCGCGTCGCCTTCGTTCTCGCCGACAGCTTCGGGTTCGACTTCGAGAGCATCGGCGAGATTCTCGACCGCAGCGCCGCCGCAGCCCGAAAGCTCGCGTCGCGCGCCAGAGGCAAGGTCGCAGAGAGCGATGATGACGGCCCGGTGTCCGACTGGCGGGTCGTCGACGCATTCCTGGCGGCGGCACGGGGCGGCGACCTCGAACGCCTGCTCAGCCTGCTGGCCCCCGAGGCGGAGGTGAGCGCCGATGCAGCAGCGATTCTCGCCGGAACGCCGACGTCCATTCGAGGCAGGGATGCTGTCGCCACGTTCTTCGACGGCAGTGCCCGAGCCGCTCTGCCCGCGTTCATCGACGGTCGCCCCGGCGCAGCCTGGTTCCACCGCGGCGAGGCCCGCGTGGCCTTCGACTTCGGCGTCGTCGACGGTCTGGTTCAGAGCATCGTCTTTCGGGCGGACCCCCGCACGCTGGCCGAGGTCGCGACGCGCCACGGGGGCACGGCCTGACAGACCGATTCAGATTCGGCGTCACATTCGTGGGCCCCCGATCGTCAGAGAGACAAGGGGCGCCGTTCAGGCACCCAGGAGGAGAACACCATGACGAAGACCATGACCTGCCGCTCGCTGGGCGGGCCCTGCGACCAACAGCACACAGAAGCGACGGCAGACGAGATCATCAAAGCCCAGGACCGTCACCTCAGAGACGCCGTGAAGGGCGGCGACGTGACGCACAGCGAGGCCCGCGACGCGATGAAGGGCCGCTGGCGTCATCCGAAGAGGGCCATGGACTGGTATTCGGGTGTCAAACGCGACTTCGCGGCCCTGCCCGAGAGGTGAGCCGCGGCATACCGCCGCCGACCGCCCCGTCAGTAGGGTTGCTGGTCGGCGAGACCGGTGCGCAGCTCGACCGGCAGGTGGCCGAGGTCGTTGTGCGTCACGAGTTCGGGCTTGCGCCCGCTTCGATACCGGATGATCGTGAGGGCGCAATTCGCCTGGTTGACGCCGACCCAGCGCCAGCCCGGCGCGCTGAGGGCTTCGCGCACGAACCAGCCGATCACGAAGTTGTGCGTGATGAGGAGGTCGTGCGTCGTCTCGCGGGAGGGCGTCAGGAATTCGGCGACGGCATCCGCCATCTGGGCGCGCCCGGCGTCGACCTCCTCCTCCGTGACCGAGTTGAAGAACGGCTCGAACGTCTTCGGCATCTCGGGCGAGTACTCGGTGGGAACGCAGTCGAACAGGAGCGGCGTGGGCTTCGGGTCGAGCGCGGGGAGCTGCTTCGCCATGATCGCGGCGGTCTCGGCGGCGCGCTGCAACGGGGAGTGCCAGACGTTGTTGAACGGCACTCCGCCGAGGCGATCGGCGATCAGGCGTGCCTGGCGCTCGCCCCGGGGCGACAGCGGCCCATCGGCCACGCCGTATTCGGCGTCGACCTGCTCGCCGTGCCGCACGAGGTAGAGAACGTGGCCCATCGTCACGACTGCACCACCCGGTCGAAGGTGCTGGCCTCGAGGGCGCCGACGGCTGCGATGGAGAGCGAGCCGGCAATGAGCGAGGCAGCGAGCTGCTGCACGTCGTCGACGGTGACGGCATCGAGGCGACGAAGACCCTCGTCGAGGTCGGCGAATTCACCGGTGGTGATCTCGGAGCGGCCGAGCCGCGACATCCGCGTGTCTGAGTCTTCGAGGGAGAGCGCAGCAGATCCGGAGAGCTGGCCCTTGGCACGCGCCAGTTCGCCGACTGAGATGCCGTCTCTCGCGAGGAGGTCGAACTCGGCCAGCATCAGCTCGCTGACCTGGGCAGCGTTTTTCGGCGAGCATCCGGCGTACATGCCGAAGAGGCCTGCGTCGGAGTAGCCCGCCCCATAGGAGTAGACGGAGTAGGCGAGCCCCCGCTTCTCGCGGATCTCCTGGAACAGGCGCGACGACATGCCGCCGCCGAAGACCGAGTTGAGAACGCTGAGAGTGGTGCGGCGATCGTCTGTCGCCACCAGGCCCGGGTACCCCAGCATGACGACGGCCTGCTCGTTGGGGCGGTTCGTGATCGACAGGGCCGAGCCGCGGGTCACCGGGGCAGAGCTGCCGAGACGCCGCTCGACGGGGCGGGCGGGCTTCGTGAGCTCCCAGCCGGCGCCATCGACGGCCGCGATCACCAGCGCGACGAGCTCGTCGTGATCGACCGCTCCGGCCACGGTCACGACGAGGTCGTTCGGCCGGTAGTTCGCGAGGTAGTGCTGCCAGACGGCGTCGCGGGTGACAGCGCGAATCGTGTCGTTGGTTCCGCCGATGGGACGGCCGAGCGGATGATCGCCCAGCACGGCCTCGAACAGCCTCTCACCCACCACATCGTTCGGGTCGTCGTCGGCCATCGCCAGTTCTTCGAGGATCACGCCGCGCTCGTTCTCGAACTCGGCCGCGTCGAGAACGGAAGAGGTGAACATGTCGGCAAGGACGCTGACGGCCATCGGGAGGTCTCTGTCCTGCACCTTGGCGTAGTAGCAGGTGTACTCCTTGCCCGTGAGGGCGTTGTGCTCTCCGCCCACCTCGTCGAAGGCCACAGCGATGTCGAGCGCGGTGCGACCCGGGGTGCCCTTGAAGAGCAGGTGCTCGAGGAAGTGCGTCGACCCGAAACGGGACGGAAGGGCAGCAGCGGCCAGGCCGTGCGCTCCTGCACCGTCTCGGACATCGGCTGCGGACACAGCGCCGAGCTCGTCGCGCGAGCCGACCGCGACCCAGAAGCCGATCGTCGCGCTGCGCGCACCCGGCACGCGTTCGCTCAGGATGCGGATTCCGCTGGGGAGCACGGAGCGCCGCACGAGGGCATCACCTGAAGCGGTGAGCGACAGCTCGGGAAGGTCGAGGGGAAGAGCAACAGCACCGTTCATCGCATCCCACACTAGTGGATGGCCCCGGCCAGACCCTGTGACCCCGCCCCGCAGACGGGGGACTCCGCCACGACGGGCTGACGTCAGTCGCGGGCATCCGAGACGTCGCGGGCCTTCATGATGCCGAGACTGTGGGCGGGCTTCATTCCGAGCACGATCTTGCCCCGGGCGTGGCGCTTCTCGAGATCGTCGAAGGCGTCGCGCACGAACCCGAACGGGTAGTAGCCCGAGATGAGCACCGAGACGCGGCGGTCGGCTGCGAGGGTTGCGAGCTTGCCGAGCACTTCGGTGTTGTGCGCCTCGCCGTCGGCGTCGGGGCAGATCGCCTTCAGCTCGAGGTCTTTGCGCTGCTCGCTCGACGTGTAGCGCGAGGGGTCGACGCCGAGCTCCTTCGCGATGCCCTCGCCATCCTGGCCGAAATTGTCGAGGTAGGCGTCGACCCCGTTGGGAGCGAGCTTCTCGATTCGTTCGACGATCCCGTCGCCATAGACCACCGGCTTGATGCCGAGCTGGCGCAGATAGTCGAAGTTCCGTTCCCCGCAGGTGCCGATGACCGTGGCGCCCCTGAGCTTCGCGAGCTGGATCTCTATGCTGCCCACTCCCCCGGCGGCCGCCGAGACGACCACGGTGTCGCCCTCGCCGACATGCACCTGCTCGACGAGGTCGTGCGCTGCCAGGCCGGCGAGGAACAGCGCCCCGGCGACCTCCCACGGCAGCTGCTTGGGCTTCATCACGAGACTGGTCGCCTTGACGACGATGTGGTAGGCGTGGGAAGACATGCGCGCATGGCCCAGCACCTCGGAATTGCGCTTGAACTGCGTGACCCCATTGCCCACAGCAACGACGATGCCGGCGAAGTCGCTGCCCTGCGTCTGGTTCTTCGACGTCGCGATCTCATCTGCGAACCGTCCCTGCCTGATGTACGCCTCGATGTGGTTGATCCCTGCCGCCAGAACCTCGACCAGCACCTCGCCCGGGCCGGGTTCGGGCATGCGCACCTCGACGAACTCGAGCACCTCGACTCCACCGAATTCGGAGAACTGGACGGATTTCGTGGTCATGGCGGTGCGACTCATGGCAAACCTTCTCTCTGCCCCGATCATCCGCCCGCCTGTGCCCTCGAGGCAAGTGACACGCGGATGTTCGCGAGCCTGTCGAACGCGTGGTACACGCGGCCGGCTCGGGCGTTCCGCCCGGAGACGACGGATGCCCGCCTGCACCACTCGTGATGAGCGTGTGCGGGCGGGCATCCTGTGCCGGCGCGAGCCGACGAACTGCTGGGTGTGCGGGGCGGTTAGCCTTCGGCAGGCGCCTCGGGGCCGGTGCTGTGCGCAGCCGAACCCTCGGTGTCTGCGGCCACGGCCACGAGGTTGGCCTCGAGCGAGGCCTCATCGATCACCGGGGCGAGCGACAGCTTTCCGCGGTCGTCGATCTTGGTGATCTCGACCTGGATCTTCTGGCCGACACCGAGCACGTCTTCGACGTTCTCGACGCGCTTGCCACCGGCGAGCTTGCGAACCTCGCTGATGTGCAGCAGGCCGTCTTTGCCGGGCATGAGCGACACGAACGCTCCGAACGTCGCGATCTTGACGACGGTTCCGAGGAACCGCTCGCCGACCTCGGGGTTGAGGGGGTTCGCGATGGCGTTGACCGCCATGCGCGCCGCCTCGGCCGAGGGGCCGTCGACCGCACCGATGTAGACGGTGCCGTCTTCTTCGATCGAGATGTCGGCTCCGGTGTCGTCCTGGATCTGGTTGATCGTCTTGCCCTTCGGGCCGATCAGCTCACCGATCTTGTCGACGGGGATCTGCACCGAGATCACGCGGGGCGCGGTCGGGGCCATCTCGTCGGGGGTGGAGATCGCGGCGTTCAACACCTCGAGGATGGCGGTACGGGCAGCCTTGGCCTGGCCCAGTGCGCCATCGAGCACCGACGTGGGAATACCGTCGAGCTTGGTGTCGAGCTGGATGGCCGTGATGAACTCACTCGTGCCGGCGACCTTGAAGTCCATGTCGCCGAGCGCGTCTTCGGCGCCGAGGATGTCGGTGAGGGCCGCGTAGCGCGTCTCCCCGTCGACCTCGTCGGAGACGAGACCCATAGCGATGCCTGCGACGGGTGCGCGAAGCGGCACACCGGCGTTCAGCAGCGAGAGGGTGGAGGCGCAGACCGAGCCCATCGAGGTCGACCCGTTCGACCCGAGCGCTTCGGAGACCTGGCGGATGGCGTAGGGGAACTCCTCACGCGAGGGCAGCACCGGCACGAGGGCGCGCTCGGCGAGGAAGCCGTGCCCGATCTCGCGACGCTTCGGGGTACCCACGCGGCCGGTCTCACCGGTCGAGTAGGGCGGGAAGTTGTAGTGGTGCATGTAGCGCTTCTTGGTGACGGGGCTCAGCGAGTCGATCTGCTGCTCCATCTTCAGCATGTTCAGCGTGGTGACGCCCAGGATCTGGGTCTCGCCGCGCTGGAAGATCGCCGAACCGTGCACCCGGGGAATGACCTCGACCTCTGCATCCAGCGGACGGATGTCGGAAAGTCCTCGGCCGTCGATGCGCACGCCGTCGCGCAGGATGCGACCGCGCACGACCACCTTGGTGACGGCCTTGTAGGCGGCGCTGAACTCGGCGAGCACGACGGCGGGAACGGCGTCTGCTTCGACCTTTTCGGTGATCGCGGTCTTTACGCGGGCCTTGAGCGCGTCATCCGCGTCCTGGCGCTCGATTTTGTCGGCGATCTGGTAGATGCGGGTGAGCTCGTCGTACGCGAGGCCGGCGACGTTGTCGTAGGACTCCTTCGAGTACGGCAGGAACACCGGGTAGTCGACGATGGCCTTGGCGCTCGTCTGGGCGAGAACGGTCTGTGCACCGACGAGCTGCTTGATGAAGGGCTTGGCGGCTTCGAGGCCCTGGCTGACGACGGCCTCGTCGGGCTTGGTGGCGCCGGCCTGGATGAGGCCCCACGCGTGCTCGGTTGCTTCGGCCTCGACCATCATGATCGCGACGTCGTCGTTGCCGTTCTTGTCGGTGACGACACGGCCGGCCACGACGATGTCGAAGACAGCGTCAGCGAGCTGCGCGGCGGTCGGGAAGGCCACCCACTGCTTGCCGATGAGCGCGAGGCGCACCGCGCCGATCGGGCCCGAGAACGGAACGCCCGAGATCTGGCTCGAGGCGGAGGCCGCGTTGATCGCGAGTGCGTCATAGAACTCGCCCGGGGCGATCGACAGCACGGTGATGACGACCTGGACCTCGTTGCGGAGGCCGGTGACGAACGACGGGCGAAGCGGCCGGTCGATCAGGCGGCAGACCAGGATGGCCTCGGTCGAGGGGCGACCCTCGCGACGGAAGAACGAGCCGGGGATCTTGCCGGCGGCGTAGGAACGCTCTTCGACGTCGATGGTGAGCGGGAAGAAGTCGAAGTTGTCCTTCGGGTGCTTCGAGACGCTCGTGGCGCTCAAGAGCATGGTCTCTTCGTCGAGGTACGCAGCGACGGCACCCTGTGCCTGCTGCGCGAGACGGCCGGTTTCGAATCGGATCGTGCGGGTACCGAACGAACCGTTGTCGAGAACGGCTTCGGCGAATGTGATCTCTGGACCCTCCATATGGGGTTTCTCTCCTTTTTGTCAGTGGCTGACACGGTGTTCCGCGCCATACCGGCGCGGAGAACGTCGGTTCCCCGTGTGGGAAGCGATCCTCCTTGGAGCAGGGCATGCGGAGCGCATCGCGCGAACGCATACCTCAGGAGCGAATATACGACTGGCCAACAGTAGAAATACACCGAGCACCGGCCCGGGATACCACCACCGGTGACCAGCTTCGTACCTGCCTGCTCCGTGTGTAGCTCCCCCAGTCTACGCCGGGCGGCCCTGGAGGCCTAGCGGCACGCTGTGCGGCCCACTAAACTGAGGCTATGTCATCTCTTCACAGGATTGTTTCGGCTGTTGCTGCTGTCGCCTTGCTTCTCTCCGCTGCCCCGTCCGCGTCTGCGTCTGCGTCACGCTTCGCCCGCAGGCGGCTCCGGATGCCCGGGCATCGGCGGCCCCGGGAACGCACGTACTGGGAATGGACGTGAGCGGCTGGCAGCCGAACGTCGACTGGAAGACGGCCTGGGCCGACGGAGCCCGGTTCGTCTACATCAAGACGACAGAGAGCAACGACTACGCCTCGAGCCACTTCTCCCGGCAGTGGTCGGGCGCGACATCCGTCGGCATGGTGCGGGGCGCCTACCACTTCGCGAACCCCTACGAGTCGACCGGGGCTGTGCAGGCGAACTGGTTCGTCGACCACGGGGGCACCTGGAGTGCCGACGGCCGCACCCTGCCGCCCATGCTCGACATCGAATACGACCCCTACACCGGCTCCGACGGCACGAACAGCTGCTACGGGCTCAGCCAGCCGGTCATGTCGGCCTGGATAAGGGAGTTCTCCAATACGGTGCAGGCCCGCACCGGTGTAGTGCCGGCGATCTATTCGACGACCAACTGGTGGAAGCTCTGCACGGGCAACGATCCGTCGTTCGGGTCCAATCCCCTGTTCGTCGCGCGCTGGCCCGAAGACCTTGCCGACGGCCCCGGCACCCTGCCGGCGGGCTGGGGCGACTTCTCGCTCTGGCAGTACGCCAGCGCCGGCACGTTCCCGGGCGACCAGGACCTCTTCAACGGCGACTACTCGAAGCTGCACTTCTGGGAGGGCTTCCTCGCGACCGGGTCGCCGAGGTCGTCGATCGCCGGCGGGTTCGTCGACAGCGCCGAATACCGCCTGCTGCGAATCGACGCCGCCTACCGCGACATTCTCGGCCGCGGTGCGGAGGAGAGCGGGCGCCAGGGCTGGCTGGGGGTGATGCAGAACGGCGGCATCACCACCGACGACATCGAGACCACGCTCTACAGCTCCGAGGAGTACTACCTGAAACACGGCGGCACCGACACGTCGTATGCCAGGGCTCTCTACGACACCCTGCTCGGGCGAGACGGTTCCCAGAGCGACTACGCCTTCTGGGCCGCCCTCGTCGCCCAGCACGGCCGGGCCTGGGTCACAGCGCAGTTCTGGAACTGCACCGAGACCATCGGCAAGCGGGTCGGAGCGATGTACGACCGCTACCTCGGCCGCCAGCCGGATGCCGGTGGGCTGGCGGGCTGGGTCACGCTCGGTCTCCGGGTGGGCGACTCGGGCGTGCGCAGTGGGCTCACGTCGAGCGATGAGTATTTCGCCCGGGCACAATCCGGCCACTGAGCGTGCGGGGATTTCTGAGACGCCTCTCAGCGCGCGGGCTGTCCCGGCGGCGCGATCTGTAGCAGGATGAGCGTCACGGCGTTGTGCGCGGGGGTTGCCGCGGGGTTGCACGCTGGGGGGCATTCGCAACAGAGAGCAGTAGCGCATGAGCACGTTCACGTCCTTCATCCGATCGGGTGCGGTGGGTCTCGTCATCGCCACCACCATCGCCCTGGGCGGTGTCGCCCACGGGGCAGCCGCTGACACGGCAGACGGGCAGACCCCGTCGATCGACGCGCAGAACGATGCCCGCGACCACGTGCTCGGCGCCACCACCGCAGACGCAGCATCCGGAACCACCTCCGATGGCAGCACCCAGGCCCAGGCCGCGGGCGGGCCGAACCCCCGAGTTCTCGGCATGGATGTCAGCGGCTACCAGCCGAACGTCGACTGGGGGTCGGCGTACACCAAGGGTGCCCGTTTCGTCTTCATCAAGGCGACGGAGAGCTACAACTCCACGAACAGCTCGTTCACGAGCCAGTGGAAGGGCGCGACGAACGCCGGGTTCCTCCGCGGCGCCTACCATTTCGCCGACCCCTTCGAGTCGAGCGGCACCAGCCAGGCGAACTGGTTCCTCGGTCACGGCGGCGCCTGGACCCCAGACGGTAAGACCCTTCCGCCCGTGCTCGACCTAGAGAAGAACACCTATCTGAAGTACGGCGACGTCAGCGTCAACACCTGCTACAACCTGAGCCCGGCCCAGCTCACGGCGTGGGCGCGCGACTTCTCGAACACGGTGCTGGCACGCACAGGCATCCGGCCGACCATCTACACGAACCCCGACTTCTGGCAGACCTGCATGGCCGGCAGCACGTCCTTCGGCGCCAACTCGCTCTTTCTCGCACACTGGACCTACGACCTGAACACCGGCCCGGGCGCCCTCCCGGCCTCCTGGTCGTCGTACTCCTTCTGGCAGTACGCCGATGACCGGGGCAGTCCGGTCTTCCCCGGCGACCAGGACGTCTTCAACGGATCGGCTGCCGCGCTGACCGCGTTCGCCCGGCATGCGACGCCCGACGGCAACTACATCACCGCGCTCTACGAGGACTACCTCAAGCGTGCCCCAGCCCCTCAGGAATCGGCGGGCTGGCAGGACAGGCTCGCCGCGGGTGCTCCGCGAACGGCCGTCGCCGCGGGCTTCGTGAACAGCGACGAGTACCGGTTGCAGCGCATCGATGCGGCCTACCAGACCGTGCTCGGGCGCTCCCCCGACGCTCCCGGGCGGCTCAGCTGGCTGAACGCCATGAAGAGCGGTGGCATCACGACCGATGACATCGAGACCTCGCTCTACTCCTCGACCGAGTACTTCCAGAACCATGGCAACACGAACAAGTCGTTCGTCGCCTCGCTCTACACGACGCTGCTGCACCGCCAGGGCACCGACGCCGACTACACGTTCTGGGCCAACCTGATAGCCCAGAACGGGCGCGCCTGGGTGGTTGCGCAGTACTGGGACGCGCAGGAGACGATCAGCCAGCGCGTGAGCGCGATGTACCAGCTGTACCTCGGCCGGGTGCCCGACGCCGCGGGGCTGCAGGGCTGGGTGAACGTGGCCCTGCAGATCGGCGACTCGGGGCTCCGTTCAGGGTTCACGAGCAGCGGCGAGTACTACGCCCGCAGCCAGACACGGACGTTCTGATCTCACGACGCGGGCGGCAGCTCGCTGAGCGACGGCCCGAGCGCGACGAGCACCCGGTACGGCCGCTTCTGGTTCAGGATGCTCGCCGGCACCGTGCGGTAGAGCCCCTGTGACGCGAGCGGTTGCAGCGCGGCAGCGGTCTGCTGGTCGATCTCGCGGGGCAGGTAGCCGAGGCGGTAGACGTGCGTGCCCACGACGGCGTCGACGGCGACCCGCAGATCGCGGCCCATCCAGGCCGTTGCGCCCGGAACCAGAACGGCCGTGACCTCGCTGCCACCGCGCGCGAGGGCTGCGTCGACACTGGTCTGGTGCCGGTGGCCGTCGACGACGGGGAACGTCTCGGTGGTGGGCAGCGGCACCAGAGTGATTCGGTCGTTCAGCGTCAGCGTGCCCTCGCCGTCGCGCCGCAGTGCGGGGACGAATAACGGCAGCACGAGCGCCAGGGCAGCGGCGATCGCTGCGATCAGCAGCACGGTGAGGACGATCGGGCTGACGACATCGATGTCGAGCCGCTGGAACAGCGCCGCGACCACAGACAGTCCCAGAACGAGGCCCGCGAGAAACGGGTCCCAGCGCCAGAGAGGGAGTTTCTTACGCTTCATCGGAAGTCATGGGATGTGAAAAATGGGCCGCTCCCCCGCGGGAGAACGGCCCATCCGCCAAGATCAGACCTATCGACGAAGGCCCAGGCGCGCGATCAGCGAGCGGTAACGCTCGATGTCGACGCTCTGCAGGTAGCCGAGAAGACGGCGACGCTGGCCGACCAGCAGCAGCAGGCCACGACGTGAGTGGTGGTCGTGCTTGTGAAACTTGAGGTGCTCCGTGAGGTCGAGGATGCGAGTGGTCAACATTGCGACCTGCACTTCGGGAGAACCGGTGTCACCCGGGTGGGTGGCGTACTCGTCGATGATGGCTTTCTTGGCATCTGGCGTTAGCGGCATAGATGACCCCTTTTCCCTCGTTGCGCGGTGCTCATCACGGGATGTGTGAGCTCTCTTGATCCGCGGCCGTTTGACGGCAACCTTGGGAGTTTAGCACCGATCCAGCCGGAGTGCCTGCCTCGGGCACAGTGCCACGGCATCCCGCGCCGCGGCGAGCAGCGCGACCGGTACCGGAACGTCGGAACGTTCGGCAGCCGGCGACGTGCGTGCGACCGGGTACCCCCATTCGTCGCGCCCGAGCAGCTCGGGCAGCAGCTCGGTGCAGAGGCCCCGCCCATCGCAGAGGGTCCAGTCGATGTGCAGCGTCTCGGTCACGGGTTCACCACGCACCTGCCGTGCAGGTGAGCGTCGACATCGTCGGCGAAGGCCGTGAGGGTGCTGAGAACGAAGCGCGCGGTGCCATCGGGGTGCGAGCACGATCCGCGGCCGGTGACGAGGTCGGCGAGACGTGCGATCTCGGCGGGCAGCGCGGCATCGACCGCTCCCCCGGCGAGCCGGCGCAACACCCCGGCGAGGGCGGGCAGTCCGTTCACGCAGGGTCCGCACTGGCCCGCGGTCTGCGCGGCGAGGTAGTCGGCGATCAAGGCGGAGGCGGCGAGCCCGCAGCTCGAAGCAGCGAGTGCCATCAGCACGCCCGCGCCGGGCGCTGCCCCGAACATCCGGAGCCCGTCTTTCGAGAAGGGTGCACCGACGTGCTCCGCGGGCACCCAACCGCCGTGATAGCCGCCGACGAGAACCGCACGGAGTTCGCCCGGTCCGGCGCCGGCTGCAGCGAGGAGGTGCACCAGGGCCGTTCCACCCGCGACCTCGAGTACCTGGGGAGCGGGCACGTCGCCGGTCACCGTCACGAGGCGGGTGCCGGGTTCGTCTGATGTGCCCACCGAACGAAACCAGTCGGCACCGAAACGGGCGATCAGCGCGAGCTGGGCGAGGGTCTCGACGTTCTGCACCAGGGTCGGACGTTTGCGCACGCCGGACTCGCTGAGGTGCACGACGTGGTCGCGGGGAACGCTGACCCCGCGCTCGATCGCGTTCGCCACCGCCGTCGCCTCACCCGCGACGAACGCGTCGGGGGCTGTGACGAGTGTCACGTGGCGGGCATCCGGTCTCTCGTCGAGGGCCAGGCGGGCGGCGTCGGCCGCACGAGCGGAGACGTAGAGGTGCAGGTCGGGGGCGCCGACGGCGGCCGCTGCGAGAAGCAGCCCGTCGATCACCAGGTGGGGCGCGCGGGTCATCAGTGTCATGTCTTTTCGGCTGAGGGGTTCGCCTTCGGAGCCGTTCGCGATGACGATTGGGCGCCGGCCCTTCGCACGACCGGAGTGCTCGCGCGTCGAGGCGAGCTTTCGCCAGACGGGGAAGGCGGCGCCTCCCCGGCCGTCCAGGCTCGACAGGCGGAGCTGGTCGATCAGGGAGTCGGCATTCGCAGTGGGGAGGTCTCCGTAAGCGGCCCGGTGAGCTGCGAGGGTGGTGCTGGCGGCCAGAAAGAGCCGGGCGGTTCCCTCGGGGGCCCCGACGGCCCCGGAGACGAGGGGGATGCCCGGGGTTCGCGAATCACCAGGAGGCCCGAGGGGCGCACCCCCGGGCGGGCAGTCGGTGAGAGTCATCGTGGCTGGACCTCTCGCTGGGAACCGGTGGGCGACGCGGTTCGCGCACCCGAGAATTCGACGAACCGCGTCGAAAGACGCCAGCCGACGGCACCCAGCACCAGCAGCACGCTGAGCGCGCTGACCCAGAGAAACCACGCACTCGTGCCGTCGGTTCCGTTGCCGATGCCGTGCGCCAGCGCGATCGGCCACGTCGCATAGGCCAGCCAGTGCACGGTGCGGAATGCCCGGAGCCCGATGCGGTTGCGCAGCAGCGCGGTCACCATCACCGCGATGAGCAGGTCGACCGCGACCGTTCCGAGACCCTGCCAGAACGGCAGGAAATCGCCGAAGAACGGCACCACGACATCGAGCGGCGTCAGCTGGGCGAACGAGTCGAAGAACAGCGAGACGATGTGGATGACGAGGAACACACACGCCAGCAGGGAGAGGTTGCGGTGCAGCAGCGTGATGGAGAACCGGGGCACTCCGGGCAAGGGGCGTCCCGAGCGGGTGACGATGCCGAGCACGACCGAGAGCGTCAGGGCAACCAGGGCGACGACGCCCGTTCCGCGGCCGAAAGCCCAGAGGGCGGCATCGAGCTGTGCGGCATCCATCAGCGTGCGGCCCTGACGTGCACGCTGTTCTCATCGGGCCAGCCGCCGAGGGTCAGCACGCGCCCCGCGCCGCTCACGAGACGGGCCGGCACCCCGCGCCGGGCCAGCCACTCGATGCTCGCTCTACCGCGTACGACGGATGCCGTACTGAGCGTGTTCGCCGAGACACAGTCGGTCGCGGCAACGGTCACAGTGCGCCACACCGGGTCGGCGGGAAGACCGCGGGCGGGGTCGAGAATGTGGTGCACCGTCTGCCCGTGCTGCCGCCAGCGGCGCTTCTGCGTGCTCGAGGTGGCGAGGGCCTGCCCGGCGGCGAGAGTGACCTGGCAGGAGGGGTCGCCCGGCAGATCCTGCACGGAGATCTGCCAGCCGGTGGGTGGGGGTGAATCGACGCGGGTCGCAGGGGCGGGGAATGGGCCGGCCGGGCGGTCGATGCGGGGGGCGGTGCCGGCGGTGGCGATGTCGCCGCCGAGGGCCACGAGCGCGCCGCCGCCGAGAGCAGCGACGATGCGGGCGGCAGCCAGATCGGCGGCGTAGGCCTTCGCGGTGGCGCCCAGGTCGAGCGCCAGATCGGCCGGAACAGTGAGGATGTTCGTCGAACGGTCCGACCCCGGCGAGACCATCCCGACGCGTCGCCAGCCGGGGATGGATGTCGAGAGCGTGACGACCGACGCCGACGGGGAGGTGGTGGCGACGGGGTCGGGGTCGGTGTCGGTGTCGGTGTCACCGTCGGCCGCTCCGGATGACCGGCCGCTCGGGAGCGCCTCGAACGTTCTGTCGTACCCGAGCCTGGCCAGAGCGTTTCCGAGGGTCGGATCGACAGCTCCCTGCGTCAACCGCGCCGCCTCGAGGGCCACGCGCACGAGCGTCGCGAGCAACGGGCTCACCTCGGCGCCACCCGCCAGGCGCGGCTGCAGGAGCGCGAGTTCCGACGTACCCGTGAAGCGGCTGCACGCGCGTTCGACCTCGTCGAGCACACCGGCGAGTATCGCGGATGCCGCGTCCAGGGAACGCGGATCGGTCACGACCACGCGGGCGGTGGTGCTCCACACGGCCCATTCGCGCGCGGCGGCGGGCGGGGCGGCTGCGCCGGCAGCGGCGGCGGGCGGAGCGGGCGCTTCGAGGGTCATCAGGATCCCGTCGTGGTGGCGTGGGAGGAGCCGCCCGAGCCGGAGGAGACGGAACCCGAACCAGAGGTGCCGGAGGAGGTGCCGGAGGAGGTCGAGCCGGAGTCGGGGCTCGTCGAGGAAGACGAACCCGTGTCCGTGCTCGAGGTGCCCGTCTCCGTGCTCGAGGTTCCCGTGTCGGATGACGCCGCGTCGCTTCCCGTCAGGGGCGTGTTCACCCAGAGGGCCAGGCTCGTCGCTCCGGCCGCGATGACACTGGCCGCACCGAGAGCCACCGTGACCAGCGCCGCCCGTCGTCTGCCGCTCTCCCGAAGATTCATGTTCTCAGTATGGAAGGACTGGCTCGACGTGACGCTGGAGGATGCTATGAGCCTGCCATGAGCGTGCCGACCCAGAACCCGAGGGCTGCGAGCGCAACCGAGAGCACGAGCATCCCGAGCCCGTTGGCGAGCGCCGGGCCGTAGCGGCCGACCTGCACGAGCCGAACGGTCTCGAAGCTCGCGGTGCTGAACGTGGTGTACCCCCCGAGCAGGCCGGTGCCGAGCACGAATCGCCAGTCGGCGCTGAGCAGGGCGCCGAGCGCCAGGGCGGTCACAAGCCCGAGCAGGAACGAACCAGACACATTGATGACGGTCGTGCCCCAGGGATACGCGGTGCCGAACCGGGCGCGCACCGCGCTGTCGACCACGAATCGCACGACGGAACCGACGCCGCCCGACACTGCGACGAGCAGCGCCACGAGCAACGGATTCACGAGCGCCCCTCCGTTCGGCGGATCGTCGGCCCGCCACCCGGGACTCTGCGGTACCCGGCCGCACCCGCCGCGATCCCGAGAACAGACGCCACCGCACCGACCACCACCGTGCCGAGCGCGTAGAGCACGGCGAGGCCCACCTCCCCCGCGTGCAGAAGGGTGACGGTGTCGACCGAGAGCGCGCTGTAGCTGGTGAAGCCGCCGAGCACACCGGTTCCGAGCAGCAGCCTGAGTACCCGCCTCGACCCGTGATCACCGCCTGCCCGCATCAGCGACTCGAGCAGCAGCCCCAGGAGGAACGCCCCGAGCAGGTTGATGCCGACAGTGATGACCGGCAGGCCCTGCCAGGGCATGACCGCCTGCTGCAGCAGGTAGCGGGCCAGCGTGCCGGCGGCCCCGCCGATTCCCACGGCGAGGAGCAACGCCGGCCGGTGGTGCGCAGGACGGCCGACGGGGCCGCCCGAGTGCGAATCGACGGGGACGTCGTCATCGTCGACCTCGACATCACTGTCGAAGGGCAGCTCCCGCCGCATCGGCGGCTCGTCGTCTCGGCGCGGATCGGTCATCGTCACAATCCTACGAGCCCGAGGTTCTACACTCGGGCCATGAGCAATTACGTCTTCGCCGGCCGGGCCGACATCGAGAAAGCCCTCGACATGCTGGTCAACCTCGACAACGCGCAGTCCAATGCGATCGTCGTGCTCGAGATCGACGCCGAGATCGAGCGGTTGCAGGGCGAACTCGAGCACTACGACGCCAACCCGGCCTATGTTCCGAGCGACGACGTCATCGAGGTCGTCAGCGGCTACGTCGAGCGTGCCGACGACTGGAACGCGTCAAGCGAGTAGGGCACTCAGCGCTGGAAGACCAGCAGCGTCGACGTCGCGGTCGCCAGCAGGCGCCCCCGGTCATCCACCAGCGTCGCCTCGGTGAACGCGGCCCGCCCGCCCATCTTGATGACCCGCCCCTCGGCCGTCACCGGGCCCGTCTCGCTCGTCATGCCCCGCAGGTACGAGACCTTCAGCTCGAGGGTCGTGTAGGCCTGGTCGGCCGTGAGCAGCGAGTGCACGGCGCAGCCACACGCCGAGTCGAGCAGGGTCGCGGCGTACCCCCCGTGCACCGAACCGATCGGATTGTAGACAGCGCCTGTGGGCGTGCCGGTGAAGACGGCTGTGCCCTCCCCCACAGAGACCAGATCGAACTGCATGGTCTGGCCGATGTTCGGCTGCACACCGGTGGCGATGAGCGCGTTCAGCTGCTCGATACCGGTGAGGCGCGAGGCCTGGTCGTCCGCTGGCGTCATAATCCCTCCTCGGGGGAATGCGGGTGAAGGCCCCGACGTTATCGTGAAGCTGAAACAGTACCGAATGCTTTATGCACACCCGACAGCGCCCTCTGCCGGCAACGGAAACGGATTTGTGAACTATGTCATTGGCCATCGAGCACGAGACAGCCACCGGGACAGTCGGCGCCGAGACACCCACCGACGAGACAGTCACCGCCGCGCCGGGCGCGGACGCCCTCCCGGTTCTCGACCTCTCCCGCCTCGACCGGGGAGATGCTGAAGCCGAGGCGTTCCGCAACGACCTGCGCAGGGCCACCCACGACTACGGCTTCTTCTACCTCACCGGCCACGGAATTCCCGGGGAGCTCATCGAGAGGGTGATGCGGGCGTCCCGCGCCTTCTTCGCGCTGCCCGAGGCCGACAAGATGGCCATCGAGAACCTCAGGAGCCCGCAGTTCCGCGGCTACACCCGCGTCGGGGGTGAACTCACCCAGGGCGTCGTCGACTGGCGTGAACAGATCGACATCGGCGCCGAGCGCGACCAGGTCGCCCGGGGCGCGGGCGTCGCCGACTACTGGCGGCTCGAGGGCCCGAACCAGTGGCCACAAGCCCTGCCGGAACTCCGCGAGGTGATGACCGAATGGCGTGACGCCCTCACCGACCTGGGCCTGACCCTGCTGCGCACCTGGGCGGTCTCGCTGGGCGCCCCTCAGGACGCCTTCGACAACGCTTTCGCCGCCTCGCCCTTTCCGCTCATCAAGATCGTGCGCTACCCCGGCAGAAGCGATCCCGAGCCCCAGCAGGGCGTCGGCGCGCACAAAGACTCGGGCGTGCTGACCCTGCTCTACGTCGAAGACGGCAAGGCCGGCCTGCAGGTGGAGAAAGACGGCCAGTGGATCGACGCTCCCCCACTTGCCGGCGCGTTCGTCGTGAACATCGGCGAGTTGCTCGAGGTCGCGACCGACGGCTACCTCAAGGCGACGGTGCACCGCGTGATCTCGCCTCGTCTCGGTGATGACCGTATCTCGATCCCCTTCTTTCTCAGCCCCTCCCTCGACGCGAAGGTGCCGACGCTTTCGCTTCCCGCCGAGCTGGCACAGGATGCCGCGGGGCTCACCCTCGACCCTGGGAACCCGATCTACGACACCTATGGCGAGAACGCGCTGAAGAGCAGACTGCGGGCTCACCCGGACGTCGCGGCGATCCATCACAGCGACATCGTGACCCGCTGAGCGTGGCGCCCGCAGAACCGTCCACGCCCGAGAAGTCCGGCACGGGCATCCTGAACACTGAGCAACAGCCCCCGCGCAGCCGGTTCGTCGACCTGACCCCGCTTCGGCAGAGTACCGCGTTCGCCAGGCTGTGGGGCGGCGGGGCCGTCTCGGGCATCGGCGGACAGATGACCATCGTCGCGGTCGGGCTGCACATCTACGACCTCACGAACTCGACGTTCGCCGTCTCGCTGGTGGGCGTGATCGCCCTGCTGCCGATGGTGGTCTTCGGGCTCTACGGCGGCCTGCTCGCCGACTCGTTCGACCGGCGGCTGGTGGCCCTTGTCGCGGCGATCGTGGCGTGGGTCTCGACCGGCACCCTCGCGGCGCTGGCCTGGTTGCGGATCGACCTGGTCTGGCCGTTCTATCTGCTCGCCACTGTGATCGCTGTGGCGTCGGTCGTCATCGGCTCTACGCGCCAGTCGATCGTTCCCCGGCTGTTGCCGAAGGAACTGCTGCCGGCCGCCTCGGCGCTCAGCGGCATCAGCATCGGTGCCCAGATCACCATCGGGCCCGCGCTGGCGGGCGTGCTCGTGGCCACCGTCGGCTTCCAGTGGACGTACACCGTCGACGTCGTGCTCTTCGTGGCGGCATTCTCGGGTATCGTGTCGCTGCCGAGCATCGTTCCGGAGGGTGAGCTGAAAAGGCCGGGGCTCTCGTCACTGGTCGACGGCATGCGCTTCCTGAAACAGGCTCCGAACGTGCGCATGACCTTCATCCTCGACATCATCGCCATGACCCTCGGGCAACCTCGCGTGCTCTTCCCCGCGGTGGGCGCCGTGCTGCTCGGCGGCGGGGCGATCACGGTCGGCATCCTGACCGCAGCGGCGGCCATCGGGGCGCTCTTCAGCAGCATCCTGTCGGGGCGGCTCGGGCATGTGCGCTGGCAGGGGCGAGCGGTGGGGCGGGCGATCACGGTCTACGGGCTGTTCATCGCAGCCTTCGGCGTGATCCTTCTCGTGGCGAGCGGCGGCGACCTGCACTCGATCGGCGAGTCGATCGGCTCGGCCAACCTGCCGGCGCTCGTTCTGGCGGCGATCATGCTCGCGGGTTCCGGGGCGGCCGACAACGTGAGTTCGATCTTCCGCAACACGATCTTGCAGGCTGCCGTGCCCGATGGGATGCGCGGCCGCATCCAGGGTGTGTTCATGGTCGTGGTGACCGGCGGCCCACGCCTCGGCGATGCCTACATCGGCATCCTGTCGGCCTTCGCGTTCCTCTGGTTTCCACCGCTCATGGGTGGCGTGCTCATCGTCGTTCTGGTGACGGTGATCGTGCGGGGCAGTCGCGCCTTCCGCGAGTACGACGCCCTCGCCCCCACCCCCTGACCCGCGCGTCGACCCGCCCGCGCCGACCCGCGCGCCCCGCGAGGGGCCGCCCACTTTGCGCAAAAGCACCCAAACCGAAAGTTTTGGGTGCTTTTGCGCAGAACGCGGTGGTGCGTGGAGGGTCTAGCTCACACCCTTGAGGTCGATCACGAAGATGAGGGTGCGACCCGAGAGGGCGTGCCCGCCGCCCGCGGGGCCGTAGGCCAGCTCCGGCGGAACGGTGAGCTTGCGGCGACCGCCGACCTTCATGCCGGGGATGCCCTGCTGCCAGCCCGCGATGAGCTGGCGGAGGGGGAAGTTGATCGAGGTGCCGCGGCTCCAGGAGGAGTCGAACTCATCGCCGGACTCGTAGTCGACACCGAGGTAGTGCACGTCGACGGTCGAGCCGGCAGCCGCCTCAGCGCCGTCGCCCTCGACGATGTCGACGATCTCGAGGCCCTCGGGGGCGGGGCCGTCGGGTGCGTCGAGTTCTGGTTTTGTTGTGAGATCTGTCATACGTCCATCCAACCCGTCGCGGGGCTCTTCGTCAAAGCGAGACGAACGTCAGTCGCTGAGTCGGGCGCGTCATCGCCACGTACAGGGCCGACGCGCCGCGCGGCAGGTCGGTGAGAACGCGATCCGGTTCGACGATCACGACAGAGTCGAACTCGAGGCCCTTCGCCTCCTGCGGAGTCATGACGGCCACCTGGCGGGTGAGGCCCGCCGCACCCACTCCGACCTCGCCCGGGAGAGCCGCCGTGAGGGTGTCGAACGTCGCCCGCAGCGCGTCGGGCAGCACGATCACCCCGATTGTTCCGAGTGAGTCGATGGATCGGTCTGCTTCGACGGCTTCGAGCGTGGCCTGCTGCAGTGCATCCTGCAGCGCCCGGTCGCCCGGCAGGGCGCGCTCACCCTGCGCCGCCCGGTCGGCCGGGCCGCGGCCTTCGGATGCCCGCACCGTCGTGATGGGCCACTCGCTCTCGCGCACCGAGGTCGAACGCGTCACCGGCAGGTCGTGCTGCTCGGCCATCAGCTGGGCGGCGTCGGCGATCTGCGTGGGGGTGCGGTAGTTCACGGTGAGCTCCTCGAGCCGCCAGCCCTCGCCCTGCTTCGCCCGGCCGACCAGTGGTGCAACCGCCTCGGCCCAGCTGTGCGCGCTCGCCGCGGCGCTCGCCTGAGCGATGTCGCCGACGATCGTGAACGAGCGGAGCGGCCCGCGGCGCCGGAGCAACCGCCACTGCATGGGCGAGAGCTCCTGCGCCTCGTCGACCACGATGTGCCCGTAGGTCCACGTGCGGTCAGAAGCGGCGCGCTCGGCGGTGGTTGCGCGGGAGGCCTGCTCGGCGAAGGAGTCGGCCAGGTCTTCGGCGCGGATGATGCCTTCGACATCCATGTTGCGGATGGCGTTCTCCGCGTTCTCGATGTCACGCTTGCGCTGCTGCTTCGCCTCCCGCTGGACGGACGCGTTCCGTTCGCTGTGCTCGCCGAGGTGCTCGGCGGCCTCGTCGAGCAGGGGCACGTCGGAGACGGTGAACGGCGCCTCCCGGTCGCGGCGCAGCAGTGCACGTCTCGCGGGGCTCCAGTTCGGCGTCAGCTCGGCCAGCCACTGGGGGCGGGCGTAGAGGTCTTGCAGCAGCTTCTGCGGGGTCAGCGGAATCCACGCCGTGTTCAGCGCGACGCGCACGTCGTAGGCCGAGCGCAGGTCTTCACGCAGCATCCCGTAGTCGTCTTCGTCGACCGTGTTGCCGTGCGAGCGCAGCTGGGCCGCGAGCGTTCGCGTCAGCTCGGCGAGCGCCGTCTTCACGAACGTCACGCGGGCCTCGTTGTAGGGCTTGCGGCTCTCGTGCGCACGGGCGATGGCGTTCGCGATCACCGACGGTTCGAGCGTGAGGGCTTCACCGTTCACGTCGAGCTGCTGCGGAGCGTCGGGCACGCGCTGGCGCGAACGGATGGCGCGCTCGACCAGAGAGGCCATCGAGACGTCGCCCTTCACGACGGCGACCTCGGGCCGGTCTTCGGCTGTCGCGTCGATGCCGGGGTAGAGCTGCCCCACGCTCGCGAGCACGACGCCGGTCTCGCCGAGGCTCGGCAGCACCGCCTCGATGTACTGCAGGAAGGCCCGCGACGGGCCAACGACGAGCACTCCGGAGGAACGCAGCCGCTCGCGGTGCGAGTACAGCAGGTACGCGGCACGGTGTAGCGCCACGGCCGTCTTGCCCGTACCCGGACCGCCCTGCACCACCAGAACGCCCGGAAGCTCGGAACGGATGATGCGATCCTGTTCGGCCTGGATCGTCGCGACGATGTCGTGCATGCGACCGGTGCGCTCGGCAGAGAGGGAGGCCATCAGGGCCCCCTCGCCCTGCAGGGTGCTCGCTTCGTCGTCGGTGATGGAGGAGCTGTCGAAGATCTCGTCTTCGATCCTGACGATGCGGCGGCCGCGACTCAGCAGGTGACGGCGCGACCGGATGCCCATCGGCGTCGCCGCCGTGGCCTGGTAGAAGGGGCCGGCCTGGGGCACGCGCCAGTCGAGCAGAATCGGGCGGAGGTCGTCGTCGCGCAGGCCGATCCGGCCGATGTAGCGGTAGCGGGGGTCGGCACCAGCGGCACCGTCGGCACCCGCGGCGTCGTCGTCGGCGGCATCGGCGGCGGCGGCATCGGTGGCAGTGGCGGCGGGCCCGGCCGCCTCGAGCCGGCCGAACGCCAGTCGCTCATCCACTTCGTTGAGCTGCACGATGCGGTCTTCGAAGATGCGGGCGAACGCATCCCGCTCGGAACGGCTCTGGTGGTTGCCGCCGACGTCTTGCGCGTGTACGCGCTTCAACTGCTGCTGGGCATCCGCCCTCAACTCGTCGAGACGCGCATACAGCGTCGCAACGTAGTCGCGCTCGCGATCAAGTTCGGAAGAAACCACGTGTGTACCCCTCTGGAATCGCAGCACACAATTGTAGCTCAGCCCGAGAGGAGCGCCGCCCGGTCGGAGGCGACCGCAGCGAGCAGCTCCGCCTCCTGACGCTGGATGCCGATGTGGTCGCGGCCCGTGATGAGCCGTTGCCGGGTGAAGGCGAGCGCCGTAGCATCACGGATGAACGCCCGCATCACCGCGGTCTTCGGCACCGGCTGGCTGCGGGCCCAGGCCCGGGCCGACCGCCGACCCTGCCCGGTGGCGAGCATGTCGACCTCGGCCGGTACGAACCAGCCCGCCGCGGCATACTCGGCCAGGCGGGCTCGCGTAGCGCGCACCTCGGCACGGCGCAGAAGCACCACCCCCACGATCGCCAGCGCGAACAGCGGCACCTGGATGACCGCGTACGCGGCGAGGAAGCCTTCGATGCCGTCGGCTACGACGGTGGTGCCGTTCCAGAGGGCGTGCAGGATCATCGCGCAGAGCAGGCCGAGCAGGAAGAGCCCCGCGACCGGCCAGAAACCGCGCCGGCGGGAGGCGAAGCCGAGCGCGATGCCGGTGCACGACGTGAACATCACGTGGGCGAACGGCCCCATGATGCCGCGGAGGGCGAACGTCACACCGAGCGACACTCCCCCGCCCTCGATCAGCGAAGACCCGAAGTAGAGGATGTTCTCGGTGAACGCGAACCCGCCCGCCACGGTGGCCGCGTAGACCAGCCCGTCGACCGGGCCGTCGAACGTACGCCGCAGCACGAGGAAGATCAGCAGCACGCCGAATCCCTTCGCCGACTCCTCGACGAGGGGGGCCTGGATGACCGCACCGAAGACGTCGCTCGGGACGGCCTGGCCATCGCTGGCCGCGTACACGAGGATCTGGACCCCTGCATCGACCAGCAGAGCGAGCGCCACGGATGCCGCTGCTCCCCAGAGGAAGGCGAACCACAGGGCACCCCGCGGCTCGGGCTCCCACCGGTCGATCAGCCGCACCACGAGCAGGACGACGGTGAGCGGAATGAGTGCGATGACGCCGCAGACGAGGGCGGCCGTGGGCCCGATCGACAGCATCACGTAGCCGAGCACCAGGAGGAAGAGGAAGCTCAGCACGCAGAGGGCGATGGTGCCGATGACGAACGCCGCACTCACCGGCTTTCGCGGGGTGGGCGCCTTCCAGACGGCACCGGCCGGTGTGACACTCTGGCGCGGGGAGGCAGGCTGGGCAACGGAACCCGGTGGCGGCGTGTCGGAACGGGAGAATGTCATGATGATTCCTCAGGTGGGCGGCAGGGTCGAGCTTACCGGGCCGCCGCACCCGGCACGAGCAGTTGACCCGTAAAATCGAGCCATGACCGAGCCTTCGCACCCCGCGCAGCCGGAACCGCATCCGGAATCACCGCCACCGGACGAGTCGGTCACCCAGGAACTCGAACGCAACTGGACGGAACTGCTGCAGGAGCTGCGCGTCATCCAGACCGGCACGCAGATTCTCACCGGATTTCTGCTCACCCTCCCCTTCCAGGCGAAGTTCGCCTCCCTCTCGACGTTCCAGGAGACGCTGTATCTGTGCCTGGTGGTCGGTGCTGCGCTGGCCACTGCCCTCGCGCTGGCACCGGTGAGCGTGCACCGCCTGCTGTTCCGGCACGGCGCCAAGCCGCAGATCGTCGACACCGGCAACCGGCTGGCGAAGATCACGCTGGGGGTGGTCGCGATCGTGCTCACCGGCACCGTGACGTTCATCTTCGACGTGGTGCTGGGCGACACCGCCGCCCTCGTCACCGGCATCGCTGCCCTGCTCGTTCTGGCGTCGCTCTGGATCGTGCTGCCGCTCAGCGTGCGCCCCCGCGTGGCGCCGACCCAGGCCGCATCCGGACGACCGTGAGCGAGGAGCGCGAGGCACTCCATCCACTGGCGGGGTTCGTCAACCCGGGGATCCGGGCGCGCGGTGCGCGCGCGGAGTACCGCGAGCTCGACCGGCGCGCCATCCTGTACGCGGTTCGGCGCACCTACCACGGCTTCTTTCTGCACCGCGGTATTGATTCGGGGGCGGCGCTGACGTTCTTCTCGGCGCTCGCCATCTTTCCGTCGGTGCTGGCCGTCGTGTCGATCGTCTCGCTGCTCGACCCCGACGGCGACGTGGTCAAGGTCATCCTCGATGTGATCGACGCGTTCGTTCCGAAGTCGACAGTCGACACCACCCGTCTCGCACTCGAGCAGTTCACGAACACGCCGAACCCGGTGATCACGCTCACCGCAGGGCTGGCGCTGACGATCTGGACGGTGGCGAGTTACGCTACAGCGTTCGGACGCATGGTGAACACCGTCTACGAGATTCAGGAGGGCCGCCGGTTCTTCAAGCTGCGTGCGCTGATGCTGGTCGAGGCCGTCGCACTGATCGTGCTGTTGTTCGTCATCTCCATCACCGTGATCGTCACGCCCGACGTGGCCCGGGCGATCGCGGCCGCGCTGGCCTGGCCACCGCTCGCGGCTGAGGTGTGGAATGTGCTGAAGTGGCCGGTTCTGGTCGTGCTGGCGATCTTCACGGTGGTCGTGCTCTACTACGGCACCCCGAACATCACCCGGCCGCGCATCCGCTGGCTCTCACTCGGGGCGACCTTCTCCATCGCGGCCTGGGCGCTGACCACCGCCGCCTACTCCATCTACGTGTCGAGCTTCACCTCGTTCGACCGGTTCTACGGCCTGCTGGGAGGCGCGATCATCACGCTTATCTGGCTCTTCCTCAGCAATCTCGTACTGGTGATCGGTGTCGAGGTCGACGCCGAACTCACCCGGGCGCGCCAGCTACTGAGGGGGGTGGAGGCCGAGGAGAGCATCCCGGTGCAGATGCGCGACAATCAGCGCAACATCATCCTGGCCCGACGACTCCACCGAGACGTCACCGAAGGCCGCGAGATCAGGGCACGAGCCCGGCAACTCGCAGACCCCGAGTACGACATCTAGTCGAGATCGCCCTCACCCGGGTTCAGCACGGCCTGGGCGTCGGCACTGATGACCGGGATGGCGCTCGTGATGGTCTCGAGACCGGAGAGCCGGGCCGGTGAGAGCAGCTTGGTCACGCGCTCGCGCGTCATGAGGTCGGCCTCCACGACGAGGTCGGAGATGTTGCGGCCGGTCAGCAGTGCCGTCTTGGCGAGCGCCGAGGAGGCGGAGTAGCCGATGTAGGGCGTCAGGGCCGTCACGACACCGACCGAGGTCGAGACCAGCCGGTCGAGGCGCTCGACGTTCGCGGTGATGCCGTCGACGCAGTTCACCCGCAGGGTGTAGCAGCCCTGCGTGAGCCAGGCGAGGCTCTGCAGCAGCGAATGCGCGATGACCGGCTCGAAGGCGTTGAGCTGCAGCTGGCCTGCCTCGGCCGCCATGGTGACGGTCACATCGGCACCCGCGATCGAGAAGGCGATCTGGTTGACGACCTCCGGGATGACCGGATTGACCTTGCCCGGCATGATGCTCGACCCCGCCTGCCGTGCGGGCAGGTTGATCTCGCCGAACCCGGCCTGCGGCCCGCTGGAGAGCAGCCGGAGGTCGTTGCAGATCTTCGACAGCTTGATGGCCGAGCGCTTCAGGATGCCCGACAGCTGCATGAACACGCCGGCGTCGCTCGTGGCCTCGATCAGGTCGGGCGCGGTGACATACGCGAACCCGGTGAGTTCGCGCAGGTGCTGGCGCACGGAGTCGGCATACCGCGGATCGGCCGTGATGCCCGTGCCGATGGCCGTGGCGCCGAGGTTGATCTCCCAGAGCAGGGGAACCGTCTCGGCGAGGCGTGCATTGTCTTCACCGAGCGTCGTGGCGAAGCCGTGGAACTCCTGGCCGAGGGTCATGGGCACGGCATCCTGCAGTTGGGTGCGCCCGATCTTCAGCACGTCGTTGAATTCGACACCCTTCTCCCCGAAGCTGCCGCGCAGCAGGTCGTGCTCGACGAGAAGGTCGTTGAGCCCGAAGCACAGTGCGAGCTTCACGGCGGTGGGGTACACGTCGTTCGTGCTCTGGCTGCGGTTCACGTCGTCGAGCGGGTGCATCAGGTCGTAGCGCCCCTTCGCTTCGCCCATCAGCTCGAGGGCCACGTTCGCGAGCACCTCGTTGGCGTTCATGTTCGTGGAGGTTCCCGCGCCGCCCTGGATGACGCCGACCACGAACTGGTCGTGGAACGCTCCGTTGCGCACGAGCTGGCACGCTTCGTCGATGGAGCGCGCCTTCTCGGCGTCGAGCACGCCGATCTCGGCGTTGGCCCGGGCCGCAGCCTGCTTCACGATGACCAGAGAGTCGACCAGGTCGGAGTACACCGAGATGGGCCGGCGGCTGATGGGGAAGTTCTCGAGCGCCCGGGCGGTGTGGATGCCCCAGTAGGCGTCGACGGGAATCTCGACCGCTCCCAGCGAGTCCGTCTCGGTGCGGGTGGCGGGGGTGGGCGTCGTTTCTGGTGTACTGATGTCTGGCACCCCGAAGACACTACTCGAAGCTAGGTCAACCTTCTGAGGAATCCACGGATGAACGCATCTTTCTTCCGTGTGAACGGCGGATACACGAGGTTAAACGTGTCGGGCTTCATGATCTTGCTCAGCACGGCCTTGTCGTGGCTGAACACCGCAACGCTCCGCTCGCCGTGGTACGACCCCGTTCCGCTCTGGCCGACCCCGCCGAAGGGCAGGTCGGCGACGAGCAGGTGGGCCGCGGGAACGTTGAACGAGACCGCTCCCGAGGAGGTGCGCGTGAGCAGTGCCCGGCGGGCCTTCGCAGAGCTGGTGAAGGCGTACAGGGCGAGCGGCTTGTCTCCGGCGTTGATGAATCCGATCGCGTCGGCCAGGGATTCCACCGTGACGATCGGCAGCAGCGGCCCGAAGATCTCCTCGGCCATCACCGCGGAATCACGGCTCACGCTGGAGAGCACGGTCGGGGCGATGTAGCGCGTTCGGGCATTCGTCTGGCCCCCGGTCACCACCGTCTCGCCATCGAGCAGGCCGGTGAGCCGCTCGAACTGTGCATCGTTGACGATGCGGCCGTAACTGTCGCTCAGCTCGGGGTCGGTGCCGTAGAACTCCTCGATCACCTTCACGAGAAGCGGCTCGAGCCGGCGGGCGAGGGCAGGGGTCGTCAGAACGTAGTCGGGTGCCACGCAGGTCTGCCCCGCGTTCATGAACTTGCCCCAGGCGAGGCGGTGGGCGACCACATCGAGATCCACCGTGTCGTCGATGTAGGCCGGTGATTTGCCGCCGAGCTCGAGGGTCACCGGGGTGAGGTGCTTCGCGGCGGCCTCGAGCACGATGCGACCCACCCGGCCGTTACCGGTGTAGAAGATGTGGTCGAAACGCTGGGCGAGCAGCTCTGTCGTCTCGGGCACGCCGCCCTCGACCACCGTGATGGCCCGGTTGTCGAGGTACCGCGGAAAGAGCCGGGCGAAGACGGCCGACGTCGCCGGGGCGAGCTCACTCGGCTTCGCCACCACCGCGTTGCCCGCGGCGATCGCCCCGATGATCGGAACGAGCAGCAGCTGCACCGGGTAGTTCCACGGGGCGATCACCAGCACCACGCCGAGCGGCTCCTTCACCACGGACGCGGTCGCGGGAGCGATCAGCAGCGGTGTGCGCACGCGCTTCGGGCGGAGCCAGCGCCGCAGGTGCGAGATCGTGTAGTCGAGTTCGGCGATCACGAACCCGATCTCGGTGAGCTGGGCCTCTGCCGGGTTCTTACGAAGGTCGGCCACAAGGGCCGCCTCGATCTCTGCGGTGCGCTCGATGAGCAGCGCCCGCAGTGCCTTCAGGGCCCTGATGCGCCAGGCGTACGGCTTCGTGACCCCGGCGTCGAACGACGCCCTCAGGGTGCTGACGATCTCGGGAAGGGATGAAGCACCGGTGCTCATACCGTCATCGTAGCCTCGCGGCCGGGCCGGCAGGCGGATCCGCCGCCGAACGGAGCCTCAGCCGCCGTAGCGCGGTTCGAACCTGAAGTGCCGGCCGATGCGCTCTGCCGGGGAGTACACAGGCCAGTCCCCCGCGGGTATCCCCCTGCGGGCAAAGGAGAGCCACTGCTGCCGCACCGGGATGCTCAACGCCTCGAGATCGTCCCACAGCACCCCGCCGAGCATCGGCGACCCCCGCCAGAACTCCTCGTCGGCCCAGAAGAACGGCAGCTCGATGCAGTGGCACGCCCCCCAGGGGGTGCCCTTCGGCCGCCAGTCGAAACGGTACGTGTAGACCCTGGCACCGCTCTCACTGAGCAGCCGGGCAAGCGCCAGGGCCGGCGCCCCGAAGACCCGGCGGGTGAGCTCCGCCGAGATCGGCTCGGTGACCGGCCTCAGCACAGCGGATGCCCGTGCTCTCCGCAATGCGGGAACGGCATCCAGAAACGGAGAGAAGTCGTCGCGCGCGTACCCGATGAGCACCTCGAGACCCGCCGCGCGGCGCTTCAGCCGGTCGGTGCGCTCGGCAGCCGGAGCGATCGGCCAGACCCCGGGCGTCGGCGCATACGGCATGCCCACGGTCAGTCGGTCGCCCGTGAGGCCCACGCTCGCTGCAACCTGTGCTGCGAGCAGCTGTTCGATGCTGGCCTCGCGCGGGTCGATCTCGCCGAGGGACGCGAGGACATTCGCCCCGAGTTGCGCCGCGATCGCCTCTCTGCCCTTGTTCAGGCCGAGCGGCGGGCTCTGCAGGATGACGCGGGAGAAGAGCTCGTCGGCCTCGGGTACGGCGAGGAGCTCGACGATGGAGTCGGCGCCCGCGGACTGCCCGAACAGGGTCACCTGTTCGGGGTCGCCCCCGAAGGCTGCGATGTTGTCGTGCACCCACTGGAGTGCAGCGAGCTGGTCGCGCACCCCGAGGTTCGCCTCGGCCACACCCTCGAGAGGCACGTAGCCGAAGACGCCCAATCGATAGTTGATGCCGACCACGATCGCGCTGCCCTCCGAGACGAGCCGGGACGGTTCGTAGATCAGCCCGCCGCCCGAGCCGTTCACGTACGCGCCGCCGTGGATCCAGACCATGACCGGCAGCGGGTCGCCCGAGCGTTCGGCCGGTGCAGCGATGTTCAGGAACAGGCAGTCCTCGCCCATCGGCAGCGCGGGTTTGGGCAGGGCGAGCAGCGCGAGTCCGAACGGCGGTTGAGGGCACATGGGGCCCTCAGCCAGGGCATCGCGCACGCCCTCCCACGGCGCTTCGGGTTCGGGGTTCGCGAAACGTGCGGCGCGGGCGTACCGTACCCCGCGGAAGCGCGCCTGATCGCCCTCGACCGAGCCCCGCAGCATCCCGCTCGCGGTCTGCACCTCGACGTGCCGGGGCGATGCCACCATCAGCGCCCCGCCAGGACGTCTTCGAGGGTGCGGGGGGCGCGGCCGGTGAGCCGTTCGACGTCTTCGGTCACGCGTTCGAGTTCGCCGTCGCGCACGCCCGTGTAGGTGCTGACCCAGGCGTCGACCATGAAGGCCGGGGCGCCGTAGTGGGCACGTGAGGCGTAAGCCTCGTCGACCGTCTCGTTCACGAAGGTGAGCGGCCGGCCCGTCGCGGCAGAGGCGCGGCGGGCGACGTCGGTGAAGGTGAGCGTCTCGGCGCCCGTGATCTCGTAGACCGCGCCGCGGTGCTCCCCGGGTTCGAGCAGCACGAGGGCGGCGACGTCGGCCACATCGTCCCGGGCCACTGCGGCCATGCGTCCGTCTCCCGCGGGCCCGCGGATGACGCCGTTCTCGTCGGCCCAGTGCGGCAGGAGGTCGAGGTAGAAGTTGTCCCTGAGGAACGTGTAGTCGACACCGCTGGCCCGGATGGCCCGCTCGGTCTCGCCGTGGTCGCGGGCGAGGGTGAAGGCGGCGTCTGGCCCGGCGCCCACGAAGGAGGTGTAGACGATGTGCCCGACACCGGCTTCGACGGCGGACTGCACGAACTGCACGTGCTCGGCGACACGATCATCTGACTCCGCGGCCGAGACCATGAAGAGCACGTCCACACCCTCCAGCGCGGCGCGAGCGTCGTGCGGATCGCGGTACTCGGTCACCGAGACGGTCACGTCGAGGGAGTCGAAGCTCGGCGCTCGTGTCGCGTCCCGCACGATCATCCGAAACCCCCGGCCGCGTGCATCGAGGCGGCTGGCGACCCCGCCGCCGATGTGGCCGGTCGCGCCGGTCACGCCGATGGTGACGGTGGGCGAGTCGGTCACAGGCGCACTCCCCTCTCGTGCAGCCGTTCGATCAGCCGCAGCACCTCGACCGCATCGGCGGGGTCGACCGGAAGTGCCGAACCCGTCGCGATCGCCTGGCCCAGCAGGCGGTAGAACGAGGCGTAGTCACCCCGCTCCGGAGCGACCGTGTCGAGCGAACCCTCGGCCCCGTCGATTCCCAGAACGCCCCACGCCGACGCAGGCTCGACACCGTACCCCTCGTCGGTGGGCAGTGCGCCGGCCTTCAGGGCCGCCTCCTGCCCGTCGAGCCCCCACTTCGTGTAGGCCGTCGAGGGGGTGAGAACGCGGAACCGCGGTCGCTTCTGCGCCGCCAGCGAGTTCATGGTGAGGTGACTGGTCACGCCCGAGGCATGGTGCAGCGATACGAATGCGTCGTCGACCGCCGCAGACGACGGATGCCGCGTCGCCAGTTCGGCGGAGAACGTCGCCACCGGCCCGAACAGCTGTAGTGCCTGATCGATGAGGTGGGTGCCCAGATCGAACAGGATGCCGCCGCCCTCAGCCTCCGTGGCCTCGGCTTTCCAGGCTCGGGCGCCCCCGGGCTTGAACCATTCGAAGGCCGATTCGAACCGGAAGGCGCCGGCCAGCGCACCGGTGTCGAGCAATCCCTTCAGGGTGAGGAAGTCGGCGTCCCACCGGCGGTTCTGGAACACGGTGAGCGGCACGCCCGCCGACGTCGCCAGAGAGACCAGCTCCTCACCCTCGGCGCTGGTCGCGGCGAACGGCTTGTCGACAACGACGCCGAGCCCGGCCCCGATCGCCCGCCGGGCGAGCGGATGGTGTGTGGCCGGCGGCGTGCCGATCACCACGAGGTCGAGCTCACCGGCCGCGTCGAAGAGCTCGTCGGCATCGGCGACCACGCGGGCGCCCGGATGCAGCCGCCGAGCCTCGGCCTGGCGCCCGGGGTCCGCGGTCACGATGATCGAGAGGACGAATTGCGGATCGGCGGCGAGGAAGGGAGCGTGGAAGACCCGCCCCGAGAGGCCGAAGCCCAGAAGTCCCGTACGGAGTGGAGCGTTCGCGGCATAGTTCATGTAGCAACACTAACGAGATGGGAATACCCAGCTGTCTCTCAGCGTTCTGCCCACAGTGATAGAGCCCGAAACCAGCCCTCCGGGCATCCTGAGCGCCCGCGAGAAACGCCGACTGACGAAGCCGCCCAGCGAACGGGCCATCATCGCGACCCTCGCGTTCACCGGCCTCATCGCCGCTTTCATGCAGACCCTGGTGACGCCGATCGTTCCGCAGCTTCCGCAGCTGCTGAACACGACTCCCTCGAACGCCACGTGGGTGCTCACCGCCACCCTGCTGGCTGCGGCGATCTCCACGCCGATCAGCGGGCGCCTCGGCGACATGTTCGGAAAGCGACGCATCGTGATCGCGCTGCTGGCGCTGCTGCTCGCCGGTTCCGTCGTCTCGGCCCTGTCGGACGACATCGTGCCGATGATTCTCGGTCGCGTGCTGCAGGGAACCGGTCTCGGCGTGATCGCCCTGGGTGTCAGCATCCTGCGCGACGTTCTGCACCCCAAGCGCCTCGGGGGCGCGGTCGCCCTCGTGAGCGCGACGCTCGGCATCGGCGGCGCCGTCGGCCTGCCGATCTCGGCACTCATCGCCCAGAACTTCGACTGGCACTTTCTCTTCTGGCTCTCCGGCCTGCTCGCTGTCGTCGCGCTGGTGCTCGTCTACACGGTGGTGCCCGTGAGCACCCTCCGCAGCGGCGGCTCATTCGACTTCGTGGGAGCGGTGCTGTTCGGAATCGGGCTGGTGGGCATCCTGCTCGCCGTCTCCAAGGGCGGCGAATGGGGCTGGGGCAGCCCCGTGACCCTCGGGATGCTCGTGGGCGGCGCCCTCGTGCTGCTGCTGTGGGGCGTGTACGAACTCCGCGCCAGAAACCCCCTCGTCGACCTCCGCATCGCGGCCCGTCGGCCCGTGCTGCTCACCAACCTCGCGTCGATCACCGTCGGATTCGCGTTCTTCGCCAGTGCGGCCGTGCTTCCCCAGCTGCTCGAAGCACCGACCGACACCGGTGTGGGCCTCGGCCAGACCCTCCTCGTCTCGAGCCTCTGCCTCACCCCCAGCGGGCTCGTGATGTTCTTTCTCTCCCCCGTCGCCGCCCGGCTCAGCGCGGCCCGCGGCCCCCGCACCAGCCTCATCGTCGGCGGGCTCTTCATCGTGCTCGCCTATGCGCTGGCGGTCGGCCTCATGACCGAGGTGTGGCACGCCGTGCTCATCGCCACCGTCACCGGCCTGGGTGTCGGCTTCGCCTACGCCGCCATGCCCACGCTGATCATGCGCGCGGTGCCGGCGAACGAGACCGCCGCCGCCAACGGGCTCAACTCGGTGATGCGCACGCTCGGGTCAACGGTCGCGGCCGCCGTGCTGGGCCTCATCCTGGCCTCGAACGCCGTGGTCGTCGACGGTCATGCGATTCCGACCGCGTCGTCGTTCCAGATCTGCTTCATCGTGGCGGCGAGCGTCGCCCTCATCGGTGTCGTGCTCGCCCTGCTGATTCCCCGGCACGAGCCGCCGTACGTGACGTCGAGCATTCCGGTCGTGAAGCCCGACGTCGAAAAGGTCGCAGCCTGACCCATGGAGATCTGACCCATGGAGATCGGTGAACTGCTGCTGATCCTGGCGGGCTCGCTCGCGGTGAGCGCGTTCGCGCGCTGGCGCGGCTGGCCCGCTCCGCTGCTGGTGGTGGCGGTCGCTCTCGGGGTGTCGTTCATCCCGGGCGTACCGAGTGTCGAGCTCGACCCGGAGGTGGTGCTGACGGTCATCCTGCCGCCCCTGCTGTTCTCGGCGGCGCTGGATGTCTCGTTCCAGAACTTCACGCAGAGCCTCCGCCAGATCAGGCGGCTGGGCGTCGGCCTCGTCGTCGTCACCGCCGTCGCCGTGGGCCTCATCGCCTACTGGTTGGTGCCGGCCCTCACCCTCCCGGGCGCGCTGCTGCTCGGTGCCGTGGTGGCGCCTCCCGACGCCGTCTCGGCCTCGAGCATCGGCCGTAAGCTCGGCCTGCCACGCCGCGTGATGACGGTGCTCTCGGGCGAGAGCCTGATCAACGATGCCGCCTCCCTGACCCTGTTCAAGGTGTTCGTCGCCGTGATCGGCGGATCGATGTTCAACGTCGGCGGCGTGCTGTGGATGTTCGTGGTCGCGATCGTCGTCGGTCTCGCCGTCGGGTTGGTCATCGGCCTCGTCGTGCAGTTCATCCGCACACGGATCACCGACTCGGTGGTCGGCACTACTCTCGGCTTGCTCGTGCCCTTCGCCGCCTACGCCGCGGGTGAGGCCCTGAACGGATCGGGGGTGCTCGCGGTGGTCGCGGCGGGCCTGTACCTCGGCTACAACTCGCCCAAGACGGGCTACCAGACCCGGCTGCAGGAACAGCCGGTGTGGGGGTCGATCGATCTGCTGCTCGAGGGTTTCGTCTTCGCCCTCATCGGCCTGCAGGTGAGCGGCGTGGTGGCGAGCGTCGCACAGAGTCCGCTCGGATTGTGGCACTCCGTCGCGCTTGCGGCGGTGGTCTTCGTCGTCGTGCTGCTCGTCCGCCCGCTGTTCATCTTCGCCGCCTACTACCGGTCGCGATCGAAGCTGCTGTCGATCACGGCCCGCGAGCCGCACCGGTTCTCGCTCAGGCGGTTGCCGGGCATCCGTCGCCTGAAACACCACCCGGGGCCCGAACTCAGCTGGCAGGAGCTCACCGTGATTTCGTGGACGGGCATGCGCGGGGTCGTCACGCTCGCCTCGGCTGCGGCCGTCCCGACCATGATGGTGTCGGGCGACTTCGAGGGCCGGGAGACGATCATCCTCGTCGCCTTCGTGGTGACGGTGGGCACCCTGCTTCTGCAGGGGTTGACGCTGCCCTGGGTGATCCGGCGGCTCGGCGTGATCGACGATGCCCAGCCCGAACGCGATGGCGAGCAGGAGGTTCGCATCTTCGAACTCAGCGTTCGTGAGACCAAGGACTACATCGACCAGCACCGCGACGAGTGGGCGAAACGATACGGCGATGCCAACCTCGACCGGTCGATCGCCGTTCTCAAACGGCAGTTCGAACGCCAGGTGACGGTGCTGCTCGAGGAGAACAATCTCGACCAGCAGGACATCGATGCACCCGACATCGACACGGGAGACGCCGAGAAACCCCGGCTGAGCGGACCGGAGCTGACCGAGCTGCGCCGCGAGCTGATCGGTTACCGCCGGTCGATCGTGCTGCGACAGCGAAACGCGGGCGAGCTCGATGAGGAGGTCATGCGGAGTGTGCTGCGGGGCCTCGACGCCGAGGAGCTGGCGCTCGACACCTCGACCGTCACGCGCAACCGCAGCTGAGGCGCATCGGCCCCGGGGGCGCAGGGTATCGTGAGTGGCGATGAGTGCTGACGCTGCGCAGGCGACGGAACCCGGGCGCGGTTCCACGGCAGCCTGGGTGATCGAACACGTTCCGGTGGCCCGGGGGTTCTACGCCGGTAAACGCGCCGCGGGTGTGGCGGTTCAGGAGCAGACGCTGTCCGCGCCACTCGGCTCGGTGCGTCTTCGACTCTTCAGCCGGGCCGCCGACTCCGTTTCGCTGGTCGTGGTCTTTCCCGACGAGAAATCGATCGCTGCCCGGGGGCGGAAGAGCGGCGAATGGCTCGCCAGCTCGCTCGCGAAACGACTGCCGCTGACCGCCTGTCTCGTGCACATCCCCACCACGATGGTCGACGACCGCGAGGCCGCGTACGAAGCCCTGATGCAGGCCATCGCCGAAACCGGTGCGACGAAGGTCGCCGTGCTGGGCGTCGGTACCGGGGGTGCGCTCGCCGCGCGCACGGCGATGAAGGCCCGGGATGTCGGCACTCCCCCGCTGGCCCGGAACGTGTTGATCGCCCCTGACTTCCAACTGATCGCGGGCCCACCCGCGACCGACGAAGCACTGCACACCTCGCTCGTGGCACGGCTCTCGGAGCTGCCAGCCACACTCCTGCAGCAGTACGGCGAACGCACCGCCTCGAGGCTCGACCCCTCACAGGATCTCACCGAACGCTGCGCGAATCGGGAGTCGCCGTGCGCGCCATAGACTATCCCCGTCGAAACTGGACTGGACCGAGTACCCCCGGGCCGTGCGGAGCGCATCGCGGGCGCTCGACGACCTCGTGGCCTTTCTCGAGCGGGGCATCGTGGCCGATGGATTCGACGTAGTGCCCGCCTGGAACCTGCACTGAAGGAACATGATGTCCCAGACAAAAGACTCCGCGAACGTCTCCCACCACGTGGTGTCCGATCTCGGCGAGCCCCAACAGAGTAAAGCGCGCCGGTGGCTCCTGCAGGGCCTCGTCGACCAGTCCGGCAAGCACCAGGGCTCGTACAGCGTGAAGGTGGAGAAGACGCACTCGTGGTGGCGCGTGATGTGCCTCACCGGCGTCGACTACTTCTCGACCCTCGGCTACCAGCCGGCCATCGCGGCGCTCGCCGCCGGTCTGCTCTCCCCCTTCGCCACCATCGTGCTGCTGCTTCTCACGCTCTTCGGCGCGCTGCCGGTCTACCGTCGCGTGGCCCGCGAGAGCTTCAAAGGTGAGGGTTCGATCGCCATGCTCGAACGCCTGTTGCCCTGGTGGGGCGGCAAGCTGTTCGTCCTGGTGCTGTTGGGCTTCGCCGCCACCGACTTCATGATCACGATTACCCTGTCGGCAGCGGATGCCTCCGCCCATGCCATCGAGAATCCGTTCGCCCCCTCGTGGTTCCACGGCAACGAGGTCATCATCACCCTTGTTCTCGTCGCGCTGCTGGGAGCGGTCTTCATCCGTGGCTTCAAAGAGGCGATCGGCATCGCGACGGTGCTCGTGGCCGTCTACCTCGCGCTGAACCTCGTCGTGATCGCGGTCTCGATCATGCACGTGTTCGAGAACACGGTGGTCATCACGAACTGGTGGGAGGCGCTGAACGCGCAACACGGCAACCCGCTGGTGATGGTCGGCATAGCGCTCATCGTCTTTCCGAAGCTGGCGCTCGGCCTTTCGGGCTTCGAGACGGGGGTCGCGGTGATGCCCCAGATCACCGGCAGCCCGACGGACACTCCCGAGAAGCCGACCGGGCGCATCCGGGGCACCTGGCGACTGCTGACCACGGCCGCCCTGATCATGAGCACCTTTCTCATCACCTCGAGCTTCGTGACGACGCTGCTGATCCCGCAGGCAGAGTTCCAGCCCGGCGGCGAGGCCAATGGCCGGGCGTTGGCGTACCTCGCGCACGAGTACCTGGGCAGCGCGTTCGGAACGGCCTATGACATCAGCACCATCGCCATCCTCTGGTTCGCGGGAGCGTCGGCCATGGCCGGTCTGCTCAACCTGGTGCCGCGCTACCTTCCCCGCTACGGCATGGCGCCGCAGTGGGTTCGTGCCGTCAGACCGCTCGTACTCGTCTTCACGGGAATCGCCTTCATCATCACCCTCGCCTTCAAGGCGAACGTGGATGCCCAGGGTGGCGCCTATGCGACGGGTGTACTGGTGCTCATCACCTCTGCCTCCGTCGCGGTGACTCTTTCGGCACGGCGCCAGCGCCAGAAGAAGCGCACGGTCGGATTCGGCGTGGTGTCGCTGGTGTTCCTCTACACGACGATCGCGAACGTCTTCGAGCGGCCCGACGGCGTTCGAATCGCCGCGCTGTTCATTCTCGCCATCCTGGTGGTGTCGCTGGTCTCGCGCGTGCAGCGCTCGTTCCAGCTGCGGGCCACCTCGGTGACACTCGACGAGAGTGCGCTGGAGTTTCTCCGGGCAGATGCGGAACGCAAGGTCATCCATCTCATCGCGAACGAGCCCGACGACGGCAGCGCGCTGGAGTACCGCATCAAGAACAAGGAGGAGCGGCACGACAGCCACATTCCGAGTTCGGCGAAGATCATCTTCATCGAGGTCTACCCGGCCGACTCGTCGAACTTCGAGGAAGACCTTCTCGTGCGAGGCGTCACCAAACACGGCTACCGGGTACTCGAAGTGCGGAGCGGCAACGTGCCGAACACGCTCGCCGTGGTGATGCTGACGATCCGCGACGAGACCGGCGTCGTGCCCGAGATCTACTTCGAGTGGACAGAGGGCAACCCCGTGTCGAACATGCTGCGCTTTCTCATCACAGGCAGCGGAGAGGTCGCGCCGGTGACCCGCGAGGTGCTGCGTGAGGCGGAGAAGAACGTCGAACTGCGGCCTGCTGTGCATGTGAGCTGAGGGTCTCCAAAACTCTCAGAAAGTATTTTCTGGATTGGTCTGTTTCGGGGTGTTTTTGCTGAGGTAATGTCAGTGGTTGGTGTTTGACTTGAGTCATGAAACCACCCGCCACACCACCCGAAGTCGACACCGCGTCGGCGATTGTGGGATGTGTGGATGCTCTCATCGGGTTGGGCGTACTCGACCCCGGATCGGGTGCCGGGGCTGCCGCGCCCACCGGGCTTGCCACCGGTGAGTTGATGGCCGGGGTGGTGCAGGTCGAGTACCTGGTGCGGTTGGCGGATTCGT
>NZ_NBXD01000019.1 GCF_003399645.1 Subtercola boreus
TGACCTTGGTCACGGAGAAGACCGGGATGACGAAACTCACCGGCCTCCTCCCACCGACCGCCGCAGGTCATTTGCGGGCAGCCCTTGAGCCGTTCACGAGCCCCCGCATCCCCACCTTCACCGACCCCACCGGCACCAGCACCGGCGCCGGCACCCACGACCTGACCGCCCCCGACGGCGACTCGGTCGACCCGCTACTCCGCGACACCCGCACCAGGGGTCAGAAACTCGCCGACGGCCTCCTCCAACTCGTCACCACCGCGGCCGGCCTTCCGTCGATGCCGCGCCTGAACGGGGCAGCCCCCACCGTGAACGTGCACGCCACCCTCGACGACGCCATCTCCGGTCGCGGTATCGGTTGGATCGACGGTCTCACCGAACCCGTCCCTGCAAGCACGATCGAAACACTCCTCTGCCACTCGGATGTCATCACCACACTCTTCGGTAGCCAGGGTCAGGTGTTGCAGCACGGCAAAACGAAGCGCCTGTTCACCGCCGCCCAAAACCGGGCCCTCGCCGCCCGAGACGGCGGCTGCGTGTGGCCCTCCTGCGAAGCCCCACCGTCCTGGTGCGAATCACACCACGTCGAAGGTTGGCAAACGAAAACCTACCAACCCGGCAAAACAGACCTCGACAACGGTGCCCTACTCTGCCACTTCCACCACTCACATGTGCACAAAACGAGGTGGAAGCTGGTGATGCGAAACGGCACCCCACATCTGATACCCCCCGACTGGCTCGACTGGCGGCAAACCCCCAGACCCTGCCAACAAAACCGCGCCCGCCCACTCCCACAAACCGGCTAACCCGCAGCAGACTCAGTCATTCACGGCACAGCCGCCCACCCACCCCCGCGCACCAATCATCCTGACACCGAGCAGAAGTTGACCCTCAACCGCGCACCGCGCACCGCGCACCGCGCACCCTGAACCATGCGGCCGCGCGCCCGCGCGCCCGGCGTCACTCTCGCACACCGGACATCCGTCAGTCACGCGCCGGATTCTCGCAGTGCGCCTCCCGGCCATCCGATCCAGCCACCTCCTGGACGCCCCCAGCTTAGGCGTCCAGCCACTGCACCAACCATCCGCTCAACCCGCCCATCCATCCCCGCCAAGCCCGCAGGGCGCGGCAGCCCCAGCCACCCGCCCACCACACCCATCCGTCGGCAAGCCCGCAGGGCGCGGCACCCCCAGGCATTCAAACACCCCACGCCTCCCCCGGCAAGCCCGGAGAGCGCAGCAGTGCAACCGCACCCTTCCGCAGATAGCCCCATCGGCGGAGCGCGGCCACCGTGACCCAGACGGGCCCACGACAAACCACGTGGTAGGTGATGCCACTCGATCAGCGACGCCATCGCATCAGCAACACTCTGCCAGCCCGCCCGAGCGGTAGACCGGAGTGCAAGCACACACGCACTTCTCTGGCAACCCGTGCCACTGTCGGCGGGGCGTTCTAGGCTTGGCTCATGAGCGACACCCACACCAACCCCGACGGCACTGAGGCCGAGATCACCGCGACCGACACCTCGACAGCCGAGACCACCTCCGACCAGCTCGAGCAGAAGGAAGACGAGCGCGAACAGGAACAGGTTGACACCTCCCTCGAGGGCGAGGGCCTGCTCCCCATCCCCGAGGCGACACCCACCGACGGCCAGGCGCCCGGCGCCTGACCCACGACGCCTTAGCCGCGGCGCCCGGCACCTAAACTGGGGCGCCTTACTCGTGGTGCCGGCGGCTGGGTCACGGCGGCGCTCCGAACCCAACCGGGCGCGCTCAATGCACGGGCCCCGGCGTAGGGCGCTGGCCACGGCGCGTGATCCTCACGGATCGACCCGACTCGCGAGGCCGTGCAGGCCCCGGCAGGGTCGCGCTCGGCCCGCGACGCGGCTGCTTTAGTTTCCTGGCACCCATTTCTTCGCGAGGGCGAACTGGCCGCGGGCGCGGGCGTACTCCTCGATCGCGAAATCCGAGCGCTGTTGCTCGAGGGCATGCAGCCGACCGAAACCGAAGGTGTTCTCTCCTTCGCCGGCGGCCGCGTCGGCGCTGCTGACCAGGAGTCTCTGCAGCAGAAGGCTGTCGCGGTATTCGCCGAGGGCATCCTGAACACGCTCTGAAGCAAGCGCGAGCCGGCGTGCCTTGTCGCCGAAGATCGCCGTATTGCCCGACGAGACGGCCTCGACGCCGAACCGAAGTCGGCGGGCGGCTTTGCGCACATCGTGCACGCGCTCGTTCCACTGTTCAGGGTTGGCCGCATCGTTCACCGCACCCATGTGTTTCGCGACCCGGGCGAAGTCGCGGGCGATCGGCTTCGCGAGCACCTTGGCGGCCGACCCGCGCAATCTCTTGCCGAACGTGGCGTTCGCGCTGAAGTCTTCGAGGGCGTCGAGCAGGCGGAAGTACCGCGGGCCCGACATGATGCGGTTCAGGTACCGCAGCGACCGCTGGTATTCCGCTGCCTTGCCGGCGACCAGGCGCGTCAACACCGCCTCGTGCATGCGCTTGTTCGCCTGCGAACGCACGAGGTTACGGGCCCGGTCGTGCATCACCTGGGGGTCGCGTGTGTCGCCGAGCACCTTGCCGAGCGCCTTCAGTTCTGCTTCGAGATACGTGGCCTCGGGCGACATGAGCACCGCGCGATAGGTCTCGAGGATGCTTCGCAACCGCCGAACGGAGGAGCGCATGGTGTGCACCGCACCGTCTTCGTCCTGGCGTACGAGAGGATCGGCCTCTTTCAGGCGGGCCGTCTGCCGGGCGATCGCGGCCCGCAGAACCTCGCCCGCAGAACTCTTGGAACCCAGCACCCAGCGCGGCTCCTGCTCACCGAGCTTCTCGCGTCCTAGCGCGTGGGCGAGCTTGGAGATACTGGCACTGGGCGTGGCACCGGCGGCCTGCAGCCTGTTCTCTATCGCGTCGAGGAGCGCCTGCCGCTTCTTCGGCGAACCGGGGGCGTCGTCGGTGAGTTCGACCTCCCACTCCCGCCAGACCCTCAGCTGCGCGGTGGCCACGTCACCGGCCGACACGAGGTCGTCGGCGATCTCCGCAAGGACGACGTCGTTCTCGTCGTAGAGACAGATGGTGGTGCGGGTGGTCGTCAGGCGCGCCACCGGGGCGAGCGGATGATCGCGCACATGCACCAGCACGAGGTCGAGCACAGCGGCGGGAACCGGCGATTCATCGCCGAGCGGCCAGTGCAGCTCGAGCCGACCCTCGTCTCCCGGCAGTTTGATGTGCCAGCCCTCATCGGCGCCGCCCCCGCGCCGGCGAAGAACGATGCGCTCGGAGGCGAGACGGAAGTCAGCGGTGTCGTAGTACACGGCGTGCAGCGTCGCGGTGTCGGGCTCGGAGACCCGCGCGATCGACCCGACCCCGGTCAGATCGGGAACGACGGTCGTGTCGTCGACGTCGTACTTGCGCTCGATCTCGATGTGCACCTGGTGGTTCATGCCCCTGCCTTCAACTCCGGATCCTACGGTAGTCCACCGGGGCCGGGACGGATGTCTGGCGCCTCAACTACGGTTGAGCCATGGCCAACCCCGAATCGCTGCAGCCCCCTCGAGCCGCGAAGATCCCCATCCGTCGCACCCATCACGGCGACACGGTGACTGACGACTACGAATGGCTCCGCGACAAAGACGATGCCCGTGTCATCGCTCACCTGACGGCCGAGAATGCCTTCGCCGAGCAGCAGACGGCCCATCTCGAGCCGTTGCGCGCGGCCCTCTTCGACGAGATCAAAGCCCGAACGCGCGAGACCGACCTCTCGGTACCGGTTCGCGACGGAGCGTGGTGGTACTACACGCGCACCATCGAGGGCAAGCAGTACGGCGTGCACGCCCGGGCACCCATCGACTCGCCTGACGATTGGATGCCGCCCACCCTGGAACCCGGGCGACCCGTGCCCGGTGAGGTGGTCGTGCTCGACGACAACATCGAGGCCGAAGGACGGGACTTCTACTCCCTGGGCAGCTTTGACACCAGTGCCGACGGGGGCCTGCTCGCCTATGCGGTCGACACCGTCGGCGATGAGCGCTACACGCTCCGCATCCGCGACCTGGCGACCGGTACCGACCTCCCCGATGTGGTCGAGAACACCGCCGCCGGTGCAACGTTCTCGCCCGATGGCCGCTTCGTCTTCTATCCGACGGTCGACGATGCCTGGCGCCCCGACACCATCTGGCGACACGAGGTCGGCAGCGCGGGCGAAGACACGCTCGTCTTCACCGAACCCGACGAGCGGTACTGGGTCGGTGTCGGAATCACCCGCAGTCGGGCCTACCTTCAGATCGATGTCGGTTCGAGCGTCACCAGCGAGACGCACCTTCTCGCTGCGGCGACGCCCGAGGGCGCGTTCACGGTGGTCTGGCCGCGCCTTGAGGGCGTCGAGTACTCCGTCGAACACGCTGTCGTCGACGGCACCGACAAGCTTCTGCTCACCCACAACGCGAACGGTGACAACTTCGAGCTGCTCGAGGTGGCCCCGGATGCTCCGCTCGACGAGTCGCGTTGGCACGCCGTGTTGGCGCACGACCCCGAGGTGCGGCTGGAGAGCGTCGACGCGTTCCAGACCCACCTGAGCGTGGAATACCGGCGCGACGCGCTCAGCAGGGTCGCGGTCATCCGACTGGCCGGGGCAGATGGTGATGGCAGCGGCTACGGCCCGCTCGAAGAGCTCCCCTTCGATGAGCTGCTCTCCGTCACCGGCACCGGCAGCAACCCGGAATGGACGCAGCCCACCCTCCGCGTGGGCTTCACCTCCTTCGTGACGCCGTCGACCGTGTACGACTACGACATCGGCACCGGCGAGCTGCGGCAGCTGAAGCAGCAACCGGTGCTCGGCGGATACGACAGCTCCGCCTACACCCAGCGGCGAGCGTGGGCCGACGCGGGCGACGGTGACATCGACAACGGCAGTGACACCGAGGGCACAACTGCAGGAACGAGCATCCCGCTCTCTCTCGTCTACCGCACCGACCTCGTCACCCCCGGTACCCCCGCCCCGCTGGTGCTCTACGGCTACGGTTCGTACGAGGCCAGTATCGACCCCTCGTTCTCGGTCGCGCGGCTGTCGCTGCTCGACCGCGGCGTGGTCTTCGCAATCGCCCACGTTCGCGGCGGCGGCGAGCGCGGCCGCTGGTGGTACGAGCAGGGCAAGAAGCTCTCCAAACGCAACACCTTCACCGATTTCGCGGCCGCCGCGCGCCACCTGATCGAGGCCGGCGACACCAGCCCCGACCAGCTCGTCGCGCAGGGCGGCAGTGCCGGCGGGCTGCTGATGGGCGCGGTGGCGAACGACGCACCCGAACTGTTCGCGGGCATCCTCGCGCAGGTGCCGTTCGTCGACGCGCTGACGTCGATCCTCGACCCGTCACTGCCGCTCACCGTCATCGAGTGGGATGAGTGGGGCGATCCGCTGCACGATGCGGAGGTGTACGCCTACATGAAGTCGTACTCCCCCTACGAGAACATTCGTGAGGGCATCCGGTACCCGAAGATCCTCGCGGTGACCAGCCTGAACGACACGCGGGTGCTGTACGTCGAGCCCGCGAAGTGGGTGGCGCGCCTGCGGGAGGCGGGCGCCGACCCGCTGATCAAGATCGAGCTCACCGCGGGCCACGGCGGGGTGAGCGGTCGCTACGAGCGCTGGAAGGAGACGGCCTACGAGTACGCCTGGATGCTCGACGTGCTGGGCCTGGCCTGATTGTCAACTGACCCTCGCCTCCCGCCTCGCTGTGTAGGGTGAAGACAGACCACCGCGAGCGACAATGAAGGCGAACGATGACTGATTCTGTGCTCAATGAAACCTCACCCTTCGACTCCGAACCGTTCGACAACGCTCTGCTGGGTTCCCTGGCCGAATGGATGCCGAGGCAGCGCTGGTTCGGCGGAAAGGCTTCCCGCCCGAAGCTCCGCCTGATCGGCAGCTTCGATCTGCCGCACGGTGACGCCGAGGTGCGGGTCACGACATTCCTCGTGCTCGACGAGGGCGGGCAGCAGTCGCGGCTCTACCAGGTGCCGCTCACCGTGCGGGGCGACCGGGTGCCCGAGTACGAGAATTCGCTCATCGTGGCGCTGAGCGCGCAGCCGGGGTCTGACAGGGCCGACTCCGACACTCCCACGAACGCCGTCACCACCGGCGAGGGTGCCCACACCCAGTTCGTCTACGACGGCACGCACGACCTCGCCTACTCCGGTGCCCTGCTCGACCTGATCACCAGGGACCAGGCCAGCGATGGCACCGGTGGGGCCACGGCGACGGGGCGGGCACAGCTCTCCGGGCATCCACTGACCGTTGTGTCGGCGAAGGTGCTGAGCGGCGAACAGTCGAACTCGTCCATCATCATGGAGGTCGAATCGCCCGAGGGCGAAACCCACACTCCCGTCATCACCAAGGTCTTCCGGGTGCTGCACCACGGCAACAACCCCGATGTCGTGCTGCAGTCGGCGCTGGCGAAGGCCGGCTCCACCCGGGTCCCCGCCTCGATCGGCAGCGTCGTCGGCCAGTGGCACGATTCACGGATGCCCGACGGTCGCACCTCGGGCCACCTCGCCTTCGCGCAGGAGTTCCTGCCCGGCGTACAGGACGCCTGGCGCGTGGCACTCGACGCCGTGGAAGCGGGTCGTTCGTTCGTCGTCGAGGCGACGGCGCTCGGTGAGGCGACCGCCGAGGTGCACGAGACCCTCGCCGAGGTGCTGCCCACGATCGAGCCCGCGGGCGACGTGGTGGCCGCCGTCATGACGAGCATGCGCCGCCGCCACGGTGGTGCGGTGCGTGAGGTCCCGTCGCTCGCCGAACACAACGACGCGATCGAGCGCGTGTTCGAGGCGGCGGAGGCGAGCCCGTGGCCGAACCTGCAGCGCATCCACGGCGACTACCACCTGGGCCAGGTGCTCTCGACGCCCGCCGGCGGCTGGGTGCTGGTCGACTTCGAGGGCGAACCTCTGCGGCCGATGGTCGAGCGCAGCCAGCCCGACCTCGCGCTCCGCGACATCGCGGGCATGCTGCGCTCCTTCGACTACGTGGCCGGCTCCTACGCACAGACCCACCCCGGTGAATCTGCGACAGAGTGGGCACTGGATGCCCGGGCCGCCTTCCTCGACGGCTACATCGCCCGATCGGGGATCGACCTGCGTGCGAACCGGGCCCTGCTGGATGCGTTCGAGATCGACAAGGCCCTCTACGAGGCGATCTACGAGGTGCGCAACCGCCCCAGCTGGGTCTCGATCCCGACGGCCGCCGTCGCCCGCCTCGCGAACCGCCCCCGGCGCTAGCGCACTACCCCCACACCAGCCCCACCCGCCTCGCGGGCCGGACGGACACGAATACCGCCATCCCCGCCGCATAGCGCGCACGAGTGCAGGATTCGTGTCCGTTGCCTTCGGGGGTCGGGGCGGCGCGATTCAGGTTCGGAGGTCGTGGGTGGTGGGGCCCTCGAGGAGGGTGCCGTCTGGGGCGAAGCGGGAGCCGTGCAGAGGGCAGTCCCACGAGGTCTCGGCGGTGTTCCACGTGAGTACGCCGCCGAGGTGCGGACAGACCGCCGAGACCTGGCAGGTGCGTCCGTCGACCGTTGAGGTTCCGGTGGGCCGGAGGCCGGAGCGGGCGATGAAACCCTGGCCCTCGTCGGGCAGCGGCAGATCATCCGTCGCCGGCCCGGTGAGCACACCCGCCCACCCCTTCAACGCCCACCAACCGGTGGCCGCGTTCGCGCCGAGGCCCGAGGCGATGGCGGCGGGCAGCGTCACCCGGTGGTGCAGCACCTTCGCCCAGGGCGGAGTGTCGCCGGTGATGTCGCCGAACAGCGTCAGCGCAGCCTGGACCGCGTTCGTCATGCCCCACTTGTCATAGCCGCTGGCGAAGTAGATGCGGCCCCGACCACGCGGCAGGTAGCCGACGAAGGGCACACGGTGCGGCGTCTCGTAGTCCTGCGCGCTCCACGAGTGGGTGGGTTTGGCGCCCGGGAAGTGGTCGGCCGTCCACTCGTGCAGGTCGTCCACGAGGCGCTGGGTGTCGTGCTCGCGGCCGACCGGATGCCCGTTGCCGCCCACGATCAACGTGTCGGCTGCCAGACCGGCGGCCCCGGCATCCGCCGTCACACCGTCCTTTGCCGGAACCGTACGCACCGACCGGGTCGGCGCATCCACCGACAGGTACATTCCCTGCGGCAGGAGCGTCGCATCCGCCGGCAGGGAGTACGACGCCGCGTACGACCGCTTCGCGCTGAGCTTGGCGAAGTACAGACCACGGTTGAGCATCGGGGTGCCGGTGGTCAACAGCACATGGTCGCCGAAGACCTCGCCGCGCGAGGTGCGCACCCGGGCCGGCTTCTCGGCCTTCACACCGATCACCCGTGTGCCCTGGATGATGACACCGCCGAGCTCGCGGAGATCCGCCGCCAGCGCGCCCAGAATGTCGAGCGGGTCGAACTGCGCCTGGTCGGGCAGCACGACCGCCCCGAATGTCTCGAACGGCAGGTCTGTCGTGTCGGTGAGCCGCACAGGGAGCCCCGCCGACGCGGCGATGCGGTACTCCCGTTCGACGGTCGCGACACCCTCAGAAGTACCGGCGTAGCTCACCGCGTCACGGCGCTGAACCGCTATTCCCCGGGAGTCGGCGTAGTCGAGCAGCCACCGTTGGCCCGCGAGGTTGCCGTCGACGTAGGCCTGTACGACCGACTGGTAGGTGTGCGCCTTGATCTTCTGCAACTGGCTGCTCTGCAGCAGCGAGAGCTTGGCGGTGCTTTTCCCGGTGGCGAGGGCCCCGATGGAGCGCGACTCGAGCACGGCGACCCTCCTGCCCGCCCGGGCGAAGAGCAGCGCAATCGTGAGCCCGGTGAGACCCGCCCCCACCACGACCTCGTCGTAGCGGGCATCCGGTTCGAACGGATCGGTCGTGATCTCGGGTGTCGACGCCAGCCAGAGGGATGTCATCGCCTCAGGCTACGCCCGAAGGTCTCACAGCCACCCGCGCTTCTTGAACATGGCGTAGAGGCCTACACTGAGGCCGACCATGAGGCCGATCGCCGCCGGATAGCTCCAGGTGAAGTGCAGCTCGGGCATGTAGTCGAAGTTCATGCCGTAGATGCCGGTCACGACCGTGGGGGCGAAGAAGATGGCGGCCCAGGCGGAGATCTTCTTGACCTCATCGTTCTGGTGGTTGCTCGTCTCGGCGAGTTTCTTCATGTCTTCGTTCTGGCGCTGCGCGACGAGAGTCGCATTCACGGTGAGGATCTCGCGCAGGGTCTGGCGAAAACCGTCCACCCGCTCGTTGACCACCGCAACGTGGTCGGCGACATCGCGGAACGCCCGCTTGAGCTCGAGGTTTCCCGTCTCACCCTGGCCGTACGTTTCACGGAGGGTCTGCAGCATCCCGGTCAGCGGCAGCGTCGCACGCTGGAAGTCGAGCACCTCCTGAGAGAGTTCATAGATGCGCCGCGAGACCTCGGGGTCACCCTCGAAGACCTGCGCCTCGATCTGGTCGATGTCGGTCTCGAGTCCGGCGACGACAGGAGCGTACTGGTCGACGACCGCATCCATGATGCCGTAGAGCGCGGCGATCGGGCCGAGGGCGAGGAGTTTCGGGTCAGCCTCCATGCGCCGCCTGACGATCGACAGGTCGGGCGAGGCGCTGTGCCTGACAGAGACCACGAAGTTCGGGCCCACGAAGAGGTGCAGCTCGCCGAACTCGACCTCCTCCCGTTCGTCCACATAGAAGGCGGCGCGCAGCACGACGAAGAGCACGTCGCCGTACCGCTCCAGCTTCGGGCGCTGGTGTGCGCCGACCGCGTCTTCGATGGCGAGCGGATGCAGCCCGAATTCGTGTTCGAGTTCTGACAGGGCCGCCTCGTCGGGGCGGAACAGTCCGATCCAGGCGAGGGCGTCGGGGATGCTCGACAGGGCCTCGATCGTCTGCTGGGGTGTCGCGCAGGAGAGCACCCGCTTGCCCTCGGAGTAGATGGCGTTGTCGATGACGCCACCGCCCGCGCCGAACGGATGCAGACTCGGTGCGACCTCGACCGGAGCGTCGTCGTGCGAGGCGGGACGACGCGTGACGGCGCCTTTGATCACCTGTGAGAACTTCATGCAGATCCACCTCCGTGCGGCGTCGTGCGTTGATTCACGGCGACATCTTCTAGCCAAGCCGACCTTACAGTGACATACTTTCTGAGGCACAAATCCAGGCCCGCGCATGTTTGTCTTCTTGCCGCGTGGCGTTTACCCGACATACAGTTTCGTCTGCTTGGCTTTGTTTCGCACCGCCCGTCGTGCAGCCACACAGCGGGAAAGCCAACCCGAAACGGCCCTTGTCAAAAATGCCAGCTCAAGCTGCGTCAACGGAACCCGACCAACCCACCCCGATCTCCCCGGCCCCGGCGAAGACCTTCGCCCAGTACCCGCGGCCCGATCACTTCGTGCTGCACTTCAGCGACACCCACTTCGTCGGCCACGACGACCTGCTGTACGGCAAGGTCGACAGCGAGGCGCACCTCACGAAGATCCTCGGTGAGCTGCTGGAGTCCGGTGCCCGGCCCGAGGCCATCGTCTTCACCGGAGACCTCGCCGACAAGGGCGACCCGAAGGCGTACGAGAAGCTCCGCGCGATCGTCGAACCCGCCGCCGCCAAGCTCGGCGCAGAGGTCATCTGGGTCATGGGCAACCACGACAACCGCGCGGCATTCCGCGCCGGGCTGCTCGACCAGCAGCCCTCGATGAAGCCGATAGACCGTGTGCACGACATCAACGGCCTGCGCATCATCACCCTCGACAGCACGGTGCCCGGGTCGCACTACGGAGAGGTGACCCCCGCCCAGCTCGACTGGCTCGCCGAAGAGCTCTCAAGCCCCGCACCGCACGGCACCATCCTCGCCATGCATCACCCGCCCGTGCCCAGCGTGCTCGACCTCGCCGTCATGGTGGAGCTTCGCGACCAGGCCTCGCTTGCCGAGGTCATCCAGGGCAGCGACGTTCGCTCCATCATCGCCGGGCACCTGCACTACTCGTCGACGGCGATGTTCGCCGGTGTGCCCGTCTCGGTGGCCTCGGCGACCTGCTACACGCAGGACCTGAACGTGCCGGTCGGCGGAACCCTCGCCCGTGACGGAGCCCAGGCGTTCAACCTGATCCACGTCTTCGAGAACACGGTGCTGCACTCGGTGGTACCGATCGGGCACTACGCGCAGGTGTCGTACACCTCCGCGTCGGAGACCGCAGCCATTCTCGAGAAGGCCGGGGTTGCATTCCTCCCCCCGGCCGGTGCCCCCGTCGTGGCCGAAGAGCCCCTGGTCGTGCCGGCCCTGGTCGCCACCGCCTGACGGATCAAGGGATGGGCCGACCTTCCCCGCTGACCTGCCCCGCCGCGACCTACCCTGCCGCGACGAACTGGCCTTTGTCGAGCGGAACCCGGGCAGCGCGCTCGGTCTCCCAGGGGGCCGGGAACGGGAAGTACTGTTCGAGGAACGCCTGCACGACGGCCGTGCGCTCTTCTGCCGACACCTCGGGAAAGCTCCCGTCGTTGAGGCAGAAGAAATCGTAGGCGCGTTTACGCAGTATCTCGGGCAGCATCCCCAGGCCCGACCGCACCGTCGTGTCGACGTACGCGACCCGCGCAGCCTCCTGCACGACGGCCTGCCCGGTCATCAGCGCGTAGTAGTGGTACAGCGAGTTCGTCACCGAGATGTCGGTGCTCGACCGGAAGCGACTGGCCGCCGTGCGTCGGAAGTCCTCGGGGAACTCCCCCTCCAGCTCCGCCATGACACTCCGACGAAGGGGTGCCGCTGCATGCTCGAGGTGCCGGGTGATGATGCGGCCGAACTTCTCGCTGAGCAGGCGGCGGTTGACTCTCGCCGCGTTCTCGAAACCGCTTCGCTCGAGGTCGTTCTCACCCAGCCCGATACGGGTCTGGGCCTCGATGAACTTCGTGACCCCGCCGGGTGAGAAGAACATGTTCGGCTGCACGGGGCGACCGAAGAACATGTCGTCGTTGGAGTAGAGGAAGTACTCGCTGATGCCCGGGATGCGGTGCAGCTGGCTCTCGACAGCCTGCGAGTTGTGGGTCGGCAGCACGGTGACGTCGCCGAAGAACTCCTCACTCCGCACGAAGGTGACCCGCGGATGCTCGGCCAACCATGCGGGCTTCGGTGAGTCCGTGGCGATGAAGATCCGCCTCACCCAGGGGGCGAACAGGTACACCGATCGGAGCGCGTACTTCAACTCGTCGATCTGGCGGTACCGGGCATCCGAATCGTCGCCGTCGCCGGCGACATACCCCTTGCCCTGCGCCCGGCGTCGGCGCTGGTAGTCGATGTCGTTGCCGTCGACCCAGGAGAAGACCATGTCGATGTCGAAGACCACGTCGGTCGCCTGGATGTCGAACATGCCGCGGAGAGTGTTCCACGAATGCCCGTAGAGGTTCACCGTCGTCGGGTTGGCCTCCGACCGCGGCAGGATGCGCCGTGTCAGCGAATTCTCGACGGGGCAGATGATGTTCTCTGCCTCGAAGCTCCAGAGCTGCAGCTCGATTCCAATGGATGACCCATAGGTCAGCCCGCCGCGCGGCTCGACGCGCGGGCGGTACAGCCGGAAGATGCGCGCCTTGCGGCTCTCCGACAGCACGCCCGTGGAGACCAGCAGCGGTGGCCGCTTCTTGCCCGTGACCGTCTTGGCGTACATGGGCTCGTTCTGGCAGGCCAGCGCGAGCGCGCGTTCGAGTTTGCGACGTGCTGCGGCATCCACCACGATCACCGGTCGCTCGTCGTTGCCGCGGATGAGGAAGAAGGCGATGCGGGCCTTCTGCAGCGCCCGACGCACGAACAGCAGGTCTTCGACCAGGGCTTCGTGGGGCGTCAGGGTCTCGTTGACGAGCGCGAGCATGCCCTTGCGTACGACGACGTCGGGCCGGCCATGACTCTTCGGCCACGAGCGCGGTGCGCCCGAACGCCCGGAACCCCGGGTGAACAGCTCCTCAGACGCATCGGGTTCGAGCGGATTCTCCAGCGCGACGTTGTGCGTGGCGGCACTGCCGGCGGAGAGGCCGGCGCCGCCTCCGCCGATCATGACAACGCCCTCTCCAGGAGGCTCACCAGAGCCTCGAGCTGCACACTGTCGCTCGAGCCGATCTCGGCGTCCGACCCGTCGAGCGCCCGGGCCGCGAGACCCTGCTTGCTGTCGATGAGCTCGGCGATCTTCGAATCGATGGTCTGCGCCGCGATGATGCGCCACGCGGTGACAGGCTCGGCCTGGCCGATCCGGTGCACCCGGTCGATCGCCTGGGTCTGTTCGGCCGCCGTCCAGGAGAGTTCAGCCAGCACGACGTTCGACGCAGCCTGCAGGTTCAGCCCCACACCGGCGGCGGTCAGCGAGCACACCGCGACCGCGACATCCGCGTCGTTGTTGAACGCGTCGATCTGCGTCTGGCGGTAGGTCGCGCTCTGGTCGCCGCGGATCGAGATGGTGCGGAGGCCGGCCTTCGCAAGGGCCTCCTCGGCCTGGTCCATCACGTCGATGTGCTTCGCGAAGAAGACGACCTTGCCCACCGAGCGGGCGAGCTGGGCGGCATAGTCGGCCGCGAGACCGGCCTTGGCCTGGCCGATCTTGCGCACCATGGTGAAGACGTTCTCGCCGGTCGAACTGGCTTTCGACTCCTCGAGTTCGGCCTTGGCGACCATGCGCATCAGTTCGGCGTTCGGGCCGTCGCTGGTGTCGTAACCGGCCCCGACCGCCCCTGCGGCAGACCGGCGGTACCGCGTGACGAGACGCTTGCCCAGCTCGGCTTCGGCCTGGCGGATAGAGCGGCCGAGGTCGTCGTCGAGTTCGACCGGGAGGTCGACGACCCGCTTCGCCGGAAGGTCGGCGGCGACATCCACCTTCTTGCGGCGCACGATGCCCATGTCGATGACGGCCTCGCGAGCCTCGGCGAAGAAACCGAAGTCGGCCGGGGTGAGGCCGGTGTCTTCGAGCTTCTCCATCAGCTCGGGGGTGGGCTTGTCGCCGTCGATCCAGCCGAGGTACTGCCAGATCGCGCGGAAGTCGTCGACATCGTTGATCAGCGGCGTTCCGGTGAGGGCCATCATCAGCGGGTCGCCGCCGGGCGCGAACCTGCGGATACGTTCAGCCAGTGCCAGCACGTTCTTCGAGCGTTGCGACTGCAGGTTCTTGATGAAGTGCGCCTCGTCGACGACCATGCCCTTGAAACCGAGGGTGCCGAGCCAGGCGAGGTGCCGGTCGAGAACGTCGTAGTTCACGATCACCACGTCGGCAAAGGCATCGAGCCCTGCCCCGTCGCCCTGGATGACCGTCGCGCGGCGATGCGGGGTCCAGATCTCGACCTCGCGGGCCCAGTTCATCTTGACGACGTTCGGTACGACCGCGAGCAGCGGGTAGGAATCGGAGACGGATGCGGCCAGCAGCGACTGCGCCGTCTTGCCGAGGCCGGGCTCATCGGCGAGCAGGAACGACCGGTGCCCGGCGGCGACGGCCGCGATGAAGCGCGCCTGGTGGTGCATGAGTTCGTGGCCGGGAGGCGAGATGCGGTCGATCTTCGGCGCCTCGGGCAGCTCCATGCTGGCGACCGTGCCACCGGAGCCATACTCGAAGGCACGGTAGAGGGGGCCGAGCAGCTCCCAGCTCGACAGGCGGCCGCGGGAGACCGGGCGGTGCGCCGTCGCGGCACTGAAGTCGGGAGCGAGGAACGGGTTTGCGAGCTGGCGGGCCTTCACCGACTGCGGCATGACCTGTCGCTCCGCAGCGGTGCCCCGGAAGCTGAAGTCCGAGGCGAACGGCGACGCGGCGGCCGGCGGCGGGAGTTCCTCCTCCTCGACCTCGAGACCGGCGTCGGTCAGATACTCACGGCGCATGCGCTGCGCAACGGGCGACACCGGCACGTCGCTCTCCAGCAGCGTGATGAGCGAGGTGTCGCGCGCGGCCGTCTGCGCCAGGATGCCCGCGATGCCGTCGAGCCGTTTCAGCTGCTCGGCGCGTTCGCCGTCGCTCAGCTCGGAGTCGCCCTTGATGCGGGCGCGTTCCTCCCGCATGAGCAGGGCAACGACGAGGAACTTCGTGCGGTTCGAGGGCACGACCTTGCCGCGCTGGGCGGCTGCTTCGACCTCCCTGACCTTCCGCGCGAGAATCGGGATGAGGCCGGTGTTGTCGACCGTGCGGGTTGACCGGCGAACGCCTGATCGTGACATGCTCCTCCTGTGGAGTGTGGCGCTGCCGGCGTTCAGACCCAGCTGAAACGACCTTCGGCGCGAACCTGCACCGGATTGCTGACCAAATCAGCCGTGTTTTCAGAAACAGCTGCGGGTTACCCGGTGCGTTCCCGATTCTAACGCATTGTCGGCTAGAGTCTGCGCTACTTCGCGTTCGACACGGGGATCTTGATCAGCAGGCCCGCCGCGACGAAGACGATGGCGGCGGCCAGGTGCAGGGCGTACCAGACCGGCGGCACGAAGTCGAGCGGCACGATCGGGTTCCACACGACCGCGATCGGCACCAGCCCGATGATCCACCACCACTGTTTCGCCTGGTACGCGAAGACCGAGACGATGAGCGCGAGAATGGCGATCGCGTAGCGGAAGAGGGTGAACCAGCCCGAGTCGATCACGGCGACGGCGGCGAGCAGGATGACCGCGGCGAGAAGCCCCGGAGCCAGGGCGGTGCGGGTGAAGGTGGGGTAGCGCGACGCGGGCGTGGCTCCCGTCGGCCGGTTGCGCAGCTGACGGTTGCGCTCCTGCTGTTCCCGCAGCTGCGCATCGCGCTGCCCCTTGTTCACTGCTGGCCCCGCAGCCATTCGAGGGCGTCGAGCACCAGTTCGTGGTCGTCGGCCTGGGCGAGGCCCGAGACGCCGACGATGCCGATCAGCGAGCCGTGCACGAAGATCGGAACCGCTCCGCCGTGGGCCGCGAAGACGATGGGGTCGAGGCGGGCAGAGGCCTCGAAAGTGGTTCCCCGGGAGCGGAAGAGTGTGCCGACCACGTACGACGATTCACCGAAACGCCGAACCACACGGAACTTGCGCTCGAGCCAGTGGTCGTTGTCAGACGAGGCCCCGGGCATCCCGGCGTGGAAGACACGCTGCTCGCCGAAGACGATCGCGATCGCGATCGGAAGCTCCCGCTCGATGGCCGCGTCGCGCAGGTGCGAGCCCAGCGAGAAGGCGTCAGCGTGGTCGAAGGAGTCGAACTGCAGCGCCTGTTCGCGCTCGCGCAGCCGGTCGAGTCGTTCGGCCTCCGCGAGAATGGCAGAATCGCGTGAGGGCGCAGAGTCGCTGGGGGGCATAGAGCCAGCCTAGAACCGAAGTCGCCCGAACCCTGACCGCTGCCGTAGAAAGACACGTGATGCCCCAGCCCTTCGTCATCTCCGATGCCGTGACAGACGCACTCGAGAACGGTCGCCCGATCGTCGCCCTCGAATCGACCATCATCTCGCACGGGCTCCCCCGGCCCAGAAACCTCGAAGCCGCGAAGGAGTTCGAGGAAATCCTTCTCAGTGCGGGTGTGACGCCGGCGACGATCGCGGTGCTCGACGGGATTCCGCGTATCGGGCTCGACGCCGACGGGATCGCGCGCATCGCCAACGAGGACATGGTCAAGGCGAGCGTTCGCGACCTGCCGATCCTTGCGGCCAAGAAGATCAGCGGAGCGACCACCGTCGCAGCGACCGCCTACCTGGCGGGCCGCGCCGGGGTGCGGGTCTTCGCGACCGGCGGGCTCGGCGGCGTTCACCGCGGCGCCAGCGCGACCTTCGACGAGTCGGCCGACCTCAGCTCGCTCGCCCTCGCCGGGGTGACCGTGGTCGCGGCCGGGGTGAAGTCGGTGCTCGACATCGCCGGGACGCTCGAGCGGCTCGAGACCCTGAGCGTTCCCGTGCTCGGGTACCGCACCACCAACTTCCCGAGCTTCTGGCTCACCGAGTCCGGCGAGCAGATCGACTGGTCGGTGGACTCCCCCGACGAGATCGCCCGGGTCATGCAGAGCCAGGACGAGTTGGGCCACGGGCAGGGCATCATCGTCGCGAACCCCCTGCCGTCTGCGCTGCAGTGGGACCCGGCCGAACACGACACCGTGCTGCTCGAGGCCCTGGCCGAGGCAGACGCGCGGGGAATCCGGGGAAAGGCCGTGACACCGTTCCTGCTGTCGTACATCGTGGGGGCATCCGGCGGTCGGAGTCTCGAGGTCAACCTCGACATCGCACGCAACAATGTGCGGCTTGCGGGCGAGATCGCGACGGCCTGGAGCGGGCTCGACCGTGAGTGACGCCGCAGGGTCGGCGGGCAGTCGCCCGCCCGTCCGTGTCGTGATCGTGGGCGACGTCTTCGACGACATCATCGTGACGCCCTCCTCGGGCATCCGCGCCGACACCGACACGCTCGCGAGCATCGAGCGCCGCGCGGGCGGTTCGGCCGCGAACACGGCAGCGTGGCTCGGCTCGCTCGGAACGCTCGTCGACTTCGTCGGGCGCACCAACGTCGCCGACACCGTGCGGCACGAGAACCTGCTGCGTGATTCCGGCGTCACCCCGCACCTGTCGGGCGAGGCGGTGCTGCCCACGGGCACGATCGTCGTGATCGTCGAGGGCAACGACGTGCGCACCATGCTCACCGAGAAGGGGGCGAACGTCGACACCTCGCCCGCCGACGTGACGGATGCCCTGCTGAGCGTCGCCACCCACCTGCACTTCACCGGCTACACGATCTTCAGCGGGCAGCCGGTCGAGGGGTTCGCCGACCTGATCCGGCGCGCGAAGGCGCACGGCGTGACCGTCTCGGTCGATCCCGGGTCGGCGGGGTTCATCGTCGATCACGGCGCTCCGGGGTTCCTCGGAGCGATCGAGGGTGCCGACATCCTGTTCCCGAACCTCGAAGAGGGCCAGGCGCTCACCGGCGAGAGCGACCCGGGGAGAATCGTCGACGCTCTGGCGGCACACGTCGAGGTCGTCGCCCTGACACTGGGCCGGCGGGGCGCGCTGATCGGAACTCGGGAAGGGTCGCGGGTCGTGATCGAGTGCGTTCCGGCGGAACCGCGCGACACCACGGGAGCGGGCGATGCCTTCGACGCGGGCTTTCTCGCGGGGTTGTTCGACGGCCTGAGCACGGCAGACCGGCCGCTCGAACTCCGCGGCGAGGCGTTCGCGGCACGACTGCGCCGGGCCGGGGAGACGGGGGTCGCCACGGCGTCACGTGCTGTCGGAATCGTCGGGGCGCGACCGAACGGCTCCGTGCCGCTGCACCCGCGTTAGGCAGAACCGCTAAGCGACTTCTTCGGCCGTGTCGGCCTTGTGCGCGGGCGCCTTCGTGGTCGGCCCCGGATGCTCGTTCTTCTGCTCGGCCAGGTGCACGGCGCTCTCGGTGATGTGGTTCGCCATGCCCGGAAAGATGAACCCGTGGAAGGGCAGGATCGAGTACCAGTAGAGGCGCCCACCGAGACCGAGCGGAAAGAACACGGCGCGCTGGGTGTAGCGCGACCCGCCACCCTCACGGGGCGTGACGGTCATCTCGAGCCATGCCCGCCCGGGAACCTTCATCTCGGCGCGGAGGCGGAGGAACGTGCCCCGCTTGATCTGCTCGACCCGCCAGAAGTCGAGCGCGTCGCCGGTGTGCAGGTGGTCGGGGTTGCGGCGACCGCGGCGGAGTCCGACGCCGCCCACGACCTTGTCCATCCAGCCGCGAACAGCCCAGGCGAGGGGGAACGAGTACCAGCCGTTGTCGCCGCCGATGCCCTCGATGACGTGCCAGAGGTCACCCGGCTTGGCGTCGGTGTCGCGCACCTGCAGGTCGGTGTAGACCGTGTGGCCGGCCCAGTCGGGGTCGCTCGGGATGTTGTCGCTCGGAGCGCCCTGCACGTAGCTGTCCTGCCAGCTGGTCTCGACCTGGCCGTCCCGCATCTTGCCGAGCGCAAGCCGCACCGCACGGCGATAGCCGGTGAGTCCGCCCACCGGGTCGGGAACGTAGTCGGCGATGTCGTGCTCGTGCGCGACACAGTCGAACTGCAGCGACTCGATGATCGGCACCGCGAGGCTGCGGGGAATCGGTGACACGAGGTTGACCCACTGCGAGGCCAGCCAGGGTGTGAGCACCGGCAGGGGCGCGATGGGGCGCTGGTTCAGTCCGGCCTCGACCGCATACCCGTTCATCATCTGGCCGTAGCGCAGAACGTCGGGCCCGCCGATGTCGAACGTTCGGTTCAGGGTCTCACCAACATCCGCAGCCCCGATGAGATAGTGCAGAACGTCACGAACCGCGATGGGCTGGATGAAGTTGCGCACCCATTTCGGCGCGGGCATGTAGGGCAGCACCTCGGTGAGGTGCCGGATCATCTCGAAACTCGTCGACCCCGACCCGATCACGACGCCGGCCTGCAGCGCGATGGTGGGCACTCCGGACTGCATCAGGATGCTGCCGACCGCTGCCCGTGAACGCAGGTGCCGCGAGAGTGGCTGGCCCTCGGGGTGCAGACCGCCGAGGTACACGATGCGCTTCACGTCTGCAGCGAGCGCCAGTTCGGCCACGTTGCGGGCCGAAGTGAGCTCGGTCCCGTCGAAGCTGCCCTTGCTGCCCATGGAGTGCACGAGGTAGTAGAGCACGTCGACACCGTCGAAGACGCCGGCCAGCGAGTCGCGGTCGCTCAGGTCGCCCTGCACGATCTCGACCTCGGCTCCCCACGGCACGTCGGAGAGTTTCTGGGGCGAGCGCACCAGGACGCGCACCGTCCACCCCGCCTCGAGCAGGCGCGGCACGAGCCGACCGCCGATGTATCCCGTTGCTCCGGTAACGAGGGCGGTTCTCTCAGTAGTCACCCCATAAGGCTACGCCGCCCGGCCCCGATCGGGCACCCAGTCGTCCTCGATGACGCGGGGGCGTGACACGACGCGAACGAACAACAGGATGACCAGGGCGCTGGTGAGCAGGAAGAGCAGCGGGGCCGTCCAGGCGCCGGTGAGCTGGTGCAGAACTCCCACCAGGAGGGGGCCTAGAGCGCCGATGAGGTACCCGAAGCCCTGCACGAAACCGCTCAGCGCCACCGCGCCCTTCTGCGTGCGGCTGCGCTTGTTGATGAGCAGCAGCGCGAGAGGGAAGAGCAGCGGCCCGGCTCCCGCGAAAGCGACCCAGAGCCACGGCAGGGTGGCCGGCACGAGAAGCAGCCCGAGGTAGCCGAGCACATAGACCGACACCCCGGCGATGATGATGCCGCTGACGTTCCGGAGCCGCGCCGCGATGATCGGGATGAGCAGCGATGCGGGGATGCCCATACCGGTGTAGAGCGAGAGCAACGCCCCCGCCCCCGCCTGGTCGACCCCCGCGACATCCGTCAGTATCTCGGGCAGCCAGGCGAAGCACGCGTAGGAGTTCAGCGCGGTGATGCCGAACACCACACCCAGCCCCCGCGACAGGCTCGAGTGCCGTGCCCGACCGACCAGCTCGGCATCGGCTTCGGGCACCACGCCTTCTGAGGCCCGCGGGTCGGGCGCCCGCCGCCGATCGGCCGAGAGCAGCCGCACCCAGGGGATGAGCGCGACGAGGCCCAGGATGCCCCACATCCCGACCGCGAAACGCCACCCCGCCGCGTCGCTGACCGGCACAGCGACGAGCGGCGGCAGCAGAGCGAACAGGGCCATCACCGTGGCGTAGAGCGCCGTGACCAGCCCGATCCGGTCGGGGAAGTACTTCTTGACCATCGGAGGCAGCAGCACGTTGCCGACCCCCATGCCTGCGAACGTCAGCCCGCTCGCCGCGAGCAGCAGGGGGTACGAGCCGGCGAGGGCCCGCAGAGCGTCGCCCGCCACCATCGCTGCAAGGGCGAAGATCAGCAGGGACTCGACGCGCAGGTACCGCTGGAAGACGGGCGCGAGCAGCCCGAAGAGGGCGAAGCAGAGCGGCGGCAGCGTGCCGATGATTCCCACATCGAGGCTGGAGAGCGGGATGTCGCGGCCGATCTCGGTGAAGATCGGCGACAGCGCGGCCACCGCCGTGCGCAGGTTCATCGCGACCAGGATCACACCGAGAAGCGCCACCGTGCGGCCTGCCCAGAGCGGAACAGGCCGCGGCGCGACAGCATCCGGGCGCGGCGTGGCGGCCCGGCCGTCACCCGTCGTCACAGGATGCGCTTCCGCACCTGTTCGACGTCGTCCTTCATCTGCGCGATCAACGGTTCGATGCCTTCGTACTTGACCATTCCGCGAATGCGGCCCTCGAAGGCGATCAGAACCACATGACCGTAGAGGTCGAGGGTCTCATCGAGGACGAAGGCCTCGACCTGCTTCGGCGGCACGCCGTCGAAGGTGGGGTTGCTGCCCACCGAGATGGCCGCGGGGTACCTCGTGCCGTTGTCGGTCAGCCAGCCCGCATAGACGCCGTCGGCCGGAATGAGACCCTCCGACCTCGGCGACAGGTTCGCGGTCGGAAAGCCGAGCTCGCGCCCGCGCTTCGCGCCGTGCACCACCTCGCCCTGGATGGCCGGGGCGTGCCCGAGCAGCGCGGTCGCGGTCTGCACATCGCCCTCGCTGAGCAGCTCGCGGATCCAGGTCGATGACACCCGCCGGTCGGAGGTGGGCATCACATCGTCGATGATGCGCACCTCGAAGCCGTGGACCCTGCCCATCTCCTCCAGCAGCTGAACATCGCCCTCGCCGCGCAGGCCGAAGCGGAAGTCGCGGCCGACCAGCACCACGCGGGCCTTCAGACCGTGAACGAGGATGCGCTCGACGAACTCCGCTGGGCTGAGGAACGCGACATCCTGGTCGAAGGTCAGCATCAGCGTCGCGTCGAGACCCGTCTCGGCGAGCAGGTCGAGCTTCTGCTCGTTGCCCACCAGCGCGACCGGTGCGCGCTCGGGTGCGAGAAAGGCGAACGGGTGCCTGTCGAACGTGACAGCGGTCGAGACCAGGTTCTGCCGGGCGGCAACAGCGAGAAGCTCCCGGATGACCGCCCGGTGCCCCTCGTGAACCCCGTCGAACTTGCCGACCGTGATGGCCGAGGGCCCGAAGTCGGCGGGGATCTCGTCGACCGATGTGAAGACCTTCACCTCGCGACCACCGGACGGTTCTTCGAGAGCCAGAGCATGCCGAGCACCGGTAGCACCAGGGGAATGAAGAGGTAGCCCACGCCGTAGTACGACCACACCGATGCGTGGGCGAACAGCTCGGGCGCGACGACGCTGAGGGTACCGACCACGAGCACCCCGAGCATCTCGAACGAGATGGTCACCCACGCCACGCGGTACCACACGGCACCGCGGGCGACCAGCGCCACCGTGGCGACGATGTAGACCGCGGCCGACACGGCCGAGAGCGTGTACGCGAGCGGCGCCTCGTCGAACTGCTGGAGGATCTGTACCAGCGACCGGCCGAACGCCCCGAGGGCGAGGATGGCGTAGATGACGACGAGTACGCGACCGATACCGGCGATGCGGGGGCGCCTGGCCGACGCGGGCCCCGGCTCTGATGCAGATGTGGATGGCATGTCAGAGACCAGTTTAGACGCCCTGCACCAGCCAGATCGCGTTCATGCGGTAGACCATCACCGCGATGGCGAGGCAGGCGACCCCCAGGATGACCGTGCTCCACTTCGTGCGGTCGATAAGCGCCCAGAAGACCGCTGCTGCGGGCAACAGCAGGGCCGAGACGGCGTAGACGTAGAACTCCAGCACGTCTCCGCTCGCCGTGTTGCCGAAGGCGGGCGAGAGGAGGGCCACGACGAACTGGATGACCAGCAGAACCTCGACCAGGGCCGTCGACCCCAGCGTGAAGTCGTTCGGGGTGCGACCGGTGAAGCCGACGACGAGGCAGAACACACCCGCGAGCACAGCAATCGCGATCTGTACGTATGAGAACCACTCGATCATGCTGCAGCGCCCGTCATGAGACCGTGTCCGTGGGAAAATTGACGAGCACGCGGGTCGTGCCGTTCGAAAGCTCGACGAGCCCGATCAGCAGACCCTCGGGGTCGATGGCTGCGAGGGGTCCGGCGGTGTCGGGCCGGTCGAGGGCGACGCGCTTCCCGTTCCGCAGGTCGGCGGCCTGTTCGGCGTCGAGCGTCACCGTCGTGAACAGTCGATCGGCGATGGTGGCCGGGGCGACCAGGTCGCGTTCGGGTTCCACCTCCTCCAGGGTGTGCGCCTCGTCGATTCGAAAAGGCCCGATGCGGGTGCGTCGGAGTGCCACGAGGTGTCCGCCGACACCGAGCGCGTCACCGAGGTCGCGGGCGATCGCCCGGATGTAGGTTCCCGACGAACAGACCACCCGCACGCTCACGTCCCGGAACGCCGGGTCGGCCGAGGGTTCGCTCGCCAGCACGTCGATCGACGAGATCGTAACGGAACGGGCATCCAGAACCACCGTCTCGCCGCCGCGCACCCGGGCGTACGCGCGCTTGCCGTCGACCTTGATGGCGCTCACCGAACTCGGGCGTTGCCGCACCTCGCCCGTCTGGGCGGCCAGCCCCGCCACGATTCGCGCGTCGTCGACGGAGTCCATGGCTGCGGCAGAGGCGGTCTCGATGACCTCGCCCTCGGAGTCGTCGGTCGTGGTCGAGGCGCCGAGCCGGATGACCGCCTCGTACTCCTTGTCGAGACCGACGACGTAGGTGAGCAGGCGCGTCGAGCTGTTGACTCCCAGAACGAGCAACCCGGTCGCGAGCGGATCGAGCGTGCCGGCATGGCCGACCTTGCGGGTGCCGGCGAGGCGCCTCGTGCGGGCCACGACGTCGTGACTCGTCAACACCGGGGGCTTGTCGATGAGCAGGATTCCGCTGCGGCTGCTCGGTGACGTCACGTCGACAACGTTAGCAGCGGTCGGCGAAGAGCCTCTTCGGCTCCGCATCGTCGGCGACCGACACGATTGCGTCGCTCTGGATGCGCGGCTGCACCGCCGCCTGGTAGAGCTCGTCGGCGGCCAGCGCACGCGCATCGAGACCGGGAACGGCCGGGCCGCGGCCGGGCTCGAGGTAGACCACGAAGTTCGCCGTGCCCTTCAATTCAGGCCGCTGCAGGAAGGGCCCGTCGACGAGCAGGATGGCGTCGGCCGGGGCGGTCTTCCAGCGCGGCTCGAGCTGCTTGTCGCGTGACGCGTCGAAGCTCGCCGTCACGAAGGCGGCGCTGCCACCCATCCGGAACGGCTGCACCAGCACACGGCCGAAGGTGGCGTAGTCGAAGCGGTCGATGTAGAAGCCCTCAGGCGAGTCTGCGCCGCGCTGCTCGCGGGAGTCTCTCGGCAGCAGGAAGTCGTCGAGCGAGGCACGCACGACCGCGTGCCCCGCATCCCGCAGGGCGACGGCGAGATCGTCGGCGAACGCCCTCGTAGCGGTGACCCCGTCGACCGCCACCAGTCGCCGGCCGCGCGGGTAGTTGTGCGTGATCTCGGAGGCGAGAGCGGCCAGGAATTCACTGCGGGCGGTGGGCGGGTAGACCATGCCTCCAGTCTACGTTCGGCACACCCGTCACCCGGCGGTCGGCGGGTACCCTGGAACGGATGTCCCAGGCCGCCGTGATCTCCTCCACCCTGATCGCGTGGTTCGCCGAGAATGCCCGCGATCTGCCCTGGCGCCGACCCGGTTTCAGCGCCTGGGGAACGCTCGTCAGCGAGTTCATGCTGCAGCAGACACCGGTGGTCCGCGTCGTTCCGCGCCTCGAGCAGTGGCTCGAACGCTGGCCCACCCCGGCCGCCCTCACCGCCGAGCCGGCGGGCGAAGCGGTGCGGGCGTGGCAGTCCCTCGGCTATCCCCGTCGCGCGCTGTGGCTGCACGCGTCGGCGGTCGCGATCGTCGAACGTCACGGCGGAGCGGTTCCGCGGGCGGTGGAGGATCTGCTCGCCCTGCCCGGTGTGGGCGACTACACCGCCCGGGCCGTCGCAGCCTTTGCCTTCGGCGACCGGCATCCGGTGGTGGACACGAACATCCGCCGGGTGATCGCCCGCGCGGTGGACGGCCACGCTGAGCCCGGGCCGCCGAGCTCCCGAATCGACCTCGCCGCCATGGAGGCGCTGCTTCCCGGCGACCCGGTTGCGGCCCGTGCGTTCAACGGCGCCATCATGGAGCTCGGCGCCGTCGTGTGCACCGCCCGTGCGCCGCGGTGCGAAAACTGCCCGATCGCCACGGCGTGCCTCTGGCGCACGGCCGGCTATCCGCCTTTCGAGGGCCGGCGGAAGGTCTTGCAGAAGAAGTACGAGGGCTCCGACCGGCAGGTGCGGGGGCTGGTGCTCGCAGCGTTGCGCGCCCACGAAAGTGCAGTGCCGCGGGCCGTGGTCGAGGCCGTCTGGGAAGACGATGTGCAGCGCGACCGCGCTGTGGCAGGCTTGCTGGGCGACGGGCTGGTCGTCGAGACCCGTGCGGGGTACGCGCTGCCCTGAGAAGCCGCCGCGCCGCCACGCTGGGCTCCCGAGCCCACCCCTGCACCCCACCCCTGCACCCCACCCCACCCCACCCCACCCCCCGAGAGGACTTCCATGCAGATCGCCGTCATCGGCGCCGGAGCCATCGGCGGCACCATCGCCGCGCTGCTCGACGCGGTGGGCCACAGCGTCGAACTGACCGCGCGCGGGGAGCACCTGGCGCGCATCCGTGAGTCGGGCATCCGCCTCACCGGTGCATGGGGAACCCATGTCGCCCGGGTCACCGCGAATGAGACGCTCACGGTGCGCCCCGAACTGGCATTCGTGTGCACGAAGGCCCAGGATGCCCGTTCCGCGATCTCCGCGAACACCGATCTGCTTCGGGGCCTGCCCGTCGTCATTGTGCAGAATGGGCTCGAAGCGCTGGACACCGCCCGCGAAGCCCTCCCCGAGGCCGATTGGATCGGGGCCCTGGCGCTCTATGCGGCGAGCTACCTCTCTCCCGGCGAGATCTCGATCACCACGCCCGGCGTCACGTACCTCGGCTCAGGTCCCGGCGCGCCCTCCCCCGCGACGCGGGCGGTGCGGGCCACGCTGGGCGAGGTCATGCCGACCGAGGCGATTCCGAACTTCACGGGGGCGCAGTGGTCGAAGCTCATCGTGAACCAGGTGAACGCGATGCCCGCGATCACCGGGTTGAGCGCGCAGGAGACCCTCGAGCATCCCGCTCTTCGCCGCATCATCACGCGCAGTATGCGTGAGGCGGTCGGCATCGGGTTCGCGCGCGGCGTGCACTTCGGAAAGGTGCAGGGGCTCAGCGACCTGCGCCTCCGCGCCTTCGCACGGGCACCGCTCACGCTGGCCGAGCAGTTGCCGCTGCTGATGCGGCGGCGGATGGGCGACACCCCGAACCCGGGATCGACGCTGCAGAGCATCCGCCGCGGCCAGCTGACCGAGATCGACTACCTGAACGGTGCCGTGGTGAAGGAAGCGGCCGCCGCCGGTCGCGAGGCTCCCGTGAACGCGGCCCTGACGGCCCTCGTACACGAGGTCGAGCGCACGGGCGCGTTCCTCACCCCCGCCGCCGTCGCCCGCGCGGTGCCCTAGTCTTCCTCGTCGTCGGGGATGACGCGGGGTTTGACGTAGGGGTCGGCATGGCCGGCGTAGGCGGCCTGGCGGGCCAGGGTCTCGACCTCCGCATCGCGGTTGCGCGCCTCGGTCAGCAGGCTGTCGATGAGCTTCGCGTTCTCGGGGATGCCATCGGCGATGAACTCGAGCGACGGGGTGAGGCGTGAGGTGATGTTCTTGCCGACCTCGGTGCGCAGCATCCCGGTCGCCGACTTCAGCGCAGCGGCACTGTCGGCCCGCTCTTCGTCGGTGCCGTAGACCGTGTAGAAGATCGAGGCGTGCTGGAGATCGCCCGTGACCTTGACGTCGGTGATCGTCACGAAACCGATGCGCGGGTCTTTGATGCCGCGTTCGAGCTTCTTGGCGACGATGACCTTGATGCGGTCGGCGAGCTTGCGTGCTCTGGCTTCATCAACCATGACGCGTCCTTTCGTTACGAGTGAGGCGGGACATCCTGAACCAGAAGGAACCGGATGCCCCGCCGAGGGTACTGCTGATCGCTAGGTGCGCGGCTTCTCTTTCATCTCGATCGTCTCGATCTCATCGCCGATCTGGATGTCGTTGAACTTGCCGAGACCGATACCGGCCTCGAAGTCCGTACGAACTTCGGTGACGTCGTCCTTGAAGCGACGCAGCGACTCGATCGCCAGGCTGTCGCCGACCACGACGCCGTCGCGGATGACCCGCGCCTTGGCATTCCTCGTGATCGTGCCCGAGCGAACGATGACACCCGCGATGTTCCCGAACTTGGAGGAACGGAAGATCTCGCGGATCTCGGCCACACCCGACTGCACCTCTTCGAACTCGGGCTTCAGCATGCCCTTGAGCGAGTTCTCGATGTCTTCGAGTGCGTTGTAAATGACCGAGTAGAACCGCACGTCCACACCCTCGCGGGCCGCACGCTCGCGGGCCTTCGGGTCGGGGCGCACGTTGAACCCGATGATGATCGCGTTGTCGATCGTCGCCAGGTCGACGTCGGATGCCGTGACGGCACCGACACCGCGGTGGATGATGCGCAGCTGCACGCTGTCGTCGACCTCGATCTTGAGCAGCGACTCCTCGAGTGCTTCGACAGCACCGGAGACGTCACCCTTGATGATGAGGTTGAGCGACTCGACCTTGCCCTCTTCGAGAGCCTTGGTGAAGTCTTCGAGCGAGATGCGCTTGCGGGCACGGGCCAGCAGGGCGTTGCGCTCGACGGCCTCACGCTTCTCAGCGATCTGGCGGGCGGTGCGGTCTTCCTCGATGACGAGGAAGGTGTCACCGGCGCGCGGCACCGACGACAGTCCCTGCACCTGCACGGGGCGGGAGGGCGTTGCGGCCTGGACCGCGACTCCGTTCTCGTCGTGCATGGCACGGACCCGACCGTAGGCGGTGCCGGCGACGATCGCGTCTCCGACATGCAGCGTTCCCGACTGGATGAGCACGGTCGCAACCGCACCACGGCCCTTGTCGAGCTTCGCCTCGATGGCGACACCACGGGCATCCTTGTTCGGGTTGGCGCGCAGGTCGAGGCCCGCGTCTGCGGTGAGCAGAACGGCATCGAGCAGCTTGTCGATGTTCACATTGTTGCGAGCAGAAACATCGACGAACATCACGTCTCCGCCGTACTCCTCCGCAACCAGGCCGAACTCGGTGAGCTGCTGGCGCACCTTCGCCGGGTTGGCCCCGGGAACGTCGATCTTGTTCACGGCGACCACGATCGGCACATTGGCGGCCTGCGCGTGGTTCAGCGCCTCGATCGTCTGCGGCATGATGCCGTCGTCTGCCGCCACCACGAGAACCGCGATGTCGGTGACCTGCGCACCACGGGCACGCATGGCGGTGAACGCCTCGTGACCGGGTGTGTCGATGAAGGTGATGGCGCGTTCGATGCCCTCATGCTCGGCGACGACCTGGTAGGCACCGATGTGCTGGGTGATGCCACCCGCCTCACCGGCGACCACGTTCGCGTTGCGGATCGCGTCGAGAAGGCGCGTCTTACCATGGTCGACGTGACCCATGACGGTGACGACCGGCGGGCGGATCTCGAGCTCTTCATCGGTCTCTTCGGCGAGTTCTTCGTCGATGTCGATGTCGAACCCGAGCAGCAGCTCGCGGTCTTCGTCTTCGGGCGAGACCATCTGGATCTTGTAGCCGAGCTCGTCGCCGAGCACACCGAAGGTGGCCTCGTCGAGCGACTCTGTCGCCGTCGCCATCTCACCGAGGTGGAACAGCACGGTCACCAGGTTGCCCGGGCTCGCGTCGATCTTGTCGGCGAAGTCGGTGATGGATGCTCCACGGCGCAGACGCACGATGGTCGACCCGTCGCCGCGGGGCACACTCACGCCACCGAGCGACGGAGCCTCTCTGAGCTCGAATTCTGCTCTCTTCGTACGCTTCGACTTGCGCGCCTTGGCACGCCCGCCACCACGACCGAAGGCACCTGCGGTACCACCGCCGGGACCACGGCCACGGCCACCGGCACCACCCGCGGGGCGGGGTGCACCGAACGTGTTGCCGGGAGCGGCACCCGGGGCGCCACCGGGACGGAACCCACCGGCGCCGGCCGGGCGAGCACCACCGGCACCGCCGGGACGGAACCCTCCGGCACCGGCCGGACGGGCGCCGAAGCCACCGGGGCGGTTGCCCTGGCCGGCTCCACCCGGACGCGGAGCGCCGGGGCGGGGTGCACCCGGGCGCGGGGCACCGGGACGCGGAATGTTACTGGGGGCAGAGCTGCCGCCGGCCGGTGCGCCGGGACGGGCGCCTGCGGCCGGAGCCGCACCCATTCCCTGCTGGCTGGCGAACGGGTTGTTGCCCGGGCGCGGTGCGCTGCCGGGGCGCTGCATGCCCTGGCTCGACGCGAACGGGTTGTTGCCGGGGCGCGGTCCGCCGGGGCGTGCCGCGCTGCCGGGGCGCGGGGCCGAGCCGTCGGTCGGGGCCGCTGTGTCGGTGGCGCCCGCTACGGGTGCACCGGGCGTGGCGGATGCCGCGGCGGGGGTCGACGACGGAGCCGCCGGCGCCTGGCCGCTGTTCGCGGGCGCCTCCGCGGAGGGGGTCGGGGTGGCCGGGGCCGGGATCGCTGTGCGTGACGACTGGCTGGTCGGCGGAACCATCGCACCCGAGCGGCCCGGGCTGACCGCGGTGCGCGGCGCGGGAGCGCTCGATGACCCGCCGGAAGCGGGCGTCGAGGGCGCGGGCGCCGACGACGAGGTGGCTGGGGCTGGAGCCGAGGGCGCCGAGGGTGCCGGAGCCTTGGGTGCTGCGGGACCGGGACGGCCACCACCCGGACGAACGGCGGTAGCCGTCGCGGTGGCGGTGGATGATGCGCCGGGGACGCTCGCTCCGGCCGAGGCCTTCGCGCTCTCCTGCTGCAGCGCCTCTTTCAGGCGACGGGCAACGGGGGGTTCGATACTTGACGAAGGTCCCTTGACGAACTGGCCCATCTCTTTGAGCTTCGCCAGGGCGACCTTGCTGTCGACGCCGAGTTCGCTTGCGATCTCGTGTACGCGTGGTTTTGCCACAATTCTCCTTGTTCGGGCCGTGACCCCGAACAGGGACGGCCTTATTTGCTGGCGGAACTCATTTCGAGCCGCTCATCAGTTGGCGTTCATTACTTGTTCACAGTGGCGTTCAGCCTTGTCTCTAGTTCGGAAATGTCGAGTTGCTTGTCAGTACGCAACGCCCGGCCGAAGGCCCGACGTTTCACGGCGTTCTGAAAACACTGTGTGCTCGCATGCAGGTACGCACCGCGGCCCGGCAACACGCCCGCGTCATCGACGACGAGCAGTGATTCTGGGGCCACGACCCTGAGGAGGGACGATTTCTCGGCGCGTGCTCGGCAACCGACGCACGTTCTTACGGGTTCCATTCTAGCACCGCCAAATTTTGATCTGTCGGTCTCCACGCCGTCGATACTGGCGAATGGATGTTTCGACTAGTCATCCTCGAGGATCGAGTCGGGCTGGATGTCGATCTTCGCGCCGGTGAGTTTGGCGGCGAGACGGGCGTTCTGCCCCTCTTTGCCGATGGCGAGCGAGAGCTGGTAGTCGGGAACGAGGGCACGCACAGCCTTCAGCGAGGCGTCGATCACGAACGAGCTCGTCACCTTCGCGGGTGAGAGCGCGTTGGCGACGAAGGTCGGCAGGTCATCCGAATAGTCGACAATGTCGATCTTCTCGTTGCCGAGCTCATTCGTCACGGCGCGCACGCGCTGGCCGAGTTCGCCGATGCAGGCGCCCTTGGCATTGATGCCGGACTCGGTCGCGCGAACCGCGATCTTGGTGCGGTGGCCGGCCTCGCGGGCGAGCGACACGATCTCGACGACCCCGCTCGCGATCTCGGGAACCTCGAGGGCGAACAGCTTGCGAACCAGTGACGGGTGCGTGCGGGACACCGTGATCTGCGGGCCCTTCAGACCACGCGCAACCGCCGTGACATAGACGCGGATGCGGTTGCCGTGCGTGTAGGTCTCACCGGCCACCTGCTCCTCGGGAGGCATGATCGCCTCCACCGTGCCGAGATCGACGTGGATCATGCGCGGGTTCGGCCCCTGCTGGATGACGCCGGCGACGATGTCACCCTCACGGCCCTTGAACTCGCCGAGCACGGCGTCGTCGGCGATGTCGCGCAGGCGCTGGTTGATGACCTGCTTCGCAGCGAACGCAGCGATGCGGCCGAAGTCGCTCGGGTTGTCTTCACTCTCGCCGATGACCATTCCGTCGTCGTCGAGCTCGGGCACGAAGATGCTCACGTGGCCCGTCTTGCGATCCAGGTGCACGCGGGCCTTGGCGGCATCCGTGTGCGCGGGCGGCGTGTGCGCCGCGGGCTCCTGGTCGGGGCGCACCGCGTGCGAGCGCACGGCGCCGGAGCGGTCTGCACCGCGGTCGCCGCCGCGCGCTCCCGCGGGCGGGGCGACATGCTCGGCCTGGCCGGTGTGCTTCAGGTAGGCGGTGAGGATCGCCTGTTCGATGATCTGCACAAGCTCTTCAAAGGGAATCTCGCGTTCGCGTTCCATGAGCTTGAGCACGCTGAGGTCGATGTCCACGGCCGGCCTCCTTCTTTTACGTATTCAGTTGATGTGGCACGCAGATCCATGATCTGCAACTCCCTAGAATAGCCGATCGGCCGGTGCCGTGGCATACCAGAGGCGAAGCCTCTCGATCCCCGCGTCGAGGCTGACGCTCGGCTGCCAGGCCAGGGCTGCCCGGGTCTCGCGCTGGTCGTACCAGTGCGAGGTCGAGAGCTGCTCCGCCAGGAAGCGGGTCATCGGGGGTTCGTCGGCACCCGGATGCACGGACCACACACGCTCGATGAGCCCGCCGGCACCCCGTGCCACGGCTGCGGGAACACTCCACGCGGGCGCAGGAACCCCGGCCGCGCCGCAGATGGCCGCCAGCAGCTCGGCGACCGTGCGCGGCTCCCCGTTCGTGACCACGAACGACCGTCCGTGAACCTCGGCAGCGCGGTCGAGTGCAGCGGCGATGGCCGAGGCGGCATTGTCGACGTAGGTGGTGTCGATGAGCGCGAGTCCGCCGCCGAGCAACGGCAGCCGGCGGCGGCGGGCCCGCTCGACGACCCGCTCGATCAGCTGGGTGTCGCCCGGACCCCACACGATGTGCGGGCGTACCGCCACCACACTGAATCCGGGCCCGTCGGCCTCGAGGGCGAGCAGTTCGGCCGCCGCCTTCGAACGCGCGTACTCCCCGCGGGCCCGTGCAGGGTCGGCCGCCCGTGCACCATCCCCCACGATCGACAGCCCCGCGTGCGCGACCGAAGGCGACGAGACCATCACGAAGCGATGAGCTCCCGCCCGGCGCGCGGCCTCGACGAGGGTCCGGGTTCCCTCGACGTTGACCGCGTTGAACTCCTCAGCGCGGCCCGCGAACGACACCTTCGCCGCGAGATGGATGACCGCGTCGACGCCCTCGACCGCCGCCGTCACGGCACCGCGGTCGGTCACGGAGCCCCGGGCATCCTGCACCCCCTCGATGCTCGAGGCACCGCGCTGGAAGGTGCGCACAGCGTGGCCCGACTCGAGCACGGTGCGGGCGACGGTGCGGCCGAGCATCCCGCTCGCCCCGGTGACGAGCACCCTCACCGCGCATCCGTCCCGGGGTCGAGGAACATCGGCCCGGTCATTCCGCCGAGGGTCACGGCCTCTGCCGCCGACCGCCGGCCAGGACCGCCGCGGCCCAGACAGCCAGAGCGCTGCGGTCGATCTTCGAGTTGTGGCGGATGTCGGTGGGCAGCTCGGCGACCACCAGCACGGCGACGACGTCGACTCCGGATACACGGCGAACCTCGGCCGCGAGCTCGGGCGCGGCGACGGTGACGGGCCGACGGGTGCGTCTGCGGGTGGGCTCGGTGGGCTCGGTGGGCTCGACGACGGCGACGACCTGCTGGGTGCCGCGGGGGCCGACGCCGACGAAGGCCGCGCGGCGCACACCCGGCAGGCGTTCGGTGGACTGTTCGGGGCCGACGGGGGTCAGGATGCCCGTGGCCGTGGTGATCACGTGTGGCAGGCGGCCCTCGACCCAGAGTCGTCCGCGGGAGTCGAAGCGTCCGACGTCGCCGGTGCGGTGCCAGCGCTGGGCGGTGCGGGGAGGTGCGGCGGTGCGGGGCCGTGCGGCGGCGCTGGGCGTGCCGCGGGTGGCCTCGCGGTCGGTCAGCCAGAGCTGGTCGTAGTGGTCTTTGAGGTGGGCAGCGGAGACGACGATCTCTCCGGTGACGCCGGGTTCGGTGGAGAGCGGGCCGGATGCGACGCCGAGTTCGTCGAGGGCGCTCAGACGCAGCTCGACTCCGTCGACGGGGGTGCCGACGCAGACGCCCACAGGGGCGGGTGGCGCGCCTGACTCCCCCGCTGCCTCTGCCTCAGCCTCAGCCTCAGCCTCCAGGATCTGCTCGAGGGTGATGTCGGTCATCAGCAGGCCCTCGGTCATGCCGTACGGGGTGTGGATGCTGGCGGAAGGCACCAACGCCTGCACCCGCTGCAGGAGCGGGGCGGGCAGTGGCGCACCTGCTGAGAGCAGCGTCGTCACGCGGCCGAGGGCCGTGCGCTCGGCGGTGGTCAGGGCATCCGGCGTCGCGAGAACGTTCCGCAGGGCGGCGGGCGAGGCGAACGCGACCGTGGCGTCGACCGCCTGCGCCGCCTGGGCGAAGGCGTGGGCGGTGAGGGTCTTGGGTGAAGTGACGTTCATCGCCGGGGTGACCGACGTGGCTCCGAGCGCCGGGCCGAGCAGCGCGAACGGCGCGAACCCGGCGACGAGCCCCGTGCCCGGCCCGATGTCGTACCGGGCGCGCAGCACTTCCACCAGTGCGCTCAACTGCCGGTGCGTGTACACGACACCCTTGGCGGGCCCTGTCGACCCCGAGGTGAAAAGGATCGCGGCGACCGTGTCGGCGATGGCTTCCGCAGGGCCTTCCGCGGAGGCCTCCGCCTCCTCCTCACCCGCGCCGACCCCGACCGTGGAGGCAGGGCTCCGCGCGAGGTCGGGCCCGCGGAGCGGGGCGGCGGTCGCGGCGCCGAGGCGCACCAGCTGCGGGAGGGAGCGGGTGACGCCGAGGGCTGCGGCGACCGGCGACGGGAGTGTCGTCGTGGAGATCTTCTGGCCGGGCCAGCCGAGGGTGCGGGCGGCGGCCAGCGCGGTCCCGATGCCGATGATGTGGTCGGGGCGGGCGCCGCGCACGGCGCGGCCGAGACCGGCGAGACCGAGCCCGGCATCGGCGACCACGACGACGGCTCCTAGGCGCAGGCAGGCGTAGAGCACCGCGGTGAGATCGGCGCCCGGCGGAACCAGGAGTGACACCCGGTGCCCGCGCTTCACCCCAGACGCTGCGAGCCCGGCAGCGACGTCGTCGACGCGGCGCGCGAGCAGACGCCAACTGACGGTACGGATGCCGCTCCGCCGCGGGGCGCCCCGCGGCGCCATCTCGACGACGGCCGCGGAAGAGTCGTCGAAGCGCTCGTCGAGGGTGGCCCACAGCGGCCGGAACGCGGGCTCCGCAGTGTGGGGAGCCGGCGAATCGGGCACCTCGGTCAGTGCAGCAGCCGTCGCCTTGCCCGGCACCGTGAAATTGTCGGCCAGCCAGGCCAGCATCATCGGCGCCACGGGCACGTCTTCGCCCACCAGGTGACCGGCCTTCTCGAAGCGGGTCACGTCGGCGTGCGGCAGACGGCGCAGCAGGTCGCCGAGATAACGGTCGCTGAAGACCGTGTCGCGAGGGCCCCAGAGCATCAGCGCCGGCACCGTGAGACGCGCCACGGCCGATGACACCCGGCGGAGTTCGGCGAAGCTCCGGTGCGAGGCGTCGACCGGGATATCCGCGACGAATGCACCGATGCCGGCTCGGCGAGCTGTCGACCGATAAGGAGCGCGAAAGGCCCGCCGAACATCCGGAGCCAGCGCCGGATGTGCAATCGCCAGCGTCGTATCGAGGAACGCTGTCGTTCGCACGGTGCTGGCGGCCAGGAGCGATCGCTGCAGCACGAGGCGCAGGGCGGCCGGCAGCGGTGCGTTCTCGGGCTGGTGAACAGCGGTGTTGAGCAGCATCACCCCCGCCAGCAGCTCAGGATGATCGACCGCCCAGCCGAGCGAGACCACACCGCCCCAGTCGTGGCCCAGCGTGACGACCGGGCCGCCAACGCTGAGCGCGTCCGTCAGTGCTCCGAGGTCGGCGACGCGCTCAGGGAGGCTGCGATCGACGCCGGTGCGTTCGGAGAAACCCATGTCGAGCTGGTCGACAGCGATGACCCGCCAGACGGGATGCTCCGCTTCACCGCTGAGCGCAGCATCCGTCGCCGCCGCCAGCACCGACCGCCAGAGGTACGACCAGGTGGGGTTACCGTGCACCGCCAGGATGGTGCCGGTCGGCGTGCGCCCGGCCTCCTCGAGCAGCCCGAGGTTGTCGAGCAGATGCCAGGTGCGGGACACTCCCGCCGAGTCTGGAGCCGTCACCAGCCGGGACCACCGCTCGTCGAGGCCCGGGAACTCCCCGGACGGTCCGTGACTGTGCGGCAGTGACGCCGGTTCGAGCGTGGGCTTCGGGCTCACTACCAGACGATCTCGGTCATGGCCGTGTTGATGCCCGACCCGACCCCCATGCAGAGCACACGGTTGCCCTTGACGAGCTTCGACGACTCCAGCGCCAGAGTCATCGGCAGCGAGGCCGGGCCGACATTGCCGAGTTCGGGGTAGGTGAGCGGAATCTTCTGGCGGTCGAGCTTGGCGGCCTTGACGATCGAATCGGTGTGTACGTCAGAGACCTGGTGGAGGATGTAGCGGTCCATCTTCTGCCAGTCCCACGAGCCCTTGGCCTCTTTCCAGGCCTCGACGACCAGAGCCATGCCGCCCGCCAGCAGTTCCTTGGTGTGGGTGAACATGCCGTCCTTGTCGCCGACGCAGAGCAGGTGGTGCTCGGTGCCGGCCCGAGAGATGCCGCCCATGATGCGGTGGCCTTCGGGATGCTTGTCGGCCGGGCCGAGCACGGCCGCCGCGGCGCCGGAACCCAGCGTCAGCGACGCGAATTCATTCACGAAGTCCTTGCGCGAGATGCCCGGCTGAGAGAGGCGGTGGATCGTGTTGGCCTGGATCTCGTTCGAGTCTTCACCGTCGACGATCACGGCGTACTTGATCTGGCCGGAGTCGATCATCTGCGACGCGAGCGTCATACCGTTCACGAAACCGAGGCACGCGTTCGTGATGTCGAAGTTCATCGCCGACGACGGCAGGCCGAGGGCGTGGTGGATGCCCACCGCCACACTCGGTTCCAGGTGCTTGCGGGTGACCGACGTGTTGATCAGCAGGCCGACGTCTTTCGGGTCGACGTTCGCTTCGCGGAGGGCCTCGCCCGCGGCTCCGGCGGCGGCCTCGTCGAAGGTGCCCGTGTCGTCCCAATTGCGGCGGGAGATGACACCGGCGACCCGCTGCAGGAGGCCCGTGGGCAGACGGAGGCGCGTGAGGGCCTCTGCCAGACGGATGTCGATCTCCTCAGACGTCACCACGAGCGGCGCGAGTCGCGCTTTCACCGCGAGCAGAGCGGAGTTCTGATGCCGAAAAGTGGCATTCGATTCAGTCAATGGAGTCCTTCATACGCGCTGTGCAGATACGCCTCGTGCAGCCGACCTGTGGCGGCACATCGATCAAGTCTAGGTTGAGCTGGTTGTGAGTTGCCCCACGGAGGTACCGATTCCCGTCGGGGGTCTCGGCGTGCTAGGGCGCCGGGCGCCCGTCTGAGGGCCCGGAGCGGCTCTACTCAGAGCGCGGCGACGACCCCGTCGAGGGCCACTTCGACCCGGTCGCCCGTCGTGCGGTTCCACACCTCGACGGTTCCGTCGGCCACGCCGCGGCCCACGATCACGATGCGCGGAACGCCGATCAGCTCGGCGTCGCGGAACTTCACCCCCGGTGAGACCTTGGGGCGGTCGTCGAAGAGCACGTCACGACCGGATGCCTCGAGATCGGCGACGATGTTCTCTGCGGCCGCATAGACGGCCGGGTCTTTACCCGTGGCGACCACGTAGACGTCGAAGGGTGCGACGGCCTTGGGCCAGATCAGCCCCTTGTCGTCGTTGTTGAGCTCGGCGATGATCGCGAGAATGCGCGTCACACCGATTCCGTACGAACCCATCGTCACGGTGACGAGTTTGCCGTTCTCGTCGAGCACCTTGAGCCCGAGCGCCTCGGCATACTTCCGACCGAGCTGGAAGACGTGCCCGATCTCCATGCCGCGTGCAGTCTCGATGGGGCCAGAACCGTCGGGCGCGGGGTCGCCGTCTCGAACATCCGCGACCTCGACGAAGCCGTCGGCCGTGAAGTCCCGCCCGGCAATGAGCCCGAACACGTGCTTCTCGGCCTCGTTCGCTCCGGTGATCCACGGCGTTCCCGTCACGACGCGGGGGTCGAGCAGGTACCGGATGCCGGTGGTGGACTCCTCGCCCAGCACAGGCTTCTCGCCGCCCTCGACCCAGGGGCCGATGTAGCCCTTGATAAGACCGGGGAACTTCGCGAAGTCGTCATCGTTGGCCGGCTCGACCTCGGCGGGCTGGAACGCCACCTCGGCCCGCTTCAGGTCGGCATCACGGTCGCCGGGCATGCCCACGACGACGAGCTCGCGGGTTCCGTCGAGCTGGGTGACCGCCAGAACGACGTTCTTGAGCGTGTCGGCCGCCGTCCATTCGCGACCGTCGGCCCGAGGCTGCCCGGCGTTGGCAAGAGCGACGAGGCTCTGGATGGTCGGGGTGTTCGGCGAGTCGAAGACGGTGGGTGCGGGCAGAGCCTCGGTGGGCAGCGCTGCGGGCACCAGCGTGGTGAACGCCTCGACGTTCGCGGCGTACCCACCCGCAGAGCGCACGAAGGTGTCTTCGCCGACGGGTGTGGGGTGGAGGAACTCCTCGCTCTTCGAGCCACCCATCGCGCCGGCGTCGGCCTTCACGATGACGTACTCGAGGCCCAGACGGGTGAAGATTCGCTCGTAGGCATCACGCTGCGCCTGGTAGGAGACATCGAGCCCGGCATCGGTGTAGTCGAAGGAGTACGCGTCTTTCATCGTGAACTCGCGGCCGCGGAGGAGGCCAGCACGGGGTCGCGCTTCGTCGCGGTACTTGTCCTGGATCTGGTAGATCGAGAGAGGCAGGTCTTTGTAGCTGTTGTAGAGGTCTTTGACGAGAAGGGTGAAGACCTCTTCGTGGGTGGGGGCGAGAACGTAACCGACACCGCGGCGGTCGGCGAGGCGGAACATGCCGTCGCCGTAGTCGACGTAGCGACCGGTGACCTCGTAGGGCTCCTTCGGGAGCAGGGCCGGAAAGTGAACCTCGTGCGCCCCGGCTGCGGTCATCTCGTCGCGGATGATCGCCTCGATCTTCGCCTTCACGCGGAGGCCGAGGGGCAGCCACGCGAAGATCCCCGGTGCCTGACGGCGGATGTAACCGGCCCGCACGAGCAGGCGGTGGCTGGTCACCTCGGCATCGGAGGGGTCTTCGCGGAGGGTCTTCAGAAAGTAATTGGTGAGGCGAGTAGGCACCGGAACAGTCTATTGCGGCGGGCTAGGGCGTCGCGGCGGAGGGCTCATGGCCCTGCGTGAGCGAGCCGTGGCCTGCCGCCTGCGCCGGGACGGCCTGGCCGCACCCCGTGCAGAACCGGTTGCCCGCTGCCAGTGTGTTGCCACAGTTCGCGCAGTGCAGCTCGGCGGCCGGCGGAGGCGTGGGTTGCGGGGTCGGGGTGGGAGGGGCTGGTGCTGGCGCTGGTGCTGGGGCTGGGGCATACGTGGGTGTCACCGCCACCTGCGATGGGGTTTCGGGCCCGACCGGTCCGGTTGCAGGGCCCGTCGTCTGCTGCTCGCGCTGGCGGCGGCGCTTGGCGGCGCTTCGCACAACGAGGAGGATCACGAGACCCACCACCAGCAGGAGGAACACCGCGACACCGATGATCACCCAGATCACCCAGCCGGTCGTGTTCTCCTGTGGGAAGGCCGCTGTCGCCTTGGACTGGTACTGCTGGGCGATCGCGTTGTCGGGGTTGGCCGAGAGGGCCTTACCGAGATCGGCAGCGGCTGCGTGGTACTTGCCCGAGAAGTACTCGTCGAGCCCGAGACGGAAGCTCTTGTCTGCGTCGGTCAGTTCGACCTTCACGCCATTTCGCGACAGGAGTGCCGTGATGGTCTCCCGCGCGGCGGCGAAATTCAGCTGCTGGGTGTCGCCGGAGGGGCCGAAGCTGATCGTGCCGACGACCTCGCCGCTGGCGTTGATGACAGGCCCACCGCTCATTCCCGGGCTCATCGTCACGCCGATCTGGGTGAACGGACCACCATCGGTCTGCTGGCGCCCGCTGACCTGGCCGACGGCGAACGTCGGCTGGGGGTTGCCGCTGACGAGGTCGGTCACGTTGCCCGGGTAGCCGATGGCATTGACCTGCTGGCCTGTGGCGGGGTCGTCTTGGGCGACGCTCAGCATCGGCAGCGGGGTGGGTGTGTCGATCTTGAACAGTGCCACATCGCCCTGGCTGATGGGCCGGTCATCCTGCAGCACGGCGGTGTAGCTGGTGGAGTCGTCGTTCGAGATCGTGATGGCGGGATAGACCTTCATCGCCAGCACCGGCGGCTCCCCTGTCTTCTGCCCCTCGACCGGCCAGGCCTCCTCGGCGCCGGCGGCGATGTAGGCCTGCGCCTCCTCCTGGGTGATGTCGCCGTTGTCGATCTCGTTCGAGAGGAACTGGTCGACGAGGGCGGTCTTGCCCTCCGCGACATCCGCACAGTGACCGGCCGTCACGACGTAGCCCTCGGAACCGGCGATGAAACCGCTGCAGCTGAAGGAGGAGTCGACCTCGTCTGACCAGGCCGTCGTTCCGTCGGGGAGGGGAAAGTTCACGAATCCCGACCACGTTCCGCTGAGGTACACCGTACCCGCCTCGCCGAGCGCGGCGAGCTGCTCCTGCCCGAGACCGGGGGCCGGCTCTGCGACGGCCAACACCCCGGAAGAAGGCACCGCAGAGCCAGACATCGCAGAAGAAGACATCGCAGAAGAAGACAGCCCAGAGTCCGACAGCGCAGAGGCCGACGACACCGGGCCGACAACCGATCCGGAGCCGGCCATCAGCAGCCCGAGAGCCGCACCGCCGACCGCCAGGAGCCGCAGCCCCGGATTGTGCGCTGCCCCGGGGCGCCCCTGGGCATCCGCAGTACCTGTTCGTGTCTTCACGCTGCACCGACCTCTCATCTCGATGAGTGAGAGAATATCAACAAATCAGCTCCCATGAGAAATCGTCAGAGTGATCTTCAGCGTTTGTCAGCGACCTCGTCTTCGAGGAGGTCGTCGGCCAGGCGGTCCCTTTCGATGGTGGCGGTGGGATGCGTCTCGAGCAGGTCGAGCGACCGCGTGTCGCCGTCGTGCGACACGATGAAGTGCGGGGAGCTGTGCAGCTGCATGGTGAGGCGCAGGTGTTGGTGCCTGACCATCCAGACGAGTCCCACGATCGCGGCGGCGAACCCGGCCGCCGCCGCCACGCCGATGGCCCAGCGCGGCCCGAACGAGTTGGCGACCCAACCGACGATGGGCGCACCGATGGGCGTGCCACCCATGAAGATGGCCACGTAGAGCGCCATCACCCGGCCGCGGAATTCGGGCGCGGTCGTCATCTGCACGGTACCGTTCGCGGTCGTCATCAGGGTCTGCGCGGCAAAGCCGAGCAGCACCAGGCACAGCGCGAAGGTCAGGTAGGTGGGGGCGAGCGCACCGAGCAGGCAACTCAGGCCGAAGAGGGCAGACGAAGCGAACATCAGGCCGAGACGGGGCCGCTCCCGGCGGGCGGACAGCAGCGCGCCCGTCACCGAGCCGACCGCCAGCACGGAGGACAGCAGTCCGAATGCTGTGGAGTCCAGATGGAAGGTCGCCGTCGTCATCGTCGAGGTGAAGATCTGGAAGTTGAGGCCGAATGTTCCGATGATGGCGATGACGACCAGCACGATGATGATGTCGGGCCGCTTCGACACGTAGCGGAAGCCGTCGAGCAGCTGCCCCGGGCCGCCCTTCGACCTCTTGGGCACCCGCAGATCCTCCCGTCGCATCCGGGTCAGCGAGAAGAGCACCGCGCCGAAACTCGCGGCGTTGATCAGAAAGACCCAGCCCGATCCGACCACCGCAATCAGCACACCCGCCAGGGCCGGGCCGATCATCCGCGCAGCATTGAAGGAGGCCGAGTTCAGAGCAACGGCGTTCGAGAGGTTCTTGTCAGAGACGAGGTTCGACACGAAGGACTGCCGTGCTGGCGCGTCGAAGGCACTGGTGATGCCCAGAAGCAGGGCGAAGATGTACACCTGCCAGAGCTGGGCCGCGCCGGTCAGCACGATGAGTCCGAGCGCCAGGCCCAGGATGCCCATCACCCCCTGCGTCGCCATCAGCAGCTTTCGGCGGTCGACGCGGTCGGCGACCAACCCTGTCCAGGGCACGAGCAGGAGCTGGGGGCCGAGCTGGAGCGCCATCACCGCCCCCACCGCGACCGCGTCGTTCTGGGTGAGGATGGTGAGCACGATCCAGTCCTGGGCGGTGCGCTGCATCCACGTTCCCACGTTGGAGACCAGGGCGCCGCCGAACCAGACACGGTAGTTGTAGTCGCTGAGCGACCGGAACATGGCGCTCAACTGTCAGCGAGCTGACGCAGGATGATCGCCGCGGACTCGAGGGTGGAACGCTCCTGGGGGCTCAGCTCGGCGAGCCTCTGGTCGAGCCAGGCGTCGCGCCGGCGACGGGTCTCTGCCACCAGCGCCTGACCCTCGGCGGTGAGCGAGACGACCACCTTGCGGCCATCGTCGGCGGATGGGCTGCGTTCGGCATATCCGGCGTCGACGACGGCATTGATCGTACGGTTCATCGAGGGCGGAGTGACACGTTCGAATGTCGCAAGGGTGCCGGGAGTGCTCGGCCCATTGTGCTGCAGGTAGCCGAGGATGGCGGACTGCGAGTCGCTCAGCTCGTCATCGGCCTTCTCTGCGCGCAGGCGCCGCGACACACGCAGCACCGCTGGGCGCAACCGAGCGGCAAGATCGTCGACCGCGGGGCTGGACGCCGAGCCGGGCGCACCGAGAGGCGCTGTGGGAAGGGTAGTTGTCGGCACCTCATTAGCCTAGCTCATTAGTTCGGCTAACAGCGCGGGCCGGCGCCCTCAGCGAAGGCGGCGCCCCGTCGAGGGCTGCGCGCACAGCGAATACGGCGGGGTCAGACCGATGGCGGGGGGGGTCAGACTGACGACGGGGGGGTCAGACCGACGGCGCGAAGCCGTAGGCGAGCACCCGTGCGCCCGACGGCGAGACGTGCTCGCTCTGAAGCGTCATCCCGAGGCGTGACGCGACCGCAATCGAGGCGGTGTTGTCGGCGTCGATCATCGAGACGGGCTGACGGATGCCGCGGGTTGCGGCTCTCGCGAGGCAGACCCGCGCGGCAGCGGTTGCCAGGCCGAGACCACGGTGCGCTGGGCCGAGCCGCCAGCCGAGCTCGAGGCGGCCGGTCGGGCCCCACGGCTTTGTCCACGGTTGGAGGCCGACGAAGCCGGCCACCTCCCCCGCCGTCCCCGTGCGGACCAGCGAGAACAGGCAGAGGCCGGTCTCGAGGGCGAGGGCCTGTTGGCGCGTGACGAAAGCCCGGTACCACTCGAGCGGCTGGACCCGGCCGTCGCCGATGTAGCGCATCACCTCGGCATCGTCGAAGAGGGCGAACCATGCGTCGGCGTCACCCTCGAGGGGCACGCGCAGTTCGAACGCCGGCGGGGCCGGCCGCGCGATCTGCACGCCCATGCGTCAGACCGTGACGACCTGCGGCGAGCCGAGCTCACCCGGGGGCATCTCGGCGGCGAGGCGGTTGGCCTCCTCGATGAGGGTGGCCACGATGTCGGCCTCGGGGACGGTCTTGATGACCTCTCCGCGCACGAAGATCTGGCCCTTGCCATTACCGGATGCCACACCCAGGTCGGCCTCGCGGGCCTCGCCGGGCCCGTTCACGACACACCCCATGACCGCGACGCGGAGGGGGACGGTCATCCCTTCGAGCCCGGCGGTGACATCGTTCGCAAGGGTGTAGACATCGACCTGGGCACGGCCGCAGGAGGGGCACGACACGATCTCGAGCTTGCGCTCACGCAGGTTCAGCGACTGCAGGATCTGCAGGCCGACCTTGACCTCCTGCGCGGGCGGCGCCGAGAGCGAGACGCGGATCGTGTCGCCGATGCCCTCGCCGAGCAGGATGCCGAAGGCGGTCGCCGACTTGATCGTGCCCTGGAACTCGGGGCCGGCCTCGGTCACGCCGAGGTGCAGGGGCCAGTCGCCGCGGGCCGCGAGCTGGCGGTAGGCCTTCACCATGATCACCGGATCGTTGTGCTTCACCGAGATCTTGAAGTCGTGGAAGTCGTGCTCCTCGAAGAGGCTGGCCTCCCAGACGGCACTCTCGACGAGGGCCTCGGGGGTCGCTTTGCCGTACTTCTGCATGATGCTGGGCTCGAGCGACCCGGCGTTCACACCGATGCGGATACTCACTCCGGCAGCCTTGGCCGCCGCGGCGATCTTGCCCACCTGGTCGTCGAACTTGCGGATGTTGCCCGGGTTCACCCGCACGGCCGCACACCCGGCGTCGATCGCCGCGAACACGTAGTTTGGCTGGAAGTGGATGTCGGCGATCACCGGGATCTGGCTCTTCTTGGCGATGATCGGCAGGGCCTCGGCATCGTCGCGGCTCGGCACGGCGACGCGCACGATGTCGCAGCCGCTGGCGGTGAGTTCGGCGATCTGCTGGAGCGTCGCATTGATGTTCGTGGTCGGGGTGGTGCACATGGACTGCACACTCACGGGGGCGTCACCGCCCACGAGCACCTTGCCGACCTTGATCTGACGGGACTTGCGACGGGGGGCCAGAGTCTCGACGACTTTGGGCATACCCAAGTTGATTGCTGCCACGCGTTCAGCTTACCCCTCGCCCGTTCCGGGCCCGCCCGTCGCCCCCGAACGGTCGGCTGCCGTTCAGCCGGAAGCGCGGATGCGAGAGGAGGAATCCCCGGGGAAGGTCGAGTCGTCGAAGAGGGTGGGCGCGGCATCCGTCGCCGACGAGCCCGGAACACCGCCCTCGGAACGGAGGAAGCCGAGCACGCCCCGCACCTCGTCGAGCGCCGTCGTGCTCGTCGCCCGGATCTCGGCGAGCGCCTCCCGCGCCTGCTCGGGCTCGGTGTCGAGAAGGTGCAGGCCGATGCCCGCCTGCACGGTGATCAGCGACAGCGAGTGGGCCAGAACGTCGCCCAGCTCGCGCGCGATGCGTTCGCGTTCGGATTGCGCCGCATCCTCACGCCGCTTGCGCATCGCGGCACGGAAGAGGGCGAGACGTTCAGCCCGGGTACGGATGATCTCACCGATCACCAGCACGAGGAGGATACCGAGCGAGGTGGCGATGGTGCGGAACGGATGCCAGTCGATTCCGAGCAGGATTGCGCCGACCAGGGCGAGCACCCAGCCCGTGGCGACGGATGCGACGGCCCAGTTGCGCGCGCCGCGCACCATCGCCGACAGAATCGCGAAAGCCAGGGCGAGGTAGGGGGCGCCGGAGCCGGGGGTGAGCAGCAGGTCGGCGCAGGACACAGCGGTGGCGATCGCGACGACCGGGCCGGGGAATCTCCGCGCGCCGATGAGCGCGAGCGGGCCGACCACCGCGAACAGCACGCCGAGGAAGCCGCCGAGTGCCCGGTCGCCCCGGTCGAACGCCATGACCGCCGGCACGACCTGCACGAAGAACGAGATCACGACGGGCAGCCAGAGCCGCACGGCCGGAGGCGGGCCGAAGCGTGTCACCGGGTGGTCGAGGTCGAGCAGACCGAGCGCTGGCGGCGGGGCCGGGGGCACAGGGGTCGAGTGCTGCGGGGCCGGGTACTGCGGGGCCGGGTGCACGGCGGCCTTGCCGGTCGCCGGCCCCTCGACACCGGCACCCCTCGAACCCACGAGCCGCTCCTCGAGTCGCCGAGCGGACTCCGCCCGTCGTCGACGCTCATCGGCCCACGACCACCGTCGGCCGGCGGGCTCACCCGCCGCATCCGCTCCGGCAGGCCCGCTCACGCCGCCCTCACCACGCTGTGCACCCTCACCACGCTGTGCGCCCTCACCACGCTGTGCACCCTCACCACGCTCAGCACCCTCACCACGCTCAGCACCCTCAGCGGCGCCCACGGCACCTACCCAAAGAGGTTCACCGGGTTCACGATGTCGGCGTACACCAGCAGCGCACTGAGCCCGCCGAGGAAGATGACGACCACGAACGTGAGCGGCATGAGCTTGGCCGTGTCGACCGGTCCCGGGTTGGGCCGCTTGAACAGTTTCGCAAGCTGGCGGCGCAGGCCTTCCCAGAGCGCTCCGATGATGTGGCCGCCGTCGAGCGGCATCAGCGGCACGAGGTTGATCACGAACAGCCCGATGTTGACCGACCCGAGCAGCCCGACCAGTGTCGCGACCTTGCTGGCGAGCGGGATGTCGATGGTCGCGATCTCCCCCGCCACCCGGCCGACCCCGACCACGCTGATCGGCCCGTTGGCGTCGCGGGTGCCTCCGCCGAACGCGGCGTCGGCGACTCCGACGATGCGGGCCGGCAGGTTGAAGATGGTGTTCGCGACGCCGCCGATGTTCTCGCCGACGAAAGGGAGCACCGCGGTCAGCGGCTGCGGCTGCAACTCGGTCGCGTAGCCGATGCCCACGAAACCGACGTCTTCGGTGACAGCGGCACCACTCGCATCCGTCTTGGCGACCGACTGCCCGTTCACCACCTCGGTGACCGCGCGCTCGGTGAGCAGGGGCGTGACGCTGAGCGTCTGCTCGCCGCCGTCCCGCGCGACGACGACCGAGAGGGCGACCCCCGGCGACTGCCGGATGATCGCGGTCGCCTGGTCCCAGGTCGAGATGGCCTGGCCGTCGACACTCACGATGCGGTCCCCCGGCAGGATGCCCGCCGCACTGCCCGGCGACACCGGATCGCTCGCGGCGCACGTCGTACTCGTGCTTCCCGCCGGTTGAACGCACGAGCTGACACTGCCGATGGTCGTGCTGGGACCGGCGAGGCCGAAGCCGCAGAGCACGATGGCGAAGAAGACGATTCCGAGCAGGAGATTCATGGTCGGCCCGCCGAGCATGATGATCACGCGCTTGTAGATGGGTAGCCGATAGAAGGAGCGGCCGTCGTCGTCGCCGATCGTCTCGAGGCTGGCCTTGCGGGCATCCTGGATCAGCGTCTGGAAGAAGCCCGTCGTCGCTCGACGCGCCTTTCCGCCCTCCTTCTGCGGCGGGAACATTCCGATCATCGAGATGTAGCCGCCGAACGGAATCAGTTTGACGCCGTACTCGGTCTCACCCTTCCGTCTGGAGAAGACGGTGGGCCCGAAACCGACCATGTACTGCGTGACCTTGACGCCGAAGAGCTTGGCGGGCACGAGGTGCCCCACCTCGTGCAGGGCGATCGAGATCGCGAGGCCGAGCGCGACGATGACCACACCGACGATGTAGAGGAGCACGTTATCCACCTGCACACGATAGCCCCCGGCAGAAGGTCGGCGCTGGGCAGGGGCTGAATGCGCCCCTCGAAGTCACCCAGCGCTCAGGATGCCCGGCTCACGCCCTGCCGATCAACCGGTCGGCCTCGCGCCTGGCCCAGAGCTCGGCCTCGAACAGCGACTCTCGGGTCAGCTCACCGTCGTCCGGCTCGTGCTGCTGCAGAACATCCTGGATCGTCTCGACGATGCCGAGAAACCCGATGCGCCCGTCGTGGAAGGCCGCCACGGCCTGCTCGTTCGCCGCGTTGAACACAGCGGGCGCCGTGCCGCCGGCGCGCCCGACCTGCTTCGCCAGTTCGACCGCCGGGAAGGCCTCGGTGTCGAGGGGTTCGAAGGTCCACGAGTGCGCGGTCGACCAGTCCAGCGGCGCACCGACCCCCGCAACGCGGTGCGGCCAGTCGAGACCGAGCGAGATCGGCAGCCGCATGTCGGGCGGCGAGGCCTGCGCGAGGGTCGAGCCGTCGATGAACTCCACCATCGAGTGGATGACGGACTGCGGATGCACGGTCACCGCGATACGCGAATACGGCACATCGAACAGCAGGTGCGCCTCGATCACCTCGAGGCCCTTGTTCACCAGCGTCGCGGAGTTCGTCGTGACGACGAGCCCCATGTCCCAGGTCGGATGCGCGAGGGCCTCCCGCGGGGTCACCTTCACCAGCGAGGCGCGCGTGCGCCCGCGGAACGGCCCGCCCGAGGCGGTGAGCACGAGCCGGTCGACCTCGGCCGCCGTGCCCGAGCGCAGCGCCTGCGCGATCGCGGAGTGCTCGGAGTCGACCGGCACGATCTGGCCGGGAGCGGCAATGCCCCGAACGAGCTCGCCGCCCACGATCAGGCTCTCCTTGTTCGCGAGCGCCAGGGTGCGACCGGTCTCGAGCGCGGCGAGGGTCGGGCCGAGTCCGACGGAACCCGTGATGCCGTTCAGCACGACGTCGGCCTCGACGCCCCGCACGAGCTGTTCGGCCTCGTCGGCGCCCAGGGCGGTGTCGGTCACGCCGAATTCGGTGGCCTGGGCATCCATTGCCGCCCGGTTCGTCCCCGCGGCGAGCCCAACGACGTCGAAGCGCTCGGGGTTCGCCCGGATGACGTCGAGCGCCTGCACGCCGATCGAACCGGTGGAGCCGAGGATGATGACGCGACGCACGGTACTCACTCCCCCGTCGTGGTGCCGGTCGTGGCGGTGGGCGTCGGTGCCGGACCGACGTCTTTCACATCGACCACGAAGACGAGCGCGTCGGCCGGTGTGACGCCGAGCGCGGCGTTGCCGTCGGAACCGTACGCATCACCGGGCGGCACGACCACGACGACCCGCGAGCCGACGGCCGAGCACGCGACGGCCTTGACGAGCCCCGGGAGGAACTGTGACTCGTCGACGATGATGGGCAGCGCCTGGCCGCCGGCGTCGAGCGTGCTGAACAGCTGCGCACCGGTTGTGGCGTTGTAGAGCGTGAAGTCGACGGTGGCCTGGGCCCCGGATGTCGCGACAGCCCCGGTCCCGGTGATGACCACCGATCGCTCGGTGATGTCGCTCGTCACGGGCGTGGCGAACGTCGTGGTGGGCGCCGTGTCGAAGTCTCCGCTGACCGACACGGAGTCGGAGGCGGGCCCGGGAGCCGTGAAACTGCAGTCGACGCTCGCGCTCGGAGCGGGCTCGGGTGACCCGGAGCAGCCGGCGAGCGCCATCACCAGAGCGATCGAGGCAGCAGAGGCGGCGACCAGGGCGGCGGGAGTACGCATGCCACAGTTCTACAGGATCAAGCTGTCCCGAGCTGGCAGGTTGACGAATGCTCTGCTGTGTGGCGGGGCGCGCCGCCCCGCCACCGCTCTGCACCTAGACTGGCGGCCGGTTTACCTCCGTGTCACCGGTGCCCGCTACACTCCGAGGCACTCTCAGACAGAACAGGAATCCGGCATGACTCCCCCCGCAGACGGCATCCTCTCGGCCGGGCCCACGCCGGATGCGCGCACGCTGGTCGACATCCTGCACGCGAGCGCCGTCTCGAACCCGCAGGCCTCTGCGCTGGCCGACACGGGCGGAACGCTGAGCTACCGCGAGCTGCTGCGGGAGGTCAACCGTGCGGCGGCGCGGCTGGCCGAGGCGGGTGTTCGACCGGGCGACCGGGTGGGCATCCGCATCCCGTCGGGCACCCGCACGCTCTACATCGGCATTCTGGCGACGCTGGTGGCGGGGGCGGCGTACGTTCCGGTCGATGCCGACGACCCTGACGAGCGTGCCGCGCTGGTGTTCGGCGAGGCGGCCGTGGTGGGCGTGATCGGGGTCGACGGCGAGCTGGTGCTGCGGGAGACAGCGGTGCCGCCGGGGCGCGGTGCGGGTGCTGCGGCGACCGCTCCTGCGGATGCTGCGGCGGGTGCTCCGGATGCTGCCGCCCCCGAGCATCCTGGGGCCGCGGCCGGCGCGCACCCGTCGACCGCCGGCATCGCGACCCTCGGCTCGGCGACCGGCACCCTGCCCGTGGTGGGTGGCCCCACCCCCGACCTCGACGCCTGGATCATCTTCACCTCGGGGTCGACGGGCACCCCGAAGGGCGTCGCCGTCACGCACCGCTCGGCGGCCGCCTTCGTCGATGCCGAGGCGCGCCTCTTCCTGCAGGGCGATCCCATCGGCCCCGGTGACCGGGTGCTCGCCGGTCTCTCCGTCGCGTTCGACGCCTCCTGCGAGGAGATGTGGCTCGCCTGGCGGCACGGCGCGTGCCTCGTGCCGGCGCCCCGGTCGCTCGTGCGCTCGGGCGTCGACCTCGGGCCGTGGCTGATCGCGCACGGCGTCACGATCGTGTCGACGGTTCCCACTCTCGCCGCGCTCTGGCCGCTGGAGTCGCTCGAGCTCGTGCGCCTGCTCATCTTCGGCGGCGAGGCCTGCCCACCCGAGCTCGTCGCCCGGCTCGCGGTCGACGGCCGGGAGGTGTGGAACACCTACGGCCCCACCGAGGCGACGGTGGTCGCGTGCGGCGCCCAGCTCGACGGGGTCGGCCCGGTGCGCATCGGCCTCCCGCTCGACGGTTGGCTGCTCGCCGTGGTCGATGACCGCGGGCACCCGGTCGCCGAGGGCGAGACCGGCGAGCTCATCATCGGCGGTGTCGGGCTGGCGCGGTACCTCGACGCGGCGAAGGACGCCGAGAAGTATGCCCCGATGCCGACCCTCGGCTGGACGCGCGCCTACCGCAGCGGCGACCTCGTCGTGTTCGACCGTGCCGGTCTGCTGTTCCAGGGACGCGCCGACGACCAGGTCAAGCTCGGCGGTCGGCGCATCGAGCTCGGCGAGGTCGAGGCGGCCATCCAGGCACTGCCGGGTGTCGCCGGGGCGGCTGCTGTCGTGCAGCGCACCGCCGCCGGCAACCAGGTGCTCGTGGGGTACCTGGCGCTCAGCGACACGGGTGGCGGTGCGACCGAGGGCGGCGCGGGCGGCGCGGGCGGTGCGAGCGGTGCGGGCGCCTCCCGCACCGCCTTCGACACGGGCTCCGCGATCCAGGCGCTGCGGGAGACGCTCCCGGCTGCCCTCATCCCGCTGCTGGCGGTCGTCGATTCGCTGCCCACACGCACCTCCGGCAAGGTCGACAAGGCGGCGCTGCCCTGGCCGCTCCCGGCCGCGGCCGCCCATGCCGCTGCCGACGCGTCGACGGCCGACGCGACATCCGGAGCCGGCGCTGGCGCGAAGAAGGGCGGCTCGGGCGCCCTCAGCGACACCGCGCTCTGGATCGCCGGGCACTTCACCGCCATTCTCGGCGCCCCCGTCACCGGTCCCGACGACGACTTCTTCGCGTTCGGCGGCGGCAGCCTGTCGGCAGCGCAACTCGTGTCGGTCATCCGCACCCGGTTCCCCGAGACCACGGTGGCCGACATCTACGATCACCCGCGCATCGGCGCCCTGGCGACCGAGCTGGATGCCCGCGCACCCGTCACCACGGTGTCGCGCCCGCCCGTGCTGCCCACCCCGGCGAAGACCCAGCTCGCGCAGACGCTCCTCGGCATCCCGCTCTACGTGCTCGTCGGCCTGCGCTGGCTGGTCTACGTGCTCGCCGCCAACAACGTTCTGCAGCTGTTCGAAGTGTTCCCGTGGGCGCCGACGGTGTCGTGGTGGTGGCTGCTCGTCGGATTCGTCGTGCTCATCACCCCCTTCGGGCGCATGGCGATCTCGGTGGCGTCGGCGCGGGCGCTGCTGGCCGGCGTCGAACCCGGGGAGTACCCCCGGGGCGGCAGCGTGCACGTGCGGCTCTGGCTGGCCGAGCAGATCGCGCAGCTCGTGGGCGCCACGAACCTCGCCGGTGCGCCCTGGATCATCACCTACGCCCGCGCACTCGGCGCCAAGATCGCCCCCGGCGTCGATCTGCACACCCTCCCGCCCATCACCGGAATGCTGAAGATCGGCGCCCGCGCCTCGGTCGAGCCCGAGGTCGACGTGTCGGGCTACTGGATCGATGGCGATGTCCTGCGTCTCGGCTCCGTGCAGATCGGGGCGGATGCGGCCGTCGGCGCCCGCAGTACTCTCCTCCCCGGTACACGCATCGGGCGCCGCGCCGAGATCGCACCGGGGTCCTCCGTCGCGGGCAGGGTGCCCGCGGGACAACTCTGGGCCGGCTCCCCCGCCGAGCGCCGTGGCAAGGCGCACCCCGACTGGCCCGACCAGCGCCCGCCCCGCAACGCCCGCTGGCTCGTCGCGTTCGCCCTCGGATCTGTCGCACTCTCGCTGCTCCCCGTCGTCTCGGTGCTCGCCGGCGCCGCGGTCGTGGGCTGGTCGCTGGGGCTGGGCTTCGGCGCCGCCTCCGCCGCTGGTTCTGCCGCCGGCTCCGCCGCTGCTTCCGCCGCAGGTACGGCCGCCGTAGACACCGCTGCTGTGGCCCTCCCCGCGGTGGCCTCGGCTCTCCCCACCCTCGGCGACGCTGCCCTGCGGGCCCTGGCCGCCATCCCGCTCGCCACCCTCGCCGCGGGAATCGTGTACGCCGGCCTCACCGTCATCGCTGCCCGCCTGCTCGGCCTCGGCCTCCGCCCCGGCAGCTATCCCGTGCGCAGCCGCATCGGCTGGCAGGTCTGGGCCACCGAACGCCTCCTCGATGCGGCGAGAACCGTGCTCTTCCCCTTCTACGCGAGTCTGTTCACGCCCGTCTGGCTCCGAATGCTCGGGGCCACGGTCGGTAAGAACGTCGAAGCCTCGACGGTGCTCCTCCTGCCCCGCATGACGACCATCGCCGACCAGGCCTTCCTCGCCGACGACACCATGGTCGCCTCTTACGAGCTCGGCGGCGGGTGGCTGCGCATCGGCGAGGCGAAGGTCGGCAAGCGCGCCTTCCTCGGCAACAGCGGTATGACCGGCCCGGGTCGCTCCGTGCCCCGCAACGGTCTTGTCGCCGTGCTCAGCGCCACACCCAAGAAGGCCAAGAGCGGGTCGTCATGGCTCGGCAACCCGCCCGTGCGCCTGCGTCGTCAGGTCACCGAGTTCGACGAGGGCCGCACCTTCCGGCCCTCCGGCCGGCTGAAGCTCGCCCGAGCGCTCTGGGAGCTCGGCCGCATCGTGCCCGTGATGATCAGCATCGCGATCGGGCTCGGTATCGCCGTGCTGCTCGAACTGCTGCTCGGCACCCTCGGCCTCGGCTGGACGATCGTGCTCTCCGGTGCCGTGATGCTCGCCGGCGGAGCGGTCGCGGCTGTGGTCACAACCGCAGCGAAATGGGCACTCGTCGGGCGCATCCGTCAAGGGGAGCATCCACTCTGGTCGTCGTTCGTCTGGCGCAACGAGGTGTCGGATACCTTTGTGGAGATGGTTGCCGCCCCGTGGTTCGCAAATGCCGCATCCGGCACGCCCGCCCTGGCGTGGTGGCTGCGCTCCATCGGGGCGACGATCGGCCGCGGCGCGTGGATCGAGACCTACTGGCTGCCCGAGGCCGACCTGATCTCGATCGGGGCGGGCGCCACCGTGAACAGAGGGGTCGTCGTGCAGACCCATCTCTTCCACGACCGCGTGATGAGCCTGGACAGCGTGGCGCTCGACGACGGAGCGACGATCGGGCCGCACGGCGTCATCCTTCCCGCTGCCTCCATCGGAGTCGACGCCACCGTCGGCCCGGCCTCACTCGTGATGCGCGGCGAGCACGTGCCCCGGGGTTCGCGCTGGGCGGGCAATCCGATCGCGCCCTGGGCAGGTGCCTGATGGCCCGCCCCACCTCGACCGCCCTCGCGGCGGCGGGCGCCCGCTCGCTCGGCGACCCGTACCTGCCCACCAGCGGCAACGGCGGCTACACCGTGCTGCACTACGACCTCGATTGCGACTATCGCGTCTCGGGCAACCGGCTCTCCGCCACCGCCACCATCACGGCGGTCGCGACACAGCGGCTCTCGAGCTTCAGCCTCGACTTCGCCGGTCTCGTCGCGAGCAAGGTCAGCGTCGACGGGCAGCGCTCGGCGAACCTCACCCAGACCGCGCGGAAGCTCGTGGTCACCCCGGTCACTGCACTGAACAAAGACGTACAGTTCACCATCGTCGTCAAATACGCCGGGCTGCCGAAGCCGGTGCGAAGCGCGTGGGGCGAGGTCGGCTGGGAAGAACTCACTGACGGCGTGATCGTGGCCGGCCAGCCCAGCGGGGCTCCGTCGTGGTTCCCCTGCAACGATCATCCGTCGAACAAGGCGACCTACTCCATCGCGTTCGCTGTCGAGTCGGCCTACCGGGTGCTCTGCAACGGCAAATTGGTGAAGAGGACGCCGCGGGCCTCGCGAACCCGCTGGGAGTTCTGTTCGACCGAACCGATGGCGACCTACCTGGCGACCGTGCAGATCGGGCTCTACGAGACGATGCACGTGTCCCAGGAGGGCGTACCGCAGTATGTGCTGCTGCCCGAAGACCTGCGGTCGAACGCTCTGGCCGACTTCGAAGCCCAGGACCGCATGATGGCGCTGTTCGAGCGACTCTTCGGCCCGTATCCGTTCGCGGACTACACAGTGGTGGTCACCGACGACGAGCTCGAGATCCCCCTCGAGGCGCAGGGGCTCGCCATCTTCGGCCGCAACCACATCGACGGCGTCGGCGGCTCGGAACGCCTCATCGCGCACGAGCTGTCCCACCAGTGGTTCGGCAACTCGCTCACCGTCGGCCTCTGGAAGGACATCTGGCTGCAGGAGGGATTCGCCTGCTACGCCGAATGGCTCTGGTCGGAGGAGTCGGGCAACGCCACGGCCGATGAGTGCGCCTCGACGCACTGGGCGCGGGTCAACCGGCTGCCCAAAGACCTGATGATCAGCGACCCGGGTGCCGCGCGCATGTTCGACGACCGCCTCTACAAGCGCGGAGCCCTTGCGCTGCACGCCCTTCGCCGCACGATCGGCGACGACACCTTCTTCGGGGTGCTGCGCGAGTGGACCGCGACGCACCACCACGGCACCATCTCGACACCCGAGTTCATCACGCTGGTCGAGCAGCACGCCGCCGTACCGGTGCGCGCCCTCTTCGCCGCCTGGCTCGACCAGCTCGCCCTCCCCAAACTCCCACGCCGCGCTCCGCGCTGAACCGCCGCACAGGCCGGGTCAGGATGCCGGTGGTGTGGCCTGGGCGGGCCTGCGGGCGTTCTGGATGCCGATCGCCGACACCACGCCACCCACCACGAGCAGCGCGGCCGTCGTCAGGACACCGCGCGAGAACCCGTCGACCGTCAGCGCCTCCCCCACGATGAGGGCTGCGGCCGCGGTCGCGATCAGTCCGGCGACCCGAGAGACCGCGTTGTTCACGGCCGAGGCGATGCCGGCGCGCTCGGGATCGATCGCCCCGAGAATGGCGGCGGTGAGAGGCGCGACGGTCACGGTCATGCCGAGCGCGAAGACCACCGTGCCCGGGAACACCTGCGTCAGATAGTCGGCCGAGGCCGACACCTGTGAGAGCAGCACCCAGCCGACTGCCGCGATCACCGGCCCCACCGCCATGAACAGTCGAGACCCGTACGTGCCGGCGAGCGTACCGAACAGCGACGACAGCGAGATGCTGATGATCGTCGACGGCAGCGAAGCGAGGCCGGCCTGGGTGGCCGTGTACCCGGCCACCTGCTGCAGGAACAGCGTCAGCAGGAACGACCCGAGCGAGATCGCAGCGTACACGAACGTCGTCGCCACGTTCCCCACCCAGAAGTTGCGCACCGCGAACAGGCTGAGCGGCAGCATCGGCTGCGGCACCCGCCGCTCGTTCAGGATGAACAGCGCGAACGCTGCGATGCCGACGATGAGCGCGCCCGATACCACCGGGTTCGACCACCCGAGCCGGCCCTGCTCGATCAGCGCGAACACCGGAAGCCCGATGCCGAACACCCCGAGCACTGCCCCGCGGTAGTCGATCACCGGCTTCACCGGCCTCGGCGGCTCGGCATGGATCCTGCGGAGCATCACCAGCGTGACCGCGATCGGGATGACGTTGATCGCGAACACCAGCCGCCACGACAGCAGGTCGACGAGCACCCCGCCAAGCAGCGGCCCCGCGAGGAAGGCCGTGCTGGTCCACGCCGTCCACTGACCGATCGCCTTCGCCCTTTTCGGCCCGTCGAAGTTCGAGATGATGATGGCCAGCGAACTCGGCACGAGCAGGGCCCCGGCGATGCCCTGGATGCCCCGGCTCACGATCAGGAACTCGTCGGTCGGCGAGATCGCACAGAGAACGGATGCCGCACCGAACCCGATGAGCCCCCAGAAGATCACCCGGCGGCGCCCGAACGCGTCGCTCAGCGAGCCCGCGAGCAGAATGACGGCCGTCAGCGAGATGAGATACGCGTCGACCACCCACTGCTGCCCGGCCAGCCCCCCGCCGAGCTCCCGGGTGATCGCAGGCAACGCGACGTTGATGACGGTGCCGTCGAGAAAGGAGATGAACGAGGCGAGAATCGCCACCCCGAGAACGACGCGCTGGTACCTCGTCACCGGACTGGCCCTGCGACCGGCGGGGCGGGCATCCGGATGTCGCGGCCGGCTGCGCTCGTCACTGGGCCCGCGGCTCGTGCAGCACCGGGAAGTTGACCGACTGGGCGATGAAACAGTGCCCGCTCGCCTCGTGGTGGATCGCGTTCGCCAACTCGGCCTGCCCGGGATCGGCCAGGGTCACCACCGGACGGAGCAGAACCTCGGTGAAGTGCCCGCCCTGCCCCTCCTGCTCCATCGTGCCGAGCGCCTCGTCTTCGTACCCCGTCACCACCACTCCGTGCTGAACCGCCACGTGCAGGTACGACAGCATGTGGCACTCCGCGAGAGCGGCGATGAGCAGCTCCTCGGGGTTCCAGCGGTCGCGATCGCCGTGGAACGCGCGGTCGGCCGACGACGGCAACTCCACCTTGCCCGCCGCACGGATGACCCCCTGGCGCGAATAGTCGCGGTAGCCGCTCGTTCCGGTGCCGCGATTGCCCAGCCATTCGACACTGACCATATAGCGATGCTCGTTCACGCCTTCAGCCTATGCCCGCCGCATGCTGACCCCGCCGGACGAACGCCGGATCGCGGCCGGAACTCCCACCGCCCCCATCGTGTTCGTACGCAACCGCGGATGCATCCACGATGAAGACACCCTGCACGATCGCTCCCGCGCCCCAGCCGCTCCGCCCGGTAATCTGGGGGGTATGACTGACACACTCGGCACCTCCGTCTACACCGTCCCCCAGGAGCGCAAGATCGTCACGGCGATCCCCGGGCCTTTGTCGAATGCCCTGCACGAGCGACGTCTCGCTGTGGTGCCGGTCGGTGTGTCATCCGTTCTGCCCGTGTACATCGCCAAGGCGAACGGTGCCATCCTCGTCGACGTCGACGGCAACCAGTTCATCGACCTCGGTGCGGGCATCGGTGTCACAACTGTCGGGCACACCCAGGCGGGGGTAGTGGATGCCGCGGTCGAGCAGCTGCACGACGTCACCCACACGCTCTTCACGGTCACGCCCTACGAGGAGTACGTGCGGGTCGCCGAACTGCTCGCCGAGCACACCCCCGGTGACTTCGCGAAGAAGACCATGCTCGCGAACTCAGGGGCCGAGGCTGTCGAGAACGCCGTCAAGATCGCCCGCAAGTACACCCGCCGCGTCGGCGTCGGCGTGCTCGAGCACGCGTACCACGGCCGCACCAACCTCACCATGGCCATGAACTTCAAGGCCGCGCCCTACTCCACCGGGTTCGGCCCGTTCGCGGGCGACGTGTACCGCGCCCCGAACTCGTATCCCTACCACGACGGGCTCACGGGTGCCGAGGCCGCGGCCAGAACCATCTCCTACCTCGAGAAGACGGTCGGCGCCTACGACCTCGCCTGTCTCGTCGTCGAGCCGATCCAGGGCGAGGGCGGCTTCGTGCTGCCCGCCGAGGGGTTTCTGCCGGCCCTGCAGCAGTGGTGCACCGACAACGGCATCGTCTTCGTTGCAGACGAGATCCAGAGTGGCATGGCGCGCACCGGCAAATACTTCGCCAGCGAGCACTTCGGCCTCACCCCCGACCTCGTCACCTCGGCCAAGGGCATCGCGGGCGGTCTCCCCCTCGCCGCCGTCACGGGTCGTGCCGAGATCATGGATGCCGCCCTGCCGGGCGGTCTCGGCGGCACCTTCGGCGGCAACCCGGTCGCTGCTGCCGCCGCGGTCGCGGTCTTCGGGGAGATCGAACGCCTGGGCCTCCTCGCCGAGGCGACCCGCGTCGAGCAGACCCTCTCGCACGGTCTGCTCGAGCTGCAGAAGAAGTACGACGTGATCGGTGACGTGCGCGGCGTCGGCGCCATGATCGCCATCGAGCTCGTGCAGCCCGGAACCGGCACCACTACCAAGGAGCCCAACGGCGCCGCGGTGACCGCCCTGGCCGCCTACGCCGCCTCGCACGGCGTGATCATCCTCACCGCAGGAACCTACGGCAACGTTCTTCGCTTCCTCCCCAGCCTCACCATCACCGACGCCCTGCTCGAAGACGCCCTCAGCGTGCTCGACGACGGCTTCCGGGCGTTGGCCGCCGGGGAGCTCGCGTGAGCGGTGCCGCGGGCACCCCTGACGCAGGCACGAACCCGGCAGGCACGTCCGCGGCAGGCCCGTCCGCGGCGGGCACCTTCGCCGCTGCCGATGCTGTCGAGCTGGCCGTCGTCGAGCGCAGCGGGTTCGTCGAGTCGCGCCATGTCGGCTCGGCCGTCGTGCTCTCTCCCACCGGCGAGATCCTCACCACCCTCGGAGACCCGTCGGCCCCGATCATCCCGCGCTCCTGCCTGAAGCCGTTCCAGGCGCTGGCCGTGCTGCGAGAGCTCGGGTCGGGCACGCCTCTCGACGCCGTGCAGACGGTGCTGGCCACCGCCAGCCACGCCGGAACCGCCGAACACGTGGCCGTCGTGCTGAGCATCCTGCAGCTCGCCGGCCTGACACCGGATGATCTGCAGTGCCCGCACGACTGGCCGAGCTCTTCGTCGGCCCGTGACTCTCTCGTTCGCGCTGGTGCCGAGAAGTCGCGGCTGTACATGAACTGCTCGGGCAAGCACGCGGCCATGCTCTACGCCTGCGTTCTGAACGGTTGGCCCACCGAGACCTACCTCGACCCGTCACACCCTCTGCAGCAGCAAATCGCCGCCACGATCGAGGAGCTGACGGGCGAGCACATCACGGCCTCCGCTGTCGACGGCTGCGGTGCTCCCGTGCACGCGATCTCGCTCGTGGCGCTGGCCCGCGGCATCGGTCGCATCACCTCCGCCCTGCCGATCGCTCCGCTGCTCAGCCCGGTCGATGCGTCAGCCGACGGCGATGCCGCGGAGGTCTTCGTTGCTGCGACGGCATCCCAGGGCGCCCCCGACGGCAGCCATGCTCCGGGCAGCTCCTCCTCCGACCGTCTGGTCTCGCCGGAGGCTGCCGCCCTCACGGCCTCCGTGCTCGCGAACGGCTGGGCCATCGACGGCCCGGGCCGGGCGAACACCCTCTGCATCGACGAACTCGGCGTCTTCTCCAAGCTGGGCGCGGAGGGTGTGATGGTGATGTCGACCACCGCCGCCTCCCCGGCCCCGGGCCGAGAGGTTGCGCCTGAGGCGGCACCGACCACCGTCGGCACCACGGTCGCCCTCAAGGTGCTCGACGGCAACCTCCGAGCCGCCACCCTGGTGGGCCTCACCCTGCTCGTGCGCGCCGGTGCCCTCACCCGGGACTCCGTCGACGCCCTCCTCCCCCGCCTCGACCTCACGGTCTACGGCGGCACCGCACCCGTCGGCACCATCCGCCTCGCCTCCGCCCTCGCCTGACCCCGTCGGCCCCGCCGCCCCCTCGCTACCGCTGCAGCCGCGCCGTGCGCCGCGCCCGCGCCGCGCGCGTCACCTGTGCGACCACCACGAGCACGATCGCGAGGATGAACACCGCCGACGCCACCACGTTCGCTTCGGCCGGAATGCCCCGCGCCGCCGCGATGTAGATGAACTTCGGGAAGGTGTCGACCGCCCCCGAGTTGAAGTTCGTGATGATGAAGTCGTCGAAGCTCAGCGCGAACGACAGCAGCGCTGCCGCCGCGATGCCGGGCAGCAGCAGCGGGAAGGTGATGCGCCAGAACACTGCCACCGCTGACCCGTAGAGGTCGCGCCCCGCCTCTTCGAGCGCCGGGTCGAGTGACGCCACCCGCGCCTTCACCGTCACCACGACGAAACTGATGCAGAACATCGTGTGCGCGATGATGATCGTCATCAGCCCCTTGTTGACTCCGAGCGACAGGAACTGCGCCGCGAGCCCCGCTCCCAGCACCACCTCGGGCGTCGCCATCGGGAGGAACAGCAGCAGCGAGATCGCCCCGCGTGCCCGGAACCGGTACCTGACCAGCGCGATCGCGATCGCCGTGCCGAGCGCCGTCGCCAGCACGGTCGCTACGACCCCGACCAGGATGCTGTTGGCGAACGCCTCACAGACGCCCTGCGCGGAGCACACGTTGGTCCACTTGTCGAGCGTGAATCCCTGCCACGCGATGTTCAGCTTGCCCGAATCGTTGAACGAGAAGACGAACGTATAGGCGATCGGTATCAGCAGGAAGATGAGCGCGAGCGCCGTGTAGATCGGCAGCCCCAGCCCACGAATCCGGATGCCCCGCCGGCGCCGGCCCGGAACAGGCGCCTCCAGCTCCCGGGCGATCCCCCCGGGCGTTGCGGCAGCCAGCCGCGATGCAACCCCGCTCATACCAGGTCCTCCGTTCCGGCCCGCCGCACATACAACCCGACGATGACCAGGATCACCGCCATCAGCACGATGGACAGCGCCGCCGCCACCGGGTAGTTCTGCGTCACCAGGAAGTTCGACTCGATGGCGTTGCCCACCATCGACGTCTGCGCCGATCCCAGGAAGTCCCCCGACGCATTGATGTAGTCACCGGCGGCCGGGATGAACGTCAGCAGCGTTCCCGACACGATCCCGGGCAGCGACAGCGGCACGGTGATCTTACGGAACGTCGTGAACGGTGACGCGTAGAGGTCATTGCCCGCTTCGATGTACCGCACATCCAGCCGTTCGAGCGTCGCGTACAGCGGCAGCGTCATGAACGGAATGAAGTTGTAGGTCAGCCCGAACACCACCGCGAACGGCGTGCCGGTGATGTGACCGTCGTTCGGAAAGACAGACAGCGCTTTCAGCGCCACCACGATGGGCCCCTCGTCGCTCATGATCTGCTTCCAGGCCAGCGTGCGCAGCAGGAAGCTGATGAAGAACGGTGCGATCACCAGGGTCAGCAGCAGGCTCTGCACGAGCGGAAAGCTCCGCACCTTCACCCCGATGAAGTACGCGAGCGGGTAGCTGATCACCAGCGCGAGCACCGTCGCCAGCACCGCGTAGCCGAACGCCCGCAGAATGAGCGGAAGATACTGCGTCACGCTCTCGGTGTAGTTCTCCCACTTGAAACCGGCGCTGTACTGCCCGATGTCACCGCCTATCACCGGCTGCTGGAACGACGTGAAGACGAGCGAGACCAGCGGCGTGATGAAGAACAGCAGCAGGTACAGGATGCCCGGCAGCAGCAGCACGAGCGCGACCCAGCTGCGCCGCCTGACCGCCGGTTCAGCCGCGGCCGGTGCTGACGCGAAGGCACTGAACGCCACGGCTCAGGCCCTGACCGACGAGGTCACGCCCGTGCGGGTGTCGGCATCTGCGCTCTGGGCGGCCGCGGCATCCTGAACACCGGCGGCAGCCTCCTCGACCGAGTCCTCCAGACCGAAGCCGTGCTCGACGTTCCAGCTCACCCAGACCTCGGCCCCGACGTGCACGACCGGCCCGAACACCATGTTCTGCGCGAAGACGACCACGTCGCCGGCACCCGGGATCGCCACGGTGTACTGGGTGCTGACCCCGCTGAACGACACGTCGATGACCCGGCCCGGCCCGAGCGCGTTCGAGCCGGAGGAGGGTGCCGGAGCAGAGGTGAGCAGCAGCAGCTTCTCGGGGCGCACACCGACGGTGACCGTCCCCTTTCGACGCGGGGCGCGGGCGGTCGGGATGATCAGCCTCTGCCCGGCGATCGCCACCGTCAGAGCATCCGGAGTCGACCCCGAGACCTCGCCCGTGAACAGGTTCGACTGCCCGAGGAAGTTGGCGACGAACGCCGTGCGCGGCAGCTCGTACAGTTCTTCGGGCGCACCCATCTGCTCGATCTCGCCCTTGTTCATGACCGCGATCGTGTCGGCCATGGTCATGGCCTCCTCCTGGTCGTGGGTGACGTGCAGGAAGGTGAGCCCGACCTCCGACTGGATGTCTTTCAGCTCGAGCTGCATCTGCCGCCGGAGCTTGAGGTCGAGCGCGCCGAGCGGCTCATCGAGCAGCAACAGGGCGGGGCGGTTCACCACGGCGCGGGCGAGTGCGACGCGCTGTTGCTGGCCGCCCGAGAGCTGGCCCGGCCGACGCGCGGCGAGGTGATCGAGCTCGACCAGCCGCAGCGCCTCGTGCGCCTTCTCCAGCGGCGAGGCGATGCTGCGGCGGCGCAGCCCGAACGCCACGTTCTCGAGCACGGTCATGTGCGGAAAGAGCGCGTACGACTGGAACACCGTGTTCACCGGTCGCTGGAACGACTTCGTGGCCGTCACATCCTGCCCGCCGATCACGATGCGACCGGCCGTCGGCTCCTCGAGCCCCGCGACCAGGCGGAGCGTCGTCGTCTTGCCACAGCCCGAGGGGCCGAGCAGTGCGAAGAACGACCCCGCCGGAATGAACAGATCGAGCGACTGGATGGCGGTGAAGCCGGGGAACGTCTTGGTGATCCCGACCAGCTCGAGGTCGGCGCCCTTTTCGGCGAAGGTTCCGGCCGCCATCAGCTGCCCAGCAGCACTTTCTGGAACTCGGCTCCGAAGTCGTTCTCCTCCTGCGCGCTGAGCGTGCGGAAGACGTGCACCGTCTTCAGGTACTCCTCGTCGGGGAAGATCAGCGGGTTCGACGCGAGCTCGGGATCGATGGCATCCATCGCCTCCTTCGCGCCGTCGACCGGGCTGATGTAGTTGACCCACGCGGCGAGGGTGGCAGCAACCTCAGGCTCGTAGTAGTAGTTCATGACGGCCTCGGCGTTCGATTTGTGCTTCGAGCCCATCGGCACGACGAAGGTGTCGTTCCAGAGCGTTCCGCCCGACTCCGGAATGGCGAACTGCCATTTGTCGCCCGCCGTCGCGTTCAGCGAGGTGATGTCACCCGACCAGCAGATCGCGGCGTAGGTGTCTTCGCTCTGCAGGTCGTTGAGGTACTGGTTGCCCTTGATGTTGCGGATCTGGCCGTCGGAGACCTGCTGGGTGAAGACATCCATCGCGTTCGTGAACTGGTCGGCACCCCACTGGGAGGTGATGTCGGTGCCCTGGTTCAGCATGATGAGGCCGATGGTGTCCCGCATCTCGCTCAGCACGCCGACGCGGCCCTTCAGGTCGGCGCTCCAGAGGTCGTCAATCGTCTTCAGGCCGTTGGGAACCTTCTCGGTGTTCCAGCAGATGCCGGCGAAACCGCCCTGCCACGGAACGCTCTTCGCCCGGCCCGGGTCGAAGTCGGGGTTCGCGAACGAGGCGTTCATGTTCGAGAGGTTCGGCATCGCGGAGTGGTCGAGGTCCTGGAGATAGCCGAGGCGCACCAGGCGCGACACCATCCAGTCGGTCAGGCACACGGTGTCGGTACCGATGTCCTGGCCGAGCGCGAGCTGGTCTTTGACCTTGGCGTAGTACGTGTTGTTGTCGTCGACGGCCACGTTGTAGGTCACGTCGATTCCGCTCTGGGTGCGGAACGCGTCGAGCGTGGGGTTCGCACCGGCGTCGTCTTCGTCCATGTAACCCGGCCAGTTGTCCCAGATCAGCGTCTTCTCGGTCGATGAGAGGTCGGTCGCGGGCGTCAGCGCCTTCTGTGTGGCGGTCACCGGCGCGCATCCGGCGAGCGCGAGGGCGCCCGCACCGAGGCCCACGGCTCCGAGAAAGCTGCGACGGGTCAGGTTCAGCTGCCTGGCGCGCTGCATGGCCTGGGAGTGACGGATGGCCTGGATGATCATCGGATCCTGCGGCGGTTGTAGTGGCATCGGCTCGTGCGCTCCCTCACATCGGTGGGTTCGATGATTGCACAGCCGTCGAGGGCAGTGGGGCGAAAGAGAGCAAAACGATCATCCTGAAACACAATCTTCACGAAATCAGCATCGCAATCGTTATACGACCGTCGTTATGGTCTGTGGACAATCACGTGCACCCTCCGCTACGAATAGCGTTCATGAACAGAAGAGTGTTGGGGGCCCTCCGACTCGTCGCCGGGGTCTTTCTGCTGGTGACCATCGTCATCCAGATCGCCGACCGCGTGGCGGGCGACGCCTTCGACCCGTGGGAGTACTTCAGCTACTTCACGATCGAGACCAGTCTGATGAACATCGTCGTCTTCCTGGTGGGCGGGATGCTCGCTCTGCGGTTCGATCGAGACACCATGCTCTTCACCACGGTGCGGATGGCCACCCTCACGTACGCCATCGTTACGGCCGGCGTCTACAACCTGTTGCTTCGCACTGAGCCCTACGAAGGATTCCAGGGGCTCAGCTGGCCGAACGAGGTCATCCATGTGTGGGTGCCCATTCTCATCGTGCTGGACTGGCTGTTCGCACCGGGGCGCCCGGCGCTCTCCTGGCGAACGCTCCGTGTCGTCATGATCTACCCGTTCGGGTGGCTGGCGTACTCGCTGGTGCGCGGGGCGGTGTCGGGCGGCATCTACCCCTACCCGTTCCTCGACCCGGCGACAGCGGGCTGGGGCAGCGTCGTGGTGTACATCGTGGCGCTGAGCGTGGTGCTGCTGGGGCTCGGCGCGCTGGCTGTGCTGTACGGCCGCCGGCGCGAGCCGAGCCTCCGGCGGGTGAACAGCTACAGCGCGTAGGCGCTGCCTAGCGCGACACGTCGATCACGAGCACGGTGACATTGTCGCGGCCGCCGTTGCGAAGCGCAGCATCCACCAGTGCCGTCGCGGCCTCCTCGGCGGTCGACAGCTGCTCGAGGTAGTGCGCGATGCCGTGGTCGGTGAGTTCTTTCGTGAGCCCATCGCTGCAGACCAGCAGTCGCTGCCCCTCCACGATGTCGAGCAGGGTGTAGTCGGGCACGGGCTTCTCGTGAAAACCGACGGCCCGCGTGATGATGTTGCTGTCGGGGTGGGTCTCGGCCTGCTCCGCGGTGATCAGCCCGGCGTCGACCAGCTCCTGCACCACCGAGTGGTCGACGGTCACCCGCTCGAGCAGCCCGTCGAGGTACTGGTACACCCGCGAATCACCGATGTTGAAGACAGCCCACTTCGGCTCTTCATCGACGAGGGTCAGCGCTGCCCCGGTGACCGTCGTTCCGGTGCCGAGGGCGTTCTCGTCACCGACCACATCGATGTCCTCGAGTGCGAGCGCGAGAGCGCCGTCGATGATGTCGCCCGTCGTGAACGCCGCGCCCTGCACCGCAGCGAGCCGGTTGACCACGGCCGCGCTGGCCACGTCGCCCGCGGCGTGCCCGCCCATACCGTCGGCCACGGCGAAGATCGGCGGAATCGCCGCGACGCTGTCTTCGTTCACCTTGCGCTTCTTGCCGAGGTCGGTGATGGCGCACCACGTCACGAAGAAGGGAGCATCGGATGCACGGGGGCCCGCCACGCGCACGCGCGCCGCGCTCTCGCCAATCTGGGTCACGCCGGAGGTCTTTCTCTGACCGGCTGCGTTTCGAAGGGCAGCAGCCGCTGCAGACAAGACTAGACGATCGAGCGAGACTCCCCTTGCCACCGACGGTTTCGTGAGTCTGAATCGCAGATGACGACGGAATCACTTGCAGCAGCCGTGTTCCACTGACAGAATCGGTGCATGAATCCTCCGCAGCGTCACGTGCACCTCGATGCCACCGCGAAGGCGATCATCGAACAGCTGCAGGTCGACGGCCGCCGCTCCTACGCTGAGATCGGCAAAGCGGTGGGCCTGAGCGAGGCCGCCGTGCGGCAACGGGTGCAGAAGCTCACCGACGCGGGCGTCATGCAGATCGTGGCCGTCACCGACCCCCTGCAGCTCGGGTTCTACCGCCAGGCGATGGTCGGGCTGAAGGTCACCGGAGACACCCGGGTCATCGCAGATGCCCTGGCCGCCCTGCCGGCCGTCGACTACGTCGTTCTCACCGCCGGCACCTTCGATCTGATGATCGAGGTCGTCTGCGAGAACGACGACGATCTCATCGCGTTGCTGAACAGCGAGATCCGCACCCTGCCCGGTGTGATCTCAACCGAGACATTCGTCTATCTGAAGCTGCACAAGCAGCTCTACAACTGGGGAACACGGTAAACCATGACCATCACGCCCACACCCGTCGCGCCCGCGACCGATTCGCACGCATCGGCCCCGTCTGCCTCGGCGGCCGTCTCCGATCCCGGTCTCTCGTCGAAATTCGACGACGCCGACCTGCAGCAGAAGGCTAAAGACCACCTGTGGATGCACTTCTCCCGCCAGTCGGTGATGGAGGACGGTGCCGGGGTGCCCATCATCGTCAAGGGCGAGGGACACCACATCTGGGACTCCACCGGCAGGAAGTACATCGACGGCCTGTCGGGGCTCTTCGTCGTGAACGCCGGCCACGGGCGGCAGCGCCTGGCCGAGGTCGCGGCCAAGCAGGCCGCTGAACTCGCGTTCTTCCCTCTCTGGTCGTACGCGCATCCGTCGGCCATCGAACTCGCCGACCGCCTCGCCGGCTATGCCCCCGGCGACCTGAACCGGGTGTTCTTCTCCTCGGGCGGCGGCGAAGCCGTCGAGACCGCCTTCAAGCTCGCCAAGTACTACTGGAAGCTGCAGGGCCGCCCCACCAAGCACAAGGTCATCTCACGGGCCGTCGCCTACCACGGCACGACGCAGGGCGCTCTGGCGATCACCGGCATTCCCTCGATGAAGGAGATGTTCGAGCCGCTCACGCCCGGCGGGTTCCGGGTGCCGAACACGAACTTCTACCGGGCGACCGAGCACGCCGACGACCTGGGCGCGTTCGGCATCTGGGCGGCCGACCGCATCGAGGAGATGATCCAGTTCGAGGGGCCCGAGACCGTGGCGGCCGTCTTCCTCGAGCCGGTGCAGAACTCGGGCGGATGCTTCCCGCCACCCCCCGGGTACTTCAAGCGGGTGCGCGAGATCTGCGACAAGTACGACGTGCTGCTGGTCAGCGACGAGGTCATCTGCGCCTTCGGACGCATCGGCCACATGTTCGCCTGCGACGAGTACGGGTACGTGCCCGACATGATCACCTGCGCGAAGGGCATGACCAGCGGGTACTCCCCCATCGGCGCCACCATCATCAGCGACCGCCTGTACGAGCCGTTCAAGCACGGCAACACGTCATTCTACCACGGCTACACGTTCGGCGGACATCCGGTGTCGGCTGCGGTCGCCCTCGAGAACCTGAACATCTTCGAAGAGGAGAAGCTGAACGAACGCGTGCGCACGCTGTCACCGGCCTTCCGTTCCACATTGGAGAAGCTCAACGACCTGCCGATCGTCGGTGACGTGCGCGGTGACGGCTACTTCTTCGGCATCGAGCTGGTCAAAGACAAGGCCACGAAGGAGACGTTCGACGACGACGAATCAGAGCGGCTGCTGCGCGGGTTCCTCTCCAAGGCCCTCTTCGACGCCGGTCTCTACTGCCGGGCGGACGACCGCGGCGACCCCGTCATCCAGCTCGCCCCGCCGCTGACCATCGGCCAGCCCGAGTTCGACGAGATCGAGGGCATCCTCCGCGGCGTGCTGACGGAGGCGTGGGCGCGGCTGTAGCGCGCCCACCCTGCGGCGCGCATCAGGGCTGCAGGCGGGTGACCGTCCAGCCGGTGACGGTATCGGCGGTGCGGGTGTAGACGAGGCGGTCGTGCAGGCGCGAGGTGCGGCCCTTCCAGAACTCGATGCGGTGGGGGTCCACTACGTAACCGCCCCAGTGCGCCGGGCGCTCGGCCGCCCGCTCAGTGCCGTCCTCGGCCGTCAGTTCGGCCGTGAGTTGCTCGACGCGGCGCTCGAGCTCTGCGCGCGACGCAATCGGCTGGGACTGGTCGCTCGCAATGGCCGCGAGCCGCGACCCGCGCGGACGGCTCGCGAAGTAGGCATCGCTTTCCTCCGCGCTCAGGCGTGTCACCGCTCCCTGCACAATCACCTGGCGGTGCACCGGGTACCAGGGGAACAGCAGCGAAGCAGAGGGGTTGGTCGCCAGCGCCAGGCCCTTTCGCGAACCGTAGTTGGAGTAGAAAGCGAAACCCCGGTCATCCACTCCCCGCAGCAGCACCGTACGGCTGCTCGGCACTCCATCGGGGTCGACCGTGCCGACGACCATGGCGTTCGGCTCCTCAAGGCCCGCGCTCTCCGCCTCGGCCAGCCAGCGTCGGAACTGGGCGAACGGATCGGCGTCCAGCGAGCCCTCGTCGAGGGCAGCGTCACCGTAGTCGTTGTGTGCAGCAAGGGAATCCATGAGGACTCCACGGTACCCCGCCGAACCCCACCTCCTCTCCTCCACAGGCGGTCTTCGGATGCTGGTTCTCCACAATCTCGCCCGCATCCGCAGAGCGCCAGAACGGAGCGTTAGGGTCGATCCATGACCGCACCACTCTTTCTTGCTCGCACCGAGAGCCCTCTCGGGAGGCTGGAGCTGACCGCCACCGACACCGCCGTCACCTCCCTCTCGATCGAACGCGCCCTCAGGCTCCCGCACGACGACGAGCCAGAACGCCCCAACCCCGTGCTCGACGACGCCGTCCGGCAGCTCACGGAGTACTTCGCCGGCACCCGCACCAGGTTCACCGTGCCCGTGCAGCTCGTCGGCACGACCTTCCAGCAGGAGATCTGGAACGCGCTGTCGTCGGTGGGCTGGGGCGAAGCGCTCTCGTACGCAGAGCTCGGCCTGGCCGCGGGGCGACCCGGCTCCGGGCGGGCCGTCGGCGGTGCGGTCGGGGCCAACCCCGTTCCCATCCTCATCGGCTGCCACCGCGTGCTCGCCTCCAACCGCCGCCTCACCGGCTACAGCGCCGGCAACGGCCTCCCCACCAAGATCTGGCTGCTCGACCACGAACTGATCGAGCACCGCTGATGCCCTCCCCCACACCCGCGACGGGCACTCCCACCGCGCCCGCGCCTGCGTCACCGCGGGCGGCGGTTCTCGTCGGAGAAGACGGAGTGGCGCGCTGCGCATGGGCCGGAACCGACGCCGAATACCTGCGATACCACGACGAAGAGTGGGGGGTGCCGCTGCACACCGACCGGAAGGTCTTCGAGAAGATCAGTCTGGAGGGGTTCCAGGCCGGGCTGTCGTGGATCACGATCCTCCGCCGTCGACCGGCGTTCCGCCTCGCCTTCGCTGACTTCGACATCGACGCTGTCGCAGCCTTCGGGCCCGATGACATCGAGCGACTCGTGGGTGACGCCGGGATCATCCGCCACCGGGGCAAGATCCAGGCGGTCATCGACAACGCCCGCCTGACCCAGCAGCTGATCGCCGAGAGCGGGGATGGCGCCCTCGACCGCCTGCTCTGGAGCTTCGAGCCGCCGGAGAAGCTCCCGCGCCCGCGCAGTTTCGCCGACTTCGTCGCAACCACCCCCGAGTCGACCGCCCTCAGCACCGAACTACGGCGCCTCGGCTACAAGTTCGTCGGCCCGACCACGATGTACGCCCTGATGCAGTCCGCCGGCCTGGTCGACGATCACGTAACGGGTTGCTTCCGCGCCTCGCCATGAGTGCGAGCCTCCGCAGGCTCCCCACCCCCACCCACACCCCACCCCCTGTGCCCGCTCCGCGCTCACCGCCCGGCACCCGGTGAGCTGCACGGCACCCGGGTGCGGCCCGGCACTCGGGGGCTTCCCGACATCCGGTGAGCTGCCCGTTCCCAATTCAGGCCACGGTGGCTCTCGGGGCCGACACGAGCTCCGCACGCCCTGCTTCCTGAATAAGCGCTCTGGTCGCGCGTTCTGGCGGCTGAACTGAAGCCGACCGGACGGTCAGGGTGCGGCGGTCAGGGTCAGACGGGCGGGGTCAGACGGTGAGGGTGAGCTCTGCCGGGGCAGACAGGCGGAGGTCGAAGCCCGCAGGGCCGGCCCAGGCGAGGAGGTCCTCGGCCGTTTCGAAGTCGTGGCCCGCCTCAACGAGGGCGCGGGTGAGTTCGCCTTTGGCGTGTTTGTTGAAGTGGTTCAGGGCGCGACGTTCTCCGTCGGCTCCGAGCGTCGAGACACGGAGGAACGAGGAGTTCGACCGCGTGTTCACCGGGCCGAGGGTGACGTAGCCCTCCGAGCGGAAGTCGAGCAGCAGGCCCGGATGCGCCGCGAGTGCCGCAGAGACACCCGCGGCCCAGTGCTTCTTCAGTGGGATGGCTCCTGTAGTGTCAAGCGCACCGCGAGATGAGACAGGCGCAAGCGCACCGTGCAAGCCGGGCGCGGGTGGCGCGAGAGCAGGCACGCGCGAGTCGTGCGACAGCCGGTAGGCCGGGATGCGATCCTCCGCCATGACAGGGCCGAAGAGCGCCGAGTGCACGGCGACGTGCGCGAAGGCAAAGGCACGGGCATCCGGAGTCAGCGTCACCGCATCGAGTGCGTCGAACACGACCCCGGTGTACCGGTCGAGCGCCGGCATTGTCGGCGAGAGCGTCACCCGCCGGTTGCGTGAAGACTCCACAGCAGCCAGCTCCGGCGAGACACGCAGCGCAACTGCCGAGGCGGCAGCATCCCGGCCCAGCGCGCGCACCGCACGAACGAGTTCGGCCCGACGTGTCTTCAGCGTGGGGAAGCTGAGTGAAGACAGGTCGAGCCGATCATCCGTGCCACCGTCCCTCTTGGTTTCGGAGGGCGGAAGCAGTATCAACAACGGTGCAGTACCGACAAAGCGCTACGACACCAGCTCTGCAGCACGCGCCACGATCGTCACCCGGTCGTTCTCGACCGACAGGAAGCCGTCGTCGGCCCGGGCCACGATGCGCTTGCCATCGGCGAGCGTCACGCGAACCTCACCCTCGGAGAGGATCGCCAGCAGGGGCTCGTGCCCACGCAGGATACCGATCTCGCCCTCGGTGGTCTTCGCGATGACCTGCGTCGCACCACCGGACCACACCTCGTGATCGGCGGCGACGACGCTCACCTGCAGCGGCGCGGCGTTCGAGACGTCTGCCACGGCTAGTCGTCTTCCTTCTGGATCTGCGCCCACTTCTCTTCGACGTCGTTGATGCTTCCGACGTTGAAGAAGGCCTGCTCGGCCACGTGGTCGAACTCGCCGTTCGCGATGGCCGTGAACGACTCGATGGTGTCCTTCAGCGGAACAGTCGAGCCTTCGACACCGGTGAACTTCTTCGCCATGTAGGTGTTCTGCGACAGGAACTGCTGGATGCGGCGGGCGCGGGAGACGGTGATCTTGTCTTCTTCGGAGAGCTCGTCGACACCGAGGATCGCGATGATCTCCTGGAGCTCCTTGTTCTTCTGAAGGATCGCCTTGACGCGAACGGCCGTGTTGTAGTGGTCCTCACCCAGGTAGCGGGGGTCGAGGATGCGGCTGGTCGAGGTGAGCGGGTCGACGGCCGGGTACAGTCCACGCGACGCGATCTCGCGGGAGAGCTCGGTCGTCGCGTCGAGGTGCGCGAAGGTCGTCGCGGGAGCCGGGTCGGTGTAGTCGTCGGCGGGCACGTAGATGGCCTGCAGCGACGTGATCGAGTGGCCACGCGTCGAGGTGATGCGCTCCTGGAGCACACCCATCTCATCCGCGAGGTTCGGCTGGTACCCCACGGCCGAGGGCATGCGGCCCAGCAGGGTCGACACCTCGGAACCGGCCTGCGTGAAGCGGAAGATGTTGTCGATGAAGAGCAGAACGTCCTGCTTCTGCACGTCACGGAAGTACTCCGCCATCGTCAGGGCCGACAGGGCGACGCGCAGACGCGTTCCCGGCGGCTCGTCCATCTGGCCGAAGACAAGGGCGGTCTTGTCGAAGACGCCCGCCTCCTCCATCTCCATGATGAGGTCGTTGCCCTCACGGGTGCGCTCACCGACACCGGCGAACACCGACACACCACCGTGGTCTTGCGCGACGCGCTGGATCATCTCCTGGATGAGAACGGTCTTGCCGACACCGGCGCCACCGAACAGGCCGATCTTGCCACCCTGCACGTAGGGCGTGAGGAGGTCGATGACCTTGATGCCGGTCTCGAACAAAGTCGTCTTCGACTCGAGCTGGTCGAATGCCGGGGGCTTGCGGTGGATGGGCCACCGCTCGGTGATCTCGATCTTCTCACCGTTCATGGTGCCGTCGGCGTCAGCGTTCAGCACCTCACCGATGACGTTGAAGACCTTGCCCTTGGTGACGTCGCCGACGGGTACCGAAATGGGGGAACCGGTGTCGGTGACCTCCTGGCCGCGAACCAGACCGTCGGTCGGGTTCAGGGCGATGGCGCGCACGAGGTCGTCGCCGAGGTGCTGGGCCACCTCGAAGGTGATCGATGTCTCGACACCCTCGATGGAGACCGTGGACTTCAGGGCGTTGTAGATACCGGGAATCGCGTCGTGCGGAAACTCGATGTCAACGACGGGACCGGTGACCCGGGCGACGCGGCCGATACCGCCAGCTTTCGCCTCGGCGGCAGCTGGCTCAGTGGCTGTTGCTGTCGGTGTCATTGCTTCTCTCTCTTCTTGAATAGACAGTCGGTGATCAGCGGGCGGGGGTCAGCGCGTCAGCGCCGCCCACGATCTCTGAGATCTGCTGGGTGATCTCCGACTGGCGTGCGTTGTTCGCCAGGCGGGTGTAGTCGCGGATGAGCTTGTCGGCATTGTCGCTGGCCGACTTCATCGCACGCTGGCGTGCGGCGTGCTCCGATGCGGCACTCTGCAGCATCGCGTTGAAGATGCGGCTCTCGATGTAGACCGGAAGCAGTGCGTCCAGAACATCGCCGACCTCGGGCTCGAACTCGTAGAGGGGCAGCACGACGCTGTCGGCCGGAGCCTCGTCACCCTCGACGACCTCGAGGGGAAGCAGGCGGACGATCTCGGGAACCTGCGACACCATGCTCACGAAGCGGTTGTAGACGACGTGGATCTCGTCGACACCGCCATCGGAGGCCTCTTTCACGAACATCTCGACGAGCGCGTCGCCGATCTCCTTCGCGACCTCGAACGTGGGCTGGTCGGTGCCGCCGGTCCATGTTCTCGCCGCAGCACGCTTGCGGAATGCGAAGTACGCCGCTGCTTTACGACCGACGACGAAGTAGGCGACCTCTTTGCCCTCGCTGCGAAGGAGCGTCGCGAGCTGCTCCGACTCCTTCAGCACGTTCGACGAGAACGCCCCCGCGAGTCCGCGGTCGGAGGTGAAGATCACGACGAGCGCGCGCTCCACCTTCTCGGGCTCGGTCGTCAGGATGTGGTCGACATTCGAGTAGGTCGCGACGGCCGACACCGCATTCGTCACGGCACGGGCGTACGGCCCGGATGCTGCCACCCGCGCCTGCGCCTTCTGGATGCGTGACGCGGAGATCAGCTCCATCGCGCGGGTGATCTTCTTGGTCGTCTGGGCAGACTTGATCTTCTGCCGGTAGACCCGAAGCTGAGCAGCCATTACCTACCTGCGACCTTTGACGATCTGCGCCTGGTTGACGTCTTCTTTGTCGGAGGCCACGAACTTCTCCGACCCGACCGAGGCGAGCGGCTTGCCCTCACCGGTCTGGAACTCCTTCTTGAAGGAGTCGACACCCGACTCGAGCGCGCTCACGACGTCGTCAGAGAGAACGTTCGTGTCGCGAAGCGTGGTGAGCACGTCGGTGTTGCGACCGAAGTAGTCGAGCAGCTCGCGCTCGAAACGCAGGATGTCCTCGACCGGAACCTCGTCGAGCTTGCCGTTCGTGCCGGCCCAGATCGAGACGACCTGCTCCTCGACGGGGTAGGGCGAGTACTGCGGCTGCTTCAGCAGCTCGGTGAGGCGTGCACCCCGGGCGAGCTGGCGACGGGACGCGGCGTCGAGGTCGGACGCGAACATTGCGAACGCCTCGAGGGAGCGGTACTGGGCGAGCTCCAGCTTCAGGGTTCCCGAAACCTTCTTGATGCTCTTCACCTGTGCATCGCCACCGACGCGCGAAACCGAGATGCCGACATCCACTGCCGGGCGCTGGTTCGCGTTGAAGAGGTCGGACTGCAGGAAGATCTGGCCGTCGGTGATCGAGATCACGTTGGTCGGGATGTACGCCGAGACATCGTTGGCCTTGGTCTCGATGATCGGCAGGCCGGTCATCGAACCGGCACCCAGCTCGTCGGAGAGCTTGGCGCAACGCTCGAGCAGACGCGAGTGCAGGTAGAACACGTCACCGGGGTACGCCTCGCGTCCCGGCGGGCGACGAAGAAGCAGCGACACGGCGCGGTAGGCCTCGGCCTGCTTCGACAGGTCGTCGAAGATGATGAGAACGTGCTTGCTGTCGTACATCCAGTGCTGGCCGATCGCCGAGCCGGTGTACGGAGCGAGGTACTTGAAGCCGGCGGGGTCGGAGGCCGGCGACGCCACGATGGTGGTGTACTCCATCGCTCCGGCGTCTTCGAGGGCACCCTTCACCGAAGCGATGGTGGAGCCCTTCTGGCCGATGGCGACGTAGATGCAGCGCACCTGCTTGTTCGTGTCGCCGGATTCCCAGTTGGCCTTCTGGTTGATGATCGTGTCGATCGCGATGGCCGTCTTGCCGGTCTGGCGGTCACCGATGATCAGCTGGCGCTGGCCACGGCCGATCGGGATCATGGCGTCGATGGCCTTGATGCCGGTCTGCATGGGCTCGTGCACGCTCTTGCGGCTCATGACGCCGGGCGCCTGGAGCTCGAGGGCGCGGCGGCCGGTGGTCGCGATCTCGCCGAGACCGTCGATCGGATTGCCGAGCGGGTCGACGACACGGCCGAGGTAGCCGTCGCCGACGGGAACGGAGAGAACCTCGCCCGTGCGCTCGACCTGCATGCCCTCCACGATGCCGCTGAACTCACCGAGAACGATGACACCGATCTCGTCCTGCTCGAGGTTCTGGGCGAGCCCCAGGGTGCCGTCGGCGAAACGGATGAGCTCGTTCGCCATCACGCCGGGAAGACCCTGCACGTGCGCGATGCCGTCTGCAGCATCGATGACGTACCCCACCTCGACAGCACTGGCTGCGGTGGGCTCGTACGACTTGACGAAGTCCTGAAGAGCGTTGCGGATCTCGTCCGGGCTGATCGTTAGTTCTGCCATTGCCAATCCTTAGTGTCTAGGTGAAGCGTAATACGCAGGGGCTGCGGATGCTCCGGTGAGGGAACGGTCGCTGGAGCCCCGGCGGAATCCTTAGCCCGCGAGTTTCTGTCGCAGGTCGTTCAGCCGGGCTTCGATGCTGCCGTCGATCACATCGTCGCCGATCTGAACACGCAGTCCGCCGAGCACCGACGGGTCGACGATCTGGTTGATCTTCAACTCGCGGCCGTAGCTGCGGCCGAGGGCGGAACGGAGCCGGTCGAGCTGGGCGGGTGCGATGGGCGAGGCACTGGTGACGAACGCGATCGACTGGTTGCTCGCATCGGCCACGATGTTCGCCGCGTTGCCGAGCAGTTCCGCGATGCGCCGGCCCCGCGGCTGCTGAACGAGGTGCCGCACGATGACCGCGGTCTGCTCGCTCGCCTTGCCCTCGAGTAGGGCGTTGATAAGCGAGACCTTTGCCTGGGGCGTACCGAGCGACGATCCGATGGCGAGCTCGAGGCCCGCATCGCTCGACACCGCGGCACCGAACGAGAACAGCTCGGCCTCGATCGACACGTCGGCCGGAGCCGTGGTGGCGATCACGCGCAGGGCGATCTCTTCGATGCCGGCCAGCAGTTCATCCGGAGTCGACCAGTGCGCGGTCGTGATCGCCGTCAGCAGTGACAGCGCGTCTGCACCCAGCCTGTTCGCAAAAACGGCGCTGATGAGCGCGCGCTTCTCCGAGGGCTCCGTGGAGGGATCACCGAGGAGCCCGCGGAACTGTGCCGATTCGCCGATGATTCGGCCGGCGGCGAACAGGTCTTCGCCGGTCGACAGCGTCAACGCACTCTCGGGCAGAGCCTCGAGAGCGAGTTTCGACGAAGCCAGGGCTTCTCTGGTTGCGCTACCCATGCTTAGGACGACACCGCCCCGGAGGCCGGAGCCGTGCTGCCGGCTGCGTTCTCGCTGGCTTCGAGGTCGGCGAGGAAACGGTCGACGATCGCAGCCGAACGACGGTCGTCGGTCAGGCTCTCGCCGATGACCCCCGACGCCAGGTCGATGGCGAGGGTACCCACCTCTGAGCGCAGCGAGACGACAGCTGCCTGGCGTTCGGCCTCGATCTGGGCCTGGGCGTTTGCCGCGATGCGGGCGGCCTCGGTATTGGCCTGGTCTTTGAGCTCGGCAAGGATGCGCTGGCCGTCGTGACGGGCCTGCTCACGGATCGTTCCGGCCTCGACTCGGGCGTCAGCGAGCTGCGCCGTGTACTGGGCGAGAACAGCCTCTGCCTCGCGCTGGGCGACGTCGGCCTTCTCGATGTTGCCCTCGATGGCCTCGCCACGCTCGTCGAGCAGCTTCTTGACGCGGGGCAGAACCGCGCGCCAGAAGAAGATGAGCAGCACGAGGAAGCACACCGCGCCCCAGATGAGGTCGGGTGTCTCGGGCAGCACCGGGTTGTGGGTGGCGTCACCCTCCGCGGCCGCACGAACGACCGCGTCAGCGGCTGAAGCTGCAAGTGAAAAAGACATGCTCTCTCCTTTCTAGATGTAGAACGAGAAAGACGGCTTAGGTGGTGGCGGTGAAGATGAAGTAGGTCGCGATACCGATGAACGCCAGCGCCTCGGTGAAGGCGATACCGATGTACATGAGCACCTGGAGACGACCGGCCAGCTCGGGCTGGCGAGCAACACCCTCGATGGTCTTGCCGACGACGATACCCACGCCGATGGCCGGGCCGATTGCCGCGAGGCCGTAACCGACCGTCGCGATGTTTCCGTGAAGCTCAGCGAGTACTGAGATGTCTGCCACGAGTGTTTCCTTCCGTAGTGATGGGAACGACGTCTGTCGAACCCGGTAGTTCTGCCTCCAGGATGTGCTCCAGTACCTAGAAGGCTAGGGACTAGTGCTCATCTGCAAGTGCGAGCTGGATATAGACGGTCGTCAGCAGGGTGAAGACATAGGCCTGCAGAACGGCGACCAGGATTTCGAAGAGCGTGAAGGCGAACCCGAACGCCAGTGTGCCCACGGCGAACAGCGAGAAACCGTTGCCGAGCAGCAGGAAGAACGAGGTGGCCGAGAAGAAGAGCACCAGCAGGAGGTGGCCGACGATCATGTTCATCAGCAGTCGGAGCGTCAGCGTGATCGGGCGGAGCACGAAGGTGGAGACCAGTTCGATCGGCGCCACGATGATGTACAGCGGCCACGGAACCCCGGGCGGGAACAGCGAGTTCCTGAAGAACGAGCCCGGGTGCTTGCGAACCCCCGCGTAGATGAACATGACGTACGCGACGACGGCCAGCACGAGGGGAACGCCGATGACCGAGGTTCCCGCGATGTTCAGCAGCGGGATGATGCCCGTCAGGTTCATGAACAGCACCATGAAGAACATGGTGGTCAGGATCGGCAGGAAGCGTCGGCCGTCTTTCTTGCCCAGGAGGTCTTCGGCGATGGAGACCCGCACGAGGTCGAGTCCCATCTCGACCAGGCTCTGGAAACGGCCCGGAACGACCTTCATCTTCCTGGTGCCGAGCCAGAAGATCAGAATGATGGCCAGTACCGCGATGAACCTGATGAGCATGATGCGGTTGATCTCGAGCGGCGTACCGGCGAAGAGCAGAACATCAGGAAAAAATTCATTGATGGAGGGACCCGTAAAGCCACCTTCATCGGTTGCTAACGGGACTAGCAGGTTTACAGCGTTAGATATCAGCGCTTTCTCCTGTATCGGGGCGTGGAGCTCAGCTCTCGCGTCGACGAATGGTGGGGGGTGCTACATGGGCGTGCTGCAGATGAGGTGTCACAACACTCAGCAGCGGAACGAACAACCCCACCCTATCAAGCTTTGGGCGTCTGAGACGAATCCTCAGGGCTCGAATCGGGCAGATTTCCGCGGTTCGGGGCCGGGTTTTCGACAATCGGTAGAACATCGCTGGCGTAGGGCATCCTGCTCCGTACGACGACAACCATGTCCACCACCAGCGTTCCGATGATGCCGATGATGAGGCAGAGGAACAGCACAGGGGTGTTCACCCAGTCCTGCCCGCGGAGCAGCAGAGCGACCACCAGGAAGATCACGAACTTCACCAGCCACGCCCCCAGCACGATGGCGAAGAAGAGGGCCGTGAAGATGGGTGAGGCGTAGTACCGGTTGGCGATCAGGATGCTTGCGGCCGTGATCGCGAGAAAGACGAACGCCATCGCCGCCCCGATCACCGCGCTCGTGACGCCCACCCCGCCCGCCACGAAGTACCCGACCACTCCGCCGACAACGATCAGGGCCACCGTGAACAGAGCTCCCATGCGCAGCGCACGACGGAGGATGGGGGTCGAGCTGAGGGTCACGGGGGACGCGGTCACGGTGTCAGACTTCCTGTTCGTCGCTGGCCGAGTCCAGAGGATCGAGCACAGCTCCTTCGGTGGAGATGAGGCTTGCCGCCGGTGCGAGTTGCACGGTCGCCTCGAGGGCCTTGCGACGGGTCAACGGGGCGAGGGTGAGCACCGTGCAGACGATCATCCCGACCCCCAGGAAGAAGAACGCCAGCCAGTACGGCTGCAGCACGAAGAAGAGCAGGCAGCCGACGCTGGCGACCGCCGTCCAGCCGTAGAAGATGAATACGGCATGCAGCTGCGAATGCCCCATGTCGAGCAGGCGGTGGTGCAGGTGCTTGCGATCGGCGCTGAACGGACTCTTGCCCGCCCGCAGGCGCCGGATGATCGCCAGCCCGAAATCGAGGAGGGGCAGGATGAGAATGGCGAACGGCAGCAGGATGGGCATGAACGCCGGGAGCAACTGGGAACGACCGAGGGTTCCGGGGTCGATCTGGCCCGTCACAGCGATGGCGCTCGTCGCCATCAGGAGCCCCACCAGCATCGAGCCGGCGTCTCCCATGAACAGCTTCGCCGGGTGCCAGTTCAGCGGCAGGAAGCCGACGCACGCCCCGATCAGCACGGCGGTGATGAGGGACGCCATGTTGAAGTAGTCGGTGGGTGAGGTGAACTTCGTGAGCAGGTAGCTGTAGAGGAAGAAGGTGCAGTTCGCGATGATGGCGACGCCGGCGACGAGACCGTCGAGACCGTCGATGAAGTTGATGGCGTTCATCACGAGCACGATGGCGAGCACGGTGATGAAGAGGGACGCCCCGCTCGAGCCGATCGTGAGCCCGCCGATGGGCAGCGACACGATCTGCACGCCCTGCCAGGCGAGCAGCAGGGCCGCGATGACCTGGCCGGCCAGCTTGACGGCCCAGTCGAGATCCCAGATGTCGTCGGCCACGCCGATCAGCACCACGATCAGCGCCGCGCCCAGGATGGCGAGGATTGGGCCGGGGTTCATGAACACCAGGCTGAACCAGCTCACCTGCGACGCGATGCCGACGGCGATGACGACGCCGATGAACATGGCCACGCCGCCGAGACGGGGGGTCGGGCGCGTGTGCACGTCGCGTTCGCGGATCTTCGGGTAGAGCCGGAACCGCATGCTCAGCCGGTAGACGAGAATGGCGAGCCCGAAGGTCACGACCGCTGAGATCGCGCCGATGAGCAGGTAGAAACGCACGGGTCAGGCAGCCGGTTCGATCAGGGCGTCGCCGACGACCCGGCGGATCTCGTCAACCGAAACGGCACCGATGCGGATGATGCTCACATGCTCGGGGTCTGTCGCGTCGACGATGGTGGAGGGGAGGGCGGGCGCATCCGGTGCCGTCTCAGGATGCCCCGACTCGAGGTAGACCGAGACACTGTCGCCGAGCATCCCGAACGCCGCCTCGGCACTCTCGGCCGCCGGCTGCCCGGTCAGATTCGCCGACGACACCGCGAGCGGACCGGTCTCGGCGAGCAGTTCGAGTGTGAGGGGGTCGCTCGGCTGACGGAGGGCCACCGTTCCGCGGGTCTCGCCGAGGTCCCACATGAGCGAACTCCGGGCCGTCACGACGATGGTCAGGCCGCCCGGCCAGAACGCGGCGACCAGGGCCCGGGCCGGCTCGCTCAGCGATTCGGCCAACGCCTCGAGCGTGCGCACATCGGCGATGAGCACCGGCGGCGGCGACTGCCGGGTACGGCCCTTCGCAGTCAGCAGGCGTTGCACGGCGCGGGGGTCGAAGGCATCGGCGGCGAGCCCGTACACCGTGTCGGTGGGGATCACGACGAGTTCACCGCGGGAGATCGCCGCCCGGGCGAGGCGCATTCCGGCGAGCAGCTCACTCGGAACGGTGCAGTCGTAGATGGCAGACATATCGAGGCAATGATACCGGCCTTGTGCTGGGAGGCCGGGAAGGCCCTCCCGCGTCAGCGAACAGCCGTGGTCGCGCGGTCGCGCCCGGTCAGGTCACGGTGGGTCGACGCCGCATGCCAACCGTCGGCAGCGAGCAGGCTCCTGATGCCGGGCCCCTGCAGTTCGCCGTGCTCCAGCACCAGCGTTCCGCCCGGGCGCACCAGGCGCAGCGCCGTCTGCGAGACGCTCCGCACGACGTCGAGGCCGTCCGCTCCCCCGTACAGCGCGTGCTCGGGGTCGAACAACCGCACTTCGGGGTCGCGCGGAATCGCGTCGGTGGGAATGTACGGGGGGTTCGAGATCACGACGGAGACGAGCCCGTCGAGCTCGGGCAGCGCGTCGGCGAGGTCGATGAACACGAGTCGTGCGTTCTCTGCGGCCACCCGGCCGAAGTTCTGCCGCGCCCAGATGAAGGCAGCGGTGGAGTTCTCGACGGCCCAGACCCGGGCGTGCGGCACCTCGGTGGCCAGCGCCAGGGCGATCGCACCGCTGCCGGTGCCGAGGTCGACCCCGATGGGTGACTCGTCAGCGGTCGCCCGGAGGCTGTCGATGGCGATACCCGCCACGAACTCGGTCTCGGGGCGGGGCACGAAGACCCCGGGCCCGACGGCGAGTTCGAGCAGCCGGAAGCCGGCCGTTCCGGTGATGTGCTGCAGGGGTTCGCGGGTGGCACGACGTTCGACGACCTCCGAGATCGCCACGGCGTCATCGACGGAGACCGGTGAGTCGGTGTAGGCGCTCGCCTGCACCTGGCCCCTGCTGGCACCGAGAACATGGCCGAGCAGAAGCTGGGCATCCACCTCGGGGTCGGGGACACCGGCACGCCTCAGGACGTCGACCGCATGCTCGAGCAGCACCCGGACGGTGATCGGCCGGTCGATCTGGATGACGCTCACTCGGCTGTGGCCCCGAGTTCTGCCAGGCGGGCCTCTTCGTCGGCGGTGATGCACGATTCGACGACGGGCTCGAGGGCACCGTTCATCACGGCGTCGAGGTTGTACGCCTTGTAGCCGGTGCGGTGGTCGGCGATGCGGTTCTCGGGGAAGTTGTAGGTGCGGATGCGCTCGGAGCGGTCCATCGTGCGGATCTGGCTCTTGCGAACCGCACTGGCCGCCTCGTCGATCTCCTCCTGCTGCTTGGCGAGCACCCGGGCACGCAGCACGCGCATGCCGGCCTCGCGGTTCTGCAGCTGGCTCTTCTCGTTCTGCATGGCGACCACGATGCCGGTCGGAAGGTGGGTGATGCGCACAGCGGAGTCGGTCGTGTTGACCGACTGGCCGCCGGGGCCGCTCGAGCGGTAGACGTCGATCTTGAGGTCGTTCGGGCTGATCTCGACCTCTTCGGGCTCATCGACCTCGGGGTAGACGAGCACGCCCGCCGCGGAGGTGTGGATGCGCCCCTGCGACTCGGTGGCGGGCACCCGCTGTACGCGGTGCACTCCGCCCTCGTACTTCAGGTGCGCCCAGACGCCCTCTGCGGGGTCGCTCGACCTGCCCTTGATGCCGAGCTGAACATCCTTGATGCCGCCGAGGTCGCTCGAGGTCTGCTCGATGATCTCGGTCTTCCACTTCTTGCTCTCGGCGTAGTGCAGGTACATGCGCAGGAGATCCGCGGCGAACAGGGCCGATTCGGCGCCGCCCTCCCCCATCTTGATCTCCATGATGACGTCGCGCCCGTCGTTGGGGTCGCGCGGTATGAGCAGGCGCCGCAGCTTCTCGGTGGCCGCGTCGAGCTCCTCGGTCATGCCGGGCAGCTCAGCCGCGAACGACTCGTCGTCTGCGGCCATCTCGGTCGCCGCAGCGACATCGTCGGTCAGCTGCTGCCACTCGCGCCAGGCCGCGATGATGCGGCTCAGCTCGGCATAGCGACGGTTGACCTTCTTGGACCGAGCAGGATCCGAGTGCAGTGCAGGATCGGCGAGCTGCTCCTGCAGCTCGTCATGCTCGATCAGCAGTGTCTCCACTGATTCGAACATGATCTTCTACTCTCCGTGTGACGCGTTGTGGTTCGCGTGGCCGTTGCCGTTGTGGCCGGTGACCGGTGCCGTCGCGGGCATCGACTTCTGCACCTGCATCAGGAACTCGACGTTGCTGGTCGTGTCCTTCAGCCGGCCGAGCACGATCTCGAGCGCCTGCTGCTGATCGAGGCCGGCGAGGGCACGACGCAGCTTCCAGGTGATCTTCGTCTCATCGACGCCCATCAGCAGCTCTTCGCGACGGGTTCCGGAGGCGTTCACGTCGACCGCGGGGAAGATGCGCTTGTCTGCCAGCTGGCGTGACAGGCGGAGCTCCATGTTGCCGGTGCCCTTGAACTCCTCGAAGATCACTTCATCCATCTTCGAGCCGGTCTCCACGAGCGCACTGGCGAGGATGGTGAGAGACCCACCGTTCTCGATGTTGCGCGCTGCTCCGAAGAACCGCTTCGGCGGGTAGAGCGCCGCGGCGTCGACACCGCCGCTCAGGATGCGCCCGCTCGGCGGGGCGGCGAGGTTGTACGCGCGGCCGAGTCGCGTGATCGAGTCGAGCAGCACGACCACGTCGTGGCCCAGCTCGACGAGTCGCTTGGCGCGCTCGATGGCGAGTTCGGCCACCGTGGTGTGGTCTTCGGCGGGGCGGTCGAACGTGGAGGCGATGACCTCTCCCTTGACCGTGCGCTGCATGTCGGTGACCTCTTCGGGCCGCTCGTCGACCAGGACGACCATGAGGTGCACCTCAGGGTTGTTCGTCGAGATCGCGTTGGCGATCTGCTGCATGACGATCGTCTTGCCGGCCTTCGGAGGGGCGACGATGAGACCTCGCTGGCCCTTGCCGATGGGGGCGACCAGGTCGATGATGCGCTGGGTCAGCTTGCCGGGCTCGGTCTCGAGGCGCAGGCGCTCCTGCGGGTAGAGGGGGGTCAGCTTGCTGAATTCGACGCGGTTCGCCGCCTCGTCGACGGGCAGGCCGTTGATCGACTCGACCTTCACGATGGCGTTGTACTTCTGGCGACCGTTGCTGTCGCCCTCCCGCGGCTGGCGGATGGAGCCGACGACGGCGTCACCCTTCCGCAGGTTGTACTTCTTGACCTGGCCGAGCGAGACATACACGTCGCTGTTGCCCGGCAGGTAGCCGCTCGTTCGAACGAAGGCGTAGTTGTCGAGGATGTCGAGGATGCCGGCCACCGGAATGAGCACGTCGTCTTCGCTGATCTCGGGCTCGAACTCGTCGCCGCCGTTCTGGCCGCGGCGCTTGCGGTCGCGGTAGCGGTTGCGCGCGCTGCGGTCATTGCGGTCGTTCGGGTTCTGGCGGTCGCCGCCGTTGCCGTTCAACTCGTCGAGCTGCTGCTCGTCGAAGCTGTCGGCCTGCTCGCTGCGTTCACTGCGCTCGGAGTTGCTGCGGTCGTTGCGGGGGCTCCGCTGCGACTGGTTGCTGCCGCGCTGGTTGTTCAGGCGGTCGCTGTTGGTGCGGTCGGCGCTGCTGCGGTCGTTCTGGGTGCGGTCGTTCTGGCTGCGGTCGTTCTGGCTGCGATCGTCGCCCTGGCCGAGGTTCTGCTGGCTGCGGTCCTGCTGGTTGCGGTCCTGCTGGTTGCGGTCGGCGTTGCGGTCGCGGCGGTTGCGGCCCCGGCCCTGGCGCGTCTCGCCCTGGTCGCGGTCGCCCTGGTCGCGGTCGTTCTGGTCGCGGTCGTTCTGGTCGGCATCCTGGGTGCGGTCGGCGTCGTTCTGGTCGCCGTCGTCGGATGAGGCGCTCTCGCCGCCCACGATGGGCAGGTTCGGAAGGATCGAGTCGGTGCGCGAGCGGTCGACGGCCGGAGCCTCTCCCCCGTTCGCGGCAGCGTCGCGGGCCGCCTGGGCGGCGCGCTGGGCACGGGTGAGTCGTGGCGTGCGCACCTGCCGCTCGGAGCGGGTGCCCTCGGTACCGTTCTGGCCGGCACCGTTCTGCCCGGCACCGTTCTCGGCGACGAAGTTGTCGATCGCGGAGTCGATGATCGCGGAGGGATCGATCTGGGGGGCGCCGGTCTGGGGGGCGCCGGTCTGGAGGGCGCCGGTCTGGGGGGCGCCGGTCTGGGCGTCCTCGCCCAATGAATCGGCGGGGGCGTCCTGCTCGGACCGCTCCTGCTGGGCGCGGGCTCCGGATGCACGGCGGTTGCCACGGCCGCGGCGAGCTTCAGCGGCCTGGGCCTGGTCGGCGACCGGTACCAGTGGGGTGTGTTCCTCGGCTCCGGCGTTCACGTGCCCGACAGCGGACACCCGGCCGGTCGCGGTCTCGGGTGCGACCGCTGCCTGGTCGGCCTCAGCATCGGCGGGTGCGGCCTGGGCGGTGGCGGCGACCGGGGCAGCGGGGGCGCTGGTCGGGTCGGCGGAGGTGACGCGGCGCGACGCACGGCGGCGCGGGCTGGTCTGGGGCCCGTCGGCGACAGGAGCCGGGGAGGCAGCGGCGGGCGCTTCGGTGACTGCGGCATCAGCGGCCGATGCGTCAGCAGCGGGCGCCTCGGAGGTGAAGGTGGCGGCAGCCGGAGCCTCACTGGCGGCGGGAGCTTCCGCAGCCGGCGCTTCAGAGGTGAAGGTGGCAACGGTGGGTGCCTCAACGGCAACCGGCCGAGCGGTGGCAGGAGCCTCGGTGGCGGCATCCGGGGCCTCCGCGGCATCCGGCGCGGGAGCAGCATCGACATGCGGCGCGGCGTCGGCAGGAGTAGCGGGCGCGGCATCGCCGGCCGGTGCCTCGCTCGGCTGCGCTGCCGAGATGGCGAGCACGAGTTCGCCCTTGCGGAGCTTCGATGCCCCGGGGATGTTGAGGGCCGCCGCGAGCGTCTGCAGCTCGGAGACGCGGAGGGCGGCCAGGTCGGCACGTGATTCCACGCGGGGAACCGGGAGGTTGGAGTCAGTCACTGAGGATTTCCTTCCTCTGCCCACTCAGAACGGTGGCAGAAGAGCTGAAAGCAGGTGGATGCCGTGAAAAAGACGGCTCTACACATGCCAGCGGTAATGTGGAGGATGTGCGACCGGGTGCGAGACGCGAGTAAAACTAGGCGGCTTCGACCGGGTGCGCTATCACTGTAGCACCTTTGAAGTCGACCGCCAGTACTCGGGAATCCCAGGGTGTCGTCGATGCCTGGGCCACCAGTTCGACAGCCGCGAGCCGCTGTGAGGGGTCGCTGCAGAGCACCAGGATGCTCGGCCCTGCACCCGAGACGACGGCCGGAAAGCCCTCCGCACGAAGCAGCCGGATGAGCCTGTCGGTCTCGGGCATCGCCGCAGCGCGGTAGCTCTGGTGCAGCTTGTCCTCGGTCGCTGCGAACAGCAGTTCGGGGCTCTGGATGAGCGCCGCGATCAGCAGCGTCGAGCGCGAGACGTTGAAGATGGCATCTTCGTGTGGCACGGTGGCCGGCTGCAGGCTCCGGGCGAGCGCCGTCGACATGGTGGCCTGCGGCACCAGCACCAGCGGAGACACCCCGCGGTGCACGATCAGCTTTTTGAACTGCGGGCCTTCCGGCGTGACCCAGGCGATGGTGAGCCCACCGAAGAGTGCGGGCGCGACGTTGTCGGGATGCCCCTCCAGCTCGGTCGCGCGGGCGAGCAGCCCGAGCGCATCGATCTCGACCACGCCTTCGAGGAGCCCCTTTGCGGCCATGATGCCGCTCACGATGGCGGCCCCGGATGATCCGAGACCGCGCCCGTGCGGAATCGAGTTGCGGGCGATGAGGTCGAGGCCCGGCATCGGCTGGCCGTACGCGGCGAAGGTGTGGGCGATCGACTGCACCACGAGGTTGGTCGCGTCGGTGGGCACCTCACCGGCGCCGACACCCCGGACATCCACCGTGGCGCCGGGCTCCGCGCGCACCGTGACCGTCAGCTCGTCGTAGAGCGAGAGGGAGAGCCCGAGCGTGTCGAACCCCGGGCCGAGATTGGCCGAGGTGGCGGGCACACGAACCGAGACGCTGGTGCCGACAGCGAGCGGCACCGCGCCCGGCACGGCCTGCCCAGGCGCGGGCTGCGGCGGCACGGCCTTCCCGGGCACGGCCTGCGGGGTCACGGCCGCGGCCGGATCGCTCATGCGGTCGCCTTGCTGAGACCCAGGACTCCCGCGATCTCGGGAACGTCGACGGGAACGATCGTGGGCGTGATGTCGCTGCCATCGGCTGCGCGGAGCGCCCACTGCGGGTCTTTCAGGCCGTGGCCCGTCACGGTGAGAACGACGGTGGCGCCCGCGGGGATCTCCCCGGCCTCTGCGCGCTCGAGCAGCCCGGCGACACTGATCGCCGACGCCGGCTCGACGAAGATGCCGACCTCGGCCGAGAGGATGCGGTGCGCCTCGAGGATGAGTTTGTCGCTGATCGCGCCGAAGTAGCCGTCGCTCGTCTCGCGGGCCTGGGTGGCGAACGCCCACGACGCCGGGTTGCCGATGCGGATTGCGCTGGCGATGGTGTCGGGGTTCTTCACGACGTGGCCGAGCACGATCGGTGCGCTGCCGGCGGCCTGGAAGCCGAACATGCGGGGCAGCTTCGTGGTGGCGCCACGCTCGAGCTCTTCGCTGTAGCCGCGGAAGTAGGCGGTGTAGTTGCCCGCGTTGCCGACCGGCACGATGTGGAAGTCGGGCGCATCCTGAAGCACCTCGACGACCTCGAACGCGGCCGTCTTCTGGCCTTCGATGCGGTCGGGGTTCACAGAATTCACGAGGTGAACCGGGTAGTTCGCTGCGAGCTCGCGGGCGATGTCGAGGCAGTCGTCGAAATTGCCCTGCACCTGCAGCAGTTCGGCGTCATGGGCGATGGCCTGGCTGAGCTTGCCCATGGCGATCTTGCCCTCGGGAACGAGCACGGCCGCGGTAATACCGGCGTGGGTCGCGTAGGCCGCGGCCGAGGCCGAGGTGTTGCCGGTCGAGGCGCAGATGACGGCCTTGGCGCCGTGCTCGACGGCCTTCGAGATGGCCATCGTCATGCCGCGGTCCTTGAACGAGCCCGTCGGGTTCATGCCCTCGAACTTGACCCAGACCTTCGCTCCCGTGCGAGCAGACAGCGCGGGGGCGGGAATCAGCGGAGTGCCACCCTCACCGAGCGTGATGACCGGTGTGGCCTCGGTGATGTTCAGACGGTCGGCATACTCGTGCAGCACACCTCTCCACTGCCGCGACGGGATGCGGGGACTGTTCGGGGACACTAGGCTCCTTCAACTCTCATGACGCTTGTCACGCTCGAAACGGCTGGATTCGCGGCGAGCGAACCGACGGTCGCCGCCAGGGATTTCTCGCTCGCCCGGTGCGTGACAATGACTAGGGTAGCGGTGATGTGATCGGCGCCCGTCGCGCCGTGCCCGGCTGCGCCGAATGCGGTGGGCTGCACGGTCTCGGGCCGGGCGGCCGGGGCGGCGGACTGCTCGAGCGTCTCGACCGACACACCGTGGTCGCTGAAGATGCCGGCGATCGTCGCAAGCACGCCGGTGGCGTCAACCACCTCGAGGGTGATCTGGTAACGGGTCTGCACCTTGCCGATGTCGAGCACGGGCAGGTGCGCGGTCAGTGATTCGGCGACACCCGGGCCTCCCGCGACGTGCCGGCGCGCGGCCGAGACGAGATCGCCGAGAACAGCGGATGCTGTCTCCAGGCCGCCCGCACCGGCTCCGTAGAACATCAGGTCACCGGCCGCCTCGGCCTCGACGAACACCGCGTTCTTCGCGCCGTGCACCGCGGCGAGCGGGTGCAGCCTCGACACCAGCGCCGGATGCACGCGAGCCGCGATACCCTCTTCACCCGTCACGGGGTCGACGACCCGCTCGCAGATCGCCAGCAGCTTGACGACGTAGCCCGACCGGCGCGCGCGCTCGACCTGCGCGGCCGTCACACCCGTGATGCCCTCGCGGGAGACGGCCTCGACCGGAACGGCGGAGTGGAACGCCAGGCGGGCGAGGATGGCGGCCTTCTGGGCGGCATCGAACCCCTCGATGTCGGCGGTCGGGTCGGCCTCGGCGTAGCCCAGCGCGGTCGCCGTGGCGAGGGCGTCTTCGAGGGTGTCGCCGTCGACATCCATGCGGTCGAGGATGAAGTTCGTCGTTCCGTTCACGATGCCGAGGATGCGCTGCACCCGGTCGCCCGCGAGGCTGTCACGGAGCGGCCGGATGATCGGGATCGCCCCGCCCGCCGCGGCCTCGTAGAACAGCTGCGCTCCGACCTGCTCGGCGGCCTCGAAGAGTTCGGTGCCGTGCAGCGCCAACAGGGCCTTGTTGCCCGTCACCACGTCGGCGCCCGAGTTCAGCGACTTCAGGATGTAGCTGCGCGCGGGCTCGATGCCGCCCATCAGTTCGATCACGATGTCGGCCGAAAGGATGAGCGACTCGGCGTCGGTGGTGAAGAGTTCTTTCGGCAGTGTCACATCGCGTTCGGCCTCCACGTCGCGCACAGCGATCCCCACGAGCTCGAGGCCGGCACCGACCCGCGACGCGAGCTCGTCGCCGTGCTCGAGCAGCAGGGCGGCGACCCGGGAGCCGACGCTGCCGGCCCCGAGGAGGGCGATCTTGAGGTTGCGGTATTCGATCATGAGGCTCTCTGTGCTGCTGCTTGTGCTGGTGCGGGTTCGGCGTGCGCCGGGGCAGTGCTGGCCTTGCGGGTCGCCGAACCGATGCCCGGGTCGCGCGCCAGAAGGTCGTCGATACTCTCGCCGCGCATGATGAGCCGCGCCGCGCCGCCCTTGACCGCGACGATCGGTGGGCGGCCGAGGTAGTTGTAGTTGCTCGACAGCGACCAGCAGTAGGCGCCGGTGGCCGCGACGGCGAGCGTGTCGCCGGGCTCGACGTCACCGGGAAGGTAGTCCGCGTGAACGACGATGTCGCCGCTCTCGCAATGCTTGCCGGCAACACGCACGAGAGCCGGCTGGGCGGCCGAGACGCGGTTCGCCATGCGCACGGTGTAGTCGGCCCCGTACAGTGCGGGGCGGGCGTTGTCGCTCATTCCGCCGTCGACGCTGACGTAGGTGCGCACGGCGGTGGCGGGCTCAGGATGCCCGGCAGCGGCGTGCGCGGAGGGGTCGGTCGAATCATCCGGAGCCGTCTCGAACGCGGCCGGCAGGGCCACCGTGACCCTCTTGACCGTGCCGACCGCGTAGAGCGTCACCGTCGACGGGCCGATGATGACCCGCCCGGGCTCGAACGCGAGACGCGGCACCGCGATGCCGAGCCGCGCGCACTCGCTCGCCACGATGTCGGCGATCTGGCGGGCCAGCACGTCGACCGGCGTGGGGTCGTCGGCCGCGGTGTAGGCGATGCCGAAGCCGCCGCCGAGGTTCAGCTCGGGGATCGCTCCGCCGGCCAGGAGCTCGTGGTGCAGGCCCAGGAGACGCGCGGCGGACTCTTCGAAGCCGTCGGCGCCGAAGATCTGCGACCCGATGTGGCCGTGCAACCCGAGGAAGCGCAGCGACGAATGCGACCGGATGCTCGCCACGACACCGGGCGCCTCGGTGAGGCTGATCCCGAACTTCTGGTCTTCGTGTGCGGTGGCGAGAAAGTCGTGCGTGTGGGCGTGCACGCCGCTGTTCACGCGGAGTCGTACCGCCTGCACCCGGCCGTGCCGCTCGGCGGCCGAGGCGATGCGCTCGACCTCGATCGGGCTGTCGACGACGATGGCCCCGATGCCGTGTTCGACCGCGGTGTCGATCTCGACGAGCGACTTGTTGTTGCCGTGGAACCCCATGCGGGCGGGGGCGACACCGGCAGCGAGGGCGACGGCGAATTCACCGGCACTGCAGACATCGACGCTCAGGCCCTCGCCGGTCATCCATTCTGCGACGGCAGAACTGAGGAAGGCCTTCGCCGCGTAGTACACGGTGACCCCGGTGCCGATGCGGGCGCACTCGCGCTCGAAGGCCTCACGGAATCCGCGGGCGCGGGCGCGGGCGTCGGCCTCGTCGACCACGTACAGCGGCGTGCCGAACCGCTCGGTGAGAACGGATGCCGGCACGCCGGCGAACACGAGTTCGTCTGCGGCCGAGCGCCGGGCGTTGGCCGGCCAGACCGACGCGGCAAGGTCATTGGCGTCTGCGGGTGGGGCAAGCCACGACGGCGCGAGCGGGTTGGCAGTCATCGAGGAACTTTCGAGCGGGTCGGTCAGAACGGCTGTGCCTGACTCGCAGGGCGACAACGAAGGGATGCTCCGAAATTCTATCGGAAGCGGACCGGAGATGACGGATGGCGTATCGCACGAAAGCGAGGTTTGCTCTAGACTGAGGGAATGTCGACAAACTTCTCGCACTCCGGTCGCCCCCTGGGCGCACGGTCCCTCCTGGCGGCCGTGCTGGCGGCGATACTGCTAGGCGGCACCCTCGCCGGGTGCTCGTTCCAGATCGGTGGCCCGCCCACCATCTCAGCCGAGAAGTTCGCGTCGCAGGTCGCCGACGCGGTCGTCGACCAACTGAAGGTTCCGAGGCCCATCGTCACCTGCGGCACCGCCGACATCGAGGTGGTCGAGGGCAAGGTGGTGCATTGCGATTTCAGCGCGACCGACGACCCCACGACGGTCTACGACTCGCAGACGACCATCAGCCAGGTGCAGGGCACCGACTTCCACATCGAGACGCAGATCGACGACACGCCGAAGGGCGGGTAGAGGCCAGCCGTCGAGGCACCGGTCCCCGCCGCCGGCGCTAACCGCAGGTGCCGGTGGTCTTCAGGGCGTCGGCGGTGAGCAGAAGGTCGGTCGCGTCGGCGGTCACGACGACCTGGCCGGCGGTGGGGCTGATCGAGGTGAGCTGCACCCGCTCGGGCAGGTACTTGGCCACGCAGATCGAGATCGGGTCGGCGACCACGGCCTTGAGGGCTCCCCCGACGTCGATCGAGGCCGACCCCGCTGAGAGCTTCGCTCCGCTCGGGGCGAGCTGCACGTCCGGCCCGTTCGGTGTCGCCACAGCCGTCGCGTCGTACCCGAACGTCAGCCCGAGAATCTGGAACGAGCCCGAGTAGCCGATCGTTCCATCGCCGAGCACGATCTCGTCAGACCCCGGAATGGTGACGAACGCATTCACCGCCGCCTGAGAGAGCGTCATCGTGACGGATGCCCGGGGTACCGGTTTCGACTGGTCGGTGGGCACATCGTGGGCGACCACGGTCGCAGCCACCGGCACACCCTTCACCTCGAAGTTCTGGGTCGTGACGGTGACCTCATCGAACGTGCCGGCGGCGTACTGCGCCAGGAACGAACCGCCGCCGATCTTCACCGACACGTCGCCGGTCACATCGGGCGGGAGGTTGTCGACGATCGCCGAGCGCACGCGGCCTTCGGCGAACGATCGCAGTCCGAATTCGGCCACGACGACCACCACCCCTATGAGTAGAGCAACCGCCGCGACGATCGCGACGACTTTCGTACGTGTGGAGACGCCGCGGCGGGGCGTCATCTGACCTGCGACACCGCGGGCATGCGAACGGGGAGGCGGCGGCGAGTCGACGGACGGGGTCACGGCGGCCGCTACATCCGGTCGGGCGCCGAGACGCCAAGCAGGGCCAGGCCGTTGCGGATGACCTGACCCGTGGCATCGTTCAGCCACAGGCGGGTGCGGTGCAGGTCGGTGACCGCCTCGTCGCCGAGCGGCAGCACCCGGCAGCTCGCGTACCACCGGTGGTAGTGCCCGGCGACCTCTTCGAGATAGCGGGCGACGCGGTGCGGCTCTCGCAGCTCCGCCGACTGCGCGACGACGCGCGGCAGCTCCTGCAGCGATCCGAGCAGTTCGGTCTCGGTCTCGTGCGTCAGAAGTGACGGCTCGAAGGCACTGCGATCGACCCCGGCCGCCTCGGCGTTCTTCGCCACGGAGCGTGTGCGCGAGTGCGCGTACTGCACGTAGAACACCGGGTTGTCGTTCGTGCGCTCGCGCAACTTCTCGCCGTCGAGCGAGAGGGGTGAGTCGGCCGGATACCGGGCGAGCGAGTACCGCAGAGCATCCGCCCCCACCCAGTTGAGCAGGTCGTCGAGTTCGACGATGTTGCCGGCGCGCTTGGAGAGCTTGGCGCCGTTGAGATTCACGAGCTGGCCGATGAGCACCGTGATGTTGACGTCGGGATCGTCGCCGGCAGCCGCCGCGAGCGCCTTCAGTCGACCGACGTAGCCGTGGTGGTCGGCGCCCAGCAGGTAGATCTTCTCGGTGAATCCGCGGTCCTTCTTGTTGAGGTAGTAGGCCGCGTCGGCCGCGAAGTAGGTCGTGACGCCGTTGCCGCGGGTGAGCACACGGTCTTTGTCGTCGCCGAAGTCGGTGGTGCGCACCCACACCGCGTCGTCCTTCTCGAACACGTGGCCCTGTTCGGCGAGCCGCACGGCCGCGTCGTCGATGAGGCTCCTGCCCGTCTCGGGGTCGGCCACATGAAGGCTGCGCTCGGAGAAGTACACATCGAAGTGCACGTTGAAGTTCTCGAGCGACGTCTTGATCTCGTCGAGCTGCTGCAGGTAGCCCAGGTCGCGTGCCAGGGCGATCGCGTCATCGTGCGGGAGTGTGAGCAGGTCGGGTGCCTTCTCGAGCACGTGAGCGGCGAGCGCCTGCACGTACTCCCCCGGATAGCCGTTCTCAGGAGTCGGCTCACCCTTGGCGGCTGCGAGGATCGAGGCCCCGAAGTTGTCCATCTGGTTGCCGGCATCGTTGATGTAGTACTCGGTCGTGACCTCGGCTCCGGATGCCGTCAGCACGCGAGCGATCGCGTCACCGAGAGCGGCCCAGCGCGTGTGGCCGAGGTGCAACGGCCCGGTGGGATTGGCCGAGACGAACTCCATGTTGACGCTGAGCCCGTCGAGCACCGTCGTGTGACCGTACCTGTCGCCCTGGTTCAGGATGCTGCGCACGATCTCTCCCGCCGCGGCGGTGTCGAGGGTGATGTTGATGAAACCCGGGCCCGCGACGTCGACCGATGCGACGCCGTCGATGGCCTCGATGCCGGGGAGGAGTTCGGCGGCGAACGCGCGTGGGTTCGTTCCGAGCCGCTTCGCGAGCTTCATGGCGATGTTCGAGGTCCAGTCGCCGTGGTCGCGGTTGCGCGGGCGCTCCAGCAGAACGTCACCCAGAGTGATGCTCACGTCGTCGCCGCGCAGGCGAAGCCGATCGCCCACGATGTCGAACAGGGCGCTGGAGAGGTCTTCGGGAGTCACGGGCACCAAGTCTACCGCGAGCCCCTCGGCCCTCCCGCGGCGCACAGGGCGGCCCCCGTTTTGCGCAAAAGCACCCAAGCCAGCGGCTTTGGGTGCTTTTGCGCAAAACGCGCGGAGCGGGCGCGGGGGGCGTGCGGGGGGGGGGGCGTCAGTGCAGCTGCACGAGTTCGCGGGTGTCATCGAGTGGCAGGGCATCCGCCGTCGCCGTCACCTCGAGCTCGCGCAGCGTCAGCCAGCCGCCGTGGTTGGTGAGAAAGGCGGTGTCGGCGGCATCTCTGCCCGTCGCGATGCGCACGAGGCTCTGCCGCGGGGCGAGCGCCGTCGCGTCGATGATGAACCATTCGCCGTCGACGAAGGCCTCGGCCACTGCGTGGAAGTCCATCGGGCTGAGGCCGGGCGCATAGACCGACACGAGCCGCGCCGGGATGTCGAGTCCGCGCAGCAGCGTGATGACGAGGTGGGCATAGTCCCGGCACACCCCCCGGCGGCTGAGCAGGGTCTGGATGGCACCGTCGGTCGGCAGGCTCGACCCCGGAACGTAGTTGAGCTTCTCACCCACCCACGAACTCACGCTGTCGAGCAGCATCCGCCCCGACAGCCCCCGGAACTCGGAGCGCGCGGTCGGCAGCAGGGTGTCGGACTCGCAGTAACGGCTCGGTCGCAGGTACGTGATCAGGTCGTTCTTCGTGACCGGTGCCTGCGCAGCACTGCCGTCGACCTCGGCCCAGTAGTTCAGCGTGAGGCGGCCCGCCTCGGCGTCGAATTCGTGCAGCCGGGTACCGTGCACATCGAGAATGTCGACGGGGGTGATCGGATGCCCGTTGTACAGGTACTCGACCCGTTCGGAGGCGAGGCTCACGTTCGCCGCCGCGGCGACCGAGAACACGAGGTTCGCGGGAGCGTCGATGTCGCAGACGATGTGGGCGCTGACCGTTCGCTTCATGCGTCGATCCTCCCACGGAACACAGGGCACTCCTCGCCGGTGGTAGCCTAGACACCGCACTCCTGGCCCCATAGCTCAGGGGATAGAGCACTGCCCTCCGGAGGCAGGGGCCGCAGTTCGAATCTGCGTGGGGCCACCAGCGGCGCGGGGGCACCCCGATCACACGCGACACGCCGGTGTTGGCGGGTATTCCCGGGGCAGAGTCCCCTAAAGTGGGGACTGTAGAACCACTCGTAGTACGCACCACTCGTAGTACGCACCACTCGTAGTACGCACCACTCGTAGTACGCACCACTCGTAGTACGCACCACAGACCCAGCGCCGGGCCAGCCTGTTCTCGCCGCGGGGTCGTTCCGAACCCCGACCAGCTAGGAGAACGACATGGCGCTCATCGTCTTCATCATCGTCTGTGCAGTGGTTCTGTGGGTGGCGGTGTCATTGCCCCTCGCGGTCATCATCGGCCGCATATCGCACCGGGCCGACCTGGGTTCGGCACCGCGGATGCCCGGCGTGGTCGGCTACCGCAGCACCGGCAGCTTCGCCAGCTCGACGGGCAGCGTCGGCAGCATCACGCGCTGAGGCGTGTCGCGCCCAGCTGTTCGCTCGTGCGAGCGGCAGCGGCGCGTTCGCCGAGCCCGTCCAGCAGCAGCCCAAGCTGTTCACTCGGCGCACCCGGGTCTTCCGGATGGAACTGCACTCCCGTGATCGGCGCCGAGACGTGCTCGACAGCCTCCGGCGAGCCATCCGGTGCCACCCCGACGACGACGAGACCGTCGCCCAGCAGGGCGATGGACTGGTGGTGTGCGCTCTGCACTCGCAGGAGAGACGACCCGAGGCTCGCGGCCAGAGCACTGTTGCTGTGCAGCACCACAGCGTGCCCCGCCATCGCCCGCGACACGGGGCCGTGCAGGTTCTTGTGGATGGTGTTCTCGCCGATGTCCTGCTGCAGGGTGCCGCCGAGGGCGACGTTGATGACCTGGTGCCCGCGGCAGATGCCGAGCAGCGGAGTCGAGCGCAGCAGAGCCCGACGCACCAGCGCGAGCTGCCCCTCGTCGGCGGCTTCGTAGTGCCTGCCCTGGCCGGGGTACCGGGTGGCGCCGTCGTAGAACTTCGGTGCGATGTCTTCACCGCCCATGATGACCACCGCCTCGGCCGTATCGGTGAGGGCAAGCAGTTCGGCGGTGCCGACATCCGCGGCGCCGATGCGGGTGACCGTCCAGCCCCGTGACTCGGCTTCGGCGACGACGCGCGAATTGAGCATGTCGACGTAGGAGTGATAGGCGGTGTCGTACGGACGCGTGCGCGTCACCTCGACCACAGCGAGCCGTCGGGTCTTGCTGATCATCCGTTCGCCTTCCGTGTGTTCGAACCTGTCATCTGCCACCTTCAGTCAAGACTACGAAGGCCGAGAGTGACAGCCGACGCGTAACGGGGCGAAACACGCGGGCCGTGCCACACTGGGATCGTGCCAGCAACGTTTCTGATCGTGCCCGAATGGCAGGGTTCCGGGTCGTCCCGGGCCATGCAGCTGATCGATGGCGCCGAGGCCATCGCCGGTGATCTTCCGAAGGCCCTGACCCGCCGCGTGAGCGTGCCGCTGGGCGCCGGCGAGAGCCTGGGCAGCGGGGTGCAGCGCATGAGCGCGGTGCGCAGCATCCGTGACGCCGTCGAGGTGGCGATCGCGGCGGTGACGGCTCCGGATGCCCAGCTCCAGGATGACGCGGGCACCGTTGTGACGATCGGCGGTGACTGCGGGGTCGAGCTGGCCCCGCTTGCCGCCGCGATGCGTCGCACCGAGCAGGCCGGCGGGCGGCTCGCCGTGCTCTGGTTCGACGCGCACGCCGACCTGCAGGCCCCGGACGACGCGAACCCGCAGCCCTTCTCGGGCCAGGTTCTGCGAACACTGCTCGGCGAAGGGTCGGAGCTGCTCGTTCCGGAGTTCGACCAGACTCTCGACGCGACCCGTGTCGTGTTGGCCGGAGTGCGCTCGGTCGAGACGTTCGAAGAGGAGTACATCGCCGAGAAGGGCATCGCGCTGGTACCGGTCGACGAGCTGGGCGACGGGTCGACGCCAGCCGGGGTCGCGCTCGTCAGCGCGCTGGAAGCCACCGGCGCGACGGCGGTGTACATCCACGTCGACCTCGATGTGCTCGACCCTGCGGTGATCGCGGCGATCAGTTTTCCCGAGCCGTTCGGGCTGAGCCTGCCCGTGCTGGTGGAGAACATCACGGCCGTCAGACGGCGCTTCGCGCTGGCCGGAGCCGGCATCACGCAGTTCGCGCCGGCGAGCCCCGACGCGGCATCCGACGACCTGGCTGTCGTGCTCCGCGTCATCTCGGCACTGACGCGCACACTTTGACCCGCGCGCGCTGACCCGCTGGCCCACCGCTGTCCCTGCCCTGTCGGCCCACCCCACCCGACGGGCCGGTCGCGGATGCCTGAATGGCGGTGCGCCGGTGGCGGCTAGCATCGCAGGATGACTACGCGCATCATCGTCGAACGCCGGGGCCACCTTCTGCTGATGGGGCTGAACCGCCCCGAGAAGCGGAATGCCGCCGACTTCGTCATGCTGCAGGAGCTCGCCGCGGCCTACGGCGAGCTGGACAGCGACCCCGAACTGCGGGCGGGGCTGGTCTACGGAGTGGGCGACCACTTCACGGCAGGACTCGACCTGGCCGACATCGGGCCCCGGATCGGCGCGGCGGGCAGCGGCGCAGTGGCGGGAGTCAGCGGGGCGGGCAGCGCAGGCACGGGCGGCGACACGACCGGCGCCCTCGACTTCGTACCCGAGGGGGGCATCAACCCGTGGCAGGTCGAGGGGCGGAGCCTTCGCAAACCTGTCGTCATCGCGGTGCAGGGCAGCTGCTTCACGCTCGGCATCGAGCTGATCCTGGCGAGCGATATCGCGGTGGCTGCGGAGTCGACCCGATTCGGCCAGCTCGAGGTGAGCCGCGGCATCCTGCCCTTCGGCGGGGCGACGCTGCGGTTTCCCCGCGCCGTCGGCTGGGGCGACGCGATGCGCTGGATGCTCACGGGCGACCTGTTCGACGCCAGCGAAGCGCACCGCATCGGTCTCGTGCAGGAGGTCGCCGCAGACGGGTCGCAGTTCGACCGCGCCCTCCAGATCGCTGAACGGGTCGCAGCCCAGGCCCCTCTCGCCGTGCAGGCGACGCTTGCGAACGCCCGCCTCGCCGTGCGCGAGGGGGATGCTGCGGCCGAAGCGGCACTGCAGCCCACCCTTGTCGCCCTCGCCGGCAGTGAAGATGCAGGCATCGGCATGGAAGCGTTTCTCAGCCGGAAGCCCGCCCTCTTCGTCGGACGCTGAGAGCGCACGCTCGGCCCCCCGACCACTCGGGCGGAGCTAGTCTGAACGAAGAAGCACCAGCCGGCCGCGAACCGATTGCGGCCTGTCGAGAGGATCACCGATGACGCCCACCGATTCCGCCAGCACAGATTCTGCCGGCACAGATTCCGGCACCGAAACGACAGGCCCCGGCACCGGCACCACCGCCACCACCTTCGACGTCATCGTCATCGGCGCCGGCGCCGTGGGCGAGAACGTCGCCGACCGCGCTGCCCAGGGCGGACTCAGCACCGCAATCGTCGAGGCCGAGCTGGTCGGCGGCGAGTGCTCGTACTGGGCCTGCATGCCCTCGAAGGCGCTGCTGAGGAGCGGTTCCGTGCTGCGCCAGGCCCAGGCGGTGGGCGGCGCCCGCGAGGCGGTGACAGGCGAGCTCGACGTGCAGGCCGTGCTGAACCGTCGCAACACGACGGTCAACGACTTCAAGGACGACAGCCAGGCCGAGTGGGTGGCCGGTGCCGGCATCACCCTGGTGCGCGGTCACGCCCGCTTCACCGGCACGAAGTCCCTCTCGGTGACGGATGCCCGGGGCACGGTCACGCACCTCACCGCAAAGCACGCCATCGTGGTCTCGACCGGGTCAGCCGCACTGCTGCCCGACATTCCGGGGCTGGCGGATTCGGCCCCCTGGACGAGCCGCGAAGCGACCTCGGCCCAGAGCATCCCCGCGCGGCTCGCCGTCCTGGGCGGCGGGGTCGTGGGCGCGGAGATGGCGACCGCCTACTCCTCGCTCGGATCGACGGTGACCGTGCTCTCCCGCAGCGAACTGCTCGGCAACCAGGAGCCGTTCGCCGGCGAGCTGGTGCACGAAGCCCTGGTCGGCCTCGGCGCCGATGTGAGAGTCGGTGTCTCGGCCACGAGCGTGAGCCGCAACGGCAGCGGCGGCGAGGTCACACTGACCCTCGACGACGGCAGCACGCTCGTGGTCGACGAACTGCTGGTGGCCATCGGCCGGGTACCCAACACCGGCGACCTCGGGCTCGACACGATCGGGCTCGAGCCGAACAGCTGGCTCGACGTCGACGACACCCTGCTCGTGGTCGATGCCGACGAAAAGCCGCTCGAGGGCGAGTGGCTGTACGCGACCGGCGACGTCAACCACCGCGCCCTCCTCACCCACCAGGGCAAGTACCAGGCCCGCGCAGCCGGTGACGTGATTGTGGCACGTGCCCTCGGTAAGCCCCTGTCGACCGCGCCCTGGGGCGCCCACGTCGCCACGGCCGACCATGAGGCCGTTCCCCAGGTCACCTTCACCGACCCCGAGGTCGCGTCGGTCGGTCTCACGAAGGCGGCGGCCGAGAAGGCCGGCTATACAGTCAAGGCCGTCGACTACGACATGGCGAACGTGGCCGGCGCGAGCGTCAGTTCTGATACCTACAAGGGCATGGCCCGCATGGTGGTCGATGAGAAACGCCAGGTGCTGCTGGGCGCCACCTTCGTGGGACCGGATGTCGCCGAACTGCTGCACTCCGCCACGATCGCGGTGGTGGGCGAGGTTCCGCTGAACCGGTTGTGGCACGCCGTGCCGTCCTACCCGACGGTCAGCGAGGTCTGGCTGCGATTGCTCGAGACCTACGGTCGCGACGCCTCGAGCCACTGAGTCAACGCCATGGTCCTTCGCATTCTCGCCGCGATTCTGAAGCCCCTCCTTCTCGCGCCGCCGGTGGTGCGGGCGGGGTATCTGTATGCAACGCTCGTCGGCCTCGTGTGGGGGGCCGCTCTCAGCACCGGCCGCATCCGACGTGTCGAAGGGCTGTTCGTCTGCCGGGGCGTGCCCACCTGGGCCTTCTCCCGCGGAGGCAGCTGCATCGGCGGCGTGTACCTCACCGACACGAACGACGCGCCGACGGTGTTGGAGCACGAAGCCATCCACCGCCGGCAGTGGATGACGTACGGGCTCACCTTTCCGCTCGTCTACGCTCTGGCCGGAACCGATCCGCTGAAGAACCGCTTCGAGATCGAGGCGGGCCTGACGAAGGGCGGGTACCTCCGATGACCGACGCTCGAGAACCCGACGGTCGAGACTCCGACGCCCGAGAACCCCGCGCCGAAGATCCCGTCGACAGCACCGCGATGGCCGGCAAGACCGTCGTCGTCACGGGCGCGAGCTCAGGAGTCGGCCGTTCGGCGGCAACCACTCTCGCCGCCATGGGCGCGCGTGTCGCGGTCGTCGGCGCAACCCCGAGCGCACTCGGGCCGTCGCCGAACGAATCGGCGGCTCAGCATTCATCGCCGACTTCGATGTGCTGGGCGACGTGAGACGACTCGCGGATGATCTGCTCACCCGGTACGAACGCATCGATGTGCTGGCGAACAACGCCGGCGGGCTCGTCAAGAGGCGCGCACTCACCGTCGACGGCTACGAGCGCACCATCCAGTCGAACCACCTGGCCCCCTTTCTGCTCACCACGCTTCTGCTCACCCGGCTGCGGGAGAACGCCGCAGCCGCACCGGTGCGCATTATCGCGACGGCGTCGGCAGCGAATCTCTTCGGGCGCATCCGGCCCGACGACCTCGACTCACGAAATCGTGCCTTCTTCGGCGGCTGGCCCGCCTATTGCTCGGCCAAGCTCGCGAACATCGTGTTCACGCGGGAGCTCGCGCGGCAGACCGCCGGCAGTGGAATCGAGGCGTTCGCCTTCCATCCGGGCTTCGTGGCAAGCTCCTTCGCGGCCGACACCGCCCTCATGAAGGCCGCGAGCGTGCTCGGCAACGGGCACCTGGGGTCGAGCCCCGAGGCGGGCGCTGCACCGCTGGTGCATCTCGCATCGGTCGACGACGTGGGTTCGCCGAGCGGAACCTACTTCGACGGCTTCAGGCCGAACGGCCGGGAGTCGAAGCAGGCTGCCGACCAGCGTCTTGCTGCACAGCTGTGGTCGGCTTCGACCCGAGCTGTGCGATGAGCTCCTGGCGCAACTCGTAGACGCGGGTGCCCGCGCCGTCGATCCACACGGTGAGCTCTCCCCCGTCGAAGTCGGGGTCACCGGTCGTCATCTCGCTGACCCAGGCGCGCACGGCCCGCTCCAGCGCTTGACCGTGTGCGCATCGGCGCGAGGTACCGGGGTTGCCGCTGCGGCTTTCACGCGTCAGCCATGCGACGCTGACGAGTTCGGGAGTCTCGACAGAGACGATGTCGTCTGCCGACCCGACCTCGACGAACACCTGGCCCCGGGCCGTGTCGGGCAGGGCCGCGACAACGCCCAGCAGGGAATCGAGTGAAGCCTCATCGGCTGCCAGCAGGATGCGGCCGGTCACCTCGGGCAGTGTCACCGGGCCGTTCGTCAATACGCTCATTTGTCATAAGCATAGGCTTACCTAACCTCGCTTTCAAGCGACCAGACGGGTGGGTGCAGAAGTTCCCAGCGAAGTCTCCGTTCGAGCTGCCGCCCGATCGACAGCAGCGTCGCCTCACCCCCGGGCCGACCGATCAGCTGCACCCCGATCGGCAGGTGCGAGCGCGTCTCGCCGACCGGCAGGGTGATCGCCGGCAGCCCGCTGACGTTCACGAACGAGGTGAACGGCGAATACAGAACCTGCTGGGCGAAGTTCTTCTCCCCGTCATCGGGGTCGTACCAGCCGATGGGCCGAGGGGGCAGGGCGAGCGTCGGCGTGACGATGGCGTCGAACGTCGAGAACTGGCGGATGATCGACCGCTCGAACCCCGACAGGGTGGCCAGTGCCGACCCGAGTTCGGCCGCTCCGAGCGCACGGCCCCGGTGCATCAGCCAGCGCGTGAGCGGTTCGAGCAGGTTCTCGTTCGAGGCATCTGCCGGCAGCAGTGCCGCCCCGGCCTGCCAGATGCTGCGGAAGGCCGGCGGGTACTCCGGGGCCGGCTCGAGCGAGACCGGCTCGATTCCGTGGCCGAGCGTCGCGAGGAGGTCGACGGTCTGGTCGAAGGTCTCCTGCACCTCCGGGTCGATCACTATCTCGTAGGCCAGGTCCCACGGCGAGTCGGTCATCACCCCGAGCTGGAATCGTCCCTCGCCGCGCACCGCAGCCCCCAGGAACGGGCCCTCGGTGTTCTCCGGGGCCCGCAGAGAGTACGGCTGGCGGGGCGGCGCCCCGGTCGGACTGATGAGTCCGTCGAGCAGCAGCGCGGCATCCGTCACCGACCGCGCCAGCGGGCCCGTGACCGGCAGTCCGGCGAGCGAACCGATGCCCGAGCCCGAGGGCACCCGGCCGCGCGAGGGCTTGAGGCCGACGAGCCCGGTCGCCGCTGCAGGGATGCGGATCGACCCTCCTCCGTCGGAGCCCGGAGCGAACGGCAGCATGCCGGAGGCGACGGCGACCGCGGCCCCACCGCTGGAGCCGCCGGGCCCCAGCGCCACGTCGTAGGGGTTGCGGGTCGGTGGGCCCACGAGGCTCTCGGTGTAGCTCGCCAGACCGAACTCGGGCGTAGCGGTCTTGCCGAGGCTCACTCCCCCGGCGGCGTCGAGGTCGGTGGCAGCGTCATCGGAGATCTCGGGCAGGAAGCCCTCGAACAGTCGGCTGCCGAAGGTGGTGCGCACGCCCTGTCGCCGCACCAGGTCCTTGTCGGCGAACGGCAGACCCCAGAGCGTCGTCGTGCGGGGCACCTGTCGCTCGACGAACCTCGCCCGCTCGCGCGCCCGGTCTGCCGTCACCTCGAAGAACGCACCCAGCTCGGGGTCGAGCCTCTCGATGCGGGCGAGATAGTGCTCGGTCAGCTCGAGAACGCCCACCTCGCCCTTCTGGAGGAGACGCCACTGGTCGAGGGCGCTGAGATCGTGCAGCTCTGGCATGCTCACGAGCCTAGAACCTCGCACCCCGGTCGCCCTACGCTGAGGGGATGACCAGCGAACCGACTCCCGTGCACGCCACCGGAACGAGCACCGGCACCCTGGCGCCGGTGACACGACCGGAGGCACCGGAACACGGCGGGGAGCGCGAGAGCATCGAGGGTATTCTCGACTGGCAGCGGGCATCCGTCGTCTACAAGGCCACAGGTCTCAGCGATGCGGATGCGGCGACCGCCCTCCTGCCGTCGATCACCACGGTCTCGGGGCTGATCAGGCACCTGGCCGACGTGGAGCGCAGCTGGCTGCGCGACGTGATGGCCGGCGAGCCCGACGTGCCGGCGCGCTGGAGCGATGACGACCCCGACGGCGAGTGGCATGTGACAGCGGCGGACTCGCTCGCCGGGATCGTCGCCGACTACGAGGCCGCCTGCTCCGAGTCGCGGGCGGTGGCCGCCCGGTTCGCACTCGACGACCTGTGCGCCGGCCGCGACCACCGCTTCTCGCTGCGCTGGATACAGCTGCACCTCATCGAGGAGACAGCGAGGCATCTCGGGCACCTCGACGTTCTGCGTGAACTGCTCGACGGGGCCACCGGGGAGTAGACCGGCAGCCGGGCGCCGCGCTATTTCAGGTGCTTCTGCAGCAGCACGGTGCCGAGCCAGCGGTTGAACTTGAAGCCGACCCGGCCGAGACGCCCGACCTCCGTGAAGCCGGCGTTCTCGTGGAGGCGGATGGATCCCTCGGCACCCTTGTCGACGATGACGGCCAGAACCTCGCGGATCTTCGCCGCCTTCGCCCGCGCCAGCAGCTCCTTGAGCAGGGCCTTGCCGAGGCCCTTTCCGGTGGCCGCGGGGCCGAGGTAGATGGAGTCTTCGACGGTGCGGCGGTAGCCCGCCTTATGCTTCCACGGTGACACGTAGGCGAAGCCGATGAGCTGGTCGCTGCCCGAGATCGCGACCAGGAACGGCATTTCGAGCTTGGTGAGCCAGCCGAACTTGACCTTCCACTCCTTCAGCGTCATCGCGTCTTCGTCGAGCGTCACGACGGTATTGGCCACGTAATGGTTGTAGATCTCGCGCACGTAGGGCATGTCGGCGGCGGTCGCGTCGCGGATCGTGTAAGTGAAGGTCGGCTCAGGCGGCGTCTTCGGCCGCAGGCGCACCGGGAGCTGACGACGCGGCTGGTATTCCTCTTCGAGCATGCCCCACAGCTTAATCGTCGGGGTCGACCGGCACAGCCCAGTCGACGGGCGCGGCGCCCGCGGCGAGCAGGGCCGCGTTCGCCCGGCTGAACGGTTTCGAGCCGAAGAAGCCGCGCCGTGCGGAGAGGGGGCTGGGATGCGCTGACTCGATCACCGTCACCCCGGCCAGCAGCGGGCTGAGCTTCGCAGCATCCTTCCCCCACAGAATCGCGACCAGCGGGGTGCCGCGGGCGATCAGGGTGCGGATGGCCAGCTCGGTCACCGCCTCCCAACCCCGGCCGCGGTGCGATCCGGCGTCACCGGGTGCGACAGTGAGCACCCTGTTCAGCAGCATGACCCCGTGCTCGCTCCAGCCGGTGAGGTCGCCGTGCGGGGCTTGGTCGAGACCGAGGTCGTCGGCGAGCTCCCGGTAGATGTTCGACAGGCTGCGGGGCAGCGGCCGAACGTGCCGTTCGACCGCGAAGGAGAGGCCGATCGGATGCCCGGGGGTCGGGTACGGATCCTGCCCCACGATGAGCACCCGAACCTCGGCCAACGGGTAGCGAAAGGCGCGCAGCACGTTCTCGGGCGCGGGCAGGTAGCCACGGCCCTCCGCCACCTCGGCCGCGAGGAAGAGTTCGAGCGTGTCGATGACACCCGCCACCGGCTGAAGCGCCTCGGCCCAGCCGGCATCCATTCGCCGGTCGAGCCCGCCCAGAGACGGCACTTCGTCGCTCAGCTCTCGCCCATCGTCGCGACGCGCACACTGCCGTCGTCGTCGGTGACCGTCCACACGCTGCCCCGGCCGACGACCCGCAGGGGCCCGTCACCGACGATCAGCGCAGTGTGCTCGTCGATCGCGATTCCGCCATCGGTGAGGCCGGCCTCCGTCGCGGCGATGAGCCGGGCGAGCGTGCCCCACTGGGCCGCGTGCACGTCGACCACGAGGTCGATCAGCCCGAGACCCTCGCCGAGCGAGACCTCCTCGAGTTCCTCCGACGCGTCTTCGGGGCAGACGGGTACGTCGCCGATCTTCCAGCCGCCGAGCAGTGCGCGGTCGGCGGCGATCGCCGCACCCGCCGAGAAGCCGAGGTAGGGGACCCCCGCGGCGACCTGGCGGCGGATCTCGCCGAACGACCCCGAAATGCTGTCGCGGTAGGCCGGGGTGAGTCCGCCCCAGACGAGGATGCCGTCGACCTCGGCGAGCAGGGCCGAATCGATGGCGACACCCTCCGCCACCACAATCGGCACCGGCTGGAGCTCGGTGAGGAGCGCGAGAGAGGCGGTGAGTTCGGCGTACTTCTCGGCGCCGTCGCCGTCTCGCACGAGAATCAGCGCGACTCGGGGCCCATCGAGACGGCCGGCCTGCAACGCACGCTCAGCGGCCTCGGAGAGGAACTCGCGGTAGACGGCACCGTCGTCGAGGATCGGCCAGCCACCGCCTGTGAGATGGATGCTCACACGGTGACCGGAGGGTGAGCCGACCACGGGAAGACGATCCAGCGGTCGGTCTTCTTCCAGTAGAAATCGGGCTCGATCACGGAGCGCGGCTTGGCGTACAGCGTCGCGGTCTTCACGATCACGCCGACGCGCTCGAGCAGCCCGACCACGAGCGCCAGCGTACGGCCCGAGTCTGCGACGTCGTCGACGAGCAGGATGTTCTTGCCGATGAGGGCGGTGTTGTCCATCATCGGGGGCAGGATGATCGGCTCAGGCAGTGTCGTCTCGACATCGGTGTAGAACTCCACGTTGAGACTGCCGCAGCTCTTCGTGCCCGTGGCATAGGCCAGCGCACCGGCGGGAAGCAGCCCGCCACGAGCGATCGCGACCACGAAATCGGGCACGAAACCGCTCTCGAGCACACTGGTCGCAAGCACCCGTGAGGCCTCACCGAACTCGAGCCAGCCCAGGACCTCCCGCTCGGGTGGTGCCTCGGTGTCGGGTGCTGTCGGGGATGTGCTCTCGGCCATCCACCAAAGGTAGCGGCAATCCCCTCTCCGGGGCGACACCGTAAAGGGTGCTAGTGCTTCACTTCGAGCGGTCCGCGGTGCACTTTGTAGACGGCCGACTGCGCAACCGGCTTGATGATCACCAGATCGAGGCTGATGTGCGGGGCCAGCTCGACCATGGTGACGATCGACGAGGCGACGTCGTCGGCCGTGAGCGGGTGGGGAACGTTCGCGTACACCGCAGCGGCCTTCTCCTCATCGCCCCCGAAACGGTTCGTCGAGAACTCGTCGGTCTTGACCATCCCGGGCGCGATCTCGAGCACGCGGATCGGCTCCCCGCTCAGCTCGAGCCTCAGCACCTCCGACAGGGAGGTGACCGCGAACTTCGAGGCGTTGTACCCACCGCCCCCGGCGTAGGCGAAATGCCCCGCCGTCGAGGAGACGGTGAGGATGTCGGCCACACCCTCGCCGGTCGGCACGCCCGCCATCGATTCGCGAAGCAGCGGCAGGAGGGCGGTGATGACCCTCTTGACCGCGATGACGTTGACCTCGAACATCCATTCCCAGTCCGAGATGGGGCTGGCCTCGACGGAGTCCATGCCGAGCGCACCGCCGGCGTTGTTGACGAGGGTGCTCACACCGCCGGTGGCACGCAGGTGCTCGGCCAGGGCATCCACGTCGTCCTGCTTCAGCAGGTCGGCGACGAAATAGGTGGCACCGGTCTCTTCGGCGAGCGCCTTCAGGCGGTCTTCCCGGCGGGCGACACCCACGACGTTCCAGCCGTGCGAGCGCAGCAGGCGCACAGTGGCCGCCCCGATGCCCGAACTTGCCCCGGTGACGACAGCGCGACGTTTCTGGATGCCCACGATGGTGCCTCTCTTCTGTAGGCTCACAACGCTAGCCGACCTCAGCGTTACCCCGTGTTGCGGCGGCTGTTGACCGGCCCGGGGGCCCTGCCTACTGTTGGCCCTACCGACCCGAAGGAGTCACGCCATGACCGACAACGCCGACTGGCAGTTCGAGACCAAACAGATCCACTCCGGGGCCGCTCCCGACCCCGTGACCAACGCCCGGGCCACGCCCATCTACCAGACCACGTCGTACGTCTTCAACGACGCCGACCACGCGAAGAACCTGTTCGCGCTGGCCGAATTCGGCAACATCTACACGCGCATCCAGAACCCGACGCAGAACGTCGTCGAAGAGCGCGTCGCCGCTCTGGAAGGGGGAACAGCAGCGCTGCTGGTCGCCTCGGGCCAGGCGGCAGAGACCTTCGCCGTACTGAACATCGCGCAGGCGGGCGACCACATCGTGTCGAGCGCCTCGATCTACGGCGGAACCTACAACCTCTTCAAGTACACCCTCGCGAAGCTCGGCATCGAGACGACGTTCGTCGAGAACCAGGACGACTCCGACGAGTGGCAGCGCGCGGTTCGCCCGAACACGAAGCTGTTCTTCGCCGAGACGATCGGCAATCCGAAGATCAACATCCTCGACATCCGCCTCGTCGCAGACGTCGCCCATGACAACGGTGTGCCGCTGATCGTCGACAACACCATCGCGACGCCGTACCTCATCCGCCCCTTCGAGCACGGGGCCGACATCATCGTGCACTCGGCGACCAAGTTCCTTGGCGGGCACGGCACGGTCATCGGCGGCGTCATCGTCGACGGCGGCGTGTTCGCCTGGTCGGAGAACTCGGCGAAGTTCCCGGGCCTGACCACGCCCGACGAGTCGTACCACGGCGTCACGTACACCGAGGCGCTCGGCGACGGCATCGCCTACATCATCAAGGCCCGCGTGCAGCTGCTGCGCGACCTCGGCTCCTCCATCGCACCGGCGAGCGCCTGGCAGCTCATCCAGGGCATCGAGACGCTCTCCCTGCGCATCGAGCGCCACGTGCAGAACGCCCAGGAGGTCGCCGAGTGGCTCGACAACCACGACGATGTCGCCACGGTCTACTACGCCGGCCTGCCGTCGAGCCCCTGGTACGAGGCCGCGAACCGCTACGCCCCCAAGGGCGTCGGCGCGGTGCTCTCGTTCGAGCTGAAGGGCGGCGTCGACGCCGGCCGTGCGCTGGTGAACTCGCTGACGCTGTTCTCGCACCTGGCCAACATCGGCGATGTGCGTTCGCTGGTCATCCACCCGGCCTCGACAACGCACTCGCAGCTCACCCCTGAGCAGCAGCTGACCTCGGGGGTCACCCCCGGCCTGGTGCGGCTCTCGGTGGGGCTGGAGAACATCGACGACATCAAGGCCGACCTCGCCACGGGTCTGGCCGCCGCCCGGGAGGTCGCCCGCGCGAACGCCCTCTGATGGACTGGCAGATCTCCGAAGACACGGTTCCCAGCGACTTCATCACCGACGCTCAGATCCGCTCGATTCTCGGCAAGCCGCCGGCGACGGGTGCCTGGCGCGACGGCGACCCCGTCGGCCGGCGCCAGTTCGCCCACATCGGCGACGTCACGTTCGAGGGTGGCGGCACGGTTCCGGATGCCCGCATAGCGTTCGAGACGTTCGGTACGCTCAATCCGGCTGCCGACAACGCGATTCTCGTGGCACATGCCCTGACGGGTGACAGCCACCTCGCGGGAGACGCCGAGCCGGGGCATCCGACAGCCGGCTGGTGGGGCGGCATCGTGGGCCCCGGGCTCGCGCTCGACACGGACCGGTACTTCGTGGTGGCGCAGAACATGCTCGGTAGCTGCCAGGGATCGACCGGGCCGGCGTCGCTCGCGCCCGACGGCGAGGAATGGGGTTCGAGGTTTCCCTACACGAGCATCCGCGACCACGTCAGGGCGCAGGAGAAGGTGATGCAGCAGCTCGGAATCCGGTGCTGGGCGGCCGTCGTCGGCGGGTCGATGGGCGGCATGCAGGTGCTCGAGTGGGGGGCCATCTTCCCGGACAGGGTCGAGAAGCTCGCGATGATCGCAGCTCCCCCGGTCTCGAGCGCCGACCAGATCGCCCTCAACTCGGTGCAGATCGAAGCGATCAGGGCCGACCCGCTCTTCGCTCACGGCGGCTACTACAACAGGGGCGACGGCGAGGGGCCCCACTCGGGCCTGGCCCTCGCGCGGCGCATGGCCCTTCTGAACTACCGCAGCCCCACCGAACTCAACGACCGGTTCGAGCGCAGTTGGCAGAGCGGCATCAGTCCGCTCGGGCAGAACGGGCGCTTCGCCGTGGAGTCGTACCTCGACTTCCACGGCAACAAGTTCACGCGGCGTTTCGACGCGAACGCCTACATCACCCTCGTCGAGGCGATGAACTCGCACGACGTCGGTCGCGGGCGCGGCGGTGTTCTCGAGGCCCTGCGCACCGTTACGGCGACCTCGCTCGTCATCGGCATCGACAGCGACCGGCTCTTCCCGGTCGAAGACCAGCAGGTGATCGCCCGGCACATTCCGGCGAACATCGACGGCGACGAGGCGAAAGTCATCTCCTCCCGGTTCGGCCACGACGGGTTTCTCATCGAAGACGATCTCGTCAGCGCTGAACTGCGGCGCCTCCTCGCCTACTGATACCCCCCTTTCTGGGCAGACCCCGTAGCATGGCGATGTGATCAGGCGCCAGGAACCCTTGCTGCGCACAGCAGCGTGGGTGGAGGGCTGGGTCTTCACCATCGCCTCCCTTGTCTGCATCGCGATCGCCGGTGACACGCCGGGCTTCTCACTCGTCTTCGCCCTGCCGCTCTACCTCGTCGTGCTGGTCGGATACTTCATAATGGGGCGGTCGTCGGCGACCCTCTGGATCGTCGTCACCACGGTGGCCGGGCTGTCGGCGAGTGCGCTGCTGGGCGGCGTCGTCGCCTCGAGCCCCAGCGTGATCAGCGCGGTACTGCTGCTCTCGGGCGGCGGCATCGGAGCCTTGGCGATCGTGCTCCAGGGGTCGCTCTACGGGCGGTTCTACCTCGCGCTGATGTTCGTGGTGAACCTCGCCGTCACGCTGCCCTTCATCGCGAGCGAGAACATCTCGCAGGCCCTCACGATCTTCGTGGTCGGCTGGTCGGTCAACGTGATGGTGGGCATCTGGATCACCGACAGCGTCAAACGTGCCCGCAGTCGTATCGCCCGGCTCGGCACCGCGCACCAGGCCGAGCGCCGGGCGAGTGAGCTCGAAGCCCAGCGGCGCCAGAGCGCCCGGCTGCTGCACGACACCGTTCTCGCCACGCTGACGCTGCTGGCGCACTCCGGCCGCGGGGTCGATCCGGATGCCCTGCGGGTGCAGGCCGCAGAAGACGCCGTTCTGCTGCGGCAGCTGAGGCTCGGCGAGACACCGACGCCCCGGTCATCCGGAACCTACAATTTGCGCACCGACGAGTCACCCCCCGTGGCCCAGAGCATCAAGGCCCTGCAGCAGCGCTTCAAGCGACGCGGCCTGATGGTGCACTGGCACGGTGACGGCGACGTGACGCTGCCTCCCCTCGTTCGCAGCGCCTTCCTGCTCTCGCTCGGCGAGTGCCTCGAGAACGTCAGGCGGCACGCGCAGGTCGACCAGGCCGACGTGACGATCACCCAGGATGCCGGTGGCGTGCGCGCGATGGTGACCGACTCGGGCATCGGTTTCGAGACCGACGGGGTGGCCAGCGGCAAGCTCGGCATCGCCGAGTCGGTCGTCGCCCGCATCCGTGACGTCGGTGGCAATGCGCGCATCTTCTCGGCCCCCGGGGCCGGTACGACCGTGGTGCTGGAGGTGCCCCGATGAGCGGCGACGACGATCACGCCACCGGACTGCTCACCCGCCTCGTGCGGGCCCGGACCCTCGGCCCCGAGGCACTCGAGTCGCTGCGACGGGATGTCGCGTCGGACTCCCGGATCGGCATCGGTTACCTCGGCGTGGGGGCCATCGTCGCAGCCATTCTGCTGAGTGTCAGAGGGCTCGCGATCTTCATCTTCAACTGGGGCGCCTACGACAACCCGTGGCTGACGCTCATCGCCTGGATCGCGGTGGCGATCGCCATCGGGGGCGGCTGCCTCATTGCCAACGCCCATGGCAGCCAACTGCCCACCCCCGCCTACGCCGGGGTGCTGATCCTGTTGGCGGGGGCGGTCATCCTCGACCTCGTGTCGGCGCACGGCTTCGTCGCGGCCTCGCCCGAGGTGACGGTCATCGTCGGGGCCGGCGCCACCCTCCTCTCCCTCGTCGCCTTCCGGCCCCTGAACGAGCTGATTCTCGCGACGATCGTCCTGTTCGTCTTCCTGTTCGTCGTGACCCTCGTGGGTGCGGGCGAACAGGCGATCGGCGACCGCCCGCAGATCGAGGTGATCGTGGCCGCCATGTCGCCGCCGCTGATCGCCATTCTGATTGTCAAGTCGTTCAGCCGGTTCATCGACCGGGAGCTCGACCGCACGCTGGTCGAGAGCACCCTCTCCTCCCCGCGTTTCGCGGTGGGCATCCTCGGTTCCGACGAACTGGCGCGGCTCGACCAGAGCGCAGAGGAGCTGCTCTCCGACGTCGCGTCGGGGCGCATCAGCCTGCCGCTGGACCCGACGCAGGCGGCCGCCGCGTCGTCGCTGGCGAGCGAGCTGCGGCTGCGGCTCATCGCCGGGCGGCGCCAGACCTGGCTGCAGCACGCGATCGACGACTCCGAGGTGCTGAGCCCCACCGTGAGCCTCGTCGACCCGGACGGTCTGGCCGGGTATCTCGAGCCCGACCAGCGCGAAGGGCTGCTCTCGGCCATCTGGCTGATTGCGGCATCCGCTACCCGGCAGACCCCCTCGATCGTCATCACCGTCGGCCCTCAGGATGACCCCGATCAGGGGGGTATACCCGATATGATGAATTTTCCGATAGAGATCTCAATCGACGGCATACCGCGCCGCCGCATCGACGTGACCATCTGGGGGGCTCTTGACAGAGTTGGTCAGCATTCGGAAAGCGGGCGGCACGGTTCCATTGACATCCGCGTCAATGCGCAGGTTCAGACGCCCGAGTCATGAGTACGGTTTCGCGTCGCACCAGGGGCGGCGCACAAGGGAGGGCTCGACATGCCGGTAATGCATGAGAACATCCGACTGGCGATAGTCGACGACCACAGGATGCTGCTCGGGGCCCTCACGGAATGGATCCGGGGTGCGGCGAGCGACATCAACATGGTTGCGGCCGTGACGACCTGGCCCGACCTGCTCACGAGCCCCGAATTCCCCGTCGACGTCGTCCTTCTCGACCTCGACCTCAAAGACAACCTGCCGATCTCGGTGAAGCTCCGCGCGCTGAAGTCGGCCGGAGTGAAGACGGTGCTGATGAGCACCTATTCCGAGCCCGTCGTCGTTCGCGAGGCTCTCGCCGCGGGCGCGCTCGGGTACCTCGTGAAGAGCGAGGAGGCCGACATGATCGTCGAGGCCATCCGCTCGGCCGCCAAGGGCGAGCCCTTCATCTCCAGCGAGCTCGACCTGGCGCTGAGCGCACAGGAGGTCGGTGGTTCGCCCAAGCTCAGCGCCCAGGAGCGCCGCGTCATGGCGCTGTACGGCGGCGGCGAGCCGGTGAAACAGGTGGCCGAGCAGCTCAGCATCTCTGAGGAGACGGCGAAGAGCTACCTCAAGCGCATCCGCGAGAAGTACCGCGTGCTGGGCATCGACGTGGGCACCAAGGTGGCGCTCCGCAAGCGGGCGATCCAGGATGGGCTGCTGATCCAGGACGACTATCTGACGACGGCCGAGCTGCCCGAGGCCCGGGTCGGGGAGTAGGTTTCGGCGGTGCTCGCCGTGGCGTCATCCGCTGCAACGAGCTTCGCGCGCGTGCGGCGCTCGACGCTGAACGACACCACCGCTATGGTGACACCGAGCACCGTCAGCACGACGCCCACTCCGATCGGCGCGACGTAACCGAGACCGAACGAGAGCGCGATACCTCCGAGCAGCGGGCCCAGTGCGTTGCCCGTGTTCAGCGACGAGTGGTTGAGGGCGGCGGCGATCGACTGACTGTCGCCCGCCACATCCATCAGCCGTGTCTGGATCATCGGTGAGATCGACGCGGCGGCGGTGCCGACGACGAAGAGACCGACGAAGAGCCCCACCGGGTTGGTCACGAACACCAGCAGTTCGATCAGCCCGAGAAGCAGCAGACCGAACAGCAGCAGCATCGAGCGCTTGAGGTTGTGGTCGGCGGCCCAGCCTCCGAGCAGGTTGCCCACGGTCATCCCGAGCCCCACCACGACGAGCGCCCACGGCACGAACGATTCGGGCAGGCCGGTGACGGTCGTGAGGATGGGCGAGACGTAGGTGTAGACGCAGAAGAAGCCGCCGAAACCGATGGCGCCGATGGCGATGGCGAACCACACCTGCGGCCGGCCGAACGCTTTCAGCTCGTTGCGCATGGTGGCAGTTCGGTCGCCCGGCAGGTTCGGCACGGTGAGGGTGACAGCGATGAGGGCGAGCACGAAGATCGCCGCGACGACGAGGTAGGAGACGCGCCAGCCCGAGTTCTGGCCGATCCAGGTCACGAACGGCACGCCGATCACATTGGCGACGGTGAGCCCACCGAGCACGAGGGCGACACCCTGGCCGCGCTTGTTCGGGCCGAGCAGAGAGGCCGCGACGAGGCTTGCGATGCCGAAATAGGCGCCGTGCGGCAGCGCCGAGACGAAGCGGGCGGCGAGAACGAAGCCGAACGAGGGCAGAACGGCCGAGGCCACGGTACCCACGATGATGAGGCCGAGAAGCGCCATCAGCACCACCTTGCGGGGCCAGCGGGCCGCGACGGCGGCGATGGTCGGGGCACCGACCACGACACCGGCCGCGTAGGCGGTGATCAGAAGGCCCGCCTGGCCGTTGGCCTGCTCGGGCGAGACGGCGAAGACGCCGGGCAGCAGGTCACGGGCGAGGTTCGGCAGCAGGCCCATCGCCACGAACTCGGTGCAGCCGATACCGAAGCCGCCCAGGGTGAGAGCCAGGAGGGCAAGACGAAGACGGGCCGGCGACAGCACAGTCGGCCCAGGAGAAGTGAGGGACACGTCTCTATGCTAACTCGCCCACCGGCCGAAATCGAATCGATTCGATACCGGGTGCCGGGCCGGGCCCGATCGAATCGACACGGTTGCGGCCACCCGGGCAGCATGACGCGGCGGTTGCCCGAATCCGTGTCCGTTCGGGGTGCTGGCGGCCGCCGGGCGCCGGGCGCACGGCGCCAGGCGGGCGGGGGTCAGTCGCCCAGAGCCTGCTCGAGGCGGTCGAGTTTGGCCGTGAGCTCTCCGGTGTAACCGGGGCGGATGTCGGCCTTCAGCACCAGCGAGACCCGCGAACCGTAGGCGCCCACGGCCTCGGTGGCACGTTTGACGACGTCGAACACCTCGTCCCACTCACCCTCGATCGTCGTGAACATCGAGTCGGTGTGGTTCGGCAGGCCGGAATCGCGCACGATGCGCACGGCAGCCGCGACGGCGGCGTGCACCGAGGCATCCGGGCTCTCGCCGCCCGCCGGGGCGGTACCCGACGGAGCCACTGAGAATGCAACGAGCATCAGCTGCCAACCCTTTCTTTGAGCGCGAATGCGACGGCCGGGGCTTTCAGGCGAGTCTTCAACAGGGCCCGCACCGCCAGAACGAAGAGCACGCAGACCAGGATGTTGCGAACGGTCAGCGCGAGCAGCATCAGCGGGTCGAGGGAGATCAGCCAGTCGTAGTAGTACGGGTAGATCACCTGGGTGAGCGCCGCGAGCACGGCTGTGATGATCGCGAAGGTGCGAAAGCCCTTCCCCTGCCAGATGAGGCCCAGGATGACCGGGGCGCTGATCCACAGCATGAACTGGGGCGATCCGACCTTGTTGAACACGATCAGCGACGTCACGAGCGCCAGCGCGAGCGGGGGCAGCACGCGCGTGACAGGGGCGCCGGAGCGCACCACCCAGACCCCGAGCAGCAGCACGGCGAGCAGAGCGACCGCGAGCAGCGGCGTGGTGATGACGTCGGCGATCGATGCTCCGGCACCTTTCACCTGGAAGGTCAGGATGTCCTGGTCGTAGTAGACGAGCTGGGCGCGGGGCTGGAAGTACGCCGCCCACATCCACGGCGTGCTGACGGGTGCCTCGATCTGCAGCCCGCGACTCGTCTGCTGGCCGATGAAGCTGAACAGGTTGGCGCCCGCACCGAGCGCGAGGCCGGCCGCCGCGATCGCGACGGCAGCGACGGAGGCGGCGATAGCGACCGTGACGCGGCGCTTCAGCGCGATGACGAGAGCGACGACCATCGCGATGGGCCACACCTTGACCCAGGTGGCGGCGGCGAGAAGCACTCCTGCAACGGCCGGGCGACGGATGGCCAGCAGCAGCCCGACGATGACCAGGTCCACCTCGAAGGTGTCGATGCGACCGAGGGCGACGGGACCGAGCAGCAGCAGGAACGCGAGCCACCACCAGGCGGCCACGAAACGGATGTTCGGCGCGAAGGCGTCGGGGTGGGCATCCTCGGTCTCGCCCGCCTTCGCGGCGGACCCCACGCCCGCACCCGCCTGCGCCTCGATCGCGGGCGCCACCCGTGTCGCCCTCGAGTTCAGGATGAACGCCAGCACCGCACCGTTGGCGAGGATGACGAGCACGAACCACCCGGTTCCGTACAGCGCGCTGCCGAACATCTCGGCCGCGATCATCGGTGCCAGAGCCAGCAGCGGATACACGAAGGGGCCGTCGAGACCGACCCAGTAGCCGTCGAACCCGTTCTGCACCCAGGAGCTGTAGACGAAGGTGACGTCGCCCCACGGCACGGTCGGCGCGGTCAGCCCGATGTAACCGAGCAGCAGGTGCACGGCGGCGAACACCACCCACAGAAGCAGGGGTTTCGTAGCCAGTCGACGCACCCCGCAATCATATGCGGCGCGCGCCGCCCCGCGCTGCAGGGCGTGCGCAGGTGGGGCGGAGTGGGTGGGGTTGCGCGGATGGGTGGCGCCGGGTGGCCTCTGCGCGCAGCGCGCCCCGGGTCAGAGTCGGCGGAGCTCGGCGATGGTCGCGGGCAGCGCTTCGGCGATGTCGAGCGCCACGAGGGGTCCGCCGCCGGATGCCCGCTCCCCCGCCAGCCCGTGCAGCACCGCCGCAGTAGCGGCCAGGCGCGCCAGAACGGCAGGGTCGTCATCGACCTGGGCGCGGTGGGTCGCTACGAGCGCACCCAGGATGCCCGCCAGCACGTCCCCCGACCCGGCCGTCGCGAGCTCAGTGGTGGGTGCCGTCACGCGGAAGCACTCACCCACGACAACCCCGCCGCCCACGTCACCGGCACCGGCGTCACCACCCCGCACCGCGCTCACCACGTGCGTCACGTTGCCCTTCAGCAGCACCGTCACCCCCAGCAGCCGCGCCGCGCGCACCGCCCACGTCGCCGGGTCGGCGGTGACCTCCCCCCTGGACACCTCCACTCCGTGGGCCGCGAGCAGCGTCACGAGTTCCCCCGCATGCGGCGTGATGACGACCGCACCGGATGCCCGCCCGACGAGATCGAGGGCCCCTGCGTCGATCACCGCGGGGTCACCCTGTTCGAGCGCCTCGCCGATCGCCGCGGTCACCGTGTCGTCCCGGCTCGCCGCGTCCATCCCCGATCCGACCAGCCACGCCTGTACGCGCCCCTCCGCCGTCACGATCTCGGGCCGGCGCTGCATCACGAGCCGCGTCGCACGCCCCGGACCGAGGTACCGCACCATGCCGACCCCGGTGCGGCTGGCGCCCTCCACTCCGAGCACCGCCGCCCCGGGAAAACTCGGCGAACCCGTCATGACACCCAGCACGCCGCGGGAGTACTTGTCGTCACCCGGTGCCGGCGGAGTGACCCAGCCCCGGGCATCCAACGCCCCGAAATCAGACCAGCGGATGTCGCCCCCACCGGCCGGCGAGGAGTCGGATTCTGCGTTCTGGGCCATTCCTCCACGATAGGCCCGCGCATGCCCCTGCCGGAATATCTCGTATGCCATTCGGCGTTGGCTCCCACGTGACCAACGCAACGCTCTTCAGTCCTCTGACCATCCGCGAGACCGAGTTTCGCAACCGGCTCTGGGTGGCACCCATGTGCCAGTACTCCGTCGAGAAGCGCGACGGAGTACCGACCGACTGGCACCTCGCGCACCTCGGGTCGTTCGCGACCGGCGGCGTCGGTCTCATCCTCACCGAGGCGACGGCTGTCAGCCCCGAGGGTCGCATCTCCCCCGAAGACCTGGGGCTCTACAACGATAAGCAGCAGGCGGCATTCTCGCGCATCAACGCCTTTCTGCACGCCCAAGGAACGGCCACGGGCATCCAGCTGGCGCACGCCGGCCGCAAGGCCTCGGTCTACCGCCCCTGGGCCGAGGAGAAGGGCACCGCCCCCGCTGAAGACGGCGGCTGGGAGACGTTCGGCCCCTCCGCAGTCGCGTTTCCCGGCTACAGCACGCCGACCGCCCTCACCCTCTCTCAGATCGCGCAGATCGTCGAGGACTTCCGCGCCGCCGCCCGGCGCTCCGTCGACGCCGGGTTCGACGTGATCGAGCTGCATGCGGCCCACGGCTACCTCATGCACCAATTCCTCTCGCCGCTCAGCAACGAGCGCACCGACTCCTACGGCGGCAGCCTCGAGAACCGGGCCCGGATCGTGCTCGACGTCATCTCAGCCGTGCGCGCCGAGGTCGGCGAGAGTATCCCGCTCTTCGTGCGTTTCTCGGGTACCGACTGGGTCGAAGACGGCGGCTGGGACATCGAGCAGACGACGATCGTCGCCCGCTGGGCCCAGGATGCCGGAGCCGACTTCTTCGACGTCTCGAGCGGTGGCAATGTGACCGGCGTCACGATTCCCGTGGCTCCGCTCTACCAGGTCGAGCTCGCCGCGCACCTGAAGTCCGAGGCCCACGTGCCGGTGAGCGCCGTCGGACTCATCACGACCGCCGCCGAGGCGGAGGACGTCATCGCCTCGGGCCGCGCCGACGCCGTCATGATGGCCCGGCAGTTCCTGCGCGACCCGCACTTCGCACTGCGCGCCGCCCACGAGCTCGGCGTCGACCTCGACTACTGGCCCGCCCAGTACACCCGCGCCCACTTCCGCTAGCCGCACACGCCGGGCGCCCGGCCACCGACGGGAGTGGGAGGCCGGCGCTGGGCGCGTAGGGCACGGGCGGGGCGGGGCCTCAGACGCGACGCGTCGCGTCCTGGACCTCACCCACGAGCTCCTCGATCACGTCTTCGAGGAAGAGCACGCCCGTGGTGTTGCCCGAAGCGTCGAAGGCCCGGGCGACGTGGGCACCCGTGCGCCGCATCGTCGCCAGGGCGTCCTCGAGCTCGGTTCCGTCGTAGATCGACGCCAGCAGCCGGATGCGCTTCGCCGGCACGGGCTCGGCGAACTCGTCGTTGTCGAGGTCGATCACGTCTTTCAGGTGCAGGTAGCCGATCGGGTTGCCCGTCGCATCCACCATCACGTAGCGCGAGAAACCGTACTTCGCGACGGCGTGCTCGATGTCGGCCGGGGTCGCCGTGCGATCGAGGGTCACCAGGCGTTCCAGCGGCAGCGCCACCGACGCCACCGTCTTCTCGGTGAACTCGAACGCGGCGTGCAGCGCACCGGAGTTGTCGTCGAGCACCCCCTCGCGGGTCGACTGGGCCACGATGCTCGAGACCTCGTCGAGCGTGAACGAACTCGCGGCCTCGCTCTTCGGTTCCACGCCGAACAGTCGCACGACGCCGTTCGCCGTCGCGTTCAGCGCGACGATCACGAACCGGAAGATGCGCGCCACCCAGACGAGCGGCGGCGCGAGCAGCAGCACCGCACGGTCGGGCACCGAGAACGACAGGTTCTTCGGCACCATCTCGCCGATCACGACGTGCAGGAACGACACCACGACGAGCGTGATGACGAACGCTACGCCGGTGATCACGTCTTCTGACCAGCCGGTGATGCCGAGCGGCACCTCGAGCAGGTGGTGGATGGCCGGCTCGGAGACGTTCAGGATGAGCAGGGACGCGACGGTGATGCCGAGCTGGCTGGTCGCCAGCATCAAAGTGGCGTGCTCCATCGCCCAGAGCGCCGTCTTGGCGCTCTGCTTGCCGGCCTCGGCCAGGGGCTCGATCTGCGAGCGCCGGGCCGAGATGACGGCGAACTCCGCCGCGACGAAGAACCCGTTCACCAGAAGCAGCACGAAGAGCCAGACGATTCCGATCCAGTCGCTCATCAGCGCTCACCCGCCTCGGCGCGAAGCGCCGCTTCAGCCTCGGCGCGAAGAGCCGCATCCGCCTCGGCCGCGACCGATCCCGGACCTGCGCCGGTCAGCGAGTCGACGGATTCGGTGCGCAGCAGTTCGGCGTTCAGCGACTCGGCCCCTTCGATCGTTCCCGGGAGGGGCTCGGTGGGCGTCGGAGTGAAACGCAGGCGATCGATTCGCCGACCATCCATTCGTTCCACCCGCAGTTCGCCGTCAGGCAACGCGACGGTGTCGTCGACGAGGGGCAGCCGCCCGAGCTCGCTCATCACGAACCCCGCGACGGTCTCATAGGGGCCGTCTTCGGGCACAGTCACTCCAGCTCGGTCGAGCAGTTCGTCGGGGCGCAACTGCCCCGGAAAGGAAATGGTGTTACGACTCCGGATGACGCCCGCACGCGTGCGGTCGTGCTCGTCGTTCAGTTCGCCGACGAGTTCTTCGACCAGGTCTTCGAGGGTGACGACGCCGGCCGTTCCGCCGTATTCGTCCATCACGATGGCCATCTGGTAGCCCTTGCCGCGCAGTTCGCCGAGCAGAATGTCGAGCTTCATCGTCTCGGGCACCCGCAGCGGCTCGCTGATGAGGGCGATGACGGGAACGTCGGCCCGCTTGGCCCGCGGAACCGACACGGCCTGCTTCACGTGCGCCACCCCGACCACATCGTCGATCGATTCGTCGACGATGGGAAAACGGCTGTATCCCGTCGAGGTGGCCAGGGCGATGACGTCGCTCGCCGAGTCGGTGCGCTTCAGGGCAGCGATGCGGGGCCGCGGGGTCATGACATCGGAGGCGTCATGCCCGGCGAAGAGCAGTGTGCGGTTCAGCAGGGTCGCCGTGTCGACGTCGAGGCTGCCCTCGAGGGCCGAACGGCGAACGAGCGACGAGAGCTCCTCGGCGGTGCGGGCGCCCGACAGCTCCTCCTTGGGCTCGATGCCGAACGAGCGGATGATCGCATTGGCACTGTTGTTCAGCACCGACACAAAGGGGCGGAACACCGTCGTGAACAGCCGCTGGAACGGAATGACCAGCTTCGCGGTCTGGATCGGCAGGGCGAGGGCGAAGTTCTTCGGTACGAGCTCACCGACGATCATCGACAGCAGAGTGGCGATCACGACGGCGACGATCGAGGCCACGACGGTCGTCACGTCGTCGTTCAATCCGGCGGCGTGGAAGACCGGCCGGAGCAGCCCCGCGAACGCGGGCTCCATCGTGTACCCGGTGAGCAGTGTGGTGAGGGTGATTCCCAGCTGTGCGCTCGAGAGATGGGTCGACGTGATCTTCAGGGCCGAGATCGTCTGGCCGAGGCCCTTCTCGCCGCGCTCCTGGCGACCCTCGAGGTCGCTGCGGTCGAGGTTGACGAGCGAGAACTCGCTGGCGACGAAGAACCCGGTACCGACGGTGAGCAGCAGGCCGACGAGAAGCAGGATGAGCTCAGAGCCCACGGATGTCACCCCGCTCGGCTACAGGAAAGGAGGAACAGGTGGGTGAGGGAGGGTCATCCATGAGGAGGTCAATACTACCGGCCCGGGACGCCCGAACCTGAGAGGTTTTTCACCAAGAGACGGGTAGCGCCTTCCCCTCCTCGTACCCCGCCGCCGACTGGATTCCCACCAGCGCCCGGTCGTGGAACTGCCCCACCGACCGCGCCCCGGCGTAGGTGAACGAGCTGCGCACCCCCGAGGTGATCATGTCGAGCAGGTCCTCGACCGACGGCCGCAGCGGATCGAGGTAGATCATGCTCGACGAGATCCCCTCCGCGAAGAGCTGTTTGCGGGCCAGGTCGTAGGCGCCGAGGCGCCCGAACCGGTCGGTGACGGCCTTGGCCGAGGCCATCCCGTAGTTCTCCTTGTACAACCGGCCCTCGGCATCCCGCCGCAGCACGCCCGGCGCTTCGATCGTGCCCGCGAACCATGAGCCGATCATGACGGATGCCGCACCGGCCGCGAGCGCCAGAGCGACGTCACGCGGGTAGCGCACTCCCCCGTCAGCCCAGACGTGCGCCCCGTACAGCGTTGCCGCGGCAGCGGTCTCGAGCACCGCAGAGAACTGGGGGCGACCGACCGCCGTCATCATGCGCGTGGTGCACATCGCACCGGGGCCGACGCCGACCTTGATGATGTCGGCTCCGGCCTGCGCCAGGTCGCGTACGCCCTCCACCGTCACCACATTGCCCGCCACGATGGGCAGCGCCAGCCCGGCCGCACGCACGGCACGGATCGCGGCGAGCATCCCGTCCTGGTGCCCGTGCGCCGTGTCGAGCACCAGCACGTCGACGCCGGCCGCGGCGAGAGCCCTCGCCTTCGCCGCGACGTCACCGTTGATGCCGACCGCAGCCGCCACGCGGAGCCGGCCCTGCGCATCCACTGCCGGCGTGTAGATCGTGGAGCGCAGGGCGCCCGTGCGGCTGAGGGTGCCGATGACCCGGCCGTGCCGGGTGACGGGTGCGAAGTCGAGGTCGGCGGCGACCATGGCGTCGAAGGCCTGGCGCGGGGTATCGAAGTCGTCGGCCGCGAGGGAGGTGAGCGGGCCGTGCAGCAGGTCACCGAGCTGGGCGTCGTGCAGGGCGGAGGCGAGGCGGAGGGCAGGGATGCACCCCAGGTACGACCCCGACTCGTCATGAACCACGATGCCCTGCCCGCCCACCGCGGGCAGCACGGTCAGCGCCTCCGCAACGGTCGCCGAGGGGCGAAAGTCGAAGGGGGTGTCGTACTCGACCGACTGCTCCTTCACCCAGCGGATGGCCGCATCGAGGTCTTGCAGGTGCATGTCCTGCGGAAGCACTCCCAGCCCGCCACGCCGTGCAAGGGTGGCGGCCAGCCTCGGACCGGTCACCGAGTTCATGTTCGCTGAGACCAGTGGAATGGTCGCACCCGTGCCGTCTCCGGGCGCCAGCGAGACGTCGAGGCGGCTTCCGACGTTCGACCTGCTCGGAACGAGGAAGACGTCGGAGTAGGTCAGATCGGTGTGGGAGGGCGCGCTGAGGAACTTCATGAAGGCCACGGTAGACCCGTTGGGTGATCGATCTCACGGCCGGAGGGTTTAAGCTGGCTGAGCACGTGTCGGCGCGTGAACACCGCAGCGCTTCTGTCTGGCACGTGATCGATACGTGAGCATACGAAAGTGGGCGATCGGCTGTGTCAAGCCAGTTGACCGGAACGGGAACTGACGACGGTTCGTCGGGCGAATTCGGAGCGAACGAGTGGCTCGTCGACGAGCTGTACGAGCAGTACATCGTCGACAAGAACTCGGTCGACCAGTCGTGGTGGTCGATTCTCGAGCACTACAGGCCGAGCGGTTCGGCCGAGACGACCGATGCCGGCGCGACCGGCACGGGCGACAGCTCGACCGGCGAGGCCCAGATCCCCGACGAGATCGCCACACAGGATGTCGCGGCCACCCCCGCACCGAGCGAGACCCCCGCATCATCCGCACCGCCTGCGGCTCCAGCCACCCAACCCGTGGCCCGCACCACTTCCCGCGAACCCGCTCCGAAGCCCATCCCGGCGGAGGCCACCGTGCGCCCGCAGAGCGACGCCGAGGCCGAACAGGACAAGGTCAGCCCCCTCCGCGGGCCCGCCAAGTCGCTGGCGACCAACATGGATGCGAGCCTGTCGGTTCCGACGGCGACGAGCGTGCGCAGCATCCCGGCCAAGCTCCTCATCGACAACCGCATCGTCATCAACTCGAACCTGAAGCGCGCCCGCGGCGGCAAAGTCAGTTTCACGCACCTCATCGGCTGGGCACTCGTTCAGGTGCTCAAGGAGTTCCCCAGCCAGAACGTCTACTACGACGTACAGAACGACAAGCCCGTCGTCGTCTCCCCCGCCCACGTCGGCCTCGGTATCGCCATCGACATGCCCAAGCCCGACGGCACCCGATCCCTCGTCGTGCCGGCCATCAAGCGCGCCGACACGATGCACTTCGGTGAGTTCCTCGCCGCCTACGACGAACTCGTGGCCAAGGCCCGCGGCGGCAAGCTGACGGCTGCCGACTTCCAGGGCGCGACCATCTCCCTGACGAACCCCGGCGGCATCGGAACGGTGCACTCGATCCCGCGGCTCATGAAGGGATCGGGTGCCATCATCGGCGCCGGAGCCCTCGAGTACCCGGCCGAGTTCTCGGGCGCCTCTGCGAAGACGCTGACCGACCTCGGCATCGGCAAGATCATCACGCTCACCAGCACCTACGACCACCGCGTCATCCAGGGTGCCGGCTCCGGTGAGTTCCTGAAGAAGGTGCACGAGCTGCTCATCGGCGAGCGGGGCTTCTACGAGAACATCTTCGCCGAACTCCGCATTCCGTACGTTCCGATCCACTGGAACTCCGACATCTCGGTCGACGTGAGCGATGCGGTCAACAAGACGGCCCGGGTGCAGGAACTCATCAACTCGTTCCGCGTGCGCGGCCACCTCATGGCCGACATCGACCCGCTCGAGTACAAGCAGCGCACCCACCCCGACCTCGACATCGAGAGCCACGGGCTCACCCTCTGGGATCTCGACCGCGAGTTCGTCACCGGCGGCCTCGGCGGAACCTCGTCGCTGCTGCTGCGCGACATCCTCGGCATCCTGCGCGATGCCTACTGCCGGAAGACCGGCATCGAGTACATGCATATCCAGGACCCCGAGCAGCGCAAGTGGATCCAGGAGAAGATCGAGCGGCCCTATGCCAAGCCGGGGCACGACGAGCAGATGCGCATCCTGTCGAAGCTCAACGAGTCCGAGGCCTTCGAGACGTTCCTGCAGACCAAGTACGTCGGCCAGAAGCGCTTCAGCCTCGAAGGCGGCGAGTCGACGATCGCCCTGCTCGACGCGGTTCTCCAGGCCGCCGCAGACGAGGGGCTCGACGAAGTTGCCATCGGTATGGCGCACCGCGGTCGCCTCAACGTGCTGACCAACATCGCCGGCAAGACCTACGGCCAGATCTTCCGCGAGTTCGAAGGAACGCAGGACCCGCGCACCGTGCAGGGCTCGGGTGACGTGAAGTACCACCTCGGCACCGAGGGCACCTTCACCGGAACCGAGGGCAAGGAGATCCCGGTCTACATCGCGGCGAACCCCTCGCACCTGGAGGCGGTCGACGGCGTGCTCGAGGGGATCGTTCGCGCCAAGCAGGATCGGAAGCCCAAGGGCACCTATTCCACGCTCCCGATCCTGGTGCATGGCGACGCCGCCATGGCCGGCCAGGGAATCGTCTACGAGACCCTGCAGATGGAGAAGCTCCGCGGCTACAAGATCGGTGGAACGATCCACGTCAACATCAACAACCAGGTCGGGTTCACGACGCGTCCGAGCGATTCACGCTCCTCCGTGTACTCCACCGATGTGGCGAAGTCGATCCAGGCGCCGATCTTCCACGTGAACGGCGACGACCCCGAGTCGGTCACCCGCGTCGCCCAGCTGGCATTCGAGTACCGCCAGCGCTTCCACGCCGACGTCGTCATCGATCTCATCTGCTACCGCCGCCGCGGTCACAATGAGGGAGACGACCCCTCGATGACGCAGCCGCTGATGTACAACCTCATCGAAGCCAAGCGCTCCGTGCGGAGGCTCTACACGGAGTCGCTGATCGGGCGCGGCGACATCAGCCAGGAGGAGTACGAGGCCGCGCACCGCGACTTCCAGGACCGCCTCGAGCGCGCCTTCGCCGAGACCCACGCAGCACAGACCTCGTCGATCCCGATCATCACCGACGACATGAACGCCGTGGCCGACCTCGAGCGCCCCGAGGCGCAGCAGGCCGACGACAGCTCGGCGGGCGAGCCCGAGACGACCGGCGTCCCCGCCGCGACCGTCGCGCTCATCGGCGACGCGTTCAACAACGCACCGGCCGGTTTCACCGTGCATCCGAAGCTGCAGCAGCTGCTGCAGAAGCGTGTCGAGATGAGCCGCAACGGCGGCATCGACTGGGCGTTCGGTGAACTGCTGGCCCTCGGCTCGCTGCTGCTCGAGGGCACCCCGGTGCGCTTCTCGGGCCAGGACACCCGGCGCGGCACCTTCGTACAGCGCCACGCGGTGCTGCACGACCGCGACAACGGCCAGGAGTGGCTGCCCCTCGTCAACCTCAGCGACAGCCAGGCCCGGTTCTGGATCTACGACTCGCTGCTGAGCGAATACGCGGCCATGGGCTTCGAGTACGGCTACTCGGTCGAGCGTCCCGACGCCCTCGTGCTCTGGGAGGCCCAGTTCGGCGACTTCGCCAACGGCGCCCAGATCATCATCGACGAGTTCATCTCGTCGGCCGAGCAGAAGTGGGGCCAGCGCTCATCGCTCGTGCTGCTGCTGCCGCACGGGTACGAAGGCCAGGGCCCCGACCATTCCTCCGCCCGCATCGAGCGCTACCTGCAGCTGTGCGCCGAGAACAACATGACCGTCGCCCGGCCCTCGACTCCGGCGTCGTACTTCCACCTGCTGCGCCGCCAGGCCTACATGCGCCCCCGCCGCCCGCTGATCGTGTTCACCCCCAAGGCGATGCTGCGGCTGAGAGGTGCGACCAGCGGGGTCGAGGAGCTCACCGAGGGCAAGTTCGAGCCCGTGCTCGACGACGCCCGCATCGGCGACAGGACAGCCGTGAAGCGCGTGTTGCTGATGGCCGGCAAGGTCTACTACGACCTGCTGAACGAGCTGCAGAAGACACCGAACGACGAGATCGCCCTCGTACGGCTCGAGCAGTACTACCCGATGCCCGCCGCCGAACTCAACCGGGTGCTCGCGAGCTACCCGAACGCTGAGATCGTCTGGGTTCAGGATGAACCGCAGAACCAGGGGGCGTGGCCGTTTGTGTGCCTCGAGCTGGCCTCGCGCCTGCCCGCCGGCCGCACCGTTCGGGTCACCTCCCGTGCGGCGGCGGCCTCACCCGCAGCCGGATCGGCGAAGCGCCACGCCCGCGAACAGGCCGACCTGCTGCAGCGGGCCCTGACCCTCTGACCCCGGGCCCTCGGGGTGCGAATCCCGCGGGCCGCGCGTTGTGCGCAAAAGCACCTAAACCGCAAGGTCTAAGTGCTTTTGCGCACAACCGGGCCGGTTCGTCTCCGCGAAAGGACCCCGCGCATCGTCAGGCGTGCGGGGTCCTGGGGTAGAACCTCTAGTGCGTGCTCTGGATCTGACGGATGCTGAACAGCACCTGGTCACGCAACTGTTCGGGCGCGACCTCCTTGCAGGCGCGCTGTACGGCGTCGGTCAGCACGCGGCCGACGTGCAGCTCCGACTCGCAGTCGGTGCAGCCGGCGAGATGCTCACGGATGTCGGCAGCATCGTCGCTGGCGAGTTCGTTGTGGAGGAACTCCTCGAGTTCGGCCTTGGCCTTCGTGCAGCCGCAGTCAGTCATCTGCTGCTTCCCTTCGGTGCGTCTTTCGCGGTGACGGGGATTCCCCGGCCCTCCGCGTACTCGGTCAGCAGACCGCGGAGCAGACGCCTGCCACGGTGCAGGCGGCTCATCACGGTTCCGACCGGAGTCTTCATGATGTCGGCGATCTCCTGGTAGGAGAAGCCCTCCACGTCGGCCAGGTACACGGCCAGACGAAAGTCTTCGGGGATGCTCTGCAGGGCATCCTTCACTGCACTGTCGGGCAGATGGTCGATCGCCTCGGCCTCGGCCGAGCGGGATGATGTCCCGGTCGCCGTCGCCGACTCGGCGTTGCCCAGCTGCCAGTCCTCGAGGTCGCTCGTCGTGCCCTGGTAGGGGTCACGCTGCTTCTTGCGGTAGACATTGATGAACGTGTTGGTGAGGATGCGGTACAGCCACGCCTTGAGGTTCGTGCCTTGCTCGAACTGGGCGAAGGCAGCGTAGGCCTTGACGAACGTCTCCTGTACGAGGTCTTGCGCGTCGGCGGGGTTGCGGGTCATGCGAAGGGCAGCGCCGTACAACTGGTCGAGGAACGGAACGGCCTGCTCCTCGAAGAGCGCTCGTGGGTCGGTGTCAACGGAAGTCATCGGGGCCAAGTCTACGATGTGGGGCCGCTCGAGAACGCTGGTCGCGCCCATCCGCACACCACCTTCCTTTTCGATCGGTCGTAACGCCGATACCCTTGACAACTGATGCTGATCTCGAGATATTCCGCCCCCGACTTCAACCCCTACGGCGACACCGCTCCCGGGGAGCCGAACGCCGACTGGAAGGCCCCCCGTGCGCGTGGCCCGCTGGCCGCCTCCGTCAGCCTTCCGGGGTCGAAGAGCCTGACGAACCGTGAGCTGGTGCTCGCCGCCCTCGCCGACGGGCCTTCGAGGCTCCGCGCGCCGCTGCACTCCCGCGACACGACGCTGATGGCGGACGCCCTGCGATCGCTCGGAGTGACGATCGAGGAGGTTCCTCCCACCCGTGGCCCCGCGGCGGGCCGATTCGGCGCGGACTGGCGGGTGACTCCCGCCCCCGAGCTCACCGGCAGCACCACCATCGACTGCGGCCTGGCCGGCACCGTGATGCGCTTCCTCCCGCCGGTCGCCGCCCTGGCCCTCGGCCCGACGGTGTTCGACGGCGACGAGGGTGCCAGGCGTCGCCCGATGGCGACGACGATCACCTCACTTCGCGCGCTCGGTGTCGACATCAACTCCGACGGCCGCCAGAACCTCCCCTTCACGGTCTACGGAACGGGCAGCGTGCCCGGTGTCGACAGTGGCGGCGAGCTCACGATCGATGCCTCCGCCTCCTCCCAATTCGTTTCGGGCCTGCTGCTCGCGGCCTCCCGCTTCGAGAACGGGCTCACTCTGCGCCACAGGGGCGAGCGCCTGCCGAGCCTGCCCCACATCGAGATGACGATTGCCGCCCTGGCCGCCCGGGGGGTCACCGTGGCCTCTCCCGAGCCGGGCGTCTGGGTCGTCGAGCCCGGCACGATTGCGGCGCTCGACGTCGCGATCGAGCCCGACCTCTCGAACGCCGCGCCCTTCCTCGCCGCCGCGCTGGTCGCGGGAGGCTCGGTGACCTTCGCCGGCTGGCCCGCGCACACCACCCAGGTGGGAGCCCACCTCACCGAGCTGCTGCCTCTGTTCGGCGCGACCGTGGAACTGGTGGATGATCGGCTGACCGTCACCGCAGGGCCGAGCATCCGGGGTATCGAACTCGACCTCTCTGCAGGCGGCGAACTCGCTCCCGCCATCGTGGCGATCGCGGCCCTGGCGGAGACGCCGAGCACGATCACCGGCATCGGTCACATCCGGCACCACGAAACCGATCGGCTGGCAGCGCTGGCGACCGAGATCAACCGGCTCGGCGGCCAGGTCACCGAACTCGACGACGGCCTGCGCATCGAGCCACGGCCCCTCACCGGCGGGGTCTGGCAGACCTACGACGACCACCGTATGGCCCACGCGGGCGCGATCATCGGGCTCGCCGTCGACGGTGTCGTGGTCGAGAACATCGCGACGACCGCCAAAACGCTGCCCGAGTTCGCCGACCTGTGGGAAGCGCTCGTTCTCGGCTCCTCCGGCGAGCGCAGCACCCTGAGCGTCGAGCTTCCTTCGTGACCTGGTGGAGCGACGGCCACGACGACGAGCCTGACGAATTCGACGAATTCGACGAGTCGAGCATCCGGAGCCGGCCGAACCCGAAGGGCAACCGTCCGCGCACGAAACAGCGCCCCGAACACGCCGACGCCGTGCGCGGGCGGGTTCTCTCGGTCGACCGCGGCCGCTTCGGGGTGCTCGTTCGTGAGAACGCCGACGACGAGGCGGTCATCACCGCCTCTCGAGCGCGCGAGCTGGGCCGCCTCGGCATCGTCACGGGCGACACGGTTCAACTCGTGGGCGACGCCAGTGGCGCCGACGGGTCGCTCGCCCGCATCGTGCGAGTGGATGAGCGCAGCACCCTGCTGCGGCGAAGCGCCGACGACTCCGACGCCGTAGAACGCGTGATCGTGGCGAATGCCGACCAGATGCTCATCGTCGTGGCGGCGGCCAACCCGGAGCCGCGGGCCAACCTCATCGACCGTTACCTCATCGCGGCGTTCGACGCCGGGCTCGCCCCGATCCTCTGCATCACGAAGACCGACGTCGCCGACCCGACCACGTTCCTCGAACAGTTCGACTGCTTCGACCTCGAGATCATCATGGGCGCCAAAGACGAGTTCCCGATCGAGGCCCTGAAGGCGCTGCTCGTCGGGCACACCACGGTGACGGTGGGGCATTCCGGCGTCGGCAAGTCGACCCTCGTGAACGCCCTGGTGCCGGGTACCGACCGCGCCGTCGGCCGGGTGAACGACGTGACCGGGCGCGGCCGCCACACCTCCTCGTCGACCGTCTGCCTGCGGGTGCGGGATTCCAGCGGAGACCCGGGCTGGATCATCGACACTCCGGGCGTGCGCTCCTTCGGGCTGGGGCACGTGCAGCCCGCCAACATCCTGAAATCGTTCGCGAACTACGCCATCCCGGCCGCGACCCTGCCCGCCTCGGCCGGCGGCATCGAGCTGAGCCAGGCGCACGACTGGGAGATCGTCGACCGGGTCGAAGCCGGTGAACTGGGCGCCAGTGGCAAGGCCCGCCTCGAATCCCTGCAGAAGATCATCCAGACCCTCGAGAGTTAGGCGCGCCGGTACGCTGGGGGGCGTGACCGAACCCACCCTTGCCGATGATCTCGCCCTCGCGCTCGAGCTGGCCGACGCGGCCGACACGGTATCGCTCGACCGGTTCCGTTCCCTCGACCTGGTCGTCGAGCAGAAGCCCGACCGAACGCCGGTGACGGATGCCGACCGGGCGGTCGAACGCATCATCCGCGACGGGCTCGCCGCCCGGCGCCCCGGCGACTCCATTCTCGGTGAGGAGTACGGCGAGACGGGCAGTTCCCCCCGCCAGTGGATCATCGACCCCATCGATGGCACAGCGAACTTCCTGCGGGGGGTTCCGGTGTGGGCGACGCTCATCGCGCTCGTGGTCGACGGCACGCCGGTGCTCGGGGTCGTGAGTTCACCGGCCTTCCAGAAGCGCTGGTGGGCATCCACCGGCCGGGGGGCATGGCTGATCGAGACGGGGCCCGGGCATACCGCCGCACCCCAGCGCCTGGCCGTCTCCGGGGTCACCGGGCTGACCGATGCCTCGATCAGCTACAACTCTCTGAAGGGCTGGGACGAGGCCGGCAGCCTCGACGACCTGATGCGGCTCTCCCGTGCCGTCTGGCGGACGCGTGCCTACGGCGAGATGTGGTCGTACATGATGGTGGCCGAGGGGCTCGTCGACGTGTCGGGCGAGTACGACCTGCAACCCTATGACGTCGCAGCGCTCATCCCGATCGTCGAGGAGGCCGGCGGCCGCTTCACCAGCCTGACGGGCGGCGAAGCCCTCCACGCCGGCAACGCCCTCGCCACGAACGGCCTCCTGCACGCCGAGACGCTCGCCCTGCTCGCCCGGAGTTAGGCTGGAAACCTCACCGTAACGCAAGGGAGTACCGCCACATGCCACGCATTTACGACAACGTCACCGATCTCGTCGGTCACACGCCGCTCGTTCGCATCAACCGCCTGGCCGAGGGCATCGACACGACCATCCTGGCGAAACTCGAGTTCTACAACCCGGCGAACAGCGTGAAGGATCGCGTCGGCGTCGCGATCATCGACGCCGCCGAGAAGGCAGGGGCGCTGAAGCCCGGCGGCACGATCGTCGAGGGCACCAGCGGCAACACCGGCATCGCTCTCGCTATGGTCGGCGCGGCCCGCGGCTACCGGGTCATCCTCACCATGCCCGAGAGCATGAGCATGGAGAGGCGCGTCGTGCTTCGTGCGTACGGCGCCGAACTCGTGCTCACCCCGGGGCCCGACGGTATGCGCGGCGCTGTCGAGACCGCCGAGAAGATCGCGGCAGAGACCGAGGGCGCCATCCTCGCCCGCCAGTTCGAGAACGAGGCCAACCCGGCGAAGCACTACGCGACCACGGGCCCGGAGATCTGGGAGGACACCGACGGCGAAGTCGACATCTTCATCGCCGGCATCGGCACAGGCGGAACCATCACGGGCGTCGGCCACTACCTCAGGGAGAAGAACCCCGACATCCAGATCATCGGTGTCGAACCGAGCGACAGCCCGATTCTGAACGGCGGCGCCCCCGGCCCTCACAAGATCGCCGGCATCGGCGCGAACTTCGTGCCCGCACTGCTCGACACCTCGGTCTACAACGAAGTCATCGATGTGACCCTGGCGGACTCCCTGCGTCTCTCCCGGCAGCTCGCCACCGATGAGGGCATCCTCTCGGGCATCTCCTCCGGCGCCATCATGTGGGCCGCGCTCGAGGTGGCCAGGCGACCCGAGAACGCCGGCAAGACCATCGTCGCGATCGTCTGCGACTTCGGCGAGCGCTACGTGTCATCGGTGCTCTACGACGACATCCGCGGCTGACCTGCCGCGTGGGCTTCTTCGACACGCTCGGCGAAGACCTCGCCACAGCGATGAGGCGCGACCCCGCCGCTCGGTCGCGCCTCGAAGTGTTGGTCGGGTACTCCGGCATGCATGCGCTCTGGATGCACAGGCTCACCCATGCGCTCTGGCTCCGCCCGGGGTTCCGGCTCCCGGCACGTCTGCTGTCGCAGTCGACCCGCTTCCTCACCGGCGTCGAGATCCACCCGGGAGCAGCGATCGGCCGCCGGGTCTTCATCGACCACGGCATGGGCGTCGTCATCGGCGAGACAGCAGAAGTGGGTGACGACGTGCTCATCTACCACGGCGTCACGCTCGGTGGAGTCGGGCCGAGAACGGGCCGGCGTCATCCTATCGTCGGCGACGACGTGCTGCTCGGGGCGGGTGCGAAGCTGCTCGGCGCGATCGAGATCGGCAGTGGCAGCGCTGTCGGCGCCAATGCCGTCGTGCTGCAGGATGCTCCACCGAACTCGCTCGTCGTCGGAATACCCGCAACCGTGACGCCGAGAGCCCCCCACCGGTCTTCCGGAGGGGGGCTCCCGAGTCGGTGACGGGTCGTCAGACCTTCCGGCCGGTGATGAACCGGAGCAGGAAGACGATCAGGGCGATGACGAGCAGCACGACGCCGACCCAGATCAGGAAGCTGAGCGACGAGGAGACGCCGCCGGTGATGAGCAGAATGACCGCGATGACCGCGATGATCGCTACGAGAATGTTCATAGGAGTACCCCTCTTGCGTTGAGTGCGGCGAGTGCCGCAGAACGACTCTATCGCCGCTCAGCCCGAGAGGCTCAGCCCAGGAGGCTCAGCCGGGTCTCGGGCTGCTCGAGCAGGGGTGTGCCCGCCAGCAGTTCTCGCGGGGTGATGCCGTACGTCGTCCGGAGGGCGTAGCGCAGTTCCTTCACACTCGAGAACCCGGCCTGCAGCGCGATGTCGGCGACCGACCGCGGGGCCTGCGACGCGAGCCGCATCGCCTCGAGAGCAGATTCGAGGCGCTTCGCCCGGATGGCCTCGGCCGGCCCGAACCCCCGTGAACTGAAGCTCCGCTGCAGGTGCCGCAACGACACGTTCAGGGTCTCGGCAAGCACCGGGGGCGTGAAGTCGGGGTCGGAGGAGTTTCGTGCGATGAGCGCCTCGGCCCGCGCACGCAGCCCCTCAGAGAACGAGGCCGAATCCATGCGGTAGCCGGAGTCTTCGATGAAGAGGCCCGCCATGAGCTGGGCGAGCACCGTCGAGACCGGGCCGGGCGGGGTCGACGTGACGCCGGCCGCCGTCAGTTCGTCCATCAGCGCGAGAACGAACGACAGCGCGGGGCGCCTGAGCCGGCCGGACTCCGAGAAGCCGCCGATGTCATCCCGAACAGTGACACCGAGCGTCGCGAGGCGGTCCCGGTGCATTGTCACCATCGCAATGCGCGCCTTCACCGAACAGGATGCGGAGACGCTGTTCCAGCCTGCCATGTAGCCCGCGCTGCCGGCCTCGAAGTGGAAGGTGCCGCCTTCTCCGTAGAGATCGTAGACTCCGTGCCTGACGAAGACGACGCTCACGTAGTCCCGCTGCTCGACGCCGTTCTCGGGCGGGGAGATCGACACCGGCGTGTGGGCGACATCGGAGACCGCCACACCCGGCAACGTCCACCGCCTGCCCCGCAGATGGAATTCGTCCGGCTCGTCGGACACCAGGTAGCCACCGAGCTCTTTCAGGCCATCACGGCCGTCGAACATCCAGCGCACCGGCCTGAGGTCGGAGCAATCGGGTTCATCCATGCTGTTCCTGCCTTCGCCCCTCGCGAACTCGGTACCGTCGAACCCCTCTGCTCTCAGGTTACCCCCAGCGCCACGTTTCTGACCACCTGCGACTGCGAGCCTCCCCCTCTCGGAGGGCCCCGGACGGCCCGACGGAGAATGTTGTCACCTCGCTCTGGTCCCGTAACGGCGGCAGATCACCCGAGAGGAAGGTGGGTTCACGATGACACACACTCGTTCCCTGGTCGTGCTCGACGACCGGCCGGTTCTCGTCGACGGCATCGTGCGCGTCGCTCAGTTCACCTACCCCGACCTGCACGTCGACACGGTGGTCGTCGACACGGTGGTCGGCGACACAGTGGTCGGCGACACGGATGCCGCCGGGGCCGGCCGGGTCGTCGTGCTGGGCGGCGCCCAGCTCGATGCGTGCCCCGGCTCCGAACAGTTCCGCGCCATCGTGTCGTCGGGAGCCACGGTGATCGCCCTGGTCGACACCCGACCCTCGACCGATGTGTACGAGCTCCGGGAAGCCGGGGTGAGTGTCTTCGTCTGCATCTCGGAGGGTATGAACGAGCTGCTCCGGGCCATCGATCGCGCTTTCTCGGGCGAGACGCACCTCTCGCCCGACGCCGAGGTGCTGTTCTCCCAGCCCAACAGGGTCGTGCCGCGGATCAGTCCCCGCGAACGCCAGATCGTGCTGCTCTACCTCTCGGAGAACGACTGGAGCGTCGACGACGTCGCCGGCTTCCTGCAGATCAGCTCGCAGACCGTGCGTTCCCACCTGGCTCGCCTCCGCAGCCACTTCACCGCTGCCGGGTTCCGCGTGCACAACCGCCTCGAACTGCGGCAGACGCTGGTCGACGTCGGCATCATCGACGTGACCACCACGGCCCACCCCTACGCCCTACCGGCGGCGCAGGCAGATCCCCGCGCCGTCTCCCGGTTCCACTACGTCGGCGACTCCGCCTTCCGAACGAAGGTCGGCTGACAGCATCCAGCCCGTACCGATTAGCATCGGAGACATGAGCGTTTTCAAGGGCATCGACACCGGCGTCGCACCGAGCGGCCCGGGGTGCGGCGACTGTGATGCCGACGGGAGTTGGTGGTTCCACCTGAGGCGCTGCGCCCAGTGCGGCCACATCGGCTGCTGCGACGATTCCCTGGGAAAACATGCCACGGCGCACAACCGCGAGACCGGGCATCCGATCATCCAGAGCTACGAACCGGACGAGACGTGGATGTTCGACTATCGCATCGACGCCCTGGTCGACGGGCCGCAGCTCGCACCCCCGACCCACCACCCCCTCGCCCAGCCGACGCCGGGCCCGGCTGACCGTCTGCCCGCCGATTGGGTCCAGCAACTGAGCTGAGCCGTGCGGTCAGGCCGTCGGCCTCGATCAGCCGGGGGCGCCCCGGCTAGCCGGTGTTCTGCAGGCCGGCAGCCACACCGTTGACGGCGAGCAGCAGCAACCGGTGCGGTTCGTCGAGCGGGTCGGCGCTGCCGGATGCCCGGATGTCGCGAAGAGCACGCAGCTGCAGCAGCGACAGCGCATCGACGTAAGGGCTTCGCAGGCGCACGGCCCGGCGGAGCACCGGGCGCCCCTCGAGCAGTTCGGAGTGCCCGGTGGTCTGCTGCACCCACTCACGGGTCAGCGCCATCTCCTCGAGCACCAGCTCGGCCAGGTCGTTCCGGTCGCCGAGCGCGAGGTACCGCTTCGCGAGGCGCAGATCGGTCTTGGCGAGCGACATCTCGACGTTGTCGATCATCGCCGTGAACAGCGGCCAGCGTGCGTAGGCGTCTCTTAGCACGCCTACGTCGCCAACCGCAGCGAGCGCCGACCCGAGCCCGAACCAGCCGGTGAGGTTGATGCGGGCCTGGGTCCAGGCGAACACCCAGGGAATGGCGCGCAGGTCTTCCAGCGACTCGATCGAGAGTCCCCGCCGGGCGGGGCGGGAGCCGAGGGCGAGCAGCCCGACTTCTTCGAGCGGGGTGACCTGTGCGAACCAGGGCGCAAAACCCTCGCTCTTGATGAGTTCGTAGAAGCGGTCGCGGGAGCGGGCATCCATCGTCGTCGCGACCGCTTCGAAATCGTCGGTCGCCGCCTGGTTCGCCTCTTCGTTCGACGGGCTCGAGGCCAGCAGGGTCGCCGCCGCCATCTGCTCGATGTGCCGTGCTGCGATGGTCTTGTCGCCGTACTGCGCGAAGATCACCTCACCCTGTTCGGTGAGCTTGAAGCGGCCCTCGACCGATCCGGGGGGCTGGGCGAGCACCGCCTCGTTCGCCGGGCCGCCCCCGCGGCCGAGCGCTCCGCCGCGGCCGTGGAACAGGGTGAGCTCGATGTCATTGTCGACGGCCCACTGGGAGATGCGCTGCTGGGCGGAGTACAGCGCCAGGGTCGCCGAGACCGGGCCGACGTCCTTCGAGGAGTCGGAGTAGCCGAGCATCACCTCGAGCTTTCGCCCGGTTGCCGCGAGACGCGCCTTGACCGCGGGCAGCTCGACCATCTCGGCGAGGATGCTCGTGCTCGCGGCGAGGTCGTCGAACGTCTCGAACAGCGGAACCGCATCGAGCACCGGAGCCGCCTCCGGCGTACCCATCGCCGCCTCCGCCAGCTCGTAGACCGTGGCGAGATCGGCCGAGGACTGGGTGAACGAGACGATGTACCGCCTCGACGACTTCTGGCCGTAGCGACGTTGCAGAAAGGCGATGGTGCGGTAGACGTCGAGCACCTCGACGGTCATCTCACTGAGCTCTCCGCCCGCTCTCACCTCGGCGAGCGCCTCGCGGTGCACCTTCGAGTGCTGCCTGACCTCGAGCTCTGCGAGATGGAAGCCGAACGTCTCGACCTGCCAGATGAGCGCCTGCAGTTCCCCGTTCGCGCTGCGCACGGCGCCGGCGCCCTGCAGGGACTCCTGGATGACGCGCAGGTCTTCGAGCAGTTCCTCCGGATTCGCGTATCCCAGGTCGGCATCGCGGCGGCGCGTCGCCGCGATGCGTTCGGCGACGACGAGCAGCACGCGGCGGTGCGGTTCGTTCGGAGCTCGGGTGCCGACGAGTGCCGTCACCTCGCCCGCGAAGCTGCGCTGCGTCTCCCAGAGCCCCTTCAGCGCCCGGCTCGCCGGGGTGTCGGCCTCATCGAGGGTGAGGGTTCGGCCGATGCGGGTGGCGACGTGTTCGAGGCCGAGCAGAATGTGCTCCGACAGGATGGCGGCGGCCTGTTTGGTGACCGCTGCCGTCACGAACGGGTTGCCGTCACGGTCGGCCGCGATCCAGCTGCCGAGGCGGAGGAACGCGGGCGCTTCGGCGGGCCGGGCTCCGGCGATGTTTCCAAGCAGCCAGTCGTCGAGCATCCGGTACACCTTCGGCACCACCTCGAAGAGCGTCTGGTCGAAGATGCTCATGGCGGTTCGCACCTCGTCGAGCGGGGTGGGGCGGGTCGTTCGAAGCGGCGAGGTTCGCCAGAGCACGTCGATCTCCTCGAGCAGGCGGCGGTCGTTCTCGGCGGCCGGCAGCGACTCGGGCACCAGCTGGTCGCGACCCTCGAGCAGCTCACTGATGCGACGGATTCCGGATGCCACGGCACGGCGACGCGCCTCCGTCGGGTGGGCGGTGAGTACCGGGTGAAAGCGCAGCGCCTGCAGCCGCTCGGCCGTCTCCTCGGTGCCGACCTCGGCCACGAGCTTCTCGATGGCGGCCGGGAGGGAGTCTTTCGCGGCCGTCGTGCCCGCAGCATCCCGAGCCCTCAGCACCCGCACCCGGTGGTGCTCTTCGGCGAGATTCGACAGATGGAAGTAGCAGGTGAAGGCACGGGCGACCTGCTCGGCGCGCTCGGGCGTGAACGCGTCGACAAGGCGTTCGGCATCTTCGATCGAGACCCCGGCTTCGCTCTCGTAGGCGGCGATAGTCAGCGCACGGAGCTTCTCGACGTCGTCGAGCAACCCGGCACCACCGGCCTCGGTGAGCACCCGGCCGAGCAGGGCTCCGAGGAGCCGAACGTCGCGTCTCAGGTCTTCGTCGACCTCGTCGCGGGTGCTCCGTCTCGAAAGATCGGTCGAACGGGCATGCGTCGCGGGGTCTGGGCTCGTGCTCACAGAGATCACGCTAGCGCGAACAGATTGACAGCATGTTTCGAAAGGGCATTCCGAACGGTGCGAGCGACGAACCCGCGGCGCAGCGATCGCTCAGCTTCGTCCGACAGATTGAGAACCTATGGAACTCGCCGTCGATCTCGTTCTCGCCGTCGCGGCACTGATCGCCCTTATCGCGGGCTGGGGTCGCGGTGCGCTGGTGATGGCGGCATCCCTCGCCGGCATCGTGGTCGGGGCCTGGGTGGCGACCCTCGTGGCGCCGATCGTCGTGACCATGCTCGAAGGCCACGGCTGGACGAGTTCGCTGCAGCGCTCCATTGCCGCGGGTGTGGTGTTCGTGCTCTGTTTGGTCATCGCCTCCTCTGTGCTCGGATCGCTGGCGCTCGTGGTGCGCCGCACCATCGGCCGGGTCAGGGTCGTGCGCGGTCTCGACTCTCTCGGCGGAGCGGCGATGGGCGTGATCGCGTGGGCCGTGGTGGTGTGGCTCGCGGGCGAGTTCCTGCTGTCGACCGGGCAGCTGCAGGCCACGCAGCTCGTGAACTCCTCGAAGATCGTCTCGACGCTCGACACCCTCGCCCCGGTTCCGGCGACCGAGGCCCTCGGCACACTCGACGGTGCGCTCGGCAGCGCCGGCTTCCCCACCGTGTTCGCCGACGGCGCGGAGATCATCGCCGGAGCGCAGGCTCCCGACAACTCCGTGCCGGGCGCCGTCGACAATGCCTCGGGCGGGGTCGTCAAGATCCTGTCGTCGGCGCCGAACTGCAACACCGACGCCGAGGGCAGCGGCTGGGTGGTCGCGGGCGACCGCATCATCACCAACGCCCATGTCGTCGCCGGCAGCAGCGAGATCTTCGCGCAGGTCGAGGGTTCTGGCGCTCTGCTCCCCGCGCGACTCGTCGTCTACGACCCCGAACGCGACCTGGCGGTACTCGCGGTGCCAGACCTCGGCGTGACGCCGCTCTCCCTCGGAACCGACCTCGGGGCATCCGACCCGGCGGTGGTTGCCGGCTACCCCGAGAACGGTCCCTTCACGACGGCGACGGCTCGCGTCCGCCAGGTCGTGCAGGCCACCGGGCTCGACATCTACGGCCAACAGAACGTGACCCGCGAGGTGTACTCGCTGCGCGGAACCGTGCTGCCCGGCAACTCGGGCGGACCGCTCTTCGACACCGCGGGCAACGTGGTGGGCGTCGTCTTCGCGCGCTCGACCACCGACTCCGACACGGGCTATGCGATGACGCTCGACGAGATCGCGCCCGTCGTCTCTGCCGCTTCAGGCGCCTCCGAAGCCATCAGCTCGGGCGCCTGCCAGACCGAGTAGCGCCCTCGCCGCCGGGTCAGGCGTCCCAGGCGAGGCGGAGGCCGTTGCGTGCCGCCGCCCTGCGCACCCGGTCGTGCAGGTGGGCCGAGGCATCCGGGGCCGACGGATGCACGCTCACCCCCTCCTCGGAGACGAGCACGCCACCGACGAACACCTTCTTCAGGTTGCGCAGGCCGCAGGCGAACGCGTACGCCGCCACCACGTTCCAGACCGGCCCGGTGTCGGGCGAGGTCGGATCGACCACCACGAAGTCCGCGAACTTGCCGACCTCGAGGCTGCCGACCCGGTCTGCCACGCCGAGCGCCTCCGCGGAACCGAGGGTGTGCATCCGGAGCATCTCTGCGGGGCCGAGGATCGAGGCGTCCCGGTGCACGGCACGCTGGGTGTACATGCCGATGCGCATGTTCTGGAACGCGTCGGACACGTCTGTGCACGACTGATCGTCGAGACCGACACCGATCGGCATACCGAGGTCGCGGTAGCGCGGAATGTCGGCGACGCCCGAGCCGAGCCGGCCGTTCGAGGTCGGCTGCCACACCATGCCGCTGCCCGAGCGTGCGGCGGTCTCGGCCATCCGGGCATCCGGATGCACGAAATGCCCGAAGAGAAAACCGTCCCTGAACGCACCCGCGTCTTCGTACCAGCGGAACTTCTCGCGCTGCTGATCGAGCGCCTCGCTGGTCTCGAGGAAGTGCGCCTGGTTGCCGATGCCGTGAGCGTCCATCATGCGGACCTCGTCGCGCGCGGCGCGCTCCTCGGCCGACCACTGCACGGCTCCGAAGACACTCTGCCCGAGGCTGAGGTCGGCCGGCACTTCTGTGCGCGCGTATTCGACAGCATCCGCGAACACCTCGAACGCCTGCTCGACCCTCTGGAACTCACTGTCGACCCGGATCGCGCTCATCGTGCGGAGCCCTGCATCCCGGGCCGCGTCGAACTGACGCTGCAGGTAGCGCTCCGATCGGATCGAGAAGATCTCGCGGCGGTCCGTCGCAGGGTCGTAGCGCCCGACCACCCGCGAGTCGGTGAAGTTGTAGGCGCTGGTCACGCCGTTGTTCAGAAAGTCGAGGCAGCCGTGCAGCGTGAACCAGTAGATGTCGTCTTCATCGGCGGCCGAAATGAAGGTCGACTGCTGGCCGACCCAGCCGTAGAGGCTGTCGTCGGGGGTCATGCCGCGCATTCCCGAGGTGAAGATGTGGCTGTGCGCCGAAACGAAGCCGGGCGCGACGAAGGCGCCGCCGACGTCGAGCACCTCGCCCTGCGCACCCTGACCCTGCTGCGGCTCGCCCTCCCCGAGCCCACTGATGCGGCCGTCGCTGCCCACGGTCAGCCACCCCCTGAACCATTCGATGCCGCCGCCCACCGGAATGATCACCGCATTCGTGATGGTGAGAACGGTGCGTGACGGGGTGGGGTCATCCATTGGCATGGGTGGCACGTTACCGAACCGAGAAGTCGGTCAGGTTACACGCCGCTCGCATTCGACGAGCACCGTGCGGAGCGACGCCTCCAGGCGCGCCCGGTCGCGGGCGTCGAGCCCGTCGACCAGCGCCCGTTCGAGGTCGAGCTGGGCGGGCAGGGCGGCGTCGACGCGAGCCTGCCCCGCCGCGGTCGCCTGCACGGTCACGATCCGCCGGTCGGCGCTCGTGCGCTCGCGGGTCGCGAGTCCGGCGGCCTCCAGGGCGACAAGACGCTTCGTGATCGAGGCGTTCGATGCGGCCAGCAGCCGGGCGAGGTGCGAGGCCGTGACCGGTTCAGGTGCCCGGCGCACCGCAGAGAGCACGTCGAACTCGCCGCGGGTGAGCCCGTGGGCGGTGAGCAGTTCGTCGCTGAACAGCGTGACGAGGCGGGCGATCCGCAGAATGCGTCCGACCGTCGCCATGGGGGTGGTGTCGAGGTCGGGCCGCAGCGCCTGCCAGGAGGATCGGGTGTCATCGAGCAGATCGGTGGTCATCCAATTATTTTACTAGTAAAATGGTTTGTGAGCCTCACGGCGGCCGCGCGTGTGGATGCACCTCCCGCACCACTCCCCTTCCCGTGGAACTCCGTACGCCTTCCGACCCAGAACAGGACCCCCGTGTCGACCAGCAGCACCCTCCGCCCGTACGCCCGCTCGCTCGTGCGCGTCGGCGAGCACGGCGGGGCCCACCGGGTGGCCCTGCGGGCGGGAGCCTCGGTGCTCGTCCCCTTTCTCGTGCTCTTCACGATCGGTCATGTCGAATGGTCGATCTACGCCGCGTTCGGCGCGTTCACGGCGGTCTACGGGCGCACTGCGCCACGGCGGGCGCGCCTGGGAATGCAGGCCGCCGCGGCCGCCGTTCTCGTCAGCACGGTGCTGCTCGGCAGCCTGGTCGCCCTCCTGCCCGGCCGAGAGTGGGCGGTGGTCGCCATCGCGAGTGTCTGGGCGATGGTCGTGGCGCACGTCTCCGACGTGTTCCGGTTCACGCCTCCCGGGCCGCTCTTCGCGGTGTTCGGCCTCTGCGCCATCGCCTCGGTGCCCGGCTCGCCGTCGTCGCTCGGCGCCGCGTCTGTGGTGAGCGGGGCATCCGCCCTGTTGGCCGTAGCCATCGGGCAGGCCGGCCGGGTGCGCGGGCTGCAGGCGCGCGGGCGGGCTGCGGCGACGGATGCCCGGCAGCGGCCCGCCCGCAGCAGACCCTCCGCCGCACCCTCCGCCCTCACCCCCGGCGCGTCGACCCAGCCCTCCCCCGTGCGCTGGGCGCACCTGGCGCGGTACGGAATCGCCGCTGCCGCGGCGGGCTCCCTCTCGACGGGGCTCGGCATCGGGCATCCGTACTGGGCGATGGTCGCTGCCATCGTTCCGCTCGTCGCGGTCGATCTGCCGAACTCCCTGCTTCGCGGAACGCACCGCGTGCTCGGAACCGTCGTGGGGCTCGTGGTGGCGTGGGGGCTGCTGCTCGCCGACCCGACCGGAATCTCCGCCATCCTGCTCATCGTCGGGCTGCAGGTGCTCGCCGAGCTGTTCGTTGTGCGCAACTACGGGCTCGCCCTGCTGTTCGTGACCCCTCTTGCGCTGCTCATGGTCAACCTCGTACACCCGGCAGATCCGACCCGGCTGATCGTCGACCGGGGCGTGGAGACGCTGCTCGGCACCCTCGTCGCGCTTGCCGTTGCCTGTGGATCGGTGCTCGTTTTTCGTCGGCCGTTGGTTCGGGCCGAGCGCCTCACCTAGGGTTGAGTAATGGCTAAACCTTCCCGTGGCAGAACTCCGTGGATCCTGGGGGCCCTGATCGTCTTCATCGCAGCCGATCTGGCGCTCGTCGCCTTCGCACTGCGGGGCCCCGCCACCGAGAGTTCGACCGTCAATGCGCTTGCTCCCTCGACGAGCAGCGCAGCGCCGACGACGGGAGCCGCGACGCCGGTACCGAGTGCCGAGCCCTCCACGGCGGCGACCCCGTCGACCTCCGCGCCCACCCCGTCTGCCACACCCGGGGCGACCACCCCCGCCACGTCGTCGCCCGCCACATCGTCACCCTCCTCCACCGGCGCCGCGAGCGCGCTGAGCGGCATGGCCTCGGCGAAGGTCGGTTACCGCTCGACGGCCGGCACCTGCACCGGTACCTCCACGGCCACCGATGCCGTCATCGAGCTCACCACCGACGGCGGAGCCACCTGGACGACGGTGAACCCCACGAACATCCGCATCCGAGCCGTCGAGAAGATGATCGTCGTCGATGAATCCCACGTCGACCTGCTCGCCAAGTACGGCGACACCTGCGTCGAGTCCGACGTGACCACCTACACCCAGGGCGAGTTCTGGCAGGTCTACCCCGACCGCACCGCCCAGTTCAACTAGCAGCACGAAGTCAGTCGGCGGGCACGCAACGGACGACACGAAGCGGTTATCCACGCGAGCCTGGCTCAGCAGTGCGCAACGGTGGCCGGCGGTGGAGATGCGGGGAATTGAACCCCGGTCCACTGCTGTGGTCGTATGCCTTCTACGGGTGTAGCCAGCAAGATGTTCTACTCGGCTCCGGAAGTTGTCGCTGGCACCTGATCCGACGAGCCCAGCCCGAGTGCAAGTCCCTGTGCGCCCTCTGGCGTGACGCACAAGCAATCCCTCTAGATAACGCCAGGGGCCGGGTAGAGGGCATTCCCGGTCTGACGGTTCCTTAAGCGGCTAGCGGGAGCTTAGGCTGCGAGAGCGAAAGCGGCCTGCTTGGCCGGAACAGTGCTGTTTTGATTGGCACTTATTGTTTGCGCGGATCGTTTACGAGATAACCGTGCGTCCTCGGCCCGCTTCTCACACTCACTCAGGCAATGTCGAAACCGATCATCCCCGCGAGCAGCTGAAGAGCTGGGCCACCGTTGCACACTGTTGAGTTGTCAGAGCCGCCCTCTCAGGCAGCCCTCCATACTATCAACTATTGTCGGGGAATGACGACCTCTCGCTGGACCCCGGCTCTGCTCCCCTCCCTCACCGGCAAGACCTTCGTGGTGACGGGCGGCAATGCCGGCCTCGGCTACTGGGCGGGCGAGTTCCTCGCCCGAAGGGGCGCCAGCGTCGTGATCGCCGCGCGCAACCGAGACAGGGCACACCGTGCCATCTCCTCCATCCACACCCGAGCACCCCGGGCCGATGTTCGTTTCACGGAGCTCGATCTCGCCGACCTCGGGTCGGTGCAAACCGCCGCCGAAGCGCTCTCGAACGATCCGATCGACGGCCTGATCCTCAATGCCGGGGTGCTCGGCCAGTCGAAGCGCAGCACGACGAAAGACGGCTTCGAGCTGATGTTCGGCACGAACGTGCTCGGCCACTTCGCGCTCACCGCCCAGCTCGCGCCGACCCTGCTGGCGACGCCCGGCTCCCGCGTCGTCTCCCTCGGCAGCATCGCGCACCGCTTCTTCGAGCTGGACCTGGATGATCTGCAGAGCGATGACTACTCGAGCTTTCGCACCTACGCCCGCTCCAAGCTCGCGGTCATGCTGCTCGGATTCGAGCTCGACCGGCGGCTGCAGAAGGCCGAACACGGCACCCGGAGCATCGTCGCACACCCCGGCTTCGCCCTCGACGGCCTGAGTGCCGCCCGGCCGGACATCGGCTCGAAACGGTCACCGGCCCTCGTTCGCACCGGTCTCGGCGCCTTCGCGCAGGGCAAGGACGCGGGAGCCCTGCCGATCGTGCGCGCCGCCGCCGACCCCCTCGCCCAGGGCGGTGAATACTGGGGCCCCGACGGGTGGGAGCAGCTCAGCGGCAACCCGGCGGTGGTCTACGCGCGCACCCGTTCCCGCGACATCCGCACCGCCAGCGCACTGTGGAACATCGCAGAGACCCGCACCGGAACTCCCTTCGTGATCTGAGCGGCCACCGCCCCCTGACCCACCGCCCCTGACCCTCCGTCGCGCCACCGCTCACCTACCGGGAGCTCACCGAGGTGAACTTGCGGATGCTCAGCGGCACGAAGATCACCAGCAGCAGCGCGATGCCGATGAGCACCGTCAGCACCGGGTGCTGCTGCGTCCACACATCGGCGACCGGGGTGCCCGGGGGAATGTTGCCGAACAGTGTTCGTGCCGCCTGCACGAGCGCCGACACCGGGTTGTACTCCGCGAAGATGCGCAACGGCGTGGGCAGCGTGTCGCTCGGCACGAAGGCGTTCGAGATGAACGTGATCGGAAAGAGCACGAGGAACGACACGTTGTTGATCACCTCGGGGCTTCGCACACTCATACCGAGAAAGGCCATCACCCACGACAGCGCGTAGGCGAAGAGCAGCAGCAGCACGACCGCCGCCGCCGCCTCGAGAAAGCTGGAACGTACCCGCCAGCCCACGATGAACCCGGTCGTCATCATCACCGCCATCGAGATGGTGTTGATGAGCAGGTCGCCGTTCGTGCGCCCGATCAGCACCGACGCCTGGTTCATCGGCAGCGTTCGGAAGCGGTCGATGATGCCGTCTTTCAGGTCTTGCGCCATCGCCGAACCCGAATAGGTCGACCCGAAGACCACGGTCTGTGCGAAGATGCCGGCCATGATGAACTCGGTGTAGCTGCTGCCCGGAATGTCGATGACGCCGGCATAGACGTAGCTGAACAGCAGCACGAACATGATGGGCTGCAGCAGCGTGAACACCAGGATGTCGGGAACCCGCTTGATCTTGATGAGATTGCGCCGGGTTGTTATCCAGCCGTCGTTCACCAGGTTGCCGAGGTGTGAGGTGGAGGCGGCGGGGGCTGCACCCGAATCGGCGATCTTCACAGCGGCGCTCATGCCGCCACCTCCTCGTCGCTGGCCATATGGCCGGTGAGCCTCAGGAACACGTCGTCGAGCGTGGGCCGTCGCATGCCTGCGTCATAGAGCTCGATGCCCCGCTGACCGAATTCGCCCAGCACCTCGCGGAGCGCTGCCGGGGCGTGAACGGCGTTCACCGTGAGTTCGCGGCCGTCGCCCGAGAGCGTCGGCTCTGAACTGCCGACACGCCTCAGGATGCCCGTCGCCACCTCTGCATCGGCCGCACTCACGAGGCTGATCTCCAGCCGCTGCCCGCCGATCGACGCTTTGAGCTCGTCGGAGGTGCCTTCGGCGATGACCCTGCCCCCGTCGATCACCGAGATGGCGTCGGCCAGCTGGTCGGCCTCCTCCAGGTACTGGGTGGTGAGCAGCACGGTCGTGCCCTCCCCCACCAGGGTCGTGATGATGTCCCACATGCCGAGCCGGCTGCGCGGGTCGAGCCCCGTCGTCGGCTCGTCGAGAAAGAGCACCTGCGGCCGTGACACCAGCGCCCCAGCGAGATCGATACGCCGCCGCATTCCGCCCGAGAAACCCTTGACGGGCCGGTTCTGGGCCTCGGTGAGGTCGAACAGCTCGATGAGTTCGCTCGCCCTCGCCCTGGATGCCCTGGACCCCAGATGGTAGAGCCGCCCCACCATGTCGAGGTTCTCGAACCCGGTCAGGTTCTCGTCGACCGCCGCGTACTGCCCCGACACCCCGATGATGGGCCTGATGCATTCGGGGTGTTTCACCACATCGACCCCGCCGATGGTGGCGGTGCCGGAATCGGGCCGGGTGAGGGTGGTCAGCACCTTGACGGTGGTCGTCTTGCCCGCCCCATTGGGGCCGAGCAGAGCCGTGATGGTGCCCTGCGGCACCTCGAGGTTCAGCCCGTCGAGGGCATGCACCGGCGACGCGCCCCGGGGGGTGTAGGTCTTCAGGAGGTCGTGCGCGATGATGAACGTCATGCGGCGAGGCTAGCCAGAACCTCCGACATCGCACAACGGTGAACACTGTCCACTTTGTCCCGAGTTGATCACGACGCGGGCAGGTCTACTCTCCGAGGTTGCGCTGCGTTCCCATCGCCCGGTCGGCCTCGCGTTTGTCCTGCCGCTCGCGGAGGGTCTGGCGCTTGTCGTACTCGCGCTTGCCCTTGGCCACCGCCAGCTCGACCTTCGCTTTGCCGTCGCTGAAGTACAGCCGAAGGGGCACCAGCGTGTAACCGCCCTCTTTCACCTTGTTGTGGATCTTCAGGATCTGGGCTTTGTGCAGCAGCATCTTGCGCTTGCGGCGCGGCGGGTGGTTGTTCCAGGAGCCCTGGTTGAACTCGGGGATGTGCACGGCGTCGAGCCACGCCTCACCCCCGTCGATGTAGCCGTAGCCGTCGACGAGGGATGCCCGGCCGGCGCGCAGCGACTTGACCTCGGTGCCCGTGAGAACGAGCCCTGCCTCGAAGGTGTCTTCGATGCTGTAGTCGTGGCGGGCCTTGCGGTTGGTCGCGACGACCTTTTCTCCGCGTTCGCGTGGCACGAGTACTCCTGGAGGTAGAGAGGGTGGATGCTGCGGGGCGAGAGCGCCCGGCAGCCCTCCAGTCTATGCACTCGAACCGCTCAGACCTTCAGGTACCGGGTGATGGCGAACTTCGCCGAGAACGCGGCCAGCACGATCGACAGCACGATGAGCACCGGAACCACGATCGCCAGCGCATCGTTGTCGTTCACGAACGCCGTGAACGGCAGCGCCTGCTGCAGGTAGCCCTGCACGAAGAAGTGCACCACGCCCCACACCGCCGCTCCAGCGAGCACCGACCCGATCAGCGCGGCGATCACGCCCTCGAGGATGAACGGCGTCTGGATGAACCGGTTGGACGCCCCCACCAGCCTCATGATGCCGATCTCCCGTCTGCGGGAGAATGCCGAGAGCCTGATCGTGGTGGCGATCAGCAGCACCGCCGCCACCAGCATCAGGATCGCGATACCGATCGCGGTATAGCTCGCGGCGTTGAGGATGGAGAAGATCTGCTCGAGGTAGCTGCGCTGGTCCACCACGCTGTCGACGCCGGGCTGGCCCGACAGGCTCTCGACGAGCACCGCCGACTGCTGCGGGTCGACCATGTTGATCCAGTAGGTCTGGTTCAGCAGGTCGGGCGTCACGTACTGGGCGACGTCATTGCCCGCGAACTGCTGCTTGAACTTCTCGTAGGCCTCTTCGTGCGTCTCGAAGTAGTACTGCTGGATGAACGGCGACAGGGTCGGCGACTTCAGCTGGGCATCCACCGCGGCGATCTGGTCGGCCGTCGCCTCTCCGTTCGCGCAGTTGTCGCCACCGGACGTGGCCGTGCACATGTACACCGCGACCTGCGCCTTGTCGTACCAGTAGCTCTTCATCTGGCCGATCTGCATCTGCAGCAGAATGGCAGCACCGACGAAGGTCAGCGAGATGAAGGTGACGAGCACGACGGAGACGACCATCGACATGTTGCGGCGGAGGCCGGTGCCGACCTCGCCGAGAATGAGTGCGAATCTCACGAGGTGGGCCCTACGTTCTGGTCTCGGGTGGGATCGTCGTGGTCGCCGGGGGCACGCAGCCCGAGCTTCTCGGCGAGGCTGATCTGGCCGGTCATCAGCGGATCCCCTGCCGGCTCCTCCGCCTCAGGCACGGGTACCTGATCGGACTCGGGCACGGGCGCCGGCTCGGGATGCTCGGCAGCACCCTGAGCGGGAAACCGGCCCCGGGCATCCGGTGCCGTCTCGGGCACGACACCGTCGGCGGGCGGGAAGAAGAACGGCTCGTCGAACGGCTCGTCGTCGATGACGGCGACGGGCGCGGCGTGGGCGACCGGCGCGGCATGGGTGGAGGGCTGCGCAGCGGGCTGGGCTGCGGGCGCGGGCCGCACCAGGGGAACGGACGACGTGTGCGTCGACACGGGCGCGGTGCCCACGGGCATCACGGGCCGCTCGATGGCGCCCGTGGCCTGCATGCGGAGCGACAGCGGGTCTGGCCGGGTGATCTCGGCGGTCATACCGCTGTCTTGCAGGCTGATCTCGGTCGTCGTGCCGTACCCGCCCTGCACATCGTCGCGAACGACCTGGCCACTGACGAGCTCGACGACCCGGCGCTGCATCTGGTCGACGATCGCGTTGTCGTGGGTGGCCATGATGATGGTCGTGCCGCCCGCGTTGATGCGGTCGAGCACGTTCATGATGCCGGCGCTGGTGACAGGATCGAGGTTGCCGGTGGGCTCGTCGGCGAGCAGGATGGCGGGCTTGTTCACCACCGCGCGGGCGATCGCCACGCGCTGCTGCTCACCACCGGAGAGTTCATGCGGCAGGCGCCCGGCCTTCTCGGCGAGCCCCACCATCGCGAGCACGTCGGGTACGGCCTCCTGGATGAAGCCGCGCGACTTGCCGATCACCTGCAGGGTGAAGGCGACGTTGTCGAAGACGTTCTTGTTCGGCAGCAGCCGGAAGTCCTGGAAGACGACGCCGAGGTTGCGGCGGAAGTACGGCACCTTGCGCGACGAGATCGAGCCGAGGTCCTGGCCCAGCACGTGGATGTGGCCGCTCGTGGGGCGGTCTTCCTTGAGCACCAGCCGGAGGAAGCTCGACTTGCCCGAGCCGGAGGCACCGACGAGGAAGACGAATTCACCGCGCAGGATTTCGAGGTCGATCGAGTTGAGCGCCGGCTTGGCCGTGCCCTTGTACATCTTGCTTACCTGGTCAAATCGAATCATGGCGAGGTCAGCCTAAGCAGAGGGTCGGGGCATTGTGACCAGCGACTCGCCCAATGCCCGAAGCCCCCGGGTGAAGCTGGGAAGCGGCTCGGTGAACGCCGAGGATCGACCGGCTCAGCTCTCGATCTTGCGCTTGCGCCACCGGATGCCCGCGGAGATGAACCCGTCGAGGTCGCCGTCGAAGACATTGCTGGGGTTGTTGACCTCGTAGTCGGTGCGCAGGTCTTTGACCATCTGGTAGGGCGCCAGCACATAGCTGCGCATCTGGTCGCCCCAGCTCGCCGTGATGGTGCCGGCCAGCTCCTTCTTCTTGGCGTTCTCCTCCTCGCGCTGCGCGAGAAGCAGCCGCGACTGCAGCACGCGCATGGCGGCCGCCCGGTTCTGGATCTGGCTCTTCTCGTTCTGGCAGCTGACGACGATGCCCGTGGGGAGATGGGTGATGCGCACCGCCGAGTCCGTCGTGTTCACCGACTGCCCACCGGGACCGCTCGAGCGGAACACGTCGACGCGGATGTCGTTCTCCGGCACCTCCACGACGTCGGTCGTCTCGATGAGCGGCACGACCTCGACCGCCGCGAAGCTCGTCTGGCGCTTGCCCGCCGAGTTGAACGGGCTCATGCGCACGAGTCGGTGCGTTCCGGCTTCGACCGAGAGCGTTCCGAAAGCGTAGGGCGAGTCGATCTCGATGGTGGCGCTCTTGATGCCCGCCTCTTCCGCGTAGCTCGTGTCGAGCACGGTCGACTTGTGGCCGTGCTGCTCGGCCCAGCGCAGGTACATGCGCATCAGCATCTCGGCGAAGTCCGACGCGTCGACGCCGCCCGCTCCGGCGCGGATGGTGACCACGGCGGGCCGGGGGTCGTACTCCCCGTTCAACAGGGTCTGCACCTCGAGCTCGCCGAGCAGCTTCTGCAGGCTGACGAGCTCGGCCTGCGCCTCGGTCACGGCCTCCTCGTCGGACTCGTCGTTGGCGAGTTCGACCATCACCTCGAGGTCGTCGAGCCGCGAGTCGATGCTGATGATCTTCGCGAGCTCGGCCTGGCGGTGAGACAGGGCGCTCGTCACCTTCTGGGCCTGCTCGGTGTCGTTCCAGAGGTCGGGCACGCCGGCCTGCTCGCTGAGCTCGACGATCTGGGCCCGCAGGCCCTCCACGTCGACCACCGACTGGATGTCGCCGAACGTGGAACGGAGGGCGCTGATCTGCTCAGAGAGGTCGAGTTCTAACACGATCCCCCAGCCTACCCGCTCCGTCTGGCGGCGGGCCGGGCGCTCCTCCGGTCGTAAACTGGTTGCCTGATGACAACTTCTGGGCCTGCGGTCGAATTTCGGATCCGGTCGGTCGCAGCATCCGCTCTGCTGCCTGCCCTGCTCTTCGCGATCGGCGAAGGGGCGATCATCCCGATCATTCCGGCCATTGCGAGCAACCTCGGGGCGACCCTCGCGGTCGCCGGGTTCATCGCGGGTATGACGATGATCGGGGAGCTCATCGGAGACATTCCGAGCGGCTGGGTCGTGAGCCGCATCGGCGAGCGTCGGTCGATGATCTGGGCCGCCGGGCTGTCGATCGTGTCGGTCATCCTGAGCCTGGTCGCACCGAACGCACTCGTGTTCGGAGTCGGCATCTTTCTGCTCGGCCTGTCGGCGGCCATCTTCGCGCTCGCCCGGCACGCCTTCATGACGACCTACGTGCCCGTTCAGTTCCGGGCCCGCGCGCTGTCGACGCTCGGCGGAACGTTCCGGGCGGGCTGGTTCATCGGCCCGTTCCTCGGGGCAGGGCTGATCGCGCTCACGGGTACGTCGATGTCGGTGTTCTGGGTGATGGGGCTCTGCGCGGTGGCGATCATCGTGCTGCTGCTGGTCGTCGACGACCCGACGGAGAAGCTGGCGGCGGGGAAGCTGGCCGCGGGGAAGCTGGCGAGAGCGGATGCCGGCGAGCCGTCGCACCCGGCCCCCACGGCCGGCGAGAGCGAACTCGCCGAAGAGGCGCAGGGCCTGTTCGCGACCATCTGGTCGTTCCGGGCCGTGCTGACCCGACTGGGGCTCGGCGTGGCGATCGTCAGCGCCCTGCGTGCGAGCCGCACCGTGGTGCTGCCGCTCTGGGCGGTGAGCCTGGGCCTGCCCGAGAGCAACACCGCGCTGATCATCGGGCTGGGGGCCGCCCTCGACTTCGCTCTGTTCTACTCCAGTGGCCAGATCATGGACCGTTTCGGCCGACTGTGGAGCGCACTGCCCTCGATGATCGGCATGGGAGTGTGCCTGGTCATCCTGTCATTCACCCACGACTTCGCGCAGGCGGTCGGCTGGTTCATCGTGCTCACGGTGCTGCTGGGGGTCTCGAACGGCGTGAGCAGCGGCATCGTCATGACACTCGGCGCCGACCTCGCGCCCAAGAGCTCCCCCGCTCCGTTCCTCGGGGCGTTCCGGTTCACCAGCGACCTGGGCTCGGCGGCCGCACCGGTTCTCATTTCGGCGATCGTCGTGGTGGCCGGCCTCCCCGTCGCGGTCTTCGCCATCGGCGCGATCGGGTTCGCCGGGGCCGGCGTGATGCTCCGCTACGTGCCCCGCTATGTACCGCGGAGCCCTGCTCACAAATCGCTGGGATTCAAACCGGGCGCGTGATACCCACCCATTACACTGGGGGTGTTCTTCGCGGGAGTGGTGAAATTGGTATACACGCAGGTTTTAGGTACCTGTGCTTTCGAGCGTGAGGGTTCAAGTCCCTTCTCCCGCACGCGAGAGCCGATTCTTCCGGCCGGCCGCTTGAGAAACACGACGACTGGAGTCTCCACCCATGCACGCAGCGCTCATCTCCGCGGCCGTCCAGGCCGCGCCGGTGCACACCGCCCTCATCCCCTTCCTCGACCCGACGAACCTGATCAACGCGTTCGGTCCGTTCGCGCTGCTCGGCATCTGCTTCATCGTCTTCGCCGAGACCGGGCTGCTGGTCGGGTTCATCCTGCCGGGCGACACGCTGCTGTTCTTCACAGGCCTGCTCACCTACTCGGGAATGAACGGTGCGGGCATCCAGGTCCCCATCTGGCTCGTGGCCCCGGCCATCGCGCTGGCCGCGTTCATCGGCGGTGAATGCGGCTACCTGATCGGCCGGAAGGCCGGCCCGCGCATCTTCGAACGCAAGGAGTCGGGCTTCTTCAGCATCAGGAACGTCGAGCGCACGAACGCCTTCTTCGAACGCTTCGGGGGGTTCGCCGTCGTGATCGCGCGCTTCGTGCCCGTCGTTCGCACCTTCGCCCCGGTCGCCGCGGGCGTCGGCAAGATGGATGCGCGCAAGTACAGCTTCTACAACGCCATCGGCGCGATCATCTGGGGCGGCGGCTTCACCCTGCTGGGCTTCTTCCTCGGCCAGATTCCCGTGGTGGCCGACTTCACCGCGAAGTACATCGACGTGGTACTGCTCGCGGTGGTCGTGCTGACCCTCGTACCGACGATCTTCCACACCATCCAGTCGACCCGCAAGGCGCGGAAGGCCGCGAACGCCGGTGCTGCCTCGGGTGCGGGTACCGCCTCGAACGCCGGTACCGCCTCGAACGCCGCTACCGCCTCGAACGCCGCTACTGCGTCAGGTGCCGACATCGATGCCGAGACCGTCGAGGCGACCGGCGCAGCCGAGAAGCTGCTGCTCGATCCGTCGGCCTTCACGCAGCACCCGCGTAAACGCGACGCGACCTGATCCGCCGCTAGCGCCGCACGCGCGGCTGCCGCCGCGCGACGTCCGCTATGGTCAGCGGTGTTGTTCGTGCTCGTGGCCGGCGTGCTCGGCCGGCTCGAGCTGGAAGGTGGAGTGCTCGACGTCGAAGTGGGCCGTCAGGCACTCCGACAACCGGTCGAGCAGCTCCCCCGTCGAGCCCTCGGCGAAGACGCGCGGCTCGACCACCACGTGCGCGGAGAACACGGGTTCGCCCGAGGTGATCGCCCAGACGTGCACGTCGTGAACTTCGAGCACCCCGGGAGTCTCGATGATGTGGCGCCGGATCTGCTGAACGTCGGTCTCGCGCGGGGTTGACTGGATGAGCACCGCCACGACGTCTCGAAGCAGCACGAAGGCCCGCGGCACGATCATCACGGCGATGGCCAGCGACGCGAGGGCGTCGGCCGTGACGAAGCCCGTCGTGATGATCACGATGCCAGCGACGATGACCGCGACCGATCCGAGAGTGTCGCCGAACACCTCGAGGTAGGCCCCACGCATGTTGAACGACGCACGATCGCCGCCCCGCAGCACCAGCAGCGCAGCGACATTCGCGACCAGCCCGATCGAGGCGATGATGAGCATCGGTAGGCCCTGTACATGGTCGGCCTCAGGTGAGAGGAGACGCCGCACACCCTCGAAGCCGACGAACGCGGCGACGACCAGCAGAATCAGTCCATTGGCAAGCGCTGCCAGCACCTCTGCACGCTGGAAACCGAACGTGTGCCGGTCGGAAGCCGGTCGCAGAGCGATGATCGAGGCCACCAGCGCGATGACCAGGCCGAAGAGGTCGGAGAGCATGTGGCCGGCGTCGGCGAGCAGGGCCAGCGAACCGCTGAGGGCCGCACCTGCGACCTCGACGACCAGCACCGCGGTGACGATGCCGATGGCGATGAGCAGCCGCGTGCGGTTCGTCGACCCGTTCGCGTGACTGTGTCCCTCGCTGTGGCCCTCGCTGTGTGCCTCGCTGTGTGCGCTCATCGCTTACAGGATAGGCAGCCCTCCTGCCAGAAACCACCCGCCCGGGCCTGTTCCCGTCTAGATAGGAATGACGTTCATTCTCAAGAGTGGAATCACGTTCGAGAACGCCAGGGCCCGGTGGCTGATGGCGTTCTTCTCGTCGGGGCTGAGTTCGGCCGCGGTCACGGTGAGTCCGGCCGGAACGAACACGGGATCGTAACCGAACCCGTTTGCACCGCGCGACTCGCGGAGGAGCGAACCCCGCCAGAACCCGGCGGCCACGTCTTCGTACGGCTGGTCATCCGGAGCCGCATCCGGAGCCGCACCCGGAGTTTCAGGGCGCAGGGCCGCGGGAACCACCACCGCGATGTGGCAGACGAAGGCCGCGCCGCGCTGGTCGTCGTGGATGTCGGCGAGCTGGTCGAGGAGAAGCTCCCGGTTCGCCAGATCGCCCTTCCCGTGCCCCGCCCAGCGTGCGGAGAAGATGCCGGGCGACCCCCCGAGGATGTCGACGGTGATCCCGGAGTCATCGGCCAGCGCCGGCAGCCCCGTGTGCAGAGCCGCCGCCCGCGCCTTGATCAGCGCGTTCTCGTTGAAGGTCGTTCCGTCTTCGACCGGCTCGGGCCCGTCGTACTTCACGATGTCGAGCTCGGGCAGCCGGGCACCCAGGATCTTCTGGAACTCGTCGACCTTGTGCTGGTTGTGCGTCGCCAGCACGACGCGAACCCGGTTCATGCGTCGTTGCCCGGCGTGGTGGAGGGGAGTGCGGGGGCGAGCGCCGTCTCCTGCAGGGTGGCCAGGGAGGTCGTGCCGACCAGGGCGAGGTCGAGCAGCGCGTTCAACTCGGCCCGGTCGAAGGGTGCTCCCTCGGCGGTTCCCTGCACCTCGACGAACGAGCCCCGGCCGGTCACGACCACGTTCATGTCTGTTTCGGCACGCACGTCTTCGACATATGCCAGATCGAGCATGGGTGTTCCGTCGATGATGCCCACCGAGACGGCCGAGACGCTGTCGGTGAGCGGCTGGGCCTTCTGACCGATGAACTTCTTGCCGCGGGCCCACTCGATGGCGTCGACCATGGCCACGTAGGCGCCCGTGATGGCGGCCGTGCGTGTTCCGCCGTCGGCCTGCAGCACGTCGCAGTCGATCACGATGGTGTTCTCGCCGAGCGCCTTCATGTCGACGACCGCACGGAGCGACCGGCCGATGAGCCGCGAGATCTCGTGGGTGCGGCCGCCGATCTTGCCCTTGACGGCCTCCCGGTCCATGCGGCTGTTCGTCGCCCGCGGCAGCATGGCGTACTCCGCCGTGACCCAGCCCTTGCCCTTGCCCGACATCCAGCGCGGAACGCCATTCGTGAACGAGGCCGTGCAGAGCACCCTGGTCTTGCCGAACGAGATGAGCGCAGAACCCTCGGCCTGCGCGCTCCAGCCGCGCTCGATGGTCACCTCGCGAAGGTCGGCGACCGATCGGCCGTCGGCGCGCACGAGCGGGGAGGGGGTGGTGTCGGTCATCGGTTCTCCTTGAAGCGGGGGTGGGGTTTGATGCTGTGGCGCTCGGTGGTCTGTTCGGCGAGCGCGGCCAGGGCGGCGGGGAGCACGGGAATGGTGCCGGTCTCGACCAGATCGACCGCATCGACCTGCGGACCGAGAAAACGGTGGGCGAGCCGCAGGAACTCGTCGGCACTCTCGCCCGTGGCCTCATAACGGTAGGTCGGCTCGGCCGAGCTCGTGCGCAGGATGCCCTGGCCCACCAGTTCGCGGTAGACATCGTTCGCGGTCTCGGTGTCGCTCGACACGAGCGTGACACCGTCGCCCATGACGACACTGATCGCGCCCTTCAGGAACGGATAGTGCGTGCACCCGAGCACCAGCGTGTCGACCTTCGCCTCCCTCAGCGGGGCGAGGTAGTCGGCTGCCACAGCGAGCAGCTCGGGGCTCGACGTGTCACCGCCCTCGACGAAGTCGACGAAGCGCGGGCAGGCCACGCTCAGCAGCTCGAGGTGCGGGGCGGCGGCGAAGGCGTCGTCGTAGGCGCGCGACGTGACCGTGGCGCTCGTGCCGATCACCCCGACGCGGTTGTTGCGGGTCGCCCTGACGGCGGCACGCACGGCCGGTTGGATGACTTCGATCACCGGCACCCCATAGCGCTCCCGGGCATCCCGGAGCATGGCGGCCGACGCCGTATTGCAGGCGATGACCAGCATCTTCACACCCGCATCGACCAGATCGTCGAGCACGGCGAGAGCGAAGCGACGCACGTCGGCGAGAGGCTTGGGGCCGTAGGGCGAGTGCGCGGTGTCGCCGACGTAGAGCAGAGATTCGTTCGGCAGCTGGTCGCGAATGGACCGGGCGACGGTCAGACCACCGACCCCGGAATCGAAGATGCCAATCGGTGCGTCACTCACAACTGACGAGCCTACCGTGGGGCTAGGCTCGTCGCTGTGAGCTCATCCACCGCCCTTCTCACCGACCGGTACGAGCTGACGATGCTCGATGCGGCCCTCACCGACGCGACCGCCGACCGGCAGTGCCTCTTCGAGGTGTTCGCCCGAACGCTCCCGCACGATCGCCGGTACGGCGTCGTCGCGGGCACCGGCCGGGCACTCGAGCTGGTTCGCGACTTCCGGTTCGGCGAAGCTGAGCTCGACTGGTTGCGAACCAACGGCGTGGTGAGTGCTCGCACGCTCGACTGGCTGGCCGACTACCGGTTCACGGGAACGATCCGCGGGTACCGTGAGGGCGAGCTGTACTTCCCCGGCTCCCCCATCCTCACGGTCGAGGCGTCGTTCGCCGAGGGTGTCATCCTCGAGACCCTCATTCTCAGCGTTCTGAACTACGACTCCTCGGTCGCCGGCGCCGCAGCCCGCATGGTCTCGGCCGCAGCCGGCCGGCCGCTCGCCGAGATGGGCTCGCGCCGCACGGGCGAACGTTCGGCCGTCGCCGCCGCCCGGGCCGCGTACATCGCGGGCTTCGCGGCGACCTCCAACCTCGAGGCCGGGCGCTCCTGGGGTGTTCCGACCATGGGCACAGCAGCCCACGCCTTCACGCTGCTGCACGACACCGAAGAAGATGCGTTCCGCTCACAGGTCGAGGCGATGGGACCGGGCACCACCCTGCTCATCGACACCTACGACGTCGACCGCGCGACCGACCTCGCCGTCGAGGTCGCGGGCCCGGCTCTCGGAGCCGTGCGGCTCGACTCCGGAGACCTCCCCGCGCTCGTCGCCTCGGTGCGCGCGCGCCTCGACGCCCTGGGCAACACCGCCACCAGGATCACCGTCACGAGCGACCTCGACGAATACACGATCGCCGCACTGGCGGCCACCCCGGTCGACTCCTACGGGGTCGGCACCTCGGTCGTCACGGGCTCGGGGTCGGTGGCTGCGGGAATGGTGTACAAACTCGTCGCCCACCGCACCGACAGTGGCGAATGGATGTCGGTGGCCAAGCGCTCAGCGAAGAAGACGTCGATCGGCGGTCGTAAGAACGCGGTGCGACAGCTCGACGGCGACGGCCACGCGGTCGCGGAGGTGCTGTACGTCGACGCGGATGGAGACGGGAGCGCCGGGCGCGGCGGCGCTGGCAGCGCCGGCAGCGCTGGCAGCGGCGCAGACTCCGAGTCGGGCGTGGTCTTCGGCGAACGCGACCTTCTCGTGACCCTGGTCGAGAACGGGGTGGCCGACGAGGCCTACCTCGGTGCCGCGGGCGTCGAACGGGCCCGGGCCCACCACAGGGCTGCGGTTGCCGAACTGCCGCCGGGGGCGTTCCGCCTGTCGCGCGGCGGAGAGGCGATCATACCGACCCGCTACATCACCGACTGACGCAGCGCTCGCCCCGGGCGCCATCCCTGGGTTCTGTCTACTCGTCTTTGATCATCTTGTCGTAGATGTCTTTGCAGGTCGGGCAGACCGGGAACTTGTCGGGGTCGCGGCCGGGAACCCACTTCTTGCCGCAGAGGGCCTTGACCGGGGTGCCGCTCAGCGCCGACTCGAGGATCTTCTCCTTCTGCACGTAGTGCGAGAAGCGCTCATGGTCGCCGGGATCGATCTGCTCGGTGTTGAGCAGCTCTTCGAGTTCTCGTTCGAGCGTCGCGGTGCCTCCCCCGTCGGGTAGGGCACCGGGCTCGGAGATCGAGGCCCGGGGGGTGAGGGACAGCGGCGACAGAGTCATGCAAAAAGTCTAGCCGCGAACGGAGGTGGCGAGGATCTCTGGCCCGCGGCGGTTGAAGACGGCACCGCCGGCCACACCGCCGAGCACCAGCACGGCCACGCCGACGAGCACACCCCACCAGAGCGAGCTCCAGTAGGCACTGTCTGCGGTGAGACCGTCTGCTGCCACACCGGCTGCGGCTGACCCGGCTGCGGCCGACCCGGCTGCGGCAATGCCACCCGGGGTCAGGGCGACGATCGCGAAGTAGAGGCTCGGCGACGCCAGCGCCAGGGTGCCGACGACGATTCCGACCTGCACGAAGACCGAGGTCGAGCCGGTCGTCTGGGGCTGAGTGAACGGGCTCTCGCCGGGACGGGTTGCCGCGTAGGGAAAACGGGCGGAGAGGAGGCTGCCGAGCCCGGTCGAGACGAAGAGCAGGCAGGTACTCACGCCGAGAATCGAGGGCAACGCTGCGCTGTTGTGGGCGAAGAAGACGGTGGCGACCGATCCGACACCGATCAGCGGCAGGCCCAGCAGCAGAACCGGGGCGATGCGACCGAATCGGTCGGCGATGCCGCGCTTGCCCGAGACGACATGCAGCCAGACGGCGGTGTTGTCGAGGGCCACATCGTTGTGCACGGCGAACCCGAGGAACAGGCACATGATCGGCAGCGGGAACAGCGCGTACTGCTGCAGGGGGAACTGCACGACGATGAGAGGGATCGCCAGGATGATCGGCACGATCGGAATGATGACCAGCGGAACGTAGTACCGCGGGTCACGTGCCCAGTAGGTGAGGCTGCGCGCGGCGATCGAACCGGCGGGGGTCGAGGGCAGGCTGCCGAACCAGCCGAGGGCCGCGGGCTGGGCGCGAACGGCGCCGTCCCGACGCGACGAGGTCATCATCAGGGTCACCAACGTTCGCCAGACGACCCACAGTACCGAGACCGTCACTGCGGCGATCAGGAAGCACAGGAAGGCTCCCCCGGTGTCGCCACCGGCGGCGACCGCGGGCAGGGCCCATGCTGCGCCGAGCGGGGTGAACCCGAGCATCCGCGAGACGGTGTCGCCGAGAGTGGTGTCTGCCGAGCCCCAGTTGAGGCTGAGCGCCAGGGCGTCTGCCGGGGCCACGAGCACCAGCACGAAGACCCCGACCACTCCTGCGACTTCCCGGGCCCGCCGGGTCACGAGCACGAGCGCCGAGACAGACGAGAAGATGCGACCGCAGAGAACGCAGGTGGCGACGGCGAGCAGCGCACCGACGACGGCCAGCACGGCACCGAGGGGGCTCGCCGACCACACGAGCACCGTCGCGACGGAGAAGACCAGGGTGGCCACGACGGGCAGCGCCACGACGGAACTGACCGCGGTGGCGAGGGCGAGCTTCGGCCCGGGGATGCCGAACAGCGCGAAACGGCGGGGATCCATCGGGTCGTCGCGCTGCAGGAGCAGGGGCACCACCACGAACGCCAGCACGATGGCCGACCCTCCGATGACGATCTCGGAGCGGGCGACCACCGTGTCCAGCTGCGCGAGCCGCAACACCCTGGCGGAGACGGCGATCACCGCGACGAGAGCGGCAAGAAGACCGATCCCGACGCCGACGCGGCGAGCGGGGGTGCCGGTTGCGATGTTGGCGAGAAGCGCGAGCCTCAGTCGAGTGAGTTCAGCAACCATTCCATGCCCTTGACTGCCTTGTGGCCTCCGGCCAGTTCGATGAACCGGTCTTCGAGGGTCGACCCCTCGCGAACCTCGTCGACGGTACCGCTGGCGAGAACCTTGCCCTGAACGATGATGGCGACGCCGTCGCAGACCCGCTCGATCATGTCCATGCTGTGGCTCGAGAGCACGACGGTGCCGCCGTTGGCGACATACCGCTGCAGGATGCCGGTGACCGTGTCTGCAGAGACCGGGTCGACGGCCTCGAACGGCTCGTCGAGAACGAGCAGGCGCGGTGAGTGGATCATCGAGGCAGCCAGCGCCACCTTCTTCGTCATGCCCGCGGAGTAATCGGAGACCAGGCGACCGAGGGCATCCTGCAATCCGAAGGCCTCGGCCAGTTCGTCGGCGCGCTCTCGCACCGTACGCCCGTCGAGCCCCCGCAACGACCCGGAGTAGTGCAGCAGCTGGCGCCCGGTCAGCCGGTCGAAGAGCCGCAGCTTGTCGGGCAGCACTCCGATCGAACGCTTCGCAGCCACCGGGTCATCCCAGACATTCAGACCATTCACTCGGATGACGCCCGCGTCGGGCCGCAGCAGCCCGGTGACCATCGAAAGCATCGTCGTCTTGCCTGCACCGTTGGGACCGACGATTCCGTAGAACCCGCCGCGCAGGACATCGAGATCGACCCCATCCACCGCAACCGTCGATCCGTAGCGCTTGACGAGTCCCGCCATCGAGAGCGCGGGCAGGGTGACGGTCTCGCCCTCGGCCGTCGCCACGGCATCCCCGATCTGCGGCTCCTCGACGACTCGGGCCTCGACGGTCTGCGCTTCGACGGTGCGGGCCTCGACGGTCTGCGCTTCGACCGCATGCGCCTCGACAGCGTGCGCATCAGCCGCAGGAGCTTCGACGGCGACGGCCCGCGGTTTGGCCTGGCGCGGAGCCGTGGGCCGAGACGGTGCGCCACCCGTCGAGGCGGTGCGTGGCGAGGCGGTGCGGGGCGAGGCGGTCCGCGGTGTGGAACTTCGAGGGCTGGAGGTGCGCGGTGGAGTCGTGCGCGGCGCGCTCGACCGGGACGCCTTCTCGACCGGCGCATCCTGAACCGAAGCCACCTCGACCGGCGCATCCTGAACCGAAGCCACCTCGACCGGCGCATCCTGGACCTTAGCCGCCTCAACCGGCGGCAACGGAACGGTCTCCTCCGGGGCAGCGACACCGGGCGCAGAGGCCTTCGCCGCGGCAACCGCGCGGGGCGGGCTCACCCGGGGCTTCGCGGTGCGGGGCGCCGCAGGCTTCCGGGGCGCCGCGGGGGTCTTCGTCGTCGCACCGGCGGAGGCGCTGCGACCGGTCGACGCTGCGCGGGTGGCGGCGACGCGGGGTTTGGCGGGAGCACGGCGCACAGCAGGGGTGCGTTCCGCGACAGCGCTGTCGGATGCGGTGTGTTCCGGCGCGCCCGACGGCTCGGGCTGCTGACTCCCGGTACCGGGAGTGTCTGCTTCTGAACTCACTCGTTAAACCTATCAATCCCCATGGTGCGCTGCGACGGCCAGAGTCAGCTCCGACGGCCCGAGTCATCTGCCGGCGCTCAGAGCCCCACCCCCGGGCCACAGAACGAACCCGCGACGACAGCATGTATATCACAGAGCATCCGGCTGGCGCTGTGCCTCGATTGGTTCAGGCGCCCCCCATAGAATTGGCGACTCACCCGCGACAACTCTGGAAGAGAGACCGACGATGGCCAAGAGCACCAAACCTCTTCCCGCCGAGGCGAACCCGGCCGATGCGAACCCGGCCGATGTGAACCCCAAGGTCATCCAGGGCATCGACCGGGTGCTGAGCATCCACCGTCCCGTTGTGATCGCCCACATCAGGAGCATGCGTAAACGGCACCCCGGGTACACCCCCGCCCAGTTGATCTCGGCGCTCGAACGTCACTACCTCGCTGCGGTCACGACCGGGGGCGCCGCGGTGGGTGCGACGTCAGCGGTTCCCGCGGTCGGCACGGCCGCGTCGCTGGCCCTCACCGGTGTCGAGACCCTCGGGTTTCTCGAGGCGAGTGCCCTCTTCGCCCAGTCGATCACCGAGATCCATGGCATCGCGGTGGAGAACCCCGACCGGGCCAGGGCCCTCGTCATGAGCCTGCTGATGGGCAGCGGCGGCGCCGACCTCGTTCAGCAGCTCGCCAAACAGGCCGGTGGCGCCGGTACCGGGCGTTCCGAGTTCTGGGGAACGATGGTGACGAAGAACCTGCCGCAGGCCGCGGTCGGGCCGATCGCCGACCAGATGAAGAAGACGTTCCTGAAGCACTTTCTCGCCTGGACCGGCTCCACCGCTGTGGGGCGCCTGCTCCCCTTCGGTGTGGGTGCCGTCGTCGGCGGCGCGGGCAACAACATCCTGGGTCGCCGGGTGGTGAAGAGCGCACGCAGCGCCTTCGGCCCCGCGCCGACGGTCTTTCCGGTCGGAACGGAGCCGACGATCAAGGCGCCGACAGTCCGGGCACCCGAGGCGCCGAAACCTCCCAAAGCCGTCAAGCCCGGCAAGATGAAGATCTCCAAGCCGCCGAAGCCCGCGAGGGAGTCGAAGGCCAAGCCGGCCACGCCGTCGAAGGTACAGAAGACCTACCGCCTGCCGAAGGAACCCCGCACGCCGAAGGTACCCACACCCTCGTACGACATCCCACAGGCCGCCCCGACGGGCCCGCAACCCCAGGGAACCACTCCCCCGCAGCCGCCCGCCTGACCGCCGGTTCGACCGGAGCCGCACGGAGCAGGCCCGGGGCCGGTGCAGCGTCGGTGGCGCGTCGTACAGTTCCAGCATGCTCGCCAGGAGAACCTCCACGCCACCGCCGAACCGGTCCCCATCGAACCTCTCGAACCGGTCGCACCGGTCGCGGTCGAACACGCCCCCGCCCACCCCGCCGACGTCGAACCCGCTCGCCGAACCGGCCTACGCCGTGCCGCTCCGCGTCGACCGCACGGCCGCGCCCGTCTACCGCATCGTCAACGTCGGTCACGAACGGTTGGTCGGGCTCACGTTCTGCCTGCTGGGTTCCGGGGTCATGAACACGGGCACGCCCCGGCCGCTCGATGTGGGCGGCGTGCTGGAGGTGATCATCCGCGGCGAAGACCTGGCCCGCCGGTCGGTGCTCGTCGTGCGGTGGTTCCGGCCGACGGGTGAGGAGTACCTCTGGCGGGTGAGCTTCTGACCTCTAGTCGAGGTTCACGATCACGGTGTCGGCCGCGCCCTCGAGGTTGAAGAACCCGGCCAGGTACCCGAAACCCCAGCTGAAGTGCGCGAGCGGCAGCACCAGCGCGAACCAGGCGCCGGTTCGGGCGCCGGAGCGCGTCGCCTCGATCACACCCAGCACCAGCACGCCGACCACATAGGCGATGGGAACGAGCAGCAGGGCGAACAGGATGAACGACACCACGGTCGCGGCCCCGAGCGCTCCGGCGACGAGACCGAAGAGCCCGCCCGCCCCCAGGATGAAGCCCAGGATGGTCGCCACGACGACAGCGGGCGGCAGCGGAAACCGCAGGTCGGTGCTCTCGGGGAACGCACGGGCGAACTCGCCACGCCAGAGCCCCTCGGCGAAGAGGCTGCGGGTGAGCACCACGACTCGTGATGGCGGGCGGAAGGTCACGCTCAACTCGGGAACGAACACGACGGAGTGGCCCGCCTCCCGCAGCTTCTGGTTCATCTCCCACGCCTGGCCGTGACGGATCTCCTCGTCGAACAGCCCGGCTTCGATGAACATGCGGCGGCGCAGAACGTGGTCTTCGGCGATGTTCGTCGGTCCGGCTGCGCTCGCCCTCTTGAGGGGGTCGGCCGCCAGGCCGAGCCGGTGGCCGAACACCTTCGCCACGGCACGCTCGACGGCGTTCACGCCGATGGGCACGGTGCGCCCGACGAGGGCCGCAGCATCCGTTCTCACCATCGCCTCGACCGCGTGCCGGGTGTAGTCCACCGGGAGCTCGCTGCGCGGGTCGACCCGCACGATCAGGGAGCTGCGGGCAGCGGCGATCGCCTCGTTGAGCGGGATGACCGGCGACGCCGACCTCGTCGTGAGCACGGTGAGGCGGGGGTTGAGAGTCGCGGCGTACTCGACGAACTGCGTGGTGCCGTCGGTGTTCGGGCCGACCGCCACGATGATGTCGAGCCCGAGCGGATAGCTCTGCGCCGCAATGCTCTGCAGGGCCGCCTCGATGGTCTCACGGTCGTTTCGCGCGACCATGATCGCGGTCACCGGCGGCAGCACAGACGACCCGGCAGCAGAGGAGGGGGCAGGAGGAGAGTCGTTCATTGGTCCGCTCGGTGGTTCAGGTACAGGCCGCCCACATACCGATAGGCCCCCCGCTTGCAGTCACAGCAAGCGTTGAGCCTATCAGGTGGGGTGGTTTGCGCCGGGAGCGGCGCGGTCGGCGAGACGCCGTTCGGGTCAGCTGGCGAGTTCGCCGAGCGTGACGTCGACCGTGGTCGACTTCCCGTCGCGCAGGTAGGTGACCGAGGCCGAGGCGCCCGCCGGGAGCACGCGGACCTGGGCGGTGAGGTCGGTCGCATCGGCGATGGCGATGCCGTTGAACGCCGTGATGATGTCGCCCTTCTTCAGCCCTGCCGCCGCCGCTGCGCCGCCGTCGGTCACGGCCACGACGCTCGCGCCGGTGACGGTCTGGGTCGTGTCGGTCGAGGCGCCGATGGATGCCCCGAGCAGGCCGTGGGTGGCCTTGCCGTTCGCGATGATCTCATCGGAGATGCGCTTGGCGAAGTTGGCCGGAATCGAGAAGCCCACGCCGATGCTGCCCGACTGGCCGCTCGAGGAGCTGCTGCCCGCGCTGGCGATCGCCACGTTGATGCCGATCAGCTTGCCTTCGGAGTCGAGGAGCGCGCCACCGGAGTTGCCCGGGTTGATGGCCGCATCGGTCTGGATGACCGCGAGCGAGATGGAGCTCGACGCCGTCGAGGGCGTCTGTGTCTGCGAGTTGCCACCCTGGCCCGGAATGTCGAAGTTCCAGAAGTCGTAGGGGCTGCCAGTGCTGTTCGGGTCGGGCGTGGCCTGCTCGCCGCTGGTGTCGGGCGCGGCCGACGACGCAACGGTGATGCTGCGGTTCAGCGAGCTCACGATGCCGTTGGTCACCGTGCCCGAGAGACCGAGCGGAGCACCGATGGCGATGGCCGTGTCACCGACGTTCAGCTTCGACGAGTCACCGAATTCGATCGGAGTGAGGCCCGAGGCATCCTGCAGCTTGACGACCGCGAGGTCGGCGACGGGGTCGGTGCCGACGACCTTGCCAGCATAGATCTTGCCGTCGGCGGCGGTGACGGAGATGGTCGGGTTGGCGGTGGCGCCGTCGAGCGTGACGACGTGGGTGTTCGTCAGAACGTTGCCGTCACTGCTCAGAATGACGCCTGACCCGGTGCCCGACGTGGTCGTGCCGTCGGTCACCGAGAGGGTGACGACAGAGGGCGACGCCTTGGCCGCGACCGCCGTGATGAGGTTGGCTGAGTTCGGGTTGTTGACGGTGATCGTCTGGGGGCTGGCGGCCTGGCTCGACGCGTTGTTGTTGTTGCCCGACATGGCCCAGACGCTGATGCCGGCACCGGATGCCCCGCCGATCAGTGCGCCGATGGCCAGTGCTGCCACGAGGGCGACTCCGGCCCGACGCCTGACGGGCGAGGTCGTCGTACCGTCAGCCGTGGCGAAGGACCCGGCGGCGGGCTGCCCGAACGCTCCGTTGCCGTAGTTGGGCAGCGGGGTGGTGGGCTGCGTGTAGGCGGCCTGCGGCGCGGGGTGCTGGGCCGGTGGGTACGCGGGCTGGCCATAGCCGGGCTGGTTGTTGCCGGGCTGGTTGTAGCCGGGCTGGCCGTTGCCGGGCTGGCCGTTGCCGGGCTGGTTGTAGCTGGGGGTGGCGGGGCCAACCGGAGCGACGGGGCCAACCGGAGCCACGGGGGAAACCGGAGGGACGGGAGCAACCTGCTGGGCGTTCTCGACCGGCACGGCGTCGTGCGTCGGAGCCGCGGGCTCGACCGGTGGTGCGGGGGTGGTGTTGGAGGCCGGAATGTCTCGGGGGGTGGAGATGTCGCCCGAGTCGTCGGCGCCTGTGCTGTCGGTCAATTGGTGCTCCTTTCAAGCATCTCCAGCTTTCCCGGCATACCTGTGCATTTTCTATGCGTGGGCTGCGAGCAGACTGTTGTTTCAATTCTGCACCGCCTGCGGCCGTCTGCACCCCCGCGGCCGGTCTCGGCCCGAGAGCCGAGTAGGTTGGAGCAATGTCGATGAACGGACCGTGGCAGAGAACCGCTGAGGGTGCCGGCCTCCTGAAGAGCGACGGGGTCGTTCGGCCCACGATCTTCGCCGAGATGAGCGCGCTCGCCCAGGCCACCGGGGCCATCAACCTCGGCCAGGGTTTTCCCGATGAAGACGGGCCGGCCGAGGTGCTCGACGCCGCCCGCCGGGCCATCAGCGAGGGGCTCAACCAGTACCCGCCGGGGCTCGGCATGCCCGTGCTCCGCACCGCGATCGCCGACCACCAGCGGCGGTTCTACGGTCTCGACCTCGACCCCGACCGCCAGGTTCTCGTCACCGCGGGCGCGACAGAGGCGCTCGCCGCCACGATTCTCGCCTTCGTCGACGATGGTGACGAAGTCGTCACGCTCGAGCCGTTCTACGATGCCTACGGCGGTCTCATCGCCCTGAGCCGCGGCATCCACCGCACCGTGCCCCTGCGGCTCCCCCACTTCCTCCCTGACCATGACGACCTGCGCAGGGCGGTCACCGACCGCACCAAGCTCATCGTGATCAACAACCCGCACAACCCCACCGGCGCCGTTCTGCCGCGGGAGACGCTCGAACTCATCGTCGAACTCGCCCACCAGCACGACGCGCTGATCGTCACCGACGAGGTCTACGAGCACCTGACCTTCGACGCTCCGCACATTCCGATCGCCACCCTGCCCGGCGCCTGGCAGCGCACGATCACCATCTCCTCGGGCGGCAAGACCTTCAACACGACGGGCTGGAAGGTCGGCTGGATCACCGCCCGCCACAAGCTCATCACCGCGATCGTCGCGGTGAAGCAGTTTCTCACCTACGTGAACGCGGCACCCTTCCAGCCGGCGATCGCGCTGGGGCTCGGGCTGCCCGACGAGTTCTTCGAACGGCTCGCGGCCGACCTGCGGCACAAACGCGATGTGCTCTCGGCGGGGCTCGCCAAGGCGGGCTTCGAAGTGCACGACTCCCACGCGAGCTACTTCGTCGTGGCCGATGCTGCCCCGCTCGGTTTCACGGATGCGACCGACCTCTGCCGCCAGCTCCCCGAGCTCGCCGGAGTCGTGGGCGTTCCGCTCTCGGCGTTCTGCCACGACGAACTGGCGGGCGAATACTCCTCCCTTGTTCGCTTCGCGTTCTGCAAGCGCGTCGACGTACTCGAGCTGGCCGCCAAACAGCTCTCCCGCCTGGGCCGCTAGCCCCGGGCCGGTTCCGCGCCGGTTCCGCGGCGGTTCCGCGGCGGTTTGTCCGTTTCGCGGCTGCGCGCGCACCCGCGAATGCGACAAACGGGCGCGCAACCCCCGGGCGCTCAAGCAGGGGCGCGGCGCCGCTGCGGCCGGGTCAGCGCGGCACGACCGCGAAGCGGCGGAGGGCGAGGGCGGGGTTGATCCTTCGCGCCTCATCGAGATGCGACGGGTCGACGAACGCGACGGTGACGCCCTCCTCCGAGCCAAGGGTGGCGAGCGCAGTGCCGGTCGGGTCGAGCACCTGGCTGAGGCCGACCCCGCCGGGGGCGGTGTGGTCGGCGGCCGCCACGAACACGGTGTTCTCGATGGCGCGCACCGCGAGCAGCGCGTTCCAGTGCCGCTCCTTGGTCGGGCCCGGCACCCACTCCGCCGGAACCAGCACGAGGTTCACCCCGGCGTCGACCAACCAGCGCGTCACCTCCGGAAAGCGGATGTCGTAACACGTCTGCAGCCCGACCGTAAAGCCCGCCACGTCGAACGTCTCCGGTGCGGCGACAGTGTCGTGCTGCATCCATTCGCTCTCGGTGACGCCATAGGCGTCGTAGAGATGCAGCTTGCGGTAGCGCGCGACCACGTCACCGGTCGGCGACAGCGCCACGAGCGTGTTGTGCACCCGCGGGCCGTCGGCAGTCTCGACGATGCCGGCGACGAGGTGGATGCCGTACTGCACGGCGAGCGCTCCGAGCGCCTGCACGAACTCCCCGTCGATCGACTCGGCCGCGTCGAGGGTCTGGCTGCCGAGCGGTGCCAGGAAGTGCATGGAGTATTCGGGGAACACGACGAGGCCTGCGCCACGGGCGACGGCGGTCTCGATCATCCCGCGCATCGCCTCGAGGTTCGCGGCCTTGTCGCCGCCCGGCGCGAACTGGGCGACCGCGACCCCGAGCGGGTCGCCAGACGCTCTCATGGCCGTGTCGCTCACGACAGGTGCGCGATCGCCTTGATGGCCCGCCGGCCGTCCATCGCGGCGTAGGCGTCGCCGATGTTCTCGAGGTCGAACTCGTAGTCGAAGACGAGCCCCGGTTCGATCGACCCGTTGAGCACGTCGTCGAGCAGGGCGGGCAGGTAGGCGCGCACCGGCGCAACCCCGCCGCCGAGCCCGATGTTGCGGGTGAAGGCATCCTGGAGGGGGAACTCGACACCGTGCGGAACCCCGACGAACCCGACGCGCGAACCGGGCCGGGCGACTGCGAAGGCCGTGGTGAAGGCCTGGGCCGTTCCGACGCACTCGAGCGTGGCATCGGCTCCGACGCCGCCGGTCAGCTCGTGCAGTTCGGCGACCGCGTCGTCACCGCGCGAAGAGATGATGTCGGTGGCCCCGAAGGCCGTCGCGATGGCCTGGCGCCCGGGGTTGCGGCTCAGCGCGATGATGCGCTCCGCACCGAGGCGACGGGCCGCGAGCACGCCGCAGAGCCCGACGGCGCCGTCTCCGACGACCGCGACAGTCGATCCGGCGACCACGCCCGCGCTGACCGCAGCGTGGTGGCCCGTACCCATGACGTCGGACAGTGTCAGCAGCGAGGGCAGCAGCCGTGCATCCGGAACCCCGCCGGGAACGACCACGAGCGTGCCGTCGGCTTCGGGCACCCGTACATACTGGCCCTGGCCGCCGTCGGTGCCGACCGCCCAGAATCCGCCGTGCACACAGGAGGAGGTGATGCCGTGCAGGCAGTGGGCGCAGGTTCCGTCGCTCCACATGAAGGGCGCGATCACGAAGTCGCCGACCTTCAGAGCCGTGACCTCGCCACCGATCTCCTCGACCACGCCGAGGAACTCATGGCCGATCGGTCCGCCGCCTCTGCGTTTGCTCTCGCCGCGGTAATACCAGAGATCGGAGCCGCACACGCAGGTCGAGGTGACGCGCACGATCGCTTCGCGGGCATTCTGGATGACCGGGTCGGGCCGGGTCTCGACCGAGACGTCGAACGGGGCGTTGTACACGGCTGCTCTCATAGACCAAGCCTAGAGCGCGCATCCGGAGTGGCCGGCGACTCCGCGTAGACTTCGTACCCATGATCGTGGAGTCGCTGGATCGCCTTGCTGCCGGGCGGAACGCGACCTACCGCATCGCCGAAGACCTGCGCACGCATCCGCGCACTGAGCGGGCGTTCACGGCGATCACCTGGCTGCTCGCCGTCGAATTCGTTCTCGGCGTCGCCGCTCTGGCCATTGCCCTCGTGCTCACGCTGAACGGCCAGCAGGTTCCCTGGCCGGTCTGGTTTCGGGGGCTGGTCGTTCTCGGCATCACGACGACGCTGTTCTACTTCGCCTGGCGGGCACGCTCCGGTTTCTACTGGGCATACTCGAGGCTTCGACTGTTCAGCAAGATTTTTCCCCTCGTGACCCTGGTCATCGCCGCCATCCCCGGCCTCTACCCGCTCTGGATGATCACCGAGCAGATTCTCTTCAGCCTGGTGTTGTTCGGCATCGGTGAATACCTGTCGAGCGACCACATGCGGAGCGCCTTCAGCAAGCCCGACCGGGGGAATACGCGGTAGAGCGAGGTGGTTTAACCCTCCATGAGCACTCAGACCCTGACCCAAGAGAACCACGACCAGACGGTCGCCGACGGTATCGTGCTGATCGACTTCTGGGCCGCATGGTGTGGCCCGTGCCGGCAGTTCGCGCCGGTGTTCGAAGCGACGAGTGAGAAGAACGGCGACATCACGTTCGCGAAGGTCGACACCGAAGACCAGCAGGCGCTCGCAGCCAGCTACGGCATCACCTCCATCCCGACCCTGGTCGTCTACCGTGACGGCATCCCCATCTTCGGGCAGCCCGGCGCGCTGCCACAGCCCGCCCTCGAGGGTCTCATCGAGCAGGTGCGGGCCCTCGACATGGCAGAGGTGCGCAAGGAGTACGACGAGGCGCTTGCGAAGCGCGAAGCCGAGGGTTCTGCCGAGGTGGATGCATAGCTGATCTTTTCTCACTATGATGGTGGGTCTCGTCTTGGGGAGACGTGACCCACCATTTCCAGTTGAGAGAGATCAATGACGACTCAGCACCACCCCCGCTCGGAGCACCGCCCCACGCACCCCTTCCGCCGCCTCCTCGCGGTGGCCGCGGTCACGACAGTCCTGGCCGGCGGTGTCGTGTCGCTGCCGACCGCGGCGCTCGCGGCGACCGGTGACTCCCCCACCGTCAACGCCATGGCTCCGCTCTGGATGGCCGACTGGGCGAGCGACGGCCCTCAGTGGCAGGCCTTCACCCGCCAGCTCACCGAGTTCAAACGCATCGGCGGCACCGGCATCTCGGTCGACGTCTGGTGGGGCAAGGCCGCCCTCACACCGACGTCGTACAGCTGGGGCTATTACGACAAGACCTTCGCTGCCATCAAGGCCGCCGGCCTCAGCATCGTTCCGGTGATGTCGTTCCACCAGTGCGGCGGCAACGTAGGCGACGACGGGGACTGCAAGACGCCGATCACGATCCCCTCGTTCGTCTGGGATCCGATGACGGTGGGGGGCATCGTCGGAACGCGCCCGGCCGACAACTACTACCAGAGCGAATACGGCAACATCTCGCGCGAGACGGTTTCGCCCTGGGGCCTGACGGCGGCGCGCACGTACCAGCAGATGAAGAACTTCATGAATGCCTTCGAAGACCACTTCAGCTCGGGCGCGACCGATCTGCGGGGGTCGATCTCCGAGGTCGCGCTCAGCGCCGGTGCCTCGGGTGAGTTGCGCGAACCGTCGTACAACGCGCACGACGCAGGCGTCGCCGGCTCCCCGGCGTCGTATCCCAACCGCGGGGTACTGCAGACCTACAGCCCGGCCGCCAAGTCTTCGTTCACCGCGTGGGTGCTGGCGAAGTACGGATCGGTCGCCGGCGCGGCCTCGGCCTGGGGCATCCCCGGGCTCACGCTCGACACCATCTCGGCACCGAACGACCACGCGAACTTCTTCACCTCCGGCGCGTTCAAGAACATCACGTACGGCAAGGACTTCACGAACTGGAACACGCAGAGCCTCGTGGGCCACGGGCGGAAAGTTCTGAACGCCGCCATCGAGGCGTTCGACGGCGCCTTCGCGAACGTCGACCTCAGCGAGAAGATCCCCGGGGTGCACTGGCAGACGATGTCGGCCTCGAGCATCCAGCGGGTGCCTGAGGTGGCGGCCGGCCTCATCTCAACCGACACCGACATGAACAGCGCGGCGACCGGCCATGGCTACCGCCCCATCCTGACGATGATCAGCGACGTGAACGTTCACGGCGACGGTACCCTGCCGGTCACCCACCACATCGTGCTGCACTTCACCGAGCTCGAGAAGACGAACCTCGTCGACGACGACATCTACAAGGGCGCCTATTCGGCCGCGGCCGACCAGGTCGGCTGGATCGCCGATGCGGCGTGGGACGCGGGCGTCGAGCTCAAGGGCGAGAACGCTCTGAACGGCGGGCTCTACAGCGATGGTGACGCGACCCACGCGGGCTGGTCGCACATCAGGCAGGCCTTCGACCGTGACCCCGTCCGGCGCTTCTACGGCCTGACGGTGCTGCGCCTGAGCGATGTCGCAACACCCGGAGCAGCGGAGACCGGCATGGCGAACTTCATCCGGGACTACAAGTAGGGCTGAGGGCGACAGGGGGGCCTGAACGAGAGAAGCCCCCGGCCAGAGCGGCCGGGGGCTTCTTCGACGAATCGGGGAACGGCTACGCGCCGTCGACGTGGCGCAGCACCTGCAGGGGAATGAACACCCCGAGGCACACCGCCACCAGACCGGAGGAGAAGATCAGGGCACCGAAGTCAGGGAACTCGAAGGCGACTCCGAAAAGGAACATGCCACCGAGGAAGAGCGCGAGTGACACGATCAGGGCCACCACAGTGGTCACTCCGCCAGAGGTCTGGCGGGATTCGACGGGGCCTTTACCGAGCTGTGTCATGACTCCATCTTAGATTGCGCATCAGCTCTCGCGCACCACATCGGCCGGCGACTTGTCGGCGCGCCAGCCGCGCCAACTCGGCTGACGGAGGTGATCGGCCGCCGTCCACTCAGCGAACTCCACCTCGCCGACAAGCGTCGGCTCGATCCAGTGCGCGTCGGCGGCGACCTCCCGCGGAGCATCCGTGAACGGGCTCGACGTCCGGCCGAGCTTCTTTACGGTGGTGCTGAGTCGTCGCAGGTCGGCGTCGCTGAAGCCGGTGCCGACCCGACCGACGTAGCGCAGGCCGTCACCGTCGGGGATGCCCAGCAGCAGCGATCCGATGCTGTCGGCTCGTCGTCCGTTGCCCGGTCGCCAACCACCCACCACCACCTCCTGGGCCAGGTGGTGCTTGATCTTGATCCACGAGCGCGAGCGCCTCCCCACGCCGTAGGTGCTGTCGTGCTTCTTGGCCATGACGCCCTCGAGCCCGAGCTTTCTGCTGCTCTCGAACGCGCTTTCGAAATCCCCGTCGAACACCTGCGGAACCTGAACGCGGGAACGGGCATCCGGAGTCACGCTCGCCTCGAGACTCGTGCGCCGGTCGTCGTACGACTTTCCCAGCAACGAACTGCCGTCGAGGTGCAGCTGGTCGAAGACGAGGTAGTGAACCGAGACCGCGCGCATCGCCTTCTTCACATCGGCCTCATCCAGCAGGTTCATGCGCTGCTGGAGTCGACTGAAGCTCGGGCGGCCCTGCGCATCGAATGCGACGATCTCGCCGTCGAGAACGGTCGAATGATGGCCGATGGATGCTCGCAGAGGTTCGGCGAGGTCGGGGTACTGGCTGGTCAGGTCGTTACCGTTGCGGCTGAGCAGCTTCAGGCTCGTGCCGTCGGGCCCGCCGTCGAGGTAGGCCACAGCACGAATGCCGTCCCACTTCATCTCGTAGGCCCACTCGGCGTGCTCGCGGAGGTCGGCCGCGGCACCGAGGGTGGCGAGCATGGGGGTGATGGGTGCGATGGGGGTGATGGGGGTGATGGGTGCGATGGAGGTGGTGGGGGCGGCCGACTCCGCTGCACCGGCCCGCGCCGCGTTGATCGACGGCGCCTCATCGTCGGGCTGCGCGGGCATCCCCCGGTGCTTCTCCTCCTGGGCGGGCGTGTACGTCAGTTCCATGCGGTGGATGAGCCAGTTCTGCTCGGCCTTGGATCCCCCGCCCGATCCGGTGTGGATCAGCACGAACTTGCGATCACCGCCCAGCCCGCCCTTCTTCGTACCGTGCAGGGTCGCGATGATCTCCTTGCCGTCGCGCCACTTCTCGAGGTCGTAGGTGCCCTCGTCCCAGATCTCGACGACGCCGCCGCCGTACTCGCCCTTCGGGATCGTGCCGGCGAACGACGCGTACTCGAGCGGATGATCCTCCGTCTGAACAGCGAGGTGGTTCACCTTCATATCGGCCGGTGGGCCCTTCGGGATCGCCCACGAGACCAGAACGCCATCGTGCTCGAGGCGGAAGTCGTAGTGCAGCCGCGTGGCGTCGTGCTTCTGAATGACGAACGTGTTGCCCGCACCCGGCCCGGGACGATCATCCGGAACCGGCTCGGGCGTCTTCTGGCCGTCGCGCATACTGCGATAGAGGTGCAGGCGGTCGCGCTGCGGCTCCTGCGGCGCCTGCGGCTCCTGCGGCTCCTGCGGCTCCTGCTGCTCCTGCTGCGGGTCTGGCTCCGCGGTTCCGTCGAACAGTGCCGCGAGCGGGTCTCCCCGGCGCTTCACCCGCGCGAGAACCTCCGTGAAGTCGAGCTGGGCGAGCGAGGGCGACGTCAGTTCCCGCCAGGTTCGGGGCGCCGCGACCGTCGGCTGCATCCGTCCGCGCAGCGAGTACGGCGCGACCGTCGTCTTCGAACCGTTGTTCTGGCTCCAGTCGAGAAGCACCCTGCCCACCCGCAGCGTCTTCTTCATGTCACTGACGACGAGGTCGGGATGATCGGACTCCAATGCCCGGGCCAGTTCATGCGCCACCGCAGAGACCTGGTCAGACGTCTGGCTGCCGTCGAGCGCGGCGTAGAGGTGAATACCCTTGCTGCCGCTCGTGACCGGCAGCGGTTCGAGTCCCATCCCCTGCAGGATCGTGCGCACGAGCTTCGCGACCTCGACGCACTCCGCCAGCCCGACGCCCTCCCCCGGATCGAGGTCGAGCACGAGCCGGTCGGGGTTTTGACGCCCGCCGCGCGGCCCGAACCGCCACTGCGGCACATGCAGCTCGAGGGCAGCGATCTGCGCCAGCCAGGTCAGGGTCGCCCGATCGTTGACCAGGGGGTACTCATTGTCGTGGTCACTGTGCTCGATCGTTCGACGTTTCACCCACGAGGGCGCCGAATCGTCGAGGTTCTTCTGAAAGAACATCTGGCCGGGATGCTCGACAGTGCCCACCCCGTTCACCCAGCGTTTGCGCGTGGCGGCGCGGTCGCGGGTGTGCGGAAGCAGGTACTCGGCGATGTCGGAGTAGTACTGCAGCACCTCCGCCTTCGTCGTTCCGGTCTCGGGATAGAGCACCTTGTCGAGGTGGGTGAGCTTCAGGCGGTGCCCGTCGACGTCGACCGTCACATCGGTCTTCGACGCGGATGATCGTGTGCCCGTTCGCCGCTTCGCTGCACTCATGGGCCCATCCTGCACCCCGGGCGTGTCAAGTCACTAGCTCTTGACACCCCGTCGGGCCACACTGGAGGGCATGAGATCCATATGGAAGGGCGCGATCACGTTCGGGTTGGTGAACGTGCCGGTGAAGGTCTACAGCGCAACGGAAGACCACGACATCTCGCTGCACCAGGTGCACGATGCGGATGGTGGGCGCATCCGGTACCAGCGGGTCTGCGAGATCGACGGGAAGGTCGTCGAGTATGCGCACATCGACAAGGCCTACGACGACGGTGAGCGTACGGTGATCATCACCGCCGACGACCTCGCATCGCTCCCAGCGGAGAAGAGCCGGGAGATCGACGTGGTGGAGTTCGTTCCCAGCGAGCAGGTCGACCCGATTCGCTTCGACAAGAGCTACTACCTCGAGCCCGACTCGAAGTCGTCGAAGGCCTACGCCCTGCTGCGGCGCACCCTCGAGGAGACGGACCGAACGGCGATCGTGCATTTCGCGCTCCGTCAGAAGTCGCGGCTCGCGGCCCTGCGCGTGCAGGGGGACGTTCTGCTGCTGCAGACCCTGCTGTGGGACGACGAAGTTCGCGAAGCGAAATTCGCCAGTCTCGACGATCATCCGCGGGTCTCCCGCAAGGAGCTCGACATGTCGGCCCGCCTCGTCGACTCCTATTCGGCAGACTTCGACACTTCGAAGTTCACCGACGAGTACCAGGTCCAGCTCAAGGAGCTCATCGATGCGAAGCTCGCGAAGGGCGACTCCGTCGATACCGACGAGACGTTTGGCGAGACGGAAGAGAAAGAGACCGAGGAGTCGGGCGGTGAGGTGCTCGACCTGATGGAGGCACTGCGGCAGAGCGTGGAGAAGAGTCGGGGAGCCCGGGAGGGCACGAAGAAGTCCGCGGGTTAGTTGTCGCTTTAACACTTTTCTCTCGGGAGGGTTCGCTAACATCAGCCCCGAAACCCCTGCGAGAAGAAGAGGCTCCCTCCGTGGCATCCGGTAACAAGACCAGTCCGTCGTCGTCTCGTCCCCAGGGTGGCGGAGGGCAGTCCGCAAAACCCGGAAGCCCGACCGTCAAACAGGAACGCGAGGCACGGCGGGCCGAGAAGGTCGCGGCGATGAAGCGCGAGCAGGCGAAAGCCACGCGCAACCGTCGCATCGCCATCGGCAGTGGCATCGGAGCCGTCGCTCTCATTCTCGTGCTGGTGGTCGTCTTCGTCGTCACCGGATCGGGTTCGACACCGGCGCCCGTCGCAACCAAAGCCGACGGCGTGCAGACCTTCACCGGCCTCACCCAGAACCACGTGACCGGAACCGTCACCTACCCGCAGGTGCCCCCGGTGGGCGGAAACCATGCCGCGGTCTGGCTCAACTGCGGCGTGTACGACCAGCCGGTGCCGAACGAGAACGCGGTGCACGACCTCGAACACGGGGCAGTCTGGGTGACGTACGACGCGTCGCAGGTCTCTGGCGACCAGCTCACCGCGCTGCGGGCGGCGCTGCCGAAGACCTACATCGTGCTCTCGCCGTACGAAGGACTGCCGTCGCCGGTGGTGGCGTCGGCCTGGGGTGCCCAGATCCAGCTGACGGGTGTCGACGATCCCCGTCTCGCCGACTTCATCACGTCGTACTGGCAGTCGCCGAACGCTCCCGAGCCGGGGGCGGCCTGCACCGGCGGGCTGACAGCGCCCGGGCTGGTGTCGTGAGCGGAGGCTCTGATGCACCATCCGGTCGCACCGTGCGGATGCGCATCGCCATCGCCATCGGCGCCGTACTGCTCGTGGCGGTCGGCCTGATCGTCGGGCGCGTCACGACCCCGTCGGTCACCTACCCCACAACCCTCAGCGCTGAAGCCGGTTTCGCCCGCGACATGCAGGTGCACCACCAGCAGGCGATAGACATGGCGATGACCGTCCGTGAGCAGACGACCGACCCGGAGATCCGTCAGCTGGCCTACGACATCGCCACCTCCCAGGGCCAGCAGGCCGGGCAGATGTACGCATGGCTCAACCTGTGGGGGCTGCCGCAGGCCTCCCCCACGCCGCAGATGACATGGATGACTCTGCCGACGCTCGATCAGAACGCCTCCGATCACGGTATGAACATGGGCTCCACCGAGTCGACGCCCGGCGCCGGTGATGCGTTCGCCGCCGGAGCGACCATGCCCGGGATGGCGTCGGCCGCCGACCTCTCTCGCCTCGGAACGCTGACCGGCGTGGACGCCGAGAAGCTGTTCCTCACGCTGATGATCGCCCACCACAAGGGCGGCGTCGAAATGGCGAAGGCTCTGGACGAGCGATCAACCGACCCGAATGTGCTCGCACTGGCCAACTCGATCATCAAGGCGCAGACCAGTGAGATCGGCTACATGACGGAGCTGCTCGCGGCCCGCGGCTAGCCGGTGGCGCGGCCGGTGCGCTCGGGGGCGGGCTGGCCCTCGGGTTTCATCCCAGCGTCGATCAGCACGGCGGCGGCCCGCCGCGCCTGGCCCGCGGCCGCGCTGTCGCCGCTGATCGCGGCCGTCGTCTGGGCGCCCTCCGCGAGGATGGCGAGCTGCGCTGCGAGGTCGGGCGTTCCACCGGCCTCCGTCCCGCTCGTGCCATCGCCACAATTGGCTCCTACGTCAACGCCTCTTCTCGCACCGACGAGGTCAGCAGCTACACCGGGCAGGCGGATGCTCGCGCTGTCGTCGGCACGTACGTCTCCGCCGCGCGGGCCCACGCGCGAAGGGCACCTTCTCGCTCCGTGAGCCTCCCCACCGTCACGCGACCCATCCCCCTCCGCCACGCCATCTAGGCTCGCCGAGCGACGAAGGCGCGGTCTCGTCAGAGGCCGGGCCTTCGTCGCATTGACGGCTGGAGGTGGTTGACGGGGACTACCGCACCCAGCGGGCTTGCCGACGACGGATGGGCGGGGCCCGGCTGGGCTGGGCGGGGCCGAGCAGATGGGCGCCGCCGGGCGGATAGACGCGGCCGGGCGGATGAGCGGGGTTGCGCGGATGGGCGCGGCCGGGCGGATAAGCGGGGCCGGGCGGTGCTGGTCGGATAGTCGAGGCCGGGCAAGAGGGCCGGCCGGGCGGGTGGGCAGTGCCGGGCGGTGCTGGTCGGTGCTGGTCGGATGGTCGAGGCCGGGCAAAAGGGCCGGCCGGGCAGGTGGGCGGTGCTGGGCGGATGGCTCGGTGGGTGACTGGGCGAACGAACGCTCCACGGGCGTACAGACGGCGGCCGGGTATTCAGCAAGCGAAACTCCGGCATGTTCGCTGGTGGGTTACCCGGTGCGGGGTAGATTGCGGGCGCGGTTTTGTTGGCAGGGTCGTGGGGTTTGCCGCCAGTCGAGCCAGTCGGGGGGTATCAAATGTGGGGTGCCGTTTCGCATCACCAGCTTCCACTTCGTCTTATGCACATGGGAGTGGTGG
>NZ_NBXD01000020.1 GCF_003399645.1 Subtercola boreus
AGAGGAGGGTTTCGATCGTGCTCGCAGGCACGGGTTCGGTGAGACCGTCGATCCAGCCGACACCCCGGCCGGAGATGATGTCGTCGAGGGTGGCGTGCACGTTGACGGTGGGTGCGGCCCCGTTCAGCCGCGGCATGGTCGGGAGACCTGCTGCGGTGGTGACGAGTTGGAGGAGACCGTCGGCGAGTTTCTGACCCCGAGTGCGGGTGTCGCGGAGCAGCGGGTCGACCTCGCCGCCGTCAGCCGGGTCACCCTCACCGGTGGTGCCGGTCGGGTCGGAGGTGCCGGTGCCGGTGTGGTCGGTGAAGGTGGGGATGCGGGGACTCGTGAACGGCTCCAGGGCTGCCCGCAAATGACCGGCCGCGGTCGGGGGGAGGAGGCCGGTGAGTTTGGTCATCCCGGTCTTCTCCGTGACCAAGGTCAGGTGACGTCTGTCGTGCAGTTGCGCCTCTGTCGGCTCTGTGCCGTCGGGGTCGAGGTGGGCGATCATCCGTACCGCGAAACGGTCGATGACGTCTGCGGAGTAGCACTGGCCCCCCAACGACTCTTGCGCCAGAGACACCAGTTGCGCTTCGGCTTCCAGGAGAGCATCCGTGAACCCGGTACTTTTCGCCACCCGGCCGAGCCTGGTCGTGATCACGGTGGCTACGTCAAGACCGATCGCTCCGAGCCCGACCGCTTCGGCGACGTGGGAGAACGCGGGAAGGTTCGGCAGCCCACACAGCGACATCGTCACACGGAGCTCCCCACCGACCTTCATCAGCTTCTTCGCCGTGTGCTCACTCGTACCCGTATTCGCGGCGAGGAACCCGGCGGGGGTGGTGAAGTTCGACTTCTTCGACATCCCGTCTTCGCCGAGTTCGGGCCTGCACCGCTCAGCCACCTCCCCAGCCAACTGCAGACGCAACGATGTGACCAACCGTTCCAGGTACTCCACCTGCACCACACCAGCCATCAACACACCAGTGGCAAGCCCCGTGGGCGCGGCAGGAACGGCACCCGAAGACGGATCCAAAACGCCCAGGCTCAAAAGAGCATCCACGCACCCCACAATCGCCGACGCCGTGTCAGCAACAGGAGGTGTGGGCGGTGGTTTCATGACTCAAGTCAAACACCAACCACTGACATTACCTCAGCAAACACACCACGAGACAGACCAATCCAGAAAATTCTTTCTGAGAGTTTTCGACCCAGCCCATACCCGCGGATCTGGTCCCAAGAAACTTACCCACACAACGCAGAAGGCCCGGTCTGAATGAGACCGGGCCTTCTGTTTACTGCCTTTTGTTGCGGGGACAGGATTTGAACCTGCGACCTCTGGGTTATGAGCCCAGCGAGCTACCGAACTGCTCCACCCCGCGGCACAAGATGTAACACTATCACAGCCTCAAGCAGCCGGTGACCGCGGGGCCCGAAAGCCCCGCGATCACAGTGCCAGCGAGACGCTACTGCTGCCCTGAGGCTGCGATGGCCGCAGCCACCGCGTCTTTGAGCTGCTGGTCGGCTACGCCATAGGCCGTCCAGTCCGCGGCCTGCAGCGCAGCATCCCGAGCCGCCAGCGCGGTCTTGGCGTTGGCCAACGCCTGCGTGAGCGCGGCATTGTTGCCCGTGCCGGCTGCGGCGCCCGTGCCGGTTCCTGCGGCCGCTCCGGTGCCCGTGGTGGGCGATGTGACGCCGCCGTCGCCGGCTGTGGCCCCCGAATCACCTCCGAAGAGGTCGTCGAGCGCAGCATCCAAGGTGTCTTCGAAGGCGATCTTGTCACCGAAGCCGACGAGGATCTTCTGCAACAGCGGGTAGCTCGTCTCACCCCTCGATCGCACGTAGACCGGTTGCACGTACAGCAGGCCGCCTCCGACAGGGAGGGTGAGCAGGTTTCCGCTGAGCACCTCGGTCGACCCCTGTTTCAGCAGGTTGAGCGCCTGAGACACCGTCGGGTCGGAGTTGAACTTGTTCTGCACCTGCCCGGGGCCCGGCACCGTCGCATCCTTGGGCAAAGTCAGCAACCGCATCTTGCCGAAGTCGGCAGACCTCTGCCCCGCAACATCGCCCGCGTTCGAGTCGACGGCCAGGTAGCCGTTGAGACTCTTCGACGTGTCTTCGCCCGTGAGCGGGATGAACGTCGAGTACAGCGAGTACTGGGGCGAGTCCTGGCCCGGCACCTTCAGCGTGAGGTAGTACGGCGGTTGCACGGTGGGGTTGGAGGCAGGCGAGGTCGGATCGTTCGGCGTCGTCCACGCATCTTCACGGGAGTAGAACGATCCCGCATCGGTCACGTGGTACTGCCCCAGGATGGCGCGCTGCACCTTGAAGAGGTCAGCCGGGTACCGCACGTGGCTCATCAGCTGCGCACCCATGTCACTCATCGGCTTGATGGTCGACGGGAAGATCTTCTGCCAGGTCTGCAACAGCGGATCCTGGTCGTCCCACGCGTAGAGCGTCACTTTTCCGTCGTAGGCGTCGACCGTGGCCTTCACCGAGTTGCGGATGTAGTTGATGTTGTTGTCGGGCGCGTATCCCGGCTTCGGTGTGTAGGTGTCGGCGATCGCTGCACTGAGACCCTCGGTGCGCGAGTACGGGTACTCCGACGTCGTCGTGTAGCCGTCGACGATCCAGACCACCTTGCCGTCGACGACGGATGCGTACGGATCCGAATCGATCGTCAGGTACGGAGCTACCTTCGACACCCGAGTGGCAGGGTCGCGGTCGTAGAGGATCTGCGAGTCGTTGTTGACGGCCTCCGAGAGGAAGATCTCCTGCGACTGGAACTTGAGCGCGTAGGCGAGCTTGTTGAAGACGTTGTCGAGCTTCGGGCCACCGTCGCCGTCGAAGGTCGTGTACGTCTGTGACGCGCCATTGGTGCCCGATGGGTAGTCGAGCTCGATCTGCGGTGACCCGGCGGGAGCGCCGACGATGGAGTAGTCGGGCGAATTCTCACCGAAGTAGATGCGCTGCTCGTAGTCGCCCAGCACACCCGTGCTCGGGATGCCCGACTCGGCGAACACCGGCTGGCCGTCGACCGACCGCTGGTTGCCGTAGGCGGCGACCAGGCCGTACCCGTGCGTGTAGACGACGGTCTGGTTGTACCAGCTGGCAGACGTGCCCAGCTGGGCCAGGTTGAGGTCACGAACGGTCGACACCGTGTCTTGGCTCTTGCCGTCGATCGTGTACCGGTCGACGTTGAGGTCGGTCGGGAACTGGTAGTACTGGCGGAACTGCTGTAGCGCCGCGAACGTGCTGCTGACGAGGGCCGGGTCGAGAATACGGATGCTCGACGTCGTCGCCGCGTCGGCCCGCAGTGCCCCGGGTTCCGCCGTCGTGGTCGCATCGTACGGAATGGTCTCGACATTGCTCACGTCGTAGGCGTCGCGGGTGAGGTCGATGTTGTCCTGGATGTACGGCTGCTCGAGGCTCCGCTCCGACGGGTCGACCTGGAACCGCTGCACCACCCACGGGTAGAGCGATCCGAGCACGAGGCCGCTCACGATGAGCAGCGCCGTTCCGATCACCGGCAGGCGCCAGCGCCCGATGAACGCGGCGAGGAGGAAGAGAACGGCGACGATGACGGCGATTCCGGCGAGGATCTGGAGTCCCGGGATGGTGGCGTTCACGTCGGCGTAGGAGGCACCCGTGATGAGGCCGCCGCTGTTGGTGAGTGTCGCGAACTGGTCGAGCCAGATGCTCACACCCTGCAGCAGGAGGTAGATGCCCGCCGTGATCGCGATCTGGATGCGGGCCGTCTTCGAGATGCGCACCTCGCGCTGCCCGAACCGGATGGCGCCGTAGAGGTAGCTCGTCGCAATGGCCGAGATGCCGGCGATCAGAACGACGGCCGACGCGAAGCCCACCACACTCTGCCAGAACGGCAAGTCGTAGACGTAGAACGAGATGTCGAGATTGAACTGCGGGTCGGTCTTGCCGAACGAGGTGCGGTTCAGGTACTGCAGCACGACCTGCCAGCGGGCGGCGGCAGAGACGCCGGCGAACAGGCCGAGCAGGGCCGGGATGCCGATGGCCGCGAGCCTCCGCAACGGCTCGACGACCTGCTGGTAGCGATCGAGCTGCGAGTTGAGTTTCGCGTAGACCGGGCGGAACCGGAACGCGATCTCGATGCTGACGAAGACGGGAATGGCCATGGCCAGGAACCCCACGACGAACATCACCGCTCCCGCGATCCACTGGGTGGTCAGCACACTCAGGAAGCCGAGCTGGTTGAACCAGAGAACCTCGGTGTAGAGGTTGGTGAAGACGAAGAACAGAATCGCGAGAACGGCGATGACCGCTATCGCAACCGCGACGACGGTTCGCGATCGTCTGGCGGGTTTCTGGGCTGTGGAGGATGTCACGGATAGCCTCTTGTGTTAGCTGTGGGGTTTGGGCCTAATCCTAGACAACCAATACTGGGAAGCCGCCTCCGAGGCTCAGCCGGCCGCCTGAACCGTGTCACAGGTTGGCAACGAATCCGTGTTCGTCCCGGAGGAGATGTCGTTCAGTACGGTCAGCGAGTCGCTGAGGGTCGTCACGGCGAAAACTTTCAGCCCGTCGGGAACGTGCCCGACCACCTCATCGCAGTTGGTGGACGGCGCAAGAAAGACGGTCGCCCCGCTCTGCTTGGCACCCGAGAGCTTCTGGCGGATGCCGCCGATCGGCCCGACGGTTCCATCGGCCGTGATCGTGCCGGTTCCAGCGACCTTCTGGCCGCCGTTGAGCTCTCCCGGCGTGAGCTGGTCGATGATGCCCAGCGCGAACATCATTCCCGCGCTCGGTCCGCCGACGTTGTCGAGCTGGATGTTCACGGTGAAGGGAAAGTCGTAGTTCGCCGTGGTGGCCGCGCCGATGCCCAGCAGAACCGCACCGCCGTCGCCCGCCTTCGGCGTGACCTGCACGGTACTCTCGGCGCTATCACGGGTGATCACGATCGTGGCTGGTGCAGCATCCCCGTTCGCCGTCACCGCCGCCTTCAGCCCGTCGACCGTCGTGACCGCCGTGCCATTGACCGAGTCGATGAGGTCGCCGGACTGCAGGATGCCCGTGGCCGGCGACCCGTCGGCGACCTGGGCGACACCCACCGTTGCTGTGGTCGTGAACGGGATCTTCAGGTCGGTGAGCGCTGCGGCGATCGCCTCCTGCTGGGAGTCGACCATCTGCGCCGCGTTCTCCTCGTTCTGCTGGTCGACACTGACCGACGGCGGATAGATCGCCTCGAGCGGAACGATGGCGCGGGACGTGTCGAACCACGCTCCGACGATCTCGGCCCAGCTGGGGCGGGAGTCGGGCGTACCGACCACAGAGACCGTGAGCATGTCGAGCGCTCCCGAGGTGGGGTAGGTCGTCGCTCCCTGAATGGTGATGAGCGGGACAGCGGTGCCGTCGTGATCGCTGGTGCCGAGGGTGTTGAAGACAGGACCGGGCTGCTCGATCACATAAGGGGAGGGAATGAAGCTCATCCCGAGCGCCAGAACGAGCGCGGCGATGAGGCTGACCCAGCCTGCGGTGCGTCGACGGGAACGGGGTTTCGCGGGCTCCGTCGGCTGCGTTTCACCGAAAAGGCTCACGGTGTCCTTTCAAAGGGGTGGTTGGGGTGTTCGCCACAGGCGCACGGCCGACATCTCAGCTTATGAGAAATCCCAGCTTGGCGATTGGGCCACCGGCTAGCGTAGAAGTCGATGCTGATAGCCGGCACTGAAGGGTTTCACCGTGACTGACGAGCCAGACAAGAACTCCGAAGACGAGTTCACCGAAATGCTTCGCCAATTCCTGTCGGGCAACTCCGAGCTGGATCCGTCGAAGCTGGCGAGCGCTGCCGGGCTGCCCTCAGACCCCGCCGCCGTCGCAGCACTGATGCAGCAGCTGCAGAACGCGATGCAGAACACCGGCGACGGTGTCGACTGGAAGGTGGCGCTCGACGCCGCCCAGCAGATCGCGGTCAAGGATGCCGTGACCATTGCTCCCGCTCAGCGTTCCGCTCTCGAACAGGCCCTGCACGTCGCCGCCCTGTGGCTCGACGAGGTCACCTACGTCACCGAGCTCGCTGCGACACCGAGCCTGCTGACCCGCAAGGAGTGGGCGACCGCGACCATGCCGGTCTGGGCGGAGGTCGCCGAACCCGTCGCACTGAGTATCGCCGACGCTCTCACCCGGGTACTGAAAGACCAGGCTCCCGAAGAACTCTCCGGCATGATGGCGAGCGCGAGCCAGCTCATGCGGAACATCGGCGGGGCACTGTTCGCCATGCAGCTCGGTCAGGTCGTCGGGCAGCTGTCGACCGAGGTCGTCTCCGGCGGCGACGTCGGCATTCCGCTGATGGCAGACCAGCAGGCGGCCCTCGTCCCGCAGAACATCGCAGCCTTCGGCGAGGGTCTCGACATCCCCACCGACCAGGTGCAGCTCTATCTCTCCGTTCGGGAGATCGCGCACGCGCGGCTGTTCCGGCACGCGAAGTGGCTCCGGCTGCACATGATCACCTCGATCACGGAATTCGCCCGGGGCATCTCCATCGACACCGATCGCCTCGAAGACCTCGCGTCGAGCTTCGACCCCTCGAACCCCGAAGAACTGCGGCAGGCCATGGTCAGCGGCGCGCTCATCCCGCCGAAGTCGGAGACGCAGCTGCAGGCGCTGGCCCGCCTCGAGACGACGCTCGCGCTCGTCGAAGGATGGGTCGACGTGGTGACGGCGGCCGCAACCGTGCGGTTGCCCAAGCGCGACGCGGTCGCCGAGACCGTGCGCCGCCGCCGGGCCACGGGTGGGCCGGCCGAGTCGGCGTTCTCAACGCTGGTCGGTCTCGAACTGCGGCCGCGCCGCCTCCGCGAGGCTGCAGTGATGTGGCAGGCGGTGACGGATGCCGTCGGTGCTGAGGCACGGGACGCACTGTGGTCCCACCCCGATGTGGTACCCACGAGCGAAGACATCGACAACCCGCAAGGGTTGGTGGCGCGGCTGCTCGCGGGAGCCCCGGAGCCCGACGAGATGGATCTGGCGCTGGAGGACTTCTTCCGCGCGGAGGAGTCGGGCCCGGACGCATCCGGGCAGGCTGAGCCTGTGCAGGCTGAGTCCGGGCCGGCTGAGCCTGGGCAGACCGAGCCTGGGCCGGCTGAGCCTGCGGATCGCGACCCCGAGGCACCCCCCGTCGTCTGACCCGCTCGACCTGTGGATAACTTCTGACGCCCCCCGCGGCAGAGGTGCATCATGGGCGCATGCACTCCCCCACCCTTCGTCTGAATCCGCGCTTCCCTCTCGTCTGGCGAACACCGACCTCCCTGCAGCTCGGCATCGACGCGCCCGTCGTGCGCCTCGACGACGTCACCCTGGCCGAAGAACACCTGCTGCACTCGCTCCTCACCGGGGTCAGCCTCGAGGGGCTCCGGATGATCGGGGCACGCTCAGGCGGAGCACCGGGGTCGGCCTCACGCCTCCTCCGGCGGGTCGCCCCCGCCCTCCTTCGTGAAGATCATGGCGCCGCAGCCGTGGCGCTCACCCCGACCCCGCTCGCTGGCCGCGCGATCGCAGTGGTCGGCGGCTCCGCCGCCCGCCCGGCGGTGCAGGGGCTGCTGCGACAGCTCGGGGCCGTACCCGGGTCACCCGTCGAGCTCGCCGTGATCGTCTCGTCGTGGTCGACTCCCCCGCCGGAGGCCGCCGCCTGGCTTCGGCGCGACATTCCGCACCTCGACGTGGTCTTCAGCGATACCGGGGCCACGGTCGGGCCGCTCGTCGTTCCGGGCGGGGGTGCGTGCCTGCACTGCCGGGAGCGGCACCGCATCGAGCGCGAACCGTCATGGCCGGCGATCGCGGGGCAGCTCTACGGCCGGCCGGCACCCACCGAGGTTCCGCTCCTGATCGCGCGGGTGCTGCCGGTGGTGGCCTCGCTGTGCGTGCTGCACCTGCGCCTGGGCGCGGGTGGGGATGCGGGACCGGGTGCCGTCACCCACCTCGATGCGATCACCGGCGAGGTTCGTCTCAGCCGGCAGGCCGTGCATCCGCAGTGCGCGTGCCGAGCTCTGCCAGAAACCGTGAAGCCGAGCGAACCTGCGAGCGACTCGCCCCCGTCTCGGCCCACGACAGCAGAAGTCTCTGTCTCGCCCGGGTGATGCCCACGTAGAGCAGGCGACGTTCCTCGTCCACCTGGTCGAGAGTGGTCGCGTAACTGATCGGAACGAGCCCCTCGCTCAGTCCGATGATGAAGACCGTCGGCCACTCGAGGCCCTTGGCCGAATGCAGGGTCGCGAGCGTGACGGCCGAGATGGTCGGTTCGTGCTGCCCCGCCTGGCGTTCCAGCAACTCGTCGGTGAACGTGCGGAACGAGGTTCGAGCGGGCTGCTGCTCGGCGAGGCTCATGATCGCGTTCAGCGACTCCCACCGGTCGCGAACGGCACCACGGCCCTCCGGAGGGCTCTGCGACCAACCGAGCGAGCGCAGAACGTCGCTCACCGACTTGAAGAGGGGCTCCCCGCTGATCGAGACCGATGCCGCCCGAAGCGACATCACGGCCTGCTTCACCTCGGGCAGGTCGAAGAAACGCTGCGATCCACGGATCTGGTACGTGACCCCGGCCTCGGCCAATGCTCCTTCGAGAGCGGCCGCCTGCGCGTTCATGCGGTAGAGAATCGCGATGTCCTCCGGCTTCGTTCCCTCCACGATCAGGCGTGCGGCGGCGGCAGCCACGGCTCGGGCCTCGGACGCCTCCGAGGAGTGACCGGTGACAGACGGTTCCGGGCCCCGGCCGAGCTGATCGGCGGAGGCCCGCAGGTTGAGCGCGCCCGTGCGCCCGCGCATCAGCCGGTTGGCCGTGTCGACCACCGCGGGTGTCGAGCGGTAGTTCTGTTCCAGGCGCACCACGGTGGAATTCTCGTAGGCAGAGGCGAACGACAGAAGGAACGCCGACTGGGCCCCGGCGAACGAATAGATGGTCTGGCTCGCATCGCCGACCACGCAGAGATCCCGGCGGTCACCGACCCAGAGGGAGAGGAGATGGTGTTGGAGGGGAGAGACATCCTGATACTCGTCGACGACGAAGAACCGGTACTGCTCACGCACCTGCATCGCAACCGACGGTTCTGACTCGATCATGCCGGCCGTGGCCAGCAGCACGTCTTCGAAGTCGAGCTGCTTGCGCTCGTCTTTGATGCGCTCGTACCCCGTCTGCAGATCGAGCACCTGCTCCACGCTGAGCGTGCCGGGGAGGGTGCGGCTGCTGCGCGCTGCGAGACCGTAGGCCTCGATCGACAGGTTCGAGATCTTGCGCCACTCGATCTCGGCCGCGAGATCGCGAAGCGTCGCAGTGTCGACCCGCAGCCTGAGCGTCTCAGCCACCTGGCCGATCAAGCGGGCCTTGCCCTCGAGCAGCCGCGGAACGTCGCCGCCGACCACCTGCGGCCAGAAGAAGTTGAGCTGGGCGAGCGCTGCAGAGTGGAAGGTGCGGGCCGAGACTCCGCCGGCGCCGAGGGGTCGCAGGCGCGAACGCAATTCGGCGGCCGATCGCGCGGTGAACGTCAGGGCCATCACCTTGCCGGGCGGAAAGACCCCCGTCGCCACTCCGTACGCGATGCGGTGGGTGATGGCCCGGGTCTTGCCGGTTCCGGCACCGGCGAGCACCACGACGGGGCCGAGGAGTGTCTTGGCCACGACTCGCTGCTCGTCGTCGAGACCCGAGAGCAGAGCATCCACCCCCGTCGCCGGGAGGGAACGCTCGTCGGAATCGTTCGTCACCACGTCGGCCGAGGCAGCGGCCCGCCGTACCAGTGCTCGATGATGGCGCGGGCGATGGATGAGGAGCCGGGCAGCAGCACGGTCTGGTTCGGGTCTTCGAGGTCTGCGCGGCTGAACCAGCGCACGTCGAGGATCTCCTCGCCGTCGGGCAGCAGCGGGTCGGCGGCCGAGGCCGGGTCGACGTGGGCCAGAAAGCCGCACATCAGGGAGGCAGGGAACGGCCAGGGCTGTGAGCCGAGGTACTCGGGCTGCAGGATGCGCACACCCGACTCCTCGAACACCTCACGAACGGTCGCTGCCTCGAGGGACTCCCCCGGCTCGACGAACCCGGCGAGCAACGAGTACCGGTTGTTCGCCCACAGTGCGTTGGAGCCGAGCAGGATGCGGTCGTCGGCGTCGACGATGCCCACGATCACGGCCGGGTCGGTGCGGGGGAAGATCTCGATGTTCTGCACCGGGCACCGCCGAACCCAGCCGCCCTTCTCCGGGAGCGTCGCCGCTCCGCAGCGCGGGCAGTGGGTGTGGGAGTGGTGCCAGTTGAGAATGCCGAGCGCCTCCGTGAACGCGCCCGCGTCACGGTCGCTCAGCTCCGCTGCCACCGTGCGGAGGCTGACCCAGCGATTCTCGTCGGGCTCGAGGGTGCGGGCAGCCTCCTCAGAGAGGTCGACGGCCACCAGCCGGGTGCCGACGGGCTCGGGGGCGTCGGTCGAGAGGGAGGTGCCGAGGTAGACCGCGAGATCGTACTCGGGAACGGCTGCTGTTCGGAGGAAGGCGAGGGTCGGATGCTCGGCGGCGGCCGCTCGTTCGGGGTCTGTGGCACCGGCCCAGTCCGCCTCGCCCGCGATCGCATTACCGCCTGCGAGCAGGGCCTGCTGGTTCCAGATCGGCAGGACGCGCACGGTGTCATCGGCCCAGAGCACCCCGAACAGGTCGGCGGTGTCACGGGAGAGGTGGTCGCGATCGATGTCGAAGCGCGACAACGGAAGGGTGTCGAGGAAAGTCGTGTGCACGGGTTGACCAATCATGCGTGGCGAAAGCCTGTGAGCGGAGAAGCCGCCCTACCCTGAAGGTATGGCCAGATCCTCTCTCACTCTAGCCGCGCTCGCCACTGCTGCCGTCGCCGGGCTCGACGTCGTTTCGACCACCCCGATCTCCACCGGGCTGACGGGTCGCTTCGACTCTGCGCTGCTCACAGCGAGAGGCGGTGAGCAGCTCATCATCCGGGTACCGACATCTCAGGAAGCCGAGACCGAGCAGTCCGGCGACCTCGTCGCGCTGCGTGCACTCACCACCGGCTCCCGCGGTCGGCTGCCCTTCCGCGCGCCGGAATTCCGGGGTCAGGCACCCGTCGGGCAGACCCGGGGCCACGTCTACGACTTCATCCCCGGGGCGCCCGCCAGTTTGGAGAGCCTCGACCACAGCGTCGAACTGGCCGAATCGTTCGGGCTGGCCATCGCCGCCGTCCATTCGCTTCCCACCTCGGTCATCACCGACGCGGGACTCCCGGTGTTCAGCGCGAGCGAGTCGGTGCGGGCAGCGACCAGCGTGAAGGACCGGGCGGCATCCACCGGCCGGGTGCCCGTCGATCTGCTCACCCGGTGGTCGCTGGCGCTCGACGACAGTGCGCTCTGGCAGTTCCAGCCGGCGGTCATCCACGGTTCGCTCGGGCCGGAGTCGTTCCTCATCTCCGGCGAACGGGTCACCGGCATCCTCGACTGGTCGAACCTCAAAGTCGGCGACCCGGCCAGCGACCTCTACTGGTTGAGCTCGGTCACCCGCGAGGAGTCCGCCACCCGGGTGTTCTCGGGGTACAACGTGGGGCGCGCCGGCCCGGTCGACCGTCAGCTGCGAAAACGCGCCCGGCTCTATGCGGAGCTCGAGATCGCGAAGTGGCTCGTGCACGGCTCCGACCTCCGCGACGCGGCGATCGTCGACGACGCGGTGGGCATGCTGAACGGGCTCGCGTCGACAGCGCAGGCCGATCTCGTCAATCCGCTCTCCAGCGACACCGGTCGGGTGCTCGCGGTCGATGAGGTCGAGGCTATGCTCAGCCAGACCCCCCGCCGCGAGCCGGTCAACGCCCGCGACCACGCCAACGCCGCCCGCATCAGCGACGACGACTGACCCCGGCTCGCGCGAGGATCGGCGGGGACTGATCAGCCCGCGAGGGCGGGGGCGACGCGCTCCCAGAGGGCCAGGAGTTCGGCCTCCGAGTAGAGGCGGGCGGGAGCGATGACCTCGTCGGAGGCCACGAAGTAGAAGACGGCGTCGACATCGACCGGGTCGACGTCTCGGTAGCGCGCGTACGCCAGGCGGTACAGCGCGAGCTGCAACTGCTTCTCGTCGAGGTCGGCGGCGTCTGAGGGTGCGCGGCCCGTCTTCCAGTCGACGATCTGGTGACGGGTTCCGCGCCGGAACACCGCGTCGATCTTGCAGACCACGATGTTGCCGCCCAGCACGAGGTGGATCTCGAGTTCAACCTCTTCGGGCTGCAACCCTGCCCACTCCGACGCCTCGAAGGTCGCCTGCAGCCGTTCGAGCTCGGCGTCCCCGGAGGCTCCGGTGCCGGAGCCGGCACCCGCACCCGCACCCGCAGCCGCAGCCGGGGGGCCGGACGCAGCGAGACCGTCCGCCGACGCGAACCCGGATTCCGCTGAGGCGCCGAACACTGTCTCCGTCCCGAACTCCGTCTCCGTTCCGAAATCCATCTCCATCCCGAACTCCCCCGACACATCGAGCTGCTCCGACCCGCCGACGAGGCCGAACCGGTTCTCGACCCAGGAGTGGAATCGCGTTCCGAGCCGCGTCTGCCGGTACGGCCTCTCCGGCATCGGGCGGCGCAGGCGGTTCAGCACCGCCTCCGGGTCGGTCACGTAGTCCTTGAAGCGCGAGGCGGCGACGCGGGTCGGAATGACCGGCTTCTCCCCGGCGAGGGCCTCCGCCCGCTCGGCGAGCAGCAGCTCGATGTCGGCCGACCAGGGCGTCTCGGCGCCGGGGTCGGCGGTGAGCACGGCCTGGGCCGCCGCCGCGACGCGCTCCCCGCGCGATCCGAGCGGTTCGAGCGGCCACGGCACGAGCATCACGGAGTCGGCCAGCGGATTCTCGGTGTTCTCGGGCTCATCGGGCAGAGCATCCGGAGCGACCAGGCCGTGCTCGGCAAGTTCGCGAAGGAACAGCCCGGCGCGACGCGGCTTGAGTTGGGTCGACCAGAACGACCCGCTCAGCAGGAGGCTCTCGCGCGCCCTGGTCACCGCCACGTAGACGAGCCGCCGCTGCTCTTCGGCGTACCGTTCGACGATCTCGGAATTATAGGCGTCTTTCGCCTTCGCGAACTCGGCCTGGCTGACGGATGCCCGCCAGGGCAGCATCGGAAGCTGGCCTGCATCGCCACGGAACTCGTACGGCAGCTCACCGAACGCGAGCCAGCCCTGCTTGCTCTGCGGCTTGCCCGGGAGCTCGTCGTCGACCATGCGCGGCACGGAGACGACGTCCCACTCGAGGCCCTTCGAGCCGTGGATCGTGAGGATCTGCACGGTGCCGGGCTCCGGCTCCTCGGAGCGCGGGCTCAGCTTGTCGCGCTTCTCCGCCTCGGTGAGCCAGGAGAGAAAGGCGCCGAGGCCGGCAGTGCGGTCGGCGGCGACGAAGCCCGCGATCTGCTCCGAGAAGGCATCGAGGCTGGCGCGCCCGAGGTAGGAGCTCTCGTTGGCCGCCACCTCGATGTCGAGCAGCAGCTCCTGGGTCACGAGGTTGACGAGGTCGGGGAGGTCGAGCCCGGTGCGGGTGCGGAGGAACGTGAGCTGGCGACCGGCGGAACGCAGGCGCTCCAGCCCGACGGGTGAGAAGTTCTCGAGCATCCGGTGCCCGTCTGGGCAGTCGGACACGAAATCGAGGGCGTCGACGAGCGACCGGCCCTCGTCGACGACGACCGACTCCCGGAGGCGCTGTTTCAGCGCCGGATCCAGCTTCGCGAAGTGGTGGTCGCGCTCGGCGAGCCACGAACCGACCCGGCTGAGCTCGAACACGTCGCGGAGGCCGACCCGCCAGCGGGCCCCGGTGAGCAGGCGCACGAGTTCGGACTCGGCGTTCGGATAGTAGATGACCCGCAGGGCAGACACGAGGTCGGCGACCGCAGGCTCCTCGAGCAGGCCGCCGAGGCCCAGCACGTGGAAGCGAACACCCCGCTCGCTGAGCGCCGTCGTGAAGGCATCGATCTTCTTGATCGAGCGGCAGAGCATGGCCGCCGACCTCGGGGCGCCGCCCGGGCCGGGCTGTGCGAGCTGGGCCTCGAACCAGCCGGCGATGGCCCGGGCCTCGTCGTCGACGGTCTCGCCGAAGAAAGCGTCGAGGGTTCCGGTCGGTGCCTGTGGCCGCGGATCGAGGCGTGCCACCGGAACGGCCGAGACGGCGGTCAGCGGTTCGACGAGGCGGTTGGCCGCATCCAGCACCCGCAACGGATTGCGCCAGCTCGTCGAGAGTGGAAAGGCCAGCGCGCCGGCAGGGTCGCCCGTGAAGTCGACGGCGAAGGTGCCGAGGTTCGCGGCGCTCGCCCCGCGCCAGCCGTAGATCGACTGGTGCGGGTCGCCGACCGCCATCACGGGCCGGTCGGCGAAGAGGGTCGCCAGGAGGCGGGTCTGCACGACGCTCGTGTCCTGGTACTCGTCGAGCAGCACGACCCTGAAGCGCTGGCGGTACTCGCTGACGACCCGCGGCACCCGTTCCGCGATCGCAAGGGCGAGCGCGACCTGGTCGGAGTACTCGACGAAGCCGCGCCGAATCTTCTCGCGGGCGAACTGGTCGGCGAGGTCGACGAGCACCGGCAACGCCTGCACCGCGGTCAGCGAATCGCGCAGCTTGGCGTTCAGAACGGTGACCTTCGTCGAACCGGTCGGCAGCTCGGCGAGTTCGCCGAATCGGCCGGCCATCTGCGTGACCTCGGCGGACGTGACGACGTTCTCGCTCATCGCCCGGCTGAGCGACAGCACGGCCGCGGTGATCGTGTCGATGGACTTGTCGAGGGTGATGAGCCGATCATCCGTGCTGGTCGTCACCAGTCGACGGGCGATCTGCCACGCGGATGCCTCACTGAGGATGCTCGAATCGCCCTCCCGCCCCACCAGCAGGGCGTTGTCGCGAAAGATGCTGTTGGCGAACGAGTTGTAAGTGGCGATCGTGGGCGAGTCGAACGGATCGAAGACCACCGACGTGAGCCGTGCTGCCGCCAGCTGGTCGATGCGCGACCGCACGCGCTGGGCGAGCTCACCGGCGGCCTTGCGCGTGAAGGTGAGCCCCAGCACCTCGGGGACAGCGACGAGGTCGTTCGCCAAGAGCCAGACCACGCGGTTCGCCATCGTCTCTGTCTTGCCGCTGCCGGCTCCCGCGATGACGATGCTGGGCGACAGGGGCGCCTCGATGACCGCCTGCTGCTGGGGCGTGGGCGGTGGCAGCTGCAGGGCCCGGGCGATGGTGAGGGCGCTGATCATCGCGAGCTCACCGCCTTCACCAGGTGGATGCGATAGGGCCAGCTGCCGTGCGGGTCATGTTCGTCGAGACCCTCACGCCCGGGGAAGGTCGTACCGGCCATACCGAGGGCGGCCGTCTCGATGCGGTCGCGGAAGAACGCGACGGACTCCTCGTCGAGGGGCGCCTGGCTGAGGAGTTTGTAGAGCGCCCTGTTCGCACCGGCGCCGGAGGCCAGGGCGACGTAGAGCAGCACTGCGCCGCCGTTCACCCGGGGCTGGTGCGGGTACCCCGCGGAGCCGATGGCGGCGTCCACCGCACCCACCGCCGCTCCCACCGCCGCCTCCACCGCAGCCTGCTCGACGACGGCCTGCGCCTCGGCGCCGATCGCTCCCGACTGCAGCGCGAGCTGGTAGCTGCCGAGCTGGGCGTGCCTGGCGACGGCAGCGGCAGCTGGCGCAGAGGCGCCGGTCTTCAGATCGACCACCGAGACCCGCCCGTCGGGGCGGAGTTCGACCCGATCGACGGTTCCGCGGAGCCGCGCACGCCCGACATCGAGGGCGAAACTCGCTTCGCCGCCCAACAGTGCGCCGCCATCGCGCTCGAAGTCGAGCAGGTACTCCGACAGGCCCCTGACCTTCTGCGCAGTCTTGCAGCGCTCGCGCTCCCCAAGCCAGGGTGACTCGAACTGCAGTTCGTTCCAGCGCTCGTCGAGCGCGCCCCAGAGGGCCTCCTCGCTGAGATCTGCCCCGCTCTCTGCGGTGACCTCCTCCATGACGGAGTGCAGGAGCGTGCCGATACCGGCCGACAGCCCGAAGGTCGACCCCGACACCTTGTCGATGAACCACGCCAGCGGCGACTTCTCGAAGGTCTCGAGTTTCGACGGCGAGACCTCGACCACGTTCTCGGGCACCTCGAGGTCGACGAGGGGTTCGAGCGTGGAGGGTTCGAGCAACCCGTACCACGACGCCGGGTCGGCCCCGGCAACCTGTTCGCGGGCGAGCCGCGCAAGCGCATCCGCCGCCGCGGGGTCGCCGGTCTCGGCGAGGCGCCTTCGCAGGGTGCCGGTGAGTGCACGGAGGGAGAGTGGATGCTCGGCGGCGGTGCGCGCGGGCGGCGCGGTTGCGGCGGGGCGGGCCGGCGGCGCCGGTGCGGGCCGCTCAGGCCGCTCGGCCGGTGCGGGCCGATCCGATACGGGCGGCTCCGGCGCGAGGCGGATGAAGGGCGACGGCTGCTCGTCGTCGTCGGCCACGCAGGTCAGCACGACCTGGGTTCTGGCACGCGAGACGGCGAGCACGAACATCCGCAGCTCGTCGCCGAGCACTTCGGCACGTTCGTCGACGTCGGCGCGCCGGGCCCCGGCCACGATCGCGCTCAGGCGGTCGGGGTGCAACAGCGAACCGCGGAGCCGCAGATTGGGCCAGACCGACTCCTGCAGGCCTGCGACGACCACCACCTCGAACTGCGCTCCGATCACCCCGTTCGGCGTCGACACGACCACCGCGTCGCTCGCCGAGCGCGCCGAGAGGGAGTCCTCCGGAACTTCGGCGGTCAGCATGTCGACGAGAAAGTCGACCGCCGGCCGATGCGGCGTTCGCTCGACGAAACGCGTGGCCGAGCTGAACAGCCCCACGACCCCGTCGAGGTTGCGGTCGGCCTCGGCGGCGAGGATCCCCGAGCCCTGCGACTGCTTCAGCCATTCGGTGGCGAGCCCGCTGCGACTCCAGAGCTCCCAGAGCAGTTCTTCGATGCTCGCTCCCGCAGCGCCCTGTGACCGCACGGCGGCGAGTGCGTCGGCGAACCGGCGTGCGCGCCTGGCCGGGGCGGAGTCGAGGGTCACGAGGCGCCCGGAGTCTTCGAGGCACTCTCTGACGAGGGCCTCGGCCGGGCGGTTGCCACCGCCGGCCAGCTCCTCCTGGCGGAGTGCCAGCCGCAGGCGCCGGAGGGCGACGGCGTCGAGACCTCCGAAGGGGCCGAGCAACAGCTCCGTGGCGCGGTCGTCGTCGAGCGGCTCGGAGCCGATTGCGACCGCGACGGCGAGCGCGAGGTGCCGCGCCGCGTAGTCGTCGCGAAGGGCCCGCCCACCGGTCTGGGTCGCGGTGGGCACCTCGGCCAGGGCGAGGGAGCGAACCAGCGACGAGATGAGTGCGCCGGAGCGCACCACCACGGCCATGTCGCGCCACGCGACGCCGCGCAGAAGGTGGTGTTCGCGAAGCAGCTGGGCAATGGCGGCAGTCTCGGCCGAGGGCGACACCGCCTCGATGCGCCGAACGGCCGGCACCCCGCCCAGGTCTTCCGCCCCCTCCGCACTGCCCCCACTGTCCGCACTGTCCGCACCGGCGACCCCACCAGCACCAACCGCGGCCGCACTGGCACCGACCGCACGCGCGGCGCGCTGCTGCCCCGCCGCCGCCGCCCCGATGCGCGAGGTCGCACGCTCGACGAGACTCCGGATGACCGCACCGTGCCGGTAGACCGTGGAGAGGTAGAGCGGCCCCACGGTCCGGGCCCGCGGTCCGAATACCGCGCCCAGGCGTCCGAGCGTGTCTTTCTCACCACCGCGGAACGTCGTGGTCGCCACATCGGGGTCTCCGAACGCGATCACCGCCACGCCACGGCGCGCGAGGGTCGCGAGGAAGTTGAGCGCGCCGCGGCTCAGTTCTTGCGTGTCGTCGACCACGATCATCCGCACGCCCGTGAGCACCTGGCTGCCGAACAGCGGATTGCCCGTGGCGAGCTCCAGCCGCGCCGCGGCGATGAGCTCGGCGGCGTCGAGCGAGGCGTCTCGAAAGCTCGCCACCACGTCTTGGTACTCCCGGGCGAACTGCCCCGCCGAGACCCACTCCGGCACCCCGTGCTCCCGCCCGAGCCGCTGCAGGGCCTCGGGTGAGATCCCGTCTTCGGTGGCCCGCATGAGGAGCTCGCGCAGTTCGGTTCGAAAGCCGCGCAACGCTCGCACATCGGCTGTGAGCGGATCGGGCCACTCGGGGCCGAGGCCCTCCGCGAGGTGGCCGTCGAGCAGGTCGGCGATGATGCGATCGTGTTCGGAACCCGTGAGCAGCACCGGCGGCTCGGCACCGGAGGCGGCCCGGGCACCCTGCACGATCTGGAATGCCAGGGAGTTCACCGTGCGGGCGAGCGGCCCGTTGGTCGGGAGACCGAGACGCAGGGCGAGCCTGTCGCGGAGCCGCGTCGCGCTCTGCCTCGTGGGGGTGAGGGCGAGCACCTCCGAGGCCGCGTACCCGCGCACGAGCACCCGCTCGGCCACGACCTCGACCAGCGTGCCGGTCTTGCCGGAGCCCGGTGCCCCGATCACCGACGCGCTCACACCGTCGGCGAGCGCCAGTACGGCGGACTGCGACGCATCGAGCGAGAGCCCGCCCCGGGCCCCGGCGTCGGTTCCGGTTCCTGTTCCGGTTTCAGAAGGCGACGCATCTGCGGGCGCCGTCGAACCCGACAGGTGTTCGAGGGTCTGCGGAGTACTCACACGACGACGCTAACCCGCACCTCCGACATCGCCGGTGTTCGCTCTCGGCGAGTGACGCAACGGGCCCGGGCGGCAGGACGGGCATCCGTTCTGCCGTACTCTGAACGGGTGGTTCTGTTCACAGGCCACGACAACTTTTCGAAAGGCGCACCTGGTGGAAATTCGTATCGGCATTGCACACTCTCCTCGCGAACTGAGCTTCGAGACCAACGAGTCCCCCGATGCCATCGAGCAGACAGTCTCGGCCGCCCTCACCACGGGCACCGGCCACCTCGCCCTGAAGGACAACAAGGGCAAGCTCTACCTCGTGCCCGTCGCCGGCCTCAGCTACGTCGAGATCGGCACCGAAGAGTACCGCCGCATCGGCTTCGTCGGCTAGTCGCCGACCCAGCCCCGGCCACGCACATGGAACTCCTCTTCGTCATTCTCGGCGGCATCATCATCGGTCTGCTGGGTCGCTACCTGTTGCCGCTTCGCGAGATGCACGGTGCGCTCCTCGTTCCGGCGATCGGTGCCCTGACCGCGGCCATCGTGTGGGAGGCGCTGACCTGGCTCGGCCTGCCCTACGACGGCGGGTGGATCTGGGTGATCACCTTCGTCGGCACCGCCGTCGTGGTGGCCATCGCGACCACGTTCCTCGGTCGATCACGGCGTTCGCACGACCGCGCTGAGCTGAGCCGCCTGCTGGCCCCGAAGGCCCGCGTCAGCTGACGCCCCGACATGCAGTTCGACCGCGCTGACTCCCTCGACGCCGCTGATCCCCTCGCCGGGTTGCGCTCGCTCTTCGTCGAACCGGCCGCACGAACCGAGAACGCACCGTCCGACTCCGTCGTGGCCTACCTCGACGGCAATTCCCTCGGTCGACCTCTGCTCTCAACAGCCAGGGTCCTCAGCTCGTTCGTCGACGACTCCTGGGGCACCCGCCTCATCCGCGGCTGGGACGAAGAATGGATGTCGCTGCCGACCGTCATCGGCGACGAGCTCGCCGGGGCCGCACTCGGCGCAGCTGCGGGGCAGACCCTCATCGGCGACTCCACGACCGTGCTGCTGTACAAGGCCATCCGCGCCGCTGTGGCTGCGCGCCCGGGCCGCACCGAGATCGTGGTCGACAGCGACAACTTCCCCACCGACCGCTACCTGGTCGAGGGCATCGCGGCCGAGTGCGCTCTCTCGGTGCGGTGGGTCGAGACCTCGCGCACCTCGGGCCTGACCGAAGCCCTGCTCGCGCCGGTGCTCGGCCCGCAGACCGCCGTGGTGGTGGCCAGCCAGGTCGCCTACCGGTCGGGTCACCTCGCCGATGTCGCGTCACTCACCCGCCTCGCCCACGACGCCGGCGCCCTCGTGGTGTGGGATCTCTGCCACTCGGTGGGCAGCGTGCCCATCCTGCTCGACGACTGGCAGGTCGACATCGCTGTGGGCTGCACCTACAAGTACCTGAACGGCGGTCCGGGCTCCCCCGCCTTCCTGTACGTGCGGTCGGAGCTGCAGCCCGAGCTGCAGCAGCCCATCTGGGGCTGGTTGGGCCACGCCGCCCCGTTCGACATGGGCCCGGGCTACACGCCCGCCCCCGGCATCCGGAGCTTCCAGAGCGGCACACCCCCGGTGATCGGGATGCTTGCGATGCGCGACATGATCGCCCTCATCGCTCAGGTGGGCATCGACCGAATCCGCGCCAAATCGGTCGCGTTGACGGAGTTCACCATCGCGCTCGCCGACGACTGGCTCGAGCCGCTGGGAGTTCAGGTCGCCTCACCCCGGCACAGTGCGGAGCGCGGGAGCCACGTCACCCTCGACCATCCGCGGTTCAGGGAGGTCGTCGCGTCACTCTGGAAAGACGGCGTCATTCCCGACTTCCGGGCGCCCGAAGGGCTGCGGGTGGGGCTGTCGCCGCTCACCACGAGCTTTCGCGAGGTGGCGGAGGGGCTCCAGGCGGTTCGCTCCGAGCTCGAGAAGCTCAGGCCGTGAGACCCAGCCCGTCCATCCGGCGACTGTGCTTGGCGATGAGCTCGGTGAACACCGGCTCGATGCGCTCCTCATCGGTTCGCGCATTGTCGGTGTGGTGGATGGCCGACCGGGCGACGAGCAGCGTGTCACCGACCAGGCGGCGGCCCCAGAGCGCCAGGCGCGAGCCGAGAGAGGCGTCGGAGCCGATGGCGTCGTTCAGCAGCACGACGATGGCGTCGCGGTGGGACGCGGCGTCGACGATCTGCGAGGCGCGCGGCCCGATCTCGCCCTCGAGCCCGGTGGCGAGCAGCACGAAGAAATCGTCGAGGATGCCCGCCGTGAGGTAGATGCTCGCGAGCGACTCGAACCAGTCCGATCCGCGCACGACCGCCTGGTAGCGGTCGATGGCCGGAGCGAAGACGGCCATCACGGCCGCCGGGTCGTCGTCGCGGCGACGGAGTTCGGCGACGAGCTTCACGTGCTTGTCGAGGGCAACGCCGGCAGCGGGCGCCAGGGCCTCTTTGGCGCGCACCGTGGGTGAGAGCATGACGGCCCGGGCGATGGACTCGAAGATGGCGAGCTGGATGTACGCCGCCTGCCCGAGGTAGGGCAGAACCTCGGGCGTGAGTTCGGCCAGGTTCACTTTCGGCAGGGCGTTCGGTGCCCGGCGCGGCCTCAGCCGCGGAACATCGATGCGCACCGCCTGGCGCCTGAAGTTGTCGAACACTCCGCCACTCTACCGACCCGTTCACACCGCGATGCGCGGCGTACGGCGGGTGCACACACACCAGGCACTAAACTAGGGGTGACCCTGACACGAATCGGGGCCTCCACGCTGCCGCCAGGCGCCATCGCCTGCCACCAACACGCACAGGTTCGCGTCGTGCATCCGCACCGCTCGCCCACTGCCCGCAGCGTACCCATTGACCTGACAGGGCCCCTCACTGTGACTACAGATCCGTCCACACCCGAACCGTCCACACCCGATCCCACCGCTGATCCCGCAGCCGAGAACCGCACCGCCGCCGAGGTGCTCGCCGCGGTCGACCTCAGCGTTCCCGAAGATCTCAACGCGCCGGTCGCCGTCATCGACGTCGTCGCTCCCGACCCGCTGGTCGGGGATGCCTTCCTCACCGACACCACGTTCGCCGACCTCAAGATCGAGCCCGACCTCGTTCAGGCGCTGGCCTCGAAGGGCATCCTGCACCCGTTCCCGATCCAGACACAGACGATCCCCCTCGGCCTCGAGGGCCAGGACATCATCGGCCAGGCCAAGACGGGCACCGGCAAGACCTTCGGATTCGGCCTCCCCCTGCTGCAGCGCCTCGGCGCGAACCCCGAGCCCGGCGTGCAGGCGCTCGTCGTGGTGCCGACGCGCGAGCTCGCCGTGCAGGTCACCGAAGACCTCCAGCTCGCGGCCTCCAACCGCCCCACCACCGTCATCGCGATCTACGGCGGCAAGTCGTACGAGGGCCAGATCGAGCAGCTGAAGGCCGGCGCGCAGGTCGTCGTCGGAACCCCCGGCCGCCTTCTCGACCTCGCCGGCCAGCGCCTGCTCTCGCTGGCGAACGTCAAGGTGATGGTGCTCGACGAGGCCGACAAGATGCTCGACCTCGGCTTTCTCGCCGACGTCGAGAAGCTCTTCTCCCAGACCCCGGCCGGCCGCCACACCATGCTCTTCTCGGCCACCATGCCCGGCCCGGTCGTCGCGCTGGCACGTCGCTTCATGTCGCGGCCCATCCACATCCGCGCGACCGATCCCGATGAGGGCCTGACGCAGGCGAACATCAAGCACGTCGTCTACCGCGCGCACAACCTCGACAAAGACGAGGTCATCGCGCGCATCCTGCAGGCCGAGGGCCGCGGCAAGACCGTCATCTTCACTCGCACCAAGCGCGCGGCCGCACGCCTCGTCGAAGAGCTCGGCGACCGCGGGTTCAACGCCGCCGCCGTGCACGGCGACCTCAACCAGGAGCAGCGCGAGCGTGCCATGGCCGCGTTCAAGGCCGGCAAGCGCGACGTGCTGATCGCCACGGATGTCGCGGCTCGCGGCATCGACGTGAACGACGTCACGCATGTGATCAACCACACCATCCCCGAAGACGAGAAGACCTACCTGCACCGCGCCGGTCGCACCGGCCGCGCCGGCAAGACCGGAATCGCGGTGACCTTCGTCGACTGGGACGACCTCCACAAGTGGGCGCTCATCAACCGCGCTCTCGACATGGGCCAGCCCGAACCGGTCGAGACCTACTCCTCGTCGCCGCACCTCTACACCGACCTCGACATCCCCGCGGGCGTGAAGGGTCGCCTGAAGCCGACCCCCGCTGCGAAGGGCCCGGAGGGCGCCGCAAGCCGCCCGCCGCGCGAAGGCGGATCGGGATCGCGCGGCCCGCGTGAGGGTGGCCGCGAGGGCGGTCGCGACGGCGGTCGCGGGGGCAGCAGCCGCGGCGACAGCAGCCGCGGCGACAGCGGGCGTGGCGACAGCCGGGGTGCGGGCAACGGCCGCACCGGCGAGAGCCGCGGCACCGCAACCGCCGAGGCGGGAAACTTGGACAGCAGCCGCAGCACCGGCGGCACCGCCGGCGCCGGCACCACCGAGGCAGCCCGCGACAACCGTGGCAGCCAGGGTACCGGCCGCGGCACGCGTGACAGTTCGCGCGTCTATGCCGACAGCGACACCACCACTGCGTTCGAGGGCGCCCAGCGGCCCCCTCGCCTCCCCCGGGAGACAGCCGAGCCGCGCGACGGCGATGACCGCCCCCAGCGCGCGCGCAACCGCAGCCGCAACCGCTCCGGCGCATCCGGTGCCGCAGCCGGGAACGGGCAGGCCGGCACCCAGCAGGGCGGCAACCAGCAGGGCGGCTCCGCGTCGAGCTCCGAGGCCGTGGCCAGCGCGATGCACGGTGAGACCACGGCGGTGAGCTTCTCGGGTTCGGGCGAAGCGCAGGCCGCCGGCCGCAGTGAGGGCGCAGCATCCGGATCGCACGCCGGCCACGAGCACCACGACGGCAACAGCGCGCCGCGTCGCCGCAGCCGCTCACGGGGCCGTGCGCCCCGCGCCGAGTAGAACGACCGGCAGTCCACCCGTGTCGACCGGGCGTTCCGGTACCCGTCGGGCGACCCGGGCGCGCCGGGCGACCCTTGTCTCGATGACACCCGCCGACGCGGCAAAACTGCAGGCGCTCTCGCGCATGAAGCTTCTGGCGACCGGCCTGTTGATCGTCATGGCGCTGATCTTCGCGGTGTCGTTCGCGCTGCAGGGCCGCTTTCCGTGGCTCGAGTACGTGCGCGCGGCGAGTGAGGGCGGAATGGTCGGCGCCCTGGCGGACTGGTTCGCGGTCACGGCGCTGTTCCGGCATCCGCTCGGCCTGAAGATCCCGCACACCGCGATCATTCCGACGCGCAAGAACGAAATCGGGGCGACCCTCGGCGACTTCGTCGAAGAGAACTTCCTCTCGGCAGAGGTCGTTCGCGACAAGCTCGCCTCGGTCGGCATCTCCCGCGTCGTCGGCGGCTGGCTGGCGAAGCCCGCGAATGCCGGTCGTCTGACGGCCGAGGTCTCGGCCGGACTCACCGGGGCGATGGCCTTCCTCGACGACGACGACATCCGGGCCGTCATCGAGAGCCTCGCCCGCACCCACCTCGTGGGCCGGGACTGGTCGCCCCAGCTCGGCGTCCTCGCCGCGAAGGTCCTCGACTCGGGCCAGCACCACCACGCAGTCGACCTGCTCGTCGACAAGACCGAGGAGTGGCTGGTCGCGAATCCCGACTCGTTCAGCGACGCGGTCTCGAAGCGCCTGCCCACCTGGGTACCGTCGTTCGTCGACCGGGTCGTGGATGACCGGGCCTACCGCGAAGCGCTCAAGTTCGTTCAGGCGGTACAGGCCGATCCCGATCACCGCGTGCGCGTCGCCCTCGATGACTACCTGCGCCAGCTCGCCGAGGATCTGCAGCACAATCCGGTCATGCGCCTGCGCGTGGAGGGCGTCAAGGAGCAGCTGCTCGACGACCCGCGCATCCGCGACCTCGCGGCAACAGCCTGGCAGTCGATCAAGGATGCCCTGCTGGCCTCGCTCGCCGACCCCGCGAGCGCCCTGCGCGTGACCCTCGAGTCGACGGTCACCGACATCGGGGTACGGCTCGGCAGCGACGACGTTCTCGCCCAGAAGGTCGACACCTGGGTGGAGGGAGCGGCGACGCACCTGCTCTCGAGCTACCGACACGATATCGCCGCAGTGATCGCAGAGACAGTCGAGCGCTGGGACGGCGACGAGACCAGCCAGAAGATCGAACTGCAGGTGGGCAAAGACCTACAGTTCATCCGCATCAACGGCACGGTGGTCGGCTCACTCGCCGGGCTGGCGATCTTCACCGTGGCGCAGGGCCTCGTCTCCCTCGCCGGCTGAGGGCAGGCTCAGCCGCAGTTCACAGCGAGCGTGTGACGGCCCCGTAGACCGGGGCCCAGCCGCTCGCCCGGTCGATCAGTCGCTCGAGTACGGCGGGGCTCGTGGTGTTCTCACCGAGCCGGTTGGGCTTGCCCTCTCCGTGGTAGTCGCTCGACCCGGTGATGGCCAAGCCGAACTTCGCCGCGAGTTCGTGCAGCCGCTCCTTGCCCTCGACGGTGTTCTGGCGGTGCTCGATCTCGAGTCCGAACAGGCCCGCGTCGACCAGCTCGGCGAGCCGTCGCTCCGGCATGACCCGCTCGCGGCTCCCGGTTCCCGGGTGGGCCAGTACCGGCACTCCCCCGGCCGCGACCACCAGCTCCACGCCCCTCAGCGGAGTGGGCGCGTAGTGCGGCTGGAAGTAACCCGCGCGCCAGTGCAGGATGCCCTGGAACGCGTCGCTGCGGGTGGGCGTGAACCCCTTCGCCACGAGGGCGTCGGCGATGTGCGGCCGACCCACGGTCGCGCCGGGCCGGGTCTGGGCGACCACGTCGGCCCAGGTCAGGTCGTAGTCGACCCCGATGCGCTCGACGATCTGGCGCGCGCGCGTGAGCCGGGCATCCCGGATCGTCTCGGTTTCAGCGAGCAGCGCGGCGTTGGTGGGGTCGAAGAGGTACGACAGCAGGTGCACGCTCACGTGGTCCAGGCGCGTACTGAGTTCCATGCCGGGAATGAGCGTCAGCTCGTAGTCGCGCGCCGCCTCCGACGCGGTCGGCCAGCCCGCGGTCGAGTCGTGGTCGGTGATCGCCAGCGTTCCGAGGCCCGCCTCGCTTGCCGAACGCACGACGTTGTAGGGCGTCTCCGTCCCGTCGGAGGCGCTCGAGTGCGTGTGCAGATCGATGGATCCGCGAAAGAGAGGAGCGGCTTCGGACATACCTCCATCGTAGGCTTGCCCGGGCGCCCCCTTGCCCTGCCCTAGAGTGGGCGGATGCTCGTGCGCATCATCACCGCCATGATCTCCCTCGCCGTGCTCGCCGCCCTCGCGGTTCTGGCGTGGCCGCAGGCCCTCGGGCTCGAGCACACGCTCGGGGTGGCCCAGCTCGTCGCCTTCCGCCCGGCGCTGGCGGTGGCGGCCGTCGTTGTCGCCGTGCTGCTGCTGTTCGGGATGCTGGTCGCCCGCCGTACCCGGGCGTTCTTGGGTTTTCTCGCCGTGGTGCTGCTGCTGTTCGCCGGCGGCAACGTCGCCATTCTCGCCTCACGCGGCTGGACCCCGGGTGCCGGTCACGCCGGAACCACGGCTCCCGCACAAGCCGATGCCGTCACCGTGCTGTCGTGGAACACCCTCGGCGGCCAGGCCGACGCCCAGACCATCGCCGACCTGGCGCTGCGGCTCGGAGCCGACGTGGTGACGCTGCCCGAGACGACGGAGGCCACGGCCACGGCGGTGGCGGCGCTGCTGTCGGCGGGCGGAACACCGTTCTGGTCCCACACCGTCAGCCACGGCGATTTCCCCGGCCAGTCGACGTCTATCCTCGTCTCCTCCGCCCTGGGCGAGTACGCGGTGAACGACTCCTTCGGCGACACCGGCAACCTGCCGAGCATCGTGGCCTCACCGGTGAACGGAACCGGTCCCACTCTCGCCGCCGTGCATCCGGTCGCCCCCGTGCCCGACGATCTCAACGACTGGGCGAGCGATCTGGACTGGGTCGCACGGCTCTGCGCCACCCCGAACACGATCGTGGCCGGTGACTTCAATGCCACGCTCGATCACCTCACCGATCTCGCCGACTGCCACGACGCCGCCCTCAGCGAAAACACGGCAGCGATCGGCACCTGGCCGACCTGGCTGCCCGCTCTCATCGGCACCCCGATCGATCATGTTCTCGCAACCAGCGGCTGGCATGTGGTCTCGACGGAGGTCATCCAGAGCGAGAACGAGGCCGGCAGCGACCACCGGCCCATCACCGCGACTCTTGAGCGACAATAGAGCCATGGCTGACCAGACCGACACCGCCCCCCGCGCCACCTCGAACCGCTCGACCACGCCGAACTCCGACACGTTCAAGCAATACATCGGCAGCGGCTGGGCCGAGCGCACCGACATCCTTCCTCCCGAGCGGGAGGAGGCCGCCTACGCAGCGGCCCGTCGCGAGCGCCTCTCCAAACGGTACCCGGGCAAGCGCCTGCTCGTGCCTGCCGGCCCCGCCAAGCAGCGCTCGAACGACACCGACTACCCGTATCGTGCCCACAGCGCCTTCACGTACCTCACGGGGTGGGGAAGCGACTCCGAGCCGGGCTCCGTACTCGTCTTCGACCCACAGGCGGGCGGCGGTCACACCGTCACGCTCTACTTCCGCGAGCGGGCGGGCCGCGACTCCGACGAGTTCTACGCGAACCCCGAGATCGGCGAGTTCTGGATCGGGCCGCGCCCCTCGCTTTCACAGGTCGCCGCAGACCTCGGCCTGCCGACGGAGCACATCGCCTCGTTCAGTGTCGCCGGCGAGCTCGACATCGACGACACCCTGCTGGTGCCCGAATCCGACGAGGGAATCTTCGACGCGCTCCTGGCGCTCGAAGCGTCGCACACGGGCGAGGCCCGGCCGATCGACGACGCGCCCCCGCTCGAGCAGACGTTGGCTGAGATGCGGCTCGTGAAAGACGACTACGAGATCGGCCAGATGCGACTCGCCGTGGCGGCCACCGCCCGCGGGTTCGACGACATCGTGGCCGACCTGCCGCGCATTACCGAGCACGAGCGCGGCGAGCGGATGGTCGAGGGCATCTTCAACGGGCGCGCTCGCCTCGACGGCAACGCCGTGGGGTACGACACGATCGCTGCATCGGGGCCGCACGCCTGCATCCTGCACTGGACGCGCAACGACGGCCCGGTCGTCCCGGGCGACCTCATGCTCGTCGACGCCGGGGTCGAGCTCGACTCCTACTACACCGCCGACATCACGCGCACGCTGCCGGTGAACGGCCGGTTCAACGTCGAACAGCGGATGATCTACGAAGCGGTTCGCGAGGCGGCCGACGCTGCCCTCGCCATCGTGCGGCCGGGCATCCGGTTCCGCGAGATCCACCAGACGGCGATGGGCGTGATCGCCCGGAAGACCGCGGAGTGGGGCCTTTTGCCGGTGACGGCCGAGCAGGCTGTGGAACCCGAGAACCAGCAGCACCGCCGCTACATGGTGCACGGCACGAGCCACCACCTGGGGCTCGACGTGCACGACTGCGCCAAGGCCCGGCGCGAGATGTACCTCGACGGGGTGCTCGAGGCGGGCATGGTGTTCACGATCGAACCCGGGCTGTACTTCCAGCCCGACGACCTGACGGTGCCGGAGTCGTTCCGTGGCATCGGCGTGCGCATCGAGGACGACATCCTCGTCACCGAGACGGGCGCCGAGAACCTGTCGGCCGGCATCCCGCGCACGGCCGACGAGGTCGAGCGCTGGCTCGCCCGAGGTTGAGACACCTGCGGACGATTGAGACCCGCGGCCGGGTCGCAATTGTCCGTAAGTGTCTCACTTAGCGACACGCGCGGGAGCGGGCAAGTGACCGGGCGCGCGCGCGGACGCGCGGGCGTCAGGGGGTCGGCTGCTCGGGCGCCAGGGGCGGGTCGGAGGGGTGTGCGGGCTCGGCCGGGGGCGTGTAGCCGGGGGCGGCGCCCCAGGTGGCGCCGGGGGCGACCAGGTTGCGGGCACGGTTCGCGACCTCGGGGTCGGCCACCACGTCGTAGCGGGAGGCGATCACCTGCATCGTCGAGGTGTAGTCCCGCTGGCGACGGGTGAGCGTGTACGAGACGATGCGGAAGAGCATCCCGAAACCAGCACCGATCAGCACGGCGGCACCGAGGAACAGCAGCGACGAGGCGGCCGGCTGGAAGATGATGAGCAGCAGCCCGAGGAAGAGGCCGAGCCACGCCCCGCTGACGGCGCCCGCGGCGGCCGCCTTGCCGTAGCTCAGCTTGCCGGTGACGTTCTCGACGCTCTTCAGCTCGCTGCCGACGATCGAGAGCTGTCGCACGGGAAAATCGGCCCGCGCGAGCAGGTCGACGGCCTGCTGCGCCTCGTCGTAGGTCTCGTACGTCGCGATCGACTCGCCCCGCGGAATGCGCGGAGTCAGAGGAGTGGCACGGCCTGGTCTCTGCAGAGGGTTGGTCACGGCATCCATTCTCCCACGGCCGCCCGTCACGATGCTGGGGGAACGCCCCCGGACGAGGCGCCCGGCCTCCGACAGACGGTCTAAGTTAGGACTGTGAGTGCGACCAGAGTCTTCGTCGCCCGATTGGCCGGGTGCACCGTCTTCGACCCCGCCGGCGACCGCCTCGGCCGGGTGCGCGACGTTCTGGTGGTCTACCGCAACGGGCAGTCCCCGCGGCTGGTCGGCCTGATCGTCGAGATTCCCGGCAAACGCCGCGTCTTCGTGAGCATCGGCCGCGTCACGAGCATCGGCAGCGGCCAGATCATCACGACCGGCCTGATGAACGTGCGCCGATTCGAGCAGCGCGGGGGCGAGGTGCGGGTGATTGCCGAGATCCTCGGCCGTCGGGTGCGCTTCAGCGACGGCTCGGGTCTCGGAACGATCGAAGACGTCGCGATCGAGCAGTCGGGCCCCGGTGAGTGGAGCGTGTCGCAGCTGTTCCTGCGCCGCCCGAAGACCACCGCGAGTCCGTTCGGCAAGGGCCCCACCGTCTTCGCGGCGTGGAGCGAGGTCGTCGAGGTCGGGCAGACCACCGAGTCGCAGTCGGCCGAGCAGCTCATCGCCACCTACGCCGACATGAAGCCGGCAGACCTGGCCACCACCCTGATGGACCTTCCCCAGCTGCGCATGCTCGAGGTCGCCGGCGAGCTGCCGGACGCCCGCCTCGCCGACGTTCTCGAAGAGATGCCCGAGAGCGAGCAGGTCGAGATCCTGAACCGGCTCGACGACACGCGCGCAGCCGACGTTCTCGACCAGATGCAGCCGGATGACGCGGCTGACCTCATCGCACAACTCTCCGAGGCCCGGGGTGAAGAGCTGCTGAAGCTCATGCAGCCCGAGGAGGCCGACGACGTGCGCATGCTGCTCGCCTACGCCCCCGACACCGCGGGCGGGCTGATGACCACCGAGCCCATCATCGTGTCGGCCGACGCGACCGTCGCCGAGGGGCTGGCGCTCATCCGACGGCACGAGCTGGCGCCCGCGCTGGGGGCCGCGATCTGCGTCACACTGCCGCCCTACGAGCCGCCCACCGGGCGCTTCCTCGGCATGGTGCACTTCCAGCGGATGCTGCGCTACCCGCCGCACGAGCGGCTCGGTTCGCTCGTCGACGACGGTCTCGACGCGGTCACCGCGGAGACCAGTGCGGCCGAGGTCTCGCGCATCCTCGCGAGTTACAACCTCGTCTCCGTCCCGGTGATCGATGAGAACCACCGACTGGTCGGGGTGGTGACAATTGACGATGTTCTCGACTACCTGCTTCCCGACGACTGGCGAAGTCACGAGGGCGACGACCGCAACAGCGCTCGCACCACGCCCTCCCTGCAGTCCCGACCCGCAGCGGGCCCCGGCCTGGTCAGGGCCCCTTCGGCCGGCTACGGCCAGCTGAAGCCAGAATCCACCCGTGAGAGGAGAACCGGCAATGGCTCGTAACTCCCCCACCCGTTCCACCGTGCGGCTGGATGCCCCGAAAGGCCTCCGAAGCGGCGTGCTCCCCACCCGCAACCGACCGGGCCGCACAAGCCGCGACCGCTTCGGCCGGGGCACCGAGGCCATCGCCCGGGGCATGGGCACGCCCTGGTTCCTCGTCATCCTCTCCGTCTTCGTTCTGCTCTGGATCGGGTTCAACACCTACGGACCGCCGGACTACCGTTTCGACTCCGCGGCCATCGGCTTCACGGCCCTCACGCTCATCCTGAGCCTCCAGGCGTCGTACGCGGCACCCCTCATCCTGCTCGCGCAGAACCGGCAGGACGACCGCGACCGGGTGCAGATCGAGCAGGACAGACAGCGCGCCGAGCGCAACCTCGCCGACACCGAGTACCTCGCCCGCGAGGTCGTTGCGCTGCGCCTCGCGATGCAGGACCTGGCGAGCAAGGATTTCATCCGCGCCGAACTGCGGGCGCTGCTCGAGGAGCTCTCGGCAGCCGACGAGCCGGTCGAGGGGTCGGGAGCGAGACTCGCCGATCGTGCCTGAGCAGGGCGCGGGTACGGGCTCGGCCGGGCCTGACGCCTCCGGGCTCGCGGCGGCCGTACGCACGGCGCTCGGCCGCGTGCTCGATCCCGAGATCAGGAAGCCCCTCACCGAACTCGACATGGTGGGCGAGGTGTCGGTCGACTCCTTCGGCGCCGCCGCGGTCGACGTGCGCCTGACGATCGTCGGATGCCCGGCGTCGGCCACAATCGAACGAGACGTCAGAGCGGCCACCCTCGGTGTGCCGGGAGTGTCGAGTGCCGACATCCGGCTCAGCGTGATGACCCGCGAGCAGCGGAACGCTCTCACCGAGCGGCTGAGAGGCCCCGGCGGAGCGCGGGTCATGCCGTTCGGGCCCGACTCGCTCACCCGGGTGATCGCGGTCACCTCCGGCAAGGGCGGGGTGGGGAAGTCGACGCTGACGGCCAATCTCGGGGTGGCACTGGCGGCCGACGGGCTCAGGGTGGGGATCGTCGACGCCGACGTGTACGGGTTCTCCATTCCGGGCATCCTGGGCCTGACCGTCGACGGCGTCGCCGTCAAACCGACCCGGGTCGACGACATGATCCTGCCGCCGGTCGGTTTCGGGGTGAAGGTCATCTCGATCGGCATGTTCGTCGACGACAACGCGGCCGTTGCCTGGCGCGGGCCGATGCTGCACCGCACGATCCAGCAGTTCCTGACCGACGTGTACTTCGGCGACCTCGACGTGCTGCTGCTTGACCTGCCGCCCGGAACCGGCGACGTCGCCATCTCGGTCGGGCAGCTGCTGCCGCACGCCGAAGTGCTCGTCGTGACGACCCCGCAGCCGGCGGCAGCGGACGTCGCCGAACGTTCGGGCGTCGTCGCCCGCCAGACGGGGCAGACGATCGTGGGGGTCATCGAGAACATGGCGGGCCTGGTCGCGCCCGACGGCTCGCTGCTGGAGGTGTTCGGCACGGGCGGCGGCGAGGAGGTCGCGCGTCGCCTCTCAGCGGTCCAGGATGCCCGGGTGCCCCTGCTGGCGTCGATTCCGTTGAGCGTCGCCCTCCGCGCCGGCGGCGACGTGGGTGCGCCGATCGTGCTGACCGACCCCGACGATCCCGCCGCCGCCGCCATCCTCCGCGTCGCGGCCGCCCTCGCGGCCCGGGGCCGCGGCCTGGCCGGCCGCCGCCTCGGCGTCACCCCGACCTGACGCCCCGCGCCGACGCCGGCCTGCGTTGTGCGTTTGGCGCAAAAGCACCCAAACCTGCGGTTTGAGGTGCTTTTGCGCACAACGCGGGACGGGCGGGCCGAGCGGGGGCCGGGGGCTCCGGGGACAGACGTAGGCTTGAGGCATGAAGAACATCACGCTGGGCACGAACGGCCCCGAGGTCTCCCGCCTCGGTCTCGGCTGCATGGGAATGAGCGCTTTCTACACCGGGCACGGCACCGATGAGCAGGGGGCGATCGCGACCATCCACCGCGCCATCGAGCTCGGCATCACGTTCTTCGACACGGCCGAGATCTACGGGCCGTTCACGAACGAGGAGCTGGTGGGCAAGGCGCTCGCCGGCCGCCGCGACGAGGTCGTCATCGCCACGAAGTTCGGTTTCATCCAGCACCTCGGCGACGGCAGCCGGGGTCTCGACGGCAGGCCCGAGAACGCCCGGCTCGCGCTCGAGGGGTCACTGAAACGCCTCGGCACCGACTACATCGACATCTTCTACCAGCACCGCATGGACCCGAAGGTACCCATCGAAGACACCGTCGGCGCACTCGCGGAGTTCGTCGAGCAGGGCAAGATCCGCCACATCGGGCTCAGTGAGGCCGCCCCCGAGACGATCCGCCGGGCTCACGCTGTGCATCCGATCGCCGCACTGCAGTCGGAGTACTCTCTGTGGACGCGTGACCCCGAGGCAGAGATCCTGCCGACGGTGCGCGAGCTCGGGATCGGATTCGTGCCGTACTCCCCGCTCGGCCGTGGTTTTCTGACCGGTACGATCCGTTCGCTCGACCAACTCGACGAGGCCGACTTCCGGCGCACCAACCCGCGGTTCGAGGGCGAGAACCTCGAGGCGAACATCCGCATCGTCGAGCAGGTGGATGCGGTGGCCGCCGAACTCGGGGCGAAGCCCGGTCAGGTCGCACTGGCGTGGCTGCTCGCGCAGGGCGACGACATTGCGCCGATTCCCGGCACGAAGCGGGTGAGCTACCTCGAGGAGAACGCCGCTGCCGATGCCCTCGTGCTGAGCGAGGCCCAGCGTGCAGCCCTCGACGCGGTGGCCGCACCCGTCGGCGACCGCTACGCCGACATGTCGCCGCTGAACAAGTAGAGCGCTCCGGCGCCTCCGGGGCGAAGCGTGCGGCTCGGTCGCCCCGGAGCCGTCGTGCGGCTAGGTTGCCCCGTAGTCACCCCGCGGCTAGGTCGCCCGCGAGTCATCGTGCGGCTAGGTCGCCTCGGAGTCATACGGCGAGGCCAGCGCGGGCGCCTCTGCGGCCTCGCGGTCGAGGGTCTTGCGACCGGAGAGGTAGTCGGGGGTGGCCGCGGTGCTGACCGGGGAGTTCTCGGTGGGCGCGTTCTTCTCGAGCGAGACGGCCTGGTCGGTGGCGGCCGCGTCGGCCATCGCCGATGCGGGGCCGGGAGCCCCGACGCCGCTCGCCGAAGCCGCGCCAGCCGCAGCAGTACCTGCCGCAGCCCCTGCCGCCATGGGCGACGACGGCTTCACCGGGGCGGCCGCCTCGACGGGGTCTTCGAGCAGGGCATCACGGATGATGCGGCGCGGGTCGTACTGCCGGGGGTCGAGCTTCTTCCACTCGACCTCGTCGAACTCCGGGCCCATCTCCTCCTTCATGCGCGTCTTCGCGCCGTTGGTGAAGTCGCGCAGCTGGCGCACGAACTTGGCCAGCACTGAGGCGTAGTGGGGCAGGCGTTCGGGGCCGATCACGAAAGCCGCAACGACGCCCAGAATGATCAGTTTTTCGAAGGTCAACCCGAACATGTGTCCACCCTACGCGACGAAACGGGCTGCAAACCCAATTGCCGCCGAGCTTGCCAGCCAGCCCCCGGCACGGCCCCTAAGCTGAGGGCGGAGGTCGATACCTGTGTCGAAAGAGACCAACTGGAAGTACGCCGAAGACATCGTCACGGAGCCGGCGGTCATTGCCGACGCCCGCGCCCACGCGGCCGAGCTCGGGGTCGAATCGGTGAGCCCCGGGATCGGTGCGCAGCTCGCCGTGCTGGCCGGCGCGGCATCGGCGCAGTCGATCGTCGAGATCGGCACCGGCCTCGGCGTCTCCGGGCTCTGGATGTTCGCCGGAGCCCCGAAGGCCACGCTCACCTCGATCGACACCGAGGTCGACAGGCAGCAGTCCGCCCGCGCCGCCTTCACCGCCTCGGGTGTCGCGGCCAACCGCATCCGGCTCATCACCGGCCGCGCAAAAGATGTCCTGCCGCGCATGAACGAGGGCTCGTACGATCTCGTGCTCGTCGACGCCGATCCCGAGTCCGTCATCGAGTACGTAGAACACGGCCTCCGCCTGGTGCGGGTGGGCGGTACCGTCGCCGTGCCGCACGCCCTCTGGCGCGACCGTGTCGCCGACCCGGTGCAGCGTGACGACACCGTCGCCGACTTTCGTTCCCTGCTCAGCGAACTCTCGCAGTCGAACGCCGTCATCGCGGCACTTTCACCGGTCGGTGACGGTCTGCTCCAGATCTCGAAAGTGCTCGGCTGAGCATCCTGAACCGGCGGGAGCCGCACCCGGCACAGCTGCCCCTTGCGCAGCCGCACCCAATACAGACACCCCCGACACAGAAGAGAGCCCTCGCCACGCTTCCCGGAGGAACTGTGGCGGGGGCCCTTTTCGGCTGATGAATCGCCTAGGCGGGAGCTACGACCCCTGCAAGCGCGTCGTGCAGTTCCCGTGCTTCAGCGTCGTTGACGGAGACAACAAGTCTGCCTCCTCCTTCAAGCGGCACTCGCACAATGATGAGGCGTCCTTCTTTGACAGCCTCCATCGGGCCGTCTCCGGTCCTGGGTTTCATGGCGGCCATGCGGCATCCCCTTCCGTGGTGTCGTATCTCTATTATCGTTCATCGGCGCGGGGCTTTCGAACCTCGACGGTCGTACCGCCATGCCCCTGCGCCTCTTACGGCGGAGTCCAGTCAGACCCGTCGACTCCCCAGCAGATCAGCAACCAGCCCCATTGCGCGGCCAGGAAGACAATGACGATCGCCACGCGGTAGACGCGCGACTTCGGCAGCGCGACGACCCCGAGCAGCGGGAACAGCGGCATCAGCAACCGGAAGATGCTCGACTGCGGGAAGAACACCGCGAGCAGGTAGATCGCGTAGGCGATGACCCAGAACCGCAGGTCGAGAGGGATGCGCCGCACCCCGCGCGTCGCCATCACCAGCGCGAAGATCACCACCAGCAGCACCACCAGAACGGCGCCGATGCCCACCCCGACGGGCACCCCCAGCCACCAGTCCAGCCACCAGTTGCCCCCCTGGAGCCAGGAGGTGAAAGGCACGAGGTGGCTGTAGCCGATGTAGGTCGCCCGCCAGGCCAACTCGGTCTCGGTGTAGGCGGTGAAGTACCCCGTCGCGGCCCAGGCAATGACCGTCCAGAGCAGTCCGCTGAGCACACTGAAGGCGGCGACGCCGGTCGCGAGCACCCGCTCCCGCACCGGGAACGGATCGCGCGCCCGCACCCACCAGCGGTGCGCGATGTGCAACCCGAGCGCCAGCGCGAACGCGAGCCCGCTCGGCCGGGTGAACGACATGACCAGCACCACGGGGAAGAGCCACGCGTACTTTCGCCTGACCAGCAGATACAGCGCCACGGTCAGCAGGAACAGATACATCGATTCGGCGTACGCGACCTGGAACATCGGCGACACGGGAGCTATGCAGAACAGCAGCACAGCGAACATCGAGGTGCCGTGCGGCAGTGTGAGCCGCATCAGCCGGTAGAACATGACGGCCGCGCCGGCGCCGAAGAGCAGCGACACGATGACCGACAGGTACTCCCACGGCACACCGGTCACGGTTGTCAGGGCGCGTACGAGGAATGGATACCCCGGCAGGAACGCCCACGAGTTTTGTTCGACGTGCCCTGAGGTCGAGAGCGGCAACTGCGACGGATAGCCCCAGTAGGCGACGATCTTGTACCAGGTACCGTCCCAGATCGACGCGTAGTCGAAGTACGACGGTTTCGCGCCCGTCCACGGGTTCTGGCCCTGCACGCTGGCGAGCACGAGCAGCATCACGGTGGTGACGACGCGGGCACCGGCATAGACCAGCAGAACGTCGACCACCGCCGAGGCCCAGAGGCGCTGCCACCACGCGCCCGAGGTGCGGCTCCGGATGCCCGGGGCAGCGCCCCCGGGCGGAACCGGTTCGGCGTGCCGGTCGTCTACGGCCTGCGTCATGCCAGCCTGCACGGGTCGGAGATCACGGCTCAGCTCTTCGACAGCCAGACCCGGAGGGCCTCTTCGCAGGAGGTGATCTGTGACAGCAGCACCCGCTCATCGTCGGCGTGCGCCTTCATCGGGTCGCCGGGGCCGAAGTTCACCGACGGAATGCCGAGTGCCGAGAAGCGGGCCACATCGGTCCAGCCGTACTTGGGCTTCGCCTCCCCGCCGACCGCAGCCAGGAACTCCTTCGCCAGCGGAGCGTCGAGCCCGGGCCGTGCGCCCTCGGCGAGGTCGACCACCGTGACCTCGTAGTCGCCGAAGAGTTCGTTCATGTGGGCGATGGCCTCGTCGCCCGACCGGCTCGGCGCGAAGCGGTAGTTGATGTGCACCATCGCCTCATCGGGGATGATGTTGCCTGCGATTCCGCCGCTGATACCCACGGCGTTCAGACCCTCGCGGTAGACCAGACCGTCGACCTCCACCTCGCGGGCCTCGTAGGCGGCGAGCGTGTTCAGCACAGGGGCCAGCTTGTGCACAGCGTTCGAACCCACCCAGCCGCGTGCCGAGTGGGAGCGTTTGCCGAAGGCACGCACCTCGATGCGGAGGTTGCCGTTGCAGCCGCCCTCGATCTGGCTGTTCGACGGTTCGCCGAGAATCGAGAAGTCACCGACGAACAGGTCGGGACGGTTCGCTGCCAGCCTGCCGAGGCCGTTCAGCGCCGCCGAGACCTCTTCGTGGTCGTACCACATCCACGTCACATCGACGCGGGGGTCGGTGAGCTCGGCCGCGAGCTTCAGCTGCACCGCGACGCCGGCCTTCATGTCGACCGTTCCGCGGCCCCAGAGGTAGTCGAGGCCGTCGATCGTCTCGTACCGCGTCGGCACGTTACCGTTCTCGGGCACCACATCGATGTGGCCGGCGATCACGACCCGCTGTTCGCGCCCGAAGTTCGTGCGGGCCACGACCGTGTCACCGTCCCGGATGATCTCGAGGTGCTCCGCTCCGGCCAGGCTGGCGACGATCGCGTCGGCGAGCGGCCCCTCATCGCCCGACACCGAGTGGATGTCGCAGAGCTGCCGGGTGAGATCGATCGAGCTGGCCGCGAGGTCGAGCGGGATGATCGGGGCGAGAGTCTCCGGCATGCAGCCCAGTTTAGGCGAGCCCGCCGACATCCGCTGCGGCCGCCCGCCACGCCCCCCGCCGGTACCCTTGGGGAATGACGATCGACCTCTCCGTGCCCGTATCCGCCTGGGGCCACGGCCTCGCCACCGTCGCCGGCGACGGCACCGTTCTCGATACGTGGTACCCGGCACCCCGGCTCGGCGAACGCGACCCTGAACGGGGTGGTGCCGACGCAGCATCCGTTCTCGACGACCTCATTGCACAGGCTGTTCCGGATGATCGGCGGAACGTGCGCGTCGAAGTGGTCACGACCGAGATCACCCTGGCCGACCCGCCCGCCTCGACGCCAGACGCCTACCTTCGGCTACACCTCCTCTCGCACCTGCTCGTGCGGCCGAACACCATCAACCTCGACGGCATCTTCGGGCACCTCCCCATCACGGTGTGGACCAACGCGGGCCCGGTACTCCCCGCCGACTTCGACCGTCTTCGCCCGTCCCTGCAGCGGCACGGCATCGCGGCGCACGGCATCGACAAGTTCCCGCGTCTGCTCGACTACGTCAGCCCCGACCGGGTGCGCATCGCCGACGCGTCCCGGGTGCGGCTCGGCGCCCACCTCTCGCCCGGTACGACGGTGATGCACGAGGGGTTCGTCAACTTCAACGCCGGAACGCTCGGCACCTCCATGGTGGAGGGTCGCATCTCGCAGGGGGTCGTGGTCGGTGACGGGTCGGATGTCGGCGGCGGGGCATCCATCATGGGCACCCTCTCCGGCGGCGGCACCGAGCGCGTATCGATCGGCGAGCGCGCCCTGCTCGGGGCGAACTCGGGCATCGGCATCTCGATCGGCGACGACTCCGTGGTGGAGGCGGGGCTCTACGTCACCGCGGGCACCAAGGTGTACCTCGTGGGCGCCCCGCGCCGGAACGACGGCAGCACACCGAGCGTGAAGGCCATCGAACTCTCGGGCCGCCCGAACCTGCTCTTCCGTCGCAACTCCCTGACGGGCGCCGTAGAGGCCCTGAGCCGCACCGGCGCCGGCGTGACCCTCAACGAGACCCTGCACGCCTGACCCCGCCCCGCCCCACCTCCCCCGCTCCGCTCCCCCGCTCCGCTCCGATCGGCTCGGCCCAGTGAGACAGCTACGGACACGTAAGAGGCGCACGCCTGTCTCACCTGTCCGGAGCTGTCTCAATTACGAGGAGGAGCCGGCGCGCGGCGGCGCGGCGGGCGCGGGGCGCGGCGCGGGTCAGCGGTCGGTGGGCCACTCGCGCTCGGGGCTGCCCAGGTAGAGCTGCTGCGGGCGGCCGATCTTGGTGGCGGGGTCGATCTGCATCTCGCGCCAGTGCGCGATCCAGCCGGGAAGCCGCCCGATCGCGAAGAGCACCGTGAACATGCGCGTCGGAAAGCCCATCGCCTTGTAGATGACGCCGGTGTAGAAGTCGACATTGGGGTACAGGCGCCTCGAGATGAAGTAGTCGTCCGCCAGCGCGATCGCCTCGAGCTCCTTGGCGATGTCGAGGAGGTCATCCTGAACACCGAGGGCCGCGAGAACCTCGTCGGCGGCCTCCTTCACGAGCTTCGCGCGCGGGTCGTAGTTCTTGTACACGCGGTGACCGAAGCCCATGAGACGGATGCCCGCCTCCTTGTTCTTCACCCGCTCGACGAACTTCTCCACACCCTCACCAGAGTCGCGGATCTGCGCCAGCATCGTCAGCACGGCCTCGTTCGCCCCGCCGTGAAGCGGGCCGTAGAGCGCGTTGATACCGGCCGAGATCGAGGCAAACATGTTCGCCTCGGTCGAACCGACGAGCCGCACCGTCGACGTCGACGCGTTCTGCTCGTGGTCTTCATGCAGGATGAGCAGTCGCTCCAGCGCCTTCGACAGCACCGGGTTGATCTTGTACGGTTCTGCCATCGTGCCGAAGTTCAGCCGCAGGAAGTTGTCGATGAAGCTCAGCGAGTTGTCGGGGTACAGAAACGCCTGCCCGAGGCTCTTCTTGTGCGCGTACGCCGCCATCACCGGCAGCTTCGCCAGCAGGCGGATCGTCGAGATCTCGACGTGCTCGGGGTTACGCGGGTCGAGCGAGTCCTGGTAGTAGGTCGACAGCGCCGAGATGCCGGCCGAGAGCACCGACATCGGGTGCGCGTTGTGCGGCAGGGCGTCGAAGAAGCGCTTCAGGTCTTCGTGCAGCAGAGTGTGGTGACGGATCTCATCGTCGAACTTCGACAGCTGCTCAGCCGTCGGCAGCTCGCCATAGATCAGCAGCCAGGCCGTCTCCAGATAGGTCGAGTTCTCGGCGATCTGGTCGATGGGGTAGCCGCGATAGCGCAGGATGCCCTTGTCGCCGTCGATGTACGTGATTGTCGAGCGTGTCGCCGAGGTGTTGACGAACCCGTAGTCGAGCGTCGTCAGGCCGGTCTGCTTCGTGAACGTCGAGATGTCGACCGACGACGCCCCGTCGACGCTCGTCAGGATGGGGAACTCCGCCGTGCCCCCCGGAAAGGTCAGTGTGGCCTTCTGCTCGATGTCTGCAGCGTGATCGGTGTCGCCCACGGCGCCTCCTCGAGATTCGTGTTGCACAGCACTCAGCCTAAAGCACGGTCGGCACCCAGCCGTTCGGCCGCGGCCCGGATGCGCTCGTCGGTCGCCGTGAGCGAGAACCGCACGTGCTCGGGAAAGTGGTCGCCGTAGAACGGGCCCGGGCCCGGGCCCGCCAGAATACCCAGCTCGGCCAGTTCGGCGATGCTCTGCCAGGCATCCTGGCGCCGGGTCGCCCAGAGGTAGAGCCCGGCCTCGCTGCGATCGATGTGGAAGCCAGCGGTCTCGAGGGCAGGCTTCAGGATGTCGCGGCGAGCCCGGTAGAGCTCCTTCTGCCGATCGACGTGCGCGCTGTCGCCGAGCGCCGCGATCATCGCCGTCTGCACGGGTGCGGGCGGCATCATGCCGGCATGCTTGCGCACGGTCAGCAACCGCTCGACGATCGTCTCGTCACCGGCGACGAAGGCCGCACGGTAGCCGGCGAGGTTCGACTGCTTGCTCAGCGAGTACACCGCGAGGATGCCCGTCAGGTCACCACCGGTCACGCGGGGATCGAGGATGCTCGGTACCGGTTCGCTCGCCCACCGGCCGTCCCAGCCGAGGTCGGCGTAACACTCGTCGTTCGCGATCACGGCGCCCAACTCCCGGGCCCGCACGACCGCACGGGAGAGCTGCACGCTGTCGAGCACCGCGCCATCCGGGTTGCCGGGGGAGTTCAGCCAGACCAGCTTCGTCTCGGCGGGCCACTCGTCGGGGTCGTCGGCAGCGAGCGAGCGAGCGCCCGCGATCGTCGCGCCGATCTCGTAGGTCGGATAGGCGGCCCGTGGATGCACGACCACGTCACCCTCGCCGAGCCCCAGCATGAACGGCAGCCAGGCCACGAGCTCCTTCGAGCCGATCGTCGGCAGTACCCGCGCCGATGTCAGCCCGGTCACGCCGCGACGACGCTCGAACCAGGACACGATCGCGTTCTGCAGCTCTGGGCTGCCGGCCGTCGCCGGGTAGGAATGGGCATCCGTCGCCGCCGCGAGCGCGTCACGCACCACCTGCGGGGTGGGATCGACCGGGGAGCCGATCGAGAGGTCGACGATGCCTCCCGGATGCGCCCCCGCCACCCGGGCGAACGGCTTCATCGCGTCCCACGGGTAGTCGGGCAGAGAGCCGAGCGCCACCGGTTACTGGTGCGTCTCTTGCGGGGGAAGCACCGAGATGACGGGGTGGTCCTTCGGAATCACGCCGATCTTGGCGGCGCCGCCCGGCGATCCGATGTCGGTGAAGAACTCGACGTTCGCCTTGTAGTAGTCGGCCCACTCTTCGGGGAGGTCGTCTTCGTAGTAGATCGCCTCGACGGGGCAGACGGGCTCGCACGCACCGCAGTCGACACACTCGTCGGGGTGGATGTAGAGCGAGCGTTCACCCTCGTAGATGCAGTCGACCGGGCATTCGTCGATGCAGGCGCGATCCTTGACGTCGACACACGGCAGAGCGATGACATAGGTCACTGTGGTGAGATCCTTCCGAACAGACAGGTTCCATTCTAAACGCGGCGGCGGCCGAGCTTCGGCCACGCGATCACCACGAGGGCGATGACGGTCGGAGCGAACGTCCACACGTATCCGGCGGTGTTCGCCGGAACGAGCACCGATCCCCCGGGACTCGGCAGCGTGAGAACGGCCACGATGCCGACCAGTCCGAGGGCCGCGAGGAAGGCGATCAGCCTCGACGGCAACACGAGCCGGAGGCCCACGAGCAGCAGGGTGACAGCCGCGATCGCGAGCACGAGCCCGATCGGTGCGTCGAACAGGCCGAAGAAACTGATGCTCGCCTGGTTCACGACGGTGCCGAGCATGCCGAAGACCACGCCGAGCAGCAGGCCGACGGCCCAGCTGGCGGCTCGCACGACGCCCGACTCGCCGACGGGCTCCACGGGATGCGGTACCGCGGCCTGAGCGGCCTGCCCGTCGCCCGGGGCGGCGGTCGGCCCTGAGACGGGAGCAGGGAACTGCGACATCACGATTGCCTTTCGGTTGGTGCCCCCAATGTACCGAGCCAAGCTGGGCGCTGTTAGCGTTGAGGTGACAACGGCGTCGCCCCAGCCCTGTCACACCATCCACGGAGACCGTTCGTGCCCCAGCATCCAGCCCCACCGCGGGCCCGTCTCGCCCTGATCGGCGCGGGCGCGGCGCTGCTTCTCCTGCTGAGCGGCTGCGCAACGAACTCCCCCGGCGAGGCGGCCGCGGCGGCTGCGGCGAAACCGCTGAGCCAGGCCGCTTTCATCACGCGCCAGCTCTCTGTGTCGAGCACCGACTTCGGGGAGTACCTCGGGCAGCAGGCGCAGAAGCTCAGCGCGGGCACCACGGAGTTCACCGCAGCCTACGAGTCGGGCGACGACGATCTTGCCCGTGCGCTGTACGCACCCACCCGCTCGTTCTACAACCGGATGCTCGGCGCAGCCGGCTCGTTCCCCGAACTCGATGCGTCGCTCGACGGACCGTCGGCCGGCTGGCACACCATCGAGCAGGCTCTCTATGCCCCCGCTCCGGCAACGGCTCCCTCGGGGCGGATGTCGTCACCCGAGCAGCGGTCGGGCCCGGCCCGGCAGCTCGACGCCGACACGGCAGCCCTCGTCGCCGCTGTCGAGAGCATCCGCCCCACCGTCGCCGAACAGGCAGACGGGGTGGCCACCCTGCTCTCCGGTCGCGCGACCGCTGCGGCAGCCGGCACGGAGCAACCGCTCTCGCACACCGACCTCTCCGATCTGCAGGGCTACGTCGACGGGTCGCGCGAGGCGTTCTCGGGCCTCCGCCCCATTCTCGTGACGCAGAACGCGGCACTCGCGACGACCCTCGACCACCGCTTCGAGGCCGTCGAAAACGAGCTGAACGCTCTCCGCACGGGAGTTACCTTCCCCGGCTACGACACCCTCACCGATACCCAGCGCACCTCGCTGAGGAGCGCCGTCGCCGACCTCACCGACTCGTTCGGCATCGTGCCCGACACGATGGACCAGCCCTAGACGAAAGAAATCTCGCCCTGAAAGGCGAGTGCGCGCACCGGCCTGGACGGCTGCCCGCCCTGAAGCTGCCCAGAAGTCGCTCGCCGGGTCGCGGGGTCACCCGCCTGCTTCCCCGCCGGTCTGACTGTGTTCAGTTCGACGTGATGAATAACTCCGCGTGGAGGTCTTCGAACCAGAGATTCGACGGCTGTGTCGCGATGGTAATGGCAGCGCCACGCCCAGACCATAGTTCGCACCGAATATCGCCGACCACGAGCACGGCGGGACTCCCAGGACTCGCGATCTCACCTTCGATCGCAGTCTCGATAAGCCCGCGCGCCACTGTGAGCGGCACTGAAGACACTGAATGGAGAAAGTCCATCGCGTGAACGGCAACACGGGAATCGAACCCGAAGGATCTTTCGCGCGAGCGAGCCCCCATAGAGTCAGACCAGCTGCGAACGCTAACCTCCACGACGCGCCCCCCGTGGTGCACACCATAGATTGCGTCCACCATGTGCTGCCTGATCGGGAACCCGGGAGCGCTCCCTCCCCGCCAGCTGTAACCCCGAAATTCAACTTCGTCATTCAATCGAAGGTGACCAACCGGACTCTCGAGCTTTCGAGCCGCCTCAGGCTCGTTCTGTGTTGTGAGCATCGCACCGGTCTCGCCCCCAGCGCCAGGTGGACCGCCAGAGAACATCGTGTGTGCTCCGGTCAGGTGCCGGCCGTTGGGGAGTTCGAATAGCAGAACGCCCCGTTGGTCAGCACCGCAAACGATCCCGGTCGCACATTGCCGTGTGTTCCGAAGCTGCTACCGACGTTGATCGTCCAGCCGTCATCCCACACCGGCGGGGTCGGGCCTCCATCAAGACCGACCGAGTAGCCGCCGCGGCTGCTGAACATGTCTACGGCCCAGCTATGCCAGAGCGTGGGCAGATAGACTTTGAAGCCCGTATTGAAGTAGACACTCGTCGAACCGGCCCTCGTCATGGTCAGCCAGGACGACCCACACGAGTACGTGAGCGTGCCGGTGTTCTGATGACCTTCTTGAGCAGCTGCAACAACCAGGGCCTTTGCCGAATCGCTGACAGGAATCGATTCTTGGATACCTTCTGCGTTCGTGATGATGGTGAATCCATTCTCGGCGGCAACGTCTGCGTCGAAGCCATGAATGGTCATCGTCGTTGAATCGGAATCAGTCCAGCTCGGTACTGATGCTTGAGCGCCAAGTGGCTGAGCCATCAGCGCGACGATCACTCCCACGACTACCGTCATCCCGGCAATGTTTTTCCTCATCAGAGACTTCCTCTCGCAGTGCAGCACAGGTGCTTAATCGAGTGAAGCTCATTAATGAGAAGGCGGTCAAGCGCCGTCGCGCTACTTCTCTTCTCACTGCCCCAACTGCCGGTCAGCCAAGCGCGGTGCGAAGAAGAACGACGCCGGTCTCAGGCGAACAGGGCCTTGCCGAAGTAGTCGCCCGCGGCGCTGAGGCCAGGGGGAACCGCGTACACACCTGAGCCGACGTGGCGGATGTACTCGTTCAGGCGATCCATCGAGCCGAGCTTCTGCTGAAGGGTGATGAACTGCTGCGGGTCGCGCTGGTACGAGATGAACATGAGTCCCGCATCCAATCGGCCCACGCTGTCGATACCGTCGGTGAAGTTGTAGCCCCGCCGGAGGATCTTGGTGCCGTTGTTGTTCTCGTGCGCCGCCAGCGCCACGTGGGCGTTCGCCGGAATGACCGGCTTGCCGTCGGCACCGGTCGCCTGGAAGTCGGGGGTGTCGAACTCCTTCGTGCCCGTCAGCGGGGCACCTTCGAGCTTCGTACGGCCGAAGACGGCGTGCTGGTCGGCGATGTAGTCGGTGTCCCAGGTCTCGATCAGCATGTGGATCTTGCGGGCCACGAGGTAGCTGCCACCGGTCATCCACGGCTGGTCGCTGCCGTCACCCACCCACACCTGCTGGGCGAAATCGTCATCGGTCTCGATGTTGCGGGTGCCGTCTTTGAACCCCATCAGGTTGCGCGGCGTCGCCCGGTCGCCGCTTCGGGATGCCCGGCCGAAACCCTGCACCGTCCACCGTGTGGTCGCGGTGGTGCGGGCCATTCGCGCAAGATTGCGGATGGCGTGGTAGGCGACCAGGGGATCGCTCGCGCAGGCCTGCACGCAGATGTCGCCGCCGGTGAACTCGGGCGTCAGGGCGTCGCTGGCGAACGCAGGCAGGTCGTTCAGTGCGGCGGGCCTGTACTTCTTCCAGCCGAACCGGTCGTCGAACATCGACGGGGCGAACCCGACGGTGACGGTCAGCTGGTTCGCGCCCATGCCCGCGGCCTCGCCGGTGTCGCCCGGCACCGCGAGCTCCCGCTCGGGTTCGACCGCACCGACCGCGAGCCCCGCGGTGTATTGGGCGATCGCCGCAGACCATTTGGCGAGCATGACCTGCAGCTCGCTGGCCGACGTGGTGGTGACGTCGAAGACCATGAACACGAGATGATCCTGCGGCGGGGTGCGGATGCCCGCCTGGTGCTCCCCATAGAACGGGTACGTCTCGTCGGCTTGGGCTGTGAGTTCGACCTGACCGGCCGAGGCGGCCTGGCCCGCGATTCCCGTGGCGGTGACGCCGATGGCCGCGCCGGCGGCGGCGCTCGATGCCGCGGCGGCGAAGAAGGCGCGGCGGCTGAGACCCGCGTGCGGGTCTCTCGGCCCAGCGCTGAGACCCGCGTGCGGGTCTCTCGGCCCAGCGCTGAGACCCGCGTGCTGGTCTCTCGGCTCAGCGCTGGGACCGGGCGCTACGGGGTCGCCCTGCCGGTCATCCCGTTCGATCCTGTTGCGTCTCACCTACGCCGTCGCCACCTTCTCGCTGAGCTGCGCGAGCGGTGACTGCAGAGCCTGGATCGACTGGGTCAGCTTCGGCGCATCGGAGGTGCGGAGCGCCTCGGTGTAGAGCGCGTAGCCGCCGGGAGAGGCCGCGTCTTTGTAGGTCGCGAGCATGGCGTCGACCGACGTGAACTGTGCGCTGATCGAAGCGGTCAGATCGGGGTCGATCGTGGTGAGGGCCGGCTTGAGGTACTCGAAGGCCTGCTCCGAGCCCTCGACATTCGCGACGAAGTCGACGAGGTCGATGTGACTGTACGCCTCCTCTTCGCCGGTGATCTTCGACGACTGCACCTCTTCGAGCAAGCTCGAGGCGCCGTTGGCGAGCTCCTCGGGCTTGTAGGTGAGACCGGTGGTGAGGGTCTGCAGCTGGGCGATGTCGGCCACGAGCTTCGTGCTCAGCGCCTTCGTCGCGTCGGTGATCGCGCCGGTCTCGAAGAGGTCCTTCTCGATCGGGTGGAAGCCCGTCCACTCCGCACCGGGCTCGACATCGGCGACGCGGGCGTCGATCTCGGGGTCGAGGTCGGCGAAGCTCTCGGCGACCGGCTCGATGCGCTCGTAGAACGGGCGGGCGGTGGCGTAGGCGGTCTGCGCGGCGGCCACGTCGCCCGACTGCACGGCGGCGTCGAGCACTCCCACGGCCTCGACGAGGTTCGCAGCCTGTCCCTCGACATAGGTTCCGTAGCCGGAGGTGCCTTCGGTGAGCTGGCCCTGCACGTCACTGGCTTCGGCCGTGGCCTCACCCGTCACCGTGAAGTCGGTGTTCTCGGTCGTCGCCCCCGGGCAGTTCAGCTGGTAGGTGCCGCCCGTGAGCGTCACCGAGAACGACGCGGACTTGAGCCCCGCGACGATGTTCTCACGCTCACCCAGGATGCGCTTGTCGCTCATCAGCTCGACCTCACTGAGCCCGGCGGCGTCGGTGTTGGTGATCTCGAAGGTGACCGGGCCCGCAGGGGCGCTGGCGTAGTCCATCGCGCAGTCGTTGCCCGACAGGGTGACCTTCACCTGCGCGGCGCCGTTCGTCACGGGAGCCGCACCGTCGGCCGACGCGGTGCTGCCGGCGGTCGCGGTGGTCGAGCTCGAGCAGCCGGCGAGCAGGAGGCTGCCGGCGGCGAGGCCGGCGAGCAGCGCATACGTGGCGCGGGTGGCCGGGCGCTTTCGGGCCGAGCGGGTGCGTGACGGTGTCATGGAAGAGGCTCCTCGGGGGTGGGTCAGCTGCGGGCGGAAACAGGTGTGGGGGCGCCCTCTGCGGGTGCGGCGGGGTTCAGGATGCCCGGGGGCGAAGCCTTGGCCGCATCCCGTTCGGCGGCGGTGCGATCGCCGGCCTGCGCGCCACCGTTCGGGCCGGCCACGGTCTGGCCACCCGCCGGCCCGGCCGCCACGTCGCGGGCACCGCGCCGGGTCGCCCGGAGGCCGCGCAGCCCGAAGACCGCGAGCACCAGCGCCGTGATCGCGAGCACAGCGGGCAGGTAGAACCTGAACAGAGCAACCTCGTCGGTCTCGGACTGCTGCGCCGCGAGGGCACCGGAGACGAGTTCGGTCTGGGAGGCGGCCACCGCCCAGGAGAGCGACTCTGGGGCGGTGTCTCCCCCGCTGACGGTGAGGGTGCGGGGCGCCGTCAGGCCGCCGCCCGAGATCGTGAGCGTGGTGACCGACGCGCTGGTCGCGTCGAGCAGGGTGTCGCCCACCGCCCAGACGTGCTGGTTCAGCGTCACCTGCCAGACCGCGTCGAACGGCCCGGGGTTCTGGGCGCGGTTCACCCCGACGGGAGTGCGGCCGCCGTTCAGCACGCCGATCTGGTCGAGCGTGACCACGGCAGGAAGGCCCGTCGGGTCGGTTTCGGTCGTGACGGCCCAGGCACGGGCATCCTGGCCCAGGTGCGACTCCGTCGTCGAGGCGGATGCATCGAGCGCGGTGGTGGTCGACAGCGTGAGCACGGTCGAGCGCAGCTCGAAACCGGTGGGCGTCGGGGCGAGCTCGGTCGTTCCGATCTGGCGGCCGTCGGCGGCCGTGAGGGCGCTCGGGCCCGCCGCAACCTGAGCGGTCGCGCCAGCGGGCACGGCGATCAACAGCAGCACGGCGGCGACAGCGGCGGCCGCGGCGAGGCCGAACTGCACCCGGTGGGCGCGCGCTCCGGGGCGGAGCGACCGCGGCCAGAGCACGAAGAGCAGAACGGGTACGAGGTACAGCAGGTACCCGAGCACCTCGACCACTCGGGGGTCGGCCGGCACACCGAGCACGCCCGTGACGAGCGCAGCCTGCACGGAGCCGGCCGGCGCGAGCCAGGAGAGGTCGACCGTGGCGCCTTGGCCGATCACGATCCACCCTGCCTCGTGGGCGGTTCGGAGGGCGCTCATCACCAGACCCGCGGCGACGAAGACGAGGAAGACACCCGTGACGGTGAAGAACCTACCGAGGTTCAGCGTGATGCCGCCCCGGTAGATGGCGTAGCCGATCGCGACGGAGACGAGGAGGCCGAGAACGGCGCCGGCGCCGGCGATGACCGGGCTGACCGAGGACTGGAACGCCGCCAGCAGGAACACGCTGGTCTCGAAGCCTTCGCGCAGCACTGCGAGGAAGGCCATGACGGCCAACGCGAGAACAGAACCCTGTGCGAGGGCATCGCCTGCCTCGGACTCGAGCTCCGAGCGCATGTTGCGTGCGTGCTTCGACATCCACACGATCATGACCGTGACCATCACGACGGCGACGGCCCCGATGATCGACTCCATGCCCTCCTGTTCAGCCTGCGGCAGGCCGACGGAGATGACCTCGAGCAGCACACCGACACCGATGCTGAGGGCGATGGCTGCGACGACACCGACCCACATCGACTTGAGCGAGTGCCCGTTGCGCTTCAGGAAGGCTGCGATGATACCGACGATCAGCGCGGCTTCGAGCCCTTCGCGAAGGCCGATGACGAACGTGGCAAGCAAGTGGGGGATCTCCAGCTCGAGGGCGCTGTGCGCAGGATCGAAATGCTCGCCGGTCGACGGAACATAGGTAAGCCTACACTTAGTAAGGGTTACCTGCATTGGGAATGTGGCGATGTTCCCAGCCCCCCGCGAGGCGACAGCCGCCACCGCCTCGAGCGACCACAATGGAAGCGTGTACGTCGTCATCTCCGGTGCCCCAACGGGCAGCGCCACCCTCACGCCGCTCGACGACTCCGGTCTGCCGGGCCCCGATGAGCCTGCCCAACAGCTCGCCGGCGACGACCTCGCGGAGGCCGTCGAAGCGTTGGAGCTCGAGAATCCACGGTGGGTGTGGGCCGACACGGCCAGCCGATACGGCTGGCTGCTGGCGCACGGGGTCCGTGTCGACCGGTGCCACGACCTTCGGCTGACGCGGGCGATCCTTCGATCATCCGCTCTCTCTGCGGGCAGTCGGCTCGCCCTGTCGACCCGTGGCGAGTGGGATGCGACAGCGCCGCCCACCGGTCCGGGGGCTGCCGCCGACGACGGTGAACGGGATGCCGCGGGCTCGGCGGTGGCGTTCGATTTCGACGGCGCCGTCGAACCCGGCGGCCCCGACGATGAGGAGGTGCTGGCGAATGAGGCCGTCGCAGAGCTCGTGCTGCAGCTCGACGCCATCCGCACCGCCACCGAGCCGAACCGGCTGCGGCTGCTCATTGCGGCGGAGTCGGCGGGCGCACTCGTCGCCGCAGAGATGACGCATGCCGGGCTGCCCTGGCACGAAGGCGTGCACGACGAACTGCTCACCGAGCTCCTGGGGCCTGAGGCACCGGCCGGGCAGCGCCCGGCCCGCCTCGAAGCGCTCGCCCAGGCCGTGCGGCGGGCGCTCGACGCACCCCAGCTGAACCCGGATTCGCCGCAGGAGCTGCTGCGCGCGCTCCGCGCCGCCGGGCTCAGTGTCACAACGACGCGCTCCTGGGAGTTGCAGGCAATCGAGCATCCGGTGATCCCGCCCCTGCTCGAATACAAGAAGCTGTCGCGTCTCTTCACGGCAAATGGATGGTCGTGGATGGCGTCGTGGGTCAGAGACGGCCGCTTCCACCCCGACTACCTGCCGGGCGGGGTGGTGTCGGGGCGCTGGGCCGCGCGCGGCGGGGGCGCGCTGCAGTTGCCGAAACAGGTGCGTCGTGCGGTCACAGCGGATGACGGCTGGAAGCTCGTCGTCGCCGATGCGGCGCAGCTCGAACCGCGCATCCTCGCCGGCATCTCGGCCGACACCGTGATGGCGGCGGCCGGCCGGGGCTCCGACCTGTACGCCGGGATCGTCGAGAGCGGTGCGGTGAAGACGCGGGCCGAGGCGAAGGTGGCGATGCTCGGGGCGATGTACGGTGCCACCAGCGGTGAGAGCGGGCGGTTGCTGCCGCGGCTGGCGCGCGCGTTCCCCACCGCGCTGGACTACGTCGAGACCGCCGCGCGGGCCGGCGAGCGGGGCGAGATCGTCACCTCACGCCTCGGCCGCAGCGCCCCGCGCCCCGCCGAGACCTGGTGGGAGACGCAGGCGCTCGCGCGGGAGGGCGCCCCCGACGAGCGTGTGCAGCAGCTGGCGCGGCGGGAAGCCCGCGACTGGGGTCGCTTCACGCGCAACTTCGTGGTTCAGGCGAGCGCGGCGGACTGGGCGCTGTGCTGGCTGGCCGACCTCCGCCGCCGCCTGGCGGCCCTTGCACCCGAGCCGGAGCCCGAGCTCGAGCCCGAGCTCGAGCCGGCCGCGCCGGACCCCTCTGCGACCACACTCGCCGCGCCCGAGCCCTCGGCGCCCGGCGCCGGCTCCCCCGCCGCCACCGCCGCCGTCGCGCCAGCCGCCGTCGCGCCAGCCGCCGTCGCGTCCGGATCACCGGCTGCGCCCGGCCCTGCAACCGCACACCCCGCACACGACGGTCTCGCCGGCGGTGCCGCTGGCGTCGCCACCGACGCGGATGCCTCGGCCGACGCCACGGCGGCCGCGGAACTGTCACCGGTCGAACGGGAGGCCGCGCGGATCGCCGCCATCGAGGCGGAGATCGCCGAGCGCGAACGCCGCAAGGCCGCGGACTCCCCCTTCAAGGCCGCCGACCCCGTCGCCGCCATGGCCGCCCGCCTCGCCGAGCTCAGGTCCGCCGGCCGCAGCGTCCGTCCCACCGCCGCTCCCGCGGCCGCTCCCGCCGCAGCTCACGCCGCCGTGAGCACGACCACCACCGGCCCGGCCCCCGGAAACCCCGCCACTGCACCCGCCACCACCGCGGCGACTCCTCCCACCGCGCCCGCGACGTCCGCTCGCCCCGGCACCACGCAGCCACCGACCGTAGCCGCGGGTGGGCCGGGCACCGCCGCCCTCCAGGGCGGGGCGAGCACCACTGCCCTCCCGGGTCAGGCGGTCACCGCAGCCCTCCAGGGCGGGGCGGGCACCACTGCCCTCCAGGGTCAGGCGGGCACCACTGCCCTCCAGAGTAGGGCGGTCACCACTGCCCTCCAGGGTCAGGCGGGCACCACTGCCCTCCAGGGTCAGGCGGGCACTGCTGCCCTGCAGGGCGGGGCGAGCACCGCCGCCCTCCAGGGTGGAGCGGGCGTCGGGGGCGGCGCAGCGGTGGTCGCGGGGCGGGCGGCAGCGCCGTTCGCGCGGGCGCCGCACCTCGTGTTCTTCCTGCACGACGAGGTCATCGTGCACGCCCCGGCGGCGCTGGCCGAGGAGGTCGCGGAGGCCATCCGTGCCTCCGCAGCATCCGCCACCCGCCTGCTCTTCGGCCAGTTTCCGCTCGACGTGCCGCTCGACATCAGCATCGTCGACTCCTACGCCGACGCCGACTGACCCCACCCGACCCCACCCCTGTCTCCCACGCCACCCCTGTCTCCCACCCCACCCCTGTCTGCCCGCCCGCCTAGCTACCTGCCAGCAGCCGAGCGCAGAACCGACACGTTCGTGGGGGCCCGCGCCCAATGGTGCGGCGGAGGATCGAAATGGCGTCCATTCCCGCGATAAGTGGCGCTAACACCCCGGCCGTCGCACCAGAAGGCGCGCTTCCCGCTCGGACGGAGCCGGGAAGACCCGACCCGAATACACCGGAGGATCGACTGGGCTCAGTCCGGGTGGGTTCCCGTGACGCGAGACGGCCTGGGCCGGAAACGACGGAGCCCCCGCCGGCGAGTCGAGGACTCGGCCGGCGAGGGCTTCGGGAGCGGGCGCGAACCGCGCCGCTCAGTGGTTCAGCAGAACCTAGGCGTTCGCGTTCTGGCTCTTGACGCGCGAGGCGCTGCGCTGGCGCGCCTGCGCCGAGAGCTCGACCTTGCGGATGCGCACCCACTCGGGGGTCACCTCGACGCACTCGTCTTCGCGGGCGAACTCGAGGGACTCCTCGAGCGTGAGCTTGCGGGACGGCGTCATGCGCTCGAACGTGTCAGACGTCGACTGGCGCATGTTGGTGAGCTGCTTCTCCTTGGTGATGTTGACGTCCATGTCGTCGGCGCGCGAGTTCTCGCCGATGACCATGCCCTCGTACACCTCCTGCGTCGGTTCGACGAAGAACGACATGCGCTCCTGCAGGTTGACGATGGCGAACGGCGTCACGACGCCCGAACGGTCGGCCACGATGGAGCCGTTGTTGCGGGTGACGATGGGGCCGGCCCACGCGTCGTAGCCGTGCGAGATCGCGTTCGCGATGCCGGTGCCACGCGTGGTGGTGAGGAACTCGGTGCGGAACCCGATGAGCCCACGCGACGGAACGATGAACTCCATGCGGACCCAGCCGGTGCCGTGGTTCTGCATGGTCGTCATCATGCCCTTCCGAGACGCGAGCAGCTGGGTGATCGCGCCGAGGAACTCCTCGGGCGCATCCACCGTCAGGTGCTCGAACGGCTCATGCGTCTTTCCGTTGACCTGCTTGGTGACCACCTGCGGCTTGCCCACGGTGAGCTCGAAGCCCTCGCGTCGCATCTGCTCGACGAGGATGGCGAGAGCCAGTTCTCCACGGCCCTGCACCTCCCACGCATCGGGGCGGCCGATGTCGACGACCTTCAGCGAGACGTTACCGACGAGCTCGCGGTCGAGGCGGTCCTTCACCATGCGGGCGGTGACCTTGGAGCCCTTGGTGCGACCGATCATCGGCGACGTGTTCGTGCCGATGGTCATCGAGATGGCGGGGTCGTCGACCGTGATGATCGGCAGCGGCCGAACATCCTCGGGGTCGCTGATCGTGTCGCCGATGGTGATCTCTTCGATTCCGGCGATGGCGACGATGTCGCCGGGGCCGGCCGTCTCGGTCGGGAAGCGGGTGAGGGCCTTGGTGATCAGAAGCTCGGTGAGCTTGACGGTCTGTACCGAACCGTCGTGGCGCACCCAGGCGACCTGCTGGCCCTTCTTGATGTGGCCGTTGAAGATGCGGAGCAGGGCGAGGCGGCCGAGGAACGGTGAGGCGTCGAGGTTGGTGACGTGCGCCTGCAGCGGGTGCTCGTCGTCGTAGACCGGTGCCGGAACGTGCTTCAGGATGGCCTCGAACAACGGCTCGAGGTCATCGTTGTCGGGCAGGGTGCCGTTCTCGGGCTTGTTGTTCGAGGCGGCGCCGTTACGGCCAGAGGCGTAGACGATCGGCACGTCGAGCACAGCGTCGAGGTCGAGGTCGGGGTGGTCGTCCGACATGTCCGAGGCGAGGCCGAGCAGGAGGTCCTGGCTCTCGGCGATGACCTCGTCGATACGGGCATCCGGGCGGTCGGTCTTGTTGACCAGCAGGATGACCGGGAGGTTCGCCTCGAGCGCCTTGCGGAGCACGAAGCGGGTCTGCGGCAGGGGGCCCTCTGACGCGTCGACGAGCAGCACGACGCCATCCACCATGGAGAGGCCGCGCTCGACCTCACCACCGAAGTCGGCGTGGCCCGGGGTGTCGATGACGTTGATGACGATGTTCTTGCCATCTGCGTGCTTGCCGCTGTAGAGCACCGAGGTGTTCTTGGCCAGGATGGTGATGCCCTTTTCGCGCTCGAGGTCGTTCGAGTCCATCATGCGGTCTTCGCCCTCGAAGTGGGCGTCGAACGAGTTGGTCTGCTTGAGCATCGCGTCGACGAGCGTGGTCTTACCGTGGTCGACGTGGGCAACGATCGCTACGTTACGTAGGTCATCGCGGGTGGCTGACGCCATGGATGATAGTCCTCAAAGTTGTGCGGACTCATACTGGTGGCGAGCCCGCGAATGAACGGGTTGGGGCTGCGACGCCCGGGGGTTTTCTTCCCTCCGGGGCCAGACCTGACGGCCCAGACCTGACGGCCCAGACCCAGCAGGAGAATACACGCAGGAAGTGAACGCGGAGTTAGACTCCGAGGGCAATTCCAGCCCCGGGGATCGCATTCAGCAACTCTTTAGTGTATTCCATCTGCGGGCGGTCGAAGACCTCGTCGGTACTCGCCTTCTCCACAATGCGCCCGCGCTGCATGACGCAGACGTTGTCGGCGATCACCCGCACCACCGCCAGGTCGTGCGTGATGAAGAGGTACGTCAGCCCCAGCTCGCCCTGCAGGTCGGAGAGCAGCTGCAGAATCTGTGCCTGCACCAGCACGTCGAGTGCCGAGACGGCCTCGTCGAGGATGACGATGTCGGGCTTCAGCGCCAGAGCCCGAGCGATGGCGACGCGCTGCCGCTGCCCGCCCGAGAGCTCGTTCGGGTACCGGGTCGACAGCGTGGCCGGCAGCGACACCTGCTCGAGCAGCTCGAGCACGCGCTCACGGCGTGAGGTTCGGTCGCCGATGTTGTGGGTTACCAGGGGCTCGCCGATGGTGTTGCCGATGTTGCGAAGTGGATCGAGCGACCCGTAGGGGTCCTGGAAGACGGGCTGCATGCGACGCCGCAGCGCCAGCAGCTCCTTGCCCCTCAGCGGAGCCGTGTCGGTGCCGTTGATGAGGATCTTGCCGTCGGTGGCGTCTTCGAGGCGCAGGAGCATCTTGGCCACGGTCGACTTGCCCGAGCCAGACTCGCCCACCAGCGCGGTGGTGGTTCCGCGCTCGATGGCGAAAGACACGTCGTCGACGGCCTTGAAATCACCCTTGGCGCCGCGGATCTTGTAGACCTTGGTGAGGTTCTCGACCACGATCGAGTCCTCGCGCTGGGGCGCCTCTGCCTGCAGTTCGGCGCGATGTTCGGCAGCCGCGATGAGGTCGAGACCCTCGACCGATCTCGGAGCCGAGTAGTCGAGATCGCCGAGCGAGTGCGACGACGACTGGATGCGACGCGACGCCAGGCTCGGAGCCGCGGCAACGAGACGCTGGGTGTAGGGGTGCAGCGGGTTCTGGAGGATCTCGCGCGACGGGCCCGACTCGACGACCTGCCCCTTGTACATCACCACGAGGTGCTCGGCCCGCTCGGCGGCGAGGCCCAGGTCGTGGGTGATGAACAGCAGGGCCGTTCCGATCTCGCGGGTGAGCTTGTCGAGGTTGTCGAGAATGGTTCGCTGAACCGTGACGTCGAGAGCAGAGGTCGGCTCGTCGGCGATCAGCAGCTTCGGCCGGGACGACAGCCCCATACCGATCAGCACGCGCTGGCGCATTCCGCCCGAGAACTGGTGCGGGAACTGGCGGAGCCGCTTGTCGGCGTCGCCGAGACCGGCCTCCTTCAGCACCTCGATCGCGTGCTTCTTGATCTCCCGCTTGCCCGTGGCGATTCCGTTGGCCTTGATGGCCTCCTCGACCTGGAAGCCGATGCTCCACACCGGGTTGAGGTTCGACATCGGGTCCTGCGGCACGAAGCCGATCAGCTTGCCCCGAACGTCTTCCATCTCCTTCTGCGAGAGCTTCGCGAGGTCGCGGCCCTCGAACAGGATCTCGCCGCCGGTGATGCGACCGGAGCCGGGAAGCAGGTTGATGATCGCGTGCGCGGTGGTGGACTTGCCCGATCCTGATTCGCCCACGATGGCGAGGGTCTCCCCGGCGCGGAGCGAGAGCGAGGCGCCGCGGACGGCCTGCACGGTGCCGTTCTGGGTCTGGAACCCGACCTGGAGGTTCTTGATCTCGAGGAGGGGGGCGCCGGCATCCCGGCGCGGGTTGGAAACTGAGCTCATCGGAGTGCTCTCGCTTTCGGGTCGAGTGCTTCTCGAATGACTTCGCCCATCAGAATGAAGGCGAACACGGTCACCGACAGTGCAACCGACGGGTAGATCAGGGTCTGCGGATGGGTCCGGATGTCGCGCTGGGCCTGGTTGATCTCGTTGCCCCACGACATGATGTCGCTGCCGAGACCCACGCCGAGGAACGACAGCGTCGCTTCGGCCACGATCGCGGCGGCGAGCGAGATGGTCGTGATCGCGATCACCGGGGCGATCGAGTTGGGCAGCACGTGCCGGAAGAGGATGCGGAGCTTCGACACCCCGAGCGCCTCCGACGCCATGACGTAGTCGCTCTGCTTCACCGACAGGATCTCGGCCCTCAGCACGCGCGCCGTCGAGGGCCACGCGAAGATGCCGATGGCGAGCGAGATCGTCCAGACGCTTCGGTACTGGGCGAGAACCGACATGATGACCACGGCGGCCAGGATGTAGGGGATGGAGAAGAAGATGTCGCCGATGCGCGACAGCACGGAGTCGATCCAGCCGCCGTAGAAACCGGCGAAGGCACCGAACACGACACCGAGCACGGTCGTCAGCAGGATGACGATGATGCCGACCGTCAGCGAAGTCGACGTTCCGTTGATGATGCGCGAGTAGACGTCGCAGCCCTGCTTGGTGAAGCCGAGGGGATGACCGGCGGTGGGCCCACCGTTCGACAGCGCCAGCTGGCAGTCGTTGTTCGGCGCCACGCTGGTGAAGAGCCCGGGGAAGACGGCGACGACGAGCACCAGCAGGATGAGCACACCCGAGATCCAGAAGATCGGGCGGCGGCGCGCGTCACGCCAGGCATCGATCCAGAGGTTGCTGGGCTTCTCGGCGACCTTGACGACGTCGATGGCGACGAGCGGGGTCTCCTCGAGGGGCGCGACGAAATGGTTTCGCGAGCGTTCCTGCGTGGCCGGACCGGTGGAGGGCACCGGAGTGAATTCATTTGACATAGCGGATCCTTGGGTCGAGCAGACCATAGAGCAGGTCGACAGCGAGGTTCACGAGCAGATAGATCAGAACCATCACGGTGACGAACGAGACCACCGTGGGCCCTTCACCGCGAATGATCGCCTGGTAGAGAGTATTGCCGACGCCGGGAACGTTGAAGATGCCCTCCGTCACGGTCGCGCCGACCAGCAGCACTCCGAAGTCGGTGGCGAGGTAGGTGACCACGGGGATGAGCGAGTTGCGCAGGATGTGCACGGGGATGATGCGGCCGCGGCCGAGACCCTTGCTGTAGGCCGTTCGCACGAAGTCGAGGCTCGACGTTTCGATCACCGATGACCGGGTGAGCCTGACGATCTGCGCGAAGCTGATGCTCGCCAGCACGATGGCGGGCAGGATCAGGTCGATGGTGGGTGCGCCCTCCCCCACCGTGGTGCGCGCCCAGCCCAGCTGCACGCCGAAGACGAACTGCGCCACGAAGGCGATCACGAAGACCGGAAGCGAGATCAGGATGAGGCTGATGGCGAGCGTCGTTCCGTCGAACAGCTTTCCCTTGCGAAGGCCCGCGACCATTCCGACGAGGATGCCGGCGATGGTCTCGATGAGCAGGGCGATGACCGCGAGGCGGAGCGTCACCGGGAAGGTGCGTGCGAGGATCTCGGTCACGGGCTGGCCGGAGAACGAGATGCCGAAGTCACCGCGGAAGATGCCGCCCATGTAGATGAGGTATTGCACGACGAACGGCTGGTCGAGGTGGTACTGGGCCCGGAGCTGGGCGACGACCGCGGGGTTGGGGGTCTTGTCGCCGAAGAGAGCGATGATCGGGTCGCCCGGCAGGGCGAAGACCATGAAGTAGATGAGGAACGTGGTTCCGATGAAGACGGGGATCGCCTGCAGGAGGCGGCGCAGAATATATCCTGCCATCGTGGATCAGCCTTTGATTTGTGGTGGGAAGACACTGGCGTGAAAAGGGGCGGCAGCCTAGGCTGCCGCCCCTCGATTCTATGGGCTGACTAGTTCTTGGTGATCTCGTAGTACAGCGGCACGGAGTTCCACCCGAAGTGCACGTTGGAGACGGAGGTTCCGTATCCACCGGTCACGTTCGAGTACCAGAGCGGGATGGCCGGGAGGTCCTTGAACAGGATCGCCTGGGCATCCTGGTAGTCCTTGTTGGCCGCCGCGGTGTCGGACTCGCTGGAGCCCTTGGTGAGCAGAGCGTCGAACGCGGGGTTCGAGTAGTCTCCGTCGTTCGAGCCGGCGTTGGTCGCGTAGATCGGTCCGAGGAAGTTGAACAGACCGGGGTAGTCGGCCTGCCATCCGGTACGGAACGCGGTCTGGATCGTACGGTCGGTGATCGCGGTGCGAACCTGGGCGAACGTCGGTGACGGGGCGCCTGAGGCGTCGATACCGAGGTTGTTCTTCAGGTTGTTCACCACAGCGTCGACCCAGCCCTGGTGGCCGCCGTCAGCGTTGTACGCGATCTGGAAAGTACCGGTCCACGGCGAGATGGCGTCGGCCTTGGCCCACAGTGCCTTCGCGTCGTCGGCGTTGTACTTCAGCACGTCGGAGCCTTCGATGGAATCGCTCCAGCCGTCGATCACCGGGGAGGTGAAGTCGGAGGCCGGGGTGCGGGTTCCCTCGAAGATCACCTTGGTGATCGTGTCGCGGTCGATGGCCTCGGAGATGGCCTGGCGACGCAGCTGGCCTTCCTCGCCGCTGAAGTGCGGGAGGCGGCCCGGGATGGTGAACGACTGGAAGATCGCCGCAGGCTGGTTGACCGCACGGTCACCGAGGTCGGTGGTGTACGTCTGGTAGGCGCTGTCGGGAATCTGGTCGATCACGTCGACGGCGTTCGACTGCAGGTCGGCGTACGAAGCGTCTGCGCTGGCGTAGAACTTGATCGTGAGACCACCGTTCTGGGCCTTGCGACCACCGGTGTAGTCGGGGTTCGAGACGAGGTCGATCTGCACGTTGTGCTGCCACGCGCCGGTCTTGGCCAGCATGTACGGGCCGTTACCGATCGGGTTCTCGCCGAAGGCGGCGACATCCGTCAGTGCGACGGCGGGCAGCGGCATGAAGGCCGTGTAGCCGAGGCGCAGCGGGAAGTCGGCGTGAGGCGCGGTCAGCGTCACGGTGAACGTGAGGTCGTCGACCTTCTTGAGCCCGGTGAGGGGTGAGTCGGCGTCGTAGCTGAAGCCCTCGATGTCTTCGAAGAAGTAGCTGTTCAGCTGGGCGTTGCTGAGCAGCGCACCGTACTGCCAGGCGTTGATGAACGAATCGGCGTTGACCTCTTCGCCGTTCGTGAACTTCTCGCCCGACTTGATCTTGATCGTGAAGGTCGTGGAGTCGGTCGTCGTGATCGAGTCGGCCATGTCGTTGACGGCCGCACCCTTCTCGTCGTAGTAGACGAGGCCGGCGAAGACGTTGTCTGTGATCTTTCCGCCACCGGTCTCATTGGTGTTGGTGGGGATCAGCGGGTTCTGCGGCTCGGAGCCGTTCGTCGTGATGATCGCCGTCGTGTTGGCGCTCGTCGTCGGTGTGCTGGCACCGCCGCCTGAACATCCCGTGAGCACGAGGGCACTGGCGACAGCCAGAGCCGCAAAGCCCACTCCGTAACGTTTGATTCTCAAAGTTCCTCCTGTGCAAACTGGGCTGATCAGCGTCACGGCTTGTGGCCGCGCCGCCGAACCGAATGTGTCGCTCGCGATGCGTGTGAGACCCCGCAAAATGCCCACGACCAGCTCTCAGTCGTGCGCGTTGACTACCGAGTACCCTAAAAGGGGTGGGGGCCAGAGGCAAATGCGCGTGCAAAAAGTTACATACTAGAAACTAAAATCACCGTTTTATTGTGCTCTTTGCACATTCTTTGTGCATTCTTACAAAAAACGCAAGAAAGTGGCGGCATGATGGATCCTCACTCGGTCGGTGACAGTCGCCGGATGCTCGGGCTCGAGGTGCTCGTCGTGCTGGGCCTCTCGCTCGGTGCTTCGGCCGTCTATTCCGTCGTCTCCCTGCTCAACAAGCTGACCATCGGCGAGACCCTGGCCTCCCAGTCCACGAGCCTGAACGGCGCGTTGAGCGACCGCCCCACCTTCGACCTGATCTACCAGCTGCTCGCGATCTTCTTCGCCCTGGTTCCGGTCGTCCTCGCGTTCTACCTGCTCGCCCGCTCCGGCGTGAACCCGTTCCGCCGACTCGGATTCGATGCGCGGCACCCGGGCAGCGACATCCTGCGCGGGGTGTTCCTGGTGCTGGTGATCGGGGTGCCGGGCATCGCGCTGTACTTCGTCGGACGGGCGCTGGGCATCACCGTGGATGTCTCGGCGGCGCCGGCGAGCACCTACTGGTGGAGCATCCCGGTACTGATCCTGTCGGCGCTGCGCGCAGCGCTGACCGAGGAGCTCATCGTGGTGGGGTACCTCTACGACCGGCTGGAACGGATGGGCTGGCGGAAGTGGTCCATCATCCTGGCCGCCGCCGTGCTTCGCGGCAGCTATCACCTCTACCAGGGCTTCGGGCCGTTCATCGGCAATGTCGTGATGGGGGTCGTGTTCGGCTGGCTGTACCTGCGCTGGGGCAGGGTGGTGCCGCTGGTGATCGCGCACTGGATCATCGACATCGCTTCGTTCGTCGGGTACGCCTGGGCGCTGGCGACCTTTCCGCAGTTCTTCTAGGGGCGGAGGGCCGGAGGGGGCGGCTCTCGGAGGTGCCGGCCGCTGTCAGCGGCCGTGTAGGCGGCACGGGGATGCCCGCCCTGTCAGTAGCCGCCCGGCCCGTCGCCGTGGCGACCGCCCCCGCGCGAACCGCGGGCACCCCGGACGACCAGCCCCACCACCCCGAGGAGCAGAACCGCGCCCCCACCGATCAGCAGCAGCGTCAGCGTCTCCCGAGGCAGCCCCTGGCTGGTGCTACCCGAAGCCGCAGCGCCCGTGGTCGCCGGGGCGTCGGTGAACACCGGAACCGGCGGCGCCGTGGTGGCCGGTGTCGTGACGGAGATCTTCACGAGGGCGGTCGCCGTCTCGTTGGGGCGTGACGACGCAAACGAGCAGACGATGCCCGACATACCGAGCGGGAAGATCGCCCCTGACTCGACAGCCTCGCCCGCGATGGTGCAGCCGACCAGGCTGAGCCCCGTCGGAAGCGCCGGCGTGAAGGTGACCGGCGCCCCGTCGGCGGAGTCGGCGGTCACGTCGACCGTGGCCGGCACGATGCCCGCCCCCGTGAAGTCGGCGCTGACGATGCGCGTGGCGCTGAAGTCGGCGCCCGACAGGTTCGCGCCGGTGAAGTTCGAGTCTTGAACATCGGCCTTCGCCAGGTCGGCACCCGACAGGTCAGCGCCCTGGAAGGCCGACTGCGCCAGCTTCTCGCCGCTCAGGTCGGCCCCGGCGCACTGGCTGCCGCCGGCAACCGGGCCGTCGACCGCCCGGTTGATGTCGCAGCCGCCCGACGAGTACACGGGGTCGGCGAGGGCCGGGGCGGCCGACGCCGCATCGAGCCCGATCAGACCCAGCAGCAGGCCGAGCACCACCCCGCCGCGGGCAGCGAACGAGCGGATGCGCCGGACTCGCCGGACGGGTTCAGTGTCAAGGGCCATCCCTCACATGCTACCCGACTGAGGAAGGCTCACGGACTATTCGAAGGCCTCCGGTGGCGGGCACGCACAGAACAGGTTGCGGTCGCCGTAGGCCTGGTCGATGCGGCGAACCGGCGGCCAGTACTTGTGCGAGATCAGCGACGGCACGGGGAACACCGCGCGCTCCCGGTCGTACGGGTGCTCCCACGAACCGACCGCGATCGACTGCGCGGTGTGCGGGGCGTTCACCAGCGGGTTGTCTCCCGCCGGCCACTCCCCCGCCTGAACCGCATCGGCCTCGGCCCTGATGGCGATCATCGCCTCGATGAACCGGTCGATCTCGGCGAGGTCTTCGCTCTCGGTCGGCTCGACCATCAGCGTTCCGGCGACCGGAAAGCTCATCGTCGGAGCGTGGAAGCCGTAGTCGACCAGACGCTTGGCGACGTCGTCGACCGTCACGCCCGTCGCATCCTTCAGTGGCCGGAGGTCGAGAATGCATTCGTGCGCCACGAGTCCGTTGTCGCCGGCGTACAGCACCGGGAAGTGGTCGCGCAGCCGCACGGCCACGTAGTTCGCCGCCAGCACGGCCGCACCGGTCGCCTGCTTGAGTCCCTCGGAACCCATCATGCGAACGTAGGCCCAGCTGATGGGCAGGATGCTGGAGCTGCCGTAGGGCGCACCCGAGACGGCGCCGCCGGCGTGCACGACGGTGCCGCCGGAAGAGGTGCCGCCGGAAGAGGTGCCGTCGACCACAGGGTGCTCCTGCTTCTGTGCGAAGGCGTGTCCGGGCAGGAACGGAGCGAGGTGGGCCCGCGCGGCCACCGGACCGACGCCCGGTCCGCCGCCGCCGTGGGGGATGCAGAACGTCTTGTGCAGGTTGAGGTGCGACACGTCGCCCCCGAACTCGCCGAAACGCGCGAAGCCGAGCACCGCGTTGAGGTTCGCGCCGTCGACGTAGACCTGCCCGCCGGCCTCGTGCACCAGGCGGCAGATGTCGACCACGTCGTGCTCGTACACTCCGTGCGTCGAGGGGTACGTGATCATCAGCGCGGCCAGTGCGCTGGCGTGCTCACCGATCTTGGTTCGCAGATCATCCACATCGACGTTGCCGAGCTCGTCGCACGCGACGACGACGACCTTCATGCCGGCGAGCACAGCGGATGCTGCGTTGGTGCCGTGCGCGCTCGACGGGATGAGGCAGACGGTGCGGGAATCGTCGCCGCGCGACCGGTGATAGCCGCGGATGGCGAGGAGGCCCGCCAGCTCGCCCTGGCTCCCGGCGTTCGGCTGCAGCGACACCGAGTCGTAGCCGGTGACTTCGGCGAGCCACGTCTCGAGCTGGTCGATCAGCGAGAGGTAACCGGTGACATCGTCGCGGGGTGCGAACGGGTGCAGCCCCGCGAACTCGGGCCAGCTCACGGCCTCCATCTCGGTGGCCGCGTTCAGCTTCATCGTGCAGGAGCCGAGCGGGATCATGCCTCGGTCGAGCGCGTAGTCGTAGTCGGAGAGGCGCTTGAGGTAGCGCATCATGCTCGTCTCCGAGCGGTGCGTGTTGAAGACGGGGTGGGTGAGGTAGTCGGTGGTGCGGGCGAGACCCTCGGGCAGGCTGGGCAGCACGCGGGAGTACGTCGCCGTGCCCCGTGGGACGGCGTCGAGGGCCAGCGTGAGCTGCATCAGGTCGTGCTGCGTCGTCGTCTCATCGACCGAGACCGACAGGGTGTCGTCGTCGACCACGTTCACGAGGTAGCCCCGGTCGTACGCGGCGTCGCTGAGGGCACGGGCGCGGCCCGGCACGAGCAGGGTGAGCGTGTCGAAGAAGTGCTCGTGCGCGAGCTCGAAGCCGCCGGCGCGGAGTGTCGTCGCCAGCGCGATCGCCCGGGCGTTCACCTCGGTCGCAATGGCCCGAAGACCGTCGGGGCCGTGGTAGACCGCGTACATACCGGCCATGATGGCGAGCAGCACCTGGGCGGTGCAGATGTTCGACGTCGCCTTCTCGCGGCGGATGTGCTGCTCGCGCGCCTGCAGGCTCAGACGGTAGGCGCGGTTTCCCGCAGCATCCACACTGACGCCGACGAGGCGGCCGGGCAGCTGTCGTTCGAGACCCTTGCGCACGGCCATGTAGCCCGCGTGCGGGCCGCCGAAGCCCATCGGCACGCCGAAGCGCTGGGAGGTGCCGACCGCGACATCCGCCCCCATCGAGCCGGGCGACTCGAGCAGGGTGAGTGCCAGGAGGTCGGCCGCGACGACCGCGAGGCCACCACCGGCGTGCGCCTTCTCGATGAGGTGACGGGGGTCGGCGATACGCCCGGATGCCCCGGGATACTGGATGAAGACGCCGAATGCCTCGGGAAGGTCATCCGGGGCCGTCGTCGCCAGCTCGAGCTCGACGAGCTCGATGCCGACCGCTTCGGCCCGCGAGGCGAGCAGGGACTTGGTCTGGGGAAGGGCATCGGCGTCGACAACGAAGGTGGCGGACTTCTGCTTGCTGGCGCGGCGGGCGAGCAGCATGCCCTCGACCACAGCGGTCGACTCGTCGAGCATCGACGCGTTCGAGGTCGTGAGCCCGGTGAGCTCGGCCACCACCGTCTGGAAGTTGATGAGGGCCTCGAGCCGGCCCTGCGAGATCTCGGGCTGGTACGGCGTGTAGGCCGTGTACCAGCTCGGGTTCTCGAAGACGTTGCGCTTGATGACGGCGGGGGTGATCGTGTCGTAGTAACCGAGGCCGATCATCGAGCGCTTGACGCTGTTCTGGTTCGCAAGCTCCCGGAGCTCGGCCGAGACCTCGCGCTCGGTGGCGGGCTCGGGGATGACCGACCCCTCCCCGACGTCGGAGGCGTGGATCGACTGCGGAACGGCTGCCTCGACGAGGGCGGTGACGGAGTCGTAGCCGAGAGCGTCGAGCATGACGCGCTGGGCCGCTGCGTCGGTTCCGATGTGGCGGCTTTCGAAGGGAATGCTCACTGGACGGATTCCGCCTCGTCGCCGAGCAACGCCTGGTAGTCGGCGTAGTTCAGCAGTTCGGGAAGCTCGGTGTACTCGACGCGGATCAGCCAGCCTTCGCCGTAGGGGTCGCTGTTCACCAGCTCGGGCGCATCCTCGACGGCCGCGTTCTTCTCGAGGACGGTGCCGTTCACGGGGGCGAAGAGCTCGCCCACCGACTTGGTGGACTCGATCTCGCCCACGACCGCGCCGTCGGCGATCTCGACGCCGGCATCGGGCAGGTCGACGAAGACCACGTCGCCGAGCTTGTCGGCGGCGTAGGCCGTGATGCCGATGGTGGCGCTCGGTGCCGTTCCGGCCTCAGCGTCAGCGGGCGCGAGGCGCACCCATTCGTGCTCGGCGGTGAAGCGCAGCTGGTCGAAGTCGGTCACGTCAGTCTCTCTCTCGGCGGTAGAACGGCAGGGTGGTGACGCGGAAGGCGAGGCGCTTTCCGCGGATGTCGATGGCGACCTCGGTGCCGACAGCGGCGAACGCGGGGTCGACGTAGGCCATGGCGACCGGGTGGCCGAGGGTGGGCGACAGTACGCCGCTGGTGACGAGGCCGACAGGGGCCGCTGCGTCGGCTGCAGCTGCTGCTGCGCCGGGGTCGGCTCCGGCGTCGGCTCCGGATGTCGCGGGGGCGAAGATCTCGTAGTCGGCACGGGCCGCGCGCTTCCCCTCGCCCACCAGGCCCACGAGCACGCGCCCGGGCACGGCCGTGTCGTTCGCCGCGTCGCGCTCGAGCGCCTCACGACCGACGAAGTCGCCCTTGGCGAGGTTCGGCACCCGGCCGAGGCCCGCCTGGGCGGGTTTTGTGTCGAGCCCCAGCTCGTGGCCGTAGAGCGGCATGCCGGCCTCGAGCCGCAGGGTGTCGCGCGAGGCGAGACCGGCGGGAACGAGCCCGTGTGGCTCGCCGGCGATGACCAGGTCTCTCCAGAGCGCCGACGCCAGGGCCGCCGGAACGTACAGCTCGAAACCGTCTTCCCCGGTGTAGCCGGTGCGGGCGACGAACAGCGGTTGGCCCGCGTACTCGGCGTCGACCGACCAGTAGTACTTCAGTGTGTCGAGGGGGTGCAGCCGATCATCCGGAGCCCCTGCGGGCGCCGTCAGGAAATGGATGCCCGGCACGGCCTGCACGATGGCCCGCGCCTTCGGGCCCTGCACCGCGATCAGAGCGGTGTCGTCACTCTCGTCGGTGACCGACGTGTCGAAGGAGGCCGCGCGCTCGAGAAGGGCGCCGAGCGCCTGGTATTGGTTGCCCGCGTTGGCCACGACGAGAAAGTCTGTGTCGCCGCGGCGGTAGACCACGAGGTCGTCGACGATGCCGGCGTCGGGCGTGAGGAGCAGGCTGTACTTCGCCTGGCCGATCGCGATCGCCGAGAGCCTGCCGGCGAGGGCGTAGTCGAGGAAGGCGGCGGCCTCGGGCCCCTGCACGCGGATCTCGGCCATGTGGGACAGATCGAAGATGCCCGCCGACTCACGAACCGCCCGGTGCTCGGCGAGGTCGCTCGAGTAACGCACGGGCATCTGCCAGCCCGCGAAGTCGGTGAAGCCCGCGCCCGCAGCGACGTGCACCTCATTCAGTGGCGAGAGCACCAGGGGTTCGGAAGGCGTGGCGGTCGCGTCGAGGAGGGTCGCGTCGGGCGAGGCGATGACGGGCTGGGGGTCTGCAGCGTGCTGGCCCGGACTGTCTGGCATGAGTTCTCCTGGTCTCGACCGGCGTGCCGGCCGGCCGCGGGAGGCGGAACGGCGGGCAGGCTGATGAACGTGACGGACGGCCAGTCGGCCACCCTCGAACTCCCCCTCTGTCATGGTGCCTGAGAGTTTCACCGCACGCGCCTGGCGCGAGCGGCTTTCACCGTGGGCGAGCCCCCACCTGTTCGGCAGGACTTCTTTTCAGAGCGGCCAGTTCGACGCGGTACGCATACCTGAGAGATTGGTGGAGAGACTTGCTCCTTCGGTGCCCCCCTGGTTCTGGGGCTCTCCCGCGACGACCTTGTGGCCAGCAGTATTCAGTTGGAATGGTGCAGCGTGCTCGCCCAGTTTAGCGGTCGACGTGCTGCGACCGCATCACGTGCGGCGGATGCGTCGCATGACGATCACGACAACCGCCGAGAGCACCGCGACGATGCCGACGATCAGCGCAATCAACAGCGGAACCGTCAGAGCAGAGTGATCGGTCTGCCCGGCGGGCGCCGAGTTCAGGATGGTCATCGTCGGCTCGGGCACAGCGTTCAGGGGCAGGGTGCCCGGCTCGACCGGCGCCGCGGTGGCCGTTGCGCTCTCGAGCCCCGACGATGTGGACTGCGCCGTACCCGACCATGCATCGCCGCAGGTCGGCGAGTACGTCATGGCGGTGGTCGTGGCCGTGGGCATCGACGGCTTCCATTCGAAGGTGTAGGTGCCGGAGGTGGGGTGCCCGTCGGACGAGACGACCTGCCAGGTCACGAGGTACTCCCCCGACTCACCGAGCGCGACATCGGTCGAGACGGAGTCTCCGTCGATGCTGACGCAACCGGATTCGTGGTGGCCGTCGTCGATGTCGGTCACGGTCATCAGGGCCACCGCGCCCGCACCCATCAGGATGTCGTCGCTGAACGTCATCGACACCGTCTTGATCGGCTCGGTGAGCACCTCGCCGTCGTCGGGGGTGGACGACACCACCACGTCGTGCGCCAGCGCGGGCGAGGCCGCCCCGGCACCGGCCACGACCCCTGCGAAGACGAGCCCCACGAGCAGCGAGACGGCTGCCCGACGACGCGATTCGAGGGAGAAAGTTGGCACGCCTCAACGATAACCGCAGCGACCTCGGAGCCTCCTGCCGTGCGAGCGGATGCTCAGGCGACTGTCGGATTACGAAGCGTCAGGCCAGGTCTTCACCGGTCGAACCCGGGTCGCTCCCAGCCTCGCCGGCATCCGGCCAGATCGTTCGGTAGGTCTCTTCGACGTCGCGGGTCAGCGCGATCACTGACGTGAGCAGTTCGCGCATGCTGGTCGACTGCAGCAGCTTCACCTGGTCGAGCGGGCCCACCGGGGCGAGGCCGGCGATCTGCCAGGCCGCGGCGCGGGGCTCCTCCGAGAGCTGCAGGTCGGCCGGCCACTCCTGTTCACCGTGCTCGGCCGCGAGTGCCAGAACGCTCCGCACCGCGATCTCGGCTTCGTCGCGGAGCGGCAGCAGGTCGTCGTGCCAGTCGAGCAGCGGGACGTCGGTGACCGAGGCCTCGGGATAGGGGTTGTCGGGCATCCATTCGTCGACGGTGAACCGCCTCGTGCCGACGGCCACGAGCACGACATACCCTTCGGGCGCTTCGAGCTGGGCGATCTGTGCCACCGTTCCGTGGCGGAAGCGCTGTTCGCCGCCGCCCACTTCCTGGCCGCGTTCGATGAGCACCACACCGAACTCCGAAGGCTCGGTCTCGAGCACCTTCGAGAGCATGACGAGGTACCGCTCCTCGAACAGCCGCAACTGCAACGGCATGTAGGGGAACAGAACAGCACCGAGGGGGAAGATCGGCAGGGATTCGCTCACCCGTTCAGGCAACCACACCCGCGCGGCCCTGCCAAGGGGGAGATCGGCTCACCACCTCGAGCGGCGTGGGCGTCTGTACCGGGAGTAGCGTTGTCGATCATGAGCGACGAAGACCTGCCGACCGACCGAAGCGGCACCCGCCGCGCCATTGTTCTGGGCGGAGGCGGCGTCGCCGGCATTGCCTGGGAGACCGGCCTGGTCTCCGGGCTGCTGGAGCTGGGCATCGACCTGCAGCGGGCAGACGTGGTCGTCGGCACCTCGGCGGGCTCCGTTGTGGGCGTCGGCCTGCTGGCGGGTTCGCTCGGCGCGAGCTATGATGCGCTGCTGGCAGACAGCGGTGCCCTCGATCCCGCACCGGGGGGCCCCGGTGACCGCGACCTCTCCCGAACGGTGAAGGCCATCATGGCCGGCTTCGCCAGCACCGAGGGCGAAGACGCCGCGCGGCGCAGTATCGGCGAACTGGCCCTCGAGGACTACCAGCGCTCCGACGACAGGGAGAGCCTCGCCCGAATCCGCCCTCTGCTGCCGCGCACCCAGTGGCCCGACGTCGAGCTGCGCATCACCGCCGTCGACGCGGAGACCGGCCGCTTCACCGTCTTCACCCGCGACCTGGATGTCGAGCTCACGAGCGCGGTCGCCGCCAGTTGCGCCGTGCCGGGCGTCTTCAAGCCCCTCACGATCAACGGTCATCCGTACATGGACGGCGGGATGCGCTCGGCCACGAACGCCGACGTCGCCGCCGACTGCCAGGCGATCCTGGTGATCGCGTGCTCGGTCGAGGCGCCGGTGAGCGGCCTCGGCCCGACCCTGCCCGGCACCGTCGACACCCTGCGGGGCGCCAGCGACGTCTTCATCGTGCAGGCCGACGACGAGAGGACGGCGGCCTTCGGCACGAACCCGCTCCTGCAGAGCACCGCCCGCGCCTCCGCCCGGGCCGGGCGCCGGCAGGCCTCAGCGGTCGCCGACGCCGTGCGGGCCTTCTGGGGCTGAGGCACCACCGCCCCCGAGCCCGCCGCTGCCCGAGCGCCGGGGAAGCGTATTCTGAAGGCGTGGAGACGCGCACTGGATCCCCCCTCGACGAACGACGGGCCGAGCTGGAGCTGCGGCGCGCCGGTGGGCTGGCGAGGCCGGCCGCTCGGCCGGGCGGCACCGTCGCGGTCTACGACACCGTCACCGAGGGGATGGTCGGCCGCCAGTTCCTGCGCACCCGGCGGTGGATCGGGTTCATCGCCGCAGCCGTGCTGTTCGCGGTCGTCTGCGTTCTCCTCTCCCAGTGGCAGTTCGACCGCGGGCAGGAGGCCTCCGCCGAGAACAGCGTCGTTGCGACGAACTTCGCCGCCGCCGCCATACCGATTGCCTCGGCGCTTCCGGCTCTGTCGTCGTACGACGCCGGCCAGAACTGGCAGCGGGTCAGCGTCACCGGCGTCTACAGCACGGCGAGCGATCTCGTCGTGCGCAACCGCTCCAACGGCGGAGAGAACGGTTTCGAGGTCGTCACCCCCCTGCAGCTGGCCGACGGCTCCACCTTTCTCATCGACCGCGGTTGGGTCGCCCCCTCGACCGGCGACGCCCTTCTTCCCGGCCCGATTCCTGCCCCGGCCGCAGGCTCTGTGAACGTCGTGGTGCAGCTGAGACCGAGCGAGGCTCCCCTCGGTTCCGGCACGGCGAACGGCGGCCAGATCCAGTCGGTGACGCTGCCACGCCTCCAGCAGCAGACGGGCCTCGACCTCTACACCGGGGCGTACGGAGTGCTCGAGAGCCAGTCGCCGCCCGCGGCGCCCGGGCTCGCTCCGATCCAGAGCACCATGCCCGTGCTGGATGTCGGCACGCACTACTCATATGCCCTGCAGTGGCTGTTCTTCGCGCTGATCGGCTTCATCGCGCTCGGGCTCGGCGCGCGCCGGGAATACCGTCGACTCAACTCCGACGACCCGCAGGAACGGATGCGCGCGGCCCTGCGCGTGAAGAAGAACGCGCGCAAGGCGTTCACCGACGAAGAGCTCGAAGACGAGGCGATCGACGGCTTCCTGCCGCTCACCCGGTGGGGCCTCCCCAGCGGCGCCTCCGTCCAAGCGACCTCGGGCGCCCTGGCGGCGAGGCTCCCGGATGCCGGCCCCGCAGCATCCGTCGCCCCACCGGAGGTCTACGTGCTCGAGCCCGCGCAGAAGCCCGAGCCGGGCGACAGCACCCCCTGACCGTCGCACGGGGCGGCGCGCAACGGGTTCCCCCGTCAGCGACTAACACAATTCGCCGCACGTGCAAGGCCCCGAACACCAGACCACCCGGAATCTAGGGTGGATCACATGACGTCACGCGATCAGTACACCTTCGAGAACCCGGTCGAACGCTACAGTCGCGTCGAGCCGCCCGTGCAGCACCAGAGCGTACCCGGCGTTCAGGCGGAGATGACCCCCGTTCCCGACCTCGGCGAAGAGACCTACCGCGGCACCGGGCGTCTCACCGGCCGCAGGGCGCTGATCACCGGCGGCGACTCCGGCATCGGCGGAGCGACCGCGATCGCCTTCGCCCGCGAGGGGTCCGACGTCGTCATCGTGCATCTTCCCGGCGAGGAGGAGGATGCGGCGCACATCCTCCGCCTCATCGAGACGGCCGGCACGAAGGGCCACGCGATCGCCGCCGACATCACCGACGCCGCGCGCTGCCGTGCGATCGTCGACGAGGCCGTGGGCGTGCTCGGCGGTCTCGACATCCTCGTCAACAACGCCGGCAAGCAGGTCGCCGTCGAGCAGATCGAGGACCTCTCCGACGAGCAGTTCGAGCTGACGTTCCGAACCAATGTCTTCGCGAACTTCTGGGTGACCAAGGCCGCCCTCGCGCACCTTCCGGCGGGTGCCAGCATCATCAACACGGCGTCGCTGGAGGCCTACAAGCCCGCACCCGACCGCCTGGACTATGCGGCGACGAAGGCGGCGATCAACAACCTCTCGAAGGGGCTCGCCCAGCAGCTCGCGCCCCGCGGTATCCGCGTCAATGTGGTCGCCCCCGGCCCTGTCTGGACCGCTCTGCAGGTGTCGGGCGGCGTCACCGACGAGCAGATGAAGGCGTTCGACGACGAGAGCATCTACCAGCGCTCCGGGCAGCCGGCCGAGCTGGCGCCCGCCTACGTCTTTCTCGCCTCGGCCGAATCGAGCTATGTCTCGGGAGCCACGCTGAACGTCAACGGCGGCATGGTCACTCCGTGACGGGCACGATCTTCTTCCTCCCCGGGCTGGGCCTCGGGGCCGAGGCGGCCGCCCCGCTCGCCGCCGCGCTCGGCGACCGGTTCCGCGTCGTCGGCATCGACCTGCCGGGCCAGGGCGAGGCTCCGGATGCCGCGGACGGTTCGGTCGGCGCCCTGGCCGGTGCCGCCCTCGAGGCGATCGAAGCCGAGTCCGACGGCGGGCCGTGGCTGCTGGTGGCCCACAGCATGGGCGGCAAGGTCGCGGCGCTCGTGATCTCCCGCGTGCTGGGAGGCCAGGCCAACGTCTTCGGGCTCGCCGGCGCCGTTCTCCTCGCGCCCTCCCCACCCACCCCGGAGCCCATGGACGACGGCAAGCGCGCCCAGATGCTCTCCTGGGCCGACGACGGCCCGCTCTCCGAGGCCGACGCCCGCGCATTCGTCGACCAGAATGTGGCGGCACCTCTCGGTGACAGCGACCAGCGGAACGCCGTGGGCCTCGTTCGGCGCACGTCGGCACTCTCCTGGCGTCGGTGGCTCAGTGAGGGCAGCCGCGAAGACGTCTCGGCGACGGTCGGCACGATCGACCTGCCCGTCGTCGTGTTGGCGGGCGAGGAAGACGTCGACCTCGGCGCCTCGGCGCAACCTGGCCTGCTCGGCCGGGTGTACCCCCGGGCGCGATTCGTGTCGCTTCCCGACACCGTGCACCTGCTGCCCTACGAGCGTGCCAGAGAGGTTGCGGCGGCGGTCGTCGAACTGTGGGAGTCGACCGTGTCGGTCTCGCCCGCGGTCCCACCGCACTGGGGACGTGTGGTCGCCTCCGACCGCACCCCCGTCGAGGCGCGCGCGCTGTTGGCGCGGCGCGCGATCGCCGACGACGTGCACTACGAGCCCCGGGCGCTGTCTGCCGCACAGCTCACCACCCTCGGCGCACTCGCCGACCGAGTGGTTCCGCAGCCCGAGGGGCGCCGGATCGACCTCGCCGCCCGTGTCGACGCCGAGCTCGCCTCGGGCAGTGGCGACGGGTGGCGGCCCGCGGGACTTCCCGACGATGCATCCGCCTACCGGCTCGGGCTCGACGCCCTCGCCGCAGTCTGGCCCGCCGGTGAGGCAGAGCAGAACGCCCTGGTCGCGCGGATCGTCGACGGCGAATCGATCGAGGGTGCGCCGTGGAGCGACGACCTGCTGCGGCTGTGGTTCGAGGATGCGCGCAACGACCTCGTGCGCAACTGGCTGGCGCATCCTGCCTCGCTCGCGCGCGTGGGCTACGACGGCTTTGCGACCAGCGGTCCGGGAGCCGGGCCCGCCGGGTACGTCGAGCTGGCCGCCGGCACCCGTGATCCGTGGGAACCCGACGACCTCGGCGCTCTCGCCTCCGGGCACGATGACCCGAAAACCGACACTGACCCCGGTGCTCTCACCGGCAGGGAGAACACCGCGTGAACCTGAGCGACATGCGCACGTACGCGAACGACGAGATCGTCGACGTGGTCGTGGTCGGCACCGGCGCGGGCGGCGCGCCCCTTCTGGCGCGGCTCGCCGAGCGGGGCCTGAAGGTCATCGCCCTCGAGGCGGGGCCCAACCTCGACCCCGACGACTTCACCAACGACGAGGTCGAAGCTCCGCGCATCAACTGGATGTCGGAGCGGCTGAGCGGCGGTGAGGCGCCGACCGCCTTCGGCCCGAACAACAGCGGCTGGGGTGTCGGTGGCGGCACACTGCACTGGGGGGCCTTCACGCCCCGCCCCGACATCCGGGACCTGCGGCTGCAGAGCGAGACAGGGGTCGGTGCGGACTGGCCGATCGACCACGCCGAACTGATCCGCTACATCGTCGACGTCGAGCGAACGATCGGAGTCTCAGGACCGAGCTCCTACCCGTGGGACACGGAACGCGAGTACCTCGAGCCGCCCGTCGACCGCAATGCGCCGGCCGATCTGATGGCTCTCGGATGTTCGCGCCTGGGAATCCGGGCCACCGACGCGCCGGCGGCCATCCTGAGCCGGTCGCGCGACCAGGCGCACCACGGCCGGCGGCTCGCCAGCCAGAACCTCGGCAGCATCCACCAGGGTGAGCGTTACGGCACCAAGGCGACCACGGCCCTCACGTATCTGCCTGCGGCAGTTGCCGCCGGAGCGGAGATCCGGGCCGATGCGATGGTGCACGGCATCGAGCGAGACGAACTCGGCCGGGTCACGGGTGTGGTGTACCGGCAGAACGGTATCGAGAAGCGCCAGCGCTGCGCGACGCTCGTGCTCGCGGGCGGCGGCATCGAAACGCCCCGGCTGCTGCTGAACACCGGCATCGGCAACTCGAGCGGGCTCGTCGGGCGGAACTTCCTCGCCCACGGCGCCGTGCAGGTGTGGGGGCGATTCGACGAGCAGATCCGCGGCTACCGCGGGTACCCCTCAGCTCTCATCAGCGAAGACTTCGTGCGCCCCGAGGGCGTCACGTTCGCCGGCGGGTACCTCCTGCAGAGCCTCGGCGTCATGCCGCTCACCTACGCGACGACGCTTGTGCGTGGCGGCGGGCTCTGGGGCTCCGAGCTGCTCGACGCGCTGGATTCGTACCGGCACATGGCCGGCATCGGTATCAACGGGGAGTGCCTGCCCGCCGAGGGCAACCGACTCGTTCTCTCCGACGAGACGGATGAATGGGGCGTGCCGCGTGCGGTCGTCACCTTCACGCCCGGGCCGAACGAACAGGCGATCGATGAGCATGCGACTGCAACGATGACCCGGATCCTCGAGGCGGCGGGGGCCCGGGACACGCAGGTGTTCGCCCGTACCGCCCACACGCTCGGAACGTGCCGCATGAGCGATGACCCCGCCGCGGGCGTCGTCGACGGCGACGGTCGCAGTCACGACGTACCGAACCTCTGGATCTGTGACAACTCGACGTTCCCGAGCGCGCTCACCGCGAACCCGGGGCTCGCACAGATGGCGCTGTCGCTCCGCACAGCAGACCGGATGCTGCGCTGACGCGCCCGGCCTCGGGTGTCGGCGGAATCAGTCGCCGAGGGTATCGGCGGGGTCAGTCGCCGATCTTGTCGTCGGCCGCATCGCGAGCGCCGTCGATCTTGTCGTCGAACTTTCCGCCGGTTGCAGAATCGGCCGCGTCGCTCGCCCTGTCGAGAGCACCGTCGCTCACCTGCTCGCCCTTGTCGCTGCTCGCGAACTCCTTCGCCTTGTCGCCCAAGCCGCCCAGATCAACCATGAGAACACCAATCGTTTCGTGTGTTGCGCTGCCACCGGTACGGTGACATCGACAACCCTCCCCCCTTCGAGACAGCGCCGATAGGGGTTGCGCAGAACGCCGATACCCTCGGCTCGATGGGTGGGGTAGCGTCGAGCGCGTGGCCGGTAAGGATGTTGCCCCGAAGGAGTATTCGGGCTGGGTGTTCGTCGTCATCGGCGCGGTGATTCTGCTCGTGGGCGTGCTGGTCATCGGCGGCCTGGCACTCGCTCACCTCGACTTTCCCGGAGGTCGAGGCGGAGTCACCCTGCTCACCACCGTCCCCGTGGGGATCATGGTCATCGTGTTCGGGCTGGTCTTCGTCATCCGGGGTAAGCCGGTGACCGATGACGGCGGCGCGCAACGAGCCGACTTCCTCCGGCGCAACCGCGAGGCACTCCGGCAGCAGAAGGAGCAACGCCAGCGCGAGAAGGATGAGCGGAGGCAGCAGAAGAATGCGCGCAGGTCACCGCAGAACTAGCGCGCCCTCCCGCGGCTCACGCGCCCGCGGCGCCTCTGCTGTTCCACGCAGCGCGGCTTCGTGCAGCGCGGCTTCGTGCAACGCGGCGTCGCGCAGCGCGGCCTCGCGCAGCGCGGCGCGATACGCGAGCAACAGCTCGTGCGCCGGCGGCCGAGGCGGTACTCCACCGGGCCGCTCGTGCATGCGCGACGCCGCCTGGGCGTGCTGCCACGACGACTGCGCCCGAAAGAAGTCCCACGCCGCCTCCGATGCCGCCCGATGGCTGAGGCACCAGCCGACGAGTTCGCGATCGGCCGACGTTTCCGCCCAGGTCACGATGCGGTACCACGCCGCCACGGTACCTTTCTGCGCCGGAAAGCGGATCAGCCGGATGATGGCGAAGGGCCTGGGCGAAACGGGGTGTTGCAGCATCCATTCGACCGGCTGGGCCAGGCGTTCCGGATGCCAGTCGACCACGCGCCCTCCCCCACCGCTCGCGCGCCCCTGGCCGGCACACGATCGACGCTAGAGGCACCCTCCGACACCCCCGCACTGGACAGCGCGGCCGCTCGGGGATCATCATCGAACGTGGACACCGATGAACTCGCCTGGCACCTCATCGCCCGCGCGAAACTGAGCCCGCGGGACGAGGCCTAGGAGGGGTCGATGCTGATAGAACTCGACTTCGTGACGCTGATCTGCTTCGGTGCCTCGGCCTCGTAGTCTTCGGTCGTCGAGATCGTCACGAGCCCACCGTCGTTGGCGATGGCGTCGTCGATGTCTTTCTGCACCCGATCGAGGTCGTCGGTGACGGTGTAGGTCTTGTCGTCGAGGGTGAGGGTGAACGTGGTGGTTGCCATGGGTTCCACGCTACTACGCGACCCGCAGCTCGAGCTCCCCCGGGCGGCCCGCTTCGGCGCCGAACACCAGGTACCGGTTGGCGATCTTCTCGGTGAAGAAACGGTCGTGGCTGACCACGACCACGGCGCCGGGAAAGTGCTGCAGCGCCCGCTCCATCACCTGCGTGCTCGCCAGGTCGAGGTGGTTCGTGGGCTCGTCGAGAAGCAGAACGGATGCGCCCGAGAGCAGGCACTGCGCCATGGCGACGCGAGCCCGCTGTCCGCCCGAGAGGTTGCCGATGCGCTGCTTCAGATCGGCTTCGCTGAACTGGAACATCGCGAGAAAACGGCCGACCGACTTGCGTGTCGCGGTGAGGGCGAGGCTGTCGGGCAGCGCGTTGACCGCGTGGGTGACCGTGTCGGAGTCATCGAGCTCGTCGAGCATCCTGTTGTAGGAGACGACACCGACGCCCTTGGGCCAGTCGACCGAGCCCTCATCCTGCTTCTCGTCGCCGATCAGCACCCGCAACAGGGTGCTCTTTCCGCTGCCGTTCGCGCCGAGCACGGCGATGCGGTTGCCCCTGCGGATCTCGAGGGTCACCCCCTCGAACAGCAGCTTGTCGCCGTAGGCCTTGCCGAGCTGGTCGATGCGGCACAGCACGTCTTTCGTGTGCAGCCCGCCGTAGATCTCGGTGATGATCTGGTCGACAGGCCGGGGTGCGCGTTGCTTCTTGATGCTCGCGAGCTGCTTGCCGAGGTTCTTGCCGGTCGCAGTGTTGTTCTGCTTCGACGCCTTCAGCGCCTCGCGCCGGTCGGAGATGCCCTCCGACTCGAACGCCAGCAGCTCTGACTCGTGCACGAACTGCTGCTCCAACGTCTTCAGCCGGAACTGCTTCTGCACCACGTATTCGTCGAAGTTCCCCGGGTATTCGTGCAGGTGGAAGTTCTCGACCTCGACGATGCGCGTGACCACGGAGTCGAGGAACGTCCGGTCGTGCGACACGATGATCGCAGCGCCGGTGAAGTCGCGGAACCAGCTCTCGAGCCACTCCACCCCGGCCACGTCGAGGAAGTTCGTCGGCTCGTCGAGCAGCAGCACGTCGGGCGCCTCGAGCACGATCTTCGCGAGCGCGGCGCGGTTGCGCCAGCCGCCGGAGAGGTCGTCGATCGGGCTCGTGCGGTGCGCCTCGTCGAAGCCCAGCGTCGTGAGGGCGCGGTCGATGCGGCGCTGGTAGTCCCAGCCGCCCTTGTGCTCCATCTGCTCGAAGAGCTCGGCCTGGCGGGTGATGAGGCGATCGAGCTCCGTCGCGTCATCCGCTGTGCTTCCGGCCGCGGCGATCGCTACGGCCGCGTCGATGCTCGCCAACTCGTCTTCGATCGCGTGGATGTCGCCGAAGAGGCCCTCGAGCACCTCGGTGATGGTCGCTGTGCCATCCAGTTCGGAGAACTGCGAGAAGTACCCCAGCCTGACGCCCGGTTCGAGAGCGACGGTGCCGGCATCCGGAGCCACCTGCTCGAGGGCGAGCTTCAGCATCGTCGACTTGCCCGAGCCGTTGCGCCCGATCAACCCCACCCGGTCGCGCGCCTCCAGCCGGAAGAAGACCTCACAAAGAACCGGTGAGCTCTCGAAGCTGACAGTGACGTCGTTCATGCGGATGAGGCTCAATCGGTGCCGTTTCTCTGGGTCGAGCGGGATGGTGCGGGGGCCATTGCGGCCACCCTCTCGAGTTTACGGGGCCGCCATGACCCACCCCGCTGATTGACTTTTGTTTGGTAGCTGACGATAATCGAAAGGTACCAAACGAATTCAGAGAAGGAAGCACCACATGTCGACAGAACGAATCGCCCTCGTCACCGGAGCCAACCAGGGCGTGGGAAAGCAGGTCGCGAAAGAGCTCGCCGAGAGCGGCGTCACCGTGCTTCTCGGCTCCCGCGACCTCGCCCGCGGTGAGACAGCCGCGGCAGAACTCGGCCACGGGATCGTGGCCCTCCAGCTCGATGTGACCGACGCAGCATCCATCGCCGCTGCGGCGACCTCGATCGGGGAACGTTTCGGGCACCTCGACCTGCTCGTCAACAACGCGGGCATCTCGAACGTCGGGGGCGGCACCCAGACCCCCGAAGAGAACGCCGGGCGATCGAAGGCGAGCACGGCGTCGCTCGACGAAATCCGGGCCGTGTGGGAGGTCAATGTCTTCGGCGCCCTGGCCGTCTACCAGGCCATGCTGCCGCTGCTTCGCCTCTCCTCCGACGCGCGCATCGTCAACGTGTCGAGCGGAGTCGGGTCGCTCGCCTCCAACGCCGACCCCAGCTTTGCCTACCGAGCGATCTACGGTCCCGTCTACCCCGCATCGAAGGCCGCCATGAACGCGATGGCGCTGGCGATGATGGTCGAGCTGGAAGGCACCGGCATCAAGGTCAACCTGGTGTCGCCCGGCTTCACGAGTACCGCGCTCAACAATTTCGCGGGCACCGAGTCGGTCGAGGACGGCTCGCGTGAGGTCGTCCGTGTCGCACTCCTCGGCCCCGACGGACCCACCGACACGTTCACACGCTGGGAGAACGCCACGATTCCGTGGTAACCATGACGGGTGCCTGACGAATCGCGTGACCACCACGACTCTGTCGGGGCGTGGGCGAAACAGTACTACTTCGCATCCCGCGCCCTGATGGAGGCGACCCTGCGCGAGCACGACCTCGGACCCACGCAGTGGTACGTGCTGCACACGCTGTTCACCAACGGTCCGACCATGCAGCGCGACCTCAGCCAGTCGCTGAAGATCGAGCGGGCGACGCTGAGCGGTGTCGTCCAGACCCTGGTGCGCAAGGGCCTGGTCGCGCAGGTCGCCGACTCCGCCGACCAGCGCCAGCGCATCCTGAGCATCACGGATGCGGGGCGGTCCCTCTGGGAGCGCCTGCCCGACCCCACAGAGATCGCACTCGCCGTCTCGTTCGAGGGCGCCGATGAGGCCGACCTCGCGGTCGCTCGCCGCGTGCTGCAGACGGCGACCGAGCGGCTCACCGCGCACCTTGCGGGTGGGGCCGCCGCTGCCGCCGCTTCCAGCTAGCGGACCCGCTGCAATTCCGCGGCTCAGTGCACGCCCTTGATGACGAAGTAGGAACCACGGATGACCCCCGCGAGCTTCGACTTCTGGCGGGCGAACTTGAAGCGGCCCTCGAGCTCGTCCGGCACATCCATCCCCTCCGCCAGCTTGAACCCGACCGCCCGCTTGCCGCCGTCTTCGAGCGCGTACATCACGTTGATCGAGAGCCCGGACTCGTAGAAGACGTACGTCATCCGCAGCCCTTCGACGACGAAGTCGCTGACCTCGAGCGGAGGCGAAGCGATGACGAGCTCGCGCTCCAGGCTCAGGATGTCGGCCACCCTCTTCACGAGTTCGGGCGCCTCGTCGGCGGGTAGGGTCACGAACGAGTGGTCGTACTTGTTGCTGAAGTACCGCGCCTCGTTGGCGCGCAGCCCCGCCAGCGTCTCGGCGAACGGCGATGACTCCAGACCGGCCGTCGAGACGTGGGTGAAGTCGACGGTGTGCGGCATGGGCGCTCCTCCTTCGGTGTTCTCCCACCAAAATAGCGCCGAACAGCCCTGCCGTCTCTAGTCGTCGAGACGACGGAGTTGAGTACCCGTGATCAGGAAGATGGCACCGAGGCCGACGGCGAAGGCACTCACGCCGTACGCGAGCACCGAGGTCATGAGCGAAGTGCGAAGCGCAGCCCCCGTCGAGAGAGCCGCGCTCTGCTTGCGCAGCGCGGCCGCCTCCTCACTGCCCCCGTCGACACCGCGCAGGGCTTCGCTGATGTCGGCGAACGTGCGGCCGCCCGATCCCCGTTCGGCGTTGCTCTTGATGATGAGCGCTTCGGCGTAGGCCGAGACCGGGCCCTGCACGCGCTTACCCGGGAGAAGGGTGGCGTTGCCGGGCACCGTGATGTTCTCATCGCGCAGCTGTTTCGTCACGGTGAACCAGGCACCCGCCCCGGCGGCCACGAACAGTGAACCCGAGGCGACGGCCACGCCTCCGACGCGGCGAAGGGCTGGGGCGAGGCCTGTGGCGGCGGGCAACGATGACATCGGTGGTCCTTTCATGAGGCAGAACGCCCGGGAATCAAGCCGGCGGGCACCTCCGACTCTAGGCCGAACTCGACCCGCGTGAAGCACAGCGGGTGCCTTTACTCCCTGCCGTCCTCCAGGGGAATCAGCATCGTGCGGAACTCTCCGGCGGTTGAGTGAAGTCCCCAGATGCGCTCGGCGACGTCGTCGATGCCGTTGGGGAGTTGAAGCTGCGGGATGCCGCCCGGGATCACGAGCTGGCGGACCCGGATGCCCTCCCCCTCGAGCGCTTCATGCAGCATCTGGCCGTAGGCGCTCTCGGACGGAAACGCGACCGACGTTCCGGCGAAGCCGGCGCGCGCCTTCACCGAGGTTCCGCCGTTGATGAGGATGATGCTGCCCTCCCCCGCGCTGCGCATCCCCGGCAGCACCGCACGCGCTGCATGGATGAGCCCGAGGGCCGAGAACTGCAGCGCCTCCAGGGCCAGCTCCGGGGTGAGCTCGAGCACCGGCTTCAGGTACGCCCGTGACGGGAGGGGGCTGTACTGCAGAACCGTGACCGGCCCGAGCTCCGCCGCGGCGCGGTTCAGCGCGTCTTCGAGCTGCGCCGGCACCAACACGTCGGCGGCATACCCGACCGCAGTCGCTCCGCCCGCCCGGAGTTCAGCAGCCATCGCGTCGAGCTTCGACTGCTCCCGCGAGATGAGCGCTATCGAGAAGCCTTCGCTCGCGAACCGGCGTGCGACGGCAGCTCCGAGTCCGGGGCCGGCTCCGACAATGGCAAGAACGGGCATGATGGGCCTTTCGATCGGTAGTGATGTGCGCCGCTGAAGCGCAACCTTGCTAAAGGTACGGCAGGTCAACCCCCCATGCTGGGACTTACCGCGATTCCTCACGCCTGCGAGCATTTTTGAGGAACGAAAGCTGAGAACACCAGATGTTATTGATCGACCGCGTACGCAGCGCGCTGACGGAGCCGCACTGTCTACGCCCGCACAAGAACCACCAGTTCGGCGAGGCGGATCGCCGCGGAGGATGGTGGTGCGCCGTCTGCGACCTGCGGTTGACGCGCCCACCGCGACCCGCAGAGCTCGCCAACCTCGAGCACATCCGCGCCCAGCCCAAACCGACTGACAGCGCCGATCGCGCCCGTTCCGCTTCGGCGGCCTCGGCCTCCTGCAAAGAAGAAACCGCCGCTACACGTTGAAGCGAAACTCGACCACGTCGCCGTCGTGCATGACGTACTCTTTGCCTTCGATGCGCACCTTGCCGCGCGATTTGGCCTCGGCCATCGAGCCGGCTTCGATGAGGTCGCCGAACGAGACGATCTCGGCCTTGATGAAGCCCTTCTGAAAGTCGGTGTGGATGACACCGGCCGCCTGCGGGGCCGTCCAGCCTTTTCCGATCGTCCAGGCGCGGGTCTCCTTCGGGCCGGCTGTGAGGTAGGTCTGCAGGCCGAGGGTGTCGAATCCGATGCGGGCGAGCTGGTCGAGGCCCGACTCCTCCTGGCCGGTTGACGCGAGCAGTTCTGCCGCGTCTTCGGGGTCGAGGTCGATGAGCTCCGACTCGAGCTTTGCGTCGAGGAAGATGGCCTGGGCGGGAGCGACGAGTGCCGCGAGCGAGGCGAGAGCCGAAGCATCCCCGAGTACCCCCTCGTCGACGTTGAAGACGTAGATGAAAGGCTTGGCGGTGAGAAGACCCAGCTCGGCGATCGGCGTGATGTCGAACTTCGGTGCATTCGAGAGCGGGGCGCCCGAGTCGAGGATGCCGCGCGCTTCGAGAGCGGCCGCCAGCACGGCGGGCTCGATCCGCTTGGTCTTCACCTCTTTCTCGTAGCGCGCGATCGCCTTCTCGAGGGTCTGCAGGTCAGCCAGGATGAGCTCGGTGTTGATCGTCTCGAGATCGCTCGCGGCATCCACTTTTCCGTCGACGTGCACGACGTCGGGGTCGCTGAACCCGCGCACGACCTGCGCGATGGCATCGGCTTCACGGATGTTCGCCAGGAACTTGTTGCCGAGCCCCTCGCCCTCGCTCGCCCCCTTGACGATGCCCGCGATGTCGACGAACGACACCGGCGCAAAGAGCAGCCGCTCGCTGCCGTGCAGCGCGCCGAGCACGGCCAGGCGCGGGTCGGGCAGGTTCACGACCCCGACGTTCGGCTCGATGGTGGCGAACGGGTAGTTCGCCGCCAGGACCTGGTTCTTGGTGAGAGCGTTGAAGAGGGTGGACTTGCCCACATTGGGCAGCCCGACGATTGCAATAGTTAGAGCCACGAGGGTCTATCGTACCCGGGCGCCACCGCCCGGGTAGAGCTCGAAGTGAGACACCTGCGGTCGAATGAGACTGGCGTGCCGGTCTCACCTGGCCGGAGGTGTCTCACAAACCGGGGCCCGCCGCGCGCGGGGGGCGGGCGGCCGGCGCGGGGCGGGCGGGCGGCGGGCGGCGGGCTAGTTCTGCGGGAAGCCGAGGTTGATGCCGCCGTGCGACGGGTCGAGCCAGCGGGAGGTGATCGCCTTCTGTCGCGTGAAGAACTGGAAGCCGTCGGCTCCGTAGGCCTTGGTGTCGCCGAAGATCGAGTCTTTGAAGCCGCCGAAAGAGTAGTACGACACCGGAACGGGGATCGGCACGTTGATGCCGATCATGCCGACTTCGACCTCGTTCTGGAAGCGGCGTGCCGCTCCCCCGTCGTTGGTGAAGATGGCCGTTCCGTTGCCGTAGGGCGAGGCGTTGATCAGCTCGACGCCATCCTCATAGGAGGCGACGCGCACGACAGAGAGCACCGGGCCGAAGATCTCGTCGGTGTAGACCACCGACGACGTCTCGACCCTGTCGATGAGGGTCGGGCCGAGCCAGAAGCCGTCAGGAGCGCCGTCGACCTGGATGTCGCGGCCGTCGATCACGACGGAGGCCCCGTCGGCGGTCGCGATGTCGATGTACGAGGCGACCTTGTCGCGGTGCACCTCGGTGACGAGCGGGCCCATGTCGCAGGCGCGGCGACCGTCTCCGACCACGAGACCGGCGACACGGGACGTGATCTTCTCGATGAGTTCGTCAGCCACGGGCTCGACGGCGACAACGACCGAGATCGCCATGCAGCGCTCGCCGGCCGACCCGAAGCCCGCGTTCACGGAGGCATCGGCCACGAGGTCGAGGTCGGCATCCGGAAGCACCAGCATGTGGTTCTTCGCGCCGCCGAGGGCCTGCACGCGCTTGCCCTTCTTCGTTGCGGTCTCGTAGACGTAGCGCGCGATCGGGGTGGAGCCGACGAACGAGATCGCCTTGACGTCGGGGCTGTTCAGCAGGCCGTCGACCGCCTCTTTGTCACCGTGCAGCACGTTGAGCACGCCGTCGGGAAGACCGGCCTCGGTGAAGAGCGCCGCGAGCCAGTTGGCAGCGCTCGGGTCTTTCTCGCTGGGCTTCAGCACGACCGTGTTGCCGGCGGCGATCGCGACGGGGAAGAACCACAGCGGCACCATGGCAGGAAAATTGAAGGGGCTGATGATGCCGACGACGCCGAGCGGCCCGCGCGTGGAGTACACGTCGATGCCGGTCGAGACGTTCTCGGAGTAGTCGCCCTTGATGAGGTGCGGGAAGCCGCAGGCCCATTCCACGACCTCCAGCCCGCGTGTGATCTCGCCGGCCGCGTCGGAAAGCACCTTGCCGTGTTCGGACGTCAGGATCTCGGCCAGCTCGCCGCGTCGAGACGCGAGCAACTCGCGAAAGGTGAAGAGGATCTGCTGGCGGCGGGCCAGCGAGGTGTCTCGCCAGCCGGGGAACGCCGCCTTCGCCGAGGAGATGGCGGCATCGATCTCAACGCCGTTCGCCAGCGCGACCCTCTTCGTCTGCACGCCCAGGGCCGGGTCGTAAACGGGGGCGGTGCGCCCGCTCGTGCTCTCGACGAGCGAGCCGTCGATGTAGTGGTTGACGACGGCGAGGTCGGTGAGCAGATCGGTCATGTGCGGGTCTCTTTCGATGGCGTGTACTGAGGTTAGGGCATCCCTTCGACATGCTGCCACCCGTTGCGCCGGCCGGGGGCTTCCGGCGGCTGGCCGAGCTCGTTCGCGGCCCGTGTCGGAGGCTCGTGCGACACTTCGGCCATGAACGCAACCGGTGCATTTCTCGCCTGCCTGGCCCTGGCACTGCTGGTCGGCGCGCTCGCCGGGTGGATGCTGCGGGGCCGCCATCTTGCTGCCGCGAACACCGCCGGCGAACGGGCGCGAGCCGAGTCACGGGCGCGCGAACTCGCCCCGCTGCTCGAGCTGCAGGGCCGAAGCGCCTCAGCCGAGGCGACGGCGCTCGCCCTCCGCCAGCAACTGCGGGCGCAGGATGCCCAGTACCGCGAACAGATCGCGCAGCAGGAGGGGCGCCTGGCCGAGTTCCAGGAGCGTCTGGCCGACGTGCAGCGGGCCGAATCCGAGCGGGTGCGGGCCGACGGCGAGGTGCTCGTCGCTCTGAGTCCGGTGCAGGAGAGCCTGCGACTGGTTCAGGCGAAAGTCACCGAGCTCGAAGAGCAGCGGCGGCAACAGCACGGCGAGCTGAGTGAGCAGCTGCGGTCGGCGACCGAGAGTGAGGAGCGGCTGCGCACGACGGCGGAGTCGCTGGCCTCGGCGCTCCGCTCCAACAGCACCCGGGGTGTCTGGGGCGAGACGCAGCTGCGCAACGTGGTCGAGGCCGCCGGAATGATCGACAGGGTCGACTTCGAGGTGCAGTCGAACATCCGGAGCGACCGCGGCCATGGCCGACCCGACATGGTCGTGCACCTGCCGGGCGGCAAGAACATCGCGGTGGATGCGAAAGTGCCCTTCACGGCCTACCTCGAGGCCTCGACGATCGCGGTGACGGCGACGGGTGCCGAGGGCGCCCGACGTGAGGAGCTGCTGCGCGCCCATGTGAAGGCTGTGCGCGAGCACATCACGGCGCTCGGCTCGAAGGGGTACTGGGCCGGGCTCGACGCGTCGCCCGAGCTGGTGGTTGCGTTCATCCCGAGCGAGTCGCTGATCTCGACAGCGATGGAGGCCGACCCGGGCATCATGGACTTCGCGTTCTCGCGCCGGGTGGCCCTGGTGTCACCGGTGACGCTGTGGTCGCTGCTGAAGACGGTGGCATTCAGCTGGCAGCAAGACGTACTGACGCACGAGGCGAAGACGCTGTTCGACCTGAGCAAGGAGCTGTACTCACGCCTTGCGACGACGGCTGTGCACATTGAGAAGCTCGGCCGCACGATCGAACGCAGCGTGCGGGACTACAACGCGTTCGTCGGCTCGTTCGAACGGCAGGTGTTCCCGACGGCGCGCAGACTGAACGCGCTCGACGAGTCGGTGGTGCTGAAGACCCTCGAGCCGATCGAGGAGACGGCACGCCCGGTGACGGCCTTCGAACTGGTGGCCGAACTCGACATCGAGTCCGACCTGGCCAGCATCGACGACCCCCACCGTCTCATCTGAAGCCTGCCCGCTCGAACGGACACGAATCCGGGCCTCCCACCCCCTATCTGCGGCGCTTCATCGAAACCGGGTCGATTCTGTGACCGTGGCCCGGTGATGAGCGGTACGCGCTCGCCCACTCCTCCCCCAGCAGAACCGAATGGCTCGCTAGAGCCATTTGTCAGCTATGTGGTCGGCCACGATGCGGCGGATGGTGCCCGAGTGCGAGCGCAGTACGATGCTCTCGGTACGGATGATCGGGCCCTTGCGCCGCACGCCGTTCACCAGCCCGCCGTCGGTCACGCCGGTCGCGACGAAGAACGTGTTGTCTGAGGAGACGAGGTCGTTCGCCTCGTAGACGTGGTCCATCAGAAGCCCGGCGTCGATGCCGCGCTGGCGCTCCTCATCGGAGCCCGGCTTGAGGATGCCCTGGATGAAGCCACCCAGCGCCTTGATCGCACACGCCGTGACGATTCCCTCGGGGCTGCCGCCGATGCCCACGCACATGTCGGTGCGCGTCTCGTAGCGCGCCGCGTTGATGCCCCCGGCCACATCGCCGTCGAGCATGAGACGCGTTCCGGCGCCCGCAGCGCGGATCTCTTCGATCAACTGGGCGTGCCGCGGACGGTCGAGTACCGCGATCTTCATCTCCGAGACATCCTTGCCCTTCGCCGCTGCGAGCGCCCGGATGTTCTCGCCGATCGGCTTGCGGATGTCGACGACCCCGATGCCCTCGGGCCCCGTGACGATCTTGTCCATATAGAACACCGTCGACGCATCCAGCATCGTGCCGCGGTCGGCGACTGCCATCACCGAGATCGCGTTGGGCCGGCCGGCCGCCGTCAGCGACGTGCCGTCGATCGGGTCGACCGCGATGTCGCACGCAGGACCCCGTCCGTTGCCGACGTGCTCGCCGTTGAACAGCATCGGCGCCTTGTCTTTCTCGCCCTCGCCGATGACGACGACCCCGTCGAAGTTGACCGTGCCGAGCAGGGCTCGCATCGCATCCACTGCAGCCCCGTCGGCGGCGAGCTTGTCGCCCTTGCCGATGAACGGCCAGGCCCGGATGGCTGCGGCCTCGGTCGCGCGCACCAGTTCGAGAGCGAGGTTCCGGTCGGGGTGTTCCAGCAGGATGGGAGGGGTGGAGTTGTCGGTCACGGTGGATCCTTCTCTGTCTGTACCCGGGGCCGCTTCGCACCCGCTGTCTACAGGTTAGTGCGACAGCACCTCAGAGCGCCCGGCGAGGCCTCCCTCGCTATGCTGGAACCCGCACATCATCAAAGGAGAGTCATGCCCATCGCAACCCCCGATCAGTACGCTGAAATGCTCGACAAGGCGAAGACCCAGGGGTTTGCCTACCCCGCGGTGAACGTCTCGAGTTCGCAGACACTGAACGCCGTGCTGCAGGGCCTCTCCGAAGCCGGTTCCGACGGCATCATCCAGGTCACCACCGGCGGCGCCGACTATCTGGCCGGCCAGAAGGCCCAGGCCGCCTCGGGCAGCGCGCGCGCGACCGGCGCCCTCGCCTTCGCCGCGTTCGCCCACGAGGTGGCGAAGAACTACCCCATCACCGTCGCGCTGCACACCGACCACTGCCCCGAGAACGCGCTCGAATCGTTCGTCATGCCGCTCATCGCCGCGAGCGAGGCCGAGGTCAAGGCTGGCCGCAACCCGATCTTCCAGTCGCACATGTGGGACGGCTCGGCCATCACCCTCGACGCGAACCTCCGCATCGCCGAGGACATGCTGAAGCGCACCAGGGCCATCAACGCCGTCCTCGAGGTCGAGATCGGCGTCGTCGGCGGCGAAGAAGACGGTGTCAGCCACGACATCAACGAGCACCTGTACACGACGGTCTCGGATGCACTGGCCACCGTCGAAGCGCTGGGCCTCGGCGAGAACGGCCGGTACATGGCCGCCCTCACGTTCGGCAACGTGCACGGCGTCTACAAGCCGGGCAACGTCAAGCTCCGCCCCGAGCTGCTGAAGGAGATCCAGGACGGCGTGTACGAGAAGTACGCCTCCACGCTCGGCGACAACCACAAGCCGTTCGACCTCGTCTTCCACGGCGGATCGGGCTCGAGCGACGCGGAGATCACCGAAGCGGTCTCGAACGGTGTCATCAAGATGAACATCGACACCGACACCCAGTACGCCTTCACCCGCTCGGTCGCCGGCACGATGTTCACCAACTACGAGGGTGTGCTGAAGGTCGATGGCGAGGTCGGCAGCAAGAAGATCTACGACCCGCGCGCCTGGGGCAAGATCGCCGAGACGGCCATGGCCGCCCGCGTTCTCGAGGCCACCCAGCAGCTCGGCTCGGCCGGCCACTCCGGCAAGTAACCCGGTGAGCGACGCCGAGAACCTGACGAGCGACGCCGACGATCCGGTGGCTACCGGCATCACCGGCGACGCGGGGGGCGCCGGGCTCTCGGCCTACTCCGGGCACGGTTTCAACCCCTCCGGCGCCAACGACAGTTGGTCGAACCTGTACCTGCATGTTCCGCCGAACTCTCGGGTGCTCGACGTCGGTTGCTCGTCGGGAAACTTCGGCGAAGCTCTTGAGCGGCTGAAGGGCTGCACGGTCACCGGAGTCGACCTGGATGCGGCCGACGTCGCCGAGGCGGCCACCAAGATCTCCCGCGCACTGGTGTTCGACATCACCACGGCACCGACGCTCGACGGGCTCGGCCTGTTCGACGTGGTCGTGTTCGCCGACGTTCTCGAGCACCTGGGCGATCCGCGGGAGGCGCTTCGTCGCATCCGTTCTCTTCTGGCGGAGGGCGGGTTCGTCGTCTTCTCCATCCCGAACATGACGCATGCCTCTGTGCGCATAGACCTGCTGCGCGGCGAATTCGGATATACCCAGACCGGCATCCTCGACAAGACGCACGTGCACTTCTACGACCGCGCCGAGGTCGACGACATCTTCGCGAGCAGCGGGTTCACGGTGGTCGACGAGAACCCCGTCGTGTTCCCGTACCCCGACGCGATGCTCGAGACCGAGCTCGGCTCACTCGGCCTGCGGGTCGACGAAAGCGATCCGACGTTCTTCGATCTGCTCGCGAAGACGGATGCGAGCGTGCTGCAGTTCGTCGGCAAGGCCGTTCCGGATGCGCGAGCCTCCGCGCCGCACACCAGGCAGCGCGAGTTCCCGCCCGAGGAGATCAACCGGGTGGTCGCGGACCTCGTCGCCCGTGCCGACACGGCTGAGGCGGCACAGGTCGAGCTGCAGGCGCAGACGGATGCTGCAACAGTCGACCTCGCCACAGCCCGTGCAGACGTGGCAGCGGCCGTCTCCCGTGCCGAGGCCGAACGCGAACGTGCCGACACCGAGCGTGCTCGCGCCGATGCGGAACAGACCCGCGCGGATGCGGCCCAGGCCGAGGTCGACCGCATCAGCGCCATCATCGCGGAACTGAAGCACAACCCCCTCCGCTTCGCCGCGAAGCGCCTCCGCCGCCCCTAGCGTTCTCCCGCACCTCCGATCCCCCGGGCGTGCGCCGCGCGCCCCTCCCGTGCGCGCCGACCCTTCCACCCGCGCGCCACTCGGCCCGCGCGCCACTCGGCCCGCGCGCCACTCGGCCCGCGCGCCACTCGGCCGCCGCATTTTGCGCAAAAGCACCCAACGCAGCCCGTTTGGGTGCTTTTGCGCAAAACGGATGGCCACGAGGATGCCGGAGGGTGCACGGCGGGCCGCAGCGCGGCGCCCCGGTCGCATTTTGCGCAAAAGCACCAAACGCAATCCGTTTGGGTGCTTTTGCGCAAAATGGGGCGGCGCTTGAGACGCGGGAGGGCGCAGGGACGCGGGGCGGGGCACGGCGGCGAGGGCGCCGCGGGTCGCGGCAAGGCACGGGCGCGCGGTGGGGTGCGCGGGCCCGGGCGCCAGGGGTGCGGGCGAGCCGGGCGCGGGCGCAAGGGCGCGGGCGCTAGGGGCGCGGGCGCTAGGGGCGCTTTGCGCCCCGGCGGCGCGTCATGGCGCGCAGGGGGGCCGTGACACGCCAGGAGGTGCTCGCCTCGAGGGTGCGTACGCGCTCGCGCAGCTCCGCTTCGGTTTGGGCGCGCTGCTGCAGGGAGAGTTGCAGCGCGGCGTCGTTCTCGCGTTCCAGCGCCGCGGCCGCCTCGGCCGCGGCCTCCGCAGCATCCCGCGCCGCCTGCCGGGCGCCGATGATGCGCTCGGCGTCGGCTGCGTGGTAGGGAGCGACGCAGAACGCCACGAGGGCGCGAGCGGCGCTCTCCCAGTGCAACTCGGGGGCGAACGCCTGAACCTGTGCGCGAGCATCCGTCGCCGCCGACTCGTCGTAGAGCAGGCGCTCGATGGACGCCTCGAGCCCCGCCTGGTCGCCCGGCGCGACGACCGCGCCGAGGCCCCGCTCGACGATGGCCGCCTCGAAGGCGTCGCCCGCCGAGTTGACGATCGGCAGCCCGGCCCAGATGTAGTCGAGCAGGCGCGTGCGGAAACTGAACGACGTCTCGAGGTGGTCGAGGTGCGTGCTCACGCCCAGGTCGGCGTCGAGGAAGTAGTTGGCACGATCGGCGTGTGGAACCCACACTTCGTTGAAGAAGACGTGCCGCCCCAGAACGCCGAGCTCATCGGCGAGCGCGATCGAGTCGGTGGCGATGCGCATGGTCGCGTGCGCGGGATTCGCGTGCTGGGTCGCCAGGAAGAACAGCCGGATGTCGGCATGCCGCTCGCTGAGCGCAGCCACCGCTCGGATGAGGGTGAGCGGGTCGAACCAGTCGTAGATGCCGCCACCCCAGAGGAGGATCTTGTCGTCTTGGCCGATACCTTCGACGGCGCCCCGGATGCCCGTCCCGGTTCGCTGGGGCGCATCGCCGTCGACCCCGAACGGAACGATGTCGATCAGGTTGCGAAGCGACGGGTCGGAGCGGTAGGTCTGGGGGTTCAGGCGCCCCATCGAGCTGAGCTGCCCGATCCACATGTCGCGCTGCTTCTCCGACGCGCAGATGAAGTAGTCGGAGTAGCGCAGCATGTCGTTGACGGCCCCGACCGTCCAGGCGGCCCCGAGATCCTGATCGGTCGACTCGATGTAGAGGCCCTGCTGCAGTTGCTCGAGCAGAAAGGGGTCGTAGAGGTCGGAGACGACGATCACATCGATGTCGAGCACCTCGGGCATCATCGTGAAGATGGGGCTCTGGACGATCGCGACATCGGCCCAGCGCAGGTGCTCCAGCAGGCGCTCCCCGTTCGCCACCTCGATGAGGAAGTCATCGCTCCGGAGGTCGGCCGTCACGTGGGCCACGAGCCGCACCTCGGCCACGGGAGACAGCTGCTGGGCGAAACGCAGGGCCCGGATGCCGGGGCCCGCCATCCGCTCGCCCAGAACGTCGGTCGTGTAGATGACGACCTTGGTTCGAGCGCCCCCGGGCTTCACGGACTCTGCAAGGTTCATGCTGTTAGCCTTTCAACGGTGCATCGGCGCGTTCGATGATCACTTGTCGCGATCACGCCCCCGAACAGAAATCCTCTCATGGTAGACAACAGGCCGAAGCCGAAGTACGGAGAACTCGCCCCCGAGGGCTGGGAGTGGAAGCCCCCGGCTCCGCCCGCGGGTTCCGACGTTCCCGTACCGGCCGCGGCGGGTGGAGACGGCCAGGCGCCCGTCGGTCAGCCCGGTGCCGGCGTGCCGCCGCACGGTCCGACCGCCCCCTACAGCGCCGCGGCCCGCTCAGGGTATGGCGCAGGCGCCCAGGGCGCCGGTTCGTCACCCACGTTCAAGCTCGGCGACGCGATCGCGACCGGCGCTCTGCTGTTCATCGGCGTGCTGGTCTCTGCCAGCATGATCCCGGCGCTCTTCGACTTCACCACCGTGCTGGCACAGGCGGCAGCGTTGCAGGGCTACAGCGACTTCTCCGCGTCGAGCACCACCCAGAGCGTCGGAATCGGCGTGGGCGTGGCGACGATCATCCTGAACCTGCTCTCGATCGTGCTGTCGGTGCGGCGGGTTCAGCGGCGCAGGGTGGCGTTCTTCATTCCACTGATCTTCGGAGCCGTGACCTTCGCGCTCTGGATCGGCGCCATCACGTTCGCGTTCTGCAACGACCCCGGTTTCGTACAGAGCCTCACCTCGACGGTCGCGCCGACGCCGTAGCACCGGGCGTCAGGGCCTCAGGGAGTCAGGGCCTCAGCTTCGACGGCCGCCGAGGGCACGGGCGTCCTGCGACCCGGTCGAGCTCTGTCGCAGCTCTTTCGGCAGCGAGAAGATGAGGTCTTCTTCGGCCGTCTGCACGGTCTCGATGTCGCCGTAGCCGGCACCGGCGAGGTCGTCGAGCAGCTCCTGCACGAGAACCTCGGGAACGGATGCACCGGAGGTCACTCCGACCGTGTTCACGCCGTCGAGCCACTCCTGCTTCACCTCGTGGGCGTAGTCGACGCGGTAGGCGGCCTTCGCGCCGTACTCGAGGGCGACCTCGACGAGGCGCACCGAGTTGGAGGAGTTCGCTGAACCGACGACGATCACTAGGTCGCTGCCCGCGGCGACCTTTTTGATGGCGACCTGGCGGTTCTGCGTGGCGTAGCAGATGTCGTCGCTCGGCGGGTCTTGCAGGTTGGGGAACCGAGCGCGCAGGCGCCGCACGGTCTCCATGGTCTCGTCGACGCTCAGAGTGGTCTGCGACAGCCAGACGACGCGATCGGGGTCGCGGACGACGATGGTGTCGGCCTCGTCGGGGCTGCCGACGAGCGTGGTGTGTTCGGGGGCCTCCCCCGCCGTTCCCTCGACCTCTTCGTGGCCCTCGTGGCCGATCAGCAGGATCTCGAAGTCGTCACGGGCGAAGCGCACGGCTTCACGGTGAACCTTGGTGACGAGCGGGCAGGTCGCGTCGATGGCCTGGAGGTTGCGGTCGGCGGCGCCCTGTACGACGGCGGGTGAGACGCCGTGGGCGCTGAAGACGACGTGCGAGCCCGCGGGGACCTCGTCGACCTCGTCGACGAAGATGGCACCCTGCTTCTCGAGAGTGGAGACGACGTGCACGTTGTGCACGATCTGCTTGCGCACGTAGACCGGCGCGCCGAAGCGCTCCAGGGCCTTCTCGACGGCGACCACCGCTCGGTCGACGCCTGCGCAGTAGCCCCGGGGTGCGGCGAGCAGTACCCGTTTCGCGCCGGTGACGGGGGTATCCTTTAGCCTGTTGCGTACGCCGGGAATCCTCGGCATCGGCAGACTGACGGTTGCGTTGCTCACCGGTTCATTCTACGTGCTGGAGGTATGCGCTTGGCCGTTGCGTTCGATGCGAGCGGTGCGCCGACCCTCGAGAACCCCTGGTCCGTCGGTGTCTTCTCGGGCAAGATCAAGGGCTATGTCGAGCGTCTCGGCACGGCCTGGGTCGAGGGCGAGATCACCCAGTGGGGGGTCAGCGGCGGCAACGTCTACGGCAAACTGAAAGACCTCACCGACGAGGTCACGGTGGGCTTCACAGTCTGGTCGTCGGTGAAGGGCAGGCTGCCCACCGACCTGAAACAGGGCGATCGTGTGATCGCTCTGGTCAAGCCCACCTACTGGTTGAAGGCCGGTTCGCTCTCGATGCAGGTCTTCGAGATGCGCCACGTGGGGCTCGGCGACCTGCTCGAGCGGCTCGAGCGGCTGAAGCGGCAGCTGGCCTCCGAGGGGCTGTTCGACGTCGCGCGCAAGAAACCCCTGCCGTTCCTGCCCGGTTGCATCGGGCTGATCACGGGTAAAGACAGCGACGCCGAGAAAGACGTGCTGCGCAACGCCCAGTTGCGCTGGCCGTCGGTGTCGTTCCGCGTCGTGCACGCGGCGGTGCAGGGCGACAGGGTTCCGCGCGAGGTGGCGGCCGCGATCTCCCGGCTGGATGCCGACCCCGAGGTCGACGTGATCATCGTGGCCCGCGGGGGCGGCGACTTTCAGAACCTGCTGGGGTTCAGCGACGAGAGCGTCGTGCGGGCAGCTGCGGCCTGCGTGACACCCCTGGTGTCGGCGATCGGGCACGAGGCCGACAGGCCGCTGCTCGACGAGGTCGCCGACCTGCGGGCATCCACCCCCACCGATGCGGCGAAGCGCGTCGTTCCCGACGTCTCCGAAGAGCTGAACCGGGTCGAGCAGGCCCGGGCGAGGCTCAGCCTTCGTGTGACCGCCTACGTGCGCGGCGAGATCGACCGCATCGAGCAGGTGCGTTCACGGCCCGTTCTCGCGGAGGCCGACTGGATCGTCACGTCGCGGGCCGAAGACCTCACCCGGTACGTGGCACGCGGCGTGGAGCTGCTGAACCGCGTGCTCGAGCGGGCCGGCACGGGCACGAGCGAACTGAGCGCGCGCCTGCGTGCCCTTTCACCACAGAGCACGCTCGACCGCGGGTACGCCATCGTGCAGGCGGCCGATCGCGGCATCGTGAGACGGGCGACGGATGCTCCCGCCGATGCCTCCCTCACAATCACCCTTGCCGAGGGAAGTCTCACAGCCCGCTCGGAGGGGGAGCTTGCAAACCCCGCGCGCGGATAGGATTGTGGGCATGCCGAACCCCTCTGCTGAACCACGCGTGCGCCCGGAGACGAGTGCGCTCAGCTACGAGGAGGCACGCGACGAACTCGTGCAGGTCGTCAGCGAACTGGAGCGGGGGGCATCCACCCTCGAGCAGTCGCTCGCCCTGTGGGAACGCGGCGAGGCCCTCGCGGCCCGCTGCGAGGAATGGCTGATCGGCGCGAAGACACGTCTCGATGCGGCGCGTGCGGCTGCCGGCAAGCCTGCGGCTGCCCCTTCGCGAACGGCGGCGGAGTAGGCGTGGCCCAGAAACCCCCGCGCGTCGTCGCCGAACTCGGCCGCCCCGAGACGCTCGAAGAGACCACAGCCCGAAAGGCCGAGCAGTCGCGCAAGTACCGCGCGAACAAAACAATCAACAACCTCTGGTTGTCGCTGATCGTCTGCGTCGGTGTGGTGATCGTGATCGTGCTGCTCGTTCCACGCAACGACAGCTCGCAGTTGCAGTCGATCGACTACCGCTCTGTCGCGGCGAGCGCCCAGGCCTCGCTGCCGGTGCCCGTCGCGGTTCCCGACCTGCCCTCGGGGTGGAGCTCGAACGCCGCCGAGATCCGGTCGGGTACCGACGGGATCGCGTACTGGTACATCGGCCTCCTGTCGCCGACCAGCACCTTCGTCGCTCTCTCTCAGGGCGTCGATGCGAACGACAGCTGGCTCTCCGACCAGATGCACGACACGGCCGCGTCGTCGACGATCGCGATCGACGGCATCCAGTGGACCGTCTACGACAACCGCACCAGCCGCCAGGATGTCGGCAACGTGAAGTACGCCCTGACCACGACCTCCGGGCGCAGCACCTACGTGCTGTACGGAACGGCCACCGACAATGACTTCCGGCTCGTCGCCTCCTCCATCACCGCCAACGTCGCCGCCCAGCCGAGCGAGGGAGCCCCAGCGAAGTGAGCATCACCGACGACACCGCCGCTCCGGCGCGCACCTGGGCCGAGCTGCAGCAGGGCAATGCCCGGTTCGTGGCGGGCACGCCGCAGCATCCGCACCAGGATGTCGATCGGCGCAACAGCCTTGCTGCCCAGCAGACTCCGCATGTCGCGCTCTTCGGCTGCAGCGACTCCCGCCTCGCGGCCGAGATCATCTTCGACCAGGGCCTCGGTGATCTCTTCGTCGTTCGAAACGCGGGCCAGGTCATCTCGGAGTCGGTCGTCGGCAGCCTCGAGTACGCCGTCGGCGTGCTGGGCGTCGACCTCATCGTGGTGCTCGGGCACGACGAGTGCGGGGCCGTGCGCGCTGCCATCGACGCAGAGAATCCCGCCAATCCCCCGCTGCCGCCGCACATTGCGAACCTGATCAGCGCCATCACACCGGCGGTGAAACGCGTCTCCCGGGAGTCAGCAGCAGCTGGAACAGACGTGAGCGCCCATCTGGTGGGTCGATACCACCTGCAGGACACGGTCGCCGGCATCCTCGAATCGTCGGAGATGATCTCCGACGCGATCGCCGAGGGGCGCCTGGCCATCGTGGGTGCGAACTACCGCCTCGCGGAGGGTCGCGCCGAGCCCGACATGGTCATCGGCACCATCGAGCCGGCCCCTGCGATCTGACGGACTCCTGATCTGACCACCCTCTTTGGCCCCAGGCCTCACCCCGCGGAGCAGACGGCCCCGCGACCAATCGAAAGGAAGACCACGACGTGGTGGAGAACGCTCCCAACACCGAGTACCGCATCGAGCACGACACGATGGGCGAGGTGAGGGTTCCGGTCGACGCGCTCTACGGTGCACAGACACAACGGGCGGTCGAGAACTTCCCCGTCTCCGGCGACGTGCTGGAGCCCGCCCAGATCGCAGCACTCGCGCGCATCAAGAAGGCGGCGGCCCTGGCCAACGCGCAGCTCGGCGTACTCGACGCGTCCATCGCCGGGGCCATCGCGTCGGCCGCCGACGAGGTCATCGCCGGGTCGCACGGCGACCAGTTCCCGATCGACATCTACCAGACCGGCAGCGGCACGTCGACGAACATGAACATGAACGAGGTGCTCGCCTCGCTCGCCTCCGAGAGCCTCGGGTCGAAGGTGCACCCGAACGATCACGTGAACGCCTCGCAGTCGTCGAACGACGTCTTTCCGACGTCGGTGCACGTCGCCGTCACGGGCGCCCTCATCCACGACCTCGTTCCGTCGCTGGCGCACCTCGCCGAAGCGCTCGAGGAGAAGGCCGTGCTCTGGGCCACCGCCGTGAAGTCGGGTCGTACCCACCTGATGGATGCGACGCCCGTCACCCTCGGCCAGGAGTTCGGCGGCTACGCCTCGCAGATCCGCCTCGGCATCGAACGGGTCGAGGGCACGCTGAAGCATGTCGCCGAGGTTCCGCTCGGCGGCACCGCGGTCGGAACGGGCATCAACACCCCGGCTGGCTTTCCGCAGCTGGTCATCCAGCTGCTCGCCGCCGAGACCGAGCTGCCGATCACCGAGGCGCGCGACCACTTCGAGGCGCAGGGTGCGCGCGACTCGCTCGTGGAGGCATCCGGAGCCCTGCGGGTGCTCGCGGTGAGCCTCACGAAGATCTGCAACGACCTGCGGTGGATGGGTTCGGGCCCGAACACCGGGCTCGGCGAGCTGCACATCCCCGACCTGCAGCCGGGGTCGTCGATCATGCCCGGCAAGGTGAACCCGGTCATCCCGGAGGCCATTCTGCAGGTCTGCTCTCGGGTCATCGGCAACGATGCGAGCATCGCCTGGTCGGGCGCCTCGGGTTCGTTCGAGCTGAATGTCGCCATTCCGGTGATGGGCACGGCGCTGCTGGAGTCGATCCGGCTGCTGTCGACCTCCTCGGTACTGCTGGCCGACAAGACGGTCGCCGGCCTCGAGGCGAACCTCGAGCGGGCGCGTGCGCTGGCCGAGTCGTCACCGTCGATCGTGACGCCACTGAACCGCATCATCGGGTACGAGGCCGCAGCGAAGATCGCGAAGCACTCGGTCTCGAAGAGCATGACCGTGCGCGAGGCCGTCATCGACCTCGGATTCGTCGAGCGCGGAGAAGTCACGCTCGAGCAGCTCGACACGGCGCTCGATGTTCTGTCGATGACACGGCCGCCCGCGGCCGCGGCCCCCGCACAGTAGTCGACACCCGTGGTCGAGAGAAACTGGGCCGGCAACGTCGCCTACGGTGAAGCGGAGTTGCGACAGCCCCGCACGTTCGACGAACTGCAGGGCGTCGTCGCGGCCGCCGAAAGCGTGCGGGCACTCGGATCGCGGCACTCGTTCAACACGATAGCGGCGACCCCGGGCATCCTGGTGTCGCTCACGCAGTTCGAGGCGCCGATCGAGATCGATACGGCGACCATGACGGTTCGGGTGAATGCCGGCGTGAAATACGGCGTGCTCGGGCAGTACCTGCAGCGGCACGGGTTCGCGCTGGCCAACCTGGCGTCGCTGCCGCACATCTCGGTCGGCGGCGCCACGGCGACGGCCACGCACGGTTCGGGCGACCGCAACGGCAACCTCGCCACCTCGGTGCGATCGCTGCGGGTCGTTCAGGCAGACGGCTCGGAGCGCTCGGTCGAGCGGGGCGAGGCGGAGTTCGACGGGTATGTGGTCGCTCTCGGCGCTCTCGGCGTGATCGTCGAGATGACGCTGGCCATCGAGCCGACCTTCGATGTGGCGGTGTCGGTGTTCGAGGAGCTGTCGTGGAGCGACCTCGCCGAACACTTCGACGAGATCACGTCGGCGGCCTACAGCGTCAGCCTGTTCACGAACTGGGTGAATGCGACGGTCGACCAGGTGTGGCTGAAGGCGCGGGTCGGGCGGCACGCGGGTGTGGCGGGCGACGAACTGCTGTCGTCGACGGATGGCGGCGAGCACTTCTTCAGTGCGCGACCGGCGCGCGAGCGCCGGCATCCGCTGCCCGGCGTGTCGGCCGAGGCGTGCACCGAACAGCTCGGCATCGCGGGCGCGTGGGTCGACCGGCTGCCCCACTTCCGGCTCGATTTCACGCCGTCGAACGGCGATGAGCTGCAGTCGGAGTACCTCATCCCGCGGGAGCACGCCGTCGCGGCGATCGAGGCGCTGCGCGGGCTGGGCGAGCGGATTGCGCCGTTGCTGCAGATCTCCGAGATTCGCACGGTGACCGCCGACACGTTCTGGCTCAGCATGTCGAGCGGGCGCGACTCCGTGTGCCTGCACTTCACCTGGAAGCCGCTCGGCCCCGAGGTCGGGGCGTTGTTGCCCGCCATCGAGGCGGCGCTTCGGCCGTTCGGGGCCCGCCCGCACTGGGGCAAGGTGTTTGCCGCCGATCGCCAGGCGCTGGCCCCCCTGTACGACCGGATGCCCGACTTCGTCGCCCTCGCAGAGCGCGTCGACCCCGGTCAGAAGTTTCGCAACGACTTTCTGCGCGCCACACTGTTCGGCGCCTGACCGGCGCCTTGGCGGGCCTACCGCTGTCGGGATCTGCGCCATGGCGGGCCTCGCGCCCTGGCGGGACTCGCCCTCGCGGACTCGCGCCCTAGCGGGCCGGCGACCCGGCGTCGGACCCGGCAACCGGCCACCCGGGCGCTCACGAGTGGGGCTGCACGACGGCCGCCGTGAGGGCGGCCCAGAAGCCGAACAACAGGAACGGGCCCAGCGCGAGCGAGGAGGGGCGCAGCGCACCACGGGCGTAGGCCCGCAGCAGGAGCAGCGACGCGGTGAGACCCGAGCCGAGCGCGGCGATGCTGCCCGCGAGGAGGTACAGCGCGAGGCTCGCCGAGGCCACGGGCGCCAGGGCAGCCGCGAGCAGAACGGCGAGCTTCACGTCTCCGGTGGCCAGGGCGCCGGCGAGGCGGAGCGTCGCGAAGACCACCAGCGTGACGAAGGCGACGAGGGCCGTGCACGTGGCATCGAGCCCCGAGCACAGGGCGCCGACCGCCGCCGCGACCGCAACCACGGCGAGCCCCGGCAGCACGAGCACGTTGGGTAGACGCCGGTGGCGGAGGTCGGCGATGACGAGCGCGGGGGTCACCGCGGCCACGTAGGCGACCGGTGCGAGCGTCAGCACGGTGGCGAGGTCGGGAGGGAACGGTATTGCGGCGAGAGGAAGACTGGCGAGCATCCTGAGACCGTAGACGAAAAGGCCGGAGGCACGTGGAAGTTATCCACAGGCAGCTGCCCCCGGTCACCGCCGGGCGCGGGATGCGGACCCCGTCGCTCTCGGCGACCGCAGCCAGCCCGGCCGGCCGGCTCGGTACCTCAGGTGCTCAATGCGCTCACGGCGCTCACGGTCAAGGCGCCTATGACGCGACCTCTTCCGCGCCCTCGTAACCCGTGATGGCCGCGACCTTCCCGGCCGATGACGAGCTCTCGTCGAAACGGTAGTCGAGCCACTCGCCGACGAGGCGCTTGGCGAGTTCGAGCCCGATGACGCGCTGGCCCATGGTGAGCACCTGCGCGTTGTTGCTGAGCACCGAGCGTTCGACCGAGTAGCTGTCGTGCGCTGTGACGGCACGGATGCCGGGTACCTTGTTCGCTGAGATGGCGACGCCGAGGCCGGTTCCACAGAACAGCAGGGCGCGATCGGCTTCGCCGCCGGCGATCTGGCGCGCGGCGGTGACCGCGACGTGCGGGTAGGCCGTGTGGCCGTCGACGTCGACGCCGACATCGGCCACGCTGGCGACGCGGGGGTCGGCCTCGAGCATGGCCTTCAGCTGCTCCTTGTATTCGAATCCGGCGTCATCGCTTCCGATGACGATTCGCAGGGGGGTGTTCGACATGCGTTGTGCTCCTATTCGTGGGGGAGATCGCCGAGGCGGTCGCCGACGGTCGTGACGATTCGTGCAAAAGAGACGGCTCCGGCATCGGGATGCCCGAGGCTGCGTTCGACGTGCGGCCGTGCCCGGCCCAGCCGCGGTTCGAGGTCAGCCGTGGCTTCGGCCGCGCGCACGGATGCGGTCGCGGCTCCGGTCCAGGACGCGGTGAGCGCTTCGCCCGCCGAGACCCGGCGGCGCAGTTCGTCGGCGAACGGTACGAACGCGTCGACCAGCGTCTTGTCACCGACTTCGGCCTTGCCGAGGTTCTGGATGGCGGCCAGGGCCGCGTCCACGGCAGAGCTGACCGCGGTCGCACTCACCTCGGAGGAGGGCGGCAGGCTCGCCCCGGCGGCGGTGAGGGCGATGCCCCAGAGTGCTCCGGATGTTCCGCCACCGTTCTCCGACCAGGCCTCCCCCGCCTCGGCGAGGAGTTCGGCCAGCGAACCCTGCTCGGCGACGACCGATTTCGCAGCGGCCAGCGCACCCGTGGCCCCGCGGCTCATACCTATGCCGTGGTCGCCGTCACCGGCGATGGCGTCGATCCGCCCGAACTCGTCTTCGGAGGCCACGATCATCCGGTGCACCGCCTCGAGGCAGACGAGCACCTGCTGGGCCGCGGCTGTCTCCTCCGGGCCGCTCACCGTGCGCCGAACGTCTGCGGCGGCATCCGAGACGCCGTGGTCGCGGGTGTCGGGCTCGGCGTCGATCGAGCCGGTGCGGTAGGCGGGTGTGTCGGCGGGCGCACGCCAGAGCTCTTCGAGCTCGTCGGTCACCCAGAACAGTGTCAGCGAGACGCCCGACATGTCGAGGCTCGTCACCAGCTCGCCGCATTCCGTGTCGGCAACAATGACCCCGGCCTCGCCCAGCAGGCGGTGCACGCTGGCGTAGACGACGAACAGTTCTTCATATTTGAAGTCGCCGAGGCCGTTCAGGATGACGACGGCCCGGGCGCCCGAAGCGGTGGGAACGTCGCCGGGCAGTTCATCGAGCAGACGCTCCACCAGCAGGGCCGCGAGGTCGGGGGCCGAGGGAACCGGCACCTCGCTGATACCCGGCTCGCCGTGGATGCCGAGGCCCACCGCCATCATGCCGTCGGGGACAGTGAAGAGCGGTTCGTCGGCACCCGGCAGCGTGCAGCCGCTGAAGGCGACACCGAAGGAACGGGTACGGCTGTTGGCCAACTGGGCGATACGCTCCACCTCATCGAGGTCGGCCCCCGCCTCGGCAGCAGCGCCGGCCGCCTTGAAGACAGTGAGGTCGCCGGCGATACCGCGGCGCTTCGCGATCTCGTCGGCTGTCGCGCTGGCGACATCGTCGGTGACGGTGACGACGCGAACGTCGACACCCTCGCCCCGCAGCCGCTCGGCGGCCATGCCGAACTGCAGCACGTCGCCGGCGTAGTTGCCGAACGTGAGCAGAACGCCGGCTCCGCGCTCGACCGCCCTGCACACCCGATAGGCCTGGCCCGAGGCCGGGGAGGCGAAGATGTTGCCGCAGACCGCCGCTGCGGCGAGCCCGGGGCCGACGATGCCGGCGAAGGCGGGGTAGTGGCCCGATCCGCCGCCGACCACGACGGCGACGCGGCCCTCGGGAATGACGGAGGAGCGCACCACTCCCCCGTCGACCCGCCGAACATGCCCGGGGTTGGCGAGAACGAACCCGTCGATGGCGGTCTCGGCGAAGGTGGTGGCGTCGATGAGGAGGTTCGTCATGCCGTGACCCCCTGGCGGGCTGCGTCGACAGCAGACGCCCCGACGGGTGCAGGGGGCAGGGATGCCGGCAGCAGCGTACGCAGGTAGTCCGCGTTCATGGCGCTCACACCGAGCCCGTCGCCGCCGTAGTGCTCGCAGCAGATCACACCCCGAAAACCGATGGCCAGAGCATCCCGAACCGCCTCGCGGTAGTTGATGAAGCCCAGCATCAGAGGAGCGGGCGCCGCGAAGACCGCGCCTGTGATCGGATCTTCGTCGCGGAAGTAGTTCTTGACCTGCCAGTAGTTCGTGTAGGGCAGGGTCTTGGCCAGGATCTCGCGCCAGTCCTCGATCGGGCGGTGCAGGCGCACCAGGTTGCCGATGTCGGGGTCGAGGCCCACGTTCGGCAGGTCGATCTCGGTGATCAGCTGAACCGCCGAGTCGGCCGTGCCGAGGTAGGTGTCTTCGTAGAGCTCGAGGGAGACGAGCATCCCGAGGTCGGCGGCGTGCTGGCCGATCTCGCGAAAACGGGAGACGGCGAGAGCCCGGGTCTCGGGCGAGTCTTCCGGGTCGCCGTCGCTGTCGGCGTTCCAGAACCAGAGCTGCGATTTCTGATCGGCGGTCAGCGGGCGGTGGAGGCCGAGCGACAGCACGCGTGTACCGAGGGTGGCCGCGGCATCCATCGTGCGGTGCGTGTAGGCGAGATTGTCGACGCCGTCGACCGGGTCGATGACGCTGCGACGGGTGATGGAGAGCGACGGAACGCCGACCTGGGCTTCGGCGGCCGCCTCGGCGAACTGCGTGAGGCGGGCGGGGCTCAGATCGCCGATCTGCAGCCAGCTGTCGGTGAGATCGATGTGTTCGAAGCCGACGCCTGCGACTTCGCGGAGTGTGGCGAGCCACGCCTCGGCAGGGGCGTGCTGGTTGGCAGGGCTGGCGAACTGGTGGAGGGCTGCCGCAATGGGCCAGCTCCCGGTCGTGTCTGACATCTGCACCTCGTTGTGTGGGAGTTCGTATTTCATACTTCGTATACGATCCTCGGGAAGAGTGCGAAAGTCAAGACCCCCAGCGCGGGACCCCCCGCGACCGGGAGGGGAGACTGCGGGCGAGGGATCAGGCCGACGGATGCCCGTGCGATGCGTCGGCGATCGCTCGCGTGCGCACACCGCAGATGTGCGAGTCCATGCGAGCGCGGGCCTCGGCGGGGTCGTTCGCCCTGAAGGCTTCGAGCACGCGCGTGTGCTCCTGGATGGCCGCATCGGCGTCGCTCACACCGAGCCCACCGAAGAGCCGGAAGCGCTGCACGTGACCGCCCAGCGAACGGTAGGCGGCGAGCAGGAAGCGGTTGCCTGCAGCCTCGGCGATCAGCCGGTGGAACCTCTCGTCGGCCTGCCAGTACTGGCCGATCGCTTCGGACTCCACGTGGTGCTTCGTCGCGTCCAACTCGGAGATGGTCTCGCCGAGCTGCGTGACGAGGGTGTCGGTGGAGCGGCTGCAGGCGCGGAACGCGTTCTCGGGCTCGATGAGCAGCCGGGCATCCATCAGCTCGACGACCTCGCCGAGTGAGAAGAGCGGGGCGACACGGTAGCCCTTGAGAACGGTTCGAACGACCAGTCCGGTGGATTCGAGACGCACCAGGGCCTCGCGGATGGGGGTCTGCGACACCTCGAACTCCCGCGAGAGCAGGTCGATGTTGAGGGGCTCGTCGGCCTCGAGCCGGCCATCCATGAAGGCCACCATGAGCTGGTTGTAGACGTGATCGGCAAGCACGTTGCGTGCTGCTTTGACACGAATGGAGGAGCCGGTAGCCATTTCTTCACCCTACCTCGGGCCGTGCCGGGGGCCCACCGACGAACAGCGCCGGGGGGCCCTCCGCTTCAGGTCAGTTCGTTCGACTCCAGCATCTCGGTGACCAGCGCCGCGATGGCCGAGCGCTCCGAGCGGGTCAGGGTGATGTGCCCGAAGAGCGGGTGGTTCTTCAGCGACTCGATCACCGACGCGACACCGTCGTGGCGGCCGACCCGCAGGTTGTCGCGCTGCGCCACGTCGTGGGTCAACACCACGCGGGAGTTCTGGCCGATGCGCGAGAGCACGGTCAGCAGCACATTCCGTTCGAGCGACTGTGCCTCATCCACGATCACGAAGGCATCGTGCAGCGACCGGCCACGGATGTGCGTGAGCGGCAGAACCTCGAGGATGCCGCGTTCCACCACCTCGTCGAGCACATTCTGAGAGACCAGCGAGCCCAGTGTGTCGAAGACCGCCTGCGCCCACGGGTTCATCTTCTCGCTGGCATCGCCCGGAAGAAAACCGAGCTCCTGGCCGCCCACCGCGTAGAGCGGCCGGAACACCATGATCTTCTTGTGCTGCTGCTTCTCCAGCACGGCTTCGAGTCCTGCGCACAGGGCCAGAGCGGACTTCCCCGTACCGGCTCGACCCCCCAGCGAGATGATGCCGACCTCGGGGTCGAGCAGCATGTCGATCGCCACGCGCTGCTCGGCCGACCGACCGTGCAACCCGAAGACGTCGCGGTCGCCACGCACGAGCTGGAAGCTGTTCTTGCTGGTCACCCGGCCGAGGGCCGAACCACGGTCGGAATGGATGACCAGACCGGTGTTGATCGGCATCTTCGCCACCAGCGGGGTCTCCATGCCCTCCTGGTCCCACAGCTTCGACATGTCGGAGGCGCTCAGCGTGATGCTGTCGATGCCCGTCCAACCGGAGTCGACGGCGAGTTCGGCGCGGTACTCCTCGGCCGCGAGGCCGATGGAGGCGGCCTTGACGCGCAGCGGCAGGTCTTTCGAGACGACCGTCACGTCGAGGCCGTCGTTGGACAGGTTGAGCGCGACGGCGAGGATGCGCGAGTCGTTGTCCTGCAGCTGCAGGCCCGACGGCAGCACAGACATGTTCGAATGGTTCAGTTCCACGCGGAGGCTTCCTCCGGCGTCGCCGACGGCGATCGGAAAGTCGAGGCGCTCATGGAGCACCCGCAACTCGTCGAGGTTGCGAAGCGCCTGGCGGGCGAAGTAGCCGATCTCCGGATCGTTGCGTTTGGATTCGAGCTCGGAGATCACCACGACCGGCAAGACCACAGGATGCTCGGCGAAGCGGAAGATCGCCTTCGGGTCAGACAGCAAAACCGAGGTATCCAGTACATAGGTACGCTCGGCTTGTTTGACGCTGGTGGTGGTTGACTTCTTCAGTTTTTGATCGGGCACAAGTACTCCAACCCCGGGCGGCGATGCTCACCCGGATCTTTCCGGCGAAGCGGCCGCCAAGCCTCTTTCAAGACCTGGGCTGGTATCGAAACGTACTTATGTGGCCGCTTCGATCAGGTGCCATACCTGATGCAAACACCGTAAGCCGCCGGGGTGCACCGAAACGAACCGACACACCCCGGCTGAGATTAACGTTGTGTTACGACGCGAGGTCGTCTGCCTTCTTCTCAGCTTCGTCGGCCACATCTCCGGCCTTGTCGGCCAGGTCGTCGGCCGTGTCACCGGCCTTGTCGGCCACGTCGTCGGCCGTGCCGCGCACCTTGGCCGCGGCATCCTTGATCACGCCGGGTGCAGCCTTGACCGCATCGGCGAGCTTCTCCTGCACGATCGGCGCCCTGTCGGCGACGAACGCCTCCGCGTTGTGCACAGCCTTCTGCACCTGCGGCTGGTTCCAGGCCGCGTCGGCCTTCGATTTGATCTGCTCGTACCGCTTACGGCCGGCTGCGGAGCCCGCGACGTAACCGACGCCGAGGCCGATGACAAACAGGATTTTGCCCTTCATGTGCTTCACCTTTTCTCTGGGGGGGTTGGTTTGTGGTTGTGTCAGCCGCCGAAGCGTCGCTGCCGCCTCGAGAAGTCGCGGAGCGCCCGCAGAAAGTCGACCTGGCGAATGTCGGGGCCGAGCGCCTCCATGAAGTAGAACTCGCTGTGCGCACTCTGCCAGAGCATGAAATCGCTGAGGCGCTGCTCCCCCGAGGTGCGGATGACGAGGTCGGGATCGGGCTGGCCCCCGGTGTAGAGGTGGGCGCCGATCAGCTCCTCGTCGAGGTTCTCAGCGAGCTCGGCCAGCGTGTGGCCCGCGGCCTGATGGGTACGGATGATGCTCTGTACGGCATCCGCGATCTCTGTGCGACCGCCGTAGCCGACGGCGAGGTTGACGTGCAGGCCGGTGTTGGCGGAGGTGCGGGATTCGGCCTCGGAGAGGGCGGCGACGAGCCTCGGCGGCAGTCCTTCGTTGCTGCCGACGTGCTTGATGCGCCAGTTGCGGTAGGTGGAGAGTTCTTCGGCGAGCTGCGCGATGATCTCGATGAGTTCGGTGAGCTCGGCTTCGCTGCGGCTGGTGAGGTTGTCGGTCGACAACAGGTAGAGGGTCGCGACCGAGATGCCGAGGTCGTCGCACCATTCGAGGAACTCGCGCACCTTGATGGCGCCGGCGCGGTGGCCGTGCGCCGCGGTCTCGAGGAGCTTCAGCTTCGCCCAACGACGGTTGCCGTCGATGATCATCGCAACGTGGTGGGGAAGGTTGCCCTCGTCGAGCTCGCGCCGCAGCCGCTTCTGGTACAGCCCGTAGAGCAGACCTCGACCGGGGGTGTCCTGCCTCTTCTGCACGAGGTAACGCTACCCTCCGCGGGCAGAAACTCCCAGCGGGCCCCACAGGCGGCGCGGCTAGGGTTGAGGCATGACCTCCGCACTGCCTCACCTTCCGCTGGTCGATGAGGCGGCCGAGGTCAAACCGACCTGGCGCGGCTGGATCCACGCCGTCACCTTCCCGCTCGCGATCGTCGCGGGCGTGGTGCTCGTCGTGCTGGCCGACGGTGCCGCTGCGAAAGCGTCGACCACCGTTTTCGCGATCACGTCGCTGCTGCTGTTCGGCAATTCCGCGCTCTATCACCGTTTCAACTGGCAGCCGAAGACGAAGCGCATTCTCAAACGCATCGATCACGCGAACATCTTCCTGCTGATCGCCGGCACCTACACCCCCATCGCAGCACTCGCCCTGCCACCCGGCAAAGACACGCTCGTGCTCGTGGCCGTGTGGGTCGCGGCTCTGCTCGGCATCGGGTTCCGCGTGTTCTGGCTCGACGCCCCGCGGTGGCTCTACACCCCGCTCTACGTGCTCATGGGTGGCGCCGCCCTGCTGTTCACCGCCGACATCTTCGCGGCGAACGCCGTGACGATGACGCTCGTTCTCGTCGGCGGGGTCGCCTATACGATCGGCGCCGTGGTCTACGGGCTGAAGCGGCCGAACCCGGTTCCCGGGGTCTTCGGGTTCCACGAGATCTTCCACGCACTGACGCTGGTCGCGTTCGCGTGCCACTGGACGGGCATCCTGCTCATCGCGGTGAACCCGCCGTTCAACGGCTGAGACGGCACCGCCGGAGCGCGCCAGCCGCTCACCGCTACTTCTTCGCGCCCGGGCCCCTGTCGGCCGCGGCGCGAGCCGCCTCTTCGGCGTCGAGCTTCTCGGCGACCTGCTGGCGCATGTTGACCCGACGGATGCGCCGGGTCATGTCGATGATGAGCAGCACCGCGAGGATCATCACCGCGAACGTCACGATGAAACCGATCGTTCCGGGCGTCACCAGGTCGGGGTTGACGGCCGGGGCGGGGCTCGGGGTCGCATCGTCGGCCACCCAGCCCAGCGCCGTGCCGAGGGTGGTGTGCAGCGCGGCGGAGACCATCACCTGCCGGCCTCCGACAGAACGTCGGAATCGATCCCTGCGAAGAAGTCGTTCTCGAACTCCCCCTCCACCGGTTCGGGAAGCGGGACCTTCGAGTCGATGAGCTGGTAGTCCTCGTACGGCCATGCCTGCTGCTGCAGTTCGTTCGGCCAGAAGAAGAAGGCGCTGTCGGGCGAGACCTGGGAGGCGTGCGCCAGCAGGGCGTTGTCTCGGGACTCGAAGAAGGCACCCGCGGGAATCTGGGTGGTTGCGAGGTACGGGCTCTCGGTCATCCACCGCCCCATCTCGGCGAAGGTCGCGAGCAGCGGACTGTCGGGATCGGTCGCCTCGAGCAGCTGCTTGATCGACTGCATGCGCTGGTAGCTGAAGATGCGGTCGTAGTAGAGCTTCGACACCTGCCAGGCCGGGCCGAGCTCGGGCGCGTACGTCTCGTCGGCGGCCAGGCGGTAGGCGAGCACGGAGATGTCGTGGCAGCGGATGTGATCGGGGTGCGGGTAGCCGCCCTTCTCGTCGTACGTCAGCAGAACCTGCGGCTTCTGCTCGCGGATGAGATGAACGAGTGGTCGCACGCTCAGCTCGGGGGCTATCGCGGCGAAGGCGTTGGCGGGCAGCGGATCGTCGTTCTCGGGCAGCCCCGAGTCGGCGTACCCGAGCCAGCGGTGCTCGAACCCCACGGCGGCCTGCGCGGCGGCCATCTCGACACGGCGAAGACCCGTCATGTCGCGTTCGGCCCACGGCCTCGTCGCGAGCCCTTCATTCAGGATGCTCCCCCGCTCGCCGCTGGTGCAGCTGACGACCATCACCTCGACTCCACGGTCGAGGTAGTAGGCGTACGTCGCTGCGCCTTTGCTCGATTCGTCATCGGGATGGGCGTGCACGGCCATGAGACGAAGTGCCAGGTGTCTCAACTCCTCAGCTAGGCGAACTACCCTGTGGTACGGGTAGAGAAATTCTGCCGAAAACCGGCGGTTCGCGCCGGGAGACCCGGCACATCCAGACTAATCGTTCGACAGAGGAGAGCTGACCGCACGTGAGCGAAGACGAGCTCAGCGAAGACGGCCCGTTCGCGGCCACATCGGCGTCGACGGCGGCCTCATCGACGCTGGCACCGGCATCCACCGTGCGTTCCGAACGCTACGGCAACACGGCGAAGTCCCGGGGCCGGGGACGGCTCATCGCCGTGCTGTTCGGCGGCGCGGTGGTGCTCGTGATCGGCGCCTGGGTCATCTGGGCCGGGCTCGACAGCTCACGATCCTCGGTGGATGCACAGGATCAGGCCCACGTCGTGGTCAGCGCCACGCGCGTCGATGTGACCTTCACGGTTTCAGCCGACCGCGGCCAGGCGACGGCATGCGTGGTCGAGGCGCAGAACGAGGATCACGCGGTGGTCGGCTGGAAGGTCGTCGACATTCCCGCCTCGACCCAGCGCGACCAGGAGATCACGACCGCCGTGCTCACCACGGAGCCGGCGGTCACCGGTTTGATCTACAGCTGCTGGCTCACGTAAAATCGCAGTTTCGAACGGAGGAGTTTGCGCATGGCGGAGGAAGCAGAAGTCAGCTGGCTGACCCAGGAGGCCTACGACCGTCTGGCGAACGAACTCGAGTACGCCAGCACCACCGGGCGCCAGGAGATCACCGACAAGATCCAGTCGGCGCGCGAAGAGGGTGACCTGAAGGAGAACAGCGGGTACCACGCCGCAAAAGACGAGCAGGGCAAGCAGGAGGCGCGCATCCGCTTCCTCACGAACCTGTTGAAGACCGCGCAGGTGAGCGAGGCGCCCGAGAGCCACGGTGTCGTGGTGCCGGGCACGGTCATCACGGCGGTCATTGCGGGCGACGAGAGCGTCTTCCTGCTCGGCAGCCGGGAGATCGCGGGGCAGAGCGACCTCGACGTCTACTCCGAGAAGAGCCCGCTGGGCACCGCCATCATGGGCCTCGCCGTCGGCGACACCACCACCTACGAGGCACCCAACGGCCGAGCCATCACGGTCAAGGTCACCGCCGTAGAGAACTACACCGGCTGACCGGCCCCGCCGGCAGTTTCACAGCGCTCGGAGCCGGATGCAGGTAGTTCGCGGGTCAACCGGGGGCGAAAAGGCCGCACTGCGCCTGCGAGATGTCGGGGGTGCGGCCCACGCGTCAGTCCTGGGCGAGGCGAGCGTCGTAGCCCGCGTCGCGGAGGCGCGCGATGACCTCGGCGCGGTGCTCGGGGCCGCGCGTCTCGACGCTCAGCTCGAGTTCGACCTCGCTGAGCTGCAGCCCGCGCCCGTGCCGGGTGTGCAGCACCTCGATCACGTTGGCGTTCGCCTCCGCGACGATCTCGGCCGTGCGCGCGAGCTGGCCCGGGCGATCGGGCAGCATGATCTTGAGCTTGAGATAGCGATCGGATGCCGCCAGCCCGTTGCTGATGACCCGCTGCATGAGCAGGGGGTCGATGTTGCCGCCCGACAGCACCACGACCGTCGTACCCAGCTCGCCGAGCTGCCCCGACAGGATCGCCGCGACGCCGACGGCGCCGGCCGGCTCCACCACGAGCTTGGCCCGCTCGAGCAGCACGAGGATGGCCCGCGCGATGTCGGCCTCGGTCACCAGCACGATTTCGTCGACCAGCTCCCGGATGATCTCGAAATTCAGGATGCCCGGCTTCGCCACCGCGATTCCGTCGGCGATCGTGGCCGACGTGCTGATCTTCGTCGGCTCCCCCATTGCCAGCGACGTCGGATAGGCCGCCGCATTGGCCGCCTGCACCCCGATCACCCGCACCTCGCGGCCCTCGGCCGCCGCACGCTGCTTGATCGCGCTGGCCACGCCCGAGATGAGCCCGCCGCCGCCGATCGGCACGATGATGGTGTCGAAGGCGGGAGCCTGCTCCCAGATCTCGAGGCCGAGCGTTCCCTGGCCCACAATGACATCCGGATGATCGAACGGCGGGATGAGCACCGCTCCGGTCGTGGCCGCGTACTCCGCCGCCGCCGCCAGGGGCTCCTCGACCGTGTGGCCGCGCAGCAGAACATCCGCCCCGTAGTCGCGGGTCGCCTGGAGTTTGGGCAGCGCGACTCCGAGCGGCATGAAGATGGTGGCCTTGATGCCGAGCTCACGGGCGGCGAACGCCACACCCTGGGCGTGGTTGCCGGCCGACGCGGCCACGACGCCCCGGGCCTTCTCTTCGTCGCTGAGCCGTGACATCCGGTTGTAGGCACCCCGGATCTTGTACGACCCGGTGCGCTGCAGGTTCTCGAGCTTCAGGAGCACGTCGCTGCCCAGCACCTCGGCGAGATAGCGCGAGGTCTCGAGCGGCGTGGTCTGCGCGACCCGGGAGACCACGGCCCGCGCAGCCTCGATGTCGGCCAGGGCCGGAACAGCGGAGCGGGTGTGCGAGGGCGTCTCAAGCATCGGGTAGGGGCTCTTTCGGCTCGGGTCGGGCGTGCCAGACGCCACTCGCGATGTACTTCACCATCACGTTCAGGGTCGCGATGAACGGCACCGCGAAAAAGGCGCCCGGGATACCAGCGATGATACTTCCCCCGGCTACGGCGAGCACGACGGCCAGGGGGTGCACCTTGACCGCGGTCCCCATGACGAGCGGTTGCAGAACATGCCCTTCGATCTGCTGCACCAGCAGCACGACACCGAGCATCGCCAGGGCGATCGGCCAGCCGTTGTAGACCAGCGCGATGAAGATGGCCACGACACCGGTCAGTACGGCGCCGACCACCGGGATGAACGAGCCGAGGAACACCAGCACGGCGACCGGTACGGCAAGCGGAACGCCGAGCAGGAAGGCGCCGAGGCCGATACCCACCGCGTCGACGAATGCCACGAGGATCTGCACTTTCACGAAACTCTGCAGGGTGGTCCAGCCCGCCGTGCCTGCGCCGTCGACGCCCGCGCGGGCGCGCTTCGGGAAGATGCGTACAACGAAGGCCCAGATGCCCCGGCCGTCGATCAGGATGAAGAGGGTCGAGAAGAGCACGAGCAGCACGCCGGTGAGCACATGGGTGAGCGTCGAGCCGACGCTCAGTGCCCCGCTGACCAGCGCTGAGCTGTCGTTCTGGATCGCCTGGAACGCCTGCCCGATGTATCCGTTGATCTGGTCGTCGCTGAGCTGCAGCGGGCCGGTCTTCAGCCAGTCGCGCAGCATGTTGTAGCTGTTGGTGCTCTGGGTCTTCAGGTCGGCGTAGCCCGAGGAGATTTGGGTTGTGACCAGGAAGCCGAGCGCACCGATGACGATGAACACGGTGAGGATCGACACGACGATGGCGAGCCACCTCGGCCAGTGGTGCCTGACCAGGAAGTTCTTGTAGGGCACGAGCAGGGCGCTCAGCACGACCGCGATGAGAAGCGGGATGATCACCAGCGAGAACTGAGCGAGCACGAACAGCAGCGCGGCGAGTGCCCCCATGATGACCAGCAGGCGCCAGGCCCAGGCACCAGCGATCTGCATTCCCGGCGGTACCGAACCGGCCGCGGCCGCGGCGGTCGTGGTGGCTTCGGTGAGGGATGCTGCCGACTCCGCCACGTCGTATCGCGCCCGGGCGGCGGCCTGTCGCCGTGCGAAGAAACCGGAGGGCCTGCGGGGGTGGGCTGTGCCTGACATTTTCCCAGTCTAGAAGTCACGGCAGCTGCCCGGCGGGGGGTTGCCCTGCCCGGCGCGGGGCGGGTGGAGTTGCCGGCCTGTCGGACGTCGGCACTATGGTCGAGACGTGGTCGATCCGATGTCAGCAGGTCTCGCCCGGAGGGTGGCGCTGGGCGCGCAGGGTTTCGGGTCGCCCGCAGCGGGCAGCGCGACATCCGCCCCGGGTCTGCGGCAGCTGACGCCGCTCGTGTCGAAACTGGCGCTGCTGCAGATCGACTCCGTGAACGTGTTCGAGCGCAGCCACTACCTCCCCGTGTTCGCCCGGCTGGGCGCCTACCCGAAGGCCGAGCTCGACCGGCTCACCTATGGCCCGCGCATGATCGAGTACTGGGCGCATGTGGCGTCGTTCATTCCGCTCACCACCCTGCCGTTGCTCGCCTGGCGGATGGATGACTACCGAGCCAGCGCCTTGGCAGACGCCAACTCGTGGGCGAACGCCAACCCCCGCATGATCGCCTGGCTGAAGAGCGAGCTGGCCGAGAAGGGTCCGATGCCGGCCAGCGCCATCGAGCACGAGAGCAACCGGCGGAACGGCCCGTGGTGGGGCTGGAGCGACGTGAAGATCGGGCTCGAGACGCTCTTCCGCTGGGGAGAGGTGGTGGCCGCCGGGCGCACCCGCTTCGAGCGCAGCTACGGGCTGCCGGAGCAGATGCTGCCGGAGGCCATTCTCGCGGCGCTGGCGGAGCGGTCGTTCCTGGGCGGCGCGGGCGGCGCGGCGGCGGATGGCGCGGCGGCGGTCGGCGCGGGCGCTGCGGGACTGGCCCGCGCAGAATCCATGCGCGAGCTGGTGTCGCTGTCGGCGCGGGCGCTCGGGGTGGGGACGGTCGGTGACCTGGCCGACTACTTCCGGTTGAAGACCGCGGATGCCCTACCCGCCATCCGCGCCCTCGAAGACACCGGCGAGCTGCTGCCCGTGGCGGTCGACGGCTGGGGTCGACCGTCCTGGTTGCACCGCGATGCACGCCTGCCGAGGCGGATCGAGGCCGCGGCCGTGCTCTCGCCCTTCGATCCCGTCGTCTGGCGCCGAGAGCGGGCCGAGCGCCTCTTCGACTTCCACTACCGTATCGAGATCTACACGCCCGAGCCCAAGCGCATCTTCGGCTACTACGTGCTGCCGGTGCTCATCGACGAACGCGTCGTCGGTCGCGTCGATCTGAAGAGCGACCGCAAGGCCGGCATCCTCCGCGTACCGTCCGCCTGGATAGAACCCCGTGTCTCCCCCGCCGATCACCCTGCCATCGCTGCCCGCCTCGCCACCGTGCTCCACACCGCCGCCGCCTGGCAGAACCTCGACGCCGTCACCCCCACTCTCCCCCTCCGCGGCACCTTCGCCACCCCCTCACCGCCGCCCTGACAGCCCCCACCCCCTGACCGACCCCTGCCCCTGACCCTCACCACCCCGACACCACCCCACCACCCCGACACCCCCCCCGTCATCCACCCCAGCCCCAAATCGTTAGGTCAAAAAACCTCCCAAAACCCCGGCTATCGGGTGTTTTTTGCCCTATCGTTTGTGCCCCGGCCCGCGGCAGGGCGTCATGGCGGGGCCCGGGCGCCAGACATCCGGGCGGGGCTTCGGGCGGGGCGCGACGGCTCGGCAGCATGCGACGGCGCGGCGGGGTCCGGCGGCGCGCGGGTGCGGCACGGCGGGGTGCGGCGGCGGGACGCCGGACGGCCGCGGGTCGTACGGTGCCACCCACCGCGACGGGACGGCCGCGCGTCGTACGGTGCCACCCACCGCGACAGGACGGCCGCGCGTCGTACGGTGCCACCCACCGCGACAGGACGGCCGCGCGTCGTACGGTGCCACCCACCGCGACAGGACGGCCGCGCGTCGTACGGTGCCACCCACCGCGACAGGGCGGCCGCGCGTCGTACGGTGCCGCCCGAAGGGCGGACCATAAACTCAGAACGTGCCGCCCATGCGCTCGAGGCGTGCGACGCGGTCGGGGAGCGGGGGGTGGGTCGCGAAGAGGCGGTTCATGAGGCCGGGCTTGAGGGGGTCGGCGATCCACATGTGCGCCATCGAGGTGGACTGCCGCAGCATCGGGCGCCCGTAGTTCTCGAGTTTGACGAGGGCGCTGGCCAGAGCATCCGGGTGCCGGGTCGTCATCGCGCTGGTGGCGTCGGCGAGGTACTCCCGCTGGCGGGAGACGGCGAGCTGCACCACCGTGGCGACGAGCGGCGCGATGACCGCCGCCACGAGCCCCAGGATGAGCAGCGCCGGGTTCGAGTTGTTGTTGTTTCCGCGGCCGAAGAAGGCCATGCGCAGGAAGAAGTCCGCGATCAGCCCCACCGCCACGACCAGCCCGTACACGATGAGCGACACCCGGATGTCGTAGTTCGCCACGTGCCCGAGCTCGTGCGCCATCACGCCTTCGAGTTCGGAGTCGGTCATGATGTCGAGCAGCCCGGTCGTCACCGCCACCGCCGCGTGCGCCGGATCGCGCCCGGTGGCGAAGGCGTTCGGGGCGGGATCGTTCACGATGTACACCCGTGGCATGGGCGTACCCGACGTGATCGACAGGTTCTCGACGATGCGCCAGAGCCTCGGGTTGTCTGCCTTGTGGATCTCGATGGCCCCACTCGAGATGACGGCCTGCGAACCGGCGAAGAAGTACTGCACCACCGCGAACCCGATGGCGAAGACCAGGATGACGACGGTCAGCGAGAAGCTGTTGTAGATGTACCCCGCGAGGTAGCCGAGCCCCCCGATGATGAGGATGAACAGCACGAGGATGATGACGGTGTTGCGCTTGTTCTGCGCGATCGCCCGGTACACGGTGGAAGCGGGCTAGAACTGCACGCGCGGCGGCTCGGCGATGGCCGCCAGGTCGCCGACCTCGAAGAAGTCGGTCGAGTTGAACCCGAGGCGCTTTGCGAACACGTTGTTCGGAAAGACCTTGATCTTCGTGTTCAGCTCACGCACGCCGCCGTTGTAGAACCGGCGCGACGCCTGCACCTTGTCTTCGGTGTCGACCAGTTCGGCCTGCAACTGCAGGAAGTTCTGCGAGGCCTGCAGCTGCGGGTAGGCCTCCGCCACCGCGAAGATGCTCTTGAGCGCGGTCTGCATGTGGTTCTCGGCGACGGATGCCTCGGCCGGCCCCTGCGCGCCGAGCGTCTCTGCGCGTGCCCGGGTCACCGACTCGAAGACGCCCTTCTCGTGCGCGGCATAGCCCTTCACCGACTCGATGAGGTTCGGCAGCAGGTCGGCCCGCCGCTTCAGTTGCACGGTGATGTCGCTCCACGCCTCTTCGACGCGCACGTTCAGCGTGACCAGGGAGTTGTAGGTCGCCCACAGGTAGATGCCGACGATGACGACGAGCACAACAACAACGATCAGAGCGATTAGCCATCCCATGCCCACCACTATAACGACTGAGGGCTCCTCACACAGCGGCAGCGTGGCAAGCTCTCAGCGACGAAACAGGCTCCGGATGACCGGCCTCACGAACGCGCTTCGAGCACCCTCTGCACCCATTCGAAGGACTGTTTCGGCGTGCGATCACGGGTCGTGAAATCGACGTGCACGAGCCCGAACCGCTCGCCGTACCCCGCCGCCCACTCGAACCCGTCGAGCAGCGACCGGATGTAGTAGCCGCGCAGATGCACCGCCGCCGCCGGCCCGCCTGGAGCGACCGCATCGAGTGCAGCGGCCACGTGCGACGTGAGGTAGTCGATGCGCGCACCGTCACGCACCCGAGGGGCGCCGGTCTCAGCATCCAGCTCCACCCGGTCGGCCAGGCCGACCCCGCCCTCGGTGACGAAGACGGGCGGCAGCGCCTCACCGTAGCGAGCGGCGAGCTCGGTGAGGGCCACCCCGAGGAACTCCGGCGCGTTCGGCCGACCGGAGCCCGTGCGGTCGAACTCGGGCCAGGGCGCAACATGGAACGGCAACGATGTCAGCGCCGACGCCTCGCCGTCGGGCGAGACCTGGCCGCCGGCGCCCGAGGCGATGCGCGTGGGGGCCAGGTAGTCGATGCCGTAGAAGTCGAGGGGCTGCCGGATGATCACCAGATCACCCTCGGGTGCCTCCACGAGCGGGCGCAGCAGCCGTTGGAACTCATCGGGAACCGGCGGGTAGGAGCCGCGCAGCACCGCGTCGCCGAACATCGTGTTGTGCACGATGTCGTAGAGCGCGGCGAACGCCACGTCATCGTCGGAAGCGGTGACCGGGGAGACGGGCGAATACGCATTGGCGATGCCCACCTCGCCGGTCACCGAAGCTGCCCTGAGCGCCTGCACGGCGAGACCGTGCCCGACCAGCTGGTGGTGCCCGGCGGGGAGGGCGTCGAACAGCGCCGTGCCGCCCGGCGCGTGCATTCCGAGGGCGTAGCCGTTCAGCATCACGGTCGCGGGCTCGTGCAGGGTGACCCATCGGTCGATGCGGTCGCCGAACTGCTCGCCGACCTCGTACGCGTAGTCGCCGAACCGGTTCGCGGTGTCGCGGTTCAGCCAGCCGCCGCGGAGTTCGACCGGGGTGTCCCAGTGGAAGAGCGTCGCCATCGGGCTGATGCCGGCTGCGAGGAGCTCGTCGAGCAGCCGGTCGTAGAACGCGATCCCGTCACGGTTCAGTGACCCTGCTCCGCCGGGCTGAAGCCGCGGCCAGCCGAAGGAGAAGCTGTACGATTCTGCGCCGAGCGTCGCGAGCAGCGCGACGTCTTCGCTGACCCGGTGGAAGTGATCCGCTGCCACATCTGCGGTCGCTCCCCCGCGGATGCGGCCGGGCTGGTGGCTGAAGTCGTCCCACACCGAGAGCGTGCGACCACCGTCATGGCTGCCGCCCTCGACCTGGAAGGCGCTCGTCGAGACTCCGAGCACGAAGCCCGCCGGGAGCCGGGTCGCGAAGGCCTCGGCCTCACCCTGGGCGGTGTCACGGGCATCCGTTCGTCGCCGGCCGGGCGCGGGAGACCGGCGCGGGGATGAACGGCGCGGGCCGCTCGAGCCGACCGGGTTGCGGGCAGCGCTCATGCTCCGAGCACGCGGTCGAGGTAGTCGTTCGCGAACAGCCGGGCGGGATCGAGCCGCTCCCTCAGCGCCACGAAGTCGACGAACCGCGGGTACAGCCCGGTGAAATCCTGCGCATCGCGGGTGTGCAGCTTGCCCCAGTGCGGCCGGCCGGCGTGCGCCATCATGATCTCCTCGACCGCTTCGAAGTACTCGGCGTGCGGTTCACGAAAGTAGCGGTGCACTGCAATGTATCCCGTTTGGCGGCCGTGCGCGGTCGAGAGCCAGAGGTCGTCGGAGGCCGCGAAGCGCACCTCGACCGGGAACGAGATGCGCCAGCCCCGCCGCTCGATGAGGCCATCGATCTCCCTCAGCACCTCGGGTACGACCTCGGCGGGCAGCGCGTACTCCATCTCCACAAAGCGCACGGTGCGGCGGGTGGCGAAGACGCGGGGTGAGAGGTCGGTGTAGTCGCGCGTTCCGGTGAGCTTCTCGGCCACCCGGTTGATGTGCGGGATGATCGGCGGTGCCACGCGCCCTAGTGAACAGGTGAGACGGAAGAGCTGGTTTGACACCAGCCAGTCGTCGACGAAGCGGTTCAGCGGCGGCAGCGCGGCGCGGGCATCCGTTCCCGGGATGCGCGTGTTCGTCTTCGTGAGCGCGGTGCCGGTGTGCGGAAACCAGTAGAACTCGAGGTGGTCGGCGCCCGCCACCCGCTCGGGCAGGGCGTCGAGCACCGCCTCGAGCGGCTCGGCTCGCTCGCTCGCGTGCAGCAGGAACGTCGGCACGCACTGCAGGGTGACCTCGACGAGGATGCCGAGCGCTCCGAGCCCCACCGCGACGGCGGGCAGCAGCTCGGCATTCTCGGTCTCGCTGACCCTCAGCAGCGTTCCGTCGCCGGTGACGAGAACGGCACCCCTGACCTGGCTCGCCATGCCTCCGAAACGGGCGCCGGTGCCGTGGGTTCCGGTGGAGATGGCGCCGGCGACGCTCTGTCGATCGATGTCGCCCATATTCGTGAGGGCGAGGCCGTGGGGGGCGAGCATCCGGGGAAGCTCCCAGAGGTGGGTGCCGGCGCCGAGCGTGACGCGGGCGCGGAGTGTGTCGACGTTCAGCACGCCGCTCAGGCCGGTGACGTCGAGTTGCACTCCTTTGGCAACTGCGATGCCGGTGAAACTGTGGCCGGCGCCGACCGCCTTGATGCGGAGCCCCGCGCGCCCGGCGGCCACAACCGCGCGCTGCACCGCTTCGACGCTCTGCGGTCGCTCGACACGCACCGGGCGCACGGCCTCGGTGCGCCCCCAGGTGCGCCAGACCGCGCCCGTGAAGCCCGCCCCACCGTCTGCCCCGACGGCTCGCCCGATACCGGTGCGCGCACTGGTGCGGGGCGCGCGCCCCACCCGCCCCCCGCTCACAGGAACGCCTGCCCCTCGCCGCGGTAGGTCGGCACCTGGGCCACCACCTCACCACCCGAGACCACCGCGAACCCGTTGACGTGTTCCGACAGCTCCCCCGACTTCGTGTGCCGCAGCCACACCCGGTCTCCCACGGCGAGACGTTCGGCTGCCGCACCCGAGAGCGGCGTCTGCACCTCACCCGCCATTTCGCGCGCCTGCATCGAGAGCCCGGTCGGCCAGACCAGCTCGGGCAACCGGTCGGGCTGCGCGGGGCCGGAGGCGATCCAGCCCCCGCCCAGCAGCGTGGCCATCTGCGGGGTGGGCTTTCGCACGACCGAGAGGGCGAACGCCGCCGCCGGCGCGGGGCGGAATCGCGAGTAGGTGTCGAAGAGGTGCCCGCCGAACAGTCCGCTGCCGGCCGCGACCTCGGTGACGGATGCATCGGCCGACGTGCTCTCGAGAGACCCCGTGCCGCCACCGTTCACGAACTCGAGATCGGCGACCTCGCGAACAGCCTCCACGACGGCCCCGCGACGGCCTTCGAGTTCGGCGATGGAACGGTGCTGCATCCAGTCGAGCACCCGGCCCCTCGCCGGGTTGCCGCGCGGCCGGTTGCCGACCCCCGCGATCTGCGCTTCGTACCCCATCAGGCCCACGAGTTCGAAGCCGGGGCGCGCTGCGATGTGCTGGGCCAGCACCCGCGCCGCATCGACACTGAAGACCGGCGAGCGCCACACCCCCACATGACCGAGCGCCCGGGTCACGAATGACGTGTCGAGTTCGATGCAGACCCGGATGCTCGCCCGGGCCCCGGGCGCCACCACCCGGTCGACCAGGTCGAGCTGCGACACGTCGTCGACCATCAGCGTGACGCGCGAGGCAAGCTGCTCGTCGGCCGCGAGGCGACGGATGCCCGCCCGATCCACGCTCGGGTATCCCACCACCACGTCGTCGATCGTCTCGGCGAGCCAGAGGGCCTCGGGCAGCGTGTACGCGAGCACCCCTGTGTAACCCGGCAGTGCCAGCACTGCATCGAGCACCTCCCGCACCCGCACCGACTTGCTGGCCACCCGGATGGGCTTGCCGGCGGCGCGGTCGAGCATCGAGAACGCGTTGTGCGCGAGCGCGTCGAGGTCGAGCGCAGCGAAAGGCGTGTCGAGGTGAGCCGTGGCGGCGGCCAGTGAGCCCCAGTAGCCGGCGGTGTCGTCGATCCAGGGCGTGCCGGGGGTGGGCAGCAGGGAGAGTGTCATTCAGCGAACCGATCTCACTCGGGCGACGGCTGTGGCGCCGGCCGCGGCGAACAGGGCAGACAGGAGAAAGAGTCCCTCGAACCCGCCGAACAGCGCCACCACGCCCGCTCCGAGCAGCGGCGCGATCGCCTGCGGCACGGCGGTGGCGATGTTCATGATGCCGAGGTCTTTGCCCCGGGTCGCGGGATCGGGGAGCACCTGCGTGGCGAGCGCCTGGTCGACCGACAGAAAGCATCCGTAGCCCAGCCCCAGCAGGCCCGCCGCGACCATCGCCACGCTGAGCTCGGGCACGAATGCCAGCAGCAGCGCCGCCACGGCCTGCAGCGCAGAGGCCGCGAACACGAACACGCGGCGGCGACCCAGCCAGTCGGAGAGGGCGCCGGCACCGAGCGAAGCGAGAATCACGAACACCATGTAGATGAGGGTCAGGATGATCAGGTCATCCTGTGCGGTCTCGTCGCCCAGCCCGAACATCAGGAAATACAGCAGCAGGGCGGTGCCGAGCGCATTGCCCGTGTTCACCAGAACGCGGCTGAGAAGGGTGAAGCCGAAATCGGGGTACTGCCGCGGGCTGATCCAGAAGCCGTCGAGAAAGACCCGGGCGCTCACGCGTGCTCGTTCGGCGCGCGGAAGAACGGCATCCGGCATCCACAGGCAGAAGGGCAGCACCAGAAGAACGAGCAGCACAGCCACCGCGAGGTAGCCCGCGAACTGACTCGTGAAGAGCGTGGTCACGAGCACGAGTCCCAGGATGGTGCCGATCGCCTGCGGAGCCGACAGCCAGCCCGAGACGAAGCCGCGCTGGCCCACGGGAACCTGATCGGAGATCGCCGCGGTGAGCGAGGCTGTGAGAATGCAGAAGCCGACGATGGCGAGGGTCCAGAACACGCCGATACCGACCAGGCTCTGCTGGGCGCCGAGGAGCACGAGCGAGACGGCGAAGAGAAGCGTTCCGGCGGCCACGAAGGGCCGACGCCGTCCGAAGCGCGAGGTGGAGCGGTCGGAGAGGGCCCCGGTGAGCGGAAAGACGATCAGCGCCGCGACCCCCGCGATGCCCGAGACGACGCCGAAGGCGACGACGCTTCCGATCCAGTCGCCCGCTGCGTCGCCCGACCCGGTCTGCAGCCGGTTCTCGATCTGCAGTCGGTTCTCGATCTGCAGAGGAAGCAGCAGCTGGATGGGGGTGAGCTGCGCCATCCAGATGCCCAGCCAGGCGGTGGCGAACAGCGCGATCCAGCCGCCGCCGACCCGGTGACGGGGTTCGGCGAAGAGGCCGGTCGCTGGAGGGCTGCTCATTCCATAGATCTAACCGTCTTCAGGGACTTTTTCCTCCATGCAACCGCATGGGGCTTTGACTTTGGCTCGGATAGCTTGCTAAATGGATGAACGTGCCAGTCGCGAATCGCAGAAAGACCAGGGGTGTGCCGGTGGTGCCGGCTCCCGGGGCTTCGCGATTCCGTTTGCTGATGGTCGTCGCCGCGCTGGGACTGCTGGTACCGCTCGGCGCCTCCGCGCTGCAGGGTGCTGCGCCGGCTGCGGCCGAGGAGCAGCCCACTGCCACGGCCGCCCCGGCCGCCCTAGCGACCGCCGAGCCCATCGCGCCGGTCGCCCCCACGCCCACCCCGTCTCCCAGCGATCCGCCCGCGGCACCCACCCCCATCGTCGCCCCGCAGATCACCTCCCCCGCCGCGGGCACCCTGCAGAGCGGCTCGTTCGTCATCGCGGGCACCGCAGAGCCGAACAGCCGCGTGCAGGTCTCGGCCAGCACCCGCTCCGACCCGCTCTGCGCCACCACCGCCTCATCCGACGGCGCCTTCACCTGCAGCACCGGCACGCTGCCGAGCGCTCCCGGCGTCGTGCTGCGGGTAGTGCAGCTCGTCGACGGCCACGACAACGCCAGCGACACCGTCACCGTCGACGTGCTGAACGCTCCCACCGTGGCCTCGGGCTCCGCGAGCGGCATCAGTACCGGCTACGGAACGGTTCGGGGCACGGCCCTCGCCGCGGCGACCGTCACCGCGTCTGCCTCCGGTGCCGCCGGAATCTTCTCCTGCACGGTTGCCGCCGACGTCTCCGGGGCCTGGGCGTGCAACCTCGGTGACCGCATCCCGAGCGGCACCGTGCAGGTGCGCGCCACCCAGTCCACCTCCTGGAGCCGGGGCCCCTCTGCCCAGAGTCCCGCCTTCGCTCTGCAGATCGATTCGGATGCGCCCGCCCCGCCCCGGGTCACGTCGCCCACCGCGGGAGCGTCGGCGCCGGCATCCGGCACCGCCTTCGCGGGCACCGGCGAGTCGGGCTCCCTCGTCACCGTCTTCGCGGGATCGTTCGCGGCCTGCACGGCACCCGTCCAGAACGGGGTCTGGGGATGCGAGGCGGGCGAGCTGGCCACCGGAACGGTCGCCGTGTCCGCCATCCAACAGGATCCCGCGGGCAATGTCAGCGCCGAGAGCGCGCCCGTCTCAGTGACGTTCCGCGCAGGGTCCGCGACACCGACCCCGTCGGCCACGGCTCCGGGCGGCAGCACCACGACTCCCGGAACCGGCGGTGGCGGAGCGCCGGGTTCCGGCGCGAGCGGTGCGGGGTCGGGCGCCACGGGTTCCGGCAGCGCGGGAACGGGCACGGGCACGACGGGCAGTGATGGCAGCAGCGGGAGTGGCAGCACGGGCGGCGGCTCGGGGCTCGGCGACGCACCCCAGACCCCGGGCTCGGGCACCTCGGGTGCCTCGGGCGGCGGCACCGGCGGCTCCCCGTCGGGTGACGGCGGCACGACCGGGGCCCCCGGCGGAACGGGCGAAGACACCTCCGCCCCGCTCTCCCCTCTCGCGGCAGACGGCACCTGGGCCGGCGCCACGCGCTTCACGACCACCCTGCAGCCGGTCTTCGGCACCGCGGCCGGCTCGAACTGGCTCATCGCTGCAGCGATCGCCCTCGGAGTCCTCGCACTCATCGCCGCTCCGGCCCGGCTCATGGCGGGGGCGCTCAGCGTCGCCGCACACAACCGCAGAGGCCGACGCGGAACCCTGCTCACCGGGCGCAACCGACCCCGCGACGAGTTCGAACGTGCCCCGCAGGTTTCGGTGAATCCGCGCGTGCTCGCAGCCATCGCCCTGGTCGCCTCCGCCCTGATCGGCATGCTCTCGGGCCCCATCGAGAGCCAGCCCGCGTACCTGCGACTTCTCGGGGCCATCTGCATCGCGTTCGCCGTGCTCAATGCGGTCTCTGTGGCTCTGCCCCGGGTGCTCGGGCTCCGGATGCTCGGCCTCCGCTCCCGCATCGCCTTCGCTCCGCACTACCTCGCCATCGCCGCGGTTGTGATGCTGGCCTCGCGCGCCTTCGCCATCGAGCCCGCCCTGCTCTTCGGACTGGTGCTCGCGATCGGCCCGGCCGACGGCACCTCGGTTCGCGGGCGCGCCCGGTTCGCCCTGCTCCATCTGCTCTCGCTGGTGGTGCTCGGCGGGGCGGCCTGGGCCGCCGCCACCGTGCTGCCGGCCGCGACGACGCCGGCCTCTGCGTTCCTCACCGAGGTGCTCAACACCATCGTGCTCGGCTCCTTCGGGGCGGCCGCGGTGCTGGTGCTGCCCTTCGGCGCCCTCGCCGGGCGGGCCGTGTTCGCCTGGTCGCGGACGGCCTGGCTGGCGGCCGCGCTCGGCTGCTTCACGCTGCTCGCCGCCGTGCTGCTGCCCGCCGCACCCTCCCTCGCGGTGCCCGCGGCGTCGAGCGGCCTCGGAGCGACCTGGGTGCTCATCGTGGCCGTGGGCTTCGCGGCGGTCAGCCTCTCGGTCTGGACCTGGGTGCGCTTCATCGCCCCGGCCCTGCGATGACCGCGCCCGCGGCGCCTCCGCCCGGCACACCGCTGCCCGCCCAGACCGGGCCCACCGACGCCGAGCAATCCACCACCGCCGAGCAGTCCACCGCCGAGCCCGCCGCCGCCGCCGCCCTCTGGAGCGCCACAGCCGACCGCGCGCAGCAGGCCCTCACCGATCACTTCCAGACGCGGCTGCTCGGCCCGCGCCTGCTGCTCAACACCTCACCCCCGCGACTCGGCCAGCTACTGACCTTCAACTACTGGTGGCTCGCCCACGCGGTCGAGGTGCGGGTCGACGGCGCAGAACGTCGCGGCGGGCGCACCGCTCCCGGTGGCACCGAGCGGCTGAGACTCGCCCAGCAGAGCTATGACGGCATCCGGCTCCGCAATCGCGGCAGGCTGTTCAACCACTACTTCGACGATATGGGATGGCTCGCGCTGGCGGCCGTGCGGCTGTACGACCTGAGCGGCGAGAGGCGCTGCCTCGACGACGCCATCTCGCTCTGGCGCTACATTGCCGAGAACGGGGCCGCGAACGCTCCCGAGCGCGGTGTGGCCTGGCGCGACTCCCAGCTCGACTACCGCAATGCCCCGACAAACGGTGCCTTCGCGATCCTCTCGGCGCGACTGGCGAGCCGGGCATCCGACCCCCGTTTCGACGGGGCGGCGAACCGGTCGCTCGAGTACATCGCGCGAACCTTCGTGAGCGGCACCGGCGACCTCGCCGATCTCGTGGCCGACGGCATCAACCGCCAGGGCGACGGAGCCCTCGACGCTCACTGGCTGTTCACCTACAACCAGGGCCTCTACATCGGAGCGCTTGTCGAGGCGTTCGACCGCACGGGAGATCCGGAGACACTCGAACGCGCGACGCGCACAGCAAGGGCGAGCATCGACCGGCTCGCGCCGACAGGGCTCTTCCTCGGCGAACCCGCGAACCTCGCGGAGCGGGGCGGTGGCGACGCCGGCCTGTTCAAGGGCATCTTCGTGCGCTACCTGGGTCTGCTGCTCGACCGTCTCGACCCGGCGGGCGACGGCTTCCGGATGCTCGGGGCCTTCCTCACCGCCAGCACCGACCTGCTCGCCCCGAACGGCATCCCCCTCGCCGCCGACGACTGGTCGCATCCGCCGGGCCGCACCACGGCGCTCTCGACCCAGCTCTCGGCCGTGATGGCGCTCGAGGCGCGGGCCCGTTTCGAGCGGCTCGCGCTCCGCTGAGGCGGCGAGCACCCGCTGCACCCGGTGCCGCCACAGCTCGGGCTCGCCGTTTCCGCGGCGACTCTCACACCCCGCGTCGACTCACCCCCGGCGCGCGACCTGCTCGGCCAGCACGGCCGCGAAGGCCCGCGAGCCGATGATGCGCGAGTGCCCGCCGACAGCCAGGCGGAGGTTGCGGGCCCCCGGCAGCACACTGCCCGCCGGCACGTTCTGGTCGTAACTGCCGAACACCGAGGTGATGCGCTCGTTCACCGGCGACCGGGCACCCAGGAACGTCATCGTGAGATCGGCGGCGTCGAAGATGCGGATGCTCGGCACCTTCAGCCTCTCGGCCCACACCGATCCCGAGAACGGAGTGTTCACGGCGACCAGGTGATCGACACGCTGCTCGGGGTCGAGCCGAAGCATCACGTACTTGCCGATGAGCCCGCCCTTGCTGTGCGCCACCAGCAGCACGTCACGCAGGTCGTTCTCGGCCAGGAGCCCGGCGACGAGCCGCGCAGACTCGTCGATCGGCAGGAGGTTGCGGCCCAGCTCCGGCACGAAGAACACCGCGTGTCCCAGATCTTCGAGCTGGCGGGCCAGCGGCAGCATGAAGTGCCAGCGCTCGTAGACCCCGGGCAGCAGAACGACGGGCCGCGCGCCCGGCCCCACCGCCCCCGAATCCCGCCGGGACGGGTCCCTCGCGGTCGCGAGTCCGCGGAGTTCGGAGCGAGCGCTGTACCCGTAGTCGAGCATCCAGTAGCCCGCTCTGGCCAACCCGTTCACAGCGGGCCTCAGCCGAGATCGGCTTCGAGGCTGTCGGTGGAGGCGCCGATGAGTTCGAGCAGCGCGCCGGCGTAAGCGTCGGCCGCGTCTGCCGCGACGAACACCCGGCGCTCGCCCGCGAGCACCGTCTCGACCTCGTAGGCCTCCCCCGTGGCCAGTCCGTCGTCGTCGATGCGGCTCGCACCCGCAGCAGGGTCGCTCCGCCGCAGCGAACGGAAGGTGGCACCGAGCAGAGCGCGCAACTGGTGCTCGGCGGGCATCCACAGGGCGTCGTCGATGGCCACCGAGTCGAGCGCCCATTCGGTGGTGCCGTTGAACCCGAGCACCGTGCCGGTGTCGAATTCGTGCGCCTCGATGGTCATGTCGCTCACGGTGAACACGTCGCCCTCGAAGCCCTCACGGTCGATGATGAAGAGGTCGCCCGATGTCGGGTGCCATACGAGGCCCGTGAGTTGGAGCGCGCGGGCGAGCTGGGGAGTGATCATCCGCTAATTATGCGACGCGGCACTGGGCATTGACACGGGCTGTATGTTGTTCTGGTGGAAGACCAGCGGCGCACTCCCGGATCACAGACTTCACTTCGTGAAGCCAATCGGGCGCGAATCGTCGATGCGGTGAAGAAGCACGGCGGTCTCACACAGGTCGAACTCGCCGGGGCCACCGGGCTGTCTCCGGCCACGGTCTCGAACATCGTCAAGGAGCTGTCGAGCTCGGGACTTCTGCATGTCGCGCCGAGCACGCGCAGCGGCCGCCGGGCTCAGCACGTCACCCTGGCCCACTCGCTCGGCCTGTTCGTGGGTGTGCACTTCAGCACCCGCCACATGCGCATCGCCCTGGCCGACGCGAGCCACACCGTCGTCGCCGAACACCACATGCCACTGGCCAAAGACCATCGCGCCGACAACGAACTCGACAAGACCACGCTGCTGCTCGTCGACATGCTCGATTCGGTCGACGCCACCCTGCAGGAGGTGCTCGCGGTCGGCATCGCTGTTCCGGCGCCGATCGACAGGGAGACCGGCACCACCGCGCGCAGTGGCATCATGCGCGGGTGGGACGGAGTGAACGTCGCCGAGGTGATGGAGCGGAGGCTGAAGCGGCCCGTCTTCGTCGACAACGCCGCCAACCTGGGGGCACTGGCCGAGTACCGCCTCGGGGCGGCACGGGGCCGAGCCAACTCGGTGACGATCGACGTCGGCGACGGTATCGGCGCCGGCCTCATTCTGAATGGCGCCATCTTCCGCGGCCACAACGGCGTTGCCGGGGAGTTCGGCCACACCACCATCCTCGAGAACGGCCCCCTCTGCCGGTGCGGCAACCGCGGATGCCTCGAGGCCATCGCCGGGGGCCCGGCCCTTCTCGAGAACCTCCGCCCCGAACTCGGCTCGCTGAAGCTAGGAGACATCGTTCTGCGGGCCATGGCTGGCGAGTCGGTGGCGATGCGGGCGGTGGCGGATGCCGGGCGACACATCGGGGTCGCAGCCGCGAATCTCTGCAACCTGCTCGACCCCGAGCGCCTGGTCATCGGCGGGGAGCTGTCGCGCGCGGGAGAGCTTCTGCTCGGGCCCCTGCGGCACGCGGTCGAACGCTCGATCATCGTCGGGCCGGAACTGATGCCCGAGATAGTACAGGCCCAACTCGGCCCCCGCGCACCCACACTCGGAGCGGCCGTCTTCGCCGTGGACCGTGTCACGATCACGGCCGACGAAAGAAGTGCCCAACCTGTTACCTAAATCCTTGACTTCAAGTCTTGACGACAAACTCGAAAAGTGTCAAGCTCGCACACGTCGCCAAAGAGGGCGGCAATAACGGGAGGTTTCTCAATGAAGATCGCCACCACGAGAGCGGTCATTGCCACGGCCGCAATCCTGCTCGCAGCCGGTTCGCTCACAGCATGTTCGAACGGCTCATCGTCCGGCTCCACCGCCAGCACGGCCAACGCATCCAGCGCGAAGATCGGCCTGCTCCTGCCCGACTCGGTCACCGCCCGTTACGAGAGCGCTGACAAGCCCTACTTCGAGGCCAAGATCAAGTCGCTCTGCCCCGACTGCACCGTTCTCTACTCCAACGCCGACGGCGATGCCGCCAAGCAGCAGCAGCAGGCGGAGTCGATGCTGACCCAGGGCGTCAACGTGCTGGTGCTCGACCCGTTCGACGGCGAGGCCGCTGCGTCCATCGTCGGCGAGGCCAAGGCCAAGAACATCCCGGTCATCTCCTACGACCGCCTCATCAACAGCGCCGACTCGTCGTACTACATCTCCTTCGACAACGAGAAGGTCGGTGAGCTGCAGGGCCAGGCGCTGGTCGACAAGCTGAAGGCCAGCGGAGCGGCCGCTGACGCGGGCATCCTGATGGTCAACGGGTCTCCGACCGACAACAACGCCAGCCAGTTCAAGGCCGGTGCGCACAAGATCATCGATGCATCGGGTTACAAGATCCTCGCTGAGTACGACACACCCGGATGGGACCCGGCGCAGGCCCAGACCTGGGTGGCCGGCCAGATCACCCAGTTCGGTTCGCAGATCGTCGGTCTGTACGCCGCCAACGACGGCACCGCCGGTGGCGCCATCGCCGCACTCAAGGGCGCCAACGTCAGCCCGCTGCCTCCCGTCACGGGCCAGGATGCCGAGCTCGCGGGCATCCAGCGCATCCTCTCGGGTGATCAGTTCATGACCGTCTACAAGGCCCTCAAGCCCGAAGCCGAGCAGGCGGCGACGCTGGCCGTCTCCCTCGCCAAGGGTGAGACCGTCTCGGCCACCACCAACACGAACACCAAGGGAGGCGCTTCGATTCCGTCGTTCCTGCTCACCCCGGTCGCCGTGACCGCCGACAACATCGAGACGACGGTCGTTGCCGACGGCTTCTACAAGGCTTCCGACATCTGCACCGCAGACTACGCAGCCGCCTGCGCCACAGCCGGCATCAAGTAACACCGCTTCACGACCCGGCCGGGGCGCGCCATGCGTTCCGGCCGGGTTCTCTCTCGTTCCGCACCACCTCGTTCTGCACCATCTCGTTCTGCACCACCTCGTTCTGCTCCACCGATATCTCCCCTAGGAGGAACCGTGACGATGCAATCCGCCGTCGCTCCGTCTGCAAGCTCGCTGCGTGAACCCGTGCTGTCGCTGAAGGGCATCTCGAAGGGTTTCGGCGCCGTTCGGGCCCTGACCGACATCAACCTCGACGTGCATGCCGGCGAGGTCGTCGCCATCGTCGGCGACAACGGTGCCGGCAAATCCACGCTCGTGAAGATCCTCGCCGGGGTGCACCCGCAGGACTCGGGAACGATCACCTTCGACGGCCAGGTGGTCTCGATTCCGACGCCGACCGCCTCGCGGGCTCTCGGTATCGCCACGGTGTTCCAGGATCTGGCGCTCTGCGACAACCTCGATGTGGTCTCGAACCTCTTCCTCGGCCGCGAGATCACCCACGGCACCCTCGACGAAGAAGAGATGGAGCAGCGCGCCTGGAGCCTGCTGCGCCAGCTCTCGGCCAAGATCCCCTCAGTGCGCATCGCCGTCGCCTCCCTCTCAGGCGGGCAGCGCCAGACCGTGGCCATCGCCCGCTCGCTCATCGGCGAGCCGAGCGTGGTCATTCTCGACGAACCGACGGCAGCTCTCGGCGTCGCCCAGACCGCGGAGGTTCTGAACCTCATCGAGCGCCTCCGCGAGCGCGGCCTCGGTGTGCTGATCATCAGCCACAACATGGCCGACGTACAGGCCGTGGCCGACCGCGTCGTCGTGCTGCGCCTCGGCCGCAACAACGGTGACTTCCACGTCGCCGACGTGAGTTACGAAGAGATCATCTCGGCCATCACCGGCGCCACCGACAACGTGGTCACGCGCCGCGCAAGCGCCCATGCCGTTGCTGCCGCCGCCGAGTCGCACGCTCCGGATGCGACCGAGCCCCCCGCCCCCTCTGCCGGCTCGAAGGAGAACCGCTGACATGACCACCCCTTCCGAAACCCCCGCCGAACGCGCCGCCGACCTGCAGGACGAACGCCTGGTGCGCACCGAGGGCGTGCGCGGCGCGATCCTCGCGTTCCAGCAGCGGGTGCGCGGCGGCGACCTCGGGTCGCTCCCCGTCATCATCGGCCTGATCGTGATCTGGGTCATCTTCCAGATCCTCAACCCGAACTTCCTCTCCTCGAACAACCTCGTCAACCTCACTCTGCAGTGCGCGGCGGTCGGCACCATCTCGATCGGTATCGTGCTGGTGCTGCTGCTCGGCCAGATCGACCTCTCGGTCGGGTCGGTGAGCGGCCTCGCCGCGGCCATCCTGGGCGTGGGGCTGACGCAGTTGGGCTGGCCCGTCGCGCTGGCTGTGGTCGTCGCGCTCGTGGTCGGCGCCGCGATCGGCTTTCTCTACGGCCTGCTCTTCACCCGCTTCGGCGTACCGAGCTTCGTCATCACGCTGGCCGGTCTGCTGGCCTTTCTCGGCCTGCAGCTGAAGGTGCTCGGCCCGAACGGCTCGATCAACCTCCCCTACGACTCGTGGATCGTTCAGTTCGCCCAGGCCACCTTCCTCCCGCCGTGGGCGGCGTACGCCCTCGCCGTGATCGCCGCCGGCGCCGTGTTCTACACCGACGTGCGCCGGGCCTCCCGCCGTCGAAAGGCCGGCCTGTCGACCGGGGCGATCTCGGTGACGCTGATCAAGTCGATCGGCCTGCTGGTGCTGCTCGTGATCGTCGTCGCCTACCTGGCGACCGACCGCGGCCTCGGTGCCATGTTCCTGTTGTTCGTGGTGCTCGTGGTCGTGATGAACTTCTTTCTCACGCGCACCCGCTGGGGCCGTTCGGTCTTCGCGGTCGGTGGCTCTGTCGAGGCGGCACGGCGTGCCGGCATCCGGGTCAACCGGGTCTACATCTCGGTCTTCATCCTCACGTCGACCTTCGCTGCACTCGGCGGCCTGCTCGCCTCGGCCCGCCTGACCTCGGCCAGCCTCTCATCGGGCGGCGGCGACACGAACCTGAACGCCATCGCAGCCGCAGTCATCGGCGGAACCAGCCTCTTCGGCGGCCGGGGCAGCGCCTACTCTGCACTTCTCGGCATCCTGGTCATCCAGTCGATCTCGAACGGCCTGACGCTTCTGAACCTCGACTCTTCGATCAGGTACATGATCACCGGTGCCGTGCTGCTGCTCGCCGTGATCATCGACTCGCTCTCGCGCCGTTCCCGCGCGAGCCACGGCCAGGCGTAACCGGGCTGTCAAGGGCCTGTCGGCGCATCGGCCCAGAGAGCAGACTTGATCAAAACCAGGAGGAGAAACACATGATCGAAAAACTCAGTGAACTCGGCTTCAAGAGCGAATGGGCCTACCTCGGTGGGTTCGGCTCCATCGCCGTATCCCTCATCACGTGGTTCGTGAGCCGCCGCAAGAAGGGCGACTCCAAGGCGCAGTCCGACCGTTGGGGCATCTTCATCGGCCACTGGGCCCCGACCTTCATGGCTCTCGGCATCGCTCTGAAGCTCGAAGAAGACAAGTAACCCGAAGGCTTCGCGCTAGTCGTCGACCACGCCGACGAAGCGGTTGCCGATCCCGTCGTATTCGGTTCGTGTTGTTCCGGATGCGACGGGCGGCAGCTCCTCAGGCGCATGCCAGTCGCAGCTCAGGTAGGTGAAGGCCGGCCACCATTTCTTGGGGCGGGCCGCTTCTGTGAATCCACACACGGAACAGACGAGTTGCACCCAGACCGGCTTCGCTCCCGTGCGGTTCGATCTCGACTGCGCGAGCCACGCCGGCGGGGCCGCATCGATCGCCTCGACCTCTGCCTCGGAGAGCCGTGCGGGCAGGCCGTGGCGCTCGGCCATTTCGATCGGAATGTCGAGCCGCAGGGCGGCTTCTCGTCGGGAGATCATCGTCGACAACGATACTGCCTGGCAGCGTTCAGCCGGTGGGCTCCTCGACGACGCTCAGGCCCGCCGTCCCGTTAGCGGTCTGCATCAGCTTCTCCACCCAGGCACGGTTGAGCGGGGCACGGGTTGCCGAGTCGAAGGTGAACACCAGCGGAATCGCCGGGTGCACCCAGATCGACGTGTGACCGTTCTCCCCGGTGACACAGGTGAAGCCGAACTTCTCGTCGCGGCGCAGCTTCGCCAGAATGACGGCCTGCAGGTGGGACAGGAGGCGATCGTCGAACGGAAGCGACGTGCCGGGAGAGCCGTAGATCAGTGTGCCCATCGCGCGGTGTCTCTCTTCGTCGGTTCACGGTGCGGCAGAAATGCGCCATGAGAGAGACGTATCCAGCGAGACATTCGTCACACAATTCACCAAAACTTTTTTCGTCCCCTTCCCTCCCAGCCCATCCGCAGGTTGTTCATAGCCCGACGGAACAGACTGGGCGGGTTTGTTCACCACTGAGAATCATCTCATTCCCGAGAAACGTCTCGCCGATCTGAAGTGTCTGAGGACCAATGCGCACAATCACCCTGCTCGCCGCTGCGGCCGCCGTCGCCCTGACCCTGGCGGGTTGCAGCAGCGCCACGTCTGCGGCTCCGACGGCCACCACGGCTGCCGCGTGCACGCCCACCGCGTCGGGTGCCAACTCCGACGCCGTCACCGTGACAGGCGACCTCGATGCGCTGCCGACCACGACGTTCACCGCCCCGATGACCACCACCGACACCGAGCGCACCGTGGCCGTGGCCGGCACCGGCGCCGAGGCCGCCGAGGGCAAGCTGGCGACCATCGACTTCACGCTCTACAACGGCACCTCGGGCAAGCAGCTCTTCACGACCACCGACGCCGAGATCGGGCCGCAGCAGGTCACCGTCGACCAGACGCAGTTCCTCCCCGGGATCATCAAGGCCGTGCAGTGCGCCACCGTCGGTTCGCGCATCGTGGCCGTCGTGCCACCCGCTGACGCCTGGAGCACCGCTGGCAACTCCACCCTCGGCGTCGCTGCGACCGACACCGTGGTCTTCGTGGTCGACGTCAAAGACGTGACCGACGCTCCCCCGGCGACCACCGCGCCGACTCCCTCGGTCGACCCGAACATGCCCACCCGCGCCACGGGCGCAGACCAGCCCGCACCGGCCGGTTTTCCCGTGGTGACACTCGCCGACGACGGCACGCCCACCGTGACCATTCCGACCACTCCGGCCCCGACCACCCTGCAGCAGGCGACCCTCAAGAAGGGTGATGGCGCAGTGGTCGGCGACGGCGACACCGTGACCGTGCAGTACCAGGGCGTCAACTGGACCACGGGAGCCGTGTTCGACCAGAGCTGGGGTAAGGGCGGGCCCACCAGCTTCGCCACCAACCAGGTGATCAAGGGCTTCGGTGCCGCCCTCGTCGGCGCGACCGTCGGCTCGCAGGTCATCGTGGTCATCCCGCCCGACCAGGGCTACGGAACGGCCGGCCAGGCGCAGGCGGGCATCAGCGGTACCGACGACCTCGTGTTCGTGGTCGACATCCTCGCGACGGCCTCCGCGTAGCCGCTGCCTCTGCACCCCGCGGTCGATCGCGGGGTACAGAGGCAGGTCGCCCGCGGGGCCGAGAGGGCGGTCGTCTCAGACGATCAGGGACGGCTCGTCGCTGACCGAGAGAGTGAGCACGGCCTGTTCGATGTGGTCGTCCTGCTTGATCTGGCGTTCGATCCGTCTCAGCACGCGCGCGACCTGCTCCTCGGGCCCATCGCCCACGAGATCGACCGCCGCAACGAGGAACAGTCTCGACGGACCGACGAATTCGAGATGCAGGTAGGTCAGGCGCGCGATCTCCGGCCGCGCGAGCAGCTGTTCCGCGGCGCCCCTCCTGACACGGTCAGGCGGGTTGAACCCCACGAGGTAGCGGCGGTTCTGGTTGATCAGCAGAATGGCGACGCCCGCGAGCAGCAGTCCGATGAGGATGGAGCCGAGCGAATCCCAGAACGGGTCACCGGTCAGCTGGTGCAGCAGGATGCCGAGGAACGCGATGGCGAGCCCGGCGAGGGCGGCAGAGTCCTCGGCGACCACCGCCCGGAGCGTCGGGTCTGACCCGTTCAGCACGTAGTCGAACGAGCGGCGCCTGTACTTCGACGCGGTACGCCTGGCCTGGATCACCGACTGCAGCAGCGAGGCCCCCTCGAGCAGCGCCGAGACACCCAGCACGGCATACGCGATGAGGTAGTCCGAGGCCGGTTCGGGATCGAAGAGCTGCTGCACCCCGTTCATCACCGACACCACCGCGCCGACGGTGAACACCCCGACCGCGGCCAGCAGCGACCACACGTAGGCCTCGCGCCCGAATCCGAGTGGATGCCCGTCGTCCTTCTGGCGCACCGAACGCCGGTCGGCCACGATGAGAAAGATCTCGTTGCCCGCATCCGCCCAGGAGTGCGACGCCTCAGCCACGAGAGAGGCCGACCCGGTGAGCACCGCCGCGACCGACTTGGCGATGGCTACGAGAATGTTCGCGATGAATGCGATGACGACGATCATCCGGCCCCCTGATCGATGTGGTGTGCGCCCTGCGGCAGGCCGCGTTCTGCTCTGTCAGTATGCACCGTGGTGCGGCACCCCGCCGCGCCTGGCCGGCGGGCTTGCGCAGACGGCGATACTGGAGGCTGACCGGCACCGAAGGAGGAGAACGTGGATCTCGAGACCGCTGCCGCCGAACTCTCTGTGCTGCCGCCGGCCGAGTTCGTCGGGCGCCGGGGCGACCTGTCGAAAGAAGCGAAGGCGGCTGGCGACAGGCAGCTCGCCGCCGATATCAAGCGGCTCACCAAACCCTCGGTGGCGGCCTGGGCGGTGAACCTGCTGGCGACCCGTCAGAGCGGAGCCCTCGAGAAGGTCGTGGCGCTCGGCGCGGTCATCCGCGACGCGGCGGATGGCGACGAACCGGGTGCGCTGGCCGAGCTCGCCACCCGGCGACGGGCGGTGCTTCGAGAGACGACGGATGCCGCGCTCGATCTCGCCCGGCAGGCGCAGGCGGCGGGCGGCCAGCTCCCGGCGGCGGTGTCGGCCGATGTGGAGCAGACACTGCAGGCAGTGCTGGCCGACCCCGGGGCCCAGGCGGCGGCGCGCACCGGGCGGCTCGTTCGCGCGCTGGCATCGAACGGTATGGAGGCGGTCGATCTCGACGGCGCCGTCGCCGGGCCGTTCGAGGCGCCCGGGCTGAACGAGCCCGACGACACAGACGTCGACGGTGACGTCGACGGTGATGTCGACGACGACGACGCGGTGCCACCCCGACCGGCGAAGCCCCGCTCCGGGAAGGCCTCCTCCGAGAGGGCCCCGCACGACGTCGGGCGCCGTGTCGACGATGGTGCGAGACGGGCGGCGCGGGATGCGCGCCACGCCCTTGATCTCATCGAGACGCAGCTCAGCCGGCTCACCGAGTTGCGCCACCTGGCCCGCGACGAATCCGAGTCGCTCGCCGATGAGATAGACGATCTCGAGGCACGGCTCACCGAACTCACCACGACTCTGGGCGATCGTCGTTCGAAGCTCACCGAGCTCGAAGGTCGCCTCGACGAGACCGATCTCGAGTACGGCCGGCTCGACCGGCAGCGGGAGAAGGCGGCGCGGCTGGCCGAGACGACGGCGCGTGCGGCGAGCCGGGCTCCGGCGAGGGCCCCGACTCAGGCACCGGCGAGCGCGAAGGGGTCGGCAGAGTGAGCGAGCCGAGGGCCGACGCGAGCCGCCCGCCTGTGCTGAGTGCGGGCATCCTGCTCTACCGTGGTGACGGCGGCACCCTCGAGGTGTGGATCGGCCACATGGGCGGCCCGTTCTGGGCACGAAAGGATGAGCAGGCCTGGTCGATCCCGAAAGGTCTGGTCGACGCGGGCGAAGACACGCTCGCGGCCGCGCGACGCGAGTTCGCTGAGGAGATCGGCGTACCGGCGCCCGATGTCGCCTACGAACTGCTCGGCGACTTTCGCCAGCGGTCGGGCAAGACCGTGCGCGCCTATGCGGCCGAGGCGCCGACGGGTTTCGACGTCGAGACCGTGAGCAGCAACACCTTCGAGATGGAATGGCCCCGCGGCTCAGGTGTGCTGCGAGAATTCCCCGAGATCGACACCGCGCGGTGGGTGCCCTACGACGACGCGCTCCGCCGGGTGGTGGCGGGCCAGGAGCCGATGCTCAGGGCCCTGGCTGACGCACTGGCGTCGTGATCCGGCCCGCCACGGGCTGCGACTACTCCGTGCCGACGGCCTTGTCGGCAGCGTCGCGTGCACCGTCGATCTTGTCGTCGAACTTGCCGCCGGTCGCGTTCTTGACGGCCCCGGTGACCGAATCGAGAATGGTGTCGCTGATGTCTTCGGCCTTCTCGCTCTTCAGCGCATCCTGAACCTTCGTGTCGGCGAGGAAGGCCTGTGCCTTGGCGGTGATGTCTTCGAATCCCATAATGACTCTCCTTTGAAAGGTTTTGGCTGACGATTCAGGGTAACCGTTCTCGTGTCACCCGTTCTCGAATCACCCGTTCCGGCCCTCCACCAGCGAGAGCGGCTTGGTGATCGTCTCGAGCGATTTTCGCTCGGCGTCCACCCCGAAGATGAACGCCACGACGCCGCCGACGATCATGATCGCGGCGCCGAGGAAGTACCCGCCGGTGAGCGGGCCGCGGTCGGTTCCGTCGCCGATCAGGATGCCGTAGATGAGGGGCGCGCCGGCGCCGGCCAGCTGGCCGAGGGCGAAGAAGTACGAGATCGCCTGGCTGCGCAGCTCCAGCGGGAAGATTTCGCTGACCGTGAGGTACGCGCTGGAGGCTCCCGCCGAGGCGAAGAAGAACGACACACACCAGAAGACGGTCTGCGTGGTGGCGTTCAGGGCACCGGTACTGAACAGCACGGCAGAGATGCCGAGCACGACGCCCGAGACGCCGTAGGTGAGCAGGATCATCCGGCGCCTCCCCCACACGTCGAAGAGATGCCCGAGCAGCAGCGGGCCGAGGAGGTTGCCGATGGCGAACGGAAAGAAGTAGTACTGCGTCGAGACCGAGTCGGTGCCGTAGAAGTTCTGCAGCACGAGGGCGTAGGTGAAGAAGATGGCGTTGTAGAGGAACGACTGCGTGATCATCATGGTGGCGCCCACCAGGGTGCGCTTCGGGTAGTCCCTGAAGAGCACGCGCACGATGGTGCGGAACGGGATGCTCTCGGTCGCCGTCACCGTGATCGCCAGTTTCTCGTCGACCGGCTCGATCTTTCCGCCCTCCCGCTGTACGCGGGCCTCGATGTCGTCGACGGTCTCCTCGGCCTCCTTCTCGCGGCCGTGGGTCATCAGCCAGCGCGGACTCTCGGGAATGTGACGCCGCAGGTAGATGATGGCGAGGCCGAGGATCGGTCCGATGAAGAACGCGAGCCGCCAGCCGATGTTCTCGGCGAAGTTGTCGGGGTTCAGAAAGAACAGGTTGGCTGCCGAACCGAGCGCTGCGCCGCCCCAGTAGGTTCCGTTGATGGCGATGTCGACCCGGCCGCGGTAGTGCGAGGGAATCAGTTCGTCGATGGCTGAGTTGATCGCCGCGTACTCGCCACCGATGCCCATGCCGGCGAAGAACCTGAAGAAGAAGAGAACCCACATGCTCGGCGAGAGCCCGGCCGCGGCACTGGCGATGAGGTAGATCACCAGCGTCAGGATGAAGAGTTTGCGGCGACCGAGTTTGTCGGACAGACGGCCGAAGACGAGCGCCCCGACGATCTGCCCCACCAGGTAGACGGTGCCGGCGAGCCCGACATCCGCGGCCGACATGCCGAGGTCTTTCTGGAACCCGGCCGAAGCCACGATCTGGATCTCGAGGCCGTCGAGCACCCAGGAGAAGCCCAGCCCGATGACGATCGACCAGTGGAACCTCGTCCACGGCAGTCTGTCCATCCGGGCCGGCACGAGGCTCCGCACTTCCCCCGCACTGCTGCTTGACGACCTGTCGACTGTGGACACGACAACCTCCTCCATGAGACCGGAACGGTGGGTGTCGCCCCGGCTCCACCCGGAACGTCGCACCGCGCAACGAGTCGACTGTAGGCCACCGTCGAGGCTGCCGCAGGGTGGGTGACTCCCCGTGGCGGGAGGTGTATTGTTCGCTCGCCGCCAAGGGTCTACCGTTGGTTCCAAGCGTTGCCCCGTTCCGGCCTCCGAGCGAATCGAGTCTCCCGTGAGACGAAATGTGCGACTCCCCCTCTCCTCACGAACCGCGGATGCCCGGAGCGATCGAGAGAGGGCGAAACTCGCGGGCGCCGCGCACGCGCTGGTCGAGAACCGCCGTTTCGGTGACGGCACCCTGTGGTCGTTCGACGGGGTCGAAGTGGCGGAGCTGAGGCAGGAGGCGACACCCTCCATCCCGATCTTCCAACACGAGACCCGCGAAGACGGAGGCCGCGTCGCCGTCATCTTCCTGCGCGAGGGCGAGGTTGCCGTCTCGCACGACGGAGCCCTGTTTCGCTTCTCCGCAGGTTCGGCCGCGTTCTTCTCGTCAGGATCGACCACATCGGTCGAGGCGCTGACCTTCTGCCGGGTGGCTCTGGTGAGCGTTCCACTCAACACCCTGCGCGAGGCGGGCGTGCACGTGGCGAAGGCCTTCGGGCCCTTCTCCTACTCGACGGCCCAGGGCTCGCCACTGCTGTCGTTCCTCACAGCACTCATCGAGGTGGTCGAAGGCGACTCCATCCCGGCGCAGCCGACGGCGACCGTACTGCAGCAGCTGGTCACCGACTTCTTTCGGCGCGATGCGCAGCCTGGCGCTCATTCCCGCGGGGCCGACCTCGACGTTCGTGCTTTCGCTGCATCGCTGGCCGTACTGCGTGGCGGGGAGTCGGCGGAACAGGGCACGCTGAGTCCTCGCGAACTCGCCCGCCGGGCCGGCTTCCCGACCGAACGGGAGCTTGGCCGGGCGTTCACGACAGCCTATGGCGCCACCGTCAGGAAGGTGCTGCTCAGTCAGGTCTCCGCGCCTGCGAGCCCCGCCGCGCCTGCGAGTGAGGAGACTGAGCCCGCTACGACGTCGCCCGCGGACTCGCCCGAACGTGCATCCGTTCGCCCTGGCGACCGAACAGGCTGAGAAACTCGACAGCGTCGTCATCGGCTCGCCCGAACCAGTGCGGAGTGCGGGTGTCGAACTCCGCGGCCTCGCCCGCCGGCAGAACGAGGTCATGCTCTCCCAGCACCAGCCGCAGCCGCCCGCGAAGCACGTAGACCCACTCGAAGCCCTCATGCGTTCTGGCGACCGGTTCGCCCTGCGGAGCCGTCGCCGAGATGACGTGTTTGAAAGCCTGCAACCCGCCCCCACCGTCGCGGCTCAGCGGCACGATCGTCTGGCCGTGCCGCTTGATCGGGCGCAGGTGTATGCGCGGGTCACCGGTCGCCGGCGCTCCCACCAACTCGTCGAGGGGAACCCCGTGCGCCCTGGCGAGCGGCAGCAGCAGCTCGAGATTGGGGCGCCTGCTGCCCGACTCGAGTCGGGAGAGCGTGCTCGCCGAGATACCGGTCGCCACGGACAGCGCGGCCAGGGTCACACGTCGGCGCGTTCGCAGCGCCCTGAGCCGCGGGCCGACCGCGGCGAGGACGGCGTCGGTGCCCTCAGGAGGTTCGGAAGTCATACTCCAACCTTGCCACATCGGCAACATTATTGGGCTGATTGTGCCATTCAGGATGATCATGGAGACATCCACCAGCGAGGAGCTTCCATGAACACCACCCACACCACCACCCCCTCCACCCTGTTCGACGTCGTCGTCGTGGGCGGCGGCGCCGCCGGACTCGCCGCGGCCGAAGCGCTCGGGCGCGCCCGGCGCAGCGTCGCCGTGATCGACTCCGGTGAACCCCGCAACGGCGTCGCGGCCGGCGTGCACAAGTTCCTCACGCGCGACGGCACACCGCCCGCCGAGCTGCTCCGCCTCGCCCGCGACGAGGTGCGGCGCTACGGCGTGGTCGTCGGCGAGGGGTCGGTGCAGAGCTCATCGGGCAGCACCGGCGACTTCGCCCTCACGCTCACGGCGGGAACGATCATCCGGGGCCGCAGGCTGCTGCTGGCCACCGGTGGATTCGACGAGCTGCCCGAGGTCGAAGGGCTTCGCGAGCGCTGGGGCCGTGAGGTGCTGCACTGCCCCTACTGCCACGGCTGGGAGGTTCAGGATGATCGCCTCGGCATTCTGGCGACCACAGCGTTCTCGGCGCACCAGGCTCTGATGTTCCGGCAGTGGAGCGATCGGATCGTCTACTTCGAGCACACGGCACCGCCACTGACCGACGACCAGCGCACGCTGTTCGCCGCGCAGGACATCGCCGTCGTCACCGGGCAGGTCAACGCCGCCCGCTCCGTCGATGACCGCCTTCACCACCTTCTCCTCGCCGACGGGTCGGTGCACGCTCTCGATGCCCTTGTGGTGTCGCCGTTCCTCCGCGCGCGGGTCGAGCCCTTCGCTGCTCTCGGCGTCGAGGCGGTGCTGCATGAGTCGGGGATGGGCACGGCGGTGACAACCGACGCGTTCGGCCGAACGGAGGTGCCGGGCATCTGGGCCGCGGGCAACGTCACCGAGCTGAGCGCGCAGGTCATCGTGTCGGCCGCCGCAGGGCTGATGGCCGGCGCTCACATCAACGCCGACCTGACCGCAGAAGACCAGGCGGCCGCGATCCGGCGGTCGGCATCGCGCACAGTGGTGACCGCCTCGTAAGCGTCGGACTGTGACGCGGAATCCGGCCGCTGGCAGTACCCTGTGGAAAAGGCTATTCGGAGAGGACTCTGCTGTGACCTTAGCGCCGTTCGAGGGGGCAGATGCCCTGGTCCGACGTAACAACATCTCATCCCAGGGGCCCGAGGGCGCACCGGCCATCGTGTTCGGGCACGGATACGGCTCGAGTCGGCAGATGTGGCGCCTGGTCGCCCCGCAGTTCGTCGACGACCACCGCGTCGTGCTCTTCGACCATGTCGGTTCCGGAGGATCAGACCGCCGGGCCTACGACCGCGGCAAGTACGACTCCCTGCACGGGTACGCAGATGATCTGCTCGAGATCTGCCACGCGCTCGGGTTGAGTGAGATCGTCTATGTCGGCCATTCCGTCGGCGCGATGATCGGGTGTCTGGCCGCGATCGCCGAACCCACCCTGTTCGACAGTCTCGTGCTGGTCGGAGGATCAGCGCGGTACATCAACGACGAGGGCTACGTCGGCGGCTTCGAAGCCGACGACGTCGATGCACTCCTCGATTCCCTCGACGCCAACTACCTCGCCTGGGCATCCACCATGGCACCCGTGTTCATGGGCAATTCCGACCGCCCCGAGCTGACAGCGGAACTGCTGGACAGTTTTTCGAAGGCAGACCAAGCAGTGGCGCGGCAGTTCGCACGGGTGACGTTCCTGTCTGACCTGCGCTCTGATCTGAGCTCGGTCTCGACGCCCACGCTGGTGGTCCAGTCGACGAACGACATCGTGGCGCCGGTCGTTGCCGGAGAATTCCTGCGCGACAGCATTCCCGGCAGCAGGCTGGAGGTTCTCGAAGCAGAAGGCCACTACGTACATGTCTCAGATCCTGAGAAGTTGACCACCACCATCCGGAGCTTCCTGGGATGAATCCCGGTGTCCAGGCGCGGGACCTTTTCGATCTCATTCCGTGCGGGCTGATCTCCGCCACCACCAGAGGCGTGATCACGACGGTCAACGACACGTTCCTCGCCATGGTCGAGAAGAAGCGTGAGGAGGTCGTGGGCCACCACCTCATCGAGCACCTGACTCCCGGCAGCAGGCTCTACTTCGAGACCGGCTTCATGCCACAGCTGAAGGCTCACGGGCGCGCCAGCGAGGTCGCATTCGACCTCTGCCTGTCCAGTGGCGAGACGCTCTCGGTCTTCCTGAATGCCGTTGTCGACCGGGAGCGCGATGGTGGCACCATCCTGTTCGCCGTGTTCGATGCGACCCTGCGCAGACACTACGAACGGGAGTTGCTGGCGGCGCGCCGCTTGGCCGAACGGTCTGAGACGAGGGTGACGATCCTGCAGACGGCCACGACGGCGTTCGGAAACGCCGGGAGTGAAGAAGAGGTCGCCCACGCCCTCGCCGACGCTTCACGCGCCGCGACAGATGCCATGGCCGCCAGCGTCTACCTCTGCGACCCGTCGGGCGGCTTCAGCGCTCCGTCGTCCTCCGGCGCCGCCAAGCAGCTCGTCGAGGCGGCCCTTCTCGACGCGCTCGGCGGCCGGGGCGACCCTTCCCCGACCGGCGGTCTGGCGCAGTCCCCCACCACGGTCGTCTACTCCGGGTCGGCCGAGTTGAGCGCACACTTCCCATCGGCAGCAGCCGCGTTGCGAACGGCCCGTGTCGAGGCGCTGGCCACCGTGCCGCTGATCGACGACGGCGCATTGGGTGGCATCCTGCTGGCCAGCTTCGGTCGCCCGCGCCGGCTGGACCCGCCGACCGTCGACCTCCTGGAGTCGCTCGCCCAGCAGTCCGTTCTGGTTCTGCAGCGCATCCGTCTGCGCGAGCTCATTTCGTATCGGTCTCTGCACGACCCCCTCACTGGTTTGCCGAACCGGCACTCGCTCCAACGCCGTCTCGACCAGCTGCTCACCGGAACTCACCCGAACCAGCCGACGATAGCCGTGCTGTTCATCGACCTCGACGGTTTCAAGTCGGTCAACGACAGGTTCGGCCATCTCGCCGGTGACAGCGTTCTGCGACGGATCGGCGCGAGCCTCGAACGGGCCGTACGCTCCGGCGACATGGTCGGGCGGCTCGGCGGAGACGAATTCCTCCTCATCTGCGAGGATGCCGACGAGCAGTCCGCCGGGGATCTTGCTGAGCGACTCCGTGCCACCGTACGAAACACGCCCCTGGAGGAAGCGACGGGGCTGTCTGTCTCCGCCAGTGTGGGGGTGAGCATCTACCGGCCAGGCACCTCGCCCGAAAAGCCCACAGGAGATGCGCTCATCCAGCTGGCCGACGAAGCGATGTACCAATCGAAACGAACCGGTAAGGACCGGGCGACCATCATCCGTGCCTGATGGCCACTCCTCGCCGTGCTCGAGTTCGCGCAGAGTGGGACGTGCGCCATTCATGTCAGACGTATTCCTGACCTTCGTTCTGGTCGGCGCAGAGGAGAGCGCGCAGTCGAGTGAGTCCCTCGTTGATTCGCCAATTCGACGTACTGAGTGGCACGTTGAGCGCGCGAGCGACTTCGGAGCGGCTGTATTCGTTGAAATAGTAGAGTTCGATCGCGCGACGTTGCGGTACCGGGATGTCGTGCAGCGCTCTGAGCGCACCGTCGAGCCTGAGGCGTGTTTCGACCGAGAGTGCGACGTCGTCCACCTGCTCATACCAGTCCCGGATACCGATTCTGAAATCACGGTTGCGGCTGGATTGCGTGGCACGAACGCGATCGATCGCGCGGCGACGAGCGATGACACCCAGCCAGGTCGAGACCTGAGCACGCCGGAAGTCGTATTTGGCGCCGTTCTGCCAGACTTCGAGCATCACTTCCTGGGCAACTTCCTCAGATTCGGCCCGGTCGCGAAGGACGCTCCGCACCGATTCGAAAACCCTGCCGAAGCATCGGGCGTACAGGGCAGCAAACGCTGCGTCGTCTCCCTCGCTGCTGCGGCGGAGCAGAACATCAGGAGTCACGGCTTCGCCAGTCATAGTTCGACGCTAGGGCGGAGCACTGTTCTGACGGGGGGTGAAATTCTTACGGATTAGGAACGGTTGCCGTCGAGGACTGGGGCTCGCACTCTCGCACCCGTACTGTGATGGAGTGAGCAGACTGCCATCGGAAGCGCACGACCGCGCGTTGATCGGCCGGCGGGTACTCATCGTCGAAGACGATCCCACGGTCTCAGAGGTGGCCTCGACGTACCTCCGCTCAGCCGGGTTCATCGTCGATGCGGTGGCTGATGGTTTCACCGCGCTCCTCCGCGTGGCACAAGCCCCTCCCGATCTGATCGTTCTCGACAGGATGCTGCCGGGCATCGACGGAGTCGAAGTGTGCAGGCGTATCCGCACGGGATCGGGGGTGCCGGTCATCCTGCTCACCGCGCTCGGTGCAGAAGAAGATCGCATTCGAGGTCTTGAGGCGGGGGCCGACGACTATCTGACAAAACCGTTTTCGCCGCGCGAGCTCGTGCTGCGCGTACAGTCGATACTCCGGCGGGCGATCGTGGAATTCGCGGTCGAGGCACCCGTCGTCTTCGGTGAGTTCACCCTGGATCCGACAGCACGAACAGTGACCCGCTCCGGCAAAGCACTCGCGCTGACGTCCCGGGAGTTCGACCTCCTCGCCTTCTTTCTCAAGCGACCGAATCAGGTCTTCGGCCGCGATGAGCTTCTGCGCGCGGTCTGGGGTTGGACGCACGGGGATCTCTCGACGGTCACCGTTCATGTGCGCAGAGTCCGCGAGAAGATCGAGACCGACCCGACCCACCCTGTGCTGCTCTCGACCGTGTGGGGCGTCGGCTACCGACTCGAAGGCGGGGCGCATCCACGTGCCACTGTCTGATATCGCCGATGTTGCACTCATCGCCCTCATCACGACGCTGATAATCGGAGGCGTAGCCGCTGCCCTGTTGTTGGTCATGCGCCGTGCTTCCCTTTTCATGCAGTTGTGCGTGGTGGTTCTCGCTGTCACCGTCTCGGCGGTCTCCAGCATGATCACCGTCGCCGATGCAATGTATCTTTCAGCCCACGACCTCACCGTCGCTGTCGCGGTTGCTTCCATCGCGGGCGTGGTGTCGCTCGCTCTGGCCGCCCTTCTGGGCTGGATGATCGTACGGAACTCACGCACCTTGTCTGCAGCGACGCGCAGACTCGGGGCGGGCGAACGCGTCGACGGTGTGAGCAGGCCCTTCTCAGCCGAACTCGCCGCACTCGGGGCCGAACTCGTCTCGGCGAGCACCCGGCTGGCCGAGGCACAGGCGCAGACTGCGCAACTCGAAGCCTCCCGCCGCGAGCTGGTGGCGTGGATCTCGCACGACCTCCGTACCCCGCTCGCCGGCCTCCGAGCCATGTCGGAATCCCTCGAAGACGGGCTCGCTGACGACCCGCAACGGTACTACCGACAAATCCGAACGCAAGTCGACCAGCTCTCCCGCATGGTCGACGACCTGTTCGAGCTCTCAAAAATCGACTCCGGCACCCTGCAACTCACCCTCGAAGACGTCTCGCTGTACGACATCGTCAGCGACGCGGTCGCCGACGTGCAGCCACTGACGGCCGGTCGCACGATAGGCGTGGCGTCAGTGTTCCGGCGGGATATCGCGGTGCGGGCGGATGCCCGTGAGCTGTCACGTGCCCTCACGAATCTGCTCATGAACGCACTGCAGCACACCCCCGCCCGCACTCCGATCACTGTGTCTGCAGATGTTTTCGACGGCCGCGCCTCCGTCTCGGTCACCGACGGCGGTGCCGGAATACCGGAGACCGACCTTGCGCGCGTCTTCGAACCCGGCTGGCGCGGAGCAGACGCGCGCACCCCCACCGCCGCCTTCGCGCCGGCGGGCCCAGACAGCACGACAGACATCCACCAGCAGTCCAGCGGGGCAGGCCTGGGTCTGGCGATCGTGCGCGGAATCATCGAGGCTCACCACGGAACCGTGAGCGTTCAGAACGTTCCCGGCGGGTGCCGGTTCGAACTGTCGCTACCGACAGCCTCATGACCGCATGATGCCCAACGGATGGTTTTGTAGATGCACTGGTTGATGTGAGACCGCTCGTCGGCGCCTCCCATCAGGTCGTGGCATCCCGATCGCAGATCAACTCCGTTCATCGTCCCTGCTCTTGGCAAGGCGCTACGCACGCGAACACCTGTCGCGTGCCAGACGGCGTTCGACACGGCGGCGGCGGTGCCGACCGCACGATCTCTCCGACATCTTTTCCGCCGGTCGGCGTGATGTTCACGTCGGTCTCCTCGAGCCATTCGACGGCGCGTCGGCGTGCGCCACGATGCGGTTCCCCAGGAGGCACCGCCGGTGCGGCCGCCAGCAGCGCGGTGTCCCCGATCCGCACGTCGATGCAGGATGCATCGACGCCGAGCGCGTCGGCCGCGATCTGCATCACCACCGAGGAACGGTCGCGGGTTTCCACCGGTGTGCTGGTGGAGCGCAGCGTGACACCTGTCCGGGAATTGCCTGGCCTCGGCGTCCGCGGTGGTCACAGTCTTCATCTCGTTGAGATCATGCGGTCTTTTGCCGTCAGCCATTCCAGCACGTCGTCGGCGACGTCTTTCCATCCGGCGTCGAGGGTAAGGGAGTGAGCTTTGCCTTCGTATTCGTGGTACTCCGTCACGGAGGTCGCGTTGTCGGCATAGAGCTTTGACACCGCGAGGGTGACGGCCCTCGGGACGGTGTGGTCCTCGGTACCGGATGTCAGAAGCAGCGGGCCGCGCACGGCGGAGTGCGTATTCACCGCGGCCGGGGAGTTGCGGATAAAGTTCGCGGTAGCGTCTTCGAACAGGGGGCGGCCGGGGCCGGGAATTGTCCAGGCAGCGTGCAGCGCATCGGATTCTTCATCGGTGAGTACGTTGCCGAAGGCGTACTTGAATTGCTTCTCGTTCAGGGCAACCGTTCGGGATTTGTTCGCAGGGTTACCGAGCACCGGGAGGCCTGATCGAAGCTGCGCGAAAGGCAGCACCTTGACACCCTTGATCGGGGCTGGATCGATTGCGACGGCTGCAGCGACGAGATCGTTCGCGAGCAGTTCCTGGGCGATCAGGCCACCGAAGGAGTGGCCCACGACGATCGGTTTCTCGTCGAGTCCGGCGATGATGTCGGCGTAGTGGTGGCAGATCTCGGCGATGCCTTGGTTGTTGAGTCCTTCTGGGTTGGCACGGGTCGCTTCGACCGTCTCGAGGTCGCCGGGCCAGCCGGGGGCGGATGTGACGTAACCCTTCTCTTCGAAGAGGTCTTGCCAGGGTTTCCATGCGGTTGAGTGGATCCAGAGTCCATGGATGAAAACGACATGCTTGGGCATACGTGCTCCTTTATGCGGGTGAGTGATCGCGATTGTTGAGGACGGTTCAGAGGGTTTTGATGAGGCCGCCGTCGATGAGGAAGTCGGCACCGGTCACGTTGCCGGCTCGGCTGCTTGCGAGCAGCAAGACGAGGTCGGCGACCTCGTCGGGCTTGGTGAACCGGCCAGTCGAGAAGCCGCCCTGACTTGCGACGACGGTTGCCTTGGCGGTCTCGAAGTCGACGCCGGAGGCGGTCGCGACCGTCTGCGCCACCCCATGCTCACCGAGCCAGAGGTCCGTCTCGACCGGCCCGGGGCTGATGCTGTTGAACCGCAGGTTCTGCGCTCCGAATTCCTTTGAGAGCGACTTCGACAGATTCCAGACTGCCGCCTTCGCTGCCGAATAGTCGATGACGGCGGGATCGGGGAGGAACGCATTCACCGACCCGATTGTGACGACGTTTCCGCCACCCTTCGCGATCATCCGGGGAATCGCCGCACGGGTGGAACGCAGCCCGCTGAAGAAGTTGAGGGCAAATGCATCCGCCCACTGCTCGTCGGTGATCTGCAGGAAGCCGTCGAGGCGAATCTTGGTCGCGCCGACGTTGTTGACCAGAATGTCGAGGCCACCCACCGCATCGGCATGCCCCATGAGCTTGGCAGGCCCGTCGACTTCGGCGAGGTCCACCAGGACTGAGATCAGCGCGCCTCCCGCGGCGAGCTGGTCAAGCTCGGCGGAGCCGGTGCGGGAGCCGGCGATCACGGTGACTCCTTCGGCGATGAGCGCACGGCATACGGCGAGTCCGATTCCTTTGCCTGCGCCGGTGACGACGGCCGTCTTGCCGGTCAGTCCGAGGTCCACAAGAGGCCCCGCGTTGTCGAGTGTTTCAGCAATGTGGTCATGGTGAGACAGTAGAGCGCGGCTACTCGGCGGTCGTGGTCCCGGTCTTCCTGGGTGCGGGACGGACACCCTCGGCTGCCTGAAGATCGTCGGCGAGCAAGGCAAGCATTTGGAGCTTCTCGGCGGACGGGCCGCCTGGGGGCGGGAGGAACATCCCGAGCATCTGGCCGCCGGTGCCGGGCAGATCGAAAGTCTGGTAACGCAGCTCGACTGAGCCGATCGCCTTGTGGTGGAATGCCGACGGGTACCCTGACGACGAACCCGTCTCATGCAGATTCCAGATCGCGGTGAACTCGGGATCGAGCGCGTGCAGTTCGCTCAGCAGTTGCGCCAGCTCGGGCCCTTCGTCAAGAGGGTCGACGGAGGACCGGAAGTATCCGATCGTCCTGCGGGCCGTGGCTCTCCAGTACGCGTCGCGCGGAACGGCAGGATGGAATGTCAATTTCAGCAGATTGTTGCCGACTCGGAAACCCGGACTCAGGAGAGGGGCCAGCCGGTTCACGTAGATGATGTCGAGGTAACGGTTGAGCAGATAGGTAGGGATCGTCGGCATCGACTCGATAAGCGCGATCAGGCTGGGACTCACCGAGTTGTCGAGGCGAAGGGTACCTCGGATCGGCGGCCGCGCGAGGCGACGCAGATGCGCGGCGGCGGCAGCATCGAGGCACAGGGCCCGCGTCAGCCCTTCGAGAACCGCGGGCGATGGATGATGCTCCCGCGCCTGCTCCAGACGGAGGTAGTAGTCGCTGCTGATCCCCGCCAGCATCGCCACTTCCTCGCGACGCAGTCCGGCCACGCGACGCGGGGACGGGCTGAGAGGCAGCGCCACATCCGAGGGATCCACGACGCTACGGCGTGCGCGGAGGAATTCCGCTAGCTGCCGCCCGCTCTCCATGGGACCAATAGTAGGTGGCGACGCCCCAGGAAGCGTGGCCCTCCCACTCCTAGGAACCCACCGGACCGAGAGTGGCTGCCAGCCGGAACAGGCGTTCCTCGGATTCGCTTCCCGGCTCAACGTTGCCGAGCACGAGCGTCTGGCCCGTAGCCGGTAGCCGGAGGGGCTGGTAGGTCACCGCCATCCTGCCAACCTTCGGGTGGTCCATAGTGAGAGCGACGACGTAGTCGACGGGTATCACGGCGGAGGCCCAGGCCCCGGTAAACCCCGAGTTACCGGACGCTAGCTCGGAGAGCAGACGCTCGAGAGGGAGGACGTCGGCTGACGTAGCGAGGTTCTCTTTGAGCAATCCGACCATGTGGTCGGATATCCGATCCCATTCCAGCATCCCCTCGTGACCGAGCGGGTCGATGAACGCGGCCCGCGCCAGGTTCATTCCCACAGCGAATTTGGGGGTGACAGCCCGCGCGATCGGGTTCGAGGCGAGGACATCGAAGAGTTCATTGGCGACGAACGCCGGTGTCGTCGGCAGTCCGAGGATCATCTCCACGACGAGCGGGTCAACCGTATTCATGCAGTCGACAATAGGACGAATCCCTCGGGCCTGAGGGGTCCCGCCGTTCCTAGGCACGGCGCGACCACGTGAGCGATGGCACCCGGGCAGTACCGTCGCGAACATCGGTCGGCGTCGTGCTGATCGCCCTAACGAGGAGATCCCATGAATCACAGTCCGGGCGGCATCACCGTCGCCTTCGTGCACGGCGCCTTCGCCGACAGCTCCAGTTGGGCGGGGGTGATCTCCGAACTGCAGGGCCGCGACATCCGTGCAGTGGCGATCGCCAATCCGCTCCGCGGCATCGGATACGACGGTGACTACGTCGCCAGTGCGGTCCGCCAGATCGACGGGGATGTGGTTCTGGTCGGCCACTCTTATGGCGGCGCCGTCATCACCCATGCAGGAGCCCGCGTCTCGAACGTCCGCGCTCTGGTCTACGTCGCGGTGAGTATTTGACTGTGTGGGGGCCGGGGAATATTGCCTTCGGGGGCCACTTGTATTGCCTCCGGGGGCCGGGGTGTCGCGCGGTCAGGGGCCAGTGACGCCCGACCGCGCGAGGTCCTATGCCTTGG
>NZ_NBXD01000021.1 GCF_003399645.1 Subtercola boreus
GCGGCAGGAGGAGCTAAGCAGATGGCCCCCAACAGCAATATTCGGTGGCCCCCGAACACGCCACTGGCCAGATCGGCCGATGGCCCCCAAAGTCAATAACGATGGCCCCCACGAGCGCCAATACTCAACGGCTTTCGTGCCCGATACCGACGAGGTCATCGGCGCACTGATCGCCGCTTATCCACCGACTCTGCTTGGCAGCTCGCTCATCACCCGCACCTTCCCGGCGGCCGGCGGCAGTTCGCCCGAGGTGTTCATAGACGAGAGTTCGTTCCACGCGGTTTTCGCCGCGGACCTCACGGATACCCAGGTCTCGTCGATGGCGGTCAGCCAGCGCCCGATCGCCGCCGGCGCGTTCGCCGAGCCGCTGACAGGCATCCCCGCTTGGAAAGAAGTGCCGAGTTGGTTCATCGTGGCAACGGAGGACCGCGCTATCGACCCTGACTCTCAACGCGCCGTCGCCACCCGTATCGGCGCGACCAGGGTCGAGATTCAGGCATCCCACGCAGTCGCTGTCAGCAACCCGGCGCGGGTTGCCGACACGATCGCCGAGGTCGTCTTCTCGCTCGCCTCGCGCAAGCTGGTGCGGTCGTGATCGGCACGGGCACACGCGGGGTGGCACTCCGGGCCGCCGCACTTCTGGCAACCAGCGCCCTCGCGCTGACTATGCTGCTCCCCCACAACGTCGCGAGCGCCGCGGCCGAGGGGGCGGTCCCTCAGGCAAAGCCCACCATTGTTCTGGTGCACGGCGCGTGGGCGGACAGCTCGAGCTGGGCGCCCGTGACTCTGGCACTACAGACCGCGGGCTTCACCGTTCTCGTTCCGCCCAATCCCCTCCGCGGACTGACGTTCGATTCGGAGTATTGGACCGCCTTTTTGCAGCAAGCGACCACAGGGCCGGTGCTGCTCGTCGGTCACTCCTACGGCGGAGCTGTCATCACGAACGCCGCGCTGTCCGACCCGGACGTCGTCGGACTCGTGTACGTCGACGCCTTCGTCCCGGATGTCGGTGAGAGCGTCGGGCAGATTGTCGGCGGATCGACTTCGGCGCTCAACGTGGCCGATCCGACGACGTTGTTCTCGTTGGTCGCGTACCCGGGGGCCCCGGCGGGCGACTTCGATGCGTACCTTAAGCCGGCGGCGTTCCGCAGCCTGTTCGCGGGCGACGTTTCGAAGCCGATTGCGGATGCTCTGGGCGCCGGTCAGAAACCGATCGCGTTGAGTGCCCTCGGCGCACCGGCCACAAGCGCGGCATGGAAGACGCTCCCCAGCTGGTACGTCCTGGGGACCGCCGACCAAGTGCTTCCCCCAGCGACCCAAGCGCAGATGGCGGCCCGTGCAGGATCAATCGTGACCAAGGTCAACGCGTCACACCTCGCGATGATCTCCAAGCCTCTGGTCGTGACGAAGGTCATCATCACAGCGGCGAAAGCCGTGCCTCACAAGAATTGACTCGATGCTGGTGGGGCGACGCACACCCGCCCCACCAGTCGATCGATCGGTTTCAGGCAATCAGTCGCCGAGCGACGCCAGAGCGTAGGCCGCCACCGTGCCCGGTTCGGCGAAGTGGGCGACGAGGAGGAGCCGCGGGTCGGCAGGAACCGCCAGGTTCTGCCACTGCATCTCGACCAGGCCGAACCCCTCCACATGCGCCGTACCCACACCGTTCGGCGGCAAGCCCACATCGTGACGCCCCCAGAGTTCAGCGAACTCCGGCTGCGTCACCAATAGACGGCCCACGAGTTCGTGCAGCCGCGGATCATCCGGGTCAGCGCGCGCCCGCAACGAGGAGATGCCGATGAGCACGTGGTGGTCCCAATTGGGCAGAACTTCCTTCGTGATGTCGTGAAAAAGTGCGTCGAACAGATTCGCTCCCACATAGAAGCCGTAGGGCAGAAGCCGGTTCGCGCGGTCGTTGCACGCGAGAACGTCTTGGCAGCCGTTGATCACGTAGGCGGCCATGTGTTCGAAGCCCGCGAGAAAGTCGAACACACTGTCGTCAAGGTCTCCCGGCAGAGGCGCGAACGACCGGTGCGGCTGCGGGTCCGCGATCCGCTGCAGATGGGATGACGCCTCCTCATCCAGCAAGAGTGCCTTGGCGAGCGCCTTCAGTACCTGATTTGAGGGGTTCGTGTCACGCCCCTGCTCGAGACGCAGGTAGTAGTCGCTGCTTATACCTGCGAGATCAGCAACCTCTTCGCGGCGAAGCCCGACGACACGCCTTCCGGACTCGCTCGCCAGCCCGACATCGGTCGGACTCACAGCCTGTCGACGGGCACGCAGATAGTTGCCCAGCTCGTTGATAGCCATGGCTGAGAATACATCGACTGGACTTCATCGGCCACTGTGGCCGATCTGAGAATCCGGCCTCGACGCGGGAATTCGGGTACGCGGCAACGTGCCCCTGCGGCCACCCTTCACTGTCTCGCGCGGGTAACCTGCCTGGTCGACGCTCGAGCCGCTCCGACTTGTCCCACCAGCCGTGGCGTCGAGCCGATCGGGGGCTGAATCGCAGGCGGAGAAGGTGAACCCCGGTCGCTCAGACGGCGGGCTATGGGTCTCCACTGTTCTTGCACCGAGCACCGCTACCTGCGACGAAGCCATCCCCGGGCTCGGTCCTACTGAACGTTGGACTCGAGCAGTCCGAATTCCGCCGAGTAGCCGCCGACCGCGCGTTCAGCGAACGGCCTGGGCCGGGAGGACAACGCTGAGGGCGTCTTCCAAGCGCGAGCGGTATTCATCTCGCGTCACGGCCTGGTGTTTGATGCCGATCGAGAGGCTGATCAGCGTCCGTGCCGCTGTGGATGCAGACCGCGACAGTGTGGTTCTCTCCAGAGCCGCGGCGAGAAGGGCTTCGAATCGTGCCGGGCCGCCGAGAGCGACGGGCCCGAGAAGGTCCGGGTTGTCGGTCATGAGTGCCGCCGTGTCGTTGAGGGGACCGACGTAACGCCCGGCCCAGGCGTCGAATGCGGTGGCGATGCACTCCTGCACGGGCCGACCGGGATCCGTGAACGCTTTCTCCGCGGCGGACAGGTCGAGCTCGACGCCGCGTTCGGCGGCCTCGCGGAAGAGGCCGCTCTTGGATGCGAAAAGGAAGTACAGGCCCGGACGCGAGATCTGGGCCTCCTGCGCGACGTCGTCCATCGACGTCTTCCGGTACCCGAAACGACAGAAGGTGCGCAGAGCCGCGTCGAGCACGTCGGATCGTCGCTCGCCATCGCCGGGAATAGCATCAGCCATGAGGGAACTATACCAACTAAACACAAATGGTTAAATGTGTATAGTTCGGTCATGACTTCTTCCACCCTGATCACGACGCCGTTCACAGCGTCATCCACTACCAACGACGTCCTCCACAGCGTCGATCTGACTGGGGTTCGCGCCGTGGTCACGGGAGCCTCTTCCGGGCTCGGCATCGAAACCACTCGCGCCTTGACGGCGGCGGGGGCTGAGGTGTTCATGGCCGTTCGCAATACGGCGGCCGGAGCCGCAGTCGCAGCGGACATAGCGTCGTCGACGGGTCGTCCTGCGCCGCGGGTGCGACAGCTTGATCTCGCCGACCGTGCTTCGGTCACACGGTTCGTCGCCGCGTGGGACCAACCGCTGCATCTGCTGATCAATAACGCGGGAGTTGTGACGGGCGGCCTCGAACGAACCGTGGACGGATGGGAGTTGCAATTCGCGACGAACCATCTGGGTCACTTTGCGCTCGCTCAAGGTCTTCATTCGGCTTTGGGTAACGGTGCCGTCGAGCGGGACGGTGCCCGGATCGTGGTGCTGAGTTCCACCGCTCACATGCGCAGCGGCGTGGACTTCGACGACCTTCACTTCCTTCGCCGCGCTTATGACCCACAGATCGCGTACGCGCAGTCGAAGACCGCGAACTCCCTGTTCGCCGTCGAGGCCACGCGCCTCTGGGCGTCGGACGGCATCGTCGCCAACACCGTCAACCCGGGCGGTGTCGCCACCGGACTTCAACGCAGCTTCACTCCCGAGCAGAAAGCGTCGCTGGACGCCGCGGAGTCGGCCGGTGTGTTCGCCTACAAGACCACAGAGCAAGGAGCCGCGTCGACACTGGTCGCTGCCGTGCGACCCGAGTTCGCTCACACCGGAGGCCACTACCTCGACGATGGGCAAGAGGCCTACACCGTCCCCAACAACGCCAGTCTGGGCGACCACCCCCACGGCGTCAAGGAATGGGCCCTCGATCTGGCCCTGGCCGAGCAGCTCTGGGCAGTCAGCACAGAACTCATCCACTCGGCCTAGAGACGACCGGTGAGGCGCCGGTGGAACCGTGCGCTTCGCTCGTCGAGGCCGACGAACTCGACGGCGGTTCCGTGGGCGGCGTACTTCGTCTCGATCGCGTCGAGAGCGGCCACACTCGAGGCGTCCCAGATCTGGGCGTGGGTGAAGTCGACCACCACGAGATCGGGGTCGTCGGCGTACGAGAACCGATCGACGAGGTCGTTGCTGCTGCCGAAGAAGAGCGGGCCGGTGATGCGGTAGCGCGCTGTGCGTTCGTCATCGTCGAGGGTGCGGTCGGCGCGGATGACGTGCGCCACCCGCCGTGCGAACAGCACCATGGCGAGTACGACTCCCACGATCACGCCGAGCGCGAGGTTTCCGCTGGCTGTGACGACCACGATGGTGACCCCCATCACGATCGTCTCGGGCACGGGCATCCGTCTGAGGGTCGACGGCTTCACACTGTGCCAGTTGACCGTTGTGATGGCGACGATCATCATCACAGCGGCCAGCGCGACCATCGGAATCTGCGCCATCACACCGCTGAGCGCCGTCACGAGCAACAGCAGCACGAGTGACGCGACCACGGTGGAGATGCGCGTGCGGGCACGGCCGATCTTGACGTTCACGATCGTCTGGCCGATCATGGCGCAGCCGGCGATGCCGCCGTAGAACCCGGCCGCGATGTTCGCGACCCCGAGCGCCCACGACTCGCGACCCTTGTGCGACCGCGTCTCGGTGAGGTCGTCGACGAGCTTCGCGGTGAGCAGCGTCTCCATCAGCCCCACGAACGCCACGCTCAGCGCAGTGGGCCAGATGATCTGCAGGGTCTCGACGGTCAGCGGAACGAGGAACGGCGTGAAGCCCGGCAGCCCGCCACCCATCGGCCCCTCGTCGCCCACGTTCGGCACACTGAGGTGCGCGAACACCACGATCGCCGTCACCACGACGATGGCGACGAGGGGGGCGGGCACGGCCCTGGTGAACCGCGGCAGCACCAGGATGATGACGACGGTCAGCACGAACAGCGGATAGACCAGCCACGGCACACCCAGCAGGTGGGGCACCTGCGCCAGGAAGATGAGCACGCCGAGGGCATTGACGAACCCCAGCATCACCGACCGCGGAATGAACCGCATGAGACGGGCCAGGCCGGTCGCCCCGAACACGATCTGTACGATGCCGGCCAGGATGACGGTGGGCAGCACGTACTGCACCCCGTGATCCTTGACCAGGGGCGCGATCACCAGAGCGACGGATCCGGCCGCCGCGGTGATCATCGCGGGCCTGCCACCGAGAATCGACATCGTGAGGGCGAGCACCACGGATGCCACCAGGCTGACCTTGGGGTCGACCCCGGCGATCACCGAGAACGAGATCACCTCGGGAATGAGCGCCAGCGTCGTGACGACCCCGGCCAGAACCTCCCGGGTCAGCAGGCGGGGCGAGCGGAGCGCCGTCAACACGGACGGCGAGTCTTCGAAACGCTGTTGGGCGTGGAGGGGTGCGGGCGCAGTCATGCTCGACTCTCGAAAAGGTCTTGGGCCCGCGAACCGGACAGACAGAACGGATGCGCTCCGGCGCGCGTGCTGCCATTTTATCCCCGCGGGCCCGGCCCACGGTCAATAGGATGAAAGGCGCGCCTGGCTCACCCCCCGACAGAAACACGTACCGATGCGATTGAAGAAGTTCGTCACCGTCACCCTTCTGGCTCTCGGGCTGGCTGTGGCCGGCGCCACCTCCGCCCAGGCCGACCAGCCGGTGAACCTCGGCTCGTCGCACGTGGTCGACAGCGCGGGGGTTCTCACGAGCGGTGACAAGACCTCCATCGAGAATGCCGCCGACACGCTGTACTCCGAACACGGCGTCGATCTCTACGTCGCATTCGTCAGCGACTTCAGCTCGCCGTCGAGTGCGGCGGACTGGGCCAATACGACCGCCCAGAACAACAACCTCGGCCCCACCGACTACCTGCTCGCGGTCGCGGTCGACGGCCGGGCCTACTATCTCTCGGGCGACTCCTCCGGCCCGGTGAGCGACACCCAGCTCTCGGATATCGAGACCGGCCGCATCGAACCCCAGCTGAAGAACGAGAACTGGGCGGGCGCCGCCGTCGCGGCCGCTGACGGCCTCGGCGCCGCGGCGGGCGGGGGTTCTGGATCGGGTGGCTCGGGTTCGGGTTCTGCGGGGGTGAGCGGGGGTACCGTCGGCGCCATCGCGGTGGTGCTGGTGATCGTCTTCGTCATCGTGATCGGCATCGTCGTGATCGTGATTCTTCGCGCCCGCCGGCGCGCCCTCGCGGGGGCGGGTGGTTCCTTCGCCGGAAAGGGCACCAGCGTGGGTGCGGCTCCCCCGGCGGCCCCCGTCGTGCCGATCGAGCAGCTCGTCCGCCAGGCCGGTAGCGCGCTGGTGCAGACGGATGATGCAGTGCAGACCAGCACCGAAGAGCTCGGTTTCGCCGTGGCGCAGTACGGCCAGGCTGCGGCCCAGCCGTTCCAGGTGGCGCTCGACTCGGCGAACTCGATGCTCACGCAGGCGTTCCAGCTCAAACAGAAGCTCGACGACGCCGAACCCGACTCCGACGAGCAGACACGCCAGTGGAACAGCGACATCGTCGACCTCTGCGCGAAAGCGAACCACGTGCTCGACGAACAGGCGGAAGCCTTCGACGAGCTGCGGGAGCTGGAGAAGAACATCCCCGCCGGCATCGCGGCGGGCCGGGCGGCCTGCGACCAGATCGAGCCGCGCATCCAGACGGCCGAAGCGACGCTCGCAACGCTCGCTGGGACCTATACCGCGGCCGCGCTGTCGACGGTGCACGACAACCCGGCCGAGGCCACCGAGCGGCTCGCCTTCGCCCGCGCCGCCCTGTCCACCGCCGAACAGCAGGCGACAGCCGACCCCAGCGATGCCGCGGTCGGCGTCCGCGCCGCCGAAGAGAGCGTCGACCAGGCGACGCTGCTGCTCGACGCGGTCGATCGGGTCGGTTCCGATCTCGCCGCGGCACGCAGCCGCATCGACGCCATGATCACCAACCTCCAGCAGGATGTGGTCGACGCCCACGCCGTGGCCGCGGCCGGCGATCCGCAGGGCGCCATCACCGCGGTGGAGAACCGCACCTCCGAGGTCGTCGCGGCCGTACAGGCCCAGCTCGCCGCCGGCGCGTTCGACCCGTCGGCGGTCTCGCAGAAGCTCGAACTCGCCAACCGTGACATCGACGGCGTGCTGGGCGCGGTGCGCGGCCAGCAGGAGCAGCAGCAGCGCGCCACCACCACTCTGGGGCAGACCATCGCCTCGGCCCAGGGCCGTATCTCCGCAGCGACGGACTACATCACGGCCCGGCGGGGCGGAGTGGGGGCCGAGGCGCGCACGCGCCTGGCCGAAGCCACCAGGCTTGTGCAGAGCGCCCAGTCGCTGGCCGCGACGGATGCCACGGGTGCGCTCTCGCAGGCCCAGCGCGCCGACAGCCTCGCGGCACAGGCGATCGAATCGGCGCAGAACGATGTGGGCGAATTCACCTCGGCGAACAGCGGTTACGGCGGGGGCGGGATGTTCGGCGGCGGCCAGGGCGGCGGCCTGTTCGGCGGCGGCTCGGGCGGCAGCGGCGGCGGCGGCGGCGGCAACGGTGTGCTCGGCGCGGTGCTCGGCGGAATCATCATCAACTCCGTGTTGGGCGGCGGCGGCTCGGGCGGCGGCGGCCTCGGCGGCATGTTCGGTGGCGGCTCGGGGGGCGGTGGCGGTTTCTTCGGCGGCGGCGGGGGCGGCGGCGGACGCAGCCGCAGCGGCGGCGGACGCAGCCGCAGCGGCGGCGGATCCTTCGGCGGCAGTGCCGGCAGCTTCGGCGGCGGCGGTACCCGCTCGCGTCGCGGCGGCGGCCGGTTCTAGCCCGGACCCCCCAGCAGACGCGCGCACAACTGACCCAGAACACCCGGATCCAGATTCACCCGATCCAGACCCCCCACATCCAGACCCCCCAGATCCAGACCCACCACATCCAGACACAGAGAGAAGAGAACCATGGCAAAACAGTCCATCTTCGGCCGCATCGCGCAGCTCACGAAGGCCAACATCAACTCGCTCATCGACTCGGCGGAAGACCCCGAGAAGATGCTCGACCAGATGGTTCGCGACTACACGAACAGCATCGCTGACGCCGAGAGCGCCATCGCCGAGACGATCGGAAACCTCCGGCTCGCTGAAGACGACCACAAAGAAGATGTCGAGGCCGCAGCATCCTGGGGCTCGAAGGCACTCGCAGCCAGCCGCAAGGCCGACGAATTCCGCGCGGCGGGCGGCGAGGGCACCGTGGCCGACGCCGACAGGTTCGACGCGCTGGCGAAGATCGCGCTGCAGCGCCAGATCCAGAGCGAAAACGAAGCGAAAGACGCTGAGCCGCAGATCGCGTCGCAGACCGAGATCGTCGACAAGCTGAAGACCGGCCTGAACACGATGAAGGAGAAGCTCCAGCAGCTGAAGTCGAAGCGCAGCGAACTCGTCGCCCGATCGAAGAGCGCAGCCGCCCAGACCCAGGTGATGGATGCGGTCAAGAGCATCGACATCCTCGACCCGACCAGCGAGGTCAGCCGCTTCGAAGACAAGATCCGTCGCGAAGAGGCGAAGGTGCGGGGCGCGAGCGAACTCGCCGCCTCGAGCCTCGACTCGCAGTTCGACCAGCTCGACGACCTCGGTGAGCTCACCGAGGTGGATGCCCGGCTGGCCGCGCTCAAGGCCGGCGGCTCATCCGCCCAGACGTCGATCGGCCAGTAGCAGAGCCGCCGGCGGTCACCCCTCGGTGGTCGTCGGCAGGCCGGCCTCGCGCCAGGCGGCCGTGCCGCCCTCGATGTTCGTGGCGGTGCGACCCTGGCGCTCGAGGGCGGTCGTGGCGCGCGCACTGCGGCCACCCATTTCGCAGATGACGTGCAGCGGCCCCTCGGGGAGGTCGGCGCCCGGGAGCGAGCCGAGCGGCACGTTGATCGCTCCCGGTACGTGCCCGGACGCGAACTCGTCGGGCTCGCGAACGTCGATGACGACGGGCGAGGGAAGGGCGGCCAGCTGGGTGACAGTGATCTCGTTCATGGCTCCATCCTCCCAGCACCCCGGGGCTCACGCAGCCGGTCCGGCTGGATGTTCGCTGATAGCAGGCCTAGCAGGTTCTGGCCCAAAAGCGAGGGGTGGTCTGCACCGGCGACCCCGGCGTAACGTCGGTGCTGTTTGGAATTTGCCATCACTGAAGGAGTCATTCGAAATGCCCCAGGTCATCGAAACCGTCGACGTCAACGTTCCCGTCACCGTCGCCTACAACCAGTGGACCCAGTTCGAGGAGTTCCCGAAATTCCTCGATGAGGTCGAATCGATCAAGCAGGAGACCGAGACCCTCACCGTCTGGAAGGTCAAGGTCGGCCCCGTCGAGAAGACGTTCGAAGCCAACATCACCGAGCAGCACCCCGACGAGCGCGTCGCGTGGACCAGCACCGGCGGCGAGGTCGACCACGCCGGCGTCGTCACGTTCCACAAGTTGAGCGACGACGAGACCCGCGTCACCGTGCAGCTCGACTGGGAGGCCCAGGGCTTTCTCGAGAAGCTCGGCGGGGCCCTCGGCGCCGACAACCACGCGGTGAAGAAAGACCTGAAGAACTTTAAGGAGTACATCGAGAAGAAGGGCTCCGCAGACGGCGCCTGGCGCGGCGACGTCAAGGCGTAGGCTTTCACGCATGAACCCCCGGCGACTGTCATGGTCGCCGGGGTTCTCTCGTTTTTTGAGGTTCTTCGGCGCCCTGCTGCTCGCTGGCGCGGTCACGGCGATCTGGTCGTTGCGCCTCACCTCGCGGGCCGACGTCTACCTCAGCGAGATGGGTGCTCCGGATGCCCCGGCCGCCCCGCTGTTCAACACCGCCCTGCTCCTGCTGGCCATCGGCGGCATCCTCGTGGCGGTTGCCCGGCGTCGTACGCGCTCCAGCGTCGGCGTTCTCGGAGCCTGGACGGTCTCGGCCACGCTGGTGTTCGCGTGCCTCTCGATCGCTGTCGCCTCTCGTGTGACGTGCACCCCCGGCTGCCCGGTGCCGTTCACCGCCGGGTCGACCGCGGCCGACGTGGTGCACACGCTCTTCGCCACCCTCGGGTTCGGCGGGGTGGGGCTGGCGATCATCCAGGCGGCATTCGCCCCGGGCCTCAGGGCCCTCCACCCGGTGTCGATCGCGAGCGGAGCACTGATCATCCTGCTGTCCGGCACCGGCGGGCTGCTCTCGATCTTCCACTACCGGGTCGATCTGGGGGGCTGGCTCGAATTGGCGGCTGCGACGATCGCCCTGCTCTGGGTCATCGCGTTCGCCCTGGTTCCCGCCGGGGTCAGCGGTTCGAGCGCACCCACTCCAGCAGTTGCTCCACCGGCCACGTCGTGATGATGCGCTCGGCCGGCACCTGGTTCTGCGCTGCACGCTCGATGCCGTAGTCGAGCAGTCCCAGCTGGCCCGGGGCGTGCGCGTCGGAGTCGATGCTGAAGAAACACCCCGCTGCGAGCGCCACGGCGATCAACTCGTCAGGTGGATCCTGGCGCTCGGGCCGGGCGTTGATCTCCACGGCGACACCGTTCTCCGCGCAGGCCGCGAACACCCGCTCCGCATCGAACTCCGAGGGCGGCCGCGTTCCGCGTGAGCCCTCCACGAGCCGGCCCGTGCAGTGGCCGAGAATGCTCGTGTGCCGGTCGGTGATGGCCCCGAGCATCCGTTCGGTCATGGTGCGCCGGTCGGCGCGCAGGTGAGAGTGGATGCTCGCCACAACCACATCGAGGCGATCGAGCAGTTCGGGGGTCTGGTCGAGAGCGCCGTCGTCGAGGATGTCGACCTCGATGCCGCTCAGCAGTCGGAGGCCGTCTGTTGCCTCGTCGAGCCCGGCGACGACGTCGAGCTGCTCGGTCAGGCGTTCAGCGGTGAGACCGTGGGCGACGGTGAGGTGGGGCGAGTGGTCGGTGAGGGCGAGGTACTCGCGGCCGAGCGAGACGGCGGCGTCGACCATGAGAGGGATGCGGGTGGTTCCGTCGCTCCAGTCGCTATGCGAGTGCAGGTCGCCCCGCACCAGCTCCGCGAGAGCGCGCCCGGCGTCGCTGAGCGGACTGGTTTGGGCGTCGCGCAGCTTCTGCAACCGGTCGGGAACGTCGCCGTCGAGCGACTGCCGGATGACCTCGAGTGTGCTCGCGCCGATGCCCTTCGTCGCCTTCAGCCGGCCGTCACCGGCCCGCACCCGGAGTTCGGCGGGGCTCCACACCCCGACCGTGTCGGCCGCCCGCCGGAATGCCTGCACCTTGAACTGCGGCGCCCGGTCGCGTTCGAGCCGGAAGGCGATCTCGTTGAGGGCATCGGTCGCATCCATTCCCCCATTCTGCGCCCTCGGGCTGCAGCCCCCTCGCACCTCCACAACCGACCCATCGCGAGGCCTTCGGCCACACGCACATCCGTCCGTCGGGGTGACGCCTGTGAACGGACACGATCTCCGGCATCCGCCGCACATCTGAGCGCGGATGCCCGAAACCGTGTCCGTTCCCGCCAGCCGCCCTCCCGGGACCGCAGCGCGGGCTCGGCGGTGCGGTCCCACGGGGGGGGCGGGCGCGGGTCAGGCCGGCAGGGTGCCCCAGGTAGCGGAGGAGCCGGCGGGCGAGACGGCCTGGGCACGTTCCACGGGTTGCCGTCACGGAGTTGCGGCGGGAGGAGCTGCTGGGGGGCGTCCTGGAAGGTGACCGCGCGGAGGAAGCGGGTGATGGCCGCCGAACCGACCGAGGTTCCGCCGTCGCCCGTGGTGGCGGGGTAGGGGCCTCCGTGCTGCATCGCCGGGGTGACCGCGACGCCGGTGGGCCAGCCGCCGAAGAGCACCCGGCCACTGGTCTCGCTGAGCACGGAGACGAACTCGCTCACCAGCGGTGAGGTGTCGCCCTCCCCGAGGAAGACCGTCGCCGTGAGGTTGCCCGGAAAGAGTTCGGCCGCGAGCGTCGCCAACTCGGAGACGTCGTCGTACGAGACCACCACCGACAGGGGCCCGAACGCCTCGTCGAGCACAGCCGATCCAGCGGCGGCGAGGGCCGCGACGGTGGTGGAGGCGACGGTCGGCGTCACCCAGCCCTGCTCGTCGTCGTCGAGTCGGAGCTGCCCGTCGACGACGGTGCTCACCCCGTGCATGCTGAGTACAGTGTGCTGGCGGGCGGTGAAACCCGACGCGATCTGCGGGTTGAGCATCCGGTGCTCGGGCACTGCGGCGACGCCTTCCGCCACGGCGGCGGCGAGGTCGACGGCGGCGGCTGACGGCACGAAGATGAAGCCCGGCTTCGTGCAGAGCTGGCCAGCCGATCCGGAGATGCTCGCCGCGAACCCGGCCCCGATCGCTGCCGCGTCGGAGGCAGCGGACGGGAACACGAACACCGGGTTCACGCTGCCGAGCTCCCCGTAGAACGGGATCGGGCGCGGGCGGGCGGCGGCGACATCCGCGAGGAGACGCCCGGCGCGAAGGGAGCCGGTGAACGATCCTGCGCGGACGCGGTCGTCTTTCAACAGGGCAACGCCCGCCTCCTGCCCCAGCGCGAGCTGGAACACACCGTCGGGCATCCCGGCGCCGGCCAGGGCTTCGGCGACGATCTCCGCGGTGCGGAGCGAGAGCTGAGGATGCCCGGGGTGGGCCTTCACGATCACCGGGCAGCCGGCGGCCAGGGCCGCGGCGGTGTCGCCGCCCGCCACCGAGAACGCGAAAGGGAAGTTGCTGCCGGCGAAGTTCAGCCCGGGCCCGAGCGGCACCAGGGTGCGGCGGAGGTCGGGTCGGGCGCCGAGCACGAAGGCGGGGTCGGCGGGGTCGATCCGGGCGTCGAGGTAGGCACCGTCGACGATGGTCGAGGCGAACAGCTTGAGCTGCACCACGGTGCGCTTCAGCTCGCCCGTCAGGCGCGGTCGGGCGAGGCCGGTCTCCTGCATCGCGGTGTCGACCAGCTCATCACCGGCCGCAGCGAGAGCGTCGCCGACAGCGACCAGCGCTCGCGCGCGGTCGCGGGGTGAGGTCTGCGCGAAGGCTCGGCTCGCCGCGGCCGCCCTCGAGGCGAGCGCCTCCACGTCGTCAGCCGGCAGGGTGGTGCCGTCGTCGGCGTGCGCGGTAGCCGGGGTGGTGGCGTCAGTCATGTGGAACTCCTCGGAGGGGGTGGTGCGAGATGACGCAGCGATGCGCGGGGCGCGCGGGCCGCGCCCCGCGGGGGTGGAGACGGCGGGCGACTCAGAACTGGAAGCCTGTCGGGAAGGGGTCGCTCGGGTCGAGAAGGTACTGCCCGATGCCGGTGACCCAGGCACGGCCGGTGATCGTGGGGATGACCGCCGGGCGGCCGTCGACCTCCGTGGTCGCGATAAGCCGCCCGACGAAGCGCGATCCGATGAAGGACTCGTTGACGAAGTCAGTGTCGAGCGCCAGCTCGCCCCGGGCCCACAGTTCGGCCATCCGTGCGGAGGTTCCTGTGCCGCACGGCGAGCGGTCGAACCAGCCGGGGTGGATGGCCATGGCATGCCGGGAGTGCAGAGCGGTCGACCCCGGAGCGATGAACTCCACGTGGTGGCAGTGGTCGACACCGTCGATCTGCGGATGTCTCGGCGCATCCTGCTCGTTGATGGCGGCCATGATGGCGAGGCCCGCCTCGACGATCTCGTGCTGGCGCGTGCGGTCGAACGGCAGCGACACGGAGTCGAGGTCGACCATCGCATAGAAGTTGCCTCCGAAGGCGAGAGTGTACGGAATGGTTCCGTAGCCCGGCACCTCGATGATCGCATCGAGGCGGTCGACATACGCCGGTACGTTCTCGATCGTCACCGAGTCGGCGTGCCCATTGCTCACCGCGACCCGCGCGATCACGAGCCCCGCCGGGGTGTCGAGCCGGATCGTCGTGACCGGCTCGACGACCTCCACCATGCCGGTCTCGACCAGAACGGTCGCCACACCGATCGTTCCGTGCCCGCACATCGGCAGGCATCCCGACACTTCGATGTAGACCACACCCCATTCCGCGTCGGGTCGGGTCGAAGGTTGGAGAACGGCTCCGCTCATGGCGGCGTGGCCGCGCGGTTCGTTCATGAGCAGCAGACGGATGTCGTCGAGATGCTCCATGAAGTGCAGCCGCTTCTCGTTCATCGTGGCTCCCGGAATGACGCCGAGGCCCCCCGTCACGACCCGGGTCGGCATGCCCTCGGTGTGCGAATCGACCGCCGTGAACATTCGGCTGCTGCGCATGCGTGCCCTCTCCGTCGGTTCGGACTCAGCGTGAAGCGAGGTAGCTGAGAGCCTTCTCGGTGTCGGTGCGCACCTGCGCCTCGTTCGCGGCGCTCAGGGGCCCGCGCGGCGGGCGGGTCCTGCCGCCGAAGCTCTGGCCGGCGATGTCGATCGAGAGCTTGATGGCCTGCACGAACTCGGTGCGGGAGTCCCAGCGGAACACCGCGACGAGCTCCTTGTACAGGGTTCGTGCCTCTGCGATTTTACCCTCGGTGACGAGCGTGTAGATCTCGACCGCCTCTTTCGGAAACGCGTTGGGGTAGCCGGCGAACCAGCCGACCGCGCCATCCACCAGAGCCTCGAACAGCAGGTCGTCGGCACCCGCGATGACATCGAGATCGGTGAGCTCCTGGATCTCGAGCACGCGGCGGATGTCGCCCGTGAACTCCTTGACCGCCACGACCTCGGGAATCTTTGCGAGTTCGACCAGCAGCTGCGGGGTGAGGTCGACCTTCGTGTCGAACGGATTGTTGTAGGCCATGATCGGCAGCCCCACCTCGGCGACGCGCGTGTAGTGCTCGATCACCTCGCTGTCGCTGGCGCGATAGAGGGTCGGGGGCAGCAGCAGCACGCCGTCGGCACCGTCGTCCTTCGCCAGCTGCGCCCAGTGCCTGGCCTGGTGCCAGCCGACGCCGTGCACGCCCGCGATCACGAGTCCGCGGCCGTCGACGGCCTGCACCGCGGTCTGCACGACCCTCCGCCGCTCGTCGTCGGTCAGGGAGGAGTACTCGCCGAGGGAGCCGTTCGGCCCGACACCGCGGCAACCATTCTCGATGAGCCAGTTGCAGTGCTCGGCGTAGCGGTCGTAGTCGACCGCGAGGCCCGCCGGGGCCGAGGCATCCTCCGTGAAGGCGAGGGTGGTGGCGACGATGACGCCGCCGAGGTCGAAGGCCTGATTGGTCATGGGTGTCTTTCTCGAAGGCGATCGCTGAGTGAGGGGGACGAGAGCGGGGTCGGTTCGGCGGCGAGCTCGCCGAGGCGGATGGGCACGGCGATCGGCCGCCGGTCGGTGCGAACGCGGTCGGCGGCACTCGAAACCGGCGCGTCGCTGTGCCCGGGGCCACCGGCCAGCCCCGGTGCGCGTTTCGCGATGAGGTCTTCGATGGTACGGCCGCATACCCGCCCCTGGCAGATACCGAGACCTGCTCGGCTCGAGAGCTTCAGGGAACGAAGGCTCGCCCCGCCGGTCGCCGAGGCCGCGTCGCAGAGCACCCCGTAGGTGACTTCCTCGCAGCGGCAGACGACGGTGTCGGGGGTGAGCCACTCCGACCAGCCGCCAGCGACGCCGTGGGCGTTCTCGATGCGCGAGGCGAACGACCGGTACGTGCGGCGGTGGGCCAGCGCGGGCGCGAGCGCGGCATCCTGAATCGAGCCGCCAGCGGCGAGATGACCCGCGATCTCACCCTCCGCGAGCGCCAGATCGACTCCGCCGATGCCGGTGACCTCACCGGCCGCGAAGACGAGCGGGATGCTCGTCTGCTGTCGCTCGTCGACCCAGACGAAGTCGTCATCACTCAGCGCGCAGCCCGCGGCGATGGCGAGCTCCAGCCGGGGCGTGAAACCGTGGCCGACGCAGACCGCGTCGACCGCGATCGTCTGCTCCGTGCCCGCAAGGGGAGACCAGGCCGCATCGACCGAGGCGATGGTGACGGTCTCGACGCGGTCGGTTCCGTCGGCCCGGATGACGGCCTTGCCCACCCGGTAGGGGATGCGGTGCCGCAGGTGGCCGCGCACATACCCGGCGAGCTCGCCACCCTTCCTGGCGGCCCGCAACAGCTGCCACGGCCGGGGCAGCCAGCCCGCGATCAGCGACGCCGTGCGGTTCGCCTCGTAGACGCCGAGCACGGTGGATCCCGTGGCGGCGAGGGAGGCGGCGACCGGCAGGAGGAACGGCCCGGCGCCCGCGACGACCACCCGTCGCCCGATCGCCACCCGCTCACCTTTCGCCAGAGCCTGTGCGGCGCCCGCGGTGAAGACCCCGGGCAGATCCCACCCCGGAAAGGGCAGGGTTCGGTCGTAGGCACCGGTCGCGAGAATGAGGGCACCGGGCTCGAAGACGAGTTGCGGGCGGTCTTCGCCGTCGACCTCGCCGACGACGACGAACACCGCACCGGGGCGGCCCTCGCGGGTCTCGATCGCCCAGACGTAGGCCTGCCGGATGATGGTGACCCCGGCGCTTCGTTCGAGCCACTCGCGAAGCGCGGTGAACGCCGACCAGCCATGGTGCAGCACCGCTTCGCGCTCGCTCGGGCGCTGTGGGGGCAGGTGCCGCCAGTACTGTCCACCGAGCTCGTCGGAGCTGTCGAGCAGGGTCACGCTGGCGCCCCGGCGGCGGGCGGCGCGGGCGGCCGCGAGCCCGGCCGGGCCCGCCCCGATGACCAGAACGTCAGGCACGGTCATCCGGCACCTCCTCGAACGGCGCCGCGCGCACCCGAACGGGCAGCTCGTCGTACTGCGTCGTCACCACGTCGCCGTCGCGCGCCCGGCGCTGGCAGGCACGAACGTCGCGCGCACCGTTGACCTCGACGAGGCAGTCGAAGCAGACGCCGATGCCGCAGAACACCCCGCGGGGCCGCGCGTTCTTCGACGTCGTGCGCCACGCCAGGATGCCCGAGCCGAGGATCACCCCCGCGATGCTCTGCCCGTCGACGCCCTCGACGGTGCGGCCGTCGAGGGCGATGCGGATGCCGGGCACCTCCGCGGGCCGCACCGGGTCGTCGCACGGCGGAAGTCGAAAGGAGGTCATCGCTCTAGGCCACCAGCTGTTCGAGGTGAGGGGCGAGCGAGGCCCGCGACGGGGAGAACGGCAGAACATCGATCGCCGGGGCGACTCCGGTCAGGAGGTCGGCGAGTAGCGCGCCGGTCGCGACCGAGAGCCCGATGCCGGCACCCTCGTGACCGGTCGCGTGCCAGAGCCCCGGCAGCCGCGGATCGGGGCCGATGACCGGCAGATGGTCGGGCATGAACGGCCTGAAACCGCCGTAGCTGCGCATCACCGGGATGCCGGCGAGAAAGGGGAACAGTCGAAGCGCCTTCTGCGCGAGCTCCCGAAGCACAGCCACGTCGAGCCGGGAGTCGAACCCCACCTGCTGGCGCGACGAGCCGATGAGCACTGTTCCGGCGGCCGTCGTCTCGACGACGCTCGAGGTCTGCAGGGCGGCCTCCCCCGAGCCGACGGCCCCGACGTAGTCGGCGTCATACACCTTGTGCAGGATGCGGTGCGGCATGCGCGACGTGACCAGCACCATCCCGCGCCGTGGTCTGACGGGCAGGTTCACTCCCAGGAGGGCAGCGACCTCACCCGACCAGGGTCCCGAGGCGACGATGACGGCATCGGCATACAGCGCGCGTTTCGTCGTGGTGACCCCGACCAGCGCTCCCTGCGGATTGCGGATGCCGGCCAGCACGGCCTCGTTCTCGGAGAACTGCGCCCCGCTGAGCATCGCCGACGCGATCAGCGCTTCGGTCATGATGACCGGCTGCACCTGGGCGTCCTCAGGGTAGTGCACGGCGGCGGTGATGTCGGGATTGAGATGAGGCTCGAGGCACCGGGCGTCGTTCGGCTGCACCGCATGGGCGATCACCCCCGCAGAGCGCTGCGCCGCCGCGAAGTCGAGCAGCGGCTGGGCACCCTCTGCGGTCGTCGCCACCACCACTCCCCCCTTTCGCTCGAACTCGACAGACGGAAAGCCCGGGCCGAGCTCGTCGGCCAGTTCGGCGTCGACCCGCGGCCAGAGCGTGGAGGAGTACTGCGTCAGCCGCAGTTCGTCCCCCGGCCCCTTGTCGGAGAGCAGCAGGTTGCCCTCACCGGCCGAGGAGGTGCCTCCGACGTTCCGCCCGCGCTCGAGCACGGTCGTGGCGATGCCCCGGCGGGCGAGGCTCCGCGCGGTTGCGGCACCGATGATTCCGCCGCCGATCACGATGACCTTCATGCCGCCCTCTCCGTCCCGTGGTTCTGTAATATATTACACACCACCGACGGATCGGGCCCGCGCACGGTCATCCGGGTCGGACCATCCCGCCGTCGACATCGACCGGGGCGTCAGCTACCGGAGGCCAGCTCCCGGGAGCGGGCCACCGCGGCATCCGTCGCCTCGATGAACAACTGCTCGAGGCCGCCCTCCGAGAGCACGCGGATGGCTTGCTCGGTGGTCCCTTTCGGGCTGGTCACAAGGCGGCGGAGTTCCGCCGGGTCTTCGCCGGTGTGCTCCAGCAGCGCAGCGGCACCGATGAATGTGCCGTTCACGAGGGTCGCCGCCTGCGCGGGTGTGAAGCCCTTGTCGATCGCCGCCGCCGTGAGCTGCTCGACGAGGTAGAAGAAGTACGCGGGGCCGGATCCGGAGATCGAACTGACCGCGTCGATGTCGGCCTCGGGCACCGCGACGACCTCACCGACCAGCTCGAAGAGCGCCGTGACGAGCGCGAACTGCTCATCGCTGGCGCGCTCTCCCTTCGAGAGTCCGGTCACACCCTTGCCGATCGACGACGGCGTGTTGGGCATGGCGCGCACGACGGCGACCGAGGCCGGCAGGGCTCGCTCGTAGGCGTCGATCGTCACTCCGGCCGCGAGGCTCACGACGACGGCATCGGCCGAGAGCGCCGGTGCGATCTCGCGCAACAGCTCGGTCACCATGGACGGCTTCACTCCGATGATGACGAGGCGGGCATCCGTCACGGCGACGAGGTTCGCCCCGGGCGAGGTCTCGGTCGCGTCCACCCTGAGATTCGGATGCTCGGCGACCGTGCCGGCCCGCGACAACGACCGCGTGGTGGCCCTGATGCCGCCCTCGACCGCGACGTCGGGGCGCAGCAGGCCCGCCAACACGGCCTGGCCCATGGAACCCGCACCGAGCAGGGCGGTCGCGGGGAATGTCTGAAGGGTGCTCACGGTCTGGTGCTCATCTCGTCGGGGGTCGGGTTCTGGTCTTCGGCACGGCCCGCCCACCAGCCGAGCACGTGGCCGATGTGGGCGTGCATCAGCGCCCCGGCCGCGTCGGCGTTGCCGGTGACGAGCAGGTCGAGCAGCATGTGGTGTTCGTTCGCCGACTCCTCGAGCTCGCGGGTGTCCCTCAGTTCGGCGAGCCCGACCATGCGGGTCTGGCTGCGCAGCTCGGCCACCAGCTCGACGAGGCGGGGATTGCCGGTGAGGGCGATCAGCGCGAGATGAAAACGCGAATCGGCGGCGAGGTAGCCGGCGAAGTCGGCGGTGGCCGCCGACCGGATGATCTGCTCGGCCATCCCGCGGAACTCCGGCAGGCGGTCGGCCGGGAAGACCTCCGCCGCAATGCGGATCGCCGGAATCTCGAGCCAGCGGCGCACCTGCACGATCTCGCGCAGGTCGTCTTCACCGACGGTGGTGATACGAAAACCCTTGTTGCGCACGGACTCGACGAACCCGCGCTTCTCGAGGTCGAGCATCGCCTCGCGAACCGGCGTGGCAGAGACCCCGAACTGGCTCGCGAGGCCCGGAACCGAGACGACGGTGCCCGGAACGAGCTCACCGGAGATGATCGCCGTGGAGAGTGCCCGCTCGACCTCGGCCCGTAGGCTCGACGACGGCGGGATGCTCTGAATCGGTGAGCTCGAGTTCATCTCAGCATCATCTCGTCTCCGGCCGGTGTCGGAACGTGTGACACGCAGTCACGCCCGGGCGACGCGCGAGACCTCCGGCTGATTCCGCCGGCATCACGACGGGTATTCACGCATTTGCGTGGATTGCACAAAACGCCCTCCGGGAGGGGCAAAGATAGATGCATGACCGAAGAAGAACCGACCGAACCTGCCGCCGAGATCACCTTCGACGGCGAGCTCTATCCCGCCCGGCCACCGAGGCTGCGGCCCCGGGCCAATCTGCGGGCCAGTCGCATCCAGCGGTCGTTCTCCGACCCGCGTTCGGCCGATGCTTCCAACGTCTCCTACGTCGAGTGGCTGATCCGCCAGTCGATGCTCCGCGATGCCCAGGTGCTCTCGCGGGGGCTCTCCGGTCAGCCGAGCATGTGGCGCAATCCCTATGCGAAACCGGATGCCCGGCGAGCCATCCGCACCGCCTCCGTCTGGTTCACGGCCTACCCCATCTCGCTGATCACCGAACCGGGCAAGTCTTACCTCGCCGCCCTGGGTGACGAGGGGCTCTGGGAGGCCTTCGAGACCATCGGCATCTCGGCCGTGCACACCGGGCCGGTCAAGCGCGCGGGCGGCATCACGGGCTGGGGCCAGACGGCGAGCGTCGACGGCCACTTCGACCGCATCTCCACCCAGATCGACCCCGCCTTCGGTTCCGAAGACGAGTTCCGGGCGCTCTCCGACGTCGCCGACCACCACGGCGGCAGCGTCATCGACGACATCGTGCCCGGGCACACGGGCAAGGGCGCCGACTTCCGCCTCGCCGAAATGGCCTACAAGGACTACCCGGGTATCTACCACATGGTCGAGATCCCCGAAGAGAACTGGAGCCTGCTGCCCGAGGTGCCCGCCGGGCGAGACTCGGTCAACCTGAACAAGGAGGCGGAGCACCAGCTCGCCGAGCAGGGCTTCATCATCGGCGAGCTGCAGCGCGTCATCTTCTACGCCCCGGGCCTCAAGGAGACCAACTGGAGCGCCACCGGCCCCGTGCTGGGCGTCGACGGCATCACCCGCCGCTGGGTGTACCTGCACTACTTCAAGCAGGGCCAGCCCTCGATCAACTGGCTCGACCCGACGTTCGCCGGCATGCGCCTGGTGATCGGCGATGCACTGCACTCCCTCGGCGACCTCGGCTCGAGTGCGCTGCGACTCGACGCCAACGGCTTCCTCGGCGTGGAGAAGAGCGCCGGTGGGAGCCCGGCCTGGTCGGAGGGTCACCCGCTCTCCGAGGCGGCCAACCACCTCATCGCCGGCATGGTGCGCAAGGTCGGTGGCTTCAGCTTCCAGGAGCTCAACCTCACGATGGAGGACATCCGCGACACCGGCCGTGTCGGCGCCGACCTCTCGTACGACTTCATCAACCGGCCTGCCTACCAGCACGCGCTGGCGATGGGCGACACCGAGTTCTTGCGCCTGACGCTCCGCACCTCCCTCGAGACGGGTGTCGAGCCGGTCACGCTGGTGCACGCACTGCAGAACCACGACGAGCTCACCTACGAGCTGCTGCACTGGGAGACACTGCACCGCGCCGACCTGTACCCGTTCCGCGACGAGGAGATCACCGGCGGGCAGCTCGCCGAGACCGTGCGCGCCGACCTGGTGTCGAAGCTGACGGGCGAGGCGGCCGACTACAACATGGTGTTCACCACGAACGGCATCGCCTGCACCACGGCATCGGTCATCGCCGCCACCCAGGGCCACACCACCCTCGCATCGATCACCGACGACGACGTGGAGAACATCCGCCTCGCCCATCTCTGCCTGGTGCGCTTCAACGCCTGGCAGCCCGGCGTGTTCGCTCTCTCCGCCTGGGATCTGCTCGGCATGCTGCCGGTGCCGGCAAGCGACGTGCGCGATCTGATCGCCGAGGGAGACACCCGCTGGATCGAGCGAGGCGCCCACGACCTGATGAACGTCTTCCCCGACGCCACCTCGTCGAGCTCGGGTATGCCTCGGGGCCGCTCGCTCTACGGCTCGCTGCCCGAGCAGCTGGTCGCGGAGAGCTCCTTCGCGCTGTCGGTGAAGCAGATCCTCGACCTGCGCTCCAGTTTCGGCCTCGACATCGCCAGCCAGGTCGACATCCCCGATGTCGCCCACCCGGGAATGCTGGTCATGGTGCATCGCCTCGATGAGGGTGACACCACCATCGAAGACCCCCGCATGCAGATCACCGTGCTCAACTTCACGGGCGAGGCCGTCGACGGCACCGTGCGCTCCCCCGCGCTCGTCGCCCGCCGCTCCGTCGTCGACGCGACCACCCGTGAGGAGATCGGCCGAGTGGATGATCTGCAGAGCTTCTCGGTGAGCCTCCCGCCCTACGGCGGGCTCTTCCTCGTCATCGAACCGGAGATCGAGCAGGCCGACTGAACCACTCGGTCCGTGAGGGTAACCCGTGCTCGCACGCTCAGCGAGAGAGCAGCGCCGATGCCAATGCGAGAGCGCCGATCGTCGCAGCGAGCAACGCCCCGATCTGCAGGAACACCCAGCCCTCGCTTCGGAAGAAGGCGCCCTTTGTCGTGTCCGGAACATGCCCGGGAACGAGCTTCGTCGTCATAACCGACCCCTCACCGGGCTGTGCCCTGTCGTGCGCCTGCGAGCGCTTCAGGGCTCCGTTACCCGGTGAAATCATCCTAGTGGCTAAATGTGCCCTGTTTGGGGGTAGTGTTACTGCTTCATCAGGGTGACACTCCGCCACTCGCCCACTTTGAGGATTGATGATTCTCTCTCACGCGTAACCTGAACAGGGGTAACACCATGAAGAGTTCTCTCCCCGCTCCATCCTCCGAAGCGCACAGGCCCGTCTCGCGGCGCACCGTCCTGGCGACGGCGGCCGCCACCGTCTCGGCCGTCGCTGTTGCCCTGGCCACGCCCGGAACGGCCTTCGCCGCACCCGCGAAGGCCCGGGTCGTGCCCGCTGCGGCCGCCCTCGGCACCGTTCCGATCGTGGTGCACGGGCGTGACTTCACCCAGTCGAACTACTGCTGGTACCTGCCCGCCGTCACCGTCCTCCGGAACGTGTCGTACATCATCGACCCGATGACGTCGACGAAGGCCGCCCAGGTACCCATGCAGGGCGGCGGCTCGACGAACCCGTTCTCCCTGATGCGCCTGGGCCCGAACAACTCCCAGTCCGGCGTGCCGGTCCTGATTGACGGCCTGACCCTCACCGGCACCGTGCAGCCGAAGGCGGCCGCCAACCCGACGAAGTCGGGACACAACTACCACGGCCTGGTGGTGTACTGGGGCCGCGGTGCCCAGGTGCTCAACTCGACCTTCATCGCGGCAGCGTGGGGCGACTCCAACTCCCCGCCCGGCGAGACGTTCCAGATCATGGGCTACCGCGACACCGACACGCTCATCGCCCACGTCGAGGTCGACGGTCGCACGGCCGACGGCACGCGCGTCGGCGGGTCACCGATGGGGTTCAATGCCTCCACCCGGCCGGTCATCCAGGACTCCTACCTGCACCACTCGCTGGTGTCGTCGCTCACCTACTCCACCGCCGGGCCCACTCCGAGTGCCAGCAATGCAACCTCGAGCCCCATCACCCGTCGGGTGCGGATCGAGCACAACGCGAACACGAAGATGGCCAACGGCTACCGCTTCACCGGCATCAACCACGAGCACGTCATCGGCACCATCAAGCACTACCTCCCGAAGATCGCCATCGACTGGACCGAGTGGAACGCCTCGCACATGTTCTTCGGCAGCTGGCTGCCCTCGGCACAGGTGGCGATCGCGGTCGATCCCACAGAGATCAGCGGTGGGCACCCGAACAACATGGGCTGCCTGACGCTGCACATCCCCGCGGTGTTCAACGGTCGCCCCAACACCCAGCGCATCAGCGACGTGGCCGTCTGGACTTCTTCAGGGACACGCCTGCAGCCCTACCCGATCACGGGTAACGCGTCGAAGCCGCTGCCGGTCGACCGCAACACGCACTACGTCGTCATCACGGCATAGAACGCGCACCCTAACCCGGGTCGCGCCGACCTCCGAGGAGGGCGTGCAGCAGCGGCAGAACCGACACAACGATGAGCACCGTGCCGAACACGGTGTCGTCGGCCCGCACAACAGCGCCCGCGATCAGCAGGATGCCGAACAGCAGTATCGAGACCAGGCGCCTCGCGGTGCGCTCCAGCCGGGCCACCCGGCGTTCGAGATTCGGGCTCCGCGTTGCAAGCGAACCGTCGTCGACCCGCGTGGCCAGCTCGTCGAGGCGGCGGGGCAGTCGCACGAGCAGGCCGGCTGCCGAGAGTGCCTGCTGTGCGACATCCTGAACCAGGTTGCCACGCTCGTCGCGGATCAGCTGGGCAGCGTACGGCTCGACAGAATCCCAGAGGTTGAACGCGGGGTCGAGCGCGCTGCACACCCCCGAGGTGAGTGAGATGGCCCGGATGATCAGCAGGAAGTTCTCGGGGAGCTGGAACGGAAGCGTTCGCACGACCTCGCTGAACTGGGTGGCGAAGGCGCGGAACTCCCGCGGGTCGACCTTCTGCAGCTCGGCGAAACCCATGCCGCCGAACCGGGCGAACAGTTCGGTCATGGCCCGCTCGAGCTCGGTCGTGTCGGCGGTCGGCAGCAGCACGCCGAGGTCACGCGTAGCGTCGACCAGGCCCTTGCCGTCGCGTGATGCCGCAGCGATCAGCATCCGGCGAAGGCCCGCGCTGGTGTTGGCGGGCACCTCGCCCATCATGCCGAAGTCGATGAACGTCAGCTTCCAGGCGCGTTCGCCCGGGGCTGCCACCACCGGTGTGACGAAGATGTTGCCGGGATGCGGGTCGGCGTGGAAGAAGCCGTTCGCGAAGAGCTGGTCGAACATGACCGCGGCGAAGACCGGCGCCACCTCGACCGGGTCGATACCGGCGGCGAGAAGCGCGGCCGTGTCGGAGATCTTGATGGCCGTGACGTCTTCGAGCGTCAAGACGCGGCGGGTCGTACGCTCCCACACCACGGCTGGCACGCTGACCCGGTCGTCATCGGCGAAGTCTGCGGCAAAGCGTTCCGAGCTGGCCGCCTCGTGCAGGTAGTCGATCTCCTCGAGGCTCGTCGCCGCGAACTCCTCGACGAGCGCGGGCGCATCGACCCGGTCGGAGACGAGCCGCACGTGGCTGAGCCAGCCGCCCACCCGACGAAGCGCCGCCAGGTCGATCTCGACGATCTCATCGATACCCGGGCGCTGCACCTTCAGAATGGCGGCGGTGAGCCCGGTGTCGCCCGCCAGAAGCGGGGCGAGCCGTGCACGGTGCGCCTGGCCGAGGGATGCCGCGGCCACCGGAACCTCGTCGACGGACGAGAAGGCACCGCCGAGCGGCACACCCAACTCCTTCTCGGCGAGCGCACGAATCGCGTCGAACGGTACCGGTGGCACCTCGTCCTGGAGGCCTTCGAGCTCTTTCGTGATCTCAGGCGGCAGAACGTCGAGGCGCGACGACAGAAACTGGCCGACCTTGATCATCAACCCGCCGAGATCGACGGCGAGAACGTGGAACTTCTCGGCGAAACGCTGCATCCGCCTCGAACGGGTGCGTTCAGCGATCCGAGCGAGCCCGATGCGGGGCAGTAGCAACTCGAACCACCACGTGACGGCAAGGTTCCACCCGGCGAAACGAAGGATGCGACGGTACCGGGCGCGCGCGGCGCCCTTCCCGGGCGTCCAATGGTCGTGATTCTGGGCCGCTGGCGGCACCCCGCTCAATCCTGGGCGAGGATCGAGTACAGACGGCGGCGGGTCTCCTCGAGAGCCGTCACTGCCTGCTGGATCTGCTCGGGAGTACCGGTGCGGCCGACCTGAGCGGCGGCCTGCGCGAGCTCGACACCAGCCTTCGTCAGGGCGCCGAACTTGGGACCCTCCGGCTGCTCGGAGCTCTTCCAGGCGGTGGAGGCATCGACGCCGGCGATGCTCTCGCGACCGGCCTCGGTGAGCGAGAACGTCTTGCGACCGTTCGACTCCTCGGCGCTGATGAGCCCCTCGTCAGCGAGCAGCTGCAGGGTCGGGTAGACCGAGCCGGCGCTGGGCTTCCAGCTGCCGCCGCTGCGCTCCTCGATCTCGTGGATGATCTGGTAGCCGTGCATGGGCTGCTCGGCGAGCAGCGCGAGCACTGCGGCGCGCACGTCACCACGGCCCACGCGGGTGCCCGCGGTGCGCTTCTCGAAGCTCGAGCGCAGCTGCTCCATCGACTGCCACACGCCCTCGAGACCCTTGCTCATGTCGAAACCGCCCGGGGAGAATGAACCAGCCATGATGACCTCCAATAGTGAAACGCGAACATTTGAACGATACCCAACGATACCCAACGACATAGGGTGAACGACAGCGTCTGCGCTGTGCCTTGCCTGTGAGTCGCCTTGTCATGGGCTCGACACCGCTCCGCCCTTGAGGTGCGCGCGCCTCCGCTATTGAGATGCTCCGCCCCTGAGGGCGCGTCATCACGGAGCCCGACTGAGGTGATCCGGTCGGCCGAGATGAACGGGGCGGCACCGGAGGCGTTCTGAGCCAGCATCCGGCACCGGGTCGGCGATGTGGGAGTACCCCCAGAGGGACTCGAACCCTCACTGTGTCGATTTTAAGTCGACTGCCTCTGCCGATTGGGCTATGGGGGCCCGGCTCCAGCCGAGGCTACTCCTTGGAGACAGCTCCGCCGACGACGGCGGGGAGGCCCGCCGGGCCGGGGATCTGGGCAGCGCCCGACTCTGAACCCTTACCCGCATTCGAGCCGGCTGAGGCAGCAGGAGCACCGCCAGCTGCAGGAGCACCGCCAGCTGCAGGAGCCCCGGCGCCGACGCCGGCAGGTGCTGCGGGGCGCGGACGCGACGCGAACTCCTCGAACGCGGCGCGCGGGTGCACGCGGGCCTCGAGCGAGGCGATGTCGCGGCCGAGCACGAGGTTGAACCCCCAGTTGCCGATGACGCGGATCTTTCGTTCCCAGCTGGGCATCGCGAGACCGTGGTAGCCACGGTGCATGACCCAGGCCGGGAAGCCGGTGATGCCGATCTTCCCCGACTGGAACGCACCGATGCCGAGCCCGAGGCTGGCGACGGCACCCGCGTTCTTGTGGATGTAGTCCTTGACGTCTTCGCCGCGCAACTCTGCGACGATGTTCTTGGCGAGCTGCTTGCCCTGGCGAACCGCGTGCTGGGCGTTCGGCACGCAGAACCCGCCGACACCACCACCGGTCAGGTCGGGAACGGCTGTCACGTCACCGGCACCCCACGCGTCGACGACGACACCGTCATCGTTCTTGACACGCAGGTCGGGCTGGACCTTCAGGCGGCCACGCTCCTCGATGGGGAGGTCGGTGTTCTTCAGCATCGGGCTTGCCATGACCCCGGCCGTCCACACGATGGTGGCCGACTCGAAGCTCTCACCGGTCGACAGCTCGACGACACCGCCGACGGCCGACTTGAGCTGGGTCTCGAGGTGCACCTGGGCACCACGTTCGCCGAGGTTCTTGACGACCCAGTCGGCCGTCTTCGCCGAGACCTCGGGCATGATGCGGCCCATCGCCTCGATGAGGTGGAAGTGGGTGTCTTCGAAGCTGAGTTCGGGATAGCTGTCGAGGAGGGCACTGGCGAACGAGCGCATCTCGGCGAAGATCTCGATGCCGGCGAAACCGCCACCGACGACCACGAAGGTGAGCAGGCGGTCACGCTCCGCCCCCTCGGGCAGCTGGGATGCCTTATCGAAGTTCGTGAGGATGCGGTCGCGGATGGCGACGGCCTCTTCAATGGTCTTGAGCCCGATCGCCTCGTCGGCGACACCGGGGATGGGGAAGGTGCGGGAGACCGAACCGGCGGTCACCACGATGATGTCGTACTCGAGTTCGTAGTCTTCACCGACGTTCGGGTGGACGGTGACCGTCTTGTCGGCGTGGGTGATCTTCTCGACCTTGCCGGCGATGATCGTGGTCTTCTTGAGGTGACGGCGATGCGCCACAACCGCGTGACGGGGCTCGATGGAGCCCGCGGCGATCTCGGGCAGGAACGGCTGGTAGGTCATGTACGGCAGCGGGTCGACGACCGTGACCTCAGCCTCGCCGGAGCGCAACCACTTCTCGAGCTTCCAGGCGGTGTAGAAGCCAGCGTATCCGCCGCCTACGATCAGGATTCTGGGCACAGTAAAGGATCTCCTCGGTGAAGGTGCAAGCCATCAGGCTACTACCTCCGCAGCGGGGCCCACACGCACGACAGGTGAACGTCGTGCGATCAGGATGCTGCGGAGCTGTTCAATGGCCGGCGCTGGCCGCAGGTACAGGATACTCCTTGCACTCGCAGACCAGAGGCGACCAATCGCCGCGCGCCAGAGCTTCATCGCCGATCGGGTTGACCCCGGGGCCGGCAGCAAGGGAGTGGGCGGCCAGGGCATGCAGGCATTTGACCCGCACCGGCATCCCGCCAGCCGAGATCCCCGCGATCTCGTCGACCACGGCGATGCTCTCCCGGTCGCCGATGTACTGCTCATGGGCGGCGCGGTAGGCATCCCCCACCCCGTCGTCACAGGTCACGAGGCTCTGCAGCTCGGGCATGATCCGCGCGGCTTCGAGGTCGGACATCGCCGCCGTGGCAGCCGGGTGGCTGAGGTAGTACAGCGTCGGGAACGGCGTGCCGTCGTCGAGCCGGGGCGCCGTTGCGACCACGGTGGGTGCCCCGCAGACGCAGCGCGCGGCGATGCCCAGTACGTTCCGGGCCCGTCGCCCCAGCTGGTTGGAGACCGTCTGGATGTCGAGTTCGGTCGGCGGGTCGAACGGTGGCCGGGTCATGGTGCTGTTCCGTCTGCCGGCTGGATGCCGAGCTGTTCTGGGGTCTGGGTGCTGAGCCCCGCGGTCATTCCCGAAGCGAAGAGCGACGCGATCCAGTCGCTCTGGGTGGCCTGGATGTCGGTGCTCACCGGAGTGGTCGACGACGGGTCGGCGGAGTTCACGTCGTTGAGCACGAGAAAACTGGTCTCGCCGGGCATCACGTAGTACAGCCGCTCGCGCGCCTCGGCGCGCACGTAGGCAGGATCGCTCCACCTGGCGACCTCTGCCGTCAGGGCGGAGTTCTGCGTCTGGGCTGCAGCGAGGTTGTGCTGCAGGTCGGAGATCTGCTGGCGCTGCTCGATGAAGATGCGGGCACCCGGGGCCACGATGACGACGAACAGCAGCAGCACGACGAGCATCAGCACGGTGAACCCCGAGAAGCGGATGCTGCGGAGCCAGTTCGTGGGCACCGCCCCCGCCGCGCCGGTGACGCCGACCGGGCGGCCTCCACGCGGTCGACGGTTGCCAGAACCGGGGGCTCTGCCGACCGTCGACCTCATGGAGTTCCTCTCAACTGACTGCCCGGGACTACGCCTGGGCGGAGAAACGGGGGAACGCCGTGCGACCTGCGTAGACGGCGGCCTCGGCGAGCTCCTCTTCGATCCTCAGGAGTTGATTGTACTTAGCCACGCGCTCGCTGCGGGCAGGCGCTCCGGTCTTGATCTGACCCGAGTTCGTCGCCACCGCGAGGTCGGCGATCGTGGTGTCTTCGGTCTCACCCGAGCGGTGCGACATCATCGTGGTGTAGCCGGAGCGCTGGGCCAGCGAGACCGCGTCGAGCGTCTCGGTGAGCGTGCCGATCTGGTTGACCTTGACCAGCATCGAGTTTCCTGCGCCGAGCGAGATGCCTTTGGCAAGGCGCACCGGGTTGGTGACGAACAGGTCGTCTCCGACGATCTGCACTTTGCTGCCGATGGCGGCGGTGAGGTGCTGGTAGCCCTCCCAGTCGTCTTCTTCGAGCGGGTCCTCGATCGAGACCAGCGGGTAGTTCGCCAGCAGGTTCTCGAAGTACGAGCTCAGCTCGACCGACGAGGTCGCCTTGCCCTCGAACTGGTAGGCGCCGTCGCGGTAGAACTCGCTGGCCGCGACATCCATCGCCAGGGCGATGTCGGTACCGGGCGTGAAACCTGCGGCGGTGATGGCCTCGAGGATGAGGTCGAGCGCGGCAGCGTTCGACGACAGGTTCGGCGCGAACCCACCCTCGTCGCCGAGGCCGGTCGAGAGGCCCTGCTTCGACATCAGCGACTTGAGGGCGTGGTACGTCTCGACGCCCCAGCGGAGCGCCTCGGCGAAGCTGTCGGCGCCGATCGGAGCGATCATGAACTCCTGGATGTCGACGTTCGAGTCGGCGTGGGAGCCGCCGTTGATGATGTTCATCATCGGAACGGGCAGCACATGGGCGTTCGGGCCGCCGACGTAGCGGAACAGCGGCAGGTCGGCGGAGTCGGCGGCGGCGCGGGCCACGGCGAGCGACACGCCGAGGATCGAGTTCGCGCCGAGGCGGCTCTTGTTCTCGGTGCCGTCGAGGGCGATCATCGCACCGTCGACGAGGCGCTGGTCACTCGCGTCGAAACCCTCGAGTGCCGGGCCGAGCTCGTCGAGTACCGCGTCGACGGCCTTCAGCACGCCCTTGCCGAGGTAGCGACTCTTGTCGCCGTCGCGCAGTTCGTACGCCTCGAACGCGCCGGTGGATGCTCCGGACGGAACGGCAGCGCGGGAGACCACGCCGTCGTCGAGCAGTACCTCGACCTCGATGGTCGGGTTGCCTCGCGAGTCAAGGATTTCGCGAGCGCCTACGGCTTCGATCAGTGCCACTGGATTGTCTCCTCAGGTTGGATTGACGGATGCCGTTCGGAACGATCATCCAAGCCCCGAGTCTAACGAAGACCTACTCTTCGCCGACGCTCAGCGCCTGTGCTTCATCGAGTTCGGACTCCTCGCCGCCGTTGTCGACACGGCGGAGGGTCTTCCGACCGATCACCACGAACAGGGCTGCGACGATGACCGAGCCCGCCGCGGCGTACATCGGGAAGCCCGGCGACACGGCCACGGCCAGCGCGGCGGCGGCGGGCGGCGCAATGGCCCCACCGAGGAAGCGCACGGCCGAGTAGGCGGAGGAGGCGACCGTGCGCGGCAGATCCGTCGCCATCATGACCGACTCGGTGAGCACGGTGTTCACGACTCCGAGCATGAGCCCGCCGACCACGATGCAGGCGATCAGCCCGACGGTCGACTCGATGAGCAGCCCGCCCGCGACCAGATCGAGCGCAAGCAGCACCAGTGCGCCGATCAGGGCGGTGGTGCGCCTCATGCGGCGCGTCAGGAGGGGAGCGACGAAGACGCTCGTGATCGCGACACCCATACCCCAGCCGAAGAACGTGAAGCCGAGGCCGATCGCGTTCAGGCCGAGCGGGAACGGGGTGTAGGCGAGCAGGGTGAAGAAACCCATGTTGTAGAACAGGGCGGTGAAGGCGAGCAGCCGGATGCTCGGGTTCGCCAGTGCGCGAAGGGGAGCGCTGAGGCGGGTCGGTGTGCGGTCGGCCTTCTCGTCTTTCGCAAGCAGCACCGCGATCGCGATGAACCCGATGGCCATGAGCACCGCGGTGCCGAAGAACGGGCCACGCCAGCTGATCGAACCCAGCAGGCCGCCGAGCAGTGGACCGATGGCGATGCCGAGACCGAGGGCGGCTTCGTAGAGCACGATCGCGCTGGACGCTCCCCCGCTGGCGGCGCCCACGATCGTGGCGAGAGCCGTCGAGATGAAGAACGCGTTGCCGAGGCCCCAGCCGCCGCGGAAGCCGATGACGGCCTCGACGCTACCGGCCGCGCCCGCGAAGGCGGCGAACACCACGATCAGGGCGAGCCCGATCAGGAGCGTCTTCTTCGCGCCGATGCGGCTCGAGACGAAGCTCGTGATGAGCATCGCGAGACCGGTGATGATGAGGTAGCTCGTAAAGAGCAGTGAGGTCTGCGTCGGGGAGGCCTGCAGCGCCTCGGCGATCGCCGGCAGGATGGGGTCGACCAGGCCGATGCCCATGAAGGCGATGACGCTCGCGAACGCGACCGCCCAGACGGCCTTCGGCTGATGGAGGATGGATGCCCCACCGCCGTGCGGACCCGCGCCGTGGCCCGTGTTCGTGTGACTGGTCTCCCGTGTCGCCGTCATTACGCCGCCAGCTCCTGAACGTCGATGCGGTCGCCGATCAGGTCGGTGGCTTCGCTCAGAACGCTGAGCTCGCGTGTGGTGAGGTCGGCGAAGAGGGGTTCGAGCGCCATGCCGAGGCGGTAGCGCCAGTCGTTCAGTGCGTTCTGGCCCTTCGGGGCGATCGCTATCTGCCAGGCGCGGGCGTCGGAGGTGTCGGCGATGCGCTTGATCCACTCCAGCTCGTTCAGGTTCGCGACGATCTTGGTCATCGTGGGCTGGCTGACACGGTTCGCCGTGGCGAGTTCGCCGAGGCGCAGCGGGCCCGACGAGGTCAGCACGCTGAGCGTGCGCCAGGCCGCCGGCGAGGTGGAGTCTCCCGTGGCCTGGGCCGCGAGACGGGTGAGACGGTGGGTGACCGATACAAGGTCACCGAGAAGTTCGGAGAGTTCGCTGTTCACTTGCCTAATTGTATAGCCAAACTATCTATCCACCAAACCCCGCCCCTGCCCGCCCTGGCGTCGATTTTGCGCAGAAGCACCCAAACCCGCAGGGTTGGGTGCTTCTGCGCAAGACGGGCGGGTCAGATGGCCTTGACGTCGAGGTCGGCGGCAGCGGCGGTGTCGGGGGCGACGAAGGCGAAGGAGGTGAATCCGGATGCCGCGGCACGGTCGAGCTGCGCCTTCGTGTTCTTCGTGCGCTTCTCGAGTCGCACGCGGGTGCCGGCGGCGATGAGCTCGGTCTTCAGCGCGACCAGCTGCGCCGGGGTGGCGGATGCTTCGTGCAGGAGGAGCAGGGCATCCGTCGCCCCCGTGACATCCGCCTGCAGAAGGTCGACGATGCGCTCGAAGCCGATCGAGAAACCGCACGCGGCGACGTCGGTGCCGAGAAAACGGCCGATCATGCCGTCGTAGCGGCCGCCTCCCCCGAGTGAGAAGGTGAAGTCGGGGTGGGCGATCTCGAAGATCGTGCCCGTGTAGTAGCCCATACCGCGCACGAGGAACGGGTCGAAGTGCAGGCGCGCCGGGTCGACGACTTCGGCGAGTGCGGCCAAGTCCGCGATGAGGGCCGGGTCGATGCCCGCGGGCAGTGCCTTGGTGATGGCGCGCACGCCGAACGGGTTGAACTCCTTCGTCGTGATGCGGTGGAAGAACTTCTCGAGCGTATCGACCGCGTCCGGCGTGGCATCACGCTCGCGGAGCTCGGCGACGACGCCCTGCTCACCCACCTTGTCGAGCTTGTCGATGGTGATCAAGACCTGCGGATGCTCGGCTGAGGTGAATCCGAACACCTCGAGCATCGCCGTGAGCAGTCGACGGTCGTTGATGCGGATCGTGCACCCCTCGAGCCCCAGCTCGTCGAGCGTGGCGAGGGTGGCGGTGATGATCTCGGCCTCGGCGAGCTGGCTGGGCTCCCCGATGATGTCGATGTCGCACTGCACGAACTGGCGGTAACGACCCTTCTGCGGGCGCTCGGCGCGCCAGACCGGCGCGATCTGGATGGCCCGGAAGACGCTCGGCAGCTCACCGCGGTGGCTGGCGTAGAACCTGGCGAGCGGAACGGTGAGGTCGAAGCGCAGGCCCAGGTCGGCGAGCTGCTGTGCGTCGTCCGCCGCGGCAGCCGCCTCGATCTCGGCCTGCGGCAGCGCGCGCTTGAGCACACTGAAGCTGAGCTTCTCGTTGTCGCCGCCGAGCCCGGAGTGCAGGAGCTCGATGTCCTCCATCACGGGTGTCTCGATCTCGTCGAACCCGTGGGCGGTGTACGAACGACGGATGATGCCGAGCGCACGTTCGCGCGTCGCCTTCTCGGCGGGCAGAAAGTCGCGCATGCCGCGGGGCGGGGTTATTGCTTGGGCCATGCCCCAATTCTGCCAGTGGCGTGGGGACATGGCCGCCCGGGCGTGCTGCCCTCTAGGGTGTTTGCATGGGTTCTGCCAGTCTGACGACGTCGTCGGGGCGTGCTGCCCTCTAGGGTGTTTGCATGGGTTCTGCCAGTCTGACGACGTCGTCGATCGACCTCTCCAAGCGTGACCTGACGCTCGACATCGCCCGGGTGTTCTGCGTGTTGCTCGTCGTCGTCATCCACCTGCTGATGGTCGGCGTCGGGTTCGGCTCCGACGGCCAGCTCCTCGTCTCCCGTCCTCTCGGCGACCAGCCGTGGTTCGCCGCTGTGACGTGGATCGGCCAGATCATGCCGCTCTTCTTCGTGGTGGGCGGGTTCGCGAGTCTCACGGCCTGGCGGAGCACCCGGCGCCGAGGCGGCACGGCCGCAGACTTCGTGCGCACCCGCGTGCTGCGCCTCGCCCAGCCGGTGCTGCCGCTGTTCGTCTTCTACGTGATCGTCATCGGCGGCGCCCGGCTCATCGGCATCGATCCCGCGCTGCTCGACACCGTCGTGGTCGGCGCGGGTTCGCCGCTCTGGTTCCTCGCCGCCTACGGTCTCTGCCAGGCCCTCGTGCCGACGATGGCCGGCTTGCACGCCCGGTCACCCCGGGGCACTCTGGCCGTTCTGCTCGTCGGAGCGGTGGTGGCGGATGCCCTGCGGTACTCCAGCGGAATCGACGCCGTGGGCCTCGCCAACCTCTTTTTCGTGTGGCTGCTGGTGCAGCAGCTCGGGTTCTGGTACGCCGACGGCTGGTTCGACCGGCGGCGGTGGTGGCAGCTCGTGGCGATCGCGGCAGTGGCGTACGCGTCCCTGTTCCCGCTCACCGGGATCGGGCCGTACAGCGACGACATGCTGACGAACCTGAACCCTCCCACGCTGCCGCTGGTCGCGCTCGCGCTCGGGCAGGCGTGCATTCTGAGGCTGCTGCGGCCAGCTCTGGCGGCGCTCATGAACACGCACGCCACCCGCGCCTTCGTGTTCGTGGTCGGGTCGCGGCTGATGACGATCTACCTCTGGCACCTTCCGGTGATCATCCTGCTGTCGGGAGCGGCGCTGCTCATCCCCGGCGCGTCACCGACGCCCGCGGGCCCCGTGTGGTGGTGGAGCCGCACGATCGTCTTCGTGCTCGTGATGGCGGCGCTGTTCGGGCTGTCGTTCCTGGTGGGGCGCTGGGAGAAGCCGCGAGAGGTGGGAGCGACTCCCCCGGGCCGCATCGTGGCCCTGGCGGCCGTGCTGACCTTCGTGCCGGCGTTCTGCGTGATGCAGTTCTTCCTCGACCTGCCGTTCGCGGTACTCGGCGCGGTGTTCTACGGCACGGCGGTTCTGCTTCTCGGCCGGTGGCCCGGTGGGGCCGCGCGTCAGTCGGCGGCGGGAAGGCCCACGATTCCCGCGTCGAACCCGTCAAGCCCGTCGAACCCGTCGACCCCGTCGAACGTGTCGTCTGCCGGGACGGCGCCCCGGGCATCCTGAACCGGCGCCTGCTCCGCCTCACGGATCTCGGACTGCAACCCTCGGAGGGTCGCCCGCAGCGCCCGCTCGGCATCGAAGCCCTGGGCCTTCGCTGAGGCGACGATCGCCAGCAGCAGCGAGCCGAGCTCGTCTTCGTCGCCGACCGGGATGCTCGCCGGCGCATCGGCTTCGAGCAACCCCACCTTCTGCGCTTTGCCGAGCAGCTTGTCGGCGAGCGCCAGCGAGGGCATGCCCTGGGGAACCCCGTCGAGGACGCTCGTTCGTCCGGGCTTCTCCGTGCGCTTCAGATCGTCCCACATGCCCACGACGTCGTCGGCCGTGTGCGCTTCGACGTCACCGAAGACGTGCGGATGCCGCCCCACCATCTTCGCCGTCATGTGAGCCGCGACATCCTGGATGTCGAACGCCTCCCCCGGAGTGTGGGCCGCGAGGTCGGCGTGGAAGACGACCTGGTAGAGAACGTCTCCGAGCTCCTCGAGCAGGTCGTCACGGGTGCCGACCTCGATCGCCTCGATGAGTTCGTGCGACTCCTCGACGAGGTACTGCACCAGGGACTCGTGCGTCTGCTCGGCGTCCCACGGGCATCCACCCGGCGCCCGCAGCCGCGCGGTCACGGCGATGAGTTCGTCGAGCTTCGAGGGGGGTGTCTTCTCGGTCACGGGTGCCTCACGCTACGTGCGCCCGCACGGCGAGGGCGCTTCGATACACTGTAAGTGGTGAGCCGGGAAGTCTGGTCGGCAGAGTTTTCGACGACGCTTCCGGGAGGCACCATGACCGAGCAACCGCTCACTGCCCAGCTGTTCAGCGACGACCGTTCGGCGGAATCCTCCCGCCTCGGCGAGATTCTCCGCAAGGAGACCGTGGGTGGCGTCATCCTGGTGATCGCTGCGCTGATCGCCGTCGTGTGGGCCAATTCACCGATCGCCGACAGCTACTTCGCCCTGCGCGACTTTCGCATCGGGCCCGAGGCGCTGCACCTCGATCTGACCCTCGGCCAGTGGGCGTCCGACGGGTTGCTCGCGATCTTCTTCTTCCTGGTCGGGCTCGAGCTGAAACGGGAGTTCGTCGCGGGCGAACTGCGCAAGGTCAGCAAGGCGATCGTGCCTGTCTCTGCGGCCGTCGGCGGAGTCATCGTTCCGGCGCTCGTCTACACGGCCATCAACCTCGCCAGCCCGGAGACGGTGCGCGGCTGGGCCATCCCGACCGCGACCGACATCGCGTTCGCCGTGGCGGTGCTCGCGATCGTCGGCTCCCGGCTGCCGAGTGCGCTCCGCATCTTCCTGCTCACGCTCGCCGTGGTCGACGACCTCATCGCCATCGCGATCATCGCCTTTGTCTACACCACCGAGATCCAGCTCCTTCCGCTTCTGCTGGCGCTGGTACCGCTCGCGGCCTACACGATCCTCGCCCAGCGGTTCCGTCGGTTCTTCGGCATCCACACGTGGGCCCCCTGGCTGATCCTGTTGCCGATCGCGGTCACGGTCTGGGCGCTGATCCACGCCTCGGGTATCCACGCCACGGTCGCCGGTGTGCTGCTCGGCTTCGCCATTCCTGTCATCCGCAGCCAGGCGAGCGGCGGGCCGGATGCGGGGCCCGGTCTCTCCGAGGTCTTCGAGCACCGCTTCCGCCCGATCTCCACCGGCTTCGCGGTTCCCGTATTCGCGTTCTTTGCGGCGGGTGTCGCCGTCGGGGGCGCCGAAGGGTTCACGACCGCACTGGCGAGCCCGGTGACGATCGGCATCATCGTCGCGCTCGTGCTGGGTAAGCCGGTCGGCATCCTCCTGGCGACGTGGCTGACAACGCGGGCCACGCGGGCGGAGCTCGACCCCTCGATCAAGTGGATCGATCTCACCGGGGTGGCCTTCCTCGGCGGGATCGGGTTCACCGTCTCGCTCCTCGTCGCCGAACTCAGTTTCGGGCTCGGCAGTGTGCACGACGATGACGCCAAGGTCGCCATCCTGGTGGCCTCGGTGCTGGCTGCGCTGCTCGCCATCGCGGTGTTGCGGCCGCGCAACCACCTGTACAAGAAGCTGGAAGAGGCGCGGAATTGACGTGGGGGCGGTGAGGTCTGCGGGTGCCAGCGACGAGGGTGGTGGCACTCTCTCTGGCGTGGCCGGCCGGGGTCCTGGTGCGGCCCGGGGCACTGATGCGGGCCGGGGCACTGGTGCGGCCCGGGGCACTGATGCGGGCCGGGGCACTGGTGCGGCCCGGGGCACTGATGCGGGCCGGGGCACTGGTGCGGCCCGGGGCACTGGCGGCCGCTCCGGGGTGGCCCTGTGGCCCGTCGGGCTGGTCGTCGCGGGGCTGGCCTGCCAGGAGATCGGGGCGTCGTTCGCCGTCGCGCTCTTCCCGACCGTCGGTGCGCTCGGCATGGTCACCCTGCGGCTGGTGTTCTCAGCGATCGTGCTGATGCTCGTCTGCCGCCCGCGGCTCACCGGGTACAGCCGCAGCGACTGGATGATCGTGATCGCCTTCGGCCTCGTCGTCGGCGGCATGAACATGCTGTTCTACACGGCACTCGACAGGCTTCCGCTCGGAACCACGGTGACCATCGAGGTTCTGGGGCCGCTCATCCTGTCGGTCGTCGTCACTCGACGCGCATCCGCGTGGTTGTGGGCGGTGCTCGCATTCGCGGGGGTGATTCTGCTCAGCCAGGGTGGAGCATCCGCTCTCGACCCCATCGGAGTCGCTTTCGCCGCCGGAACCGGAGTGTTCTGGGCGGCCTACATCCTGCTCTCGGCCCGCACCGGGCAGCGCTTCCCGAAACTCGACGGCATCGCGATCGCAATGGTCGTGGGCGGCGTGATGTCGCTGCCGTTCGGGCTGCTCACCTCGGGGGTCATCCTCGTGCAGCCGAACGTTCTGCTGCTCGGGCTCGCGGTCGCCCTCCTCTCCTCGACCATCCCGTACGCGTTCGAACTGCTGGCGCTCCGGCGCATCCCCGAGGCGACCTTCTCTGTTCTGATGAGCCTCGCGCCCGCCATCGCGGCCCTGGCCGGCCTCGTCATCCTCGGCCAGGCACTCACCGGGGTGGAGGCGCTGGCGATCGCCCTCGTCATCGCGGCGAGCATCGGCGCCGTACGCGCCGCATCCCTCCGCGCGCGCCGCGCCGCGCCGCCGGCCCCCAGCGCTGCTCCCGCCGCCCCACCGGCCCCCGCTGAGCCACTGGCCTGACCTGCACCGCGTGATGCGTAAAAGAGGGTGTGCGCGGCGCAGCGTCTGAGCCCGACGCCGCTGCGGCTCTGATCCTCTTTCAGGCACCGGTTCGACGCGACACGGCATCGCGTCTCGGCTGGCAGAGGGCCGGGGACCCCACTCCGCGGCCGGGGGTCGGTGGGGCGGGGCAGAGGCGCTACTCCGCGGGGCGATGGGGGGGCGATCGGGGCGATGGGGCGCTGCGCCCGGCCTCGCTACTCCGCGGGGGCGGCCGCCGAAGCGACCGCAGCCGGCGCCGGGAAGATCGCTGCGAGCAGCCCCTCCACCCAAGCGATGAGCTCGGCGTCGGGCAGCGGATGCCCGTTCACCACCGGCATGGGAACCGACAGCGCCGCTGCCGCACCCATGTACCTGGCCGTCGGGTACATGCGCCGCAGGCGTGCCTGCACCGAGTCCGCGAGCGCGGCCGGAGCCACGCGCAGGTTCGACCCCATCGCGACGACCTCGGAGAGCCCGGTGCGCTGGGCCAACCGGCGCAGCTTCGAGACCGTGATGAGGTTCGTCACCTGCTCCGGGGGCTCGCCGTACCGGTCGGTCAGTTCCTCGAGCACCTGGTCGATCTGGCCTTCGGCCGCTGTCGGCGACGATGCCGTCGACAGTTTCTGGTACGCCTCGAGGCGCAGCCGCTCGCTGTCGACGTACCCCTCGGGAATGTGTGCGTCAACGGGCAGCTCGAGCCGCAGCTCGGTCTGGCCCTCGGCGACATCACCCCGGAAGGTCGAGACCGCCTCGCCGATCATCCGCAGATAGAGGTCGAAACCGACTCCGGCGATGTGGCCGGACTGTTCGCCACCGAGCAGGTTTCCGGCACCGCGGATCTCGAGGTCTTTGAGCGCGACCTGCATCCCCGAGCCGAGTTCGTTGTTGGCCGCGATCGTCGAGAGGCGGTCGTGGGCGGTCTCCGACAGTGGCTTCAGCTCGTCGTAGAGGAAGTACGCGTACGCCCGCTCTCGTCCCCGGCCGACCCGCCCACGCAGCTGATGGAGCTGCGACAGCCCGTACTTGTCGGCACGGTCGATGATCAGCGTGTTGGCGTTGGGGATGTCGAGCCCGGTCTCGATGATCGTGGTCGACACGAGAACGTCGAACTTGCGCTCCCAGAAGTCCACGATGACCTGTTCGAGCAGGTGCTCGGGCAGCTGCCCATGAGCGACGGCTATCCGAGCATCCGGAACCAGCTCGGCGATGTGCGACGCGACCCGGTTGATCGACGAGACGCGGTTGTGTACGAAGAACACCTGCCCCTCGCGGAGCATTTCGCGGTGGATGGCGGCCGCGATCTGGCGATCGGAGTTCGGGCCGACGTAGGTGAGGATCGGGTGCCGGTCTTCGGGCGGGGTCGCGAGCGTCGACATCTCGCGGATACCCGTCACCGCCATCTCGAGCGTGCGCGGGATGGGCGTGGCACTCATCGAGAGGATGTCGACGTTCGTCTTGAGCTTCTTCAGCTTGTCTTTGTGTTCGACGCCGAAACGCTGCTCTTCGTCGATGATCACCAGGCCGAGGTCTTTGAAGACCATCGACTCGGTCAGGATGCGATGGGTTCCGATGACCATGTCGATGGTTCCGTCGGCCAGGCCCGCCACCGTCTCGCGGGCCTCCTTGTCGGTCTGGAACCGCGACAGCGCACGCGTGTGCACTGGAAAACCTGCGAAACGTTCGCTGAAGGTCTCGAGATGCTGGCGAACGAGCAGGGTCGTGGGCACGAGCATTGCGACCTGCTTGCCCTCCTGGATGGCCTTGAACGCGGCGCGCACGGCGACCTCGGTCTTGCCGAAGCCGACGTCGCCGGCGAGCAGGCGGTCCATCGGGATGGGCCGCTCCATGTCGGCCTTGACCTCGTCGATCGTGGTGAGCTGGTCGGGCGTCTCCGCGAACGGGAACGCCTCCTCGAGCTCGCGCTGCCACGGAGTGTCGGGCCCGAACGCGTAGCCGCGCGACGCCATGCGGGCCGAGTAGAGCTTCACGAGCTCGACGGCGATGTCACGCACGGCCTTGCGGGCCTTCGTCTTGGCCGCAGACCAGTCGCTGCCGCCCATCTTCGACAGGGCCGGCGCCTCTCCCCCGACGTAGCGCGTCAGCAGGTCGAGCTGATCGGTCGGAACGTACAGCTTGTCGCCCGGGTACCCGCGCTTCGACGGAGCGTATTCGATGAGCAGGTACTCCCGCGTCGTCTTGACTGGGTTGCGACCACCGCTCGACACCTCGCGCTGCGTGAGTTCGAGAAACTTGCCGATGCCGTGCGTCTGGTGCACCACGATATCGCCGGCCTTCAACTGCAAGGGGTCGACGACGTTCTTGCGGCGGGTCGCCAGCTTCTTGACCTGTCGACCGTCGTATCCGGCGCTCCGGCCGTAGAACTCGCTCTCGCTAATCAGTGCCAGTTTGATCTCGGGCAGCTCGAAGCCGCTCTCGACGGTCGCCTTCACGAGATAGGCGATGCCGGGTTCCGGATGCTCGGGGTACCGCTCGACGACCCGCGCCGCAAGCTCCCGCTCGGCGAGAACGTCGCCCGCCCGCTCGACGAGCCCGTTGCCCGCCGCCACGACGGCCACGCTCCAGCCCTCGCGGAGGCGGGCCGCGACGTGCTCGAGGGCGCCCTCGACGTTTCCCTGGAAGCTCGGCACCGCATCGGCCTGGATGCGCACGTAATGCACGTCAGTGCTCACGATGGCTTCAAGATGCTCGTCGACGGATGCCGTACCGCTGTCGAACGTACTCAGGGTCCACCACGGACGGTGGATGCCGGCGGCGTCGCGCAGGTCGTTCAGCGTGATGAACTCGCCCGATGCCAGGTCTATCGGAGCCTCGGCTCCCGCTGTCGCGGCGTTCCACGCGGCCGACAGGAATTCGCGGTTCGTCTCTGTCAGGCTGACGGCACGACTCGCCACACGTTCGGGCGAGATGACCGCGATCGCCGAACCCTTCGGCAGGTAGTGGGTCACGGTGACCAGTCGGTCGAGCAGCGCAGGAGCGAGCGACTCCATCCCCTCGACGGGAATGCCCTGCCCGATCTTCTCGAGCAGCCCCGACAGGCTCGGGAACTCGTGCTGCATCTCCCGCGCCCGCTGCTTCACCGACTCACTGAGCAGAAGCTCGCGGCTCGGCGGAAGCTCGACGTCGTCGAACTGGTTCTCGAGCGAACGCTGGTCGGCGACCGAGAACCCGCGGATCTCCTCGATCTCGTCGCCGAAGAAGTCGACCCGCACCGGGTGCTCCGACACCGCCGGAAACACGTCGAGGATGCCGCCGCGCACCGCGAACTCGCCCCGCCTCGTGACCATGTCCACCCGCGAGTACGCCAGCTCGACGAGGTCGGTCGTGAGAGCTGCGAGGTCGTACCCCCGGCCGCCCTTGACGAGCCGAACCGGCTCGCGGTCGGCGAGGTTGTCGGCGAGCGGCTGCAGTGCGGCCCGCACCGAGGCGACGACGACCAGCGGGCGCGGACGCTTCGGCCCCTCTGCTTCGGCGATGGCGGCGGCCTTCTTCGCAGCCGCCTTCGAGCCCCTGCCCGCAGCTCCGGATGCGGCGGTGCCTGCACCGCCGGTCACGTCGGCAGCCAGAGCGGGAACCCCTGCCGCGTCGGCGGCGGCCGTCTCGGCACTCCACGCGGCGAGGCGCCGCAGCGCCGCGATGCGCTTGCCGACGATCTCGGCGCTCGGACTCAGCCTCTCGTGCGGCAGCGTCTCCCATGCGGGGAACTCGAGGATGTCGGCGCCCGGAGCCAGGCACTCCAGGCTCGCACGGAGGCTCTCGGAGTCGCGCCCGGTGGCGGTCACGACGAACAGCATCTGCGGCAGTCCCCGCTCGGCCCGCTGCGCGAGCAGCCCCGCCAGCAGCGGTGCGCGGAGCCCATCGGTGAGCGAGAAGTCAGCGTCTCGACCGGCCTCCGCCAGGGCGCCATCGAACGTCGAGGCGCGCGAAAGCGCCGAGATCAAGCCCTGAAGTATCACCCGCCCAATGTTACCGGCCCCCTCCGACACTCCCCCCGGTGGTTGACAGCAGAGCCCGGCAACGGGCTAGGCGGGGGGCGGGGCGTGGAACTGCTGCTGAGCTGCGGTCAGGCCGTCGGCGGCGGTCTTCGTGACGGCATCGGCGGCATCCGCCAGCAGATTGGGCAGGGCGCTGCGCTCGGTCGACGTGAAGTCGCGCAGCACGAAGTCGGCGGCACTCTGTCGGCCCGGTGGCCGGCCGATACCGACCCGCACGCGGGTGAACTCGGGGGTGCCCGAGGCGGCAATGATGTCGCGGATGCCGTTGTGTCCGCCGTGCCCGCCGCCGAACTTCAGGCGCAGGGTATCGAACGGAATGTCGAGTTCGTCGTGCACCACGATGAGGTGCGACGGCTCGATCGAGTAGTAGGAGAGCAGACCGGCGGTGGGCCCGCCCGAGTTGTTCATGTAGCTGTTCGGTTTGGCGAGCACGAAACGGGTTCCGCCGGGCGTCACGCGCCCCTCGGCCACCCGCGCGTTCGTTTTGTGCGCCTTGAACGAACCCGAGAACTGCGAGGCCAGCTCATCGAGCACCATCTGCCCGACGTTGTGGCGGTTGCCCGCATACTCGGGCCCCGGGTTGCCGAGCCCGACCACGAGCCACTGGTCGTCAGCCGCCATGGGCCACGCACCTTTCGAAAAAGAGGAGGAGAAAACAGAACGTGCCGCGGCGAACAAGGCCGCCGCGGCACGTCAGGTGAAGAAGGTGACCTACTCGGCCGCAGGGGCGTCCGTCGTCGAAGCGTCACCGGCCGACAGGCTGTCGCCCAGGTCCTGCTCCTCGGGAATCGACACGGCGACGATGAGCTGGTCTTCGTCACCCACGAGAACGGCGCCCTCGGGCAGCTCAATGTCCTTCGCGAGGATCTGGGTGCCGTCTTCGGCGCCCTCGACGTTGACGGTCACGCGCGACGGGATGTTCGTTGCGAGAACCTCGAGCAGCAGCGTGAAGGTGTCGAGCTCGGCGACGGTGCCGGAGGCCGGCTCGCCCTCGACCAGCACGGAGACCTCGACCTCGACGCGCTCGCCCTGGCGCACGGTGATCAGGTCGAGGTGCTCGATGATCTGGCGCACCGGGTCTTTCTGCACGTCTTTGACCAGTGCGAGCTGGGTCGCACCGTCGATGTCGAGCTCGATCAGAGCGTTCGACTTACGGATGAGCAGGAAGACCTCGTGGCCCGGCAGGCTCACGTGCTGCGGCGCACCGCCGTGGCCGTAGATCACAGCGGGGATTCTGCCGGCCGCGCGGAGCTTGCGCGCCGCACCCTTGCCGAATGAGGTGCGGGTCTCGGCCGCAATCTTGTTGTCGTCAGCCATGGTGTTCTCCTTGCGAACCCTGTGGGGCCCGCCGTCAGTATCTCGAATGAGTGGTGTCTCTAATGAGAGGGGGTGTGTGTTCAACTCGAACGCCTCAGCGTGAGGAAAGACCGTAAGCCTCTTCCACCGCGTCGATCACGGATGCACAGGCATCCCTCGCCGAAGTTCAGTGTGTGAGTCTACACGCCCGCCCGGAGCCACGCGACCGCCCGGTCGACGATCGAAGCGACGCCGTCTCCTGTGTCGAGCACGACCCCTCTCTCATCGGGCGTCAGCGGCTCGAGCGTGTCGAGCTGGGAGGCGAGCAGCTCGGGCGGCATGAAGTGGTCGGTTCGATGCACCATACGGGCCCGGATGAGGTCGGCACCCCCGGCCAGGTGCACGAACACGGCATCGGGTGCCGAACTCCGCAGAGCATCCCGGTAGACCTTCCTCAGGGCCGAGCACGCCACGATCGGGCCGTGGGCCGGCAGCGAGTGGAGGGCCTGGCCGACGCTGGCGAGCCACGGCTGCCGGTCGTCGTCGGTGAGCGGGATGCCGTGGGCCATCTTCTGCGTGTTCGCCTTCGAGTGCAGATCGTCGGCATCGATGAACGTCACGTCGAGGGCGGCGGCCAGCGCGATACCGATCGTCGACTTGCCCGACCCCGAGACGCCCATCACGACAACGGGCGGGAGCGGCGAGCAAGACGGCACCAGACGAGCCTAGCTGCCGCCGAGTGGCCCCCTCGCGATGAGCCAGGCGTCGAGCGCCATCGACGCCCCGTAGAGCACCACCAGCACGACGTACCCGAGCACCTCGCGCCGCGCGCCGATGCCGGGCGTGTGCCACCACGCGAAGACCCGGAAGATCCAGGGCGCCACCAGCCAGCCGAGCAGCTGGGTGCTGACCACGTTGCCGATGAACAGGCTGAGCCAGAACGGAACCCCGCTGAGGAAGGGTGTACCCACGAGGTACCCGAACAGAAAGACGATGGGGTACAGCACGAGCAGCACGAGCAGGTTGTCTTTGAAGATCATCAGCCTGCTGGGGCGATCCTGCCCCCAGAACCCGAAGCCGTACCGCGACTTCGACACGCGCATCTCGGAGTTGTAGGCCTCCCCCTCCGCCAGCAGCCTCTGCCGCTGCGGCGACTCGGTCCAGGCCGCCAGATGCTCGTCGGTGTCGAAGCTCAGGATGACCGTCCAGTCCTCTTGCACCCCCGGGGTCGGGCGTTCGATCTTGTGGCCCTGAAACCCGGGGAAGGCCGCCTCGGCGGCTGAGATCTTGCGCTGCCAGGCGAGGAATGCAGTCTCGCTCTTCGGGTCGACGCGGCTGGTCACGATGATCGATGCCGCATCCGGAATCGCCCGTTCGTTCTCGGTGACCAGGTGGATCTCCTCCTGCCCGACGAAGTGATCGGCGATCTCCTCGAACAGGGCCGCACGCTCGGAACTCTGCAACCAGCCGCGCGCCGCGTCGACGTCGACGAACCGTTGAACCAGGACCCAGTCGGTCTGGGTCGGCGGAGACGGCTCGATGACATCCCGGCCGAGAAATCCCGGCCACGTCGAGAGCACCGTTCCGAGCTTGCGCTGCCAGGTACGGTAGGTCTCGTCGCTGCCGGGCAGTACCCGGCGCTGGATGACCAGCGAGACGGCGGGCCCGGTGGCCCCGGCCGAGCCCGCGCCCCCGGCCCCGGGCGTCGGATCCACCCTGGTCATGTCGGTCAGGCCTTCCGGTAGGCGCGTTCGCCCATCACCCAGGTCTCGTCGACCGCACGCTCGTCGCCGACGATCATGATGCCGAAGAGCATGTTCGCAGCGTCGTCGACGGTCACCGGGTCGCCGCCGTCGGCGATGAGGGAGGAGTGCCAGTCCGCTCCGGGCGGGCCCTGCGTCCAGTCGAGGACGACGAAGTCCGCCTCCTTGCCCACCTCGAAGCTGCCGACCCTGTCGTCGATGTAGAGGCCCTCGGCACCACCCAGGGTGATCGACCAGAATGCCCGGTACGCAGAGAGCTTGTTGCGTTCGGCCTCCGCCGTATCCTTCAGTGAGGGATCGACGCTGCCGTCGAGAAGCGTGTTGTTGATCATGCCGACCTTGTACGCCCCGTCGAGCACGGCGAGCATGCTGAACCGGTTGCCGCCGCCCATGTCGGTGCCGAAGGTCATGCGCACACGCTGGTCGGGGTCGGTCGCCTTGCCGAGTCGGAACATGCCACTGCCGAGAAAGAGGTTCGAGTTGGGGCAGAACGTGACTGACGCCTCGGCCTCGTGCAGGCGCTTGTACTCCGAGTTCGACAGCCACACTGCGTGCCCCCCGGTGAACTTCGGACCGACGAGGTCGTACTTCTCGTAGACAGAGAGGTAGTCCTCAGCGCCCGGATGCACCGCGCCGACTCCGCGGATCTCGGCGGGGTTCTCTGAGATGTGGGTGTGCACCCAGGCATCCGGATGCTCGCGCTTCAGCTGCGCGCACTTCTGCAGCAGCTCGGGGCTGGCGCCGAACGCGAAACGCGGCGTGATGGCATAGAGGTTGCGGCCGACGTTGTGGTACTTCTCGATCAGAGTCTTACTGTCGGCATAGAAGTTGTCTGCGGTGTCGACGAAGTAGTCGGGGGCGTTCTGGTCGATTCCGGTGAGGCCGGTGATGACGCGCATGTTGCGGCGGGTGGCCTCTTCGAAGAGCTCTTCGGTGCAGACCGGAGAGCTGCTGGTGAAGGCCTGCACAGTCGTCGTTCCCGACATCAGCAGGTTGTCGAAGAAACGTACCGCCCCGTCTTTGGCGTAGCTGCGTTCGGAGTACCGTGCCTCTTCAGGAAAGACCCACTTCTGGAGCCAGGGCAGCAGCTGCTCACCGAACGCGCCGAGAACACGCGTCTGCGGAAAATGGATGTGCCCGTCGATGAACCCCGGCGTGATGATGCGGTGCTCGACGTGGGTGATGTCGATGTCGGCGAAGTCGTTCACGATCTCCTCGAACGGACCGAAGGCGATGATGATGCCGTCTTCCACGACGAGCAGCCCATCAGCGACGAATCGCGCGGAGGCCTCCTCGTCACCGACGTGCTTCCACGGGTCATCGATGAAGTCGAAGAAGGTGCCCCTGATCCCGCTGATACTCACGCTGTGTCGCCTCTCGTTGGATTCTCAGCGCGAGACTACTACCGTTCCATTTCACGAAAGGAGAACCTCGACCCTGATGCACCCCAATGGGGGTGAAAGGCCCTCTCAAGCAGACACCGGTACGCTGGAGAACCAGTACTTATCTGGAGGATGAACTATGGCTGACACACGCGAAGCGACCGCGAACATCGGCGTCGTCGGGCTCGCCGTGATGGGCTCGAACCTGGCACGCAACCTCGCCAGCCGCGAGGGCAACACTGTAGCGGTGTACAACCGCTCGACCGAGCGTACGACGCTGCTGCTCGAGGAACATCCTGAAGCCGGCTTCGTCGCCGCAACGAAGATCGAGGACTTCGTCGCCTCCCTCACCAAGCCGCGCACGGCGATCATCATGGTGCAGGCCGGCAAGGGCACCGACGCCGTCATCTCCCAGCTCGCCGAGCTGTTCGAACCGGGCGACATCATCGTCGACGGCGGAAACTCCCTCTTCACCGACACCATCCGCCGCGAGGAGGACATCACTCCGACCGGCATCCACTTCGTCGGCACCGGCATCTCGGGCGGCGAGGAGGGCGCCCTCAAGGGCCCCTCGATCATGCCCGGTGGTTCGGATGAGTCGTGGCAGACGCTCGGCCCGATCCTCGAGTCCATCGCCGCGATCGCCGAGGGCGAGCCCTGCGTGACGCATGTGGGCACCGGCGGGGCCGGCCACTTCGTCAAGATGATCCACAACGGCATCGAATACGCCGACATGCAGCTCATCGCCGAGTCGTACGATCTGCTCACGAAGGTCGGCGCTCTCACACCCCGCGCCGCCGCCGACGTGTTCACCGAGTGGAACTCGGGCGACCTCGAGTCGTACCTCATCGAGATCACGGCCGAGGTTCTGAAGCAGGTCGACGCCGAAACGGGCAAGGCCTTCGTCGACGTGGTGCTCGACCAGGCCGGATCCAAGGGCACAGGCGTCTGGACCGTGCAGAACGCGCTCGACCTGGGCGTACCCGTGGGGGGCATTGCCGAGGCCGTTTTCGCGCGGGCCGTGTCGTCGCATCCGGAGCAGCGCGAAGCGGCGCAGGCCGTCATCTCCTCGCGCCCCGAGCCCGTGTCGGTGGGCGAGTCGTTCTCAGACGACGTGAACGCCGCGCTCTACGCCTCGAAGGTCGTGGCGTACGCGCAGGGCTTCGACGCCATCATCGCCGGTGCCGAGAAGTACGGCTGGGAGATCGACAAGGGCAACATCGCGAAGATCTGGCGGGGTGGCTGCATCATCCGTGCGCAGTTCCTCAATCGCATCGTCGAGGCCTACGAGAAGAACCCCGGGCTGAAGACCCTGCTGGCCGACCCCTACTTCGCCTCGGCGGTCGCCAACGGCGAAGCCGCCTGGCGCCGTATCGTGTCGACCGCAGCGCTGTCGGGTATCCCTGTTCCCGGCTTCTCGTCGGCACTCAGCTACTACGACTCGCTCGCGTCGAAGCGCCTTCCGGCGTCGCTCGTGCAGGCCCAGCGCGACTTCTTCGGAGCGCACACCTACAAGCGCGTCGACAAAGAGGGCACGTTCCACACGCTCTGGTCGGGCGACCGCACCGAGATCGAGACCGAGGGCAGCTCGCACTGAGCAGCGAATCGTTGTAGGACCGTTGGCTGACGTTTCGAATGGGGCGAGTATTGGGCGGAGAATTGTCGCATGGCTGATTCTCCGCTTTCCGTCGTTCTCGTCACCGGCACCTCCACGGGCATCGGCCTGCACACCGCCGTCGCCGCCGCGCTTGCGGGCTGGCAGGTCGTCGCCACGGTGCGCCGGGAGGGCAGCGACGTCGATCTCCGCGCTGCGGTGAACGATGCAGGGGTGGGCGAACACGTCGAGGTACGGATGCTCGACATCACCGATCCGGCAGCCGTGACCGCCCTCGTCGCTGACGTCGTCGCCGCGCACGGGCACCTCGACGCCGTCGTGAACAACGCCGGCCAGGGTCACATCGGAACCGTCGAGCAGGACGACCTCGGCGCCATCCGGCAGGTCATGGAGACGAACTACTTCGGTGTCGTCAACGTCACCAAGGCGGCGATGCCCCACCTCCGGGCGTCCGCGGGTCGCCTCGTCACGGTCACCAGCGTGGGGGGCGTCGTCGGCCAGCCGTTCAGCGAGAGCTACTGCGCTGCGAAGTTCGCCGTCGAGGGCATGATGGAGAGCCTGCACCCGGTCGCCGCCGCGGTCGGTGTGCGGGTGACGGTCGTCGAACCCGGCGCCGTCGCTACCTCGTTCGTCGCCAACGTCGGCGACAGCATCCGCTTGTTCGCCGGCGATGCCGGGGTCTACCGTCCGGCGCTCGAGAGCTACCTCGCCAGAAGCAGCGGCGCCTTCGAGAACGCCCAGCTGCCCCAGGGAGTCGCCGAGGTCATCGTGGGGGTGCTGCAGGATGCGCAGCCGCCGTTCAGGGTGCAGAGTTCACAGAGCGCAACGGCGTTCGTCGGGATGAAGCTGGGCGACCTCGACGGCAGCGTCGTGACGGGGGCGACGACCGCGTGGATCGCATGAACGAGTACGACGACGAACCCGAGCTGGCGGGGTACGAGCCGCTCTCCGGCCGTCCGCTGCGGAGTGCGCGAAAGGTGCGCATGATGCGTGCCGTCGTGATTCTCGGCATTGTCGCGCTGGTGCTGCCGGGCATCCTGACGACCTACAGCCTCGCCAAGTCGACGGCCGGCGCTGCCTGTGCGGCGAACGTCGCCTACCGGGTGCCCAGCGCGAAGTCGTCGTCAGCGCGCTTCGAGCTGTTCGGGCCGAGCGGCGTGGGCTGGGTGTGCTACTCGGTGGGGGCCTACGGCGGTGACCGCAGACCGGTGGCGCCGCTCGGGCTCATCCCGACCTACCCCACACCCGCGGAACTGCAGCAGCTCACCCCCGGCGACCCGCTCAACCCCTAGGCCCGCTCAACCCCTAGGCCCGCTCAACCCCTAGGCGGCAGCCGAGCGCCGCCGGGGTTTTGCACAAAAGCACCCATGGCCTTCGGCTTGGGTACTTGTGCGCAAAACGCAAGGGAGAACGGGCCGCGGCTCAGAGGCCCAGGCGCGACTTCACTTCCATTGCCGAGGGGTTCGTGGCGCTCGATCCGTCGGGGAAGAGCACGGTGGGCACGGTCTGGTTGCCACCGTTCAGAGCCGCCACGAGGTCAGCGGTGCCCTCGACCTCCTCGATGTTGACCTCGGTGTAGCCGATGCCGTCTTTGTCGAGCTGCTTCTTCAGCCGTGCACAGTACCCGCACCAGGTCGTCGAGAACATGGTGATGGTGGAGTCGGCGGGGAGGAAGTCGGTTGTCGTCGTCATAGTCGCATCAACCTCGCGCCTGGCAGGTTTATTTCCCGACCGCAGCGCGGTATCAGGCGTCGCCGTCGAACATCGACGTGACCGACCCGTCGTCGAACACCTCGTGGATCGCCCGCGCCAGCAGCGGAGCGATCGGCAGCACGGTGAGCGACGGAAAGCGCTTCTCCTCGGGGATGGGCAGCGTGTCGGTCACCACGACCGAGTCGATGAAGTCCGACTGCAGGATCTCGTAGGCCGGGTCGGAGAACACCGCGTGCGTCGCCGCCACGATGACGCCCTTGGCGCCCGCGTTCTTCAGGGCTTCGGATGCTGCGACGATCGTTCGCCCGGTGTCGATCAGGTCGTCCACCAGCAGGCACCAGCGGTCTTTCACATCACCGACGATCTCGTGCACCGACACCTGGTTCGGCACGAGCGGGTCCCGACGCTTGTGGATGATCGCCAGGGGTGTACCGAGCTTGTCGCTCCACACATCGGCGACCCGCACGCGGCCCATGTCGGGCGAGACGACGGTGAGCTGGTCGAGGTCGAAGGTCTTGCGCACGTGCTCCATCAGCACCGGCATCGCGAACAGGTGGTCGACGGGCCCGTCGAAGAAGCCCTGGATCTGCGGGGCGTGCAGGTCGACCGACATGATGCGGTCGGCGCCCGCTGCCTTGAAGAGGTCGGCGACGAGCCGCGCGGAGATGGGCTCGCGGCCGCGGTGCTTCTTGTCCTGCCGGGCGTACGGGTAGAACGGCGCCACCACGGTGATGCGCTTCGCCGAGGCCCGCTTCAGCGCATCGACCATGATGAGCTGCTCCATGAGCCACTCGTTGATGGGCGTGGAGTGCGACTGGATGACGAACACGTCGCTGCCGCGAACGCTGCCGTTGAAACGCACATACAGCTCGCCGTTCGCGAAAGTGTGGGAGGTGCTGCTGATCAGCCCCGTGTCGAGCTCGGCCGCTATGGCCTCTGCGAGGGCCGGATGCGCGCGGCCCGTCGCGAGAACGAGGTGCTTTTCACCGTTGGCCGTGATCTCAGACACTTATTCTCCTGGATTCTCAGCGCCGGATGCCGCTGGTGTGGAATTGTCGGGGCCCTGCTCGTCAAGCGCAGCCTTCGTGAGCGCCGCCTTCGCCGCCCGGTCGGCAGCCGATCCCTCGCGGTGCGCAGCCACCCATCCTTCGAGGTTGCGCTGCGGCGCGATGTTCACGGCCAGCGACCCCGGCGGAACGTTCTTGCGAACGACCGTGCCGGCAGCGCTGTACGCTCCGTCTCCAATAGTAACGGGGGCGACGAAGACGTTGTGCGACCCGGTGCGCACCTCAGAGCCCACCTCGGTGTGGTTCTTCACCACCCCGTTGTAGTTCGCGAAGATCGTGGCCGCGCCGATGTTCGACCCAGCTCCGATGTGCGCGTCACCGACGTACGACAGATGGGGAACCTTGCTGCCCTCGCCGATCTGGGCGTTCTTCGTCTCGACGAAGGTGCCGATCTTGCCGTTCGCGCCCAGCACGGTGTTGGGCCGCAGGTAGGCGAAGGGCCCGACAGACGCCCCTGCTCCGATGACGGAGAGCTCGGCATCCGTTCTCTTCACCGTCGCACCCGCACCCACCTCGCAGTCGACGAGCGTGGTGTCGGGGCCGACCACGGCGCCGCGGGCGATGACGGTCGCGCCGCGGATCTGCGTACCGGGCAGCAGCGTCACGTCGGGCTCGATGCTCGCCTTGAGGTCGATCCAGGTCGTCGCCGGGTCGTGCACGGTCACGCCGGCCAGCTGCCAGCCCCGGATGATCAGGGCATTCATCTTGGCGGCGGCTTCGCTCAGCTGGGCGCGGTCGTTGATGCCGGCGACGAGCCACGATTCGGCGACGGGCAGAACGCTGACCTCGGAGCCGGCCCTTCGCAGAAGTTCCACCACATCGGTGAGGTACTTCTCGCCCTGGGCATTGTGAAGGGTGAGCTGCGGCAGCAGGTCGCGCAGCTCGGCGACGCCGAACATGTAGACGCCGGCGTTGATCTCGGCGATCGCCCGTTCGCTCTCCGTCGCGTCGCGGTGTTCGACGATGCGGTCGACGCTCGGCTCATCGACACTGTGACGGATGATCCGGCCGTAGCCCGAGGGGTCGTCGAGGTAGGCCGAGAGGAGGGTGGCAGACGCCTTCGAGCGCCGGTGCTCTGCGACGAGACCCGACAGCGTCTGCACGTCGAGCATGGGTGTGTCGCCGTTCATCACCAGAACGTCGCCGTCGAAGCCCAGCGGCAGGGCATCCATCGCCTGCTCTACAGCGCGACCGGTTCCGGGTACGTCGTCCTGGTCGACCACGAGACCGTCGGGCAACTGGTCGGTGATCACGTCGACGAGACGGTCGCGCTCGTGGCGCACGACGGCGATCGTGTAGGCCGCATCGAGCTCGCGGGCGGTGGCGAGAACGTGGCTGACGATGGGGATACCCGCCAGGTGGTGCAGGAGCTTCGGGGTCTCGGATTTCATTCGCGTACCCTGCCCGGCGGCGAGGATGATGATCGCGAGTCTGGAGTCGGTCATGTTTCTCTCACATTCTGGTGATCAGCGCTCCGCCTCCAGGATTCGAACCTAGTCCTAACAGCTCCAAAGGCTGTCGTGCTGCCGTTACACCAAGGCGGAATGCCCGAGGCTCACGCCGCGTGCAAGGGTCAAGTCTGCCAGATCGAGCGGCTCACCGTGTCGCCGTCTCGGCAGATGCGCACGGCACTTCGGCGATAATGACAGGATGCCCGAACCGGAATCCACAGACTCCGTCGACTCCATCGTCGACGCGTGGAAGCGCGAGCGCCCCGACCTCGACTTCTCACCGCTGCAGGTGCTGTCGCGGGTCTGGCGGCTCTCCCGGCACCTCGACCGGGCGCGCCGGACCTCCTTCGGAACGAGCGAACTCGACTCCTGGGAGTTCGACGTTCTCTCGGCGCTCCGCCGCGCCGGCCGGCCCTACCAGCTGAGCCCGAAAGCGCTGCTGGAGGAGACCCTGGTGTCATCGGGCACGATGACGAACCGCATCGACCGCCTCGTCGCACGGGGGCTCGTCGAACGGCGCACCGACCCGCACGATGGTCGCGGCATCCTGGTCACGATGACAGCCGACGGGGTCGCCCGGGTCGACCGGGCCATCGACGAGCTCGTGATCAGCGAGACGCAGTTGCTCTCGGGCCTTTCGAAGCCCGACCAGGAGCGCTTGGCCGGACTCCTCCGAAAGCTCTCCCGCGACTTCGGCTGAGCCCCTCTTCTCAGGCGAGCAGCTCCGAGAGCTCGAGCCACCTCAGCTCGAGGTCTGCGAGGGTGGCCTGGGCGGTGTCGAGCTCGGCCGAGAGCGCCCCGAGGCCGGTGTAGTCGCTCGCGTCGTGGGTCGCCATCTTCTCGTGGATGCCGGCGACCTGGGTGCCGTACTTCTCCATGCGGCGGTTCACGGAGGCGAGCTCCTTCTGCGCGTTGCGGAGCTCGGCGCCGCCGAGGGCGGGCTTCGACGGTGCGGCCTTACCCGCCGAGGGCGACTCCGAAGGGCTGGAGGTCGAACCCTTCGTGCCGTTCTTCTGCTGCAGCGCGCGCACCTCGAGGTACTGGTCGACGCCCCGGGGCAGGTGGATGAATCCACCCTCGATCACGGCGTACTGGTTGTCGGTGACGCGCTCCAGCAGGTACCGGTCGTGCGAGACGACCAGCAGCGTGCCCGGGTAGGTGTCGAGCAGGTCTTCGATCGCCGCCAGCATGTCGGTGTCGAGGTCGTTGGTCGGCTCATCCAGAATCAGCACGTTCGGCTCGCTGAGCAGGATCAGCAGCAGCTGCAGGCGGCGTTTCTGCCCGCCCGAGAGGTCTTTCACCGGGGTCGAGAGCTGCGCGCTCGTGAAGCCGACACGCTCCAGCAGTTGGGTGGGCGTCATCTCCTTGCCGCCGCTGACGTACGAACTGCGCTGGCGGCCGATCACGTCGCTGACGCGGTCGTTCAGGATGTCGTCGAGCTCGAAGAGCTGCTGGGTCAGCGTCGCGACGCGGATGGTCTTGCCGCGCTTCACCTTCCCTGTCGTGGGTTGGAGCGATCCGGAGACCAGGCTCAGCAGGGTGGACTTGCCGGCCCCGTTGATGCCGAGCACACCGGTGCGCTCCCCCGGAGCGATTCGCCACGTCACATCGTGCAGCACCCTCTTCTCACCGGTCGCGCCGTCGTACACGACGCCGACGTTCTCGAGGTCGACCACGTCTTTGCCGAGGCGCTGCATCGCCATCGACGCGAGCGACACCGAGTTGCGGGCGGGCGGCTCGTCGGCGATCAGCGCGTTGGCGGCGTCGATGCGGAACTTCGGCTTCGCCGTGCGGGCCGGGGCGCCGCGCCGAAGCCACGCGAGCTCCTTCTTCATGAGGTTCTGGCGCTTGGACTCCATCGTCGCCGCCATCGTGTCGCGCTCGACGCGCTGCAGGATGTACGCGGCATAGCCGCCCTCGAACGGCTCGATGAGGCGGTCGTGCACCTCCCACGTCGCGGTGCAGATCTCGTCGAGGAACCACCGGTCGTGTGTGACGACCACGAGCCCGCCGGCGTTCGGCGACCAGCGGCGCTTGAGATGACCGGCGAGCCAGGCGATGCCCTCCACGTCGAGGTGGTTGGTCGGTTCGTCGAGGAAGATGATGTCGTGGTCGCCGATGAGCAGCGCTGCGAGCGCGATGCGCCGGCGCTGGCCGCCCGAGAGGTCTTTCACGTCGGCGTCCCACGGGATGTCGCTGGCCAGGCCCGCGATCACGTCACGCACGATGGGGTCGCCGGCCCAGACGTGCTCCTCGATGTCGCCGACGATGGTCTGCCCGACCGTCAGCGCGTCGTCGAGTGTGTCACTCTGGTCGAGTACGGCGAGCGTCACCCCGTTGCGGCGGGTGACCCTACCGGAGTCGGGCTCGAGGCGCCCGGCGAGCATCCGGAGCAGGGTCGACTTGCCGTCGCCGTTGCGCCCGACGATGCCGATGCGGTCGCCCTCATTGATGCCGATGGTGACGTCGTCGAAGATGACGCGCGTCGGAAATTCGAGATGGAGGGACTCGGCCCCCAGTAGATGTGCCATTACCTCAAGTTCACCACAGAATCAGGTGTGCCACGGTGTGCGTGCTTCCGGCTGTGCCCTGTGGTGTGCTTCTGCCCCGCAGGGTAGCGTTTGAGTCGACCTACAGAAAGAAGGCCATCATGAGTCTCGGATTCGGAATCTTCCTCATCGCCGTCGGCGCCATTCTCGCCTTCGCTCTCGACGTCACGGTCAGCTGGATCGACCTCAAGACGGTCGGCTACATCCTGATGGCGGCGGGATTCGTGATCGTCATCATCGGCATCGCGCTGATCGCCCGCAAGCGTTCGACGACGGCCGAGACCCGCAGCGCCGTCGACCCGGTCAGCGGCGAGCGCATCACCCGCAGCGAGCGCCGCGACGACGTCGTCTGAGGCCGAGGCTGGGGCCGGGCCCGGCCTCGGCTGCGCCGGGCGTGTCCGGATGCTCGGCTAGCCTCGGGGGGTGACAACCTCGAGCGTGGCTGCGCTGATCGCGGCCAAAATGACCACCACTCCAGATTTTCCGAAGCCGGGCATCCTGTTCCGCGACCTCACGGCGCTGATGGCCGACGGGGATGCGCTCCGGCAGGTCACGGATGCTCTGCTGGCGCAGATTCCCACCGATGTCGATGCCCTGGTGGGGGTCGAGGCCCGAGGGTTTCTGTTCGCCGCCGCGGCAGCTGTCTCGCGCGGCATCGGGGTGTACCCCATCCGTAAGGAGGGCAAGCTGCCGGGGCCGCTGCTGAGCGAGACCTACTCGCTGGAGTACGGCACAGCGACCATCCAGCTGCAACCGGAATCTCTCGCGCAGGGTTCCCGGGTCTACGTGCTCGACGATGTGCTCGCCACCGGCGGCACCATGGCTGCGGCGATCCGCTTGCTGGAGCGGGCGGGTTACGTCGTGGTGGGCCTCGGCGTCGCGATCGAGCTGCGCGGCCTCGGTGGTCGCGAGGCGGTGGCCGGATATCCCGTGCACGCGCTGATCGAGCTCGACGGGTGAGCACGGCCTGCCGAGCACCGGTCGCGCCGGTCGCGCCGGTCGCGCCGGTCGCGCCGGTCGCGCCGGTCGCGCCGGTCGCGCCGGCGGACGTGGCACTGCGCGCTCCGCGTGGGGGCCTGAGCGGAGGCACCCCACCCGCGCTCCGCGGTACCGCGCGCGGGGCTAGCTCGGGGATGCACCGATGATGAGCTTCGAGCTGCGGTTCGACGCCGACACGGATGCCGCGATCCGGGCGGAGTGGGCCGCCCTGCTCGATGCGGGCCTCCCCAGCCAGGCGCGGCACGCCAGCGCGAGCAACGCACCCCACTTCACTGTGCTCGCCGCCCGCGAGGTGAACCCAGAACTCGTCGAGCCAAACGCACACCCCGAATCCGCCGCGGCCGGCCCGGACGGCGGCATGGGCAGGATCGCACACCCCAAACCTTCCACCTCCGACCCTGCAGGCGCGGCAGGTCAGCCCGGCGGGCCACGTCTGAACGGGACGGTTCCGGCGTCGCTGCTGCCCGTGGCGGTGCACATCGGCGGGCTGGGCAGGATCGCACCCCCCAAACCTGCCACGCCCGACCCTGCAGGCGCGGCAAGTCAGCCCGGCGGGCCACGTCTGAACGGGACGGTTCCGGCGTCGCTCCTGCCCGTGGCGGTGCACATCGGCGGGCTGGTGGTGTTCGGCGGGCCGCCGCGCGGCCTGGTGCTGGGGCGGTTGGTCGCGGTAAGCCCCGCGTTGCAGGCGCTTCACACGAGTGTGCACCGCCGGGCATCCGGAATCGTCGACCTGTCGGAACTCAGCGCACCCGGCCGATGGGTTCCGCATGTCACCCTCGCGAACCGTCTCACTCCAGCCCAGCTCGCCGACGCCATCGACGTTCTCGCCAAAGCCCGGCCGGCAGTGTCCGCCGACCCGGTGTCGGACGTGGGTTCGGCGGTGACGCTCTGGCACTGGACCGGTAGCACGAAGACCCTCACCCTCGTCGACGCCTGACGCGGCGCCGGGCGAGGCGCCGGGCGCGGAGCGCGCAGCCGGTTCACCCGGACGGGGCTGAGCAGAGGTGGCGCCGTAGGGGGGGTTCCACATCGGCTGAGCTCCGTCCGAGTGGGAAAGCAGGCCCCCTCTTGACCGGCTGTTTACCGCCTGGGCGGGCGGAGAGTGCGCCGGTGCTGCTCAACGGACACGGTTCCGGCGATCCGTGCTCGATAGGGCGCCGGATCGCCGAAAACGTGTCCGTTGCGGCCAGCGCGGCCGGCCCGTCACCGCCCTGGCGGGTGGAAAGACACGCCGACGCTGCACAACGGACACGGTTCGGGCGATCCGCGGGGATTGAGGTGCCGGATAGCCCGGAACGTGTCCGTTCCGGCGGTAGCTGGGTGGGCGCGCGGGGCGCGGTCGGGGCGCGCGACACAGACGCGGGGCGCGGCGCCCGGTTGGGGTGCGCGACGCACGCGCGGGGCACGGTTGGGCGCGCGACGCAGGAGCGGGGGGCGGCGCGCGGGCGGGTCAGTCGCCGACGAGGCGAGAGCCCCGCACGGGGCCGGGGGCGAGGCGCGCGGCTGGGCGCGCGACGCAGGAGCGGGGGCGAGGCGCGCGGCGCGCGAGCGCGGGTCAGTCGCCGATGAGGCGGGCGCCGTGCACGGGGCCGGTGGCGCGCACGACGGTGTGGCGGGCGGCGCTCAGGGCGAGCTGCAGTTCGAGGGCTCCGTCGGGGTCGGCGGCGAGGAACGCGACGGTGGGGCCCGATCCGGAGACGATGCCGGCCAGGGCGCCGTTCGCTTCGCCCACCTCCAACACCTCGGCGAGGCGGGGTGCGAGGTGCAGTGCCGGGGCCTGCAGGTCGTTGTGGAGCGATTCTGCGAGCATGTGCGGATCGCCGGCGCGGAGCGCCTGCAGCACGTCGGCGTCGACGGAGGGCTGCGTCTGTGCGGGGAAGATGTCCTGCGCGTGGCGGTCGCGGTGGCGGTCGAGCTCCTTGTAGACCTCGGGTGTGGAGGAGCCGAAGGCGGCGAGGGCGAGCACCCACTGGAACTGGCCCTTCGCGAGTGCTGGGCTCAACTGGTCGCCGCGACCGGTGCCGATGGCGGTTCCGCCGGTGAACGCGAAAGGAACGTCTGCCCCGAGCCGGGCCGCGAGCCCGAGCAGCTCCTCACGGCCGAGTTCGGTGCCCCAGAGGGTGTCGCAGGCGAGCAGGGTGGCCGCGGCATCCGCAGACCCGCCGCCCATACCGCCCGCGATCGGCACGTTCTTCGAGATCTCGAGGTGCACTCCCCCGCGGTAGCCGGCGCGGTGGGCGAGCATTCGTGCCGCACGGATGGCGAGATTCGAGCCGTCGGTGCTCAGTGCCCGGGAGTCGATGGCGCCGGTGAAGACCACCGAGAAGTCGTCGGCGTCGTAGGCGCGAACGTCTTCGTAGAGCGAGACGGCCTGGTAGGCGGTGGCCACGTCGTGATAACCGTCGTCCATGACGGCACCGACCTTGAGGAAGACGTTGATCTTGCCCGGCGCCCTGACGTGAACCGCTTTGCCTCGCCAGTTCTGGGTCATGACTTTAACCTACCCGAGCCGCGGTGCGTCGGTTTGCAGCCGACGCACCCGGCGTCACCGGTTCATCGACGCCCTCGCAATGGAGAGGAAGTCGTGCACCGTCAGCGCCTCGCCGCGCGCGGTCGGGTCTTGACCGGCGGCGGAGATGACCTCGGCCGCCGCCTGCGAGCTGCCGAACACGCTCGAGAGCGACTGCCGAAGCATCTTGCGGCGCTGCTGGAATGCCCCATCGACGAGTTCGAACGTGGCGATGCGCAGCTCTTCGCTCGCCAGGCTCGTCGCCGAGCGCTCGAACGCGACAAGCACGGAGTCGACGTTCGGCACCGGCCAGAACACCTGCCGGCTGACCTGGCCGGCGGTTCGCCAGGCGCCGTACCACGCCGCCTTCACGCTCGGGCTGCCGTACACCTTCGACCCGGGTTCGGCCGCGATGCGATGCCCGACCTCGGCCTGCACCATGACGACACCCGACTGGATGCTCCAGAAGTGCTCGAGGAAGTGCAGCAGCACGGGCACCGAGACGTTGTAGGGCAGGTTCGCCACGAGACGGGTGGGGGCTCCGGGGAGAGACAGGATGCGCATCGCATCGTCGCGGATGACGAGCAGCCGGGCATCCGGTTGCAGGATGCCCACGGTGAGTGGCAGCTGTTCGGCGAGGCGCTTGTCGATCTCGACCGCGATGACCTCGGCACCCACCTCGAGGATGCCGAGGGTGAGCGACCCGAGGCCGGGCCCGATCTCGACCACGGTCTCGCCGGGCTGCACTCCCGCGATGCGCACGATGCGCCGCACGGAGTTTCCGTCGATGACGAAGTTCTGGCCGAGCTTCTTCGTCGGGGTGAGGTTCAGCAGCTCGGCGAGGTCGCGGATCTCGGCCGGCCCGAGCAGCGACGCCCTCTCGTCGGTCATGAGGCGGTGACCGGTTCTGCGTTCCAGGAGCCGTAGACGGCTTCGGTGTTCGTGGAGATCTGGGCGGCGAGCTCCTCGTCGTCGATGCCGAGCTGGGCGGCCATCGCCCGCAGGGTGTACGGGATGAGGTAGGGCGCGTTCGGTCGGCCGCGATTCGGTACCGGGGTGAGGAAGGGCGCATCCGTCTCGACCAGCACGAGGTCTCTCGGCGCCACGGCGAGCGCCTCGCGGAGGTTGGCGGCGTTCTTGAACGTCACGGTGCCGGCGAAGGACACGTACCACCCGTTCTCTGCGCAGACTCTGGCCAGCTCGGCATCGCCCGAGAAGCAGTGGAAGACCGTTCGCTCCGGCGCTCCGACGCGCTTCAGTGTGGCGATCACTTCGGCGTGGGCGTCTCGGTCGTGGATCTGCATCGCGAGGTTGTTCTCTTTCGCGATCTCGATGTGCGCTTCGAATGACCGGTACTGCGCCGCGATGGCCTCATCTCCGGATGTTCGGAAGAAGTCGAGCCCGGTCTCGCCGATCGCGGCGACCCGGGGGCGCGTGGCGAGCTCGGCGATGACCGCGAGGGCATCGTCGAGCCCTCCGCGCTCGGCATAGAGGGGAGCTTCGTTCGGGTGCAAGGCGACGGCGGCGAGCATGCGCGGCTCGATCGCCGCCTGCTCGGCCGACCAGCGCGAGGTCTCGACGTCGCCGCCGACCTGCACGACACCCTTCACACCGACGGCGGATGCCCGGTCGAGGTGTTCGCGGTAGGAGAGCTGTTCGCCCGGTGCTCCGTCGGAGATCTCGAGGTGGGTGTGGTTGTCGTACACGGGCACGGTGAGCGGCTCGGGTAGCGGTGAGTACGTCAGGTCGCGACCCGGCGAGGCGTCGCGCTGGCGGATGGCGGGCGCAGCAGGCGCACCCGCGCTGACAGGCCCGGCCGCCCCGGGCGGCGCAGCCGACCCGGTGGGCGCAGCAGGGCTGACCGGCCCGGCCGCCCCCGTCGCAGGGTCGCTCACGCGGCGCCGTCGATCGTCTCGACCCGTGGAAAGAGCGGCTCGAGGGGTTCGACCCGGCCCGCGCTCTGCCACTCGAAGGCCCGGGTGACGGGCACGGCGGTGATCTCGCCGACCCCGCCGAGGGCCTGCCAGAGCTTCGTGGTGGCCTCGGGGATGACCGGCGAGAGCAGCACCGCGAGGGTACCGACCCCGTGCACGGCCGTCGACAGCACCGCCTGCAGCCGCTCGCGCTGTTCGGGGTTCTTCGCCAGCGCCCAGGGCTCCTGCTCGGTGATGTAGCCGTTCAGCCCGTCGACCAGCTGCCAGATGCTCGCGAGCGCCTCGTGGATGGCGAGGCGACCGATTGCCTCGTCTGCCTCGGAGGTGACCCGCCGTTCGAGCGCCAGAACCGTCTCGTCAGCCGGGGCGAGGGTCGCGGCATCCGGAATCGCACCGTCGAAGTACCGCAGCACCATGGCGACCACCCGCGAGGCGAGGTTGCCGAACCCGTTCGCGAGCTCCGACTGGTAGCGCGCCGACAGGTCTTCCCAGCTGAACGAGCCGTCCTGCCCGAAGTTGATGGCGCTCATGAAGTAGTAGCGGAAAGCATCGGAGCCGAACGTGTCGGTGATCTGGTTCGGCGCGATACCGGTGAGCTTCGACTTCGACATCTTCTCGCCGCCGACCAGGAGCCAGCCGTGCCCGAAGACCTGCTTCGGAACCTCGAGGCCCGCGGCCATGAGCATCGCCGGCCAGATGACGGCGTGGAAGCGGGCGATGTCTTTGCCCACGATGTGGGTCGCCGGCCAGAGCCGCTCGAACTGGGCGTCGTCGGCGCCGTAGCCGGCCGCGGTGATGTAGTTGAGCAGCGCGTCGAACCAGACGTAGACGACGTGCGAGTCGTCCCACGGGACCTTGATGCCCCAGTCGAACGACTGGCGGCTGATGGAGAGGTCGGTGAGGCCGCGGCCGACGAACGCGACGATCTCGTTGCGCACGCTCTCGGGCTGGATGAACAGCGGGTTCTTCTCGTAGAGGTCGAGCAGCGGCTGGGTGAAGTCGCTCATGCGGAAGAAGTAGTTGCGCTCCTGCAGCAGTTCGACCGGCTTGGAGTGGATGGCGCAGACCTGCTGCCCCTCGTATTGCCCGGTGCCGTCGACGAGGTCGCCCGGCTGCTTGTACTCCTCGCAGCCCACACAGTACGAGCCCTCGTAGTCGCCGGTATAGATGTACCCGGCGTCGAAGAGGCGCTGCAAAAAGAGCTGCACGTTCACCTCGTGCCGCTTGTCGGTGGTGCGGATGAAGTCGTCGTTCGAGATGTCGATCGTCGCCAGCAGGGGCTGCCACGCCGTCTCGACGAGCCGGTCGGCCCACTCCTTCGGGGTCACCCCGTTCGCCGTCGCCGTGCGCAGGATCTTCTGGCCGTGCTCGTCGGTGCCCGTGAGGAACCAGGTGTCGTCGCCCGCCTGCCGGTGCCAGCGCGCGAGAACGTCGGCCGCCACCTCTGTATAGGCGTGGCCGATGTGGGGCACGTCATTCACGTAGAAAATAGGCGTGGTGATATAGAACGAGGAGCCGTCAGACATAAGGAACATCTTAAGGCGTGCCATGCATCCGGCCCGCCGTATTACGCGCGTTCAGCGAGGTTGTGGAAAGTCCGGTACCTGTGGAGGAGTGGATGCCGCGGGCCGGGTGCGCGACGCGAGCGCCGCTTCGTAGAGGTCGCGCTTGCTGAGTCCGGTCGCGTCTGCGATCGCGGCGGCGGCATCCTTCAGGCGCGTACCGTCGGAGACGAGCTCCTGCACCTGCGCGACGCCGACCGCGAGCGTGACCTCGAGGGCGCCCGCACCCGCGACCACCAGCACGATCTCGCCCTTGACGCCCTCAGAGGCCCACGGCACGAGCGAGGCGGCAGAACCGCGCTTCACCTCCTCGTAGAGCTTGGTGAGCTCGCGGCACACCGCCACGACGCGGTCGTCGCCGAGCGCCGTCGCCACGTCGGCCAATGACGCGGCGAGGCGGTTGGGCGATTCGAAGAACACCATCGTGCGGCGCTCGCGCACGAGATCGCCGAGCGCAGAGAGCCGCTCCCCCTGCTTGCGTGGAAGGAAGCCCTCGAACGTGAACCGGTCGGTCGGCAGGCCCGAGACCGCGAGCGCCGACACGACGGCCGACGGGCCCGGGATGATCGTGACATCCACCCCCGCGGCCACCGCAGCCTGCACGAGGTGGAAACCCGGGTCGGAGACGGTCGGCATGCCGGCGTCGCTCAGCACGACGAGGTCGGTGCTGCGGGCCAGTTCGACGAGCTCGGCCGCCTTCTCGCGCTCGTTGTGGTCGTGCAGGGCGATCAGGCGCGGGCGGTTCTCCACGCCGAGCGCACGCAGCAGCTTCGCCGTGACGCGGGTGTCTTCGGCCGCGACCACCTCGGCGGCCTCCAGGGTCTCGACGAGGCGTACGGAGGCATCCTTCAGGTTGCCGATGGGAGTGGCGGCGAGGATGATCATCCCCCCAGTGTCGCACCGCTACCATGAGCGGGTGAGCCTTGCGACCGACGCCGAACCTCCAGCGCCCGACCAGCTCGCTGCCCCTGCCGCAGCCGAGGGGCCCCGCGGCAGCCGCCTCGACACGTGGTGGGCCGGGCTCGTCAGCACTCCGGCGCGGCAGCGCGCCTGGCGCTGGGGCGGCCCCCTCGCGGTCACGCTCCTCGCGGCCATCCTGCGGCTCTGGAACCTCGGCGACCCGCACAGCCTGGTCTTCGACGAGACGTTCTACGTCAAAGACGCGTGGTCGCTGCTGCACCTCGGCTACGAGGGCTCCTGGCCCGCCACGCCCGACCCCGCGTTCGACGCCGGCGACGTCGACACCTATCTCGCCGCTCCGGGCTATGTCGTGCATCCGCCCCTCGGCAAGTGGATCATCGCCCTCGGGCTAGCCGTCTTCGGCGCCGAGAACAGCTTCGGCTGGCGTGTCTCCGTGGCGGTCTGCGGCATCCTCGCCGTTCTGCTGGTCTCGCTGATCGGCACCAAGCTCTTCCACTCGACCCTGCTCGGCACCATCGCCGGCTTCCTCTTCGCCATCGACGGCCATGCGATCGTGATGGCGCGCATCGGCATCCTTGACGGCATCCTGATGCTGTTCCTCCTGCTCGGGTTCGGTGCCTTCCTGCTCGACCGGGAGTGGCATCTGCGGCGGCTTGCGGAGCGGCTGGCCCAGAGCGAGAGCGAAGGCAGGGAGGTGCTCTGGGGGCCTGCGATCTGGTGGCGGCCGTGGCTGCTGCTTGCCGCGATCGCGCTGGGGCTCGCGACCGCCGTCAAATGGTCGGGGCTCTACTTCCTGGTCGCGTTCGCCCTCTACACAGTGCTCGTGGATGCCCTGGCCCGCCGCCGCGCCGGCCTCCCGTTCTGGCTCAGTGCCTCCATCCTCAAGCAGGGCCTGGCGTCGTTCGTGCTGATCGTGCCGCTCTACCTGGCGAGCTACCTCGTCACGTGGTCGGGCTGGTTCGCCAGCTCGAACGGCTACTACCGCAACTGGGCCCAGACCGACGGAACGCCCTGGACGGGCGGGCTCGCCTGGGTGCCGCTGACCATCCAGAACTTCTGGCACTTCGAGGCGTCGGTCTACAACTTCAACGTCAACGAGCACTCACCGCACCCCTACTCGGCGAATCCGTTCACCTGGTTGTTCATGATCCGCCCGACGCAGATGTACGTGAACACACTTCAGAACGGCACAGGCGGATGCGGCGAGCAGACCTGCTACGAGAACATCACGTCTGTCGGCAACGCCGCGATCTGGTGGGCCGCGACGGCCGCCATCCTCTTTCTCGTCTACCGGCTCATCCGGAGGCGGGAATGGCAGGTCGGCCTCATCCTGATGGGCATGGTCGGCGGCTACCTGCCGTGGCTGCTCTTCGTGAACCGCACGATCTTCCAGTTCTACACGATCGCCTTCGAGCCCTACATGATCCTCGGGCTGACGTTCGTCATCGGCATGGCGCTCGGCAGACGAACGGATGCCCGCCGAAAACGGGTCTCGGCCCTCTGGGTCGTGGCAGGCTACCTTCTCCTCGCGTCAGTGGTGACGGTGTTCTTCTGGCCGGTGTGGACGGCGCAGCCGATTCCGGGCTGGCTCCTGACACTGCACTATTGGCTGCCGTCATGGCGCTGAGCGGCGCCTCGGCCGGTCGCGCCGGGCCGCGCTGGCTGCCGGGGATCTTCGTGGCGGGGCTCGCCACACTCGTGGCCTTCGTTCTGCATCTGGTCTTCCCGTTCATCCCCCTGCTGACGGCCGCTGTCGGGCTCGGGATGATCGTGGGCCAGATTCCCTCAACCCAGCGGTTGCTCGACACCATCCTCAAGCCCGGCATCGCACTGGCCGCGCGGAGGCTGCTGCGCATCGGCATCGTGCTGCTCGGCCTGAAGCTCTCGCTCTTCGACATCGCGGGGCTCGGCTGGCCCACCATCGTCGTGATCGTGCTGGTGGTGGGCGTGACGTTCGCCGCCACCCTGGCCTTCGGAAAGCTGCTCCGCCTCCCGGGTACGCAACCGATCCTGATCGCGGCCGGGTTCTCCATCTGCGGGGCCTCGGCCGTGGGCGCGATGAGCGCGGTCACCCGCAGCAAAGACGAAGACCAGGCGACCCCGGTCGCGCTCGTGACTCTCTGCGGAACGCTGGCGATCTTCATCCTGCCCGCCCTGCGCTTCCCGCTCGGACTCGACGACGCCGACTTCGGAACCTGGGTGGGGCTCAGCGTGCACGACGTCGGCCAGGTGGTCGCGACCGCCCAGATCGCCGGGCCGGCGGCGCTGGCCGTGGCAGTGGTCGTGAAACTCACCCGGGTTCTGACTCTGGCGCCGATGGTGGCCATCGTGGGGCTCGTCGAGCGCGGGCGCGACCGACGCGCCGCGCGCCTGGAGGTGGGCAGAACCACCGCGGCGGACGCTGTCGACGCCCCGGGCACTGTCGACGCCCCGGGCACTGTCGACGCCCCGGGCACTCGGCCCTCGGGTGCCGCCGCCCCGCGCCCGCCCATCGTGCCGCTGTTCATCGTGGGATTTCTCGCGGCGGTGCTCGTTCGCACGTTCGTGCTCGTCGACCCCACCTTCTCGGCACCTGTTCTCTCGGCCGCCGACACAGCCCAGACCATCCTGCTCGGCATGGCACTGTTCGCGCTGGGGTCGAACATCCGTTTCGCGGCGCTCGCCCGCACCGGCTGGCGCGCCCTGATCGTCGGCCTGACCTCGTGGTTGCTGATCGCGCTGCTGTCGCTCGGCGCGGTGGCGCTGCTCGGCTGACCCAGCCGGCCAGCGGAGCAGCTGGCAGCGCTAGCCGGCGACCGGTGCCGCCGATTCCTCACGGGCCAGATAGGCCGCGACGAGCTCGCGCTTCAGCACCTTGCCCGAGGGGCCGAGCGGCAGCGACTCGACGATGTCGATGTGACGCGGGTACTTGTACGCCGCCACGTCTTCCTTCACGAAAGCCTGCAGCTCGTCGGCCGTCGCCGAGGCACCCGAGGCGAGCACCACAGAGGCGATGATCTCCTGCCCGTGCGTCTCGTGCGGAACGCCGTAGACCGCCACCATCGACACCGAAGGATGTGCCGCCAGAACCTCTTCGACCTCGCGCGGGTACACGTTGTAGCCGTTTCGCAGGATCATGTCCTTCGTTCGGTCGACGATCGTCAGGTAGCCGTCTTCGTCCTTCCGGCCGAGGTCGCCGGTGCGGAACCACCCGTCGACCATCGCCTTCGCCGTGTCCTCCGGGCGGTTGTGGTACCCGTTCATCAGGTTGTGGCCCCGGATGACCAGCTCACCCAGCTCGCCGATCGGCAGCAGCTCGATCGACTCCGCCACCTCCGCGTCGGCGATCTCCACGTCGATACCCCAGATGGGCGTGCCGATCGTGCCCGCGCGCGGCGGCACTCCGACCATGTTGAACGTCGCCACCGGAGAGGTCTCGGTCAGTCCGTACCCCTCATGGATCTCGGTGCCGAACAGCTCCTTGAAGCGGTTGATGACGGCGACCGGGATGGCCGCGCCGCCCGAGATGCCGTAGCGCAGCGGCGGGCGGTCGGGGTTGCGGGACGCGGCATCCAGCAGTGCGATGTACATCGTGGGAACACCCATGAAGATCGTGCACTGCTGGTCGTTCATGACCGAGAGTGCTGTGTCGCCGTCGAACTTCGGCACCATGACCATGGTGGCTCCCGCGCGGAAGATGGTGTTCATCGTGCAGGTCTGGCCGAACGTGTGGAAGAGCGGGAGTGCGCCGAGCACCCGGTCGCCCTCCTTCATGTCGAACGTCGTCAGCAGGGAGACGTTGACCTGTTCCACCAGCGCGAGGTGCGAGCCTTCGGCGCCCTTCGGGGTGCCCGTGGTTCCGCTCGTGTAGAGGATTGTGGCCGTGTCGAACGGATCACGCTGCACGTAGGTGTCGATGGGAACGGATGCGCGGGCCTCGTCTTCCAGCCGGGGCGGCAGGGCGGGGTCGGCCTCGGGCAGCAGAACACTGAGCACCGGTACGCCGGCGAGGCCGGCACCCTTGGCGCCCTCCGCCAGCAGCGGAGCGGCACAGACCAGCAGTTCGGCGCCACTGTCGCGCAGCACGTACTCGATCTCCTTGCCCTTCAGCAGGGCATGGATCGGAACCACGACACCGCCGAGCGAGAGCACCGCGTAGTAGATGCGGGGAAAGTCGGCGACGTTCGGAATGAGCATCGCCACCGGTGTTCCCGGCCCGACCCCCCTGTCGCGAAGCGCGCCAGCGTACTGCCTGGTCTGCTGCCAGAGCTCGGCATACGTTGTATGGGTCTGGCCGACGACGATCGCCACGTGGTCGGGCGTGCGCTTGGCCGCCTCCACGAGGATCGACGCAACGGACATCGTGGCAAATCCTGCACTCATGAAGCACTTCTCTCAGTCGACTTTGACGTTCACACAGTGTAGTTGGGCTCACCGTGAACACTCTGCACCGCTCGCTGTCAACATGCTTCGACAAATGTGACACCGCGAGTCGTGAAGGGGGTTCGAAGGCGTGGCAGCAGGTAGTTTGGCTCATATGGCAGATCGAGAATACGGCTTCAGAACTCGGGCAATCCACGCGGGCAACATTCCAGACGCGGTGACCGGTGCGAGGGCGCTGCCGATCTACCAGACGTCGGCATTCGTCTTCGACGACACGGCGGATGCCGCGGCCCGCTTCGCCCTGCAGAAGTACGGCAACATCTACAGCCGGTTGGCCAACCCGACCGTCGCGTCCTTCGAGGAACGGGTCGCAAGCCTCGAAGGTGGTCTCGGCGCGGTCGCCACGGCGAGCGGACTGGCTGCGCAGTACATCACGTTCGCGTCGCTCGCCGGAGCGGGAGACCACATCGTCTCCTCCGCCAACCTCTACGGGGGTTCGATCACCCAGCTCGACGTGACCCTTCGCCGGTTCGGCGTCGAGACCACGTTCGTGCAGAGCGCCGAGCCGGCGGACTATGCCGCCGCGATCACCGACAGAACGAAGCTGATCTTCGCCGAGACCGTCGCCAACCCTTCGGGCGAGGTCGCCGACATCGAGGGTCTCGCCGAGGTGGCGCACGCCCACGGCATTCCGCTGATCATCGACGCGACGATCGCAACACCGTACCTCAACCGGCCCATCGAATGGGGTGCCGACGTGGTGATCCATTCGGCCACCAAATTCCTCGGCGGCCACGGCACCACCCTCGGCGGTGTCGTCGTCGAGAGCGGGCGTTTCGACTGGCACAGCGAGAAGTTCCCCCTCTTCGGTCAGCCGGTCGCGACCTACGGGGGTCTCGAGTGGTCGGGCAACTTCGGAGAGTACGCGTTCCTCACCCGCCTGCGCGCGGAGCAGTTGCGAGACATCGGGCCCGTGCTGGCCCCGCACTCCGCATTCCTCCTCGCCCAGGGTGTCGAGACACTGCCCTTCCGCATGCAGGCGCACGTCGACAACGCGCGGATCGTCGCGGAGTGGCTCGACGCCGACCCCCGCATCGACTTCGTGAACTGGGCCGGGCTCGCGAATCATCCGCACTACGAGCGTGGGCTCAAGTACCTGCCGAAGGGCCCCGGCTCGGTGTTCAGCTTCGGCGTGAAGGGCGGGCGGGATGCCGGACGCACCTTCATCGAGTCCGTCGACCTGGCCAGTCACCTCGCCAACATCGGCGATGCGAAGACCCTGGTCATCCACCCGGCGTCGACCACCCACGCGCAGCTCAACGAGCAGCAGCTGCTCGAGGCGGGAGTACTGCCCGGCATCGTGCGCATCAGCGTCGGAATCGAAGACCCCGACGACATCATCTACGACCTCGACCAGGCGCTTTCGAAGGCCATGGAGGGAAAGTCATGACAACCGTGTCGACCGAGCGCACCTGGATCGGTCCCGATGCCAAGGAACGCCTGAAGATCCTGCGGAGCGCGAAGTCCGTCGCCATCATCGGAGCCTCCCCGAACCCGGCACGCTCGAGCTACTTCGTGGGCACGTACCTGCTGCAGTCGAGCGACTTCCGCGTCTATTTCGTGAACCCGAACGCGACGGAGATCCTCGGGCATCCGGTCTACCCCGACCTCGCCTCGCTGCCCGAGGTACCCGATATCGTCGACGTGTTCCGTAAGGCCAGCGACATCCCCTCGGTGATCGACGATGTGGTCGCGAGCGGGGCGAAGACCGTCTGGGTGCAGCTCGGCATCTGGAACCAGGATGCCGCGGTCGACGGTGAGAGCAAGGGGCTCACGGTGGTCATGGACCGCTGCATCAAGGTGGAGCATGCCCGCTTCCACGGTGGACTGCACCTGCTCGGCTTCGACACGGGGCAGATCACGGCTCGCAAGACGCTTCGGTAGTCGCGCTCGGAGCGGGAGCGGAGGCCGAACGCGCAGGTACAGCGCGCAGGTACGACTCGCAGGGCGAGTGTTACGCGTTCTCGACATACTTCCCTCACGTTCAGGTTGGCGTCACCGGTCGCGACTAGCGTTGCCCGCATGATCACGTCACACGCCCCGTTCGTCGTCTCACCGACGGTATCGACCCAGTGGCTGTGCGATCATCTCGGCTCGGACACCATGGTCGTGCTCGATGCCTCAGCGCCGCGGAACGGCGGCGGAAGGTCGGGCGGCGGCGAGCCCTCCCGCATCCCGACCGCTCGTGTGGCCGACTTCGACCTGGGAGCCCCTGACCCGGCGAAGCGCGAACCCGTCTCCCCGGCCGCGAAGCACGATTTCGAGCGGGCCGCCGCGCGCCACGGCATCAGCGGCGAGACCACCGTCGTGGTCTACGACCGCTCGACCGGCGACGCCGCCTCCCAGCTGCGCTGGCTGTTCCACTCGTTCGGATTCGAGCGGGTCTCGGTGCTCGACGGCGGGTTCGACAAGTGGAACCGGGAAGACCGCCCGGTCGAGGGCCGGATGCCCCGCCGCTGAGTCGGCTGAGCCCCTAGTCGCTGGCGCGCTCGTCGACTCCGCCCGCGCCTTCGCCCTCGCTCTCGCTCTCGACTCCGCCGGCGCCCTCGCCGGCCCTCAGCCGCGCCATCAGCTCGAGCGCCGTTCCGAATCCGATCGGGCGGGAGAGCGCGTCGGCTGTGTGCGGGGAGAGCGCCTCCCGCACCACCGTGAGGAAGGTCTCGTCTCCGGTCTGCCCGAAACGCACAAGCGCGGCCGTCGCGGCGGCACTGTTGCCTGAGGGGTACGCGCCCTCCGAGACATCACCCTCGACGAGCAGGCCCCGTGAAGCGAGAACGGGGTCGCCGCCGCCCGGAACGGAGAAGACAGCGCCTTCTGTCGACCCGGCCGGCCGCAGAACGCTCGCGAGAAGACGGGCACCCTCGTCGCTGTAGCGTTCGACTCCGGTCGCTCTGCCCAGCTCGAGCAGGGCGGCCGCGAACATTCCGTAGTCTTCGAGGGTTGCCCGGGCATCCGAGATCCGGCCCCCGAGCGAGGCCCGCACCAGGGTTCCGTCAGGCCTGACGTGGTTGTCGAGGAGAAAGTCTGCCACGCGGCGGGCTGCAGCGAGCCATCCGGGCTCATCGAGCGCCAGGCCCGCCTGCGCCAGGGCGCTGATGGCCAGCCCGTTCCAACCCGTGAGAATCTTGAGGTCGAAGGCGGGAGCGACCTGCTGGGCCCGCCTTTCGGCCGCGAGTGCATAGTAGCCGCCCTCCGTACGCACGCCGTCGACGTCGCTCTCGGAATCCTGCGCCGACGAGAAGCCGCCGGACGGCTGCTGCATCCGACCGACCAGATAGCCGGCTATCCCCGCGGCGGCCTCCCTGGCCCACCCCGCACCGGCGTCTCTGACCGTCGCTGTCGCGTACGCACCGAGCAGCAGGGCGTTGTCGTAGAGCATCCGTTCGTAGTGCGGGTCGGTCCAGTCCTGCCTCGTGGAATAACGGAAGAAACCCCCCTCGACACCATCGCGGAGCGCCGACCCCGCCATCGCCCGCAGCGTGCGATCGGCCAGCGGAGCATCCATCGCCTGCAGAAAGGCGAGGACCGGGGCGACCGGGAACTTCGGCGCCGTACCGAACCCGCCGTGCACGGTGTCTTCGTAGGCATCGAGCTCGAAGACCACCTGGGCGAGCTGCGCCCGCGTGGCGAGACCGGCTTCGGCGACGTCTGCCGCCGAAGCCGAGGTCGATGCCGTGGCGAGCGCAGCCGTCAGTTGGGCGGCGGTGCTCTCGACATCGTCGCGTCTGGACGACCAGGCCTCACCCACCGCGTCGAGCACCTGCCGGAACGACGGGTTGCCCTGCACCGGCACCGGTGGCGAGTACGTGCCGGCGAAGAACGGCCGGCCCTGGGGCGTGACGAAGACGTTCAACGGCCAGCCGAGATTCTGCGTGAACGCTCCGGCGGCAGCGAGGTAGACCGCGTCGACCTCCGGATGCTCCTCCCGGTCGACCTTGATGGCCACGTATCCCCGGTTCAGCACCTCAGCGAGCGCGGGATCGCTGAAGCTCTCCCTGGCCATCACGTGGCACCAGTGGCAAGTCGAGTACCCGATGGAGATGAGCACGGGAACGTCGCGGCGCTCGGCCTCAGCGAAGGCATCCTCGCCCCAGGAGAACCACTCCACGGGGTTGTCGGCGTGCGAGCGGAGATAGGGGCTGATCGCGTCGGCGAGTCTGTTGGCCATGCTTCCAGCGTACGTAGAATGGAAGGCCGATGATTCCCACCTCGATCCACTTTCCGCCTGAACTGCCCGTCAGCCGACTCCGCGAAGAGATCGCGCGCACCATCGAGGCCAACCAGGTCGTCATCATCGCCGGCGAGACGGGGTCGGGCAAGACCACCCAGATTCCGAAGATCTGCCTCGAGCTCGGCCGCACGAGTATCGGGCACACCCAGCCCCGCCGCATCGCTGCCCGAACGATCGCCGAGCGCATCGCGGAGGAACTGGGCCAGGAGGTCGGCGACACCGTCGGCTACCAGGTTCGTTTCACCGACAGGGTCGGGCCGAACACCCACATCAAGCTGATGACCGACGGCATCCTGCTGAACGAGATCCACCGCGATCGACTTCTGAAGAAGTACGACACCATCATCATCGACGAGGCCCACGAGCGCAGCCTGACGATCGACTTCCTCCTCGGCTACCTGCGCGAACTGCTTCCTGCGCGCCCCGACCTGAAGGTCATCGTGACCTCGGCAACGATCGACCCGGAGAGCTTCTCCCGGCACTTCGGCGGCGCCCCCATCATCGAGGTCTCGGGCAGAACGTTCCCGGTCGAGGTGCGGTACCGCCCGCTGGTGGCCGACGGCGAGGTGCTCGAAGACGACGTCGATGACGAGCCGGCCCGGCCCGGTGCAGCGGCGGTCGACCGCGATCCCCTCGACGCCGTCAACGAGGCGCTCGACGAGCTCGCGCGGGAGGGCGACGGCGACGTTCTCGTCTTCTTCTCCGGCGAGAACGAGATCCGCGACGCCGAGGAATCGATCCGTGGCCGTCTCTCCTCGGGAGGCTCTGGCGCGCTCGGGTCTGCCACCGAAGTTCTGCCGCTGTACGGCCGGCTCTCGGCGGCCGACCAGCACAAGGTCTTCCAGCGCACCGGTACCCCGGGCATCCGGAGACGCATCGTCTTGGCGACCAACGTCGCGGAGACGAGCCTCACGGTTCCGGGTATCAAGTACGTGATCGACACCGGCACCGCTCGCATCAGCCGGTACAGCGTTCGCTCGAAGGTGCAACGGCTGCCCATCGAGGCCATCTCACAGGCGTCGGCCAACCAGCGCGCCGGCCGGAGCGGCCGGACCAGCGACGGTATCTGCATCCGGCTGTACTCAGAAGAGGACTACCGATCGCGGCCCGAGTTCACGGAACCCGAGATTCTGCGCACGAACCTCGCCGCGGTCATCCTGCAGATGATCTCCCTCGGGCTGGGCGATATCGCTTCGTTCCCCTTCCTGCAGCCGCCCGATTCCCGCGGTATCAAAGACGGGCTCGACCTGCTCAGCGAGCTGGGCGCCATCAACGCGCCGGGTGCCGCACCCGGCAAGCCGGGGGTGTCGGCCGTGCCGACCCTCAGCCGGGTCGGGCGTGACCTCTCCCGCATGCCCATCGAACCGCGCTTCGCACGCATGGTGATCGAGTCGAAGAACCACGGCACCAGCCGGGAGGTGATGATCATCGTCTCGGGGCTCACCGTTCAGGACCCGCGGGAGCGCCCGCTCGAGAGGCGCCAGCGGGCAGACGAACTGCACGCGCGGTTCACCGATGCGACAAGCGACTTTCTCTCCCTGTTGAATTTGTGGAACTACCTGGAAGACAAGCAGCGCGAGCTGTCGTCGAGCGCCTTCCGTCGGCTCTGTAAGGCTGAGCACCTCAACTACCTGCGGGTGCGCGAATGGCAGGATGTCTTTCGGCAGTTGCGGCAGCTCAGCAAGCCGCTCGATCTGGTGATCGGGGATCCCTCGGTCAACCCCGACGGTATCCACCGGTCGATTCTCTCGGGTCTCCTCTCGCACATCGGTCTGAAGGATGTGGCGAAGAAGGACTATCTGGGGGCGCGGCAGACCCGGTTCAGCCTCTTCCCCGGTTCCGCACTGTCGAAGAAACAGCCCAACGCCGTGATGAGCGCCGAGCTCGTCGAGACGAGCCGCCTCTTCGCGCGGATGAATGCGTCCATCGATCCGGCATGGGCCGAGACGCTCGCCGGGGACCTCTGCAAGCGCAGCCACTCCGAGCCGCACTGGGAGAAGAAGCAGGGCGCCGTCGTCGCGTTCGAGCGCGTCACGCTCTACGGCGTGCCGATCATCCCGCGCCGACGCGTGCAGTTCTCGCGGATCGACCCCGCGTACGCGCGCGAACTCTTCATTCGGCACGCCCTGGTCGAGGGCGAGTGGGAGTCGCACCACGCCTTCGACGCGAAGAACCGCGCCTTTCGCTCGGAGCTCGCCGAGATCGAGGAGCGCAGTCGCCGCCGCGACCTGCTGCTCGACGACGAGGCCGTCTTCGAGTTCTACGACAAGCGGGTGCCGCGCGAAGTGAACACCGCCCGGAGCTTCGACGGGTGGTGGAAGAAGACGCGCTACGACTCCCCCGACCTGCTGACGATGACCATGGAATCGCTCCTGCCCGAGGGTGCACCCGAGGTCGACGAGAAGAAGTTTCCCGCCACGTGGCAGCAGGGCGACCAGCAGCTCTCGCTGGCGTACCGTTTCGAACCCGGCTCAGAGGACGACGGGGTGAGCGTCACCGTTCCGCTGCCGCTGCTTCCGCGGCTCGAAGCGCCCGATTTCGAAGCCCAGGTGCCCGGTTTTCGCGAGGAGCTGGTAACGGCCCTGATCCGGTCGTTGCCGAAAGCCATCCGCCGCAACTTCGTACCGGCCGCCGACTGGGCGTCGAAGCTGCTGATCGCGCTGCCCGAGCGCCAGCAGGGCGCGGGAACCGCCCGCAGCGTCGACGATCTGCCCTTTCTCACCTCCCTCGCACAGACCATGTCGCGCCTCGCCTACGTTCCCGTCGCGGTCTCTGATTTCGATCGTTCGCGCATTCCTTCACACCTCTCCGTTACTTTTCGTGTGGTCGATGAGCGGGGTACGACGGTCGCGGTGTCGAAGGATCTGGCGGCCCTGCAGTCCCAGTTCCGTTCGGCAGCCCGCGAGAGCGTCGCCCGTGCATCGAGTTCGACCGCCAACGCCATCGAGCGAAGCGGCCTCACGACATGGGACATTACGGAACTGCCGGTATTCGTCGACACCAAAATGCAGAACAGTGTGATTCGTGCGTATCCGGCCGTTGTGGAGGAGAGGTCGTCTGTCGCCATCCGGCTGATGAGCACCGCAGAGGAAGCGGCGCGGATGAGCCCGGCGGGCATCCGGCGCCTACTGCTTCTCTCGGTGCCGTCACCGGTCTCCTACGTGCGCGACCACCTCACACAGAACGAGAAACTGATTCTCGCGACCAGCCCATATGCCAGTACCCAGGCCCTGTTCGATGACTGCCTGAAAGCCTGCGCAGACGATGTTCTGCGAAAGTCGCACCCCGACGGTCTGCTGTACACGCGCACGCAGTTCGAGGCCGTGCGCGACGAGCTGTCGTCCGGCCTCATCGACGCGATGTATTCGACGGTTGCGACGGTCGCTGCTTCGCTGGCGAAGGCGCGGGATGCGGAGCGGGCCCTCAAGGCCGTGACGAGTGTGTCGCTGCTGCCTGCCCTCTCCGATGCGCGCTCACAACTCGGCGCACTGGTCTATCCCGGGTTTGTCTCGTCCACAGGGCTCGAGCAGCTCAGAAGTTATCCACGGTACTTGACGGGGGTCGAGCTTCGGATGCAAAAATTGCCCGACGCACCGGCACGGGACCGGGCCTGGATGACGGAGGTACAGAATGCAAGGGCTCGATACGAAGCCTCGGGTGGAGTGCTGCCGCTGCCGGCGGATGCCCCGACGGTGCTGACGCCGGCCCTGATAAGGGCCCGCTGGATGATCGAGGAACTGCGCATCAGCCTGTTCGCGCAGTCGCTCGGCACCGCCGAGCCCGTGTCGATGCAACGCCTGCAGAAGCTCCTCGCGAGCTGACCTCGCGAGCAGGCCCCGTGGGCAGGCCTGCTTGTCAGGCCTCCCGAGCAGGCCTCGTGGGCAGGCCTTCTGGGCGCTGGTTGAACAGCGGATGACGCGTGCATGACAGATGGGAGGAGGGGGGCAGAGTTGTACCGTCCAACCGGTACACTTGATCTCTTGTGAGTAGCTATTCGAGTCTTCTGAGAACCCGCGGTGTGGGCAGGATCATGGCCGCGCAGCTCGTGGCCCGGTTCCCGTTCGGGATGCTCTCCCTCGCCTTCCTGCTGCACATCCAGAGGGTGCACGATTCCTACGCCTCGGCCGGACTCGTTCTCGCCGCGCTGTCGATCGGGCAGGCCGTCGCCGGTCCGCTGACGAGCCGATTGATGGGCCGTTGGGGCATGCGACCGGTCATCACCGGAACGATCGCGGTCTGCGCCGTGGCGGTCTCGATCATCGCCCTGGTCGAGATGAGCATCCCGGCGACCATGGCCGTCGCACTGGTGGCTGGGCTGACCATGCCGCCCATCCAGCCGGCTGTTCGCACGATCTACCCGAAGATGGTCAACTCGAAGCAGCTCACTCCCCTGTTCTCGCTCGACGCATCGGCGCAGGAGATCATCTGGGTTGTCGGGCCCGTGATCACCACCTTCACGGCCACACAGATCGGCACGGTCGAGGGCATCCTCCTCGCGGTCGGTTTTCTCGTGGGCGGCGGGGCCTGGTTCCTGTCGAGCCCCGAACTCGGGCGGGTGCGCATTCCCCGCAGCCGCAAGCGCCTGGGCGCTGTGCTCACGAAGCCACCGGTGCTGCTGGCCACGATCGTCGGATTTCTGCTCGTCGCGGCGTGCGCGGCGATCGAGGCCGGCGTGGTCTCGGCATTCGGGCACGGCGGCGCTGAGGCGGGTGTCGTACTCGCGATCTTCGCCGTCGGATCGCTGGTCGGCGGCCTCGCTCTCGGTCACCTCCCGATCGGGTCATGGGCGCTGGCGCAGCGCATGCTCATCGTCTTCGTCGGCACAGCCGTTGCGGCGATCTCGCTGGATGTGTGGTGGCTGGCTGTCTTCCTGTTCCTAGCTGGCGTCGGCATTGCGCCGGCGCTCGCCGTCATGTTCTCCATCGTCTCTTCGAGCGTGCGCTTCAGCGAAACAGCAGAGGCGTACGGGTGGGTCGGTACCGGCCAGCTCATCGGTGCTGCGGTCGGGTCTGCACTCGCGGGATTCCTCATCGACTCACGCGGACCCGGCGGCGCGTTCATCGTGGCCGCGGGCCTGGCGCTGCTCGGCTTTCTCGTTCCGCTTCTCCTCAGACAGTGGCACCCTGATCTGCGGGGCCGCGACGCGAGTCCCATCCCCGACACCGAACCGTTCGCCACCGTCACGAGCTGACGTCACGAGCTGACGTCGCAGCTCGAATCCCCCGTCTGTACGAGAATCGAACTATGACAACTGCACCCCAGATCACCCTCAACGACGGTCATTCGATTCCACAGGTTGGCCTCGGCGTCTACAAAGTGACTGACGCCGAGGCGGTCGACGCCATCGGAGTCGCCCTCGAGAACGGCTACCGCCACATCGACACTGCGACCCTGTACGAGAACGAGGTCGGTGTCGGGGAGGCACTTCGCCGAGCAGACGTCCCGCGGGCGGAGATCTTCGTCACAACCAAAGTCTTCCAAGACCGGCACGGCTACGACGAAGCGAGGCGTTCGTTCGACGAGAGCCTCGAACGTCTGCAGCTCGACTACGTCGACCTCTTTCTCATCCACTGGCCGGCTCCGAGGCAGAATCTCTACGTAGAGACCTGGCGGGCTCTCGAGAAGATCCAGGCCGACGGTCTGGCGCGGTCGATCGGGGTCTCCAACTTCCACACCCACCACCTCGACCGCCTCGCGGCCGAGGCGAGCGTCGTTCCCAGCGTGAACCAGGTGGAGTTGCACCCGTGGTTGCCTCAGGCCGAGCTGCGCGCGTACGACGATGCACACGGCATCGTCACCGAAGCGTGGTCGCCGCTCGCCCGCGGGCGCGTACTGGAGAACGTCGTGCTCGACCGACTCGCGGCGAAGTACGGCACCACGCCTGCGCAGATCGTCATCCGCTGGCATGTACAGCTGGGGAACGTCGTGATACCGAAGTCCGTGACCCCGTCGCGCATTGCCAGTAACATCGACGTCTTCGGGTTCGAACTCGATGCCGACGATCTGGCGCTCATCTCCAAGCTCGAGAGCGGAGAGCGCACGGGCCGCGACCCCGACGACGTGGGCTGAGCTCCGTTGCACGGGGTATTGCGGCCGGCTGCAGGGCCCCGGGCATCCGGAACCCGCAGCCGGGCGATCTACCAGCGCGAGTGGATGCTCTGCCTGAAGTAGCGGTCGTAGATCTCGTGAACGCCCTGGTCGAAGGTCTCACCGAGCGGTTCAAGTGAACCAGCCTCAGCGTTGCCCGCGGCCTGGGCAGGATTGCGTGCTCCGGGAATGACAGAACTGACTCCGGGAAGCTGGGCGACCCAGGCCAGTGCGGCGGTTGCCGGGGCGACGCCCTCGGGAACGAGACTCGCGAAGGCCTGCGCGGCCTCGACCCCGGCTGCGAAATCGACACCCGAGAACGTCTCTCCGACGTCAAACGCGCTGCCATCGCGGTTGAAGGTACGGTGATCGTTCGCCGAGAAGGTCGTCTCGGTGGTGTACTTTCCGCTCAGCAGTCCCGAAGCGAGCGGAACCCGGGCGATGATGCCGACTCCAGCCGCGCTCGCTGCAGGAAGGACCTCATCGAGTGGTTTGAGGCGGAAGGCGTTCAGGATGATCTGGATGGTGGCTGTTCCGGGCCGCGCTATCGCGTCGAGGGCCTGGGCTGTGGTTTCGACGCTGAACCCGTAATTCGAGATGCGACCCTCGTCGACGAGGGTGTCGAGCGCGTCGTAGACGGCACCGTCGGTGAAGACCTCTGAGGGCGGGCAGTGAAGTTGCACGAGGTCGAGGGTCTCGACGCCCAGATTGCGACACGACCGATCCGTCCAGAGGCGAAAATTGTCTAGTACATAGTTCGAGGGGATCTGGGCCTCGCGGCGCCCCATCTTGGTCGCAACCGTGATCTCGTGGCCCGGGTTCGAGGCCAGGTACGAGCCGATCGTCTGCTCACTGCGGCCGTCGCCGTACACGTCAGCAGTGTCGAAGAAGGTGACGCCGGAATTCACGGCCGAATCGAGTACGGCGAGGGCATCCGCCTGGTCGATTTCGCCCCAGTCCGCCCCCAGTTGCCAGGTACCCAAGCCGATCTCTGAGACGGTGCGGTGGGTTCTTCCGAGTTCGCGATAGTGCATGGCTCAACTCTATGCATAACAACCGCGTAACCATGTTGCGCTGGTGTGGCCAGACTCAAGCTTCGATCTCTACAGTTGCGGCATGAAACGAAAATTGCTCGTTATCGCCGTTGCTATGTCTGTGCTCGCAGTGAGTGGATGCTCGGCCTTCGGTGGGGAATCGAGTAGTAGTTCGAACAGCGGTTCGAACAGCGACTCGGGTGGGAGTTCGTCGGAGATCACCCCGAACGGTGCCGGCAGTGCGAGTGCCCCGAACCAGGCCGCGGGGGGCAAGACCGCAGCTGTTCCGAATGCACAGATCGTCACCACCGGAACGATCTCACTGCTGTCGACCGATCCGATCGGGGTCGCAGACAAGGCAGTGACGCTCGTAGAAGCGGTCGGGGGCCACGTAGACAGCCGCACAGAGCAGGCCGGAGACTCGGGTTCGACGGTGGAACAGGGTGGCAACGCGCGGGCGGATCTGGTGCTGCGTGTTCCAAGCGATAAGGTCAGCCAGGCGATCGACAACCTCAAGCAGCTCGCCACCGTCGATTCGGTCGCAATCACCGCGACAGACATCACGACGCAGGTCAGCGACGTGAATGCGCGTATCACCGCTCTGCAGACCTCGGTGGCCCGTCTCCTCGATCTGATGTCGAAGGCGACGACGACCGCAGACCTCATCTCGCTGGAATCGACCCTGTCGGAGCGCCAGGCCGACCTCGACGGGCTCACCGCCCAGCGGGATGCATACACGGATCAGGTTCAGTACTCCTCTCTCAGCGTGAGCATCGAAGACCTCAGTACCGCGCCCACCAGCGCGCCCGGCGACTTCTGGAGCGGCCTGTCGACGGGGTGGACGTCGCTCGTCGCGGTCCTTGCGGGAGCACTCGTGGCATTCGGTGTAGCCCTGCCGTGGCTGGTTGTGCTGGCGATCCTGGCGGCGATCGCCATAGCGGTCGTCAGGTGGGCTACGCGCGGAACACGCGTGGCCGGCGGGGGGTCAGCGGGTAGCAATTCGACGCCGGCTGGTGGGGGTCTTTCCTAGCTGAACCGGACTCAGAGGCTCGGGGCCGACGGACCGCGAAAACTCTCAGAAAGTATTTTCTGGATTGGTCTGTTTCGGGGTGTTTTTGTTGAGGTAATGTCAGTGGTTGGTGTTTGACTGGAGTCATGAAACCACCCGCCACACCACCCGAAGTCGACACCGCG
>NZ_NBXD01000022.1 GCF_003399645.1 Subtercola boreus
GTACCTGGTGCGGTTGGCGGATTCGTTGCGTCTGCGACTGGCGGGCGAGGTGGCTGAGCGGTGCAGACCCGAGCTCGGCGAGGAGGGGTTGTCGAAGGCGTCGAACTTCACCACCCCGGCCGGGTTTTTGGCCGCGAATACGGGTACGAGTGAGCACACGGCGAAGAAGCTGATGAAGGTCGGTGGGGAGCTGCGGGTCTCGATGTCGTTGTGTGGGCTGCCGAACCTTCCCGCGTTCTCCCACGTCGCGGAGGCAGTCGGGCTCGGTGCGATCGGTCTCGACGTAGCGACGGTGATCACGACCAGGCTCGGCCGCCTCGCCAAGCAAACCGGGTTCACGGATGCCCTGATCGAGGCCGAAGCGCAACTGGTGTCGTTGGCGCAGGACTCGGTCGGGGGCCAGTGCCACTCGGCGGATACCATCGACCGTTTCGCGGTACGGATGATCGCGCACCTCGACCCCGACGGCACTGAGCCGACCGAGGCGCAACTGCACGAGAAGCGCACTCTGACCCTGGTCACGGAGAAGACCGGGATGACGAAACTCACCGGCCTCCTCCCACCGACCGCCGCAGGTCACCTCCGGGCAGCCCTAGAGCCGTTTACCAGTCCCCGCATCCCCACCTTCACCGATAGCACTGCCACCGACACCGGCACCGGCACCGGCACCGGCACCGGCACCGGCGATCTGACCGACCCCGCCGACGAGTCGGTCGATCCGCTGCTTCGTGACACCCGCACTCGGGGTCAGAAACTCGCCGACGGCCTCCTCCAACTTGTCACCACCGCAGCAGGTCTTCCGTCGATGCCGCGCCTGAACGGTGCCGCACCCACCGTCAACGTGCACGCGACCCTCGACGACATCATCTCCGGCTGCGGTGTCGGCTGGATCGACGGCCTCACCGAACCCGTTCCCGCGAGCACCATCGAAACTCTCCTTTGCCACGCAGATGTCATCACCACCCTCTTCGGTGAGCACGGGCAGGTGTTGCAGCACGGCAAAACGAAGCGCCTGTTCACCGGCGCCCAAAACCGTGCGTTGGCCGCCCGCGACGGCGGTTGCGTGTGGCCCTCCTGCGACGCACCACCGTCCTGGTGTGAATCACACCACGTCGAAGGCTGGCAAACGAAAACCCACCAACCCGGCCGCACCGATCTTGATAACGGTGCGTTGCTCTGTCACTTCCACCACTCCCATGTACACAAAACAAGGTGGAAACTTGTCATGCGAAACGGCACCCCGCACCTCATCCCACCCGACTGGCTCGACTGGCGACAAACCCCCAGACCCTGCCAACAAAACCGTGCCCGCCCACTCCCACAAACCGGCTAGCAGGCCGTCCCGGGCGCCCGGATCCACAGGAGTTTTACAGGCTGTAGGGAATCGACTAAGCGGCTTGGCTGTTGGATGTGTCAAAGGTACAAATGCACCCATCGTGGGCATTCCGCACCAGAGGTAGTCGCACAGCAGCTAGGAGACGCAGTTGAGCAAAGTGTACGTAGAGATCGAGAACGAGTTCGGCGAGCTTGCGCGGTACAAGCACCACCTGAATGGGCGGGGCTTCATCTCCGCCACAGCAACGGTGCACCCGACCGCCTACATCGAGTCGTCGGCCTATGTCGAACCAGATGCCCAGGTCGGACAGGGAGCCTGGATCGGCGCCGGCAGCTGGATCGATCGCGGGGCGCTCGTCGGTGCCGGTGTCTTCATCGGCGCCAGCGTGCACGTAGGACAGGACTCACGCATCGGACGTGGTGCCAAAATTGGCAGCCACACCCGGATCGGTGACCGGGCGGTCGTCGGTGATTCGGTTCACGTCGCTCACGACACGACGGTGCCCGACGATGGCATCGTCAAAGCTGCATCTCAGGCGGAAGGGTCGTTCGCCACAGCGGCGTGATCCCGGGGCCGCCTGACCGCACTCCGCTCTAAGCTGTGAAAATGAAGCTCCTTTTCGCAGTTCTCCGCATCGCTGTGGCTGTAGCGATCACGGCTGCCATTGTCGGGCAACTGGCCCACACCGCTGGGCTGGCAGACCAAGCCGATCCGGCGTCGGTCGGCTTTGTGGTGGTGAACTTCTTCAGCTTCTTCACCATCGACTCGAATGCCGCGAGCGTTGTGGTGCTGGCGGTGGGTGCGGTGATCGCGCTTCGCGCGGCGAGGCGCGATCCGATGCTCTTCACCACGGTGAGGGCAGCTGTGGTCACGTACATGGTGACGACAGGAATCGTGTACAACCTGCTGCTGCGCAATATCGCGCTACCGCAGGGACAGACGCTGGAGTGGTCGAACGAGATCCTCCATGTGATCGGCCCGATCTATCTGCTGCTCGACTGGCTGTTCGCACCCGGGCGAGTACCGCTCGACTACCGGCGGCTCTGGGCGATCGTTTCGTTTCCGATTGTGTGGGTGATCTACACCCTCGTTCGAGGTCCGCTCGCGATCGATGCCTCCACGGGCACGGCGTGGTACCCGTACCCGTTCCTGAATCCGGCGACCTCGCCGAACGGGTATCTCTCGGTGACGTTCTACGTGATCCTGATCGCGCTCGTCATCACCTCCATCGGTGCCGGCGCGATCTGGGTGAGCCGCCGAGGCCGACCCGTGACCGAGGATCACCGGTCAGAGTGAGGTCTGAGAGGCAAGAGGGCTCCACTCCGATATATAGTTAGTTTGGCTAAAGTAACTAGTCGCGAAACTTTCATCGGAGCATCCTGTGGCCACACGCACCGCCCTGTTCACCAAAGACCACCCCAAATATCGGTGGGTCGCTCTCAGCAACACGACCCTCGGCGTTCTCATGGCCACGATCAACTCCTCGATCGTGATCATCTCGCTGCCCGCTATCTTCAAGGGGATCGGTCTGAACCCGCTCGAGCCGGGGAATGTCAGCTACCTGCTGTGGATCCTCATGGGGTACATGCTGGTCACGGCGGTGTTCGTGGTGACCTTCGGCAGGCTCGGCGACATCTACGGCCGGGTGAAGATCTACAACATCGGTTTCATCGTCTTCACGGTCGGATCGATCGCGCTGGCCCTCGACCCGTTCACCGCGGGAGCGGGCGCCATGTGGCTCATCGTGTGGCGTGTCATCCAGGGCGTGGGTGGCGCGATGTTGTTCGCCAACTCGACGGCCATTCTCACGGACGCCTTTCCGGTGAACAAGCGCGGATTCGCGCTCGGTATCAATCAGGTCGCGGCAATCGCCGGCAGCTTCATCGGATTGATCGTGGGCGGTCTGCTCGCAGTCGTCGATTGGCGCGCGGTGTTCTTCGTGAGCGTTCCGATCGGCATCATCGGCACGATCTGGTCGTACAAGTCGCTGCACGAGGTCGGTACCAGTGCAAAGAGTTCGGTGGACTGGCCGGGGAACATCACGTTCGCCGTCGGGTTGACAGCAGTGCTGGCCGGTATCACGTACGGCATTCAGCCCTACGGCGGCATGTCGATGGGCTGGCTCAACCCGTGGGTACTCTCAGCGATCATCGGCGGGCTCGTGCTGCTCGTCATCTTCGTGCGGATCGAACTGCGCGTGCCCGATCCGATGTTCAATATGCACCTGTTCAAGATCCGGGCGTTCTCGAGCGGTATCTTTGCCGGCCTGCTCGCGGCGATCGGCCGTGGCGGGCTGCAGTTCATGCTCATCATCTGGCTGCAGGGCATTTGGCTGCCGCTGCACGGTTACTCCTACGAAGACACTCCACTGTGGGCCGGCATCTACCTCCTTCCGATCACCATCGGTTTTCTGATCGCCGGTCCGTTGTCGGGTGCGCTCTCCGACCGCTTCGGAGCCCGGGCATTCGCGACGACCGGCCTGCTACTGAACGCTGCCACGTTCATCGCGCTGCTGGTCATCCCGGTCGACTTCCAGTACTGGGAATTCGCGCTCATCACGGGCCTCAGCGGCATCGGGTCTGGGCTCTTCAGCTCGCCGAACCGCACGGCGATCATGAACAGCGTTCCGGCTAACCAGCGGGGGTCGGCCTCCGGGATGGCCGGGGCCGCCCTGAACGCGGGCAGCTCACTCTCGATCGGGGTGTTCTTCTCGTTGATGATCGCCGGGCTGTCGAGCTCCCTGCCGTCGGCCATGACCTCTGGATTGAGCCAGAACGGCGTGCCCGCCGACGTCGCCGCACAGATCGGCCAGACCCCTCCGGTCGGAAGCCTCTTCGCGGCGTTCCTCGGCTACAACCCGATCGAGTCCCTGCTGGGGCCGACCGGCATCCTGAGTTCGCTGTCGAAGCAGAACGTTGCGACGCTGACCGGGCAGACGTTCTTTCCTGAACTGCTCTCGGGGCCGTTCCACGACGGGTTGGTGCTGGTGTTCATTGTCGCGGCCGCGATGTCGGTCGTGGCGGCTGTGATGTCGATCACCCGCGGAACGAAGTACGTGCACGCCGACGAACCGGCACCCGCCGACCGGTCAGCCGAGGATGCCGACGCACACGTCGCACGCTGAGCGCCCTACCCCGTGTAAAGTCGAGAAATGCCTGACGAATCGAGCGTCGACCGCCACAATGTAGCCGAAAGGCTCACTCTGGCCATCAGCAGGCTGAACCGCCGCATCCGCCCGGTGGGTGACGAACTCAGCAACGGTGTGCTCTCGGCGCTGTCCAGCGTCAAGAATGCCGGTCCGCTCCGGCCGAGCGACCTGGCCCGGATCGAGAACGTCGCCGCCCCGACGATGACTCGAATCGTGGCCGACCTCGAGAATCGTGGTCTCGTCGAGCGTGAGCCCGACCCGGCCGATGGTCGCTCCTTCCTGCTCCGGGCATCGAACTCCGGTATCGCGACCATCGACCAGGCCCGCATGGCCCGCACGACCCGGGTGCTGCAGCTTCTGGCCGACCAGAGTGACGAAGACATCGCACGCCTGGCGCATGCCCTTCCGGCGCTCGAAGCCGCGGCGGCGAACCGCGCGTAGCGGGTGCCGCCTCAGGCAGCGCAGGGTGTGCTTCAGGAGGTGGAAGGTGCGCCGTCTCTACCCGGCCAGGTCGATCGGCTCGATGAGGTTTGCGTCTGCTGGGTCGAGGGTGCGTGAGTTGTTGACGGTTCTCGCGACGGGGTAGGTGGTGATCGACCTCGCCACGGCCGTGGAACTGCGATCGAGCACGTGCAGCAGGGCATCCGGGGCAGTGACCCTCGTCGGGTCGAGCCACTGCGTGTAGAGGTCGGGTGTGAGAAAGACGGGCATGCGATCGTGCACCTGCCCCGACGCATCTCGTGCTTCACGCGTGATGATCGTGAAGGTCACCTTCCATTCGTCGTTCACCCGGCGCGCGCTGTACAGTCCGGCCGCCGCGAGCACCTCGGTGTCGGCATGGATGAAGTAGGGCTGCTTTCCGTCGTCGCGCTGCTGCCACTCGTAGTAGCCGATCAGCGGCACGATGCACCGATGTGAGGCGAACGCGCTTCGGAACATTCCGTTCGTGGCGACCGTCTCGAGCCGGGCATTGATCGGGGCGGGCCCACCGGGCTTCGACCATGCCGGCTTCAGGCCCCAGGACGCGATCTCGAGTTCGCGGGTGGGCCCCGCCTCGCGGTCGGCATCTGCATCGGCTTCTGCTTCTGCATCTGGCTTGGCCGCACGCTCCCGGATGATCGGGGCGGGGTCTGTCGGCGCGACACTGTAGCTCGGGCGCCAGTCTTCGGCACGGCCGCCCCGGGCCACGAACTCGAGGATGAGGTCATCGGTCTCCTTGTTCATGGCGAATCTGCCGCACATGTTCTCTCCCTGCTCTCGACGCTCGTTTGTTCTTCTCGTTGACTGCTCGACGTTCGCTTCAGCCCGCCGGATGCGTGCGAACCCTCTGCTCGCGCTGCAGGGTCAGGATGCGAACCACCGACTCGTCGATCTGCCGTTCGCTGATCTGCCCCTCCTGTACGGCCGTCGTGATCGCCGCGATCGACGGCGCCATGTCGATCGCCGCGTTATAGAGCAGCATGTCATTGCCCGCCGACACCGCCCGCACAGCGTTCGACGTGGCGTCGGCGTACTCGGGCAGCCCCGAATGCTGCAGCATGAGCATGTCGTCGGTGACGGCGACTCCGGTGAAGCCGAGCTCACCTCGGAGGATCTCGTGCCACCGAACCGAGAGCGACGCCGGTGCCGCATCGACGCTGGAATAGGTCAGGTGGCCGAACATGACCAGCGGGGCGCCGGCATCCACGCCCGCGGCGAAGGAGGGCATGTCGCGCGTCTGCCAGCCCTCCATCGACAGGTCGGTGGTCGGAATGCTCGTATGGGAGTCGGCGGGCGTCTCGCCGTGCCCCGGGAAATGCTTCAGCGTGCTGAAGACCGATCCGTTCTCGGCGGCGACCGAGGCAGCGACGCGGGCGCTGGCCGAGGCGGGATCGGTTCCGAGAACACGGTCGAAGATGAACGAGGCGGGGTCGGCTGTGACGTCGGCGACGGTTCCGAAGTTCACCGAGACACCGGCCGCCTTCAACAGGGCGGCCCGCTGGGTGAACGACGCTCCGGTGTCCTCCACCGGGAGTGACTTCAGACGGTCGGCCCCGGGGAAGACATCCTGGTCGAGGCGGGCCACGTCACCGCCCTCCTCGTCGATCGAGATCAACGGCGCGAGGCCCGGAGTCGCCGCGGGAGCAGAGGTCGCCGCCGCCAGTTGGGCGGCGAGGGCCTCGGCCGAACCCGGCATGTTGTTGCCGAGCAGCAGAAACCCACTCGGCCTGTTGGCCTCCAGGTAGGCCTTCATGGGAGTCGGATCGGTGCCCGGCACCTGCACCATGAACATCGCAGCGATCTTCTGCGCGAGCGTCATCGACTGCATGCGCGTTGCGGCATATATCGCGGCGAGCTCAGCCGGGGTGACGGCGGTGCTGGGCTGGCGAGGGCCTCCGGATGCTGCGGGGGCCGGTGGCGCGGAGGGAGTCGGTGTTGCTGCGGGGGTGGGCACGGCTGCGGGGGTGGATGCGGCGAGCCCTGACGGCGCGGCGGCGGCGGATGACGCGGCCTCCGCCGAGCATCCGCCCAGTCCGACGCTGAGTGCCAGCCCGAGGCAGAGTGCGAGACGTGTGGTGCGGGAGCGGATTGCTCTACTCCCCGCCCTGCGCCAGGCGGTGGCGCTCCATCGTCTCGAGGTAACGCTCGCCGTTCGCCCTCACACCACCGCGTTCATCGGCGGTCAGCTCGCGACGCCACTTCGCGGGCATGCCAGCCACCAGGGAACCGTTGGGGATGACTGTGTTCTCCAGAACGAGCGCACCGGCGGCGACGAGGCATTCGTCGCCGATCGACGCACCGTTCAGAATCGTTGCGTTCATCCCGATGAGCGTGCGGTCGCCGATGGTGCAGCCGTGCAGAACGGCACCGTGGCCGACGCTCACACCGGCACCGATGGCGACCGGGGACCCAGGGTCGGCATGGACGACGACGTTGTCCTGCAGATTGCTGCCCTCGCCCAGCGCGATCGGGGCGGTGTCGGCCCGCACGACGGCTCCGTAGAAGACGCTCGCCGAGGCCGCGACGGTCACATCGCCGATGAGCAGAGCGGTGGGTGCGATCCACGCGGAGGGGTCGACCGTCGGTGTCACCCCATCGAACGGCAGGATGGAGGGGAATGGTGAGGTCATTCGGCAGGTCCTAACAGAAAGTTCGCTACGGTCGAGTGGGCAGATTCGGTGTCCGACGGATGGAACACGCCGGCCACCACGTCGCGGTACAGCCGGCTCAGCTCGCTCGTGTTCGCGAGAGCCGAGCCCCCGGAAACGCGGATCGCCTGGTCGACCATGAAACGCGCGTTCTCGGTCGCCCGCACCTTGAGGCCCACCAGTTTGGGAAACCACGACCGCCCGTGGTCGACGAGATCGTCGACCGCCCGGGCCAGCGCGTCGATCTGCGGGGGGATGCCGTCCTGCGCGATAGCGGCGTCGGCAATGCGGTAGCGGATGTCGGGGTCTGACGAGTACGCCCGCCCCCCGTTCTTCAGAGACGTTCGGCGCTTCGCAGCCTCGACGGCGAGCTCGAGCGCGCGTTCGCCGATGCCTGTGTAGACGGCCGCGATGAGGATCTCGAAGTTGGCGAAGATTGCGAAGACGAGCGGGTCGGCGCTCGGTCCGGCCGGCAGCCTCCGCACGATCCGATCGGCGGCCACCTCGGCGCCGTCGAGCACCGTCGTTCGGCTCTGGGTCGCGCGCATGCCGACCGTGTTCCAGTCATCGAGAACGGTGAACCCGCCCGCGTCCCGACGGAGAAACCCGTGTACCAGCAAGGGATGCTCGGAGTCGGTGTCGTCGAGACCGAAGACGCCCAGCCTGGTCCACGCCGGCGAGAGCGAGGTGAAGATCTTGCGCCCGTAGAAGCGGTACGCCCCTCCCGGCTGGGGCTCTGCGCGGGTCGTCGAGCCGAACAGCACCAGATCGTTTCCGGCCTCGCTGTTGCCGAAAGCGAAGAGCTCGCCCCCCGCCGCCTCGTGCAACACGAAAGCCAGCGAATCGTCGCCGCGGTCGAGCAGGGCCTTCGCGACGCCCGTCCAGACGAGGTGCATGGTGATGGCGAGGGCGGTCGCGGGTGCCGCGGTCGCCAGGCGCACCTGCTCCCTCGCAACATGTTCGAGCCCGAACCCGAGCCCGCCGTATTCGGTCGGAACGAACATCCGCAGATAACCTGCCTCGCGCAGGTCGTCGAGGTCGTCGAAGAAGAAGGCGTTCGAGGCGTCGTAGCCGGCTGCACGCGAGCGGATGACCAGCAGCAGCTCGTCGGAGAGGATGCTGCCCGACTCCTCCACAGCCGTGTGGTTCGGAGAGTTCTGCACAGTTCCAGCCTTCATCACGGTTCAAGACTATGCCGTCGGGCAAGATAGTCACATGGCCCTCCCGATCGAAAACTACGCTCTCATCAGCGATTGCCACACGGCTGCCCTCGTCGGCACCGACGGCAGCATCGACTGGTTGTGCCTGCCCCGGTACGACTCCCCCTCCACCTTCGGGGCGCTGCTCGGAGACGAGAGCCACGGCCGGTGGCAGATCGCACCGAAAGACCCTGGGGCGCACGTGCACCGGCAGTACGAGGGCAACTCCTTCGTACTGACCACCGTGTGGACGACCTCGACGGGCGTGGTCGAGGTCACCGACTTCATGCCGCACGGCGACAGGCGCGCAGACCTCATCCGGCGGGTGCGGGGCGTTTCGGGTTCTGTCGAGATGTCGGTCGATCTGCGCATCCGGTTCGCCTACGCATCGGCGATCCCCTGGGTGCGGCAGATTCCGAACGGCTCGGGCGGCGCTGACCTCGTCGCGGTCGCCGGGCCCGACTCCCTGGTGATCCGCGGCGCCGAGCTGACCCCCGAGGGCGCCTCGCACGGCCGGGAGTACACCGTGAGAGAGGGCGAGACCGTCGACACGGTGATGACCTGGTACCCCTCGCACCGATCGGCCCCCGCCGCACCCGATGTCGATCTCGTCCTGGCGAACACGCTCGGGTGGTGGGAGAGCTGGAGTGCGAACGGCACCACAGGCGACGGCCCCTACCATTCCGCCGTGATGCGCTCGCTGCTCGTACTGCGCGCACTGACGCACGAAGACACCGGCGGAATCGTCGCCGCGGCCACCACCTCCCTGCCCGAGCAGTTCGGCGGCGAACGCAACTGGGACTACCGGTACGTCTGGCTTCGTGACGCTTCGCTCACCCTCACGGTGCTGCTCGACCACGGCTTCGTCGCCGAGGCTGACGGCTGGCGAATGTGGCTGCTCCGCGCCATTGCGGGCGACCCCAACGATGTGCAGATCATGTACGGCCTCGAGGGCGAGCGCTGGCTGCCCGAGCGGGAGCTCACGACCCTGCCCGGGTACAACGGGGCGGCACCGGTTCGGGTCGGCAACGGCGCGGTCGACCAGTACCAGGCAGATGTGATCGGCGAGGTGATGGTGGCACTGCACCGGTCGCGGGTGAAGACGGGCGAGGCGAGCCAGGATGCCTGGGCGCTGCAGCGCGCGCTGCTCACGTTCGTTGAGGCGAATCTGAACAGACCCGACTCGGGCATCTGGGAGATCCGGGGCCCCGATCAGTTCTTCACCCACTCCCGGGTGATGATCTGGGCGGCGCTCGACCGTGGCGTCAAGGCGGTGGAGCAGTTCGGGCTGCGCGGCCCCGTCGCCACCTGGCGGCGGTTGCGCGAGCAGTTGCGTCTCGAGATCGAGGAGAAGGGCTTCAACCAGGAGCTCGGCTGCTACACGCAGGTCTATGGCGGGTCGACGGTCGATGCGTCGCTGCTGCAGCTGGCACAGGTCGGGTACGTCGAGGCCGACGACGATCGCATGCTCGGCACCGTGGCGCAGATCGAGAAGGAGCTCCTTCATCACGGGCTCCTGATGCGCTACTCCTCCGAAACGGGGGTCGACGGGTTGCCGGCCGGTGAGCATCCGTTTCTCGCCTGTTCCTTCTGGCTCGTCGAACAGTACGCGAGAAGCGGCCGCCTGAACGACGGAAGGGCGCTGATGGCCGACCTGCTGAACCTGCGCAACGACGTCGGGCTGCTCTCCGAGGAATACGACATCGCCGGTCGTCGCCAGGCGGGCAACACCCCGCAGGCCCTCTCCCACCTCGCTCTCGTTCGCGCGGCCGACGCCCTCACGACGAGCGCTCGGGAGACGAGCGCCGAGGCATCGGGGGCGGCACGTGCTCGACCGAGGGTGACGCCCGGGGCGGAGGGCTGACCCCGCCACACGATGTCTACGTCTCCTTCGACAACGACACGAAGGTGCGCTCGCCCTTTGACGCGATGGGGCTGCAGCAGCGGGTCAGCGCGTCGGGCGGTTGAAGCGCAGCCGGCCGCGGGTGCCACCGCCGCCGCGGCCAGCGCGGCCACCGCTGGGGCCGGCGCCGCTGGGGCCGCCGCCGCTTGGACCGCCGCCGAGCAGCGAAAGCGGGAGGAAGAGGGCCCTCCGGTCATCCGCCGTGCTCGCCTGGGCGCTGAGGGCCCGGATGATCGACTGCACGTCTCGCAGCAGGCGCTCCCGCTCATCGGGGGTGACGGCCGCGGCGCGGCCGGGCGGGGCGAAGCGCTCGCGCTCGACTGCCCGCAGCAGCTCCTCGATCTCGTCGCCCGGCATGTGGTACAGCGCACCGAGGCGGGTCGCGAAGCCCCGGGCGGTCTCGCCCGCCGCGAGTTCGAAACGGTAGTCGCGGGCCGTGTCGGTGATCTCCTGCCAGCCGATCGACGCCGGTACTTCCGCCGTCTGCATCGCGCCAAAACGTCTGCGGCGCCGCCTCCGCCGCCAGGCCGCGGGGGCCAGCGCGAGCAGCACGACGAGAATCGTGATCCCCAGCGCGACCAGCCACGCCCGCCCCTGCTGGGCCGCCTGCACCTGCGGGTCACTCACCGGAACAGCGCCGGGGTCGAGTTCCGGAGCCGCCCGGGGCGTCGTGGGAGCAGCCGTCGACCCGGCACTGTCGCGAATCGGGTCGGTCGTCGCCGCACCGGTGTAGTTGGGCAGCGAGTAGTCGGGTGGGGTGAGCCCGAGGCCCGGGGTCGGCTCGAACGCGAGCCAGCCGATCCCGTCGAACCACAGCTCGGGCCAGGCGTGGAGCTGGTCGCTGTAGACCTGGAACGTCGTCAGCCCATCCTCAGATCGCGTGCCGGCGCCGCCGGGGTGGTATCCGATAGCCACACGCGACGGGATGCCGAGGGTGCGCGCCATCACTGCCATGGCCGAGGCGAAGTGGATGCAGTACCCGCTCTTCGCCGACAGGAACGTTGCGACCGCCGCGAAGTTGCCGCCGTCGTAGTGACCCTCGACGGGAGCCGTCACCGAATACTGGAACGCGCCCGAGGTGAAATAGCTCTGCAGCGCCACGGCCTTGTCATACGTGCTCGTCTCACCTTCGGTCACCAGTCGTGCGGTGTTGCGGATGACCGGAGCGATGTCCCTCGGTAGCTCGACGAAGCTCTGCAGGGCATCCGGAACCGTCGTTCCCGCCGCTGCCAACTGGGCTGCGGTGGGCTGCACGGCGAGGCTGGTCACCCCGTAGTTCTGCCCTGACGTGTTCGTGTTCACGCTTGTCACGGTGAGGCTTCGGGGGCTGATCGTCCAGTCGCCATTCAGCCCCGAGACGTTGGTCGCCGGGTACGGCACCGGCAACCAGTCGCTGCGGAGGCCCGTCACCGTCATCGAGGAGGCGACCGGCTGGGTGGCGACGTCTGCCGCGAGCCCGTCGGGAGTGCCGAAGCCGTTACCGAGCGGGAAGGCCTCGGTGAGACTCTCGGGCTGCCACGGGCCCTCGGTGAAGTCCGAGAGGTTGACCAGCTTCAGGTACAGCCCGCTCTCCGAGGTCGTCGAGTAGGTGAGGGAGAGCACCGGGTTGGTGCGGCGCAGGTCCTGGCTGAGCTGGATCGACGGGTCGACGCCACTGGAGTAGACGGAGGGCAGCTGCGCGGTCTGCGGAGCCCGGAACGACCCCGGCGTGAGGCCCGGGGTGACACCCGGCAGGAAGCAGGCCAGGGCGATCGCCAGCGCACCGGAGAGCAGGGCGCGGCCCGCGTTCCGTCCCGACCGGATGCTCGCCGACTCCTTCAGGCGCAGGGCGATGCCGAGCCGGGCCGCACCCCAGAGCAGCAGGACGTAGGTCGCCGCCATCGCGATGAACAGCACGATGTCGAAGTCCTGCTGCCGAACGGAGTAGGGCACGGTGAGGATGGCGGCCGGCACGAGACCGGCGAGGGCGGGCATCCGGAGCCCGAAAACGAGGGAGTCGGCCAGCACGGCGAGGAGCCCGACGGTGAGGCAGAGCAGCAGGACGATCGGCACGACGGGATCGGCCGGCACGCTCTGCACCGCGATCGACTCCCCCGCGTCGCCGAGGAGCGAGCGGATGGTGCGAAGCGTGTCGAAGGTGGGGAGGAAGCCGAAGAGCGCCTCGGCGGGCGCGAACACCAGGGTGATGCTGACGGCCCACGCGATCAGAGCACCCAGCGGCGGAACCCAGGCCGGCACGGGAAAGAGGCGGATGACGGCGGCGACCCCGAGAACCAGCGCCACCAACAGGCAGGTGCCCCACCACCAGTCCGCTCCCGCGAGCAGCGGCGCTAGACCTCCGACGGGCAGGGCGATGAGAAGGAAGATAAGTGGTGAGAGCGCCGCCTGGCGGGCACGGTGGGTGGCCGTGGCATTCGGTTGGTCGTACGACGCGGCGAGGGAGCCATCGGGCAGCATGTACGGCGAGCCGGTCGAGCCGCGGCCGGAGCTGCCAGCGCCGCCAGAGCCGCCCCCGCCGCCGCTTTCGCCCCCTCCGCCGCCGAACAGCCCGCCGATGTCGCTGCCGAGAACGGCGCCGTAGTCGTCGTAGCGCTCTGCAGCTCCGGATGACCGGCCACCCGTTCCCGAACGACCCGTGCCCGGAGCGCCGGAAGCACCTCCCGGCCGCGGCGAGCGCCTCGGCGGCGTACGGGTGCCGCTCACAGCACGAGCCTCTCGCCGTCGACGGTACCCCAGGCGGCCGACGGCGCGTCGTCGGAGGTGATGATCTGCGTCAGCCACCCGCCGGACTCGAGAGCGCGCTGCTGGTTCACAGCCCACGCGGCCTCTGCGGCGCCCGGCGGGGTGACGATGACGGCCACGGCTCCCGACGAGAATCGCGCCGCGCCGGCCAGCGAGTGCAGGGAGGCGTCGCTCAGCCGCCCGGCAACCGCGAAGACCGGCGGCAGGTCGCCCGCCACGGCCTCGCTGCGGCTGAGCGCGAGGCGGAAATCGACGTCGGCCGTGTCGGTGACGCTGGTGCGGGCCGCGTGCAGCAGCAGGTCATCGGGCGAGGTCGGATCGAACCGAGCACCTATCGAGTCGAGCAGGCGCACCTGGAACCCCTCGCCGAGCAGGTGCAGCGCGATCGAGGTACTCATCGAGACGGCCCATTCGAACTCGGCTGAGAACCGGTGCTGGCCCAGAGCGGTTCCGGCAGCGTGACCCGCCGCATACCCCGCCGCAGAACAGTCGAGAATGACCACGGCATGCTGGTCGTTCTGCTGGTCATCCTGACGCACCATCAGCTCGCCGAACCGGGCTGTCGCCGACCAGTTGACCCGTCGCATGGAGTCGCCGGTCTGGTACTTGCGCGAGATGATGTCCTGCTCGCCGCCGCCGCCGAGCTGGCGGGACTGCTGTGCCGACCCCGAACCGGCAGCGAGCCGAACAGCGCCGCGGGGCAGCGGCACCGTCGACGGCGTCACGGTCAGCGTGTCGGCTCCCCCGATCGTCGTGCTGCGGATGACCATGCCGAACGGGTCGGAGACCAGAACGGTCAGCGGCCCGACCACATGCAGCCCCCGGTGCTCTGCCTCGAGGGTGTAACCCAGGGTGACGGATGCCGTCAGCTCCGACGAGGCCGGAGCCCGGCGGATGCGCGGGAAGGGTGCCCGCTCGCTCGGGTGCACCGGAGCCGAAGCGCCGTCGAACCAGACCGCGTGGGGCGAGGCGAACGCTCCGTGGTTCTGCACCCGCAGGCGCACCGAGACCTCTGAGCCGGCCGCTGCCAGCTCGGGGGTGAACCGCCGGTCGACCGTCAGCGGCAAACGGTAGAGCGAGACCCCGATGGCCCCCACCACCGGCAGCGCCAGCACGAACAGCGCGACGAAGGCGAACTCCCGGCGCTGCAGCACGGTCATCGTGATGAGCAGCGAGATACCCACCACGAGGAACGCCCAGCCGCGGAGCGTGGGGCGGGGCAGGGTGCGGCGCATCCAGTCGATCACAGTCACAGCGGTGTGGCGGTGCGGAGCCGGCGCACGGGTCAGGCCCTCGCCGCAACCAGGGGAACGGGGGTGTTCGCGACGATGCGCCGCAGAACCTCGTCGACGATGCGGTGTCCGCCTGAGCCGGTGCCGGCGCTTGCGGCGTTGCCCGCCGAGGCGGCCGAACCGAGCGAACCAGAACCGAGTGACCCCGCGCCGACCGGCCCGCCGACCCTGTTGTCGGAGAGCGAGCGGCGGGTGAGCAGCAGCCGGTGCGCCAGAACCGGGATGACGAGCGCATCGATGTCGTCGGGGAGCACGAATTCGCGGCCGGCCAGGGCAGCTGCGACCTTCGCGGCCCGCACGAGATGGAGGGTCGCGCGCGGGCTGACGCCGAGACGGATGTCGGGGTCGCGCCGGGTGGCCTGCGCGATGTTGACGGCATACTGCTCGACCGCGGGCGAGACGAACACGCTCCGCGCGGTCTCGATCATGCGACCCAGTTGCTGGCGGGTGACGACCGCATCGATCTGGTCGAGCGGGCTCTGCTGCTCGCGGTTGTGCAGCATCGCGAGTTCCGCCCGGGCATCCGGGTATCCCATCGACACCCGCACCATGAACCGGTCGCGCTGGGCTTCGGGCAGGGCGTAGGTGCCCTCCATCTCGATGGGGTTCTGCGTGGCGACGACACTGAAGGGGGGTTCCAGGAAGTAGGTCTGGCCGTCGATCGAGACCTGGCGCTCCTCCATGCACTCCAGGAGGGCCGACTGGGTCTTCGGGGAGGCCCGGTTGATCTCGTCGGCGATGACGATGTTCGCGAAGATCGCGCCCGGTTTGAACTCGAACTCGCGCTCGTGCTGGTTGTAGATCGAGACGCCGGTCACGTCGGAGGGCAGCAGGTCGGGCGTGAACTGGATGCGGCTGACCGTGCAGCCGACCGATCGCGCCAGAGCCTTGGCGAGCGTGGTCTTGCCGACGCCCGGAACGTCTTCGACGAGGAGGTGACCCTCGGCGAGCAGCACGACGAGCGAGAGTGTCGCGATCTCGCCTTTGCCGTTGATGACCTTCTGCAGATTCTCGAGGATGGCCATCGACAGCCGCCCGAACTCGGCCAGCTCGACATCGAACGGCTGGTCGGCAGCGCCCGCCATCGGCTCATCCGCTCTGACGCTGGCTACTCTGTCCGTCATGGCTTCTCCCGCTTTCGGCCGTGGTGCGCACGATTGTAGCCTGAGTAACTGGCGACTTCTCCCCCTGCGCTAGCGCGGATGTACAGGGCGGGGCTGGGCAGGGCGGGGCGGCAGGCGGTGCAGCGTCATGTCGTGGAGGGCGCCGGAGGCGGCCGTCGCGGTGAGGTAGGTGCAGAACGGCTGGCGGCGACGGTCGGTCGGTGAGCCGGGGTTGAGCAGGCGCATCCCGGCGGGGGTGGTGGTGTCCCACGGGATGTGGCTGTGGCCGAACACGAGCACGTCGGTGTCGGGGAAGGCGGCGTCCGTCCGCTGTTCGCGACCGGTGGCGGGGCCGGTCTCGTGCGTCATCGCGAAGCGGAGGCCCGCGACATCCGTTCGCGCCGTCTCGGGCAACCGCGACCGGAGCTCCGGGCCATCGTTGTTGCCCCAAACCCCGATGAATCGGCGCGGGATGCCGCCGGCGCGCGGTGCCTCGACCCGGGCGAGCAGCCGGTCGAGCGTCTGCTCGTCGACCCAGTCGCCGGCGTGGAAGACCACATCGGCGGCATCCACCGCCTGCCACACCTCCTCCGGCAGATCGCGCGCCCGGCGCGGCAGATGGGTGTCGGCGAGAAACAGGAGGCGGGCCACGTGCCGACCCTACCGGCGCGTAAACTGGCCGCCTATGAGTCTCAGCGCATTCGACCTGTTCTCGATCGGTATCGGTCCGTCGAGTTCGCACACTGTCGGTCCGATGCGCGCCGCTCACCTCTTCATCACGAGGCTGCAACAGGATGCCCGGCTCGCCTCCGTGGCACGGGTGCGGGTCGACCTCTTCGGTTCCCTCGGCGCGACGGGGCATGGGCACGGCACGATCCAGGCGGTGATGCTGGGCCTGCAGGGTGAGCAGCCGCACCTCGTCGATCCGCAGACGGCGGATGTGCGGGTCGAGCGGTCGTCGGCCGAGGGCTCGCTGAGACTGGCGGGCGAGCATCCGGTGCCCTTCGATTGGCGGAACGACATCGTCATGCATCGCCGTGAGCGCCTCGACTTCCACAGCAACGGAATGCGATTCGCGGCCTTCGACGCCGCGGAGACCCTCATCGACCAGCGCGAGTACTTCTCGGTCGGCGGCGGCTTCGTGCTCGACCAGGATGAGACCGGCCGCACCATCGCCGTGGTCGACACGACACCCGTTCCGTACCCCTTCCACAGCGGCGCCGAACTCGTCGCGCTCTGCGAGAGCACCGGTCTTCGGGTCAGTGACCTGGTGATGGAGAACGAGCTCGTCAGACGGAGTGAAGCAGACGTTCGCGCCGGCCTGCTGCACATCTGGGAGGTCATGCAGCAGACCATCGAGCGCGGCTGCGAGGCGACCGGCACCCTGCCCGGCGGCCTGAAGGTGCGCCGGCGCGCCGCGGCACAGCGGGCGCAGCTCACGCAGAAGGTCGATCTCGACGATCCGCTGCGGGCGATGGAGTGGGTCACGCTCTTCGCCCTCGCCGTGAACGAGGAGAACGCGGCCGGCGGCCGCATCGTCACGGCGCCGACCAACGGAGCGGCGGGCATCATCCCTGCGGTGCTCGCCTATTACACGCGGTTCGTTCCGGGGGCCTCCGACGACGATGTGGTGCGCTTTCTGCTCGCGGCGACGGCCATCGGCATCCTGTTCAAGGAGAACGCGTCGATCTCGGGTGCGGAGGTCGGCTGCCAGGGCGAAGTCGGGTCGGCCTGCTCGATGGCTGCGGCCGGGCTTGCCGAGGTGCTCGGCGGGTCGGCGAAACAGGTGGAGATGGCCGCCGAGATCGGCATCGAGCACAACCTCGGGCTGACCTGCGATCCCGTCGGCGGGCTGGTGCAGATCCCGTGCATCGAACGGAATGCTGTCGGCGCGGTCAAGGCGATCACGGCGGCCCGGATGGCCGTGCGCACCGACGGCGAACACCACGTCTCGCTCGACGCCGCCATCAAGACCATGCGTGAGACAGGCGCCGACATGAAGGACAAATACAAGGAGACGTCACGCGGCGGCCTCGCGCTGAACGTGGTGGAGTGCTGAGCTGACTGGGGCTTCGGATGCTGCGGGGGCCGCATTCGCGCACCTGTTACCGTGAACCATGACTGATACCCCCTCGCCCGACGGCCCCCTGATCGCGGTCATCGGCGGGTCGGGGCTGTACACGCTGTTCGACGATGCCGTCACGGTTCAGGTCCCCACTCCGTTCGGGCCGACCTCGAGCCCCATCACGGTGGGCCGGATCGGGGGCCGCAGCGTCGCGTTCCTCACCCGGCACGGCGCCGACCATTCCGTGCCGCCGCACCTCATCAACTACCGGGCGAACATCTGGGCGTTGAAGTCGCTGGGTGTGAAGGCGATCATCTCGTCGGCGGCGGTCGGCGGCGTGAGCCCCGAGTACCCGCCCGGAACCCTGGTGCTGACCGACCAGTTCATCGACCGCACCTGGGGTCGCCCCGACACGTTCTACGACCGCGGAAGCGTGCAGCACCTCGCTGCGGCGGATCCGTTCTGCCCCGAGCTGCGAACACTGGCGGCCGCCGCGCTGACCGGTGCAGGAGAGGTCTTCTCCTCCACCGGCACAGTCGTCGTGATCCAGGGGCCCCGCTTCTCCACGAGGGCGGAATCGCTGTGGTTCCGGGCGGGCGGCGCGCACACCGTCAACATGACGCTGGTGCCCGAGGTCACGCTGGCGGCGGAGCTGAACATGGGCACGGTGAACCTCTCGTTCGTGACGGATGCCGACGCCGGCCTGGCGCCGGAGGCCGGGGCGGCGGGCAGTGCGGGCGGCGGGGCGGGTGCGAGCGGGGAAGACAGTGCGCTGGCGCACGAGAGTGTGAGCGCAGAGCTGGTGTTCGAGCGGCTGCGGGATGCCCAGCCGCGGATCGTCGACGCGATCGAGGCGATCGTGCGGGCGATTCCCGTCGGGTACCAGCCGCGCGAGCTGATCGCGGGCTCTGCGGTCGCCGAGGTGCTCGGGTATCAGGTGGCGGCGGCGGCTGCTGCTGAGGGTGCACACCGTGTCGACTGAGGTTCGGCGTCCTGAGGCGCCGGAACGGCAGGGAGTGCTGCTGGTGACCGGCGGGGCCGGGTTCATCGGGTCGGTGATCGTCGAGGCCGCTCTCGCCGACGGCTGGAGCGTTCGGGTGCTCGATTCGCTCCGCCCCGACGTCCATGCGGCGGATGCCCGCTCGATGGATGCTCGCATCGACTTTCGGCGAGAAGACGTCACCGATGCGGCTGCGGTCGCGGATGCCCTGCAGGGCGTCAGCGTCGTCTGCCACCAGGCGGCGAAGGTGGGGCTCGGGGTCGACTTTCTCGACGCCCCCGACTACGTGGCGAGCAATGAGCTCGGTACGGCGATCCTGCTGGCTGCGATGACCCGCGCCGGGATCGGTCGGCTGGTGCTCGCATCGTCGATGGTGGTGTACGGCGAGGGGAGCTACCGGCGGGCCTCCGGCACCGAGGGGAACGCGACATCCGGAACCCGTGTGCCTGCCGCAAGCGACGCAGGCAGCGCGAACGTGCGGCCGCCCGCTCGGCGACAGAGCGACCTGGTGGCGGGGCGGTTCGACCCCGTCGACGCGGCGACGGGACTGGCGCTGCTGCCGGCGCTGATCTCGGAGGACGATCCGCTCGACCCCCGCAATGTGTACGCGTCGAGCAAACTGTCGCAGGAGTACCTGGCGGCGTCATGGGCGCGGACGACCGGCGGGCGGGCGATCGCGCTGAGGTACCACAACGTCTATGGACCGGGCATGCCGCAGAACACGCCGTACGCGGGAGTTGCGTCGCTCTTCCGGTCGGCAATCGAGCGCGGGGAAGCGCCGCGGGTGTTCGAAGACGGCCGGCAGCGGCGCGACTTCGTGCACGTCGCCGACGTGGCCGCGGCCAACCTCGCCGCGATCGGGCGCACGACAGATGCCGAGCCCTCGAGTTTTCGCGCCTACAACGTGGGCAGCGGCACGGTGCACACCATCGGCGACCTCGCCGAGGCGCTCAGCCGGTTCTCGGGCGGGCTTCCGCCGGTGGTGACGGGCGAGTTCCGTCTGGGCGATGTTCGGCACATCACGGCGTCGAATGAGAGGTTGTGCACGGAGCTCGGCTGGCAGCCGTCGGTCTCGTTCGAGGAGGGTGTGCGCGAGTTCGCGGCGGCCCCGTTGCGCGAGGCGGTCACGCCGTGATCGGAGCTCCCGTCGACGTCGTCTTCCCGTGCCTCAACGAGGCCGGGGCGCTGCCCTGGGTGCTCGGCCGCCTGCCGGAGGGGTACCGTGCGATCGTGGTCGACAACGGGTCTACGGATGATTCGGCGGCGGTCGCCCGGCGGCACGGCGCACTCGTGGTGGAGGAATCGCGGCGCGGGTTCGGCGCGGCCGCGCACGCCGGGCTGCTCGCCGCCACGGCGCCGATCGTGGCGTTCTGCGACGCCGACGCGTCGATGGATCCGAGCGAGCTGCCCCGCATGGTGGCGCTGCTCGGCGCGCGTTCCGGCGCAGCAGGCGGCCGAGCAGCGGGGGCCGACCTCGTGCTGGGGCGGCGGCGGCCGACCGGACGGGGGTCCTGGCCGCTGCACGCCCGGCTGGCGAACCGGGCGCTCTCGACGATGATCCGGGTGCGCGCGCGGATCGAGCTGCACGACCTCGGGCCGATGCGCGTGGCCCGGCGGGTGCCGCTTCTCGGCCTCGACCTGCAGGACCGCCGCAGCGGATACCCGCTCGAGATGGTGCTGCGCGCGAATGCCGACGGCTGGCGAATCGTCGAGGTCGACACCGCGTACGCGCCACGGGTCGGCCGCTCCAAGGTGACCGGCACCCTTCGCGGAACCGTCGTCGCCATCAACGACATGTCGAGACTGCTCGCCTCCGTGCGAAACGGCGCCGGAACGGCATCGGTGCCGGAACCCGACGACGCACAGGCGCCCGACTAACACACACCGCGCCCGGATGGCACCCCCCGGGAGCGGAACCAAGCTGACCATACGCTGGAAGAACCATCCGTGCGACGCCGCGCTCCGAACCCTTGACGGAACGACTGACGCACTCCGCGTCACCGCACCGTTTCGTAGAACGTGCGTTGTCGTATCCCGGTTCGTTCACCAGACGGGTCGGATCACAAGAGGGAGTACCGGTGCTCACAGTCATCGTCATCGCAAAAGAGTGTGTACCGGGCCGGGTGAAGACCCGCCTCACGCCCGACCTGACGTTCGAGCAGGCCGCGGTCGTGGCATCCGCCAGCCTCGCCGACACGCTCGACGTCGTTCGCCTGCTCCCGGCGACCCGGCGCATTCTGGCGTTCGACGGCGACCCCGCGATGGCCCCTCCCCAGGCCGCCGGTTTTGAGATCATTCCCCAGGCTGCAGGCGGCCTGGACGCCCGGCTGGCCGACGTGTTCGACCGCTGTTCCGGACCCACCCTGCTGGTGGGAATGGACACGCCGCAGCTCACCCGCGAACACCTCGCTCCCGTACTCGCCTGGGCCGAAGACCCGTCGCGCAGCCACCCCAGCCACCGCGACGGCACCGGCCGACCGGATCACACCGAGGGCTGGATCGGTCTCTCCACCGACGGCGGATTCTGGGCCCTCGCCATGGCCGATCCCGATGGCAGCCTGATCGAGGGCGTGCCGATGTCCCAGGACGACACCGGCAGCATCCAGCTCCGTCGTCTGCAGGATTCCGGGCTCACCGTGGGCCTGCTCGCCGAACTGACCGACGTCGACACGGCCCAGGATGCGGCCCAGGTCGCCGCGCAGGCGCCCGACGGCCGGTTCGCTGCCGCCTGGCAGGCCACCCAGTACCCCGCAGGTCACACCCTCGAACTCGCCGAGTCGCGCTCGTGACGCCCACCTTCGGGGCGGGAGGCGACGAGCCCTACGCCCGGGCGCTGCAGAACGACGGCCGGTTGCTGCTGGTTCCCACCGCACGGGACGGGGTCACCCCGACCGGCACAGCCTCACTGATGATGGATGTCGCGCGCTGGAGCGCGGCCGCCGACGCGACCGACATGAGCCTCATCGAAGAGGGATCCGGCCCGCTGCTCGATATCGGCTGCGGTCCCGGCCGCATGGTCAAGGCCGCCCTGACCGCCGGCCACAGCGCACTCGGCATCGACGTGTCGGGTGCCGCCATCGGTGTGGCGAGCGCCGCCGGGATTCCGGTGCTGCGTGCGTCGGTCTTCGATCCGCTGCCCCTCGAGGGCGAATGGATGACGCTGCTGCTGGTCGACGGCAACATCGGTATCGGCGGCGATCCGACGGCCCTGCTCGCCCGCTGCGAGGAACTCCTCTCCCCCACCGGATGCGTTCTCGTCGAGGTGCAGAACGACCCGTCCGCCGATCGTGCCTACGACTGCCGGGTGGTGGGTGACGACGGCTCGGCCAGCGCATCGTTCCCCTGGGCCGAGGTCGGCAGCGCCGCGCTCGCCCGCCGCGCACGCTCGGTGGGCCTCCGGCTCGTGCAGAGCTGGACCCGCGACGGCCGCTCGTTCTGCCGGCTCGGACGCGCGCGCTGAGCGTTCTCGCTGCCGCGAACGGGAGCCGTGCATCCTGAGCATCACCAAAGAATCACGCCCGAAATCGCTGGATGTGCGCGGATGTCAACAGTGGATGCACCAACATAGGGGGAACTGACGACCGCAGAGTGAAGGGCACCCCGGCCGCGAATGACATCGAACACATGAGCGCACGCGACCTCCAACTCCGCCACGGCCGAGTACGCGCACGCTCTCCGCTGGGCGTCGTCGCCCGCATCGTGCTCGCCATCGTGGCTGTGCTCGCCGTCAGCTCGACCTCGATCGTCGCCATCGCCGTCGCGCAGACCCTCGGGCGCTCCCAGCCCGGATTCGAGCTGCAGACTGCGACGGGTGAGACCGCGACGACCGACGTGGGCGTCGGGGCCGCCGAGGGCAGCGTGAACCTGCTGCTGGTCGGAACAGACACGCGCACCGACCAGGGTGCGGGCTTCGCGGATTCGGCGAACCAGGATGCGAGCACGGGCGCCGGCAACAACGACGTCACGATCCTGCTGCACATCTCGGCCGACCACAAGAGCGCAGCTGTCATCAGCTTCCCACGCGACATGATGGGCCCCGTTCCGGCCTGCCCCAGCCCCGACGGCAACGGGACGGTCGACGCAACCGACTACGCGATGTTCAACTCGACGCTCTCGCGTGGCACCATCTCCTGCACCGTCCTGACCGTCGAGGCGCTCACCGGGCTGAAGATCCCCTACGCCGCCGAGATCAGCTTCTCCGGCGTCTCATCGATGTCGACCGCTGTCGGCGGCGTGACCGTGTGTCTCGCCTCGCCGGTGGTCGACGCCTTCACCGGGCTCGATCTCGGGGCCGGCCAGCAGACCCTCGTCGGCGATGAGGCGCTCGCCTTCGTGCGCACCCGCCACGGCGTCGCCGACGGCAGCGACCTGGGGCGGATCAGCAACCAGCAGGTCTTCCTCTCGGCCCTGATGCGCAAGGTCACGAGCGCAGGCGTGCTGGCCAACCCGGTCACCCTCTACTCCCTGGCGAATGCCGCGCTCTCGAACATGAGCCTCTCGACGAGCCTGAAGAACCCGAACTCGATGGTGTCGATCGGGCTGGCCCTGAAGGACGTCGACCTGAGCAAGCTGGTGTTCGTGCAGTATCCCGTCGTCGCCGACCCCGACGATTCGAACCGGGTGGTCGCCGACGACGCGGCAGCCGCGGTGCTGAACACCGCGCTGCAGAACAACCAGGCGATCCAGCTGACGGGTGGCACGGGTGAGGCGGCCGAGGCCGACCCGAACGCCACCGTCACCCCCACCGACACGGCCGCGCCGACGGATGGCGCGACCACGGCCCCGACCGACGGTTCGACCCCGGCCGCCACGGCGACCCCGGGCTCGACCAGCGTCGCGCTTCCGGGCACGGTGACCGGCCAGACAGCGGCCGAACAGACCTGCACGGTCGGCAACTAGGCGCTCCGGGCGGTCAGGCGCTCCGGGCTGTCAGGCGCTCCGGGCTGTCAGGCGCTCTGGGCAGCCCGTGGGCGGCTGAGCCGCAGGTACAGCACGACGACGATCGCGGTGAGCACGATCATCCCGAGCCACAGGAAACCCAGCCGTGCGGCGTAGTCGAAGGGCAGAACGGTGTCGTTCGCGGTGCCGAGCGTCTTCGCGTAGATCTCGGGCACGATGAGCAGCATCAGCAGGCAGCCCACCACGATCGCCCCCTGCACGATGGCGAGCACGCCCGTCGAAATCCTGCGGCCCGCGCGCCGCGCGAGAACACCGATGACGAACACGATCGGTGAGATGACGGCGTCGTGCAGGATGATCGCCCCGAGCATCCACAGGGCGACGGACACGATCGCCGGTAGGTCCTGCTTCATCACCAGTACGACTGCGCCAAGGGCGATGCCGAGCACCCCGACCGCGATCAGGATGCTCCGCGCGAGGCGCAGGGAGTCGATGCGCATCACATCACCTCCAGGCTGCTGAGCCACTTGGTCTGCAGCACACCGGGTCGACCGGGCGCGATCATGCGGGCGGGATAGCCGTGATCGATGTCGAGCGTCTCGCCGTTCAGGTTCAGCGCGACCAGGGTGGTGGGGTCGCCCACGTATTCGGAGCCCATCTGAGTGACCCGGTAGCCGCCCTCCTTCTCGAGGCTCGTGATGCGCAGGGCGGGCGAGCCGGAGCTCGCGACCTGCTTCACGAGGTCGGCGAGACGCACCCCGGTCCAGGTGGCCATCTGGCTCCAGCCCTCGACGCACGAGATGGGCAGGTCGACGGTCGTCTGCGGCAGAGCGAGAAGCTGGGCACGGCTGAAGGTCATCGACGTGGGGCCGTTCGTGAGGGTGAGAGCCCAGTCGGGGCTCACAGCCGTGTCGGTGACCTGGGCTGCGGCGGCCGTGCGGTTGACCGGTACGGCCTGCGGGCCGATGCCCTTCGCCCGCGGCGCGAACAGGTTGAACGGTCGGAGGGCGGCAAACGACTGGCCGGCGCTCAGCACGACCACGGCGGCGACCCCCGCCGCCGTGGTGAGCAGGAAGGCGCGGCGACTGGGCGACGTCGCGGCGCTGGGCTGCTCGGCGGTCTGCTCGGCGGGCTGCTCGGCGGTCTGCTCGGCGGTCTGCTCGGCGGTCTGCTTGGCGGTCTGCTCGGGCAGTCGTTCGCGCGGTGTCTCGTCGATCCACCGGAACAACCGCCCGGTGAGGCCCGATGCCTGGCGCGCACCCGGCACCCGCTGCACCGCGGCCGGCAGAACGTCGACGAGCGGAGCGTTGATCTCGGCCCGTTCCTCAGCGTCGAACGCCAGCTCGGGGCCGTAGCCACTGCGCTTTCGCCAGTACGTCGCGATGATCGGCAGCTTGACGCCGATGTGTACCGCGAGCGATCCGATGATGACGAACGACAGGGCGAAGTGCACCTCCCGGAACCCGAAGGGCCACGGGTAGAACTGGTAGGTGTTCAGCAGGCCGATGGTGATCTCGACGAGCGACGCACCCACGAAGACGGCGATGGATGCCCGCTCCAGCAGGGAGCCGATGCCGGTGATCGGCGGGGTCTCGAAGAGGTTCGGGAAGACGGTGTACAGCTTCGCGAGAATCAGCGGGAAACAGGCGATACCTGCGGTGATGTGGATGCCCTGGGTCACCTGGTAGAGCTGGACGGGCTGGGTGGGAAAGCGCATCCACGGCAGCGGTTCCTGCAGGAAGTGGCTGTAGAGACCCGTTGCGAAGCAGACGAGGAAGGCGAGGCCCAGAAGGCGCCCGATCACCACGGCGAGTCGGGGATTGCGGCTGGGCGCGGCGACGGCGTGCTGGAGGGTCAGAAGCAGGCGTCGCATGGTTTCTCTTCGTAGCAGCACACCGATGTGGTGGGTCACCCGCCATGATAGGCCTGTGCCCCCCGACGATGCCCTGACCCCGCGAGACCGTTCAGGCGGAGGCCTGGTGACCGGCCGACCGGCGACCGTTCTGACGATCGCCCTGCTCGCTGCGATGGCTGTCGTGACCGTCTTGTCCGTGACGGCGCTCGGGTTCTTCGACCCGGCCGACGCGGGCGGCATCGTCTGGCTGACGGCCCTGCTCTGGGCGCTCTATGCAGCCGCACTCTGGACGGTCAGGCACATTCCGCCGCGCGCGGCGGTCGTGCTCGTTATCGCCGGATCGGCGGTGCTCGGCGCAAGTGCCCTGGCCGGGCCGCCGAACACGAGCACCGACTCCGCGCGCTATGCGTGGGACGGAATCGTGCAGCTCGGCGGCACCTCGCCGTACGCCTACGTTCCGGCCGACGACGCTCTGGAGTCGTTCCGCACGGCGTGGCTCTTCCCGGCCTCCGTGCTCGATGCCGACGGACGCGCCCAGTGCGAGGGCAGCCGGGTGGAGCGCACCATCACCGTTCCCTCGTTCGTCGTGCTGTGCACGACGATCAACCGGCCGCAGGTGAACACCATCTACCCTCCGGCGGCCGAGCTCTATTTCGCCGCGGTGCGCGCGACGGTGCCATCCGGAGCCGCCTACTGGCCGTTCCAGGCGGCGGGCGCGCTGATCGCGGTCGGGGTCAGTGTCGCTCTCGTTCTGGCGATGCGGCGGCGCGGAATCGACCCCCGGTGGGCGGCGCTCTGGGCGTGGAGCCCGTTCGTGGCGACGGAGGCGGTGACGAATTCGCACGTCGATGCGCTCGCGACCCTGCTGCTGCTGGTCGCGACTCTGCTGCTGTCGCGGGCCGGGCCGGGAGACATGAAGCGCAGCGTGCTGGGCGGAATCGCTCTGGGGCTCTCCATCGCGACGAAACTGGTGCCGGTCATCGGTGTGCCCGCCGTGCTGCGGCGGCATCCGGTCTCGGTCACGATCTCGGCGCTGGTGACCTTCGTGGTGCTCTACATTCCCTACGTCGCCATGACCGGTCTCGCCGTGATCGGCTTTCTGCCGGGGTACCTCACCGAGGAGGGCTACGACGACGGCAGCCGGTTCGCCCTTCTCTCCCTCGTGGCACCGGGGGTCGGGGCAATCGTGCTGGCGGGCATCCTGTTGCTCGTCACGGCGGTGCTCGTCTTCCGGTTCGCCGACCCGGACAACCCCTGGCTCGGGCAGGTCGTGATGATCGGCGTGACCATTCTCGTCGTCACCCCGCACTACTCGTGGTACGCGCTGCTGCTGGTTCCGTTCATCGCGCTCAGCCGGCGATGGGAGTGGATGATCGTGCCCCTCGCCCTCACGGCCCAACTGCTGGTACCGACCGTCGCCGTGTCGCGCATCTCGTTCGGTGTCGCCGCCGCGGTCGTGCTCGCGGCTGCGGTGATGCGGAGGAGAGCGCGGAGCTGAGGCCGGAGCTGAGGGCCCGAAGCTGAGGGCCCGAAGCTGAGAGCCCGCTGGATAATCCCGACGACACCCATCCGTTGCGGCGGGGGCGGCGAACTCTCACTACCAAGCAGTTCACCGCTTCACAACAGCAAACGAAGGATTTCATCATGCGCAACTTCACCAAGGTCGCCACCGCGATCGCCGCATCCGGCCTGCTCGCGTTCTCGCTCGCCGCCTGCTCCACCACCTCCAGCACCACCTCCACCCCGGCC